>CAWGLO010000023.1:0-168470 GCA_963823455.1 uncultured beta proteobacterium
TGGGATTCGAACCCACGGTACTCTTGCGAGTACAACGGTTTTCGAGACCGCCCCGATCGACCGCTCTGGCACCTCTCCGCGAGGCGCGGATTGTAGCACCAAGCCTGGGGCGACGGGGGATAGGGGCGGCCTGCGACCAAGGCGATCGCGCATCTGACTCCCTCTCCACTACGAACGTGGGGGAGAGGGCAGGGTGAGGGGGCAAGCTCACGTGCTTGCGGGAAGCCTTGCCCCTCACCCCCGCCCTCTCCCCGCGCGCGGGGAGAGGGAGTTCGCGGACGCTATCGCCCCGCGGACTACGACTTTGCGATCCGCTCCAGCCCGCCCATGTACGGGCGCAGCACCGTCGGCACGGTCACGCTGCCGTCGGCGTTCTGGTAGTTCTCCAGCACGGCGACCAGCGTGCGGCCGACGGCCAGGCCGGAGCCGTTGAGCGTGTGCACCAGTTCCGTTCTTGCCCTTCTCGTTCTTGAAGCGCGCCTGCATGCGCCGCGCCTGGAAGGCTTCGAAGTTGCTGCAGGACGAGATTTCGCGGTAGGTGTTCTGCGCCGGCAGCCAGACTTCGAGATCGTAGGTCTTGGCCGACGGAGAAGCCCATGTCGCCGGTGCACAGCGCGACACGGCGGTACGGCAGTTCGAGCTTTTCGAGGATGATCTCGGCATGGCGCGTCAGTTCCTCCAGCGCCTGCCAGGATTGCTCGGGCGCTCGATGCTGCACCAGTTCGACCTTGTCGAACTGGTGCTGGCGGATCATGCCGCGCGTGTCCTTGCCGTAGGAACCGGCCTCGGAGCGGAAGCACGGCGTATGGCAGACGAATTTGAGCGGCAGCGCATCGGCGCAGGATGTGTCGCGCACGATGTTGGTGACCGGCACTTCGGCGGTCGGAATCAGGTACAGCATTGCACTGTCCGGCCACTCGTCCGCGAGGATCGCTGCGTCGGCCCGGGCCCAGCTCGACCCCGGTGGCTCACCTTGAACAGGTCTTCCTCGAACTTGGGCAGCTGCCCGGTGCCGAACATGCTCGTCGGCATTGACCAGATAAGGCACATAGACCTCGGTGTAGCCGTGCTCGCGCGGTATGCACGTCGAGCATGAACTGGGCAAGCGCGCGATGCAGCCGCGCCAGCGCGCCGCGCATCAGCGAGAAGCGCGCACCGCTGATCTTGGCCGCGGTCTCGAAGTCCAGTCCGCCGAGCGCTGCGCCGAGATCGACGTGATCCTTGACCGGGAAGTCGAAGCTGCGCGGCGTGCCCCAGCGATGCACCTCGACGTTGTCGTCGGCCGACTTCGCCGAGCGGCACGCTTTCGTGCGGCAGGTTCGGAATCACCGCCACGAAATCGTCGATGCTTGCGCCAGCAGTGCCGCCGAGTTCGCGTCTCGCTGGCCTTGAGCGTCATCGCCGATGCCCGCGACCTCCTGCATGACGGCGCCCGCGTCCTCACCCTTGGCCTTGAGCTGGCCGATCTGCTTGGACAAGGCGTTGCGCTTGGCCTGCAGTTCCTGGGTGCGCGTCTGTAGCGGCTTGCGCTCGTCCTCCAGCGCCTGGAATCCGGCGACGTCGAGGGCGTGCCGCCGCGGCTGGCGAGTCGGCTGCGACCGCTTCGGATGGCTTCTGAGCAGTTGAATGTCGAGCATGATCAGATTCCTGTCGTTGTTACTTCATATCCAGATCATCGATGACCTCGTCGAAGCTATCGCCTTGCCATGCTGCCTGCACAGATCTGCGGCTCGTCGTTGGCGTCGCAAATGATCTGGGCAGACATGCCGTACTGCTATGCCTTCCGCGCCTTGCGGTCGAGTTCGCGCAGGTGCGCGAGCTTCTCGCGCGATCTTTGCTTCCAGGCCGCGGTCGGTCGGGCGATACCATCCGACCGCGGCATGCCCTCGGGAAAGTAGTTCTCGCCCGCCGCGTAGCCTTCGGGCTCGTCGTGCGCATAGCGGTAGTCCTTGCCGTAGCCCGAGTTCCTTCATCAGCCGCGTCGGCGCGTTGCGCAGATGCAGCGGCACCGGCCTGCGAACCGTCTTCGGCGACGAAGGCGCGCGCCGCATTATAGGCGACGTACACGGCGTTCGATTTGGCCGCGCAGGCGAGATAGATCACCGCCTCGGCCAGCGCCAGTTCGCCCTCCGGGCGAGCCCAGCCGCTCGTAGGTGTGCGCAGGCTTCGAGCGCCAGCTCCAGGCGCGCGCGGATCGGCGAGGCCGATGTCCTCCACCGCCATGCGCACGATGCGCCGCGCCGAGGTAGAGCGGATCGGCGCCGCCGTCGAGCATGCGCACCAGCCAGTAGAGCGCGGCGTCGGGGTTGGAGCCGCGCACCGACTTGTGCAGGGCCGAGATCTGGTCGTAGAAGGCGTCGCCGCCCTTGTCGAAGCGGCGCAGGTTCTGCGCCAGCGTCGCGTCGACGAACGCGGCATCGATGTGGCGTCACGGCGCCGGCCTGCGCGGCGGTGCGCATCTGCTCCAGCAGGTTGAGCAGGCGCCGCGCATCGCCGTCGGCGAAGCCGATCAGCCGCGTCGCGGGCATCGTCGTCGAAGTCCAGGTCCGGGCAGCGCCTGCCTGCACGCGCACGATCGAACAGCACGCCCAGTTCGTCCTCGGTCAGGCTTTGCAGCACATAGACCGCAGCGCGCGACAGCAGCGCGGAATTGACCTCGAACGAGGGATTCTCGGTGGTCGCGCCGATGAAGGTGATCAGCCCGTGCTCGACATAGGGCAGGAAGGCGTCCTGCTGCGCCTTGTTGAAGCGATGCACCTCGTCGACGAACAGGATGGTGCGCCGGCCGCTGGCTGCCAGCGTCTGTTCGGCGCGCGGCAACCGCCTCGCGGATGTCCTTGACGCCGGAGAACACCGCCGACAGCGCGATGAATTCGGCATCGAAGGCCTCGGCCATCAGCCGCGCCAGCGTCGTCTTGCCGACGCCGGGCGGCCCCCACAGGATCATCGAGTGCGGCTTGCCGGACTGCGAACGCCAGGCGCAGCGGCTTGCCCGGCGCCGAGCAGATGCGCCTGGCCGACCACCTCGTCGAGTGGTCTGCGGCCGCAGCGGCTCGGCCAGCGGCGCGTGGGGGACGGCGGTGCGAACAGGTCGAGCCGCTGCAGCGTCGACATCGGCCGAACAGAGCCGGCTCACTCGCCGACGACATCGGCACCCTTGGGCGGCGTGAAGCGGAACTGCGGCGGCGTGCAGCGCGCGGATTGCGCTCGAGATTGCGCGAACGTGCAAGCGTCGTCGTCTGGCCGAAGTTGTCGCGCAGTTCCATGACGCCGCGGCAGGTTGCCGGAAAAGCCGATGCGCATGCTGCTCGAAGGTGCTGTCCTGCGCCTTGGGGATGGCCTCGAGCCATGTCCAGCCCGTCGCTGCGCCGGCGTCCTTGAGCGTGAAGTTGCGTCTCCCAGCTCGTTGTCGCCGGCCAGCAGCGCCGCCGGGACTGCCGCCCAGCGCCTGCCCGAGCTTCTTGACCGTCACCTGGTTCAGATCCTTGTCATAGACCCAGAGCTTCTCGCCGTCGCCGACGATGAGCTGGTAGTAGGGCTTGTCGTAGGTCCAGCGGAACTTGCCGGGGCGCGAGAACAGCAGCGTGCCGCTCGCCTCCTGCGGCTTGCGGCCCGACTTGGCGATCACCGTCTGGGCGAAGCTGGCTCTGCCCGTCTTGGCGCCGTCGAGAAAGGCGTGGAGCTGTCCGATGGCGCTCGCCGCAGACGGCGAAGGGGCGCCAGCGAGGCAAGGAAGAGATCAAGGCGCTTGCCAGGTATCATCGCTGTCAGTAGCGACCGGTCATCGGAGGCACGGCAGCGCAGCCGCCAGCGTTGACGCCGCGGCTCACTGAGTTCACGCGGCGCAAGTTCACTCGGCCGCGCCGGCACCAGCACCTCGCGGTTGCCGTTGGCGCCCATGGCGCGACACCAGGCCGGCGCGCTCCATCTGCTTCGATCAGGCGCGCGGCGCGGTTGTAGCCGATGCGCAGATGGCGCTGCACCAGCGAGATGGAGGGCCGGCGCGTCTTGAGCACGATCTCCACCGCCTGATCGTAGAGCGGATCGGTCTTCGCCGTCGCCGCTGCCGCCCTCGGCGCCGACCTCGCCCTCGCCGTCCGCCGGCGCGCCATCGAGCATGCCGTCGACATAGTCCGGCTGGGCCATGCTCTTCAGGTGCTCGACCACCCGGTGCACTTCGTCGTCGGCGACGAAGGCGCCATGCACGCGCACCGGGTAGGCCGGTGCCCGGCGCCAGGTAGAGCATGTCGCCCTGGCCCGAGCAGCGGCTTCGGCGCCCATCTGGTCGAGGATGGTGCGCGAATCGACCTTGCTCGACACCTGGAAGGAGATGCGCGTCGGGATGTTGGCCTTGATCAGGCCGGTGATCACGTCCACCGACGGGCGCTGGGTGGCCAGCATCAGATGGATGCCGGCGGCGCGCGCCTTCTGCGCCAGGCGGGCGATCAGTTCCTCCACCTTCTTGCCGACCACCATCATCAGATCGGCCAGTTCGTCGATGATGACCACGATGAAGGGCAGGTGCTGCAGCGGCTCCGGGCGCTTCCGGCGTCAGCGTGAAGGGATTCGGCAGCGGCTTGCCGGCCTTCTCCGCCTCCGCCACCTTGTGGTTGTAGCCGGCGATGTTGCGCACGCCCAGCGCCGACATCAGCTTGTAGCGCCGCTCCATCTCGCCGACGCACCAGTTGAGCGCGTTGGCCGCCTGCTTCATGTCGGTGACCACCGGCGCCAGCAGGTGCGGGATGCCCTCGTAGACCGAAAGCTCCAGCATCTTCGGGTCGACCAGGATCAGGCGCACCTGCCGCGGCTCGGCCTTGTAGAGCAGGCGACAGGATCATGGCGTTGATCGCCACCGACTTGCCGGAGCCGGTGGTACCGGCCACCAGCAGGTGCGGCATCTTGGCCAGATCGACCACCACCGGCTGGCCGCCGATGTCCTTGCCCAGCGTCAGCGCCAGCGGCGAGCTCATGTCGTGGTAGGCGAGCGAATCGAGGATTTCGGACAGCCTCACCATCTGCCGCTTGGGATTGGGAATTTCCAGCCCCATGCAGGACTTGCCGGGAATGGTCTCCACCACGCGGATGCTCACCACCGACAGCGCGCGCGCCAGATCCTTGACCAGATTGACGATCTGGCTGCCCTTGACGCCGACCGCCGGCTCGATTTCGTAGCGCGTGATCACCGGCCCCGGATAGGCGGCCAGCACCTTCACCTCGACGCCGAAGTCGGCCAGCTTGCGTCTCGATCAGGCGCGAGGTGAATTCCAGCGTCTCCGGTGACGGCGGCTGCGGTCTCGTGGCGCCGGTTCATCGAGCAGCGCCAGCGGCGGCAGCACGCCGCCGGGCAGTTCGAGGAACAAGCGGCTGCTGCCGCTCCCTTGTCGCGCCGGTCCGACTTGCGGATCTCCACCTCGGCCGGCTCGATGCGCACCGGCTGCTGCTCCTCGATGCGGCGCCGCGTCGACTTCCACGACCTCCTCGCGCTGCTGCGCCACCTCGCGCCCGAGGCGCCGGTCCTGCCAGTCGCTGCCAGGCGGCGATCGCGGCGAACAGCAGCCACTCGACACCAAGGCACCAGTACGTTCGGCCAGCTTGAGCCAGGACAGGCCGGTGAACAGGCTGAACCCGACCGACACCAGGGCAAGCAGCAGCAGCGTGCCGCCGAGATAACCGAAACATCAGCGACCACGGCGCGGCTGGCCTCGTGCCCCAGCATGCCGCCGGGCATCAGCGGCAGCTCGGCGTGCAGGCTGTGAAAGCGCAGGGCCTCGAGCCCGCTGCTGGCCACCAGCAGCAGCAGAAAGCCGCCCAGGGCGATGAAGAAGGGCCGCCGGTCGGCAATGCAGCCAGCCGTTCAGGCGCCGGTAACCCCAGAAGATCAGAAAGACGAAGAACCCGACCCACCACCAGGCCGAAAGCCCAAACAGGTAGAGCATCAGGTCGGCCAGCCAGGCGCCGAAGCGGCCGCCGGGATTGACGACGTGCTTCACGGCCGACGGTGGCCGACCAGCCGGGATCGGCCCGATCGTAGCCGGCCAGGATCAGCGCCACGATAAACGGCGCAGCCGCCCAGCATCAACCAGCGCGCTTCCTGCAGCAGGCGGCGATCTTCTCGGGCAGCGGATGTGAAGCGGACTTGTCCGGCACGCAGCGAAAACGGGATCAGGGCAACTGGCGCGCAGCGGCGCATCGACGGTGGACATTATAAGACGAAGGCGCATCCGCCGGCCGGCGCCGGCGGACCAGGTCAGGCGGAAGCTGATATTCATCGTGCAGGACGATGCTTGCCGTCGCCTTCTTCGATCAGTACCCTGCATCTGCAGGTCCTTCATGACGCGGCTGACCATCTCGCGCGAGGCGCCGATCATCTTGGCGATGTCCTGCTTGGAAATCTTGCGCGTGACGACCTGCTGGCCATTGACCGTTTCCGCCATATCCAGCAGCAGGCGGGCGACGCGGCCATAGACATCCATCAGCGCCAGGCTCTCGATCTTGCGGTCCGCCTTGCGCAGACGCTGCACCAGGTTGCGCATGATGTAGTGCGAGACGTCGAAGTTCTCCTGCAGGCCCGCTTGAAATCGGTCTTGGCAGATGATCACCAGGTCGCACGGTCTCACGGCGACCACGGTGGCGGAGCGCGGATTGTCGTCCAGCACGCCCATCTCGCCGAACAGTTCGCCGGGACCGAGCATGGACAGGATCACCTCGCGCCCCTCTTCGTCGCTGACCAGCACCTTGAGGCTGCCGGAGAGGATCAGATAGACGAAATCGGTACGGTCGCCGGCATGAACGACCGTGGCGTTGCGTGCCACGCGGCGCATCATGGCCATCGCGGGCGATCGTCTGCAGCGCTCGCCTCAGGCACGCCGTTGAACATCGAGAACGTGCGCAACGCCGCTACGGTAACGCATGCTTCCGGTCGCCATGGACATCCTTTGCTTGGTCTATTGTTCGGTTACGGCGCGGCGACCGCAAAGTTGACGGCAGGCGGTAAGCCGCAGTCTTGTAGTCGTGAAGATTATAGGGCATTTGACCCTGCGGTCCAGCAAGGTCACCCGAACGGATGATCCGCGCCGCAGAGGGTGCCGGGGCCGCGCAACGGGCGCTCGCTATAATTCGCTGCGTCCATCACTACACATCGAACAAGGATTCCGACATGAGCACCACGCGTCACTGCCGCCTGCTGATCCTCGGCTCCGGCCCAGCCGGTTACACCGCCGCCGTCTACGCCGCGCGCGCCAATCTCGAGTCCCGTGCTCATCACCGGCCTGGCCCAGGGCGGCCAGCTCATGACGACCACCGACGTGGACAACTGGCCGGCCGACGCCGAGGGCGTGCAGGGCCCGGATCTCATGGCGCGCTTCGAAGCAGCACGCCAAGCGCTTCGACACCGAGATCATCTTCGACCAGATCCATACCGCGAAGCTGAACGAAAAGCCGATCGACCCTGATCGGCGACAGCGGCACCTACACCTGCGACGCCCTGATCATCGCCACCGGCGCCACGGCCAAGTATCTCGGCCTGCCCTCGGAACAGGCCTTCTCCGGCAAGGGCGTGTCGGCCTGCGCCACCTGCGACGGCTTCTTCTACAAGAACCAGGACGTGGCCGTGATCGGCGGCGGCAATACCGCCGTGGAGGAAGCGCTCTACCTGGCCAACATCGCCCGCCACGTGACGGTGGTGCACCGCCGCGACAAGTTCCGCGCCGAGAAGATCATGCAGGACAAGCTGTTCGAGCGGGAGAAAGGCCGGCAAGGTGACGATCAAGTGGGACCAGCACGCTGGACGAAGTGCTGGGCGACAAGACCGGCGTCACCGGCATGCGCATCAAGCAACGTCAAGACCGGCGCCACGCGAAGACATCACCCTGCACGGCGTGTTCATCGCCATCGGCCACGCGCCGAACACCGAAATCTTTGCCGGCCAGCTCGAGATGGAGAACGGCTACATCATCACCGCAGGGCGGCACTGCAGCGGCAACGCCACGGCGACCAGCGTTCCCGGCGTGTTCGCCGCCGGCGACGTGCAGGACCACGTCTATCGCCAGGCCGTCACCTCGGCCGGCACCGGCTGCATGGCGGCGCTCGACGCCGAGCGCTATCTCGACAGCCTGAGTTGATCCGGGCGGAGATCATCGGCGCGGGGGAACGCCGATCGATCGGCGCTCTCAGTCTGACTTCGCATTAAGCGTAGTCTCTTGAGACTGCAATCGTGACAGTTCTGGCGACGAGCTACCGGAACGATGGTTTAGGGGATCTGCAAGGGGGCTCGCCCCCTTGTTCCAACTCGGGGGATATACAAGGGGAGTCTCCCCTTGTTCGTACATGGCGGGTTTTCCGGCCGCTTGGAGCGGACAAGCCTGTCTGGTTCCGGCGCTGCCGGCTTAGGGACGTCGACTCGAATGCCGAAGCACGGCGGCGTGGTTCCACCGACCGAGGAAGAACTGGCGATGTTCCGCAGCGCGGTCGGGGACACGCGGCCGCTGCGCGACCGTCGCCGGGTGCACATCGAGCCGCCCCGGCCCGATGCCATTCCCAAGCAGCGCGAACTGGACGAACGGGCGGCCCTGGAGGAATCCCTCCACGCCCCGGAACCGCTGGAACTGCGGCTGGAAAGCGGCGACGAACTCTGCTTCCTGCGCCCCGGCCTGCCCCGCACCGTCCTGCGCGATCTGCGCCGCGGCCGCTGGGTGCTGCAGGATCAGCTCGACCTGCACGGCTCCACGCGCGAGGAGGCGCGGGAACTGATGGGCGCATTTCTGGCGCAGGCCATGAAGCGCGGCCTGCGCTGCGTGCGCGTGATTCACGGCAAGGGCCTGCGCTCGCCGGGCCGCGAGCCGGTGCTCAAGGCCTACGTCAAGGCCTGGCTCGCCCAGCATCAGGAAGTGCTGGCCTATTGCCAGGCACGGGCGGCCGAGGGCGGTGCCGGAGCCGTCGTGGTGCTGCTGCGGGCACCCAAGGCCTGAGCGCGTCGGGGACACTGCACAGGGCCAATCCGTAGGGCGGCCCATGGCCAGCCAGCGAACCGTGAGCCGCCCGCGCGTGACGGCGCGCCCTACGACAGGGCGGCCCGTGGCCGCCGACTCGGCTAGATCGCCGCCTCGTCGGTTTCGCCGGTGCGGATGCGCACCACCTGCTCGACCGGGGCGACGAAGATCTTGCCGTCGCCGATCTTGCCGGTGCGCGCAGCCTTGACGATGGCTTCGATGCGCCGCTCGACGATGCTGTCGGCAACCACGACCTCGATCTTGATCTTGGGCAGGAAATCGACCACGTATTCGGCGCCGCGATAGAGCTCGGTGTGACCCTTCTGCCGGCCGAAGCCCTTGACTTCGGTCACGGTCAGGCCGGTGACGCCGATCTCCGACAGCGCCTCGCGCACTTCGTCCAGCTTGAACGGCTTGATGATCGCTTCGATTTTCTTCATCTGTACTCCTTGAAATTGACCAGGACGCGGATGCGGATGGCGCTCAACCGCGCGCTCGCGGCGATGACGGTCTCCTCAATACGGTCGCGGTAGCGGTTGGTGATCGGATAGCGCCAGTCCTTGCCGAAGCCGCGCTGGGTGATGCGGATGCCGACCGGCGCCTGGCGCCGCTTGTATTCGCTGCGCTTGAGCAGGCTGCACCACGCGCCGCACATCGGCCTCGGCGATAGCCGGCGGCGATGATCTCGCGCGGGACTGCGGTCGTGCTCCATGTAGGCCTCGATGATCGCATCGAGCACCTCGTAGGGCGGCAGGCTGTCCTGGTCGGTCTGGTCGGGCTTCAGTTCGGCCGACGGCGGCGCGCGTGATGATGCGCTCGGGAATCACCGGCGAACCGGCTGTTGCGGTAGCGCGCCAGGCGATAGACCAGTGGTCTTGGCGATGTCCTTGATCACCGCGAAACCGCCGGCCATGTCGCCGTAGAGCGTGGCAGTAGCCGACCGCCATTTCGGACTTGTTGCCGGTGGTCAGCACGATGCGAGCCGGTCTTGTTCGACAGCGCCATCAGGATCATGCCGCGGATGCGCGCCTGCAGGTTCTCTTCGGTCGTATCGGCGCGGCAGGCCGGCGAATTCCGCGGCCAGCATGGCCGCGAAGGTCGCCATCGCCGGCGCGATCGGCGATCTCGTCGTAGCGCACGCCGAGGCTGGCGCACCATCTCGCGCGAATCGTCGAGGCTGATCTCGCGCCGTGTAGGGCGACGGCATCATCACCGCCCGCACCTTGTCGGCGCCCAGCGCATCGACGGCGATGCACAGCGTCAGCGCCGAATCGATGCCGCCCGACAGGCCGATGATGGCGCCGGGAAAGCCGTTCTTGCCGAGGTAGTCGCGCACGCCGAGGACCAGCGCCCGGTAGACCTCGGCTTCGAGCGGCAGCTCGGCAGCGCACTGTCGCCCGGCCGCGGCTCGCCGTCGGCAATATTCGACGATGGCCAGCGCTTCCTCGAACTGCGGCAACTGATGCGACACAGTTCGCCGCTGCGATCGAGGGCGAAGGACGCGCCGTCGAACACCAGTTCGTCCTGACCGCCGACCAGATTGGCGTAGACCACCGGCATGCCGGTGTCGGCGATGCGCTCGCGCAGCACCTCGTAGCGCCGCTGCCTGCTTGTTGATGTGGTAGGGCGAGGCGTTGAGCACCAGCAGCAGTTCGGCGCCGGCGCGCCGCGCCGCGTCGGCGGCGCCCGCTTCCCAGACGTCGGCGCAGATGTTGATGCCGCAGCGCACGCCCTTGAATCGCGCACACGCAGGGCTTCGCCGGAGTCGAAATAGCGCTCCTCGTCGAACACTTCGTAATTGGGCAGGCGCTGCTTGCGATAGGTGGCGACGACCGCGCCCGTCGCTGCACCAGGGACGCCGCGTTGTAGCGCCGCTCGCCGACGTTGCTCGCGGATGGCCGACGACCACGGCGATGCCGCGCGATCTGCCGCGCCAGGCCGTCGAGTTCGCGCTGCGCAGGCGCGGTAGAAATCTCGCGCAGCAGCAGGTCTTCCGGCGGATAGCCGGACAGAGCGCCAGTTCGGGCGTCAGCATCAGGTCGGCGCCAGCGGCTCGCGCGCGCTGGCGCGCCAACTCGAGGATCCTGCGCGCATTGCCGGCGAGGTCGCCGACGGTGCAGTTGATCTGGGCGACAGCGATTCTGAGCGGGTTCATGGGCGCATAACTATACAACATCGCGGCTTGCCGCCCCGCGGGGGGCTGACGATAATGCGCCGTCCCGTGCCCGATTCAGTGCCCTACCCCGCCCCATGCCGAACCACCCCCACGGCCCGCCCGACCCTGCCCTCGCCGGCGCGAACACCGGCGACGGTTTCGAACTGCGGCAAGCCGGCGCGATTTCGGACATCGCGCCCGAAGCGTGGAACACCCTCGCCGGCAGCCAGCCTTTCCTGCAGCACGCCTTCCTCCATGCGCTGGAGGCATCCGGCTGCGTCAGTGCCGGAACCGGCTGGGCGCCGCACCATCTCACGCTGTGGCAGGGCGAGGCGCTGGTCGCCGCGCTCCCGCTCTACGAGAAGGCGCATTCCTACGGCGAATTCGTCTTCGACTGGGCGTGGGCCGAAGCCTATGCCCGCAGCGGCCTCGCCTATTATCCGAAGCTGCTCAGCGCGGTGCCGTTCACTCCGGTGCAGGGGGCGCGGCTGCTGGCGCGGAACGAGGACGCGCGCCGCGCATTGCTCGGCCGTGCGCTGCAGTTCGCCCACGCCTCATCGCTGTCGTCCTGGCATGTGCTGTTTCCGGACGAGGCGCAGGCGGGCATGCTGGCCGCGCAGGGCCTGATGCTGCGCGAGGCCGTGCAGTTCCACTGGCGCAACGCGGGCTTGCGCGACTTCGAGGGCTTCCTCGCTACCCTGACCCGGGACAAGCGCAAGAAGATCCGCCAGGAGCGGCGGCGCGTCGCGGACGCCGGCGTCTCGCTGCGGCGTCAGGGCGGCCGCGACATCGCGCGCGAGGATTGGGAATTCTTCTACCGCTGCTATTGCCGCACCTACCACGAGCGCGGCCGCACGCCCTATCTCAACCTGGATTTCTTCCTGCGCCTCGGCGCCGCCCTGCCCGACAGCCTGCTGCTGGTGACCGCGGAACGCGGCGGCCGGGCCATCGCCGCGGCGCTCGACATGCTCGACGAGACATCGCTCTACGGCCGCTACTGGGGTGCGCTGGAGTTCGTGCCGGGCCTGCATTTCGAGGCCTGCTACTACCAGGGCATCGAGTTCTGCATCGAGCGGGGACTCGCCGTGTTCGAGGGCGGCGCCCAGGGAGAGCACAAGCTGGCGCGCGGCTTCGAGCCGGTGCGCACCCTGTCCGCCCACTGGCTCGCGGAGCCGCGCTTCGCCGATGCGGTGGCTCGATTCCTGCAGCGCGAAGCGCAGGGCATGGCGCTTTATATCGACGAACTGAACGAACACAGACCGTTCCGGTAGCGCGGCCGGCCGCCGGGGCACCGACCCCTAGCCCGGGGGCGGAACGAAGGATCAGAAGGCGGGTTTTTCCTTGGCTTCGCTGAAGCGCTTGACGCCGACCATGATCTCTTTCTTCGCCTCCTCTGCGTCGAACCCAGCCCTTGACCTTGACGAACTTGCCGGGCTCCAGGTCCTTGTAGTGCGCGAAGAAGTGGGAGATCTGGTCGAGGGTGATCTGGGGCAGGTCGCGCGGCGACTGGATGGCCCGGTACATGGTGGTCAGTTTGTCCACCGGCACCGCGAGCAGCTTGGCGTCGCCGCCGGCCTCGTCCTCCATGGCGAGCATGCCGATCGGCCGGCAGCGCACCACGGTACCCGGCGGCAGCGCGAAGGGCGACATCACCAGCACGTCAACGGGATCGCCGTCGTCGGCGATGGTATGGGGGATGTAGCCGTAGTTGCAGGGATAGTGCATGGCGGTGGCCATGAAGCGGTCCACGAAAATGGCGCCGGAGTCCTTGTCCACCTCGTACTTGATCGGCTCGGCATGCATCGGGATTTCGATGATGACGTTGAAATCGTTCGGCAGATCCTTGCCGGAAGGCACGAGATTAAGAGCCATTCAGTTTCCCCATAAAAAACGCTGATTATACCGGCGACGCAAGTTTCATTGTGCGGCGCAGTAACGCCCTGCGGCCACCGCCACGCGATCCCGAAACGGAACGTGGAATCAGGGCGCCTCGAAGCCGGCGTCGTTGATGGCCAGTTTCACGGCGTCGATCTCCAGCTTGGCGGGGTCGTACTCGATGCGGGCTTCGCCCCGCTCCAGGGACACCTCGGCGCGGGCCACGCCCGGCAGTTCCTGCAGGACGTTGGTCACGCTCTTGACGCAGCCGCCGCACTTCATGCCATTCACTTTGACAATCGTCGTTTCCATTGCGCTCACCGATGCAGTTTCGAAGGCCGCCTAATGTACCAGCTTCGCTTCCAGCCCATCAGCCCCTGCCTGCGGCAATGGGCGCTGCGGGCCGCCATGGGGCCGCCAGCGGCGCAGCAGCAGGGAGTTGGAGACCACGGACACCGACGACATCGCCATGGCGGCGCCGGCGATCACCGGGTTGAGCAGGCCGAGCGGCCGCCAGCGGGATGCCGAGCACGTTGTAGATGAAGGCGAAGAACAGGTTCTGCCGGATCTTGCGAGAGCGTGGCACGCGACAGGTCGATGGCGTCCGCCACGCTCATCAGGTCGTTGCGCATCAGCGTGATGTCGGCCGCCTCGATCGCCACGTCGGAGCCGGCGCCGATGGCGAAGCTGACGTCGGCCGCGGCCAGCGCCGGCGCGTCGTTGATGCCGTCGCCGACCATGCCCACCCGCCTGCCGCCCTGCTTCAGCGCCTGCACCGCCGCGGCCTTGTCGGCCGGCAGGACGTCGGCGCGATAGTCGGTCGATGCCCGCCTCGCGCGCGATCGCCGCCGCCGTGGCCGCGTTGTCGCCGGTCAGCATCACCACCTCGACGCCGCGCCGGCGCAGCGCGATCGACGGCGGCGCGGGAACTGTCGCCGCAGGCGATCGGCGATGGCCAGCACGCCCAGCGCGCGCGTCGTCGTCCGCCAGCGCGACCACGCGTCTTGCCCTGGCGACTGCAGCGGCTCGATCAGCGCATCGGGCACCGCCAGCCCGTGCTCCCGCAGATAGCCGATCGAGCCGAGGCGGTAGCGGGCGGCCCCGACGCGCCCGACGACGCCCTTGCCGGGCACCGCCTCGCAATCTCCGCAAGCGCGGCCAGCGGCAGTCGCGCGGCCGCCGCCTGCTCCACGATCGCCGCGCGCCAGCGGATGGTCCGAGCCCTGTTCCAGCGCCGCCGCGAGACCCAGCAAGCGTATCGCGCGGCAATGCCGGCCGCCGGCACGACGTCGGTGACGACCGGCCTGCCTTCGGTCAGCGTGCCGGTCTTGTCCACCGCCAGCACGCTGGATGCGCTCCGCCAGTTCCAGCGCTTCGGCGTTCTTCACCAGGATGCCCGACCGGCCGCGCCGCGCCCGGTGCCGACCATGATCGCGGTCGGCGTGGCGAGCCCGAGCGCGCAGGGGCAGGCGATCACCAGCACCGCCACGGCGTTGACCAGCGCCTGCGGCGAACTCGCCGCTCGCACAGCCACCAGCCGGCAAAGGTGAGCACGGCGATGCTCACCACCACCGGCACGAAGATCGCCGACGATGCGGTCGGCCAGGCGCTGCACCGGCGCCTTCGAGCCCTGCGCCTCGCTCGACCAGGCGGATGATGCCGGCCAGCAGCGTGTGGCTGCCGACGCCGGTGGCGCGGCAGCGCAGCAGGCCCTGGCCGTTGACGGTGGCGGCGAACACCTTGGCGCCGGGCTGCTTGGCGACGCGGCATGCTCTCGCCGGTGAGCATGGCCTCGTCGACGCTGGACTGCGCCTTCGATCACCTCGCCGTCGACCGGCACGCTCTCGCCCGGCCGCACGATGAAGACATCGCCGGGATGCAGCGTATCCACCGGCGACCGTCGACGATCTGGCCGTCGCGCTCGACGCGCGCCGTCTGCGGCTGCAGCTGGACCAGCGCCTCGATCGCCGCCGAGGTCTTGGCCTTGGCGCGCGCCTCGAGCAGCTTGCCCATCAGCACCAGCGTGATGATGGTGGCCGACGCCTCGAAATAGACGTGGTGTTCCGTGGAGCCGAGCAGCGTCACCACCAGGCTGTAGAAGTAGGCCATGCTGGTGCCGAGCGCGACCAGCACGTCCATGTTGGCGCCGCCGCCGCGCAGGGCATTGAAGGCGCCGACGTAGAAGCGCCGGCCGATCCAGAACTGCACCGGCGTGGCCAGCGCCAGTTGCAGCCAGCGCGGCAGCACGTCGTGGTGGGCGCCGCCGCCGAACATGAAGAACATCTGCGCGACCAGCGGCAGGGTGAGCGCGGCGGCAGATCCAGAAGCGGCGCAGTTCGGCCTCGTAGGCGGCGCGCTTGCGGGCGCGCTCCTCCTCGCGCGAAGCGGCATTCGTCACCCGGGCGGTGAAACCGGCGCGCTCGACCGCGGCGATCAGAGCCTCGGTATCCGCCAGCGCCAGGCGTGAAGCGCACGCGCGCGCGTCTCGGCGGCGAGATTTACGCGCGGCGCGACACGCCGGGCACGCGGTTGAGCACCTTCTCCACCCGCGTCGCGCAGGCGGCGCAGGTCATGCCGGAGAGCGAGAGTTCGAGGGTGTGCGGCGGCACGGCGAAGCCGGTCTTGCCGATGGTTTCCACCAGTTGCTGCGCCGTGGTATTGGCGCGGTCGTAGGCGATATGGGCGCGCTCGTTGGCGAAGTTGACGGACGCGTCGACCCCGGGCAGGCGGTTGAGCTGCTTCTCGATGCGCGCGGCACAGGCGGCGCAGGTCATGCCTTCGATGGGCAGGTCCAGTACATCACGGGCGGCGGTATCGTTCATGTCGGCAGGCAATTCGACAGCGATGGTCGGCTCAGGATTCCGCGGGCGGCTACTTGGCGAGCATCACCGGCAGCGCCGACAGATGCAGCACCTTGGTCGCCACCGATCCGAGCAGGGCGTTGCCGAGGGCGCCGCGGCCGTGGGTGCCCATGCAGATGAGATCGCAGCTGAGTTCGCCGGCCAGCCGGACGATGCTCTCCGCCACCGGTCCGACGTGGATGTGAGCGGAATATTCGATGCCCGCCTCGTCGAGCAGGCGGCGCGCCGCTGCCAGCGCCTGCTCGCCCTCCTCCCGGTAGTAGGCGTCGAGCGTAGCCTGGCTCACGTGCTTGGTGGCGAGGCCGATCGGAATCGGCGGATGGACGAACAGCAGTTCCACCGCGGGCGGCTCGCGGAACCACTTCGCATGCGCGATCAGGTGGCGAATCGCGCGCAGCGATGTTTCCGATCCGTCCTGGGCAACGAGAATCTTCATCGGGTACCTCTGTCCGCTAGATTTGACCGAACACGCCCTGCCACAGCCTGCCGCCGAGATGGGCGGCGTTCATCAGCCCATACACGCCGAAGGCCAGAACCAGGACTCCGGATACCAGACGCACGGCGCGCTGCCTGGCCACGTCCCTGCAATCTGACCAGCAGTGCCCCGGCCAGCAGCAGATTGGGCAGCGTCCCCAGGCCGAAGGCCAGCATCAGCGCCGCACCGCGCAGCGCGCTGCCCGAAACCAGGGCCGTCGCCAGCACACTATAAACCAGGCCGCAGGGCAGGCAGCCCCACAGGGCATGCCCAGCGGCAAGGCCTGCGCCACGCTGCGCGCCGGCAGGAAACGCCGCGTCAGCGGCTGGATGCGGCGCCACAGCTTCTGGCCGATCCGCTCGGTGAACGCCAGCGCCCAGGTGGAGCCGGTGAGGTACAGGCCGAGGGCGACCAGCATCAGATTGGCCAGCACGTAGAGCAGCAGCTGCATCGGCAGCCAGCTCGTCCAGCCGCAGGCTGGCGCCGCCCAGCGCGCCGGCCAGCGCACCCGCCGCGGCATAGGACGCGATGCGCCCGGCGTTGTAGGCGAGGTGCAGCCGCCATGCGGCCGGCTGCGCCGGCATCGCACTGTGAGGGCGCCGACGATGCCGCCGCACATGCCGATGCAGTGGGTACCGCCGAGCAGGCCGACGAGGAAGACGGCGAGATAGCCGGTTTCAGGCATGGGGTCACGCTATGCCGGTCGATGTCGCAAGCCGCGACTGCCGCACAAACCGCAGCTCAGATGACCTTGGAGTAGCGTGCGCGCTCGCGGTCGTCGCGCAGATAGCGGTCGAACACCATGGCGATCGCGCGCACCAGCATGCGCCCGCGCGGCAGCACGGTGATCCACTTGTCGTCGAGCGCGAGCAGGCCGGCCTTCTCCATCTCGCGCAGGTCCGTCGAGTCTCGGCGGCGAAGTAGGAGTGGAAGTCGATCAGGTGGGCGATCTCGAGCGACTCGATGGAGATCTCGAAATGGCACATCAGCGCCTGGATGATCGAGCGGCGCAGCAGATCGTCGGCGGTCAGTTCGATGCCGCGCATCACCGGCAGGCGCCCGGCATCGAGGGCGATCGTAGTACTCGTCGAGGGTCGTGACGTTCTGGCTAGTAGGTCGGCCCGACCTTGCTGATCGGCGGACATGCCGAACGCCATCAGATCGCATTCGGCATAGGTCGAATAGCCCTGGAAATTGCGGTGCAGCCGCCCCTGGCGCTGGGCCACGGCCAGTTCGTCGTCCGGCTTGGCGAAGTGGTCCATGCCGATGTAGACATAGCCGGCTTCGGTCAGGCGGCGGATGGCCAGCGAAAGGATCTGCAGCTTGGCGTCGGCCGACGGCAGGTCCGGCTCGGCGATCCGCCGCTGCGGCTTGAACAGGCTGCGGCAGGTGCGCGTAGTTGTAGATCGACAGGCGATCCGGGCGAGAGCCGGATGACCTCGCTCCAGCGTGCGGTTGAAACTGATCACATTCTGCTTCGGCAGGCCGTAGATCAGATCGACCGACACCGACTTGAAGCCGTTGGCGCGCGCCGCATCGATCACGCTGCGCGGTTTCCTCCTCGCTCTGGATGCGATTGACCGCCTCCTGCACCGCCGGGTCGAAATCCTGCACACCGACGCTCATGCGGTTGAAGCCGAGTTCGCCCAGCAGCTTGACGGTCGTCGGCATCGACCTTGCGCGGGTCGACCTCGATCGAATATTCGCCGTCGTGGCACCAGGCGGAAATGGCTGCGGATCGAGTCCATCAGCCGGCGCATTTCGTCGTGCGGACAGGAAGGTGGGCGTGCCGCCGCCCCAGTGCAGTTGCACCACCTCGTGGCTGCCGTCCAGGTACCGCGGCCTGCAGCGCGAGCTCCTTTGCCAGATATTTCAGGTACTTGGCAGATCGCCCGTGATCCTTGGTGATGATCTTGTTGCAGGCGCAGTAATAGCAGATGGTGTTGCAGAACGGGATGTGGACGTATAATGAAAGCGGCCGGCTAATGCCGCCCACCGTGCGCTTGCCGAGCCACAGCCGGTATGCGTCGCGCGTCGAACGCCTCGACGAAGCGGTCGGCGGTCGGATAGGACGTATAGCGGGGACCGTTAACATCGAACCGCCGGATGAGCTGTGGATCGAATACGAGATCTTTGTAACTTGAAGTCATCAACACGGTGGCCCGCCCATAGGCGATGAAAGATGTCAGAGAGCCCCGATACACGCGTTGACATGGATCAAACGGCGCGGGATGACCGACAGGTGAGCTGTTGCCGCGTGCAGAAGTCTCCGGCGAAGTCATCCATCGGCCACCTCAAAGACAGCATGCTCCCAGTGCAATCTGCGCGAATTGTGCCTGCCCTTCGGTCTGTCCGAGCCCGAGATCAAGCGCCTTGACGAGCTCGTGGGTGCGCGCCGCCGCGTCAAGCGCCAGCACCACCTGTACCGCGCCGGCGACACCTTCGAGGCGATCTACGCCATACGCAGCGGCTTCTTCAAGACCGATGTCCTGATCGAGGACGGACGCGACCAGGTCACCGGCTTCCAGATGGCCGGCGAGATCCTCGGCATGGACGGCATCAGCACCGAAGCCCACACCTGCAACGCCGTCGCCCTGGAAGACACCGAGGTCTGCGTCATTCCCTTCGCGCAAGCTGGAAGGACTGAGCCGCGAGATCGAGGCGCTGCAGCATCACTTCCACAAGGTGATGAGCCGCGAGATCGTGCGCGACCAGGGCGTCATGATGCTGCTCGGCACCATGCGCGCCGAGGAGCGCCTGGCCGCGTTCCTGCTCAACATGTCGCAGCGCTTCGTCGCCCGCGGCTATTCGCCAGGCCGAGTTCCATCTGCGCATGACGCGCGAGGAGATCGGCTCCTACCTCGGACTCAAGCTGGAAACCGTCAGCCGCGCCTTCTCCAAGTTCCAGGAAGAGGGGCTGATCGCCGTGCAGCAGCGGCATATCCGCATCCTCGATATTCGCCGGCCTCAAGACCGTCCTCGATCACCGCGGCTACTAACCCGCGCGAGGCGGGAGGCCCAGTCTAGTGCACGACCGCACGACGCCGCGGAAATGGCAACGCCCGCGCCTCACAGCCATGCCAGGAAGCCCGCGGCATTGCGCGACAGGGCCACAGATACGATATAGCCGAACGCCGCCAGGGCCGCTACCCAGCTCGCGATCCGCACGGTGCGCGTCCGGCCGCGGCGCAGCGCCGCCATCCCCAGGCCGATGTAGGCCAGCAACCCGAGAATCTTGGCGCTCACCCAATTCTGTGCCAGGGGATACTGCTGCGTCACCACGACCAGGCCGATGGCGCTCGCCAACAGCAGCGTATCCACGACATGCGGCGCGATGCGAACCCAGCGCGCGTCGAGCAGCGGAGATCGCCGCATCATCCACAGGCCGCGCAGGAAAAAGCCGCAACCGCTGATGACCACGCAGGCGACATGGAGATGCTTGAGGAGGGAGTACAGCATCGCAGCTATGCGGGCCGGTCGGCGGCACGGACGCGTGCGCAGCACGCGACGCAGCGAACGCAGCGAACGCCGAGGCGACTGAAGCGGGCGAGCACCACCGCGCCGGCACCGCGGAACAGGATTCCGCCATTGGCGCACAAGGCGCGAAGCGTGATATTTTGACGGCCTTTCATCGAGCAATCACCCGCCCATCGGCAGCGCGAGCCGCGCATCCCGGCCATGAACCACGACAAAATCGACATTCCCGCCGTTCTCAGGCGTCTGCCCATGCTGCAGGAGGTCAGTGCGGAGCAGATCGGGCATCTCGCCAACACGACCCGCGAGAAGCGGCTGCAGAAGGGCGAGATGCTGTTCCACAAGGGGGACCCGCCCAAGGGCTTCTTCGTCGTCGTGTTCGGCCAGATCAAGCTCGCGTTCTCCTCCGTTCAAGGCAATGAGAAGGTGGTGGACATCCTCGGACCGCAGCAGACCTTCGGCGAGGCGGTGATGTTCATGGACCGTCCTTACCCGGTCTTCGCCCAGGCGCTGTGCGACACCCTGCTGCTGCACGTCAGCCGCAACGCCGTGTTCGAATTGCTGGAGTGCGACGCGTCATTCGCCCGACACATGCTCGCCGGCCTGTCCATGCGTCTGCATGCTCTGGTGCAGGACGTGGAGTCCCTGTCGCTGCGCTCCAGTGCCCAGCGACTCATCGGCTACCTGCTGCAGCAATGCGGCGACGTCGAGCTGACCGCGGGCAGCATCGAATGCGACCTGCCTACCAGCAAGCAGGTCATCGCTTCCCGTCTCAACCTCACCCCCGAGACCTTCTCGCGCATCCTGCACGATCTTACCGGCGCCGACCTGATCACGGTGCACGGCCGCCACATCGAAATCCACGACCTGCGGCGCTTGCGCGCGTACGAACCCTGATTCCGTCCGTTTCGCTTACAGCGCGGGGACAGCGTCGCGGCTGATGCGCCTGTAGGTGCGCACCGCCTGCGCCAGATTGAGTTCGAGCCAGGCGCAGGATGCCGCAAACAGCAGGCCGCCTGCCACCAACAGCGGCGGAAAGATCAGCCCCATCCCCAGCGCCGAGAGCGCGCCCCAGTGCAGCCACAATTGCCCCCTCATCGCCCGCTCGGTGATCATCTGGTTCATGTTCGGAGGACGCGAGACGCGCCGCTGCAGGTGCAGCCACATGAGGAACGGAACGATCTTGTAGAACATGCCGTTGATCACGGACACGAAGAACCCCAACAGCATGGCCAATCCGAGCGCCAGTTCAAGCCGGCTGTTCATTACCGGATCGCGGCTGACGACGAGGACGAGGCCGAGCGCAACGGCGGCGAGCAGGGCCAGCATGCCGGTGCGCCAGAACAGGAAGGTGACGTCCACGTGCCGGCGCCGCCGCTGGTGCTGGACGTAGAGGGTCTCGGCAGCAAAGCCGGCAACCGTACCACCGAGCAGCACGGCGGCCCCGGTCCGCAGCGGAGCCAGTGGATCGCCCAGCGCACCGGCAATCGACCACGCCACGAGGGCGCCGACCAGCACGAGCGGGAAGATGCGGGCGAAGCCCTTGCGATAAGGCGGCGTGAGCTGGAACATGGGGACCACCAGGAACGCCACCGCCACCAGCAGCAGCAGTCCCCAGCCCAGCACGCCCCATCCCGCGTGGAGTTCGGTGAGCAGCAGCGCCGGCAGCGAAACGTTCCAGCCGAACATCAGGGCCAGCGAGGCGCCTAAGCCTATCGTCACCGCCAGCGCCAGGACCGAAAAGCGCAATACCGTGATCGTCGGTCCGGTCGCGCTCGTGCGCGCGAGCCCCATCCCGACCGCGCCGAGAAAGACGGCGATCGTCACGGTCAGGATCGGCATCGCCCAGCGGAAAGGTTGTGCCTCGCCGAGCAGGAAACCCGCTACCAGCAGCACGGTACCAACGACGAGCCCGGCGTGGGTCAGCAACCCCACCAGACGCGGCCGCCACACATTGGCCCCGACCGCGACCGGCAGCACCTGCAGCAAAGCGCCGCTCATGGCCTGCAGCATGAAGCCGAGGGTGATGAGATGGGTCAGCGCCAGCGCCGCTCCGGACCAGCGCGAAGTGAGAACGTCGCCGCCCGACCACGCGATCAGCAGACCGGCGATGCAGCCGAACAGGGGCGCGGTGAGAAAGAAGCGCAGCGGTACCGCGATCGGCGGCGCCTGATCGAACGCGATGCCGACCGTCACCGCCGCACCATCGTCACGGCGCATGCCGGATATGGATCGCGACCGTACCGTCGTCGTGCAGTTCGGTGCGGTGGGCGAAGCCGTTCTGCTGCAGGATCTGATAAAGGGGATGAGGCTCGCGGTAGAGCAGCAGCACGATCTCGTCGCCCGGCTGCAGATCGTCGAGTGCGGAGAGCGTCAGTTCAAGCGGTTCCGGCGGCATCAGGCCGCGCGCATCGATGACTTTGGAATCGTTGTTCACGCCGCCCCATCCAGCGTCCGGGCAATGGCGGACACCACTTCGGCGTCCCCCGCCAGCGCCTGATCGCACATCGGATACAGGATGTTCTCTTCCTTGAGGTTGTGCTGCTGCATCATGACGAGCAGCGTATCCGCGGCGCCGCAGAATGCATCGGTATCGCGCCCGGATTGGGCTGCCGCGAGTTGGTCCAGCAGCGAGCGCATCTGCATGTGCTCCATGCGCATCATTCGCGTCGGCCCGGAACTCATGCCGGTGCGGCGCTCGAAATTTGGGAACAGCACGTCTTCCTCGGCGCAAAAGTGAGCCTCAGTCTCGCGGCGAAACTTGTCGAAGACGGTGCCGCAGTTATCCCAGTCACCACGCCGCGCGGCGTCCTCCGCCGCGGCGAAGTCCTCGTCGCACAACCTGTGATGCTGCGCCAAACGGGTCGTTGCGCCTTCCATGCCGGGCTCCTCGAATTGATCGCGCATTGCGTGGCTGATTGTCGGCCGCCGAACCGGTCGCACTCCTTGATGCCCGTCAAAAAACGCCGCGCACCGAGGACCGCGAGATCGGCGCACAAGCGCGAAGCCACAATACATTAACATTTCTGCATATTCCGAAATGCATGCGCCGCACGTCGCGGTCGCATGATAGCGGGACCCGGTTCGACGCGGCGCGAAACGTCGCGCATGATATTCACCGCAATCACGCCGCGCCCCCGGCAGGCGCCGAGGCGGCGCCGGTTACGGACTCCTCTGCGTCAAGACTTGATCCGGATCGAGCAGCGGGCAGATTCGCGGGCGGGTTCCGCCGAGCACAGTCCGAGTTGGACGAAGGAGGTTGCCATGGTGCACCGTTTCGCCGGTCACAGCTTGCGGTGCGTGACAGCAGTCCTGATCATGCTCATGAGTCTGGCGGCGCCGGTTCTTGCAGCCGACGACGTCAACCCTGCCTTGTGGAAGGCGACCGTGCGCGGCGATTATGCCCGCGTCCTCGCCGGCGTAAAGGCAAGCCTGGAGGCGGCTCAGTTCCAGATCCTGGGAGAGGACAATCTTTCCCGCGGCCTGGAGAACAATATGGAGACCTTCGGCGCCGACAAGTGGAACAGCATCGGCTTCGGCAACGTCACAGCAGTGCACTTCTGCTCGCTGACGTTCAACCAGCAGGTGTTCAACATGAACATGGACTGGTCCATCCTCTGTCCGTTCAAAGTAGTGGTGCTGAACATGAAGGCCGCACCCGACCGCATCACCCTGATCCTCACCCGACCGACCTGGATCCTGTCCCGCGATCCGCATCCCGAGGCCAGGCGCATCGGCGAAACCATCGAGAACCGCATTCTCGCAGCCCTGCGCGAAGGAGCAGGCTTATAAGGCCGCCTTCCGCTACGGGTGCGCGCGCTGCGCCGGACCGAGACCGGAGGTCAGCTCATCGTTCAGTTCCTCTTGGTCCATGCGCCAATCCCAAGGACAGACGCGTGGTCCTGCAAGCCGTTCGTCCCGTGCGGCGGGGTTGCTACAATGACCGTTTCCACCATCCTCGCCCGGCCCTGATGAGCGAAAACCGTCCGCAACTACGCGCCAGGCTCGCCGAGCTGCTCGATGCTCTCGGCAGCGGGCTGATCGAGCGAGATACCGCGATCCGGATCACCCTGCTGACGGCGCTGGCGGCGGAGCATGTCCTGCTGATCGGCCCGCCGGGCACCGCCAAGAGCGAGCTGGCACGCCGGCTGCATCTCGCATTCCGCGATGCCGCCTATTTCGAGCGGCTGCTGACACGCTTCTCGGTGCCGGAGGAACTGTTCGGTCCGCTCTCCATCGCGGCCCTGGAACAGGACCGCTACGAGCGCCAGACGGCGGGATTTCTGCCGACCGCGTCGATCGCGTTCATCGACGAAGTGTTCAAGGCCAATTCGGCCATCCTCAATGCACTGCTCACTTTGCTTAACGAACGGGAATTCGACAACGGCGCACAGCGTGTCGCCACACCGCTGATCACGGTCGTCGGTGCCACCAACGACGTGCCCGAGGACGAGATCGTCGCCGCGTTCTACGACCGCTTCCTGGTGCGCATGGAACTGGGCCCGGTGAGCGCTGCAGGCTTCTTGGATCTGGTGCGCCTGCCGCTGGAGGAAAGCCTGACCATGCCCGAGCGCCTGCGCATCGGACGCGACGAACTGCAACGCCTGGCCGCCGCGGTGGACGGGGTCGCCCTGCCCGAGGTCGTGCTTCATCTGCTGGCAGACCTGCGCGCGCATCTCGGGGCACAGGGCATCTATGTCTCAGACCGACGCTGGCGCAAGCTGGTGAAACTGCTCAAGACCGCAGCCCTGACCGACGGTCGGGACAGCGTGACGGTGTGGGACGTGTGGCTCGCCCAATTCTGCACCGCGCAGCTGCCCGCGCAGCAGCAGGCGGTGGCGCAGTGGTACGCGACACAACTCGGAACCTGGCGCGCCATCAATCCCGAACTCATGCAGCGGGTGATCAGCGCCTTCGAGGCGCAACTCGAACTGGAGGCGAACGCCGCCGATCTCAACTACGACGCGGCAGGACACCTCGCGCTGGAAGATGCCGTCAACGACGCCAAGGGCGGCGCTCAGGCACCGCGCATGACTTTCATGCGCACGCGCCGCTACGGCGGCACCCACATCGGCGCGCGCGTCGCCCAGGTGCAGCGGCTGATCGATAGCATCGACGGCTATCTGCTGGAGCTGGACGCCACCCTGCGCGAGGTTGCCACCGAAGTCGCGGCACACCTGTGGCTGGCGCGCGATTTCGCCGCCACCACCGCAAGCAACCTGAAGCAGACCCGCGCCAATGTGCTGGCACTGCGCGCCCGCGCGCAGGACGTTCGCGACGGCTTCGCCTCGCTGCCGCGTCTGGCGGCGGACGACGGAGTCACGCCGGCACCGGTCGCCGCCTGATCGCCGAAGTCGAGTGTTTCGCCACCCCAGCGGCTTCGCGCCCGACTCCCTGGACCAGCCCATCGCCGCGCTCGACGCGCTGCCGCACGCTCTGTGGCTGCCCGGCATCGTCAATGCCCTCGGCAGACTGCCGCGACGGCTGGCCGGAATCGACGCGCTGCGGCGTGCCCTGCTCGACGGCACCCTGCCGCAGCCATGGCCGTGGCCGGCAGGCGGCGTGCTGGCCGCGTTTCGCGAGACGTTCGTTGCCCTCGACCTGCCGCGCTACTGCCTGCGCCAGGAAGACGTCACCGCGCAGGTATTGCGCAGCCTGCTGTGGCACACGGACCGCATCGTGGATTACCGCGATCAGGGTGACGACGAGTCCCAGGCCGTGCGGCGCGCCGCCGGCAAGTTCCACGATGACTGGCGGCGGACCAGCGGCGAAATGGACGAGCTGATCGACGTTTTCGGCGATCTCGGCGAGGCACTCCAGCTCCATCGCTGGGACGCCACCCGTGGCCGCTTGCACGGCACAGGCTGGCAGGAGGTGCTGCGCATCCGGCGCTTGCTGGAGCAACTGCCCGAACTGTGCGCTGTCATTCGCCGGCTGGGACGCAGCCGCATGACCGACGAGGCGGACGAGTCCCATGAGATGGAAATTGAGATCGTCGAGGAGACCACCGCGCTGGTCCCGCAACAGCGACAACTGGCTGTCCCCGACCTGCCGGGGGAGACACGGGGTATCGAACGCTCGGGCAGCATCGCGCGCATGCTGCCGAGCGAGGCCGTGCTGCTGCGTCACCCCAAGCTGCGCCTGATCTGGTTCGCGCGCCACGCCGAGCGCACTCTCCTCAGCTACGAAGAGCGGGAAGTGCTCTCCGAGACCGTCATGGCGGAGAGCCGCGATTGGCGGCCGACGGTGCAGCGGCGCCCGAACCGACGCCTCGAACTCGGGCCGATCATCGTGTGCGTAGACACTTCGGGATCGATGCAGGGCGAACCCGAGCAGGTCGCCAAGGCGGTGGTTCTGGAAGCGATGCGCACCGCCCATGCGCAGAAGCGGCCATGCCGCGTCTTCTCCTTCGGCGGGCCGGGCGAAGTGGTCGAGCGTGAGTTGCCGGTCGATGACTGCGGCATTGGCGAGGCGATCGAGTTCCTGAATCAGTCGTTCCACGGCGGCACCGACATCAGTGAACCGCTGGAGCAGGCCATGGAACGCATCGTCGCTGCGCCGTGGCATCACGCCGACCTGCTCATCGCCAGCGACGGCGAATTTGGTGCCGTGCGCGCCACGGTCGAGCGCGTGCGTGCGGCAAAGCGCGAGCAGGGCTTGCGCATCCAGGGCATACTCATCGGTGACCGCGAAACCATCGGCATGCTGGAAGTGTGCGACGACATCTTCTGGGTGCGCGACTGGCGCCGCTTTGGTTCCGGGGCCGCATCTCCGGTGCACTCCAAGAGCCTCACCGCCCTGTACTTTCCCAACGCACTGCGCTGACTGCACTTCGGGCGCGTCCCGGCAGTTCCTGGCGGCCCGCTGGAACAGGGTGTCGCCTCTCGCCGACGCTCGATAGCTGCGCCACATCAAGACGTTGCGGCCGGCAGCGGGCAGAGCGTCGGGGTCGCCCGACAATACAGCGTCTCTCCAGATCCCAGCGGCCCCCGATTCCTTACCCAACTATCTGAATAATCGAATATACACGTCTGCGGCACAAGAATTGCTGCACTGCGCCATACGGGAAACGGAATCGGGAACAAGCTCATGAAACGGACATTGCGCATTGCCCTGCCCCTGCTGCTCGCTGCAGCCGGCGGCACCCTCGCAGCGCCCAGCGCGGAACCCCCGCCGGGCGCGAATACGGGACTGGCCTGCAGTCAGGCGTGGGACACGACGCAGATGAAAGAAAGCGAGCGGCGGGAATTGATGGTGGAACTGGCCTATCACGCCATCCAGTCGCAACGCATTGGCGCACCAATCACGAGCGTCCAGGGAGCGGTCTTGGGCATGGTGATCGAGGAAGCCTGCCGCCAGGCCCCCGAGGCGTCGCTGCGCGACACCATCGGTCTTGCGGTGCGCATTGCTTTCGATGCCGGCCCCGGCCGGACCCGCACCGCCACTGCCGCGCTGGACTGAGCAGCCGTTCACTGCAAAGAGCGCCTGCGCTGTGGTAGCCCGTCACGCGACGGACCGCGCAGCCACCGCTTCGGTGATCGGCGCCAGAAGGGCTATGCCCCTCGTACTTTACAGCTGCGTTTTCAGCGCTCCAGGACGTACGTCCCGGGCGCATCCGCGAGCTTCGGATATTCCTTCGTCGTCAGCGGCGGTGCCTTCACCATGGCGCCGCTTTGCGGCTTAAGCCACGCCATCCAGTCCTCCCACCAGGAACCCTGTTGTTCGGCCGCGCGCTCGCGCCACGCATCGGCGGTGTCCGCGCGGTGAGCGGTATCGACCCAGTACTTGCGCTTGGGCGGGTTCACCGGCGGATTGATGATGCCGAGAATGTGGCCGGAGCTCGAAAGCACATAACGCTTGGGTGCCATGACAAAGTTGTTGATGCGGAACGTCTGGCGCCAGGGCGCGATGTGGTCGTCCTCCGCGGATACGGCATAGACGGGTTGCCGAATCCGCTCCAGGTCGAGCTGCTGGCCCGCGACTGTCAGCGCGTCTCTGCGCACCAACCTGTTCTTCAGATAAAGTTCCCGCAGGTACCAGTTGTGCATGGCGTAGGGCATGCGCGTGGTGTCCATGTTCCAGTACAGGACATCGAAGGGCGGCGGCGACTCACCGTACAGGTAGCCGTTCACCACGTACTGCCAGATCAGGCTGTTGGAGCGCAGCAGCCGGAACGCAGCGGCCATCTCCTTGCCGTCGAGGTAGCCGCGGGTCTGCATGGTGCGGGACAGATAGTCCACGCTGCCCTCGTCGAGGAACACCTCGATATCCCCCGGATTGCGGAAATCCACCAGCGTGGTGAGCAGGCTCCAGTGGGCGACGGGCACCTTCGCGGCGTCGCCGAGCTTGCGGTTGACCCACGCCATGTACATGGCCAGCGCGGTGCCGCCGATGCAGTAGCCGATGGCATGCACCTTGTCGGATTTGGAGATATCGCACGCGATCTGGACGATGCGATCCACACCTTCGACGAGGTAGTCGTCGAAGGTGACGTCACGCATCTCGGCGCCCGGATTCTTCCAACTGGTAATGAAGACGCTGAAGCCCTGGTCGAGCAGGTACTTGACCAGGCTCTTCTTCGGGTTGAGATCGAGAATGTAGAACTTGTTGATCCACGGCGTGACGATGACGATGGGCGTGGCATGGACCTTTTCCGTCGTCGGCGTGTAGCGGATCACCTCCAGGATCTGGTTGCGATAGACGACTGCCCCCGGCGTCGTTGCCAGGTTCTCGCCGACCTTGAAGTCGTCCGGATTCGTCAGGCGCACATTGCCGGCACGTGCATCGGCGAGAAAGTTTTGCATGCCGCGCGCCACGCTGTCGCCCTGCGTTTCGACAAACTTGTGCATCGCCACCGGATTGGTCCAGAAGAAGTTGGTGGGAGCCACCGCGTTGAGCCAATTGCGCCACCAGAAGGCGGCCCGGCGGCGTTCCTTGGGGGACATTCCGGGAGTCTCGAAGAGCGCATCCTGCACATAGTGAGTGAGCAGGAGGTACCACTCTTTGATGATGTCGAAGCTGGCGGAGTCCTTCCACACCGGATCGGAGAAGCGGGTATCGTCGTCCTTCGGATGAATCGGGTCATCGCTCGCCATGCCCAGGGCGCGTCGCCAGCAATGGGCCTGCAGCGCCAGAAGGTCCCCCGACAGGCAGCTCAGCGTCTTGGCCAGTTCCTGGGGATGCATCAGCCACGCCATCTGCGCATGGGCCAGCGGCACGGCCACACCCATCGGGTCGACCGACGCCTCCACCACGTCATTCAGTTTCTCCAGTTGGGCGTGAGGATCCGGCGCACAACTCGTGCGATGGTTGTCTGATTTGTTCATGGCATTCCTTTCTCTCGTCGACCCGGAGCGTCAGCCGAGTTCGAAGCTGTTGCCGTACTGTGGCACACTTACGTTGCTCCAGCCAAGGCGGCTTTGCACCGTTTCGGCGAAAATCCGCGCCGTCTCGGCCTCGCCATGGACCACATGGGTCTGGCGCGGGGGCACGCGGAAATTCCTCAGCCAGGCGAGGAGAGCGCTCTGGTCGGCGTGCGCCGACAGTCCGCCGATCGTGTAGACGTCAGCACGCACCGGCAGCGATTGCGAAAACAGCGTCACCCGCTTGGCGCCGTCCACCAGCCGCCGGCCGAGGGTACCGGCCGCCTGGAAGCCGCAGATCACGACCGAGCATTCGCGGCGCGACAGGTTGTGCAGCAGGTGGTACTTTATGCGACCCGCGTCGCACATGCCGGACGCGGAAAGGATCACCGCGCCACCCCTGACCTCATTGAGCGCGATCGACTCGTCCACGTCCTGAACGAAGCGGATGCGCGGAGCGTCGGGGTGGTGCCGCTGCCACGCGATCAGCTCGCGTGTCTCGGCGTCGAGCAGAGCCTCGTGCCGCAGCGTGATCTCGGTCGCCTTCAAGGCCATCGGGGAATCGACGTAGATGTCCAGCTTCTTCAGTCTGCCGCGACGCACCAGGTCGGTGAAAACGAACAGCAGTTCCTGTGTTCGCCCCACCGAGAAGGCAGGGATCACGACGTTGCCGCGTTTCCGCTCCAACGTATCCATCAGCGCGTGGACCAACTCGTTTTCGGTCTCCTCCAGCGACTTGTGCAGGCGGTTGCCGTAGGTCGATTCCACGACCAGGGTGTCGGCTTCGGCAATCGGCGTCGGGTCACGCAGCACCGGCCGCGCCGGCTGCCCCAGATCACCCGAGATCACGAGCTTGCGCGTGCCGTGCTCGCCTTCGAGCCAAAGTTCGACAATGGATGAACCGAGGATGTGACCGGCATCGCGCAGGCGGCAGCGAACGCCGGCACGCGGTTCGAAAACTGCATCGTAGGCCACGCTGCGCAGTTGTCGCAGGCTCGCCTGCGCCTGCGCCACGGTGTACAGAGGCGCCCGCTCCCAGCCGCGCCGGGCATGCCGATCGTGCTGGTGCCGGTTCAGCCATTCCGCTTCCTTCTCCTGGATGTGGGCGGAATCGAGCAGCATCACGCCGAGCAAATCCGTCGTCGCGCTGGTCGCATACACAGCCCCCCGAAAGCCAAGGGCCGCGAGCCGGGGTAGCAGGCCGGAGTGATCGAGATGGGCGTGCGACAGGATGACGAAGTCGAGGCGCTTGAGGTCGAATGCGAGCGCTCGCAGGTTCTTCAGATAGGCATCCCGCCCGCCCTGAAACATCCCGCACTCGACAAGAAAGCGGGCCCGGCCGGTTTCAATCAGGTAGCATGAACCGGTGACTTCGGCCGCCGCACCGTGGAAGGTAATTCGCATGTTGTTCGCCGCGTGGTATTGTTCGGAACCGCGGCGCGCCGGGTGTTGATCTCGGTCAATCGGGCGTGCCTACTCGATTCCTAGAATCAATCGCTTCGTTATTCAGAAAAAGGGGTGCGCATGTTCAAACACCTGCTCGTGCCGACAGACGGCTCCGAATTGTCCGAAGGTGCTGTCGAGAGGGCCGTCAGCTTCGCCCGGGAATCGGGCGCCAGAATCACATTCTTTTATTCCAAACCCGATTTCCCGGTGTCCTTCTACGGTGAAGGTGCGCTTGTGGACCCGATGACGCCGGAGAAATTCTCCGAAATGGCCGAAAAGCAGGCACAGGAAATCCTGGCCAGGGCGGTTAAGGAAGCGATCGCCTCCGGCGTCGAATGCGCGACAGTGACGGCGGTCAGCGACACTCCGTACGAAGCGATCATCAAGGCAGCGGACGAGCGCGGCTGCGACCTGATCTTCATGGCCTCGCATGGACGACGTGGGTTGAGTGGGTTCCTGCTCGGCAGCGAAACGCAGAAAGTACTGACGCACTCGGATATCCCGGTACTGGTCTATCGCTGACGACCGGTCGGAACGGCGGCGGCGTACGCCCGTGCGAATCGCGCGCCGCCCGCAGCTACGTCAAACGTTGGACTGGGAGCGGGATTACCAGGTCGTTCCAGAGCGGAGGGGAAGATGCTCAACACGGCGCTTACCATCATTCAGGACGAGCATCGCTCGCTCGCGGCCGTGGTACATGGCCTGAAGTACCTGGTGCACGAAGCACGCAGCCGAGGAAACAAGCCCGACTTCAAGTTGCTCTGGGCGATGATCTACTATATCGACGCGTTTCCCGAGAAGCTCCACCACCCCAAAGAAAACGCCTACCTGTTCCGGCGGTTGCGGATGCGCACCCGCGACGCGGACGAGGTCCTCGACGAACTGGAGAAGCAACACACCGACGGGGCACGAAACGTGCGAGCGCTGGAGGTAACGCTGGGGCACTACGAGGCCGGGGCGGCGGATGGGTTCGAGCAATTCGCCGCCGCGGTGGATAAGTTCGGCGACGAGATTTGGGAGCACATGAATCTCGAGGAAAAGGTCGTCATCCCACTGGCGAAGAAATACCTCACGGCGCAGGACTGGGTGGATATCGCCGAGGCTTTCGGAGAAAACGGAGACCCGCGCTTCGGCAGCGAACCGGACCACGAGTTCCGCGATCTCTTCAGCCGCATCGTCAATCTCGCCCCGCCCCCGATCGGCGTCGGCCCGTCGCAACGGTAGTACGCAGACTACCCTCCCCACCACTGCAGGTGCGGAGGCGTGGACCACCTTGCGGACTGCTCAGCCCGGTTCGCTATCTTTTTCTTTCTTGACTGCATCAGGGTAGCGCCAAAATTCGAACGTCAGCATCAAGAGCCACCGCGTCCAGGCATCCAGTATCTGCTTCATCGAACGTCCCCCCTCCGCATCGATTCTCCGCATGGTGCCCGGCTCCAGGCCCGGGAGGTACGGAAACGCCCGGACGGACCAGCGCGCCGTCACCTGGCAACAGGATAGGACGCAATTCCATACAAACGCAAGGGATTCTGATTTCTCCCAGCAGCGAGGGGATGCCGTCCCGTCACCGGCAAGGTGCACGAGCCCTCACTCGGGCCGGATCCGGTCTGGAGCTACCCGGCCGCAGGAGTTGCGGTCAGGCGCAGCAGCCCGGCTCTTCGCGCTTGGGGCAGCCTTCGGGGCGTTCGCGAGCCGGCAGGGGACACATGTTGATCTCCGAGGCGGTGCGCTGGAAGAAGCAGGTCGTCATGCTGGAGGCAGCACAGACGGCCCAGAAAGCGAAAAAGCCGATGGAATAGGTCGCCATTCGCGAGAATTCCACCGCCTCACCGAACAGAAACAATTCCTGGGGGTTGACGACGGTGAAAAACAAGATCTCGGCAATTCCCGCAACCAGGAATGACGGCCAGAAAATCCAGATCAGCTTCTTCATGTTCCCCTCCCCTCGGTTTGAAATCGGACGCTTCTCTGGCGTCTATTCTTGTCGCTGGTTGTCCGGGTCAACTGCTTCCTATCAAATCACGCGCAGCAAGAAATGCCCAAGACGATGATAGAGATTATCGCGAAAGACCCGAGCAGACCAATATCTGACCTGAAAAATATTCAATACCGCAATCAATCACCCTTATCTATTTCGACCCTGATTAATCGCCAGGGCCCAGTTCGATCTCCCTGATATCGGGAAGACGGGCGGCACCCGACAGGCGCCACATGCCGTCGGGATCCTCCAGCAGAACCTGCCAGCGGCCGTTGGAAAGGTCCGGCATGGTCCCTCGATATCCGACGGCAGAACCATCGAGGTTGACGACCCGGTCCAGACCACCGCGCGTGGGGTGGGCAAACGACAAGCGTATCCGGTCGGCGAGATTCACACCTTCGCGGGCGCGCAGGATCACGACTACGTTGGTGCCATCGATGCGGAGCCGGGCCGACAATTCCATCGCCTTCGCCCGGTCGCCCCGCGCCAAGGTCTGGTTGATCGCGAGTCCCTGCTTGTAGTAGTCGTCCGCCACCAGCCCATCGCTGCTCCTCACAGCGAGCCAGAGGGTAACGAACGCGGCAACGACCACGACTGCGGGGCCGAGCATCAGCAACCATGGCCAGGGCTCGCGGTACCACGGCACAGCACGCGTGTTCACCTTCGGGTCGTCGATCACGGCATCAGGAAACTGGCCTTTTCGCGCACGAACACATCCTCGTGGTTGAGCGCCTTGACCTCGAAATAGATCCTGTGGGACCCCTTGGTTGCCGAATCCGGCGGTACACGCACGTCGGCAGAGACGCTCCTGGTCGTCGCGGGAGGAACCTCGACGATGCGCTCGGAGGCGATCTCGATATTGTCCAGACCTGAAACGTTGATCGAGAAACGGCGAGCTTCCTCAGAAGTGTTCATCACCTGCAACCGGAACACGTTCTCGATCTTGCCGCCCTCGACCTCACGAGCCAAGGTGGCGCGGTCCCGAATGATGTTCACTTTGAGCGGTATTCGCGTCGCCAAACCATAGAACATCGCAATCGTGATGGCAATGAGAATGCTGCTATAGATAAGCACACGCGGCCGCATCACGTGGCGGGCGATGTCCTTCGTGCCCCAATGCTGTTGCAGTGCGTTCTCGGTGGAATAACGAATGAGACCGCGCGGATACCCAACCTTGTCCATCACCTGATCGCAGGCATCGATGCAGGCGGCGCAACCGATGCACTCATACTGGAGGCCCTGACGGATATCGATCCCGGTCGGGCACACCTGTACGCAGATTCCGCAGTCGACACAGTCGCCCAAGCCCGCAGCCTTGTAGTCCAGCTTCTTGTTGCGAGGACCGCGCGGCTCGCCGCGTCCCTGGTCGTAGGTGATGACGAGCGTGTCCGGATCGAACATGACGCCCTGGAAACGGGCATAGGGGCACATGTACTTGCACACCTGCTCACGCAGGAAGCCCGCGTTGCCGTAGGTGGCGAAACCGTAGAAAAATACCCAGAATGTCTCCCATGGCCCGAGACCGAAGCTCAATACCGAACGCGCCAGTTCCTTGATGGGGGTGAAGTAGCCGACAAAGGTGAAGCCGGTCCAAAGCGCCACGAGGATCCACGCGCCGTGCTTCGCTGACTTGATCGCCAACTTGCGCGGGCTCAGCGGCGCCTGATCGAGTTTCATGCGCTCGCTGCGACTGCCTTCGATCTTCTCCTCGATCCACAGGAACACTTCCGTATACACGGTCTGCGGACAAGCGAAGCCGCACCACAGTCGTCCGGCGATGGCCGTGAACAGGAACAAAGCGTAGGCCGAAATGATCAGCAGGATTGCCAGGTACAGCACATCCTGTGGCCAGAACACCCAGCCAAAAATGTAGAACTTGCGCTCGACCAGGTGAAAGAGTACTGCCTGCCGGCCGTTCCACTCGATCCAGCACAGGCCATAGAAGATCAGTTGCGTGAACCAGACCAACGCCCAGCGCCAACGAGCGAACCACCCGTGCACCGCCCGCGGATAGATCTTCTTCCTAACCTCGTAGAGGGTGTCTTCGGGAGCTTCAGGTATTACGGGGATTACCTGCGTGCCCGTGCTGGGAACAGGCTCGGCCATGATCGGTATATTCGGACTTACTGATGGGGCTGGCTCAAAAGCTCCCCGGCCGAAACCGGGGAGCCGGATCAATGCTCATTATTCTACTTCTTGGCTGTCCCTTGCGACAGCCCGTACACGTAGGCGGCAAGCAGATGCACCTTGGCGTCGCCGAGGAACTCCTTGAACGCCGGCATGCGGTTGTTGCGACCTTTTGTCACCGTTTCGGCAATCGTGTTCTCGCTGCTGCCGTAGAGCCAGACGCCATCCGTGAGGTTGGGTGCACCGACCGCCTGCATCCCCTTGCCGTCCGGACCGTGGCAAGCGACGCAGTTCTGCTGGAAGAGTTCCTTGCCACGCTGTACGCGCAGGCTGTCGGCCGCAAGTCCCGAGAGTGAACGCACGTAATGGGCCACATCCTTCACCCCATCGGCGCCCAGTGCCGGCCCGAAGGGAGGCATCACGCCGTTGCGGCCCTCCAGGATCGACGTCTGGACCTGAACCGGTTCGCCGCCATAGAGCCAATCGCCGTCGGTCAGATTCGGAAAGCCCTTCGCACCACGCGCATCGGACCCATGGCATTGCATGCAATAGGTGAGAAAGAGTCGCTCGCCCATGGCTTTGGCGTTCGGATCGGCCGCTACCACTTTGAGATCCTCCTTCAAGTACTTGTCGAAGATCGGGGCGTATTGATCAGTGGCCTTTTTCATCTCGGCCTCGTACTGACCCCGGGAACTCCAGCCGAAGCCTCCCTGAAACGTGCCGAAGCCCGGATACACTGCCAAGTAGACGATGGCAAATACGATGGTGATGTAGAACAGCCACATCCACCAGCGCGGCAACGGGTGGTTGTACTCCTGCAGGTTCTCGTCCCAGGTATGGCCGTGGAGCTGCACCGGGCCTCCGGTGCGCTTGATCGTGTTGACGTAGAGAAGCCAGGCGCAACCCAGGATCGACAGGGTCACGATACCGGCAACATAGATATTCCAGAATCCGCTGACAAAATCGCTCATGGTGCTTTCCCTTGTGCAGGTAGCCCGCGACTTTCGCTCGCGGGCAGATCATCCTCGATGAAAGGCAGGTTGGCCGCTTCCTCGAAGCGGCTCTTCGTCCTTCCGCTGTAGGCCCAGATCACGATGCCGACGAAGCATAGGAACGCCAGTACCGTGTGGATCGAACGCAAATCGTTGATGTCCATGGGCCTACTTCACCTGTTTGAGGGCCGTGCCCATGCCCTGAAGATAGGCAATCAGCGCATCGAGCTCGGTCTTGCCTTCCAACGCCTTCGTCGCACCAGCAAGGTCCGCGTCTGAATAGGCGGGCTTTCCGTCCACCTTGAACGTAACCAGGTTCAGGGCGCGCATCTTGGCTTCGATGTCATCGGCCTTGACCGGCCGATCAAGCCAGGGGAACGCCGGCATGTTCGACTCGGGCACGACATCCCGCGGATTGAGCAGATGCACGCGGTGCCATTCGTCAGAATAGCGACCGCCGACGCGGGCCAGATCCGGGCCGGTGCGCTTGGAACCCCACTGAAAGGGGTGGTCATAGACAAACTCGCCTGCGACCGAATAATGGCCATAGCGCTCGGTTTCGGCGCGGAACGGACGAATCATTTGCGAGTGGCAGTTATAACAGCCTTCGCGCACGTAGACGTCGCGCCCCACCAACCGTACAGCGTCGTAGGGCTTCAGACCCGCCACCGGTGTCGTCGTCGATTTCTGGAAAAAGAGCGGTACGATTTCCACCAGACCGCCAACGGAAACCACCAGCAGCGTCAGGATGATCATCCAGCCAACGTTGCGCTCAATAAAATCGTGTCCACCTTGAGCCATTTTTTTCTCCTCTTACGCGTGCTGGACGACTGGTGCGACGACCGGAGCGTCATAGGCCTGCTTCCCTACAACCGTCTTCAGGACGTTGTAGAGCATGATCAACATGCCGGCGAGGAACATCAGGCCACCGACGAGCCGAATCGTCCAGAACGGATAGGTCGCCTTGACTGACTCCACGAAGGAGTACGTCAGCGTTCCGTCCGGATTTGTGGCACGCCACATCAGGCCCTGCATCACACCGGAGATCCACATCGAGGCGATGTACAGCACGACGCCGACGGTGGCGATCCAGAAGTGAGCGGTAATCAACTTGACGCTGTACATTTCCCGTTGCCCGAACAGGCGTGGGATCAGATAGTAGATCGAACCGATCGATATAAACGCCACCCAGCCTAGCGCACCGGAATGCACGTGGCCGACCGTCCAGTCCGTATAGTGGGACAGTGCATTGACCGTCTTGATGGACATCATCGGGCCTTCGAAGGTCAACATGCCGTAGAAGGACAGCGAGGTGATCAGGAACTTGAGGATCGGGTCGGTGCGCAGCTTATGCCACGCACCGGAAAGCGTCATGATTCCGTTGATCATTCCGCCCCAACTGGGCGCCAGCAGAATCAACGAGAAGATCATGCCGAGCGACTGGGTCCAGTCGGGTAGCGCAGTGTAGTGCAGATGGTGCGGGCCGGCCCACATGTACGTGAAGATCAATGCCCAGAAGTGGACTACCGACAGGCGATAGGAATAGACGGGGCGCTCGGCCTGCTTCGGTACGAAGTAGTACATCATTCCGAGAAAGCCCGCGGTCAGGAAGAAGCCGACCGCATTGTGGCCGTACCACCACTGCACCATCGCATCCTGGACGCCGGCGTAGGCCGAGTAGGATTTCCACAGGGTGACCGGAATCGCGGCGCTGTTCACGATGTGGAGAAGCGCCACCGTGAGGATAAACCCGCCGAAGAACCAGTTGGCAACGTAGATGTGGGGGGTCTTGCGCTTGGCGATGGTGCCGAAAAACACAATCGCGTAGGCCACCCAGACCACCGCGATCAGCACATCTATCGGCCACTCGAGTTCGGCATATTCCTTCGACGTGGTGATCCCAAGAGGAAGGGTGATCGCCGCCAGCACGATGATCAGTTGCCAGCCCCAAAAGGTGAATCCCGCCAGTGCGGGCGCGAACAGCGGCGTATGGCAGGTGCGCTGCACGGCATAGTAGGAAGTCGCAAACAGTGCCGAACCGCCGAAAGCGAAAATCACCGCATTGGTGTGCAAGGGACGAAGTCGGCCGAAGTGAAACCACTCCGCAAAGTTCAGTTCCGGCCACACCAGTTGCGCGGCGACGATGACGCCGACCAGCATGCCGACGATGCCCCAAATGACCGTCATGATGGCAAACTGGCGCACGACCTTATAGTTGTATGTCGCTTGCGTTGACATGGATTCACCTCATAGAAAGACAAACCAGTTGTCGGTTTGGCATTACGCTGCCAAGACCAAAAATGCCGCAAAAGAATACGCTGCGAGCGCGCCCGACTATTGATTCAGATCAAGACCGCGCATTACCTGTTGAAATCGAAACTATTCCCGTCGGAAATGTGTGAAGTTCAACGATCAGCTTGGGGACAAAAAAAGGGTGCGCTTCCGCGCACCCCCAACCCCAACAGAGAGACAAATCGCCGCGTCCGCTTTCCGGCCATCGAGGCTCGGCTGGGCTCGGCTATTCGGTCGCATGACCTCACCTAAATGCGACGGCCACCCAGGTCCCCTTATTCATCGCTTCTCGAGGAGCCCCATCCAGCGAACAACACTGCAGCAAGTATCGGGAAAAGCTCATAAGAAAAGATTGATATAGATCAAAGGCAATGCATGCCACCCCGCGGAGATCCGCGTGGAAATTGGGAATACATCGCACTACCGTTCTCAAGAAATCACCTGCCGTCCATGTTGACGTCATTATCCGGGGGGAGGTCGTCATCCATGAGCACACGATAGCCAGGACCTTCGAGATCATCGAATTGACCACTCCTAACCGACCACAAGAACACCGCCCCGATTACGAATACGAGCACCAACGACAGGGGGATAAGCAGAAAAAGGATGTCCATCAGACCGCCTCCCACTCATGGTGCCGAGAATCCACGATGGGCGGCGAATTGGGTCGCTGCAGGCGTAGGGCGTTGAGCACCACGATCAGCGAACTCGCCGACATGCCGATGCCCGCCATCCAAGGCGTGATCCAGCCCGCCATTGCCGCAGGAATCGCCACCACGTTGTAGGCGAATGCCCATACGAGGTTCTGACGGATGATCGATGCGGCGCGACGCGACAAATCGACCCCGCCCTCCAAGTCGGCCAAGTTCCCCGAAAGAAGCACAAAATCGCCCTGCGTGCGTGCCAGGTCGGTCCCCCCGCCCATCGCGACCGACACCTGCGCTTGAGCCAGCACCGGCGCATCGTTGACTCCATCTCCGATCATGGCCACGACGGCTCCCTGACGCTGGAGACCCAAGAGGTACTCGTGTTTCCCCTCAGGGGACAGCCCAGCACGGGCTTCCGCCACACCGAGGAGTCGCGCCACTGCGGCAACCGCTCCCGGCGAATCGCCGGACAGAATGGAGACCTGCCGCCCCTCTCGGAGCAGTGCATCGATCAATGCCTTGGCCTCGCGGCGAACTTGGTCGTGCAGTTTGAACAGCGCGATCCACCCCAGATCGCTTCCCAGAGCTACCAGCGTTTCGCCGTCATCAGTCACTTGCTCGGCGGACGGCGGGCGGTGGCTGCCGGCGATTTCTGCAACAAAATCGATCCGCCCCACCCTGTGCCGGACGCCGCCGATGGTCCCCTCGATTCCTTGGCCGGCAAACGTCCTGACTGCCGAGACATCCGGCAGACCCGCCACGGCGTTTCCGGCCGCCTCACACAGGCCGGCTCCTATGGCGTGCTCGGAATACTGCTCCAACGCCGCCGCAATCCGCACCGCTTCCTCCGCTTCGCAGGTGCCGAGAACGATCGATTGCGCGAGACGCATTCGCCCGAAGGTCAGCGTCCCGGTCTTGTCGAAAACGAAATGGCTCGCGCGCGCCAGCGTCTCGATGGCATGGCCGCGCGTCGGCAACAGTCCGTGCCCGGACATCGCACCGGTAGCAGCAGTAATCGCCGCTGGCGTGGCCAGCGAAAGCGCACACGGACAGCTCACGACCAGTACCGAGACGAACACCCATAGGGCGCGCGAAGGATCGAGCACGGACCAGACGGCAGCCGTCGTGATGGCGAGCACGAGCAGCACCGCAACAAAGTACGTCGCCACCCGATCGGCGAATTCCACCACGCGCGGCTTTTCCGTCTGCGCCCGCTCCATCAGGTGCTGGATCGCCGCGATTCGCGACCCCTCGCCCACCTGAGTCACACGGACTACCACAGGGCTCGTCCGATTTATGCTGCCGCCGGTCACTTCCGCTCCTTGCGTCTTTGCCACCGGCCGGCTTTCGCCGGTCAACAGAGCCTCGTCTGCACTGGTATCACCCTCCATGACAATACCGTCCGCCGGAAAGGCCTCACCCGCCTTGACCAGCACCACATCGCCTCTGGCCAGGCTGGACACAGCCACCCGCTCCGTATCCGGCGAGGGGAAATGTCCCATCCTCTCAGCGAACGCGGGCAATGCCCGGGCCAATGCCTCGACGCCGCGCACTGCTTTCTGCCGTGCCACCATTTCGAGATAACGGCCGCTGAGCAGAAAGAACACGAACATCGCAACCGAGTCGAAATAGACCTCACCGCTTGCCGTGAGCGTAGCCCAGACGCTTGCCGCAAAGGCGCTGCCTACTCCGAGTGCCACCGGCACGTCCATGCCAACGCGGCGCAAGCTCAGGTCGCGCCAGGCGCTTCGGAAGAACGGCGCAGCGGAATATCCCACTACCGGCAAAGTGAGCAGCAGACTGGCCCAGCGCATGAGACGTTCGATGTCGGCGGTCATGGTGCCGGCGTCCGCGATGTACGCCGGCACGGCATACATCATGACCTGCATCATGCCGAATCCAGCAACAAACAGGCGCCATAACGCGGCGCGGCGCTCCTGCTGCGCGAGTTGTTCCGAACGACCTGCGTCGTAGGGATAGGCGCGGTAGCCGATGGCAGCAACCGCCGCCAGGATGTCCGACAACTTGATCCTGCGTTCGTCCCAGCGCACCCGGGCGCGTCGCGTCGCGTAGTTGATGTCGACCGCCGTCACGCCGGGTTGCTGGGCAACGTGCTTTTCGTTTAGCCAGATACAAGCCGAACAGGTAATTCCTTCCAGGATCAAGGACGCTTCCCGCTCGTGCTCGCCGAAGGGCTTGACGAAGCTCTTCTGAAAGTCAGGATGATCGAACAATCCAAGATCCCGCAGCGCTTCGGGCATCGCCTCGCGCGGGCTTTCTGGCAGCGTGTCGCGGTGCCGGTAGTACTCCGTAAGCCGGTTATCGACGATCGCCTGGGCAACCGCCTGACAGCCGGCGCAGCACATGGGACGGGGCACGCCTTCGATTGCGACGGACAGATCGACCCTCTCTGGCATCGGCAGACCGCAGTGGTAGCACGCCGGCCGTGGCCGCGAGCGGTCCTGCGCGGCGACCCGTATCGGCGGCACGGCGTCTATTGGAACGGACATGAAGAGGGTCGGACGAAAGAGACTCGGTTACCTGGGCCGTTCTGACGCCCCGTCAAGCTGAACGTCATCTTGGCTGCATGCGGATCGCGCCATCCAGCCGGATCACTTCGCCATTCAGCATTTCATTCTCGACGATATGCTTCACCAGCGCCGCATACTCGAAAGGCCTCCCGAGGCGTGGGGGGAACGGCACCATCTTGCCCAAGGCATCCTGCACCTCCTGGGGCATTCCGAGAAGCATGGGGGTCTCGAAGATGCCCGGTGCGATCGTCATAACGCGAATTCCCCAGCGCGCCAGCTCGCGAGCGATCGGCAGAGTCATACCCACCACCCCGCCCTTCGAGGCAGAATAAGCCGCCTGCCCGATCTGTCCGTCAAACGCCGCCACGGAGGCGGTATTCACGATTACGCCGCGTTCTCCGGCGTCATTCGGCTCGCCCTTGCCCATTGCCGCGGCTGCGAGCCGGATCATGTTAAACGTACCGACAAGGTTGATGCTGATCGTGCGGCTGAAAGACGCCAGCGTGTGCGGACCTTCCTTGCCCACGACCTTTTCGCCGATTGCAATACCGGCACAATTGACCAATCCATGCAATCCGCCGAACCCCTCCACTGTGGCGCTCACCGCCGCGGCTGCCCTCTCTTCCGATGCCACGTCCGTCGCCACAAAGCGGGCGGCGCCGCCCAACTCGGAGGCGAGGGCATCGCCCGCGGATTCGTTCAGATCGGCAATTACGACGCGACCGCCGTTGGCGACCAGCATCCGCACCGTGCCGGCCCCCAGACCCGAACTACCGCCGGTGACGATGAATACGCTGTTTTCAATCCTCATGGCAATTCTCCTTCGGACCGTGCGAACGTCCGCAATCCGGTACGGATCGGGACCGTCTGCGTTCTCGTGCCCCCATTCTAACGGGCTTGCAGGGAGCGGACCTTGTTGCTGCGACGTTGCGTGGGCGGAATCCGATCCTGGGGGATACCGCGGAGAGATTGTGTGGTGCTGCTGGCCGGATTCGAACTGGAGACCTGATTAACGGGCTCGCACAAGCTCGCACCAGTGGTAGGTCGGTCATATCGGCGCTGCCGTTCGCTTTGTAGCGTATCTGCGTTGCTCTGCGAACGCCTGGCCGGCGCGCGGGGTTGGGAAGCTCTTGAGAAACAAGCTCGGTGCCATCGGCTTTCATGCGGTTGCCTGCGGCGGGGTGATGTTGAACCCCAGAGCGGCGGCGCGACGCTTTAGGGCTGCAATGCTGCGCTGGCGCTGTTGCTGTTCGTAGTGTTGTTGCCCCTTGTCGACAAAGGCCTCGCCGCGCGTCAGCATGAAGTAGACCATCCGCGCGAGCTTGTGCGCGACGGCCGTGTTGGCGCGCGGCTTGTCCATGCGCCCGCACAGCCGGCGATAGAACGCACCGAGCGCCGAGTCGCTGCGCGACAAGCTCATGGCTGCCAGCTTCAGCGCCTGGCGAACTCGATTGGCTGAGCGCTTGGTGTTGGCCGACAGCACCTTGCCGCCGCTGATCTTGGTGCCGGGACACAGGCCCAGCCAGGAGCAGAAGTGCTTGACGTTGGCGAAGCGACTCAGGTCCGGGCCGATCTCCGACAGGATCTTCATCACCGCCGCAACGCCCAGCCCATCGATGCGCGTGAGGTCCACACCGGCCCAGTTGGCCAGGGCTTGTCGAACATCGAACGCGGCGCGCTGTTTGCTGCGCTCCTTGGGCGCCTTGCCCAGGTCAACGTCTTGACGCCCCAAGGGCGCAAGCAACGCCTGCGTCTTGGCGTCGCACTCGCCGATACGCTGAGCCAGGCTGTCGTACATCGCCAGGGCCTGCGTCAGCACGAACAGATGCTCCTCGCGCCAGTTGCCCGTCAGTGCCTTGCGTACCTCTTCGGCGCTGGCCTTGATTCGACCACTGCGGTGACGCGCGAGCGCTTGCGCATCGCGCTGGCCCGCCACGATGTCGCGGATGATCGCCTGGCCCGTCATACCCATCACGTCGCTGAGAACCTCGGTGAGCTGGATATTCATCTGCACCAGCGCCTTTATCGATCTGACGCAGGTGACAAGGCCAATTCTGGCGCTATTTCACAGAACGGAAAGGACCGATTGGAATATAATGATTTTCTTCTCGACTGAGAAATTCTCGAAGAAAGACCACGGCATGCGCATCACACCCGACCTTCAGGCCGCCCGCGCCGATCTCGTCGAACTGGGCGGTTATCTGCTGATCCTCACGCCGCAGAACCGGGCGTTTCTCGACAAGCAGGGCGCCGCCATCGAACGGCGCTGGCGTGGCCTCCCTGTCTATGTGATCTGCGACCGGGAGCGGGCCCTCGCGCTGGGCCGCAGCCGCGGCCAGCTCGACTCCATGGACGCCGTCAGGATGACCGACGAATCGAAGCTGGCGCGTACTCGAGGACGAAGCCGCCGACCGCCGGCACGCAGCCAGCCACGCCTGATCTGCCGCGCCGCCCTCGGCGCGTCATCCGATTTCCCCCGCCGAACGTTATAGCCACGGCTCGGTAGTGGTTTATCATGAAGCGGCAACCGGTTCGGAGGGGAGTGCTATGGGGAAGAAATGCGACTGTTGATCGTGGAGGACGACTTCATGGTCGCCTACGGCCTGAAGCAGGGACTGGAACGCGCCGGTTTCTCGGTGGACCATGCGCCGAGCGCGGAATCGGCGGAGCAATTGCTCAACGAGGAAACGTTCGACCTGGCGATCGTCAACATCGGCCTGCCCCAGGCCAATGGCCTCGAACTGGTGCAGCGCCTGCGCAACCGGCGTGCGCCGATACCCGTACTCATCCTCACCGCGCGCGACACGCTGGACGACTGCGTGGACAGCCTCAACGTCGGCGCGGACGATTTCATGACCAAACCGTTCCGGCTGCCGGAGATCGTCGCCCGCGTGCGGGCCCTGGTTCGCCGCTCCCATGCCGTGACCACGTCCAGGCTCGTCGCCGGCCCGCTGGAGTTGGACATGGGGCAGCATGTAGCGCTGCTGCAGGGACGACCGATCGATCTGACCAAACGCGAGTGGGCGATCCTGGAAAGCCTGCTGCTGCAATCGCCCAACGTCGTGAGCAAGGAAAAGCTGCTGCAGTCCATCAGCAGTTGGGACGCGGATCTCACGCCCAATGCCATCGAGGTCTATGTCTCCCGGCTGCGCCACAAGCTCGCCCCCGGCGGCATCGACATTCGTACCGTGCGCGGCATCGGCTATCGCCTGGATGAGCCGCCGGCAGTCTGATCGTACCGGTCGCATCCTGAGCATCAGCCAGCGGCTGCTGCTCATCCTCATGGTTCCTCTCGCCGCGGTGCTGGCGCTCAGCGTGCTGGCCGACTATCGTCTGGCGTCGAGTCCGGCCGAGGACGCCCTCGACCACGCCTTGGAGGATGCGGCGTTGGCCGTCACTGCCCATCTGCGCTTCTCCGACGGAGCGATGCAATTGGAGTTCTCGCCGCTGTCCGAAATGATCCTGCGCAGCGATCAGGTGGACGAAGTGTATTTCAGCGTCATCGACCCTGCCGGGCGCGTCGTCGGCGGCGATCCGGACCTGCCCTGGAGCGACCGGGGTGGCGGCAACCCAGCCTACTTCGATGCCTCCCATCGCGGCCGGGCGATCCGCGGTGTGGTGCTCCGCGCCGTCACCGACGCGGGGCCGGCCACCATCGTGGTGGCGGAAACGACCGTCAAGCGCGACCAGGTCGCCCGCAGCATTTTCGCGGCAATGGTCCTGCCCAACATTCTGCTCATCATCATCACGCTGATCCTCGTCGCCGTCGGCGTGCGCTATGGACTGGCGCCCCTGGCCGCACTGCGCAAGGAAATCGAAGCGCGCTCGCCGCGCGACCTGCATCCCCTGCCGGTCGAGGTGGAGCCGCCGGAGACGCGGCCCCTGGTCGCCGCCCTGAACCATCTGTTCCGGCTGATCGAGGAATCCTCCGCCGGACAGCGGCGCTTCCTGGCGAACGCGGCGCACCAGTTGCGCACGCCCCTGGCTGCACTGCAGACCCAGTTCGAACTGGCGGCGGCAGACCACGATCCGCAGTCCCAGCGCGCGCACCTCGAAGCCATCGGCGAAGCGACACGCCGCGTCGCGCGCCTGACCACGCAATTGCTGGCGCTGGCGAAGTCGGAACCGGCGGCGAACATCACGGCTCAATTGCAGGACCTCGACCTGCCCGAAGTCATCGAGGCGCAGGCATCGGGCCACCTCGATCGCGCCATCGCCGCCGGCATCGATCTCGGATTCGAACTGCAGCCCGCGCCTGTCCGCGCCATCCCCTGGCTGATCAACGAACTGCTCGCGAACCTGGTGGACAACGCCATCGCGTACACGCCCCGTGGCGGCCGTGTCACCGTGCGCTGCGGCGAGCGCGGCGGTCAACCGTTCATCGAGGTGGAGGACAACGGCCCCGGGATTCCGGTCGCAGAGCGCTCCCGGCTGTTCGAGCGCTTCTACCGCATCCCCGGAACACAAGGTCCCGGCTGCGGTCTCGGGCTCGCCATCGTCAAGGAGATCGCCGATGCCCACGGCGCCACGATCGAACTCGACACGCCCGCCGACGGCCAGGGCACGCGGGTGGGGGTAAGCTTCCCGGCGGTGCCGGTGTGACAGGAAAGGGTGCGCGGCGCCGGCGCGAGGAGGATCTCGCCCCTCAGGCGCCGCCCCAGGCCTGCCGCAGGCGACCGCGGTGGCGCGCCAGCCAGTGCAGGGCGATCATGGGCCAGGCCGAATTGATGGCGCCGGCATCGAGCAGCGCCAGCGCCGCATCGGTCGGCATCGGCAGCACGCGGATATCCTCGCCTTCGTGGGCCAGGCCATGGATGCCCGCGGCATGACGGGCATCGACCGCGCCGCAGTACAGATAGGAACGTTCGGAGGACTTGGCCGGCGTCGCATAGAAGGTGGTGATCGGCTCCAGCGCGGCGATGGCGCAGCCGGCCTCTTCCATCGCTTCGCGCCGCGCCACCTGCTCCGGCGTCTCGCCCGGCTCGATCATGCCGGCCACGATTTCCAGCATCCACGGACCGTTGGCATCGGCCATGGCGCCGACGCGGAACTGCTCGATCATCACCACCTGGTCCAGGCGCGGATCGTAGAGCAGAACCGCGGCCACATCGGCGCGTTCGACCACCTCGCGCATCAGGCTCGGACTCATGCCGCCGCGGAACAGGCTGTGCCGCAGATGCAGCCGTTCGAGGCGGAAGAAGCCCTCGTAGCAGGTCTCGCGCGACAGGAGTTCGAATTTTCGCGTCATCGCACGAGGAGCGTGTGCGGCGGCCGTTTGGGCGCCGGATTCATCGCAGGAACTCGTTGTAGATGGTGAGGACGATCTCGATCACGATCAGCGCCACGATATACCACTCGACGCGATGCGAGCTCTTGTGGCGCACCGTCTCGACCAGGATCTCGGCGGTCTTGGCCAGGGTGGCGAGCTTGCGCTCCAGGGCCAGGGCGCGCTCGCTCAGCTCGAACTCCGCGGCCAGGCGCAGGTAGAGCCCTTCCAGGGCCGGGTTGTCCCACAGCAGTTCCGGCTTGTCCATCACTTCGGCACGACCGGTAAGCTGGTGCTCCGCCAGCAGCATGCTGCCCACCGCCTTGAGCAGGTCGCGCGTGCGCACGGAAAAGCGGCCATCGTCCGCCAGATCCTGCGCCAGAGGTTCGATGCGGTCGAAATCGGTCGCCGCGCGCCGCTCGTGGAAGGACAGCAGCGCTGCCTTAGCCAGCACTTCCGCCAGAAGCTGCAACCGCTCGCGGCCGGCGGCGTGCATGCGCACCAGTTCGCCGGATGGTCCTTCCGGCGCCTGGCGGTCAACCTCGACCCAAACCCGCTCCTCGGTCCCCGCATCGCCCTCCCCGGCCGCGTGCGGCCGGATCCCGCCCAGCAGCCAGTCGCGATCGCCCGCCTCCTCGGCGAACAACGCCAGCGCTCCATAGCGGAAGATCGCCGCCGCACCGCCGCGCGGCAGCCTCACCATCAGCGGCAGCTCCGCGATGACGGGGAGATGGGCGAGCGCCTTGGTGTCGATGCGCTCGGCGACGATGACGGCGCATGCCCGGAAGCGCCCGCCTGCAACCAGCGGCTTGATATCGCGAGTGCGCGGATGGCGCGGCGCCGTCGCCGGCGGCTTGCGGGCCGGCGGCGCCGCGCTGCGCCACTTGCGCTGCGGTCGGTCGGGCGGTTCGGCGTTCGACACGGGGATCGCGCCTCAATCCTCGACACACAGGTCGGGGTCCGGAACCAGGCAGTCGGCCTTGCGTCCCGTCGTCGTGACCTCGCCGCCGATGCCCCGCGTGCGCACCAGGGCTTCCTTCGCTGCCACCTGCTGGCCCTTGGGCAGGAGCAGCCACATGCGCCCGTTCTCCTTCATGCGCGAGGCCTGGGCGCCGGCGGTGGCACCGAAGCCCCAGAAATAGTCCGCCCGCACCGCGCCGCGGATGGCACCGCCGGTATCCTGCGCCATCATCAGCCGGGTGATGCGCGCAAGCCGGGTTTTCGCATCCGCCGTCACCAGGAATACCGGAAAGCCCAGTGGCGTGGTGCGCGGGTCCACGGCCACCGAGCGGCCGGCGGTGAGGGGCACGCCGAGCGCGCCGATGGGACCGGCATCGCTGTCGGGAATTTCGCGGAAGAAGACGTAGCTGGGATCGGCCTGATTCGCGCGCGCGATCGCCGCAGTGTCATTCTGCTCTGTGGCGGCGGGCGGCGCCGCTGACTTGCCCGGCACTGCCGACTTGCCCGGCGTGGCCGGCATTGCCTTGGTGCCGGTTGGCGCCGCGGATTGCTTGCCCGCGGCGGCGCCGCGGCTCAGGGCCTCGATCACCTGCTCCACTTCGGCGGACTGTCTGGCGTCCGCTGCCGACTTCGCGCCCACGGCAGGACGACCGGGCGGCGCCAGGCCGCGGGTCGTCACCTCGCTGTCGCCGGCTTCGGCATCCGCCGTCTCTACTTCGTCGATCAGGGCCTCGCCTTCATCGCCGGCGCCGCCCTCGGGCGCGTCGGCGAGCATGAGACCGCCGCGCGTACGCACCTTCGCCGCAAGCTGCTGGCGGCGGTCGGAGGCGGACTTGCCGGCCGGCAGGAAGGGATGCCCATTCTGCTCGGCATAAGCGAGGCGAAGCGTACTGCCGTCGGGCAGCCTCACTTTGCCCGAACCCTGCACCTGCATCGAGTAGAGCGCGGCGGGATTGTCCACCCACGCCAGGATCGGGGCCGACTGCAGCGCGCCGCGCTCGATCTCGGCCCGCGTGTAGTACGGCACGATGCGATCGCCGTCAACGCGCACGCGGAACTTCTTGTCCCGGATATCGACCTGGGCCTGTCCCAGGTCGATGCGATAGAAGCCCGGACCGGCGACGGCATTGGCGACCGGAATCACGTTGCGGCCGACGACCCGCGCATACACCGGGCGCTCGCGCGCGCTCGCCGACATGCTGCGCGCATTGAGCAGGAGCAGATTCTCCGGCGTGCCATAGACCGGGTAAAGGTAGGGCTTGGCCAACCTGCGGCTGCCCTTGAGCAGCGGCTCGAAATAGCCGGTGACGACGCCGGTGGGCGTCTTGTCCACATTGCGGATCTGGTAGAGCACGAACTCCTGTTCGAAGAAACGCCGGATCGCCTCGTCGCTGCCGCCGTCGATGGCCGCCGCGGCCGCGCACGGCACCTGCCACGCCGGCTTCTTCGCCAGCACGGCGCAGCTCTGGCGATACGAGCGCCACGCCTCGGACAAATGATCCTCGCGCCAGCCCGGCAGATCGTCGAAGCGCGCCGGATCGAAATGGGCGTGCCGGGTGCTGAAGCTCCCCGCCTGTTCCGCCGGCACCGTGGGCATCGGCTCGACCGCTTCCACCGGTTCCGTCGCCGGCAGCGCTTCGATCGCCGCACTCGTCGCCACCGGCGCCCGCTGCGTCTCGTGCGATTGCTCCGCCTTGCGCGCCGGCGGCGCCGCGCAGGCGCACAGCAGTGCGCCCAGCAACGAGGCCGCAGTCGCCGCGCCGGATCTGCCTGATCTCATGCTTCTTCCCGCCCCCGGGTGCCGATCGGTTCCGTGGCATCACCGCCCGAAAATGCCATTGTGCCAGAACGCCCATGAAGGAAGTCAGAGTAAACGCCGGGCTGCTTTCGCTGTCAAAATCGGGTGAAACAAATTATAAGGAGCGCAGCATGCACTCGCGATTCCTCGGCCGGCTCCCGCGTCTTCTGGTGCCGGTGTTCGCGGCCGTCTTGATCGCCGGCTGCGCCAGCCCGCCCAAGCCGCCGCCGCCGCCGACCGTCATCAAGGTCAGCGTCGAAGTCGTTCCCGGCGTCAATCCGGATGCGCGCGGACGAGCGTCGCCGGTGGTGGTGAAATTCTTCGAGCTCAAGTCGCTCGCCGCATTCGAGAGCGCCGACTTCTTCTCCCTCTTCGAGAAGGATAAGGAAACGCTCGGCGCGGAGTCGGTGGCGCGCGAGGAGATGCAATTGCAGCCGCAGGAGAATCGCAAGTTCGAGCGCGAGTTGCAGCCCGAAGCGCGCTTCGTCGGAGTGGTGGCCGCCTTCCGCGACCTCGAGCGCGCGACGTGGCGTGCTGCGGTGGCGGTGCCGGCGCACAAGACGACGCCGGTGACGATACGCATCGATGCACGCAGCATCGCGCTCACCGCCCAATGATGCGGACGCTCGCCGGTCCGCCCCGCGCCGCAGGTACCCGTCCGCCGCATGGGTGGGCGGGCGCAATGCTATGCTCTCCTGAAATCACCGTCTGATACCCCATGTCGTGGAACAGCAAGGTCGTCTGGTCCGAGGGAATGTTCCTGCAGCCGCAGCATTTCCAGCAGCATGACCGATACCTGGAAAACCTGATCGAAGCGCGCGCCGCGCCGGTCGCGCCCTATCGCTGGGGCCATGTCGTGATGCGTCCGGACCAGGCCGCGCTCAAGCTGGGCAAGATCGCGCTGGCGGCCGGCCGCGGCATCCTGCCCGACGGCACCCCCTTCGACTTTCCGCGCGTGGACGAGGCGCCGCTGCCGCTCGACGTGCCCGCCGACGTCAAGGAGGAACTCGCCTACCTCGCCGCCCCGCTGCGCCGCCCCGGCAGCGACGAGGCCGATGTCGCCGGCGGCGACGCGATCGGCCTCACCCGTTACCGGGTGTCCGAATTCGACGCCCTGGACAACAACACCGGAGCCGAGACTTCGGCCCTGGTGCAGGTCGGCAACCTGCGGCTGCGCCTCATGCTCAAGCGCGACCTCACCGACGCCTATGCCTGCCTCGGCGTGGTGCGCATCACCGAGCGCCGCCCCGACAATCAGATCCTGCTCGATGCCGGCTACATCGCGCCGACTCTTTCGGTGCGCGACTGCGGCACCCTGGCCGGCTACGTGCGCGAGATCCAGGGACTGCTGCACCAGCGCGGCGAGGCACTGGCGGCGCGCCTGTCCCAGCCGGGCCGCGGCGGCGTGGCGGAGATCGCCGACTTCCTGCTGCTGCAGACGGTGAACCGCTTCGAGCCGGTGTTCGCCCATCTCGGCGAAGTGAGCGTGCTGCATCCCGAGCGGCTGTATGCCACCTGCCTGCTGCTGGCGGGGGACCTGTGCACCTTCTCGCGCGAGACGCGGCGCCCGCCCGCCTACCCGAACTACAACCATGACGAACCGGCGAAGTGCTTCACGCCGCTGATGGCCGACCTGCGACGTTCGCTCTCCATGGTGCTGGAGCAGAACGCGATCCCGATCGAATTGCAGGACCGCAAGTACGGCGTGCGCGTGGCGGTCATTCCCGACGCGGAACTGCTGCGCAGCGCGGCCTTCGTCCTGGCGGTGACGGCCCAGATGCCGTCGGAGGCGTTGCGCGTGCGCTTTCCGACCCAGGTCAAGATCGGGCCGGTGGAGCGCATACGCGACCTGGTGAACCTGCAGTTGCCCGGCATCGGGCTGCGCGCGATGCCGGTGGCGCCGCGCCAGATTCCCTATCATGCCGGCTTCAACTACTTCGAACTCGACCGCAGCGGCGAACTGTGGAAGCAGTTGGAGCGCTCGGGGGGACTGGCGATGCACATCGCCGGCGAGTTTCCCGGACTCGACATGGAGTTCTGGGCCATCCGTACGTGACGAAGACGATCCGCGGAGCGAGCGGGACGGACGAGTCCATCCGCCCGCGGCACGACAGGCCGTGCTATCCGCATTCAGAGGATAAGCCATGAGCAAAGACGATCCGTTCGCGTCGATCGAGGGCGGGCGCACGATCATCATGCCCTCGCCCGGCGGCCGTGCGCCCGCGCCCCAGGCGGCCGAGCCGATGCCGTCGCGGGCAGCCATGGATACCGCCGCGCCGATCCTGAATGTCGGCCTGAATCCGCTGCTCGCCGCCGCCAACCCGCTGCTGAACCTGGTGCCGCAGCTGCGTGCCACTCTTTCGCACGCCGACCCGGGGGGGCTCAAGGACGCCCTGGCCCACAACATCCGCCAGTTCGAGGCGCGCGCCAAGGCCGCCGGCATCGCCCCCGAAAAGGTGATCGCCTCGCGCTACATCCTGTGCACGCTGCTCGACGAAGCCGCCGCCAGCACGCCCTGGGGCGGCTCCGGCGTGTGGGGCCGGCACAGCCTGCTGGTGACCTTCCACAACGAGGCCTGGGGCGGGGAGAAGGTTTTCCAGTTGCTGGGCAAGCTGGCCGAGAATCCCGGCGCCAACCGCGACATGCTGGAACTGATGTACGTCTGTCTCGGGCTCGGCTTCGAAGGGCGCTACCGCGTCATCGACAACGGCCGCTCCCAGCTCGAAGCGCTGCGCGAACGCTTGGCACAGATGCTGCGAAACCAGCGCGGCGAGTACGAGCACGATCTTTCGCCCCACTGGCAGGGCGTCGCGGCGAAACGCAACCCGGTGTTCGAATCGCTGCCGCTGTGGGTGGCGGGCGCCATCGCCGGCGTCCTTCTCGTCGCCGCCTACCTCGGCTTCGACATCGGCCTCAACCGCGCCTCCGATCCGGTCTTCGCCGCCATTCAGGACATCCGCGTCAAGGCGCCGGCACCGCCCCAGTCGGCCGCCGCCCCCGCGCCGGCGCTACCGGTCAAGCCGCGGCTCGCCACATTCCTCAAGCCTGAGATCGAAGCCGGGAAAGTGGCGGTCAAGGACCTGGAAAACCGCAGCATCATCACCATCAAGGGCGACGGCTTCTTCGAACCCGGCAGCGCTACCGTCGCCGAAGGGGTGCGGCCGCTGCTGGCGCGCATCGCCGAAGCCCTCAACTCGGTGCCGGGCCAGGTGCAGGTGATCGGGCATACCGACAGCCAGCCGATCCGCTCCGTGCGCTTTCCCTCCAACTGGCATCTGTCCCAGGAGCGGGCGAAGGCGGTGGCGCAACTGCTCGCCGCCACCGTGCAGCCGGCGCGCCTGACGGCGGAGGGACGCGCCGACGCCGAGCCGCTGGCGCCGAACGACACGCCGGCCAACCGCGCCCGCAACCGCCGCGTCGAGATCACCCTGTTCGCCGCCAACAAGGGCGTCTGACCTTTCCACCAGTGCCGCACAACGACGCGACGTCCGCATGAAGAAGATCCTGGGCATTCTCTTCCACCCGATCCTGCTCGCCGTCATCGGCCTGCTCGCCCTGTCGGCGGTGATCTGGTTCTTCGGTCCGCTGCTGGCCTTCGCCGCGTGGCGGCCTCTGGAGCCGGAGTGGGCGCGGCTGGTGCTGATCGCGCTCATCGTCCTCGTCTTCGTCGGCAAGAAGCTGTGGGGCGTGCTCAAGGCGAAGCGCGTCAATGCCCAGATGATGGACGGCCTGCTGCGCGGCGCGCCGGCGGCCGCTGCGGCGCAGCCCTCCGCCTCCGCCGAGGAAGTGGAAACCTTGCGCCAGCGTTTCGAGGAAGCGCTGGCCAAGCTCAAGGCCGCCGGGCTCGGCGCTTCCGCCCGGAAGTCGGGCTTGGGTGGCCTGTTCGGCCGCCGCCAGTATCTGTACCAGTTGCCCTGGTACATCTTCATCGGCGCGCCGGGTTCGGGCAAGACCACCGCGCTGATCAATTCCGGCCTGCAGTTTCCGCTGGCGGAGAGCTTCGGCGCCGGCGCCATCCGCGGCGTCGGCGGCACGCGCAACTGCGACTGGTGGTTCACCGACGAGGCGGTGCTGCTCGACACGGCCGGGCGCTACACCACCCAGGAGTCGAACCGCGAGGTGGACGCCGCGGCGTGGACCGGCTTCCTCCAGCTGCTCCGCAAGCATCAGACCGCGGCGGCCGATCAACGGCATCATCCTCACCGTGTCGGTGCTCGACCTGCTGCAGCAGTCGCCGGACGAGCGCGAGCGCCACGCCGCCGCCCTGCGCGCCCGCATCCAGGAACTGCACGAAGGCCTGAACATCCGTTTCCCGATCTACGTGCTGGTGACCAAGTGCGACCTGGTGGCCGGCTTCATGGAATTCTTCGGCGAATATGGCAAGGAGGAACGCGCCCAGGTCTGGGGCATGACCCTGCCCCTGCGCGACCCGCGAGAGGCCGGCGACCCGCTGGCGGGCTTCGCCGCCGAGCTGTCGGCGCTGGAGCAGCGCCTCAACGATCGTCTCGTCGATCGCATGCAGCAGGAGCGCGATCCGCAGAAGCGCGCCCTGATCTACGGCTTCCCGCAGCAGTTCGGCAACCTGAAGGAACTGCTCAACGGCTTCCTCGGCAGCGTGTTCACCGCTTCGCGTTTCCGACGAGACGCCGATGCTGCGCGGCGTGTATTTCACCAGCGGCACCCAGGAAGGCAGCCCCATCGACCGCGTCATGGGCGCCCTTGCGCGCAGCTTCGGCATCGAGCGCAGGATGCTGCCGCCCCAGGCGGCGAGCGGCCGCAGCTATTTCCTGACGCGCCTGCTGAAGGACGTCATCTTCGCCGAGCAGGGCCTGGCCGGAACCAACCTCAAGTGGGAGCGCCAGCGCGCGCTCCTCAAGTGGGGCGCCTACGCCCTGATCGGCGTGCTCGCCGCCGGCTTGACGCTGGCATGGTTCATCAGCTACCGCAACAACGGCGCCTATGTCGCCGCCGTCGACGACAAGGTGGCGCAGGTGAAGAAGCAGGTGGAGGCGCTGCCCACCGGCACCACCACCGACGTCGTGAGTCTGCTGCCGGTACTGCAGTCGGTGCAGGAATTGTCGGCCGCCTCCGGCGTCACCGCAGGGCGCGAACCCTGGTCCATGGGCTTCGGCCTGTTCCAGGGCGACAAACTCTCCTCCGCCGCGAACAATGCCTATCGCCGCCTGCTGCAGGATACCTTCCTGCAGCGCCTGGTCTTCCGGCTGGAAGACCAGTTGCGCAGCGGCCGGCGCGACAACCTCGAACTGCTGTACGAGGGGCTCAAGTCGTACATCATGTTCCACGACGGCGAGCATTTCGACGCCGACGCCCTCAAGGCCTGGATCACCGCCGACTGGGAGCGCAATCTGCCGCGCGACGTCGCCATCGAGCAGCGCCAGCAACTGGAAGCGCACCTCGACGCCCTGTTCGCCCGCGGCGCCGTATCGCCGCCCCTGCCCGCCGACGCGCAACTGATCCAGGGCGTGCGCTCCCAGCTCGCCGCCCTGCCGCTGCCGCAGCGCGTGTATAGCCGGCTCAAGCGCCAGGGCGTGGGCGCGGACATCCCCGAATTCACCCTCGCCCAGGCCGGCGGACCGTCCACCCCGCTGGTGTTCACGCGCGCCAGCGGCGAGCCGCTGACCAAAGGCGTGCCGGGACTGTTCACCTACAATGGCTACCACAAGGCCTTCATCAAGGAATCGGAGAAGGTCGCCCGGCAACTCGCCGACGAAGAGTCCTGGGTGCTGGGCATCACCGACAAGCAACAGTCGCGCTTCGTCGATCCGCGCGAAGTCTCGCGGCTGACGGAGGACGTGCGCCGGCTCTATCTGGAGGACTACGCCCGCGTCTGGGAGAAACTCGTCGCCGACATCCGCCTCATTCCTTCCACCAGCCTGCAGAAGAGCATCGAGACGGCGCGCATCCTGTCGGCCGTGGATTCGCCGATGCCGCCGCTGTTTCGCGCCATCGTCAAGGAGACCACCCTGGGCGAGAAGCAGGAGGAAGCCAAGACCGTGGTGGACAAGGCGACGGACAAGGTCAAGGAGTCGCGCGAAGGACTGCTCAAGATGCTGGGCGGTGCCGAACAGGCGGCCGCAGCGGGACCGGCGAAGCGGCTCGAAAGCGTAGTGGACGACCGCTTCGACGGCCTGCGGCGCATGGTGAAGCCCCCGGCGCCAGGCCAGCCGGCGCCGGTCGACGCTTCCCTCGGCCTGATCAACGAACTGTACACCCTGCTCACCGCCACCGAGACCGCAGTCAAGGGCGGCGCCACGCCGCCCCAGAGCGAAGTGCCGACCAAGATCAAGGCGGAGGCGGCGCGCATGCCGGAGCCGTTGCGCTCGATGCTGCAGACCCTGTCGATCGCCGGATCAAGCCAGGCGCTGGGGGCAACCCGCTCGAACATCTCGGCCGGCCTTGCCGCCGCCGTCGGCGACTTCTGCCCGAAGGCGATCAACGGCCGCTACCCCTTCGTGCGCAGCAGCCAGCGCGACGTGACGCAGGAGGACTTCGCGCGCCTGTTCGCCCCGGGCGGCCTGATCGACGATTTCTTCCAGAAGAACCTGCTGCAGTACGTCGACATCTCGACCAAACCGTGGAGCTTCAAGCGTGTCGGCGACACTTCGATGGGCGACTCCGGCACCCTGGTGCAGTTCCAGCGTGCCGCGGCGATCCGCGACGTGTTCTTCCGCAGCGGGCGCGCCGCCGGCATGCGCCTCGACTTCAAGCCGGTGGAGATGGACGCCTCGATCAACCAGTTCATTCTCGACGTGGACGGCCAGCTGGTGAAATACAGCCACGGGCCGCAGGTGCCGCAGGCGGTGCAGTGGCCGGGACCGCGCGGCAGCACCCAGGTGCGGCTGCAGGTGCAGCCGCCCTCTGCCGCCGGCGCCTCGGGCCAGGTGTTCGAAGGGCCGTGGGCGCTGTTCCGCATGTTCGACCAGGTGCAGATCGAGAACACGGCGCAGCCGGAAAAATTCAAGGTCACCTTCAACATCGAGGGGCGCAGGGCCACCTTCGAAGTGACCACCAGCAGCGTGCAGAACCCGTTCCGCCTGAGAGAACTGGAACAGTTCCAGTGCCCCGGCCGGCTCTGAGCCGCTGCCATGATCGCCGACGACTCCCGTATCCCCGGCTGGTACGGCAAGATCCCGAACCTGGGCGACTTCGCCTCGCGACGCCTGCCGTCGCGCTTCGTCGTGCCCTGGGACGACTGGCTGCAGCGGGCCCTGGCCGGGAGCCGCGGCGTGCTCGGCGAGTCCTGGCTCGACCTCTATCTCACCAGCCCGCTGTGGCGATTCATTCTGCTGCCCGGCGTCTGCGGCCATGCCGGCTGGGCCGGCGTCATGATGCCGAGCGTGGATCGCGTCGGCCGCTACTTTCCGCTGTCCATCGCCATCGAGCTGCCCCTGGTGCCGGCGCGGGAAGCCCAGTTCAACGCCCTCTCGGCATGGCTCGACGGCATGGAGCAGGCGGCACTATCCACGCTCGACCTGCACCATACTGCGGATGATCTGGACCGTGCCCTGGCTGAGCAGCCGCTGCCCGCCTTCGGCGATGCGGACGACAGCATGGAACTGCAGCTTCGTCTGGCCGACCGGCTCGCGGCCCACAACCTGCCCGCCACCACCTTGACCCTGCCCTCCACCGACGCCGTCGCGCCGCTGCTGGCCGGAGCCGGTTCCCGCTTCCTGCTGCGCTGCGCCGCCGGGAAGAGCCTGTGGTGGTCGCACAACCGGGAGGGCGCCCTGCCCGCCCTGATCTGCAGCGAAGGCCTGCCGGCGCCGGACGATTTCGCTCTGCTGCTGAACGGTGCCACGGCGGCACGAGCCGGTCTCGGGGTAAGCTGACGGTCATGGAGCACCAGCCACCCCGAATAATAGTAGCCCTCACCATGACCGTTTCCCTCACCCCCAGCCCCTCTCCCGGAAGAGAGAGGGGAGCTTCGAGAGTCGCCTTACGGCGACTTTTCCGTTAAAGCCATGGCCGAGCAACACGACAACGAACGGACCATCCTCGAACCCCCGCGTCCCGCGGCCGTCGACGACGACCATGGCAACGCGCTGCCGGTCGGCACCCGGCTCGGCGAATTCGAGATCACCGGCCTCGTCGGCGAGGGTGGCTTCGGCATCGTCTATCTCGCCTACGACCACTCCCTGCAGCGCACCGTGGCCGTCAAAGAGTACATGCCGTCGGCACTGGCGGCACGCACGCAGGGCATGACGGTGTCGGTGCGCTCGCAGCGCCACGCCGAGACCTTCAACGCCGGACTGAAGAGCTTCGTCAACGAGGCGCGGCTCCTGGCCCAGTTCGACCACCCCTCCCTGGTCAAGGTGTACCGCTTCTGGGAGGCGAACGGCACCGCCTATATGGTGATGCCGTTCTACGAGGGCGACACTCTCAAGCAGGCGCTCAAGGCCATGCCCGAACCGCCGCGCGAGGATTGGCTGAAGAGCCTGCTCGCCCAATTGCTGGAGGCGCTCGACATCCTGCATCGCGGCAACTGCTTCCACCGCGACATCGCGCCCGACAACATCCTGATCCTGAAGGACGGCCGTCCGCTGCTGCTCGACTTCGGCGCCGCCCGCCGCGTCATCGGCGACATGACCCAGGCCCTGACGGTGATCCTCAAGCCGGGCTACGCGCCGCTCGAACAGTACGCCGAAGTGCCGCACATGAAGCAGGGCGCCTGGACCGACATCTATGCGCTGGCGGCGGTGGTGTATTACGCCATCATGGGCAGGGCGCCGACGCCTTCGGTCGGACGCATGATGAACGACACGCTGGTGCCGCTGGCGCAGGCTGCCGCCGGCCGCTACAGCGAAGCCTTCCTGCGCGGCATCGACCGCGGGCTGTCGGTCAAGCCGGAGGATCGGCCGCAGAGCGTGGCCGAACTGCGCGACGTGCTGGATCTGGGCAGCGTGCAGCGCACGGTGCATCTCGCCCCGGCGCGCGAAACTGCGGTCGCGCCCGGTGCACCGGCCGGGAAGAGCAAGTTGCCCCTGGTCGCGGGCGTCATCGTCGCCTTGGCGGTGATCGGTGCCGGGGCATTCTTCGCCTTCAAGCCGACGCCGGTGGCGCCGCTGCCGCAGCCGGCGCCCAAAGCGCTGCCGACGCCGCAGCCGGACAAGGTGGATACGGCGGACGGCAAGACCGTCTCGGCGGACGAGTTGGCCCGCATGCTGCAGGGCAAACAGGAGGCCGCCAAGCCAACCGATACGCCGGCCGCTGCCGCCAAGCCGTTCGATCCGGTCGCAGCGCTCGACCACGTCTTCCAGCAGCGCAACCGCGACCATGCGGTATCGGTCGCCATCGACCGGGCCAAGGCGAGGATCGGCAAGGACAAGCTGCATTTCCGCCTCAACTCGACGCAGCCCGGTTATCTCTATCTGCTGATGGTGGGCACGGATCGCAATCACTTCTATCTGCTTTTTCCGAACGCCGTGGACAAGAACAACCGCGTCGGCGCGGAACGGGAGATCAGTCTGCCGCGCCCGGGTTGGGCGATGGTCGCGGCGGGGCCCGCCGGCATCAACCACTTCGTCGCCCTGGTCTCGGACAGTCCGCGCGACTTTTCCGGCGCCGGACTGCGGCAGGTGGATCCCTTCGCCGAGTTCTCCCTGGAGGAAGCGGAAAAGATCGCGCAGGCTGCGGCCGGCGCAGACCTTTCGCCTTTCGCCGGCAAGCCGGTATGCCCGAAGGGCGGCAGCGAGTGCTCCGCCGCCTACGGCGCCGCGACCTTCACCATCGAGGAAGTGGAAAGTGCCGCAGGCTCGCCGGCCGAGGAGGCGCCGCCGCCGAGGCAGCGCGCCGAACCCAGGCAACGCGCGGAATCCAGACAGCCGGCGCGCGAGCATCCGCCGGAGGCGGCCGCCGAAGCGCCGCAGTCAGCGGAGCGCCCGCTGGTACTGCCGAGCATTCCCGGCGGTGGCCGCGCCTCGCCTCAGATCGAGAAGATGCTGCGCCAGCAACAGGGCACGCAGCGCATGCCGGCTGACCAGCCCGACGTGCCCGTGATGCCGGGCATGCCAAAGCAGTACGTGCCGGGCGGCGGGAATATTCCGGGCTATTGACGCCCGGGCAACGCCCCCATCTATTCGATCACCGTCTTGATCGTCACCCGGCGATTCTCCGGGGCGTCGGGGCGCGCCGTGTTGAGCGGCTCCGATATCCCCTTGCCCACCGGCTTGAGCCGGTCACGCTCGATCTGGTGCTGCTCGGCGAGATAGGCGACCACGCTCTCGGCCCGCGCCTGGGACAGGTGCAGGTTGTATTCCTCGCCGCCGCGAGGGTCGGCGTGACCCTCGATGGAAAACTTGAACTCGGTCAGCTTGTCCGATTTCAGGGCGCGCCCCACCACATCGAGCGACTGGCGCGCCTTCGGCGTGAGTTCGGCCGAATTGGTCTCGAAGGTGATCAGCAGCGAGGCAGCGGCCGGCTTCGGCGGCGGCAGCGGCTTGTCGCCTTCGCGCATGATCTTGATGGAACGGGTGCGAACGGTCTCTTCCGGCGTCAGGGCGTCGATCAGCACCGACTCGGTGATCTCCTTGCCCTTGAGCACCTTCTCCGCCTGCGCCACGCCCGTCGCCGGTGCGGCCAGACAGATGGCCAGGCCGATCAGTCTCGTCACTTTCATGTCATATCTCCTCGATCGCCTTCCGGTTCAAAGGAACATCATAGCCCAAGCGCTATCGGCAGCAGTTCGTAGGGCGGGCCGCGCCCGCCGCGTCGGCGCCCACGGCGCACTCTCAAGCGCCATCGGACACACCTCGCAGGGCGGGCCAAGCCCGCCTGGTTTGGTCCGGCGGCCGCGGGCCGCCCTACGGACCGCACCATGGCAACCGCTCGGCAGGGCGGGCCGTGCCCGCCAAGCCGGCGCGCACGGCGCACTCGCAGGCGCCATCGGCCGCATCCTGTTACGGCGCCAGGATGACGGTGGTCTCGTCGCGGGAACCGAGCCAGACCGCCACCGCGGAATAGTTGTCGTGGCCCGGTTTGGCACAGCGCAGCAGTTCGGTTTCCATCGCATCGAGCCACTCCTGCACCGAACCCGCCTCGCCCAGAGCGCGCTCCATCGCCGATTCTTCGACGAACTCCCACCAGCCGTCGCTGCACAGGAGAAAGGCGTCGCCATCGCGCACGGCGAGGGGCACCTCCGCCACGCTCGGCACGAAATCGTCCTCGGAACCCAGCGCGTAGAGCAGCAGGTTGCGGTGCGGATGCGTGCGCAGCAGGCTCACGTCGCCCACGCCGCCGTCGATCACGCTCTGGATCACGCTGTGATCGCGGGTCTGCATGAACACCATGCCGCCGCGAAAGCAATACACCCGCGAGTCGCCGACATGCCCCCACAGGGCCGCCTCGGTGCGCTGGTCGATCAGCAGCACCGTGCCCGTGGCGCGCATGTCCCTGAGCCGGCGCTCGTCGCGCTGGTGCTCGATGATGGTGCGGTTGGCGTGGCGCAGCGACTCCAGAATGGCGGCGGACGACAGCTCCGGGTCGCGGGAGAAATCCTGCAGGATGGTACTCACCACCAGCTTGGAGGCCACGTCGCCGCCGCCGTGGCCTCCCGCGCCATCGGACACGACGGCGCAGCACAACGCGTCGGAGGTAAAGAAGCCGCAGGCGTCTTCGTTGTATTGCCGGCCGCCCGGCTTGGACAGGACGGCGATTTCCATCTCCACGGGGGATCCCTTTCTGTGTCGCCCTACTTACCGCTCTCGTCATCGCGCAGCCGCGCCACCTGCTCCTCGTAGGCGCGCAGGAATTCACGCCCGAAGAGGGTATGGAAGTCCTCTTCCGCCTCCTGCGAAATCTCGTGATAGCGCTCGGCGAACAGGTCCCACAGTTTGGCGCGGCGGTTCATCGGCAGCAGGCTGTCGAGCATGGTTTTCTGGGTGAGCCGCGTTTCCAGATTCGCCGGATCGAAGCGCGCCAGCACGCCGGCGAGCGCCGCGCGCATGCCCGCCATGAAGCCGAAGGTGTGGGAGCGCAGGTCGTCGTAGGCATCCTGCATGGCAGCCAGCGGCGGCATGAAACCGCGCCCCTGGGGCGTCAGGAGATGGACGAGGGCGACGGCGACATCGGGCGAAAACTTGAGCGGATTGTTGTCCCGGCCGACGATCATGGTGACATCGGCGCGGATCTCGCGCTTGGTCATGGCACGCGCCAGCAGCAGGTCGAGCGTGCCCTGCACCGCCTCCCGCAGCAGCAGCCCGATGAGTTCCATCGTCTCGGCGCTGATGCCCTGCAGCTGGAGACTGGGCGTCCCCAGCCCGCGCAGGAAGGCCGCCAGCAGCTCGTCTTCGCACCCCGGCGCCGTCGCCCGCGCCGGTGCTGCAGACGCCGCCGCGGGTCTCGCCGCGCCTGGCGGCGCGGCAGCTGCCTGGTCGCGGGCTCGCGGCGGCGGCGGACGCTGCGCATCGGCCGCCGCCGGCGCTGCCTTGGGCGCGGAAGGTTCTGCGCCGAGACCGAGCACATCTGCCGCCCCCGGAGCCGTAGCCGCCTCGCCGCCGAACATCGCCAGCAGCGGATCCTGGGGCGGAGCGCCGTCTGCCGGCGGCTCCGGGCCCGGTCGCGCCGGCACCGGCGCTCTGGCGGATGGGGCCGGGCCCGGCGCCGCCTCGCGGTCCCATGACAGAAACATGCCCGCGTCGGCAGGCTTCTGCGCCGTGCCGCCGGACGCCGCCGCCGCGGCACCGCGCGGGGCGACATCCGGCTTGGCAACAGGCGGGGTGAACGAACCGTGCAGTTCGGGCACATGGTCGCTCACCGGGGCCGGCGCCGCCTGCTGCGGCAGGCCGAGAGCCGCGAACGGGTCGGCGGCGGAAGCGGTGTTCGGCTGGCTCGCCTGCTCGCCGAGGGGACCGCCCTGAGGGAACGGCTCGGAGGAAGAGGTGCTTCCCGGTGTCAGGCCGAAGAGGGCATCGATGCTCTCGCCGCCCGCCGGCTGCGGCCCGAGCCCCAGGTCGAAATCGTCCGGCAGCTTGGCCGGCGCTGCCGGTTCGGCCGAGAGCGGCTTGGCTGCGTACTGATCGGCGAAGGGATCGAAGTCCTCGGGAATCACGCCGGCCTGCGCCGCCGCAGGCGATGCGGGCTCGCGCGCAGTTGCGGGCTGCTGGGCGAAAAGATCGTCGAACGGGCTGCGCTCCGGCGCCCGTTCCCGCGACGGGACCGGCGGCGGAGCGGCGGGCGTCCCGACACCGAGTCCGGCGATGGCGGCAGCCGAGGGCTTAGACGCGCCGCCGAAGAGCGCCAGCGGATCGTCCACCGGCGCGCCGCCTGCCACAGCCTGCACCTGGGCCGCGCCGAACGATCCCAAGTCCAGCCCTGCAACAGGCGCCTGCTGCGCCTTCGATACGCGCAGCACGTACTCGCCGATCCGCAACTCGTCGCCGTCGGCGAGCGCAGCCTGATTGCCGTTGCCGACGGGCGAGCCGTTCAGCAGTACCGGATTGGCGCCCTGGTCGGCAATGAAGTAGCCGCCATCCCGAAACAGGATGCGGGCCTGCACGCGGGAGATGTGCCGCTCCGGATCCGGGAGGACCAACTGGTTCGTATCCGCGCGGCCGACGCTGCCGCCGCTCTCGCCGAAATCCGCCTCGATCGCTTGCGAGGCGGGCCGGCCGTGGTGGGTAAGGACGCGGATTCTCATCATCTGATTTTTCCCTCTTTTGTCGGCGATCGGTGCCTGCAACTCCCCTGTGGCCGAGCGTGACGTGTCGAGAACGGATTATGTCACCAGCGACGGAGCGCGAGGACGCCACTTGGGCCACAAGGCACCGCGCAGCCCGCGGCGCCAATCCGATACCGATCACGACGGTTGCGCGGATCGCCGACTGAGGCTTGGTCGTTGCAGGACGACGGCGCATCTGGAGGCTCACCCACCCACGACGCGCATGCCTCGACTCGGGCAGGGGCAAGAGCGCAGTTCGCCCTCAGCGCGTCCATAGCCAGGCGCTGACCAGCGCGAAGATCGCACCGACCAGCAGCCAGGTTCGGGACGCGGGCGCGATGCGACCGCCATCGCGGGCGAGGCGCCCGAAGCCGAGCACCAGGAACACCAGCGCCAGAACGGCGACGATGTACTTAGCGGCCAAGGCTATGCGCTCGTCTGAGCCAGCCAGCGCTTCTGCCGCCAGGCCGGTGCGCTGGTAGGGAACAGCGGCGTGCCCGGCCGCAGCAGGGCGAGGTAGAGCGCGGCGGCGATGCGCTGGCGCTGATAGCCGTCGCGCAGCACGCGCCGGCAGTTTTCTCGATTCGGAGGCTCGCCCATGAAGTGGCGCACGCCGGCCGGAAAACGGTGCCGGTTCGCCTCCCACCAGACGCGGACCTTCGCCGGATCCGGCCAGGGCAGGCCGTCGTCCGGGTCCATGCCGACGTCCTCGTCCTCCGGATTGTCGTTGGGACCGAGTTCCACGTCCTCGGGCGGACGTCGTTCGAGATCGAGCCAGGCGAGGTCGGCGCCGGTGATGACACTGAATGCTTCGCCGGCAAGCCGCGCCACCTTGAGGTCCGCCATCTGCTCCATCAGCCAGGGAATATAGTGCGGGTCGCCGGCAACGCCGACGGCCTGGATCAGCATGCGCAGGTCCTTGGGTTCCTCCTGCGCGATGCCTCGCAGCACGGCATGCGCGGCACCGACATCCACCGTGCGCAGCAGCACGCTCAGCGCCGTCGCCCGGTGCGGCGACGGCTTGGCACAGGGCTCGCGCAGGGCTTCCAGCGCGGCGCCGCGGTCGCCGAGCACGACCGCCGACCACGCACCCCAGCAGCGGCAACTGTCCTCGGCATCAGCGGTGGCCTTGAGCACAGCGTTCAGGGATTCGCTGCGGCCGAGCTTGCCGACCGCCTCCAACGCCCGCACCCGGATCGCGTCATCGCCATGGGCGATGGCATCGTCGAGAAACGCGCCCGGATCGACCCGATGCATCGTGCATGCCGTGATCCCGAGCCGATTGAGCGACGCGCTCTTCGTCTCCAGCAGCGACTTCACCGTACCCATCAGGTGCGTGCTCGACACCCAGCCGATCGCCGAACCCAGCCCGGCCCAGACCGACGGCAGTGCCTGCGCCAGACTCAGCAACCGGCCGATGCGCGCGCGATCCTTCGCCTCGATCGCCAGCACACTGGCGACGAAGGCAGCACCGGGTTCGTCCTGCTCCAGCAACTTCTCGCAGGCGCGCAACCCCGCCTCGCCCGCAACGCGCAGGCCATCGATGTTCGCCTCCACCCGCTCGTCGAAACGGCCGAGGTGGCGCAGCGCCCAATGCGGAGCCGTCGCGCCCTGCCTGCGGTTGCCCCAGAGGTGGGTAGCAAGTTCCGCGTGCTGGGTGACGACGAGATCGATGGTGGCGGGCACTGTGTTATCGGATCATCAGGCTGTGGACGGCGCATGCGACCCGTGCAACTCGGACATTGACGCCAATCTTGTCGCGCCCGACAAATCGGTGTGCTGCCGCGAGCGAGCCGACAAGCATCTCTGCACCTCATTCACCACCAGGTGCAGCATTAGCACACCCTCGCATAGATGATCTTGTCCCTTCCCAGAAGCTTTTCTCTGGCTGATGATGGCCAGGAAAGCCACGCTTGGCCCCTTTGGCTCAGTCCGGTTGCAATGATGGGGAGTCCCTCGCTGTTCGTTAGATCTGAAAGATCTTCTTCCACCGGGCTCCGTCGTGGAGAAACGCTTCGCTCTCTCGCCGGCCAAAACGAGGATGCCATCGCTGGCCGCGAGATGCGTATAGGTCGTCATCGTCGGTAGCCCGAAGTTGAACAGGTCGAGCTATCCCGCCCGTGACGTCGAATACCGAGTCATCGGTCGAAACCAATACGCGAGGCCCATAAAACACGATTTCTTGAAGCATTTGCTCGCCGATGTCGATGTCGACCGTGCGCCATTGGTTGGATCGGCCGATCAATAGCATCGATTGGTTCGTCGTCACATACACTTTGCCGTCGGGCGCGCAGACCAGCTTTTCCAGGTTTGCGTCCGTCGGGCGATCCTGATTGATCCACCGCTTTCCGTCGAACCACCACAGATCGCCGCGACCGCCGCAGGCGTAGATATCGCGTTCCGAAAAGCCATCGATATCTTCGAATCCGGCGTGATCGATCGCCTTGGGCATGTCCAGCAACAACGAGTCATCGCTGATCCTTGCCCACTTGTTTGGTGCTGTTCTCTTGTGCACTTCGCGTCCGGTGCCGACAGCATATGCATACCCGCCCGCAATGCACTTGACGGCAGAGAACTGCGCAGCGCGTTTGCCGGTGATAGGCTTCTCATCGCCATCGTCGCCCTGCCCCACAACGTAGAACCTCGCCCGGATCGGACACAAACACCCAGCGCTCGTTTGGCGCGAAGCAGGCGCATCCGTGAATGCCAGTCATCAAATCCCATTCCCTCGCCGCCCATTGCTCGGACTTTCCCTCATCTGGATAGAAGAAGAAGATCATAGTCTCACGCGGAACCATCGCGTCGTCTTCATGCCACTTCTGTGCTGTAAATCCGATAATGTTTCGCGATCGAACGTAACACCCAGAAATCCCGAATTCGCGCAGTTTCCTAGATACTTTAGAATACGTTTAGACATCTATTTTGCCTTTCCTGTTTTGTATTTCTCGTACTTTGCTGAGGTGGCGCCGTCCACTTGGTTGACCTTGATCTCACTGCCCGTGCCAGTTTTCTTCATGTGTGCATCGACCTGAGCCTCGATGCACTCCTTGCTGCATTGGGGCTTGCCGTCCTTACCACGAAAAGTTTCTTCGTGCGCCTCGGCTGCTGCGCTTCGAGCTTGTTCATAGGTCAGTGTCTTGCCGGCAACGAGAATCGCCTTCAGCTTCTTCTTGGTCAAGTCGTGCATCTTCTTGTGCGTACCGATCGGATTCTTTACGCCCTTCTTTCCACTGCAACAGACACACGGTGCGTTTTCCTCGGTGTAGGCATTTGGACCGGTCTTCTTTAGGCCTGTGACATTGGTACTGGAATCTCCTCGCGAGCCCCTACCCTGCAGACATGAGTTCGGCAAAATATGGTGTGCTACCTGGGGAGGGCAGCAGTTAGGTGAGCCCTTGCCTCCGTACGGACTAAGTGAGCACTTGCGTGCCGCCTGGCAATCGGGTTTCTTGCAGGGATCACCGGTACCATGCGGTAGTGCAGTCTGGCGCAGGCCGTCTTCTCTTTCTTGATTTCTTCCTTGCATGGACCAATCTCTTTGGTGACCGTCTGCTTGGCGAGGAAAGGCGCGATGGTGGAGTCTGGCCGGGTGGCGGGTCGTGGTTGTGCGTCGTCATGTCGAGATGGCGCACGACGTTCTCGCCCTCGACCTTCACGTCCATCGACCACGCGTTGAAGTAGACCTTGCCCCGTGTTCTTGCTGGTGATCACGCCCTTCTTCGGCGCGCAGCCGGCTTCGTCGCCCGTGCTCTTCTTGAAGTAGCATCTTGTTCTTGAGCATCACCTCCTGGCCGGAGATCTTCACGGTCGTCGAGCCGTCGGTGCGTGTCCGACGCCATGCCGGTGTTCGGATAGGGGATCGGCACGCCGGGCGGGGTCGCCGGGTGTCTGCGGCGGCGTGAAGCAGACGTCGGGAAACGCGCAGATGGACTTGCCCGCCGCCGCCTTGCAGGAGACCTCCATGTTGTTGGCGTAGACCTCGTTCGCCATCACGCTCCCCGGAAGTGCAGCACGGCGGCCGCGCGCTGACCGCGTCGTTGCGCCATGTGGGCAAGGATGCTGGGCCCGGCGCATAGGCCTTGCGGCAGGCGGCGTCGGCGACGCGCGAGGATCGCGACGCCGGCCGCTGCGCCGGCCTCGCCGATGCATTCGGCCGGATGCCAGATGTCGAACTCCTCCTTGCGCTGGCGCAGCGTGCGCGACAGCGCGAGCGCCGCTTCCTTGAAGTAGTACTGCTCGCCGGAGATGTCGGTGATGCGGTAGTCGAGGTCGTGCATCTCGCAGCCGGCGTCGGCGAGCGCGCCCTTGATCGCCTGGCCAGCCCGTCGGCGCGCAGCGGCTCGTCGGATTCGATGTGCGCCTCCTCGATGCCGAAGCCGATGCCAGTGCACAGCAATTCGCGCCGTGCCCGTCGGGTCGGCCGACCAGCAGCGCGCCGGCGCCTTCGCCCGGCATGAAGCCGTTCGAGTTGCGCGCGGTGCAGCAGCCGATCCGCTCGTTCGTAGACGCTCGAGCGTGGGCCAGGTCAGCAGGCTGTCGGTGGCGGCGATCAGCACATGCGGGGCCGTTGCCGTCGAAGATCAGCTTGCGCGCCTGCGCCAAGCGCGATCGCCACGCCGACGCGGCCTTGGGCGACGACGGCCGATTCGGCAGCGAAGCGCATGCCGAGCTCCTGCTCGATCTCGCGGAAGCAGCTCGTCGTCCAGGCCGTCGAGCCGACCGGGGCGCTCGCGCTCGGCGACGCACAGCAGCAGCGGGATGCTGCGGCCACTCCTCGCGCGGGATGCTCGTCCAGGCACTCGGCGATCGCCATCGCCGCCATCTTGCGCGAGCTTGGTGCGGCCGCGCCACGGCTTCTCCAGCGGCACCTGGTGCGCCATGATCCACTCGCCGTCGCGAGTCCATGAAGCGGGTCTCGGTGGGGTTGCTGATCCTGGCGCGGATCGCGGCGCAGGCCGCGGGTGCCGTCAGAGCCCGACGCTGGTCACCAGACCGGTGCTCATGATGGCGATCGGTTGAGCGGGCATGGCGGTCTCCTCAGCGTAGCCTCCTCCGGGTATCGGGCTCATGCGCCGGTACGACGGGATCGGGAAGGCGACCTCCTCGCGCTGCTGCCACCACTCCTTGCCCTTCTTGCCCACCAGCACCTGCGCGATCTCGAACATGTTCTTCTTCAGCGGCCGCGCCACGCGCCAGGTCATCGTCAAGCGCTCGTGGTCCGGCTCGAGCACGATGGTGTCGAGGGTCGCCTTGAGGTCTTCGCGCTCGCCCTTCTTCGGGAAGACGTGCACCGGCGCCTCGAAGGCCGGGATGGCGAAGCTGCGGCGACCGTCCGGCGTCAGATTGACCAGCGCGACCTCTTGGCCGCCGAGCGGGCCGTGGAACTGCTGGTCGAGCGGCGCGGCCTGGTAGTACTGCTCGTCGAAGTCCGGCGGCAGGAACGGGAAGTGCTCGTCGAGCCAGTGCTGGTCGTAGGTGCCGGCGTAGCGGTAGCGCGGTTCCCAGCCGCGGCCGATCGGACCGAAGGCCATCGGCAGGTAGTCGCCGTCCGGTCGCGTCGACCGGACGGTTCAACTCTTCGGTGTTGGGCAGCGGTGTGCCGTCCACCCATTCGCTCTTGCAGGTGCTTGTGAAAGCCCCTGCCGACCGGATTGCGCATGAAGGCCGCGTGCTTGGCGGGGTCCTCGTGCCGGTTGTCGACGCCGCCGAAGGCGCGGTCGTAGCGAGATCGGCATGACGGTGAAGGGCTCCGGCGGCGCTCGCGCTGACGCCGGTCGACGCCCGCCTGCCAACGCCGGTCGCCGACGACCGCGAAGGTCTTGGTCATGCCGCCGACGCGCAGGCCGACCGGCACACGCGTTGCCGGGACGACCGCCCGGCGCATAGGCGCTGCCGATCAGCAGCACGTCGCACGCGCTGCTTGCGCGGCGCGAAGTCCACCTCGTAGCACCGGCGCCGACAGACCCGGCTCGCCGGTGAACGTGTCGGCCATCACCAGCGGCAATTGCTCATCGTGCCAGCCGCAGCGGCTCGTCCGGCGTCTGGGCAGCCGGAAGGTGCCCTTGATCACCACGACCAGCAATTCGCGGCCGCTGGGCTCGATGCCCATGGTGTAGCCGGCGACCATGCGGGTGGCGTTGATGAGTTCCAATGCTGGACTCCGTCTGCCCGCCCTCTCCCGCAGGGGAGAGGGCGCGCAGTTCAGTTGAGCTGCACCGAGCCGCCCTTGATGCGATTGACGCCCGACGAGCGGCTCGACACGTAGGCGCCCTGGATCAGCACCTTGCCCGCCTTGGTCAGGGTGATGCTCGCCTTGCCGCAGCGCAGGACGATCTGCTCCTTGGCGCTGACGACCAGGCGTTCGCCGTCCGCATCCACTTCGACCTGCCCCGGCTGCTCGGGCAGCGGCCACGCGCTTTCGGCGCGGACGCAGCCCATGACGATGGGCCGCGCCGGATCGCCGCCGTCGAACATGAGCACGACATCGCGGCCGATATGTTCGCCGTGAAGATCGACGACCGCCCGTGGCAGCGATGGCGGCGTTGCCCGGCTGGCCCGGGAAACGATCACGAGCGGCGTGCGCGCCTCCCAGAAACCGACGATCCGCCCCACCACCGCTGCCATCGATGTGCGCGTGCGGCGTCTGCGCCGGGACTCAGTCGGTCGGCGCCAGCTCCTCGGCGAGTGCCTGTTCAATATCCCTTCCGCTCATAGTCTGCCTCCCGGCTCAGTTCTGCAGGATCTTGCTGCCCTTCATGATGATGTCGCTGCTCGCCTTGGCGTTGATCTTGCCCGAGCCCTCGATGGTGATGTCCTTGCCCTTGATGGTGATGGTACCGTCCTTCTTCATCGAGATGCTGGCGCTGCCGGTCGTGATGGTGATCGAGTCGCCGGCGTCGATCGACAGGTTCTTGCCGACCTTGAGCGAGTCGTCCTTGCCGACGCTGGCGCGTGCGACTTGTCGCCGACGTTCAGCGACATAGTTCTTGCCGACCGACTCGTTCTGGTTGCTGCCGACGCTGATGCTCTGATCGGCACCGACGCTCACCTGCTGCGCGGCACCGACGGTGACCGCACGCGCGGCACCGACGGTGATCTCCTGCGCGGCACCGACGGTGATGGTCTCGTTGGCGCCGACGGTGTGGGTGCGCTGCGTGGCGACGGTCAGCGTGTCGGTCGCGCCGATGGTGACGGACTGGTTCGCCGCCACCGTGCTCGGTGCGGTTGGCACCGATGGTGATGGTCTCGTTCGCGCCGACCGTCTCGGTGCGATTCACGCCGATGGTGATGGTCTCGTTGTTGCCCACCTGCTCGGTGCGGTTCGACGCCGATGGTGATGGTCTCGTTGTTGTCGACCGTCTCGGTGCGGTCGTGCTTGACGTGCGTGGTCTCGTCGTGGTCGATGGTCTTGGTGCGATCATGGCCGACCCAGTGGGTCTCGTCGTTCTCGACCTCGATGTCCTGGTTCTTCTCGGCGTGGATCCACAGTTGCTCCGAGCCCTTCTTGTCCTCGAAGCGGATGGCGTTGGCGTTGGCGCCGCTGCCGCCCTTGCGACGAGCGCGTCAGGATGCCCGTCTGCGTCTTGTTGGCCGGCAGTTCCCACGGCGGCATCTGCTCGGCGTTGTAGACGCGCCCGGTGATCAGCGGCTGGTCGGGATCGCCTTCCAGGAAGTCGACCACCACTTCCTGGCCGATGCGCGGGATGGCGATCATGCCCCAGTTCTTGCCCGCCCAGGGGTGCGAGACGCGCATCCAGCAGGAGCTGTGTTCGTCGTTCTTGCCGTAGCGGTCCCAGTGGAACTGCACCTTCACCCGGCCGTACTTGTCGGTGTAGATCTCGTCGCCCGACGGGCCGACGACGATGGCCGTCTGCGGGCCCTGGACGAAGGGCTTGCGCGTGGTGCAGCTGCGGCCGGAAGGCCTGCTTGCTGTTGAGCGACGCTGAAGCCGCAGGCGTACTTGGCGCCCTGGTTTTCCATCGCTTCGTATTCGGTGTATTCGAGTTCGTAGTCGGCCGACAGCACCAGGTATTCGCGGTTCTGGTCGCTCTGCGTCTGGCCGCTGAGTTCGAACAGGTAGCCGACGCACAGGCCGCGCGCGTTGCTCTTGCCGTTGGCCAGTTCGAACTGGTACTGCGCTTCTTCCATGCGCGTGCGCACGTACTGGTCGCCGTCGCTTGCTCAGCGCGTAGTCGCCCGGATAGTCGTAGATTTCGTAGTCGGCCAGATCGTGCTTGCGCTGCTGGTTGGTCTTGACCAGCAGGCTGGTGCTGGGCTTTTCGAAGTCGAAGTCCTTGAGGGCGAACTTGCCGGGCTGCGACTTCGCGCGTCAGCGTCCATTCGTGGATGTATTCCTGCTCGATGCGCGCGGTGCGCTCCAGGGCGGACGAAGGGAATCTTGGCGTAGCCGGCGAATGTCTCGTGTGCGCTGTAGGAGTCCGACAGCATCAGGGTGTGCTTGTCCTCGCTCGTGCTTGAAGTAGTAGTAGATGCCTTCTTCTTCCATCAGGCGCGAGACGAAGTTGAAGTCGCGTCTCGCGGTACTGCACGCAGTACATCGCGCTTGGGATAGGTGCCGCTGAGACCGTCCTGCTTGACGTCGGCGATGCTGTGCTCGTCGAACACCTTCTTGATGATGTCCGGCACCGTCATGTCCTGGAAGATGCGGCAGTTCTGCACTGCGCGTGAGGAACCACAGCCAGGGCCGCACGGCGGCGCGGTACAGGTGGTAGCGCCCGTGCATGCCGACCTGCGCGAAGCGCGTGACGTAGCCGTTGAAGTGGCGCGTCTTGCGCTCGGGCAGTTCGAGCTTGACGGTGACGCTCTTGGCCAGGATGTCGTCGAGATTGATGTCGCCCTTCTTGCTCAGCAGGTCGAGTTCGTACTCGAACAGCCGGCTCATCTCTTCGCGCGCATTCATGCGGTGAAACAGCAGCACGTCCGCGCCCAGCGGCGTGACGATCTCCATCACTCGGGCCATTCACTCTCCCTCCAGGCACAATGAACGCAGGTGCGCTTTCCATGACGGCGATTCTAGACTAAAGACACGCGCCGACCTATGCCGAGCCGTCATGACGCCGCCCGCGTCGCACGCTCATCGGCGGCGAGCTTGCGACAGCGACGACCAGGCCGCGCACGCCGCTGCCGCCTTCGTTGCGCAGGATCGCGGACTCGATGGCCACGTCGCCGAACCCGGCGGCGGCCAGTGCCTGCTGCGACGTAGCCGCGGCAATGACTGTAGCGTCCGTGAGGGTTGATGCGATAGCCGGCTTCGAGCGCGTCGTCCGCCGCCTCCTCCACCGTGAAAGTCAAGCAGTGCCGCGCGCGCGCAACGCGCCGTGCGCCGCCGCCATCACCGGCTCCAGCGCACCGAAGTACACGAGCGTATCGGCGGAGATGATCAGGTCGAAGGCGTCGGCGCTGGCCGCGCAGGTATTCGGTGAGTTCGGCCTTGACCAGTTCGTCATAGACGCCGCGGTCGCGGGCGCGACCAGCATGCCCGCCGGACAGGTCGACGCCGGTCAGCCTGGCACGCATAGGGCGCGATCAACGGACCGCACAGTCCGGTGCCGCAGCCGGCGTCGAGCGCCACGAGCGTGCTTCGCCGGCGCGCCGCAGAACCGCGCCAGGCGTCCGCCACGAGCTGCGGCGCGCGGTAGCCGAGCACGCCCAGCTTGGCGTCGAAGCTGTCGGCGAACGCGTCGAAGGTGGACTCGCACGTACGCGTCGGACGCCCGCGCCGGCACGTCCGTCTCCGGAGCACGCCGCATGCAAGTGCTGCGCCACCGGGTTGTCCGGTTCCTCCGATCGAGCCACTTGCGAAACACCTCCGCGGCCTCGTCGATCTGTGCCGATGGTGTAGTAGGCGATGCCCAGCAGCTTGCGCGATTCGGGATGGTTGGGCATCAGGGTGATCGCCTTGCAGTAGTAGGCGACGGCCTCCCTGACCCGGCCCTGGCTCGACAGCAGGTTGCCCATGTTGTTGTGGGCGTCGGCATGTTCGGGATTGGCTTCGATCGCCTTCTGGTAGGCGGCCGTCGGCCTCCTCGAACCGGCCCTGCGCGCGCAGCACCGCGCCCAGATTGTTGTAGGCGTTGGCATGGCCGGGCTGCAGGGCGATCGCCTTGCGGTAGGCCTCGGTCGCCTCCGCCAGCCGTTCGTGCTCCACCAGGACGTTGCCCAGGTTGTTGTAGCGGTCGGCGAATGCCGGGGTCGAGCTCGATCGAGCGCTGGATGAGGTCGATCGCTTCTCCGCTGCGGTCGCGCTGATGCAGCAGGACGCCGAGAAAATGCATCGCGTCCGCCTGATCCGGCGCGACTTCGAGAATGCGCCGGTAGAGGAGTTCGGCGTTGTCCAGATAGCCCTCGCGATGGGCGTGAACGGCGAGGGAGAGCGCCTCGCCGAGAGCTGAGTTCGGCGGGTGGTTGCAGTTCCGGCTGAATCCGGTCCTGGGCGCTTGCGTGCATCGGGGTCGAGACTCCGAAAAGTGTCCGGGCTAGGTTGCGAGGCGGTCGCGATAGATGCCGGGAGTTGAACCCGGAATCTCGGTGGCACCGACGGTACGCTGATAGAACTCGGCCGCTTCGACCCCCGCCACCACCGCATATGCGTAGCCGGCAGCGCTCATGGCATGCAGGCAGGACAGGAGAAGGCCGCGGCCGATGCCCCGGCCGCGCGCCTCGAGCGCCACGCCGACCGGGCCGAACAGGCCGCGGCCGGTGCTGTCGTAGCAGGCGAAGCCCCGGATCGCTCCGTTTTCCGTCGCGACATGACAAGAGATCGGGCGGTTGGCGAAGGCGACATCGCATTCGCTGGCCCAGCCCCGACCGAAGTTCTCCCGCACCCAATCCACCACGCTGTGCTTTTCATAGGCCATCGCACGCCGAATCCGCGGGCCGGCGCCGCCCAGCGCGATCGATGCCGCGGCCGGCAGTTCATAGAGTTTCACCAGCAGATCAGCCACCTGTCATCGCATCCGGCAGGACTGAGAGGTCCGCCGGCGGAGATCACGGCGCACGGACCGAAAAACCGCGGCCGGTTGACCGGCTTGCCACGGGCGGGCAACCGCCTGCCGCAGCTCACGCATGGGCCGCAAAGGGATGCAGCATGGCGCCCTTCTTGGCCACCACTTCCGCCGCCTTCGGCTCTCCGGCCACGGCGCGCTTGATCGCCTGCTTCGTCGCCTCGTAGTTGAAATCCTGGATCTTCTTGTCGTCGGCCGCCTCCCAGTGGATGAAGACGCCGACGCAGATGAAGGTGTCGTTGGCCTCGCTCGCCGGTATCGTGCCGTCCTCCACGCAATCCGCCACCGCCATGGCCACGGCCCGCTGCGCCGGGCCGAACATCTGCACCGCCTGCTTGGCGCCCTTGATCGTCACCTTGTTGAACATGACGGTGTTCGGTTTGCAGAGCAGGTTCGGCGCCACCACCGCCAGCAGCGTGGTGAAGCCATCCTTGTTGTTGCTCAGCGCGTTGGCGAAGGCCTTCTCGGCGGCGCTGCCGCGCGGCCCCATGATGAGATCCACGTGCGCCACTTCGTTGCCGTCGCCGACCAGCGACTCGCCGACCAGAACGCGGTCGATCCTCTTTCCGGCCGGCGCGGCCGACGCCTGATGGTGGTGCAGCGGTTGCGCAGGCCGCGGCGCTGCTGCCGCCGGTGTCTCCTTCTTGCCGCCGAAGAGCGAAAGAATCGAATCGAGTATGCCCATGCAGATCTCCTCCTCGTTGTTATGCCCTCTGGATGACGGCGACCGAAATCCAGCTGCGCCGCCGAAACCGAATCGTCGCCCGCCCGTCCACTTCCGTCAAGGACGGCACTCCCGGGCCTGTTCCCGTCGGACCGTCAGGCCGGCTCATAGCGCACCGCGTTGGGCGAATCGCGTACCGGCGCCTGGCCGAGACCGAGTATGCCGGCACCGACGAGAACGAAGCTGTCGCGATGCACATAGGTGCTCTCTCCACCGTCGGGCAGCACGAAGGTGCCGTTGACGCTCTGGTCGGTGAGCACGAACCGCCCGTTGCGATACTCCAGCCGGGCATGCAGCCGGGAGATGACGTCATCCTTGATCACCAAGTCGTTCTGATCGGCGCGTCCGAGGGTCAGCGTCGGCCGGAGCTCGCCCACCTCGACCTGCCTGCCGCCGACCGTGAGAACCAGCCGGCCGCCGCCGCCGCGGGGGGCGTTGGCCCAGGGTCGCTGCCGGATCAGCGTCACGTCCTCGGCCTGCCAGACGACTTCGAAGACGTCGATCTGGTCGCGCTTGCCCTTGACGTCGGTGCGGTCGATCTGACGCATCGCCGAGCGCCACGGACCGGACACGCGGCCGACCGTGGCGCCGGTCGTCAGGATCTGACCGGCCTTGGCCTGATTGGCCATGCGCGACGCCACATTCACCGCATCGCCGAAGATGTCGGACTCCTCGATCAGGACGGGACCGAAATGAAACCCGACGCGGATCGCGAGTTGCCGGCCGCCGACCACGAGCTGGCCGGTGATCGCCTCCTGCATTTCGGTAGCCGCGTCGGCAGCCGCGTCGGCGGAACGAAACGCGGTCATGACCTCGTCGCCGATGGTCTTGATCAGGACGCCGCCGTGGTTCCGGGTGGCGTCCGTCATGATGGCAACGCAGCGGGCGACGATCTCACGGGCGGTGACGTCTCCCAGCGCCTCATACAACTGGGTGCTGCCGGAGACGTCGGCAAACAGGATCGCCAACTCGGTTTCGCGCTGCATGGACTGTCCCTGGTGTGCCGCCCCACATCCGCCGCCCGTTCGGCACGTGCCGGGCAGGGTCAGCCATTCAATCGAATGCGTAGGCGAACTCCCCGCCGGCGACGCTGACGTGCACCCGCTCGATCGGCTTGCCTTCCATCATCCGCTTCAGGAACTCCTCGCTGATGCGCGGCAGCACGGTGTTGGTCAGGATGGCGTCGATCATGCGCCCGCCGCTCTCCAGCTCGGTGCAGCGGCTGACGATCAGCTTGACCACCTCGTCGTCGTAGGTGAACGGCACCTTGTGGTTCTCGCGCGACGCGCTTCTCGATGCGGCCGAGCTGCAGCCGGACGATGGCGCCGATCATCTCGTCGCTGAGCGGGTAGTAGGGAATCACCACCAGCCGGCCGAGCAGCGCCGGCGGGAAGACCTTGAGCAGCGGCTCGCGCAGCGCCTTGGCGATGCCCTCGGGCGTCGGGCATCAGCTCCGGGTCCTTGCACATGTTCATGATCAGGTCGGTGCCGACGTTGGTGGTCAGCAGGATGAGCGTGTTCTTGAAGTCGATCACGCGGCCCTCGCCGTCCTCCATCCAGCCCTTGTCGAACACCTGGAAGAAGATCTCGTGCACGTCGGGGTGGGCCTTCTCGACCTCGTCGAGCAGCACCACGCTGTACGGCCGGCGGCGCACCGCCTCGGTCAGCACGCCGCCCTCGCCGTAGCCGACGTAGCCCGGCGGCGCGCCCTTGAGCGTGGAGACGGTGTGCGCCTCCTGGAACTCGCTCATGTTGATGGTGATGACGTTCTGCTCGCCGCCGTAGAGCGCCTCGGCCAGCGCCAGCGCGGTCTCGGTCTTGCCGACGCCCGAGGGCCGGCCAGCATGAACACGCCGATCGGCTTGTTCGGGTTGTCGAGCTTGGCGCGCGAGGTCTGGATGCGCCGGGCGATCATCTCCAGCGCATGGCGCTGGCCGATGACGCGCTGCTCGAGCGTGTCGGCCAGCTTCAGCACCGCCTCGATCTCGTTCTTCACCATGCGGCCGACCGGGATGCCGGTCCAGTCCGCGACGACCGAGGCCACCGCCTGCTCGTCGACGCGTCGGCAGGATCAGCGGCGTCTCGCCCTGCAGCTCGGTGCAGCTTGCGCCTGCAGCTCCTGCGAGCTCGGCGAGCAGCTGCGTCGCGCTCGGCTTCGGTCGAGCGGCCGCTGGCGCCGGCGCGCCGCGGCGTCGACCGGCGTCGTCTGCGGCGGCGTCGGCGGCCTGCTCCAGCGTGCTGCCGGTGCCTTCGACCGTGCCGGCGCCCGCCGCGCAGCTTGCGCGCGGATCTCGAGGATCTGGTCGACCAGCGCCTTCTCCTCCTCCCAGCGCTGCCTCGAGCTCGCCGAGCCGCGCCTGCTCGGCGGCGAGCTTCTCGCTCGGCCGTCGCTTCGCGCTCGGCGGTGTCGACGCCGACCGCCGTCTTCGCGGCCGATGATCTCCAGCTCGGTCTCCAGCGCCTCGATGCGCGGCGGCAGTCGTCGACCTCCGCCGGCACCGCGTGCTGGCTGATCGCCACGCGGGCGCAGGCGGTGTCGAGCAGGCTGACCGCCTTGTCGGGCAGCTGCCGCGCCGGGATGTAGCGGTGCGACAGCCGCACCGCCGCCTCGAGCGCCTCGTCGAGCACCTGCACGCGGTGGTGCTTCTCCAGCGTCGAGGCCACGCCGCGCATCATCAGGATCGCCTTCTCCTCGCTCGGCTCGTCGACCTGCACCACCTGGAAGCGGCGCGTCAGCGCCGGGTCCTTCTCGATGTGCTTCTTGTACTCGGCCCAGGTCGTGGCCGCGATGGTGCGCAGCGTGCCGCGCGCCAGCGCCGGCTTGAGCAGGTTGGCCGCGTCGCCGGTGCCGGCCGCGCCGCCGGCGCCGATCAGCGTGTGCGCCTCGTCGATGAACAGGATGATCGGCTTGGGCGAGGCCTGCACCTCGTCGATCACCTGGCGCAGCCGCTTCTCGAACTCGCCCTTCATGCTGGCGCCGGCCTGCAGCAGGCCGACGTCGAGCGTGCGCAGCGACACGTCCTTGCAGCGGCGGCGGCACGTCGCCGCGCGGCGATCCGCAGCGCGAAGCCTTCGACGACCGCGGTCTTGCCGACGCCGGCCTCGCCGGTCAGGATCGGGTTGTTCTGCCGCCGGCGCATCAGGATGTCGACGATCTGGCGGATCTCCTCGTCGCGGCCGACGATCGGGTCGATCTCGCCCTTGCGCGCCCGCTCGGTCAGGTCGACGGTGAACCGCTTGCAGCGCCTCCTGCTTGCCCATCTGCGCCGGCGCCATCGCGCCGCTGGCCTCGCCCGGCGCGCCGCCGAGCGCCGAGCCGTCGGTGGCGCGCAAGCCGTCCTCGGGCGAGCCGGCGACGATCTTGCGCGAAGTCCTCGGCCAGGTCGTCGGCGCTTGATCGTGCTCGAACTGGCGCGAGATGCCGAGCAGCGCGTTGCGCAGCGACGCGCGTCTTGAGCATGCCCGACCACCAGGTGGCCGGTGCGCACCTGGGCTTCGCCGAACATCAGCGTGCCGTAGACCCAGCCGCGCTCGACCGCGCTCTCGACGTGCGCCGACAGGTCGGAGATCGACGGTCGCGCCGCGCGGCAGCCGGTCGAGCGCGTCGGTGATGTCCTTGGCCAGCCGCGACGCGTCGAGCTCGAAGTGCTGGATGATGCGGTGCAGGTCGGAGTCCGGCGTGCTGCAGGATCTGCTGCATCCAGTGCACCAGCTCGACGTACGGGTTGCCGCGCAGCTTGCAGAACACGGTCGCGCCCTCGATGGCCTTGTAGGCCAGGCGGATTGAGCTTGCCGAACAGCGCGACGCGGCTGATCTCGCTCATGCGTGCTCCTGCTCCGTTCAGCTGCCGTCGATCGAGCGCGCTCGCGCGTGCCAGGCACAGCGCTCGGCCGCGTCAGCTCCAGGTCGTCGGCGTCGCGCGCGTGCGCCGCAGCCCAGCCAGTCGTCCAGCCGAGCCGGCCGCGGCGCGCCGAGCCGCAGCGGCGGCACCTCGCTGCTGCTTCAGCACGCAGCCGCACGTCCCACTCGAGCTCGAAGCACGACGTACTGCCGCACCCAGCGCCACCAGCTTGCCGCGATGGCGCTGCGCCGCCGGGCAGGAAGCTCTCGTACTGCGCGCAGCGTCAGCGGCCCGAGGTCGATGCGGAACTTGTGCTGCCGGTCCCACACCGCGCGCGCCGAGCACGGCGCCGACGCCGAGCGCGCGCGCCGTCGCGCGCGCCGAGCCGCGTGCGCTCGCGCGCTCGAGCAGCGCATCCAGTGGCCGACGAACTCCTCGATCGCGCACCGGCACGCCGAAGAACTGCCGGCAGCGATGGCGCGCAGCCCCTCGGCGTTGCGCACCTGCCGCGACCAGCAGGCCGGCGTGGAACAGCTTGGCGTGGTCGGGGACCGCGTCGCGCTGCGCGCAGCGTCGCGGGCGCCGATGCCGATGAACGCGCCGACGATAGCCGGCGAAGCGGTCGTCGCCGCGGCCGGTCGCGGCTGACCGTGCGGCTGCGCCTGCGCCCAGGCGCGGTAGAACAGCGCGAGGAACCGATGATGGAACAGGTCGAGGAAGCGCGCTGAAGGTCGGGTCGCCCGCGTGCCGCAGGCGCTCGCGCGCGTACTCGGTGAGGTGCAGCGGCAGCGGGCCGTTCGGCCCGAGCAGGCCGAAGAAGCGCTGCACCGCAGCCGCGGCGGCCGCCCGTCCGGCGCCGGCTCGAACGCCGGCCAGCGGCGCCGGCGCGAACGACAGCGTCGGGTCCTGGCCGAGGCGCACCGGCTCGTCCGCCGGCCGCAGCGCCTGCCCCAAGCGCGGCTTGTCGGCATAGCAGGCACTCGAGCCGGCGCAGCGCCTGGTAGAAGTCGTGGCCGGTACGGCTCCGCCGCCAGCGCGGCGAAGAAGGCTCAGAGCGATCGGTCGTCGCGCCCCATCGCGGCGCCCATCGCATGATCTCGCCGCGCGTCCCGGAACGCAGCACGGTCTCGGTGAAGGAGTTGATCGAGACGTGGCGCGCGAAGAACTGCTCCAGCACCGCGCCGAGCAGGAACGCGCTGCCGCCCTCGAACGCCAGCTCGTCGACCGTCGAGCGTCGATCTCCAGGCCGCGGCCGAAGGCGATCGGCCCGGGCATGCGGCAGCCGGCGCACCACGCGGCCGCACGCGCACCGACCGCACGCCCTCGATCTGCCGCCTGGCGCACGCGCGTCGCCGCTCGTGCGCGTACAGCTCCAGCAGCTCGCGCAGCGCCGCCGCGCCCTCGCGCTCGGTCGCTGTCGACGCAGCGACAGGTAGTTGAGCGACAGGTGGTTGATCGAACCGCCACGCCGACGTGCGCCGTCGGCGCAGCGGCGCGATACGGCCGGCTCGGGCCCTTGACGCACGCGGATGCGCGTCACCGGCGCCGCGACGTCGAGCGTGAAGTCGGTCTTGCCCAGGCCGACCGGCATGCTGCAGCGGCAGGTCGCGGTTGGTGCACAGCGTCTGCGACCGCCAGCTGGCGCAGGTCGCCGCTGAACGGCGCCTCGCTGCGGATCGACCAGCGACGAGGAAGACCTCGCTGCCGACGTAGCTCGAGCGCGGCCCGCGTGCGCTTCTGCGCCGCCGAGCAGCAGGCGCGGCTCGCGCTGCACGCGTGAAGTAGGCCGCTGGTGCTCCGGTCGCTCGGTGCTGAACGCGGCGTAGAACGGCAGGAACGTCCTGCTCGCTGTCGCGCGCCGACGCCGTAGCCCGACGACGCTCGTCACCTCGTAGACCTCGAAGTCCATCGGCCGCGTGCGGTCGGGCGACGACGTGGTACTCGTAGGCGCTCGTCGGCGACGTGGATGCGGTCGGCGCGCTTGGGGAACAGGTTGATGGCCGGCGTGCAGAACAGCGCGAAGTTCGCCGGCGTCGACCACGCTCTCGAGCGCGGCGTCGCCGCGCTCGAACAGCAGCACGATCTCGAGCTCGTTGCCGTCGTGCGCGCCGCAGCGGCCGCTGCCAGGCCGCCGAGCTCGACGAACAGGAAGCGCTGCGGGAACGCGAAGTACTCCTGCAGCAGCCGGTAGCCCTGGAACGCCGCGCAGCGTCACCGGCAGCAGCGCCTCGTCGTCGTCGAAGCCGACCGGCCGGACGTGCTTGGCGCGGCAGGAACTCGTGCCAGGGCAGCGGCCGCTTCGGCGGCACGCACCAGCACGCCGAGGCCGGCGCCGAGCACGAGCTCGTACAGCTTGTTGGCGACGTCGTCGGCGCCCGGCCAGGAACAGGCGCAGGCGGTCGAGCGTCGATCTGGTCGAAGTTGAGCCCGGCCGTCGCGCGCAGCCGCAGGCGCAGCGCCGCCCTTGACCCGCTGGCCCGATGGGCAGCGCGTTCAGCGGCAGGTCCGGCGCGAAGGAGAAGTACTTGGCGCTGACGCACCTCGACCGGCCACAGCGTCACGTCGTGCGCGGTGCGGAACTCGCAGGCCGTGTCGTCGCCCTTGCCGAGCAGGCTGCGCATGCGCGCTGCCGCGCGGCACCGTGACGCCGCGCGGCGAGATTGGCGTCGTTCGGCGTCGGGCTGGAACTGCGCCACCAGCATCGACGGCGTCGGCGCCAGGTAGTGCGGATAGACGATCTCGAGCAGGCGCTGGGTGAAGCGCGGGAACTCGGCGTCGAGCTTGAGCTGCACGCGCGCCGCGAGGAAGCCGACGCCCTCGAGCAGGCGCTCGACGTAGGGATCGGCGACCTCGAGGCCGTCCATGCCGAGCCGCGCGGCGATCTTGGGAAACTGCTGCGCGAACTCCGCGCCCATCTCGCGCAGGTGCTGCAGTTCGTGGTTGTAGTAGCGCAGCAGGCGCGGGTCCATCAGCGACGCCCGCGTCGGCGCAGGTCCGCGATCTCGACCTGCCCGGTCTCGAGGTCGATTTCGGTGCGCAGCAGCAGCTCGAGCGGAACCGGCTGCGCCCACAGCTGGCCGCTGAATCTGCACGCCGATGACGTTGTGGTGGTCGAGCTGGCCTGCGCTCGACCAGCGTCCGCACCTGCAGCGTGGCCGGCAGGATGCGCGGCTCGAAGTCGAGGATCGCCTCGCGGATGGCGCGCTCCAGCTCGGTCACGTCGAGCGATGGAGGCCGTCTCGCCCGGACAGCGCCGGCAGGCCGAAGTTGAGCACCGAGCGCTCGGACGTGCGGCGTACGTCGCCGAGGTCGATGCTCGGCTCGAGCCGCGTGGTGTTGAACAGCCAGGCCAGGTCGCGCAGCACCGCCTGCCGCAGCTGCTGCCTTGCGACATGACGCGCGCTTCGCGCGGCTCCAGCTTCTTGCTCGGGCTCGTCGTCGGTGAGCCGGTCGAGCAGGGCCGGCTGCAGCCGGTCCTGGGGCGTGAGCTCAGCCATCGGTCAGCCGGCCGCCGCGGCAGCGGCCTGCGGCGCGGACTGCGATCGGTGATGGTGCGGACGTCCATCAGCGGCATACTCGTCGGCGTCGGTGGCGAGCAGCCGCTGGCCGAGGCCGCGGTACACGTCCGGCGCCGACCTCCTCCCAGATCGGTCTTGCGCGCCAGCGCGATCAGTCCGTCCTCGGCTCGCCTCCGAGCCGGGGTAGCGCGTCGGAATCAGCGCCGACCGTCTCGCCGCCGTTCTCGAACTGCAGGTGCGCCGGCATCCAGACCACGTCGCGCAGATCCTCCGGCGCCTCGATGTCGACCCGCGACAGGCGCGCGAAGGGCACCCAGTAGTAGCGGCCGTTGATGATCGGCTTCGAGCACCGGGCCGAGGCGCGATGTCGGCGTCGGCAATCCAGTCGAAGCGGCTGGCCGTCGATGCGTGCCCGCCGAGGCCGGGGCCTCCTCGAACGCGCTGCATCGCGCAGCGCCTGCGGCCGGTCCGCGCTCGCCCTGGCCGCGCACGCAGCAGCGACTTCGATCAGCAGCGCGAGCCACTCGTCGGGCTCGCCGAACACCATCGGCGCCTTGCGGCCGCCGAACACCTCGGCGCGCAGCAGTTCGCAGTGGAGCGGCCTCGCGGTACATCTGCGCCATGGCCAGCGCCGCCGGGTCGAGGCTCGCGGCGCCGTGTCGAGCTGGTTGAGCGCGCGCTCCCACTGCCCGAGCACGCACAGCAGCTGGAACAGGAAGACGCGCAGCTTGGCGTCGCCGGGCCTGGCGCGCACCTGGTCCTGCAGGAGCTTGAGCGCGCAGCGGCAGGATCGCCCGTCACGCAGTGCTTCTTCGGCAGTCAGGACTGGATTCATGGCTCGTGGTCGGCGTGGTGCCGGCTCAGACGAATTTCGTCGTCGGAGAACATCGCTGCCGCCCTGGGCTGCCCGTCCTCCCCTTGCGGCACGTACTCGACGTCGATCTTCTTGAAGGAGAAGCGTCACGCGTTCCAGCGAGCTGCGCGCTGGTCTCGGACTCGCCGCCTGCGACGTCGAGCGAGGTGATGCGCGCCCTTCTCGATCGTGATCTTGAAGTACTCCAGCTGGGTCTTGCCCGCCTTGCGCACCGTCAGCACGGCCTTCTTGATCAGCTCGTTGTTGCGCAGCGGCAAGCATCAGCGCCGTCGACGCCCTGTCGACGCGCTTGACGACATGCGCAGCTCCGTGCATGGTCGCCTTGCCGCTGGCGCCGCCGGCCGCCATGTCGATACTGGCGTCCTGCATGCCCCACGACCAGCTCAGCACGTCGATCTCGTCCTTGTGCTTGTCGTCCTGCGACTCGCCCTTGATCGGCCCGGTCTTGGCGCCCTCGACCTCGAGGAACATGTCGCCGGTGCCGCGCGTCCGCTCGACGCATCGTCGAGCGCACTCGATGTCAATCGAGGCACGCACTCCGGCATGCGCCGATCGTCGCGCCTGAACCTCGGCCGACCGGCGCATGCCGACCGGCCGCGCGACAGCGTCACGGCGATGCCGCCGCGTCGAGCGCCTGGCGCAACGCTCGCGGCATCGTGGCGCGACGACGCGCTCGGCCGCGCTTGCCTAGACCTTCATGTTCTCGCGATGTTGAAGCTGCCTCGACCGCCGCCTCGACCGGTGCCGTCGGGCTTCTGCGGCTTGTACTCGATCTTGAACTTCGGCGAAGTTGAGCGTCGACGTTCTCCGTCAGCCGATCTTCGCCGCCGCTGCCGCCGGTGCGACACCGACGAGACGATCACCTCCTTCATCTTGACCTTGATGTACTCCAGCGGCTTCTCGCCGGCCTTGCGCACCGTCAGCAGCGGCTTGCTTGATAGTGCTTGCCGTCGCAGCAGGCCAGCATCAGCGCCGGGCGACGCCTTGTCGACGTACTTGGTGATCGAGAGTCCTGGACACGGCACCTTGCCCGCCCCGCCGCCGCCGCCGATGTGGGTCGGTGCCGGACTGGCTCATGCCCCAGCTCCAGGACAGCACGTCGATCTCGTCCTTGTGCTTGTCGTCCCTCGACTCGCCCTTGACGTCGCCGATCTTCAGAAACATGTCAACTGCCATGGTCGTCTCCTTTTCTAAGTTCTGATGCAAGTCCTGCTGTCTACAACGCAGCACCGTGAACCACTGGTGCCGCAACTGCCATCGCCTCCTCGATACTGGCTCGGACCTACGCCGCCTTGGCCGACGGCAGCTTCGACACCAGCCGCAGCGACACCGTCAGGCCCTCGAGCTGATAGTGCGGCCGCAGGAAGAACTTCGACGTGTAGTAGCCCGGATTGCCCTCGACCTCCTCGACCACCACCTCGGCCGCCGCCAGCGGCTTGCGCGCCTTGGTGCTCTCGGACGAGTGCGCCGGATCGCCATCGACGTAGTTCATGATCCAGTTCTGCAGCCAGCGCTGCATGTCGTCGCGCTCCTTGAACGAGCCGATCTTGTCGCGCACGATGCACTTCAGGTAGTGCGCGAAGCGGCAGCAGGCGAACAGGTACGGCAGCCGCGCCGCCAGGTTGGCGTTGGCGGTCGCATCCGGATCGTCGTACTCGGCCGGCTTCTGCAGCGACTGCGCGCCGATGAACGCGGCGAAGTCCGAGTTCTTGCGGTGGACCAGCGGCATGAAGCCGTTCTTGGCCAGTTCGGCCTCGCGCCGGTCGCTGATGGCGATCTCGGTCGGGCACTTCATGTCCACGCCGCCGTCGTCGGTCGGGAAGGTGTGCGTCGGCAGGCCCTCGACCGCGCCGCCGGACTCGATGCCGCGAATGCGCGAGCACCAGCCGTACATCCTTGAACGAGCGGTTGATGTTGACCGCCATCGCGTAGGCGGCATTGGCCCAGGTGTACTTGCTGTGGTCGGCGGCGCCGGTGTCTTCCTCGAAGTCGAACTCCTCGACCGGATTGGTCTTGGCGCCGTAGGGCAGGCGCGCCAGGAAGCGCGGCATCGCCAGGCCGATGTAGCGCGCGTCTTCCGACTCGCGCAGCGAGCGCCAGGCCGCGTACTCCGGCGTGGTGAAGATCTTGGTCAGGTCGCGCGGATTGGCCAGTTCCTGCCAGGAGTCCATCTGCATCACCGTCGGCGAGGCGCCGGCGATGAACGGCGCATGCGCCGCCGCCGCGACCTTCGCCATCTCGCCCAGCAGTTCGACGTCGGGCGGGCTGTGGTCGAAGTAGTAGTCGCCGACCAGGCAGCCGAACGGCTCGCCGCCGAACTGGCCGTACTCCTCCTCGTAGACCTTCTTGAAGATCGGGCTCTGATCCCAGGCCGTGCCCTTGTAACTTCTTGAGCGTCTTGCCCAGATCCTTCTTGCGAGATGTTCATGACGCGGATCTTCAGCATCTCGTCGGTTTCGGTGTTGTTGACCAGGTAGTGCAGGCCGCGCCAGGCGCCCTCGAGCTTCTGGAAGTCCTCGTGGTGCAGGATCAGGTTGATCTGCTCGGTCAGCTTCTTGTCGATCTCGGCGATGATCGCCTCGATCGACTTGACGACGTCGGCGCCGATCAGCTTGGTCTGCGACAGCGCCTGCTCGGCCAGCGTCCGCACCGCCTGCTCGACGGCGCTCTTCGCCTCGTCGGTCTTCGGCTTGAATTCCTTCTGCAGCAGCGACGCGAAGTCGCTGCCCTCGACGCACTGCGCCTTCGCGCCTGCGCTGCCTGCTGTGTGTTCGTCGGCCATGTCTATGTCTCCTCGGTGTTCGCGCGGTTCGACTCAGGCTGCTCCGCCTTCTTCGGCCGGCTTCTTGCGCGGCCGCCAGCGACTTGCAGCAGCGCCGGATCCTGCAGCACCTTGCGCGATCAGCTCCTCGGCGCCGCTCTTGCCGTCCATGTAGGTGATCAGGTTCGAGAGCTGCTGTGCGCGCCTCGAGCAGCTTGTTCAGCGCATCGACCTTGCGCGCCACCGCCGCCGGCGAGAAGTCGTCCATGCTCTCGAAGGTGAGGTCGACGTTCAGGTTGCCTTCGCCGGTCAGCGTGTTGGGCACCTGGAACGCCACGCGCGGCTTCATCGCCTTCATGCGGCTGTCGAAGTTGTCGACGTCGATCTCGAGGAACTTGCGGTCGGCCACCGGCGGCAGCGGCTCGGCCGGCTTGCCGGACAGGTCGGCCAGCACGCCCATCACGAAGGGCAGCTGGATCTTCTTCTCGGCGCCGTACAGCTCGACGTCGTACTCGATCTGCACGCGCGGCGCGCGGTTGCGCGCGATGAATTTCTGACTGCTGCTTCGCCACGTCAAGCCTCCTGTTCCGTTAGATTCCTCGATGGCGGATCGACTGATCGGTCCCCCTCCTCGCTTCCCATCGTCCTGCCCGCTCCGGCCATTTCTCGACGAAATCCCGCGCGAGCCGGGCCGGTACCCGTTCGGCGGCTAACCATCCTTGATCCCTGCGATCGTCTCCACCTGCGGCAGGCTGTCGGGCGCCATGTCGCGGATGATATCGACAAAGTTCATCGTCATGAGGCGCTTGGCGCGCTGGATCAGGAGCGGCGCGGGATTGCTCGGCTCGTTCCGTTCCAGGTAGGCGCACACCTTGTCGAGCAGCCGGATCGCGTCGTCGCGGCTGCGTATTTCTCCCGTCGCCTGCAGCGCCGCACCGGGCGCCATCGCCGCGCCTTCGATGGTACCCGCCTCAGCCGCGCCTGCCGTGGCGCCGGCAGCAGCGAGGGCGCTGTTGCAGACATTGACCAGGGGGGAGAGGATGTTGGCCAGCGGCCGCACATCGATGGCGCGTTCGCTGCCCACCTTTTCCACCAGGAACCCGTGCAGGGAACGCAGGCTCTGCGCCGCCTCGCGCACCGCTTCCAGGCTGCCCGGATTGTCCGCCGCCACGTCGCGCGCGATCGACTCGACCTGGTCCTGGGTCATGGCGGCGCCATCGGATGGGGCCGGCAGCTTGCCCAGGGCCACCTCGACGTCGCGCACCAGGATCTGTCCCGCGGCACGGGAGCGCACGAAAGGGCTCTTGCGCAGATCGCGCAACAGGGTGTCCGCGTCCACCAGAGGCGCGAGGGAATTGAGGCGCATCGTGGGGTCGTTGTCGTCCTCCGCATCGAGCTGCGGATGGACATGGTCCCAGTAGCGCGACAGCATCTGGTGGATGAGCTTGAGACCGTCGTTCAGCCCCGCCGCGCCCTCCAGGTTCACCAGGGCACGGGTCAGGGGGACGGCAATCCGCAGGTCCTTGCAACGCGGGAACAGGGAAAGGGCGATTTCGCGCACTTCGCCCCAGGCGGGCTCCTCCGCCGCGATCACCGTCTCGCCGAACTGCTGCTCGGGCTTGCCCTGGATGCTCTTCTCGAGCTCGAGGAAAGCTGCGTCATATTCCAGGTTGGGCCCGCAGGGCGGTTCTTCTGCCGTCTCCGCGAGCAGTTGTTCGATGTCGATCACGAGCCCTTGCCTCCGCTCTTTCTTATTCTCGCCCTGCACCCCGCGCACCGCCGCCGCGAGGCATGTCGGTGCAATTCCCGTCTAGGGTGCCGAACGGTCTGATGGCTGTCAACCAGACCGTGGTACTAAGCCGGCCGAACCGGAAGCAAACAGGTTTCCTCATTCCATCCGGCCGGAAAACCTGCCATGTACGAACAAGGGGAGATTCCCCTTGTATATCCCCCAAATAGGAACAAGGGGCAGGCCCCTTCGTAAATCCCCCCCAACCCGCCGTCCGGGCAATTCTTCGCCGGAATCGTCACGATTGCACCCGCAAGAGACAAAGCATGCGGCAGATCCGGCCCACCTCAGAAGTCCTGGCAACCGTGACGCTCCGCCACCTCGACGCAGTTCGTCAGGTTCGGCAACTGCCGGACGCGGGACCACTCGCGATCCAGTTGGTCGGGATTGTCCACCTCCGCGCTGACCAGCAGCGGGCCGGTGGCCAGACACATGTTCGAAACGCCGAGGTTGCGCCCATAGAGCTGGGTCTGGCCGTACTCGATGACGGTGTAGTACACCGGCTGGCGTGGGCGCTGCGGCAGCACCGTCAGCGTGCCCGGGACGAAATCCAGCAGATACCCGACCGGAGAAATGAACGTGCCCGTGATCGGATAGCCTCCCGCCGGGGACGAAACGAGGGCTGACGTCGCAAGCGTGCCGGCGGCCGCGTCGGAGGCCGCATCGCCGTTGAGGAGCCCGGTTACGCTGAAGGTGAGCGGCGGATTGGGCAGGCCGAAAAGGCGCGCAAGGCTGTCCGCCGTCACCGTCGCCGACGGCTGCTGGCGATAGACGAAGTGGTTGCCGGTCGCGGGAATCGCGATTTCCGACGCGCAGGTTCCCGGATAGCTGCAGCCATAGAAGTTCGGCTGGGCGTTGCCAGGAGTCAGCCCGCCCCGGGTCTCGCCGACCCAGGTGTCCGCCCAGACGCGCCACGTCCCGCCCGGACCGGGCGTAACCGTGTTCCCCGCCGCGTTGTTGAAGATTCCCGCGCTGACCAGATCGATGCGCGAACCCGCGCCGGATGTCGTCACGTTCTGGCCGAGGGTGAGATCACCGCTCAGGGTTCGCACCGGAAACTCCCGACCGCCGCCGAAGTCGAGGCCGACGATCGCCTGCGGGGCATTGGCGGCGCTGTCGAACCCGGTCCCCGTCACCGGCCCGATGACCAGCGGCCCGCTGTTCACGAACTGCACGCTCGCCGGCGGGTCGGATGCGAAAACGCTCACCGCGTTCGACGGATCGGTGAGGACGAAATCCCCTGCGCCGGGGCCGGATACGACCAGGTTTTGCGCCGTGATGGGTGCCGTCTGAGTCACCGGGCCGGCGGACGCAAGCGTGATGGTGCGGCCCGGCGCCGAGAGCGCAGCGTTGAGCGCGATACCCGCGCTGCCTGCGCCGGTGTTCTGCAGGCTGAAGTCGGTTGCTGCGGTCAGGGGTGCGAACAAGGTTATGGCGCCGACGTGGGTCGTGCCGCCGACGACCACCGCCGACGCACCGGGCTGGAGTGCGGCCAGATCCGCGCTCGAAATGTTGAAGCCGTTCCCGGTACCGCCGAGCAGGTCGATCGGCACCGCAGTCCGCCGGAATAAGCGAACCGGCGAAACTCACGCCTCCGGGCCGCAGGTTGATCACTCCGCCGACCGTCTGGATCAGCGCGCTCTGTCCCGAGCTTTCGAGCTGAATCGCATCCCCGCCGCCGGCATTCGTCGCGCGCAGGACGATGTTCCCGGACGTCGTGGCATCTCCGACCACCGCACCGCCTTCGATCAGCAGACCGGCACCGCCCGTGGTGGACGCGCCGCTGAGGATGATGGATCCGGGCGTATCGGTCGTGATAAGCCGGGCCGGCGTGCAGTCACCCGAGGCAATCGCCGGACGAGGAACAGCCCGGTACCCGTCCCGCGACCACGTACGTCGATGGTTCCGCCGCCGGTGGTCGCGATGTTGGTGCCGTCGATCGATACGCCGATGCCGCCAACGGAATTCGTATCGAGCCGGTGATCGCGCACCGCGACCGGTGGAAGATCGGATCGCGCCGAACTGCAGATCGACGCCCCGGCTTGCAGCGCCCTGGCTGAGTCGCCGTGAGCGTGATCGATCCGGACGTGGTTTCGAGCACCGAGTCTCCCTCGCCGAAGGGAGTCATCGTGATGCCGGCGTTGGCATTCGCCCCGGCGCCGGAAGTCGCAGCCACGACCGACGATGTTGCCGGACCCGGACGTCACCGTCGAACCGGAGAAGCGCACGGCGCTGGTGCCAATGGCGGGCAGGGCAGCGCTAGACAGGTACAGCGCAGCCGCGGAAAAATCACCGCCGACAGCCGGGTCGCTGCTGCTGCGGGTATCGATGGTGCTGCCGGTCACCCGGATCGGTTCATTCACGCCGAACGTCACCGGGTCGACGTTGATGACTTCGAGAAACCCGCCCGCCACCGCACCGTTGATGCCGCCGCCCAGCGTCACCGAACCGCCGTTCGTGACGATGGACGATCCGTCCTGAATCCAGATCCCGCCGATGCCGCTGCCGTTGGCATCGCTGCGCAGGACAACGTTGAGGCGCCCGGAACTGGAAACGATGGCGGAGGCCGGCTCCATCACGATGTTGCGCAGCGCGATCAGGCTCAGGGTCGCATCGCCGCCCGCCGTCTTGTCGATGCTGACGCCCGTGGCGACCGTGACGTTGCCGAATTCGCCGCCAGTGGAATCGCTGGAAGCGACGGTCACCGACGTGCCCTGATTCAGGGCGGCCTCGATATCCGTATCCAGGACAGTCGCCGAAGTCGTGTTGGCGGTGAAGACGAGTTCCGGGGGCGGCAGGGTCGTGTCGACGCCCGAAGTCGAACCCTCGGATATGGTATCGATGATGGTGATGTCATTGGGATCGAGGAGCCATTCGCCCGCCTTGCCCAGCGGGGAGTAGGCCGACACCCGCGCGCCGAAGACATCGAGGAACGCGCCGGAAGTCTCGACGAAGCCACCGTCGCCGCCGCGCGCTCCGCCGTTGGCCGTGATCGTGCCATGTACCCGCGTTGCCTTGTCGCTCCACACGACCACCTTGCCGCCGGCGCCCGTGCCCACGGCGTCGGCGTGGATCGCGGCGTCGCTTCCGACGAAGCTCGCTTCCGCATTGTGCACTGCCGGATTCTGGCCGCGCACGTCGCCACCCACCAGCACCGTACCGCCACCCGCATCGCCGCTGGCATCCACCGCCGCCGCGCCGGCCAGACCGACGTGGTGGCCGAGCACTGCGACCTCGCCGCCGGTCAACCCCGGATCACGCCCGGAGGCGTCGAGTTGCCCGGAGACCAGGGTGGCGCCCGCGTCGCCGCCGTCCAGCACGATGCGGCCGTTGCGCTCCACCAGAGCGCGCGCGCGCACCACGCCCTGCTGGTTGATCACGGTTTCCGCCAGCGCCTCGGCGGCGCGGGCGGTGAGCACGGCCTGGCCGCCGTCGGCCACGACCATGCCGCTGTTGCGGACCTGGGCGCCGACCGCCGCTTCGTCCACGCGGATTGCCGTCAGCCCGTCACCGGCGAAGTCGAGCGTCACCTTGTTGCCCGCTGCCAACGCCACCGTGCCCAGGCGCGCCGTGACCGTACCCTCATTGCTGACCTGCCCGCCCAGCAAGGCGATCGTGCCCCGCTCTGCCGCCTGCAGCGTGCCTTGGTTCACCACGGCACCCGATCCTGCTCCGGAAAAGCTGTATCGCCCGGCCAGGAAATCCGCATCGCGTATGTCCAGGGTGGAAGCCACGAGAGCACCGACGTCCACCGACGCGCCGCGAGTGAACAGGACGCCGCTGGGATTGACCAGGAACACGCGGCCGTTGGCCGTGAGGCGTCCCGCGATCTCGCTCGGATTGCTCTGCACGACGCGGTTGAGGATGACGCTGGAGGCGCCCGGCTGGAGAAATTGAACGCCCTCGGCGGCACCGATGGAGAAGCTGTTCCAATTGACAATGGCGCTGCCGGTTCCCTGCCGGACGACCATGTTCTGCGCCGTCGGCCGACCCACCGATACCTGGCCGCTCACGACCTGCTCGCCGGTGGGCAGGGCCAGAGCCGGCGGCAGCGCACCGAACGCCAGCGCCAGCGCCAGCCCGATGCGCGTCCGGGAGGTACGGCCCGGGCAACGATCCAGGCTCGTAAGGCTGCCGTCGTGGCGACTCTGCCGAGGAACTGCCCCGAGGGTGGGTTGGGGGGATTTGCAAGGGGGCCTCCCTCCTTGTTCCTCCTCGGGCGACATACAAGGGGAATCTCCCCTTGTTCGTACATGGCAGCTTTTCCGGCCACATCGAGCGGACAGATCTGTTTGGTCCCGGCTCGGCCGGCTTAGGGCGGAAGTCGCTTTCATGCCAGCCTCCTGGTCTTTTCTCTTGCTGTCACGAAGGTGTGTGATAGCCGGTTCGGGTGGCGGCAACTAGAAGGATTTCGTCAATTGCAGATAGACCCGCGGCAGGCGGTCCGGCGCAGTCACGGGCGGACCGGTGTCGCGCCATGCCGCACTGCCGCGCAGCGCGAAGCCGTAAGGCGCCGACCAGTACAGGCCGAGGCCGTAGCCGCGCAGGGTGGCACTGTTCGTTCCCTGCCCCGGCAGGGGATCTTCCAGGATGCGTCCCCACCCGGCATCGTAGAAGCCGCTCACGGTGATCTGGTTGGTGACGCTGAAACGCAGTTCGCCATTCACCACATAGCCCTCGTCCACCACGCCCTCCGAGGGCGGATAGGCGCGCACCGCGGCCGGCCCGCCCAGCGCGATCTTCTCGGCGCTCACCAGATTCTTGCTCGCCCACTGTCCGGCCAAGCCCAGGTACGCGCTGGTGCGCGCACTCATCGCCTGCAGCCGCGACAGTTGGTAGTTGACATGGGCGAAGCTGCCGTCCGTCTTCGGCCCCCCGGGTGCCTGGTTGACCGCCAGCACGTCGGGAGAACGCAGGTCGACGTCGCCCAGGAAAGCCGTTACGGCGGCGCTGGTGTAGCCGCCGCGCCACACGCTGTCCCGCCCCTCGTAGGACAGGCCGAGGACCGCCAGATCGATGCTCTGCTCCGAGATGAAGCCGACGGTGCCGATCCGGTCTTCCAGCAGCTTGTGCTCGTAACCCACCCGCCCCACCAAGTTGCGCGCGCGCGAGCGCAGGAAGGGATGGGTCAGCCCGATCTCGAACACTTCGGCGGAACCGGAGCTGTCCAGGCCGGCGAACTCCTTGCCCAGACGGTAGTGGAGCTGGCCGTAGGCGACGCCCAGTCGCGTTCCCCTGCCGCCCAGCGGCAGCTCGTAGCCGGCGCGACCATACACCAGCCCGTTGGCCGCCGTATCGATCACCCGCAGATCCAGGTTGTCGCCGATGCCGAGCGGGCCGTTCACCCGCAAGGTGGCGCCGATGCGTGCCTCGCCGGTGCTGTAGATACCGTAGTTGTCGGCATCCAGCAGCAGATTCACGCGCGGCGACGGGCCGACGTCCACCACCAGGTCGGTGGTTCCCGGCTCCTCCCCCTGCTCCAGCGCCGATTGGACCACGATGCCCGGCAGGTCGGACATCAGCATCAAGGTGCGCTCCAGTTGGTCCTGCCGGATGGGTTGCCCGCTCTTGAGCTGGGCCAGGAAGGGTTCGAGGCGCCGGGCGCTGATCGGCGCCTCGGGCGCGACCGTGAGGCGGACGTGGCCGAGCCGGCCCTCGACGATGGAAAACTCCACCGCCCCGGCGGTGACGTCCTGCACCGGCAGCACGGCCTGGGCCAGCGGATAGCCGGCCTCCCGATAGCGATCGGCAATGCGGCTCCGGATCTGGTCGAGTTCCGCGAACGTAACCTGCTGGCCGATCCGATCGGCGGCCAACGCCGCAAGTTCCGCGCTGGAGAAGACCGTGTTGCCGACGAAGCTCACGCTGCGCAGGGTGAAGGCCGTCTGGGCGGCAGGCCGGCTTGGTTGCGCGGGCGCAGCCGGCAGCAGCGGCGCGGCAGCGGGCGCCGCCGGCGCCGTGATCGGAGGCTGGGGCGCCACGTCCCGCAAGGCGCTCCCGGCATTCGGCACGACCTGGGCCAAGGCCGCCGTCGTGGCGAAAAACCAGACCGACAGCGTGCAGCCGCGCAATGCGGTGACGTAGCGGCTTTCTCGGCGGCCGAAATCGTGGGGGCTGGTTTTTCTCATGGTCGTATGCAGGGTCGCTCCGGCGGCTCAGCCCTGCAGGCGCATGCGCCAGTCACCGATGAAGTTGAAGGGGGCCCAGAAGAAGGGATGCGAAAAGCGCGGACGCTTCAGCACCGCGATCTGGCCCGCCCGCATGGCGTCGATCGCCTCGGCGCCCTTGGCCAGTTCGCCGTAGAGCGAGGTCATCAGCAACTCGGTGGAATCGTCCGAAACCGGCCACAGCGAGACGATCAGACCGGCGGCGCCGGCAGTGAAGAACGAGCGCGTGAAACCGAGGATCTCGTCGCCGCGCGCAATGCGGCCCAGCCCGCTCTCGCAGGCCGACAGCGTCACCAGTGAAACGCCGCCCATCGGCAGCCCATACACCTCGCGCGCTTCGAGGAAGCCGGGATCCTGCCCCTCCTCCGCCAGCAGGATGCGGGAAGCCAGTGGATCGATGGTATCCACTTCCGCATGGGCGGCGACATGCAGGATGCGACCGCTGCCCGCGTTGTCGCGAAACAGCCGCTTCGACGCATCGTGCTGCACGAACAACTTCTTGTTCGGGAACAGATTGCCGATCTGCTCGATTTCGCGCTCCGAGCCCGGCAGCGCCAATCTGGGATCCTCATAGGCGGGATTGCCGAAAGCCACCAGCCGGCCGCTCGCCGTCGTGCCCTTCTTCACCAACTGGATCGCCACGCTCGCCGACGGCGCCACCGCCAGCGCATGGCGTTCGATGAGGTACGAGTTGCCGTCGCGCAATGCCTGGAACGGCAGGTAATGCAGGGCGCCGTGGGGCACGATCAGCAGGCGCTCGTTCTCGGCCAGCCCGAGCGGCTGGATCAGGATCTGATACAGGCGCTGGCCGAGTTCCCCGGCGCTTCGCTTGCGCTCGAAGATGGACTGGCGGAACTGATCGACGATCTTTTCCAGCCCCTCGCGCGGCTGCTCGATGGTCACGCCCTTCACGCTGTCCTTGCGCACCACCCAGGCGTACAGGCGCTGATCCAGAGTGTGGAACTCGACCAGGGCCTCCCCGCCGCGCAGTGTCGCCTGCACCTCGCGCAGCGGCACGGGATCCGCGCTCAGCGCGACCGTATCCGTCCCGCCGCCGAGGGAGACGCGTTCCCGCACCACGTCGAGCAGGGCCCGCGAGCGACTCGCCTCGGAAAGACGCCACCCTGCCTCCACGTCGCCCGCCTCCATGGAGAGGGACAAGGCGCGCTCGAAGATCTGCTGCGTGTCGCCGAACAATCCGGCCTTGAACTCCTCGCTGCGGAACTTCGCCCGAATACTGTCCGCCGACCGGGCCGCCTCGAAATAGGCACGGCGTGCACCCGCCGCGTCGTTCACCGCGAGGTAGCTGCGCGCCAGACCTTCCTGCGCCCACAGGCGCTGGTAGGCGGAATCGGCACCGCCGGCATCCTGCGCCGCCGCGGCGAAGAGCTTCACCGCCGCCGCCGGCTTGCCTTCGAGCAAGAGGAGGTTGCCCAGGCCGCGCCAATGCATCGCCCGCAGTGCGTGGCTGTCCGGCGTCGGAATCTGATCGTAGAGGGCGCGCGCCTCCTGCGGCTTGCGCTCGGCAATGTAGGCATTGGCCAGGGAGATCTGCACCAGGGGCCGGAAGTTCTCGCTGGCCGCGACTGAGCGACTGGTTGTAGAAGGCGATCGCATCAGCCATCTTGCCGCGGCGCGCCGCCACGTCGCCCAGCACCTTGTAGGCCGGCCCCGCCACGACGCGCGGATCCTTGGCCTGGTGCTGCAGCGCCTCGCGCGCATACTGCTCGGCGCGATCGAGGTCGCCGGCATAGCTGTAGGCGATGGCGAAATCACGCTTGCTGACCGCGACCAGATCGTCGTTGCCCTGCTGCTGCCCGATGTACAGCGCGCGGCTCGCTGCGCGGATGCTCAGGCGGAACTCGCCGCGTTCGGCCAGCGCCACGGCCTGACTGCAATACTGATAGCCGTCGAGCTTGACGCGATCGCGCCGGTAGAGGAGTTGGCCTTCGGTACTCAGCGACTTGATCGTTTCCGCGTCGTGCTGCCGCGCTTCGGCCACGCGGAAGGCAGCGGACGCGCCGGCCGACGGTGCATCCTGGGCCAGAGCGGAAGCCGCAAACGCGGCGGCAAGCACGATCGAGCAGGGGGAGACGATGGAGAGCAGGCGCATCAAGCTGACCTCGGGGCCCGTCAGTCTTCAAGGCCTGTTCGTTTTTGGGTCGCGGCTTTTTTTCGCAACTCTATTGGAATCGCCTGCAGCATGCAACTATTGGCCCCGGCAGGTCGGATGCCGGCGGCGCATCAGCCGAAGATGTGCGCGATGGTGGCCTGCACTGCCATGGCAGCGGCATGCGGATCCGGCGCCTGGCGGATCGGGCGGCCGATGACGATGTAGTCGGCCCCGTTGTGAAACGCCTGCGCCACATCCACGGTGCGCTTCTGATCGTCCGCCGGCTTGTTCTCGACGGGGCGGATTCCGGGCGTGACCACCAGGATGCGGCTGCCCAGTTCGCGGCGAATGAGGGGCGCCTCCAGTCCGGAGGAAACGACGCCGTCGCAACCCGCCTCGAGGGCGCGGCGCGCGCGGGACAATACCAGCTTCTCCACGTCGCACTGGAAGCCGAGATCGTCGAGGTCGCCCCGGTCCAGGCTGGTCAGCACGGTGACGGCAAGGACCTTGAGGTCGCCCTTGTCCTTGCCCGCCGCCTCCATGATCGCCTGATTGCCATGCACGGTGGCGAAAGTCGCGCCCCGCCCCGCCAAAGCGCGCACCGCGGCGCGCACGGTTTCCGGAACGTCGAAGAACTTCAGGTTGACGAACACCTTTTTCTGCTGCGCCACCAGCCACTCGAGCAGTTCAAAATAGCCGCCCGCCATGAACAGCTCGAGGCCGATCTTGTAGAAACGGGCAGCCTCGCCGAGTTGCAGGACCAGCGCCCGCGCCTCCGGTGCATTCGGCACATCGAGGGCCACGATCAGACGTTCCGCCGACGGGATGGGCTTCGCGGAGGACGAGATCATGCGGCACACTTCCGTGACTCAGGCCGCAGCATGTCGAGGCCGGATCTAGTACTTTCGGCAGATGCACAAATCATAGCGAAGCGAGGACAATCCATTTGCTAAAATTGCAGTCGATGTCGCGCGACGCGAGTCGGCAACGGCAGGCCCGCTTCAGGATTCGGCACCGGCCGCCGCTTCGATCTCCACATGCGAGCCCTGGTGAGTCGGCACAACAGGGCGCAACGCACCGCTGCGGCGGGATTCTACACAATTCAAGTATATGGCAGGCTCCCGAAACGCTGCTCCCGGTCCCCGCACCGAACCCGGTGCTGCGGACGCCTCGGCGGTCGAGGGGCAGGTAAGCGATACCCTGGACTGGTTCGCCCATCCGGCAGCCAGGGAGGTTCGCGTCGAACTCGCCGACGCCCGCACTCGCCTCTCGGCATTTTCGGCGCTGCCCGTCAGCATCAACCAGTTTCACCGCATCCTCGATCTGTTTCAGGGGCGCGCGGACACTCTCGCCGCCGCCATCAAAGTGCTGCTGCGCGATGCCGGTCAGCCCCTCGCACCCGACTTGCGGCTGCTGGCCCAGCATCTGGACCATCTGGAGTCCCAGATCTGCGACGGATACCTGCGGGTAATCAAGGACATCGAGCACCGCTTCGTCCGCAGCCGGCGGCGCGACCCGTCCTCGGTCGCGGCGCGGGCGCTCAAGGCGTCGCGGGAAAGGCTGGAGATCGCGGCCTACTCGGCCCAAGCGGCACCGCGCGACTTGTGGGCACAGATCCATCATCTTTACCGCGTTTCGCGCACGAATCAACTTCCCCCCGAAGCGGCGGCCGACGCCGGGCGCATCTATCGCGAGATGCTGGCCTTCGCCGCCATCCAGCCGGAGCGCCTGTCGGGCCAGGAAGTGGCGGGAGCGGCGGATTATCTGGGACGCTTCGCAACCGCGGTGATGCTGTTCGATACTCCGCCGACGACGGCCGATTTCCGCATGTTCTGGGTCGATCCCGCGCTCGATTCCGCGCCGGTCGCCTTGGCGCGCAAACTGCCGCCGGCCGGTGACGAGGTTGTCTATTTCTCCTGTACCCGGCTCGGTACGCTGGCGGCAGAGCATCTGCGCGAACTGGAAGCCGGAACCGATCCGGCGCAGTTGCGCCTGCCGCCCGAAGCCGCGAAACCGGCCTACCGCGGACTGCTCCGCAAGCTGCACGAGACCTGGGCTGAACCGCCTACGCGGCACTTGGTCCGGCGCTGCCACAGCTACCCGGTACGCATGTGCATCGGACTCGCCGCCCTCGCCCGCCTGTTCGATTCCCAGCGCGGCGACGACGCAGAGTTGGCGACGCAGTCGGAGTGGACCGTGCTGAACGAGAGTCCCTCCGGTTTCGCGCTGGTGCACGCGACGGGCGACATCGGCGGCATCCAGACCGGCGAGGCGGTCGCCATCCGCGCCGCCGACGACAAGCCGTGGGATATCTGCATCGTGTGCTGGGTACGCAACGAACCACCGGACACGGTCGAAATCGGCCTGCAGATTCTGGCATCCAGCGCGCAGACGGTGCGGCTCGCCTTCCGCCATACGCCCGCACCGCAGCCCACCGTCACCGCGCTGCGGGTGCCTGCGCTGCGCGCCCTGCGCGCCCACGACGCCATCCTCGCACCAAGCGGTACGGCCATATCCCAGCGCTTCGTCATGGTAGCCGAGGACGAACGAACACACGTCGCCCAGGGCCGGGTTGTCAATCTCGATCTCCGGACAGCCTGCGTTGATCTGTTCCAGTTCCAGGACGACCCCTACCCACTATGACATCAGACTAGCGTTGCCGGCGTCCAGCGGCCGCTCCGCCGCCCATCTCCGGCAAGGTGGCGGCGATGAGCGCGCCGATCAGCACCACGCTCCAGCACAGATACAGCCAGACGAGAAAGATCGGGATTACGGCGAATGCTCCGTACAGCAGGTCGTAGGCGGGAAACTTGATGACATAGAAGCCGAACAACCGCTGCAACAGCACCAGGCCGAGGGCAGTGACGGTGCCACCGACGGCAGCATGCAGGAACCGCACCGGACGGTTCGGCACCGCGAAGAACAGCAGCGCGAACAATCCGATCAGGAACAGGCTCGGCAGCAGCCGTCCCAGCATCGTTCTCACCCATGCCGGCTCATCCACCCATCCCAGGGACGTGGTGACGATGAAGGTGATGGCGGCCAGGCTGGCGCCCAGCAGCGCCGGCCCGAGAATCAGCACCACGGCGTGGATGAATACGCGATGGACGAGGCGGCGGCGCTTCGCCACGCGCCAGAGGACGTTGAACGCATGCTCGATGGTGAGCATCAGCACAAACGCCGTCGCCACCAGCAGCACGCCGCCCGCGATGGTCAGATGGTTGGCCTTCTGCGAGAACTGCAGAACGTAATTGGCAACGACCGACCCCGCCTTTTCCGGCAGCAGGTTCTGCAGCAGGAACTGCTCCAAGGCCGCACCAAGTCGTGCCGACACCGGCAGTTGCGAGACCACGGCCAGGGCCAGGACCAGCAACGGCACCAGCGACAGGAGCGTGGTAAACGCGAGGCTGGCGGCGATCTGGCTGCAGCGCTCCTCGCGGAAGCGCCGGAAGACTTCCAACAGGACCGCGAAAGCCCGGTGCAGGAAATTGAACATGCCGAACGGCAGAGGCGGGCTCGCTATAATGCCGCGATTGTAATCAAAGACCCGGACCCATGAAGGAAATCCTCATCCTCTACTACAGCCTGCACGGATCGGTAAAGAACCTGGCCTATGCCATCGCGCGCGGCGTGGAGTCGGTTCCCGGCGCCGGTGCCCGCATCCGCACCGTGCCCAGGGTATCCCCCGCATGCGAGGCAACCGAGGCGCAGATTCCGGACGCCGGCGCCCCCTACGCCGAGACGCGGGATCTGGAGCAGTGCGCCGGCCTGGCCCTGGGAAGCCCGACGCGCTTCGGCAACATGGCAGCGCCGATGAAATACTTTCTGGATGGCACCGGGGATCTGTGGATGCGCGCCGCGCTCGCCGGCAAGCCGGCGGCAGTCTTCACCTCCACGGCGAGCCTGCACGGCGGGCAGGAAACGACACTCCTGTCCATGATGCTGCCGCTGCTGCACCATGGCATGCTGATCGTCGGCCTGCCCTACAGCGAGGCGGATCTGCATACCACCACGCGGGGCGGCACGCCCTACGGCGCCACCCATGTCTCCGGCATACCGGTGGACGCGGCGCCGAGCGAGGCGGAAAAGCGGCTGGCCCAGGCGCTGGGCAAGCGGCTGGCGGAGACTGCGCTCAAGCTGGCGGCGTGAAGCAGACCGCGTTCAACCGGCTGGCCCTTGGCGGCCTGCTCGGCCTGATCGTGCTGTCCCTGGCCTGGGAGTTGTGGCTGGCACCGCTGCGACCCGGCGGCTCGTGGCTCGTGCTGAAGGTGGTGCCGCTGCTGCTGCCCCTGCGCGGCATTCTCGCCGGCCGCCGCTACACCCACCAATGGGCCTCGATGCTGGCCCTGGCCTACCTGGGGGAGGGCCTGGTGCGTGCCACCTCCGATCGCGGGCCGTCGGCGAAGCTCGCGCTGATCGAGATCGTGCTCGCCACCGCGTGCTTCGCCGGCTGCGCAATCTATGCTCGACTCACGCGCCGACGCGGCGCCGGCCACGCGTGAGCGGAGGCCGGTCACGCGTCCGTCGCCCCGGCCTCAGACGGTCTCGCGCTGCGGATTCACCCTCTCCAGCGTGGAGTGCAGCTTGTTGAGCGCATTGAGGTAGGCCTTGGCCGAGGCGACTACGATGTCGGTGTCGGCGCCTTGTCCATTGACGATGCGGCCGGACTTCGCCAGGCGCACCGTGACCTCGCCCTGGGCATCGGTGCCGGTGGTGATGCTGTTGACGGAGTAGAGCAGCAGTTCGGCGCCGCTATTCGCGACGCGCTCGATGGCCTTGAACGAGGCATCCACCGGCCCGCTTCCGATCGCCTCCGCTTGCTGCTCGCGGCCCCCCGCCAGCAGGGTGATCCAGGCATGGGGCGTCTCTCCGGTCTCGGAGTGGAATTTCGTCGCCACCAGCTTGTAGTGCTCGTGGTCCGGCGTCACCGCCTCGTCCGACATGAGCGCCTGGAGATCCTCGTCGAAGATCTCGCGCTTTTTGTCCGCCAGTTCCTTGAAGCGGGCGAAGGCGCTGTTCAACTGCTCTTCGGAATCGATCACGATGCCCAGTTCCTGCAACCGGGCGCGGAAGGCATTGCGGCCGCTGAGCTTGCCGAGCACGAGTTTGTTGGCATGCCAGCCCACGTCCTGGGCACGCATGATCTCGTAGGTTTCGCGATGCTTGAGCACGCCGTCCTGGTGAATCCCCGACTCGTGGGCGAAGGCGTTGGCGCCGACGATGGCCTTGTTCGGCTGCACCGGATAGCCGGTGATCTGGGAGACGAGCTTGGAGGCGGGTACGATCTGCGTCGTATCGATGCGCGTCTCCACCGGAAATATGTCCGCCCGGGTCTTGACCGCCATCACCACCTCTTCGAGCGAGGCGTTGCCTGCCCGCTCGCCCAGACCATTAATGGTGCACTCCACCTGGCGCGCGCCGGCCAATACCGCGGCGAGGGAATTGGCAACCGCCATGCCGAGATCGTTGTGACAGTGGGTGGACCAGATCACCTTGTCGGAATTCGGTACCCGCTCGATCAGGGTGCGCATGCGCTCGCCCCACACCGACGGGACGCTGTAGCCCACGGTGTCGGGGACATTGATGGTCTTGGCGCCGACCTTGATGACCTCCTCGAAGATGCGGCAGAGGAAATCGATCTCGGAGCGCACCGCATCTTCCGCGGAGAACTCGACGTCGTCGGTATATTCGAGAGCCAGCCTGACCGCCTTGATCGCCGCCTCGACCACCTGATCCGGCGACATGCGCAGCTTCTTCTCCATGTGGATGGGGCTGGTGGCGATGAAAGTGTGGATGCGTCCGCGGGCGGCCGGCTTGATCGCCTCGCCGGCGCGCCGGATGTCGTTCTCGCTGGCGCGCGCCAGGGAGCACACCGTGGCATCCTTGATGGAACCGGCGATGGCATGAATGGCGTCGAAGTCGCCGGGCGAGGCGGCGGCGAAGCCGGCCTCGATCACATCCACCTTCATGCGGTCCAGTTGCCGCGCCACCCGCAGTTTCTCCTCCTTGCTCATGGAGGCACCGGGGCTCTGCTCGCCGTCGCGCAAGGTGGTATCGAAAATCACCAACTTCTCTTTCATCATCGTCTCCTGGGGGAAAGCGGAACAATCCATATCCGACCGCCCCTTGGCTTTCAGGGCAGTCGCAGCACAACCGAATTGGGGAGTGAGTTTTTAGCGCGCGCGGCGCAGCAGCGGCGTCAGCTTGGAGCGCAGCGAGAGGCGCACCACCAGCAGGCCGGAGAGGGTGAGGAACAACGCAGCGAAGAGCGTCATATCAACCATGGGCCGAATATAACGGGTTTGATTTTCTGTTGCAATAGGGTTGCCCCGGCCGGCGCCAAGTTCCTTTTCCGATGTGGCATTTCCGCCCATCCGGCCGGAATCCGACAGCGGAAACGATGGATGGGCGGACCCGGAGAGCCTTCAAACGGCCTTGCGCCTGCGCTGCAGCCACTGCCAGGCGGTCAGCACGTAGCCCGATACCGCATAGACCAGAAACAGCGCAAACAGCACGCCCGGCGGGTAGGAGGAGATGAAGACGAAGGCCAGCACCACCGCAATGACGACAAAGAAGGGAACGCTGCGGCGCAGGTTGATGTCCTTGAAGCTGTAGAAGCGGAAGCTGCTCACCATGGTGATTCCGGCGAAGAGGGTGACGGCGAAGGCGAACCAGCGCACCTCCTGGCCGCTGATGTCGTTGTCGATCATCACCCACACCAGGCCTGCCACCAGCGCCGCCGCCGCCGGACTGGGCAGCCCCTGGAAGTAGCGCTTGTCGATCACTTCGAGCGTGGTATTGAAGCGTGCCAGCCGCAGCGCTGCGCCGGCACAATAGACGAAGGCCGCAATCCAGCCCCAGCGCCCCATTCCTTTGAACGCCCATTCGTAGACCACCAGCGCCGGGGCAACGCCGAACGACACCATGTCGGACAGCGAGTCGTACTCGGCGCCGAAGGCGCTCTGGGTGCGCGTGAGGCGGGCAACGCGGCCATCGAGGCCGTCCAGCACCATGGCGATGAAGATCGCCACGGCGGAATGCTCGAAGCGGCCATTCATCGCCTGGACGATGGCGTAGAAGCCGGCGAACAAGGCGGCGGTGGTGAACAGGTTGGGCAGAATGTAGATGCCCCTGCGCCGCAGTTCGGGGTTGAAGAGCGGTTTGCGGGATCGGATCTCCGGCATGTGCGGACGCTCGGTTGGGGGTGGGCGCGCTATTGTAGCCGATCGGGCTTTGCCGTCGCCCCGGCGGCATGCGCACTGCCCGGGGCCGTTTTCAGCATTGCCGGTCCACCGGCCCCGGCATGATGTCGAGGAAGCTCTCGATGGCCTGGAACGGCTCCACGTCCTTGCGCGGCTGACGCGTATCCGGCTCGGTACACCGCCACCAGATGGGCGATGCCGTAGGCCTGCGCCGCATGCAGGACCGGCAGACTGTCATCCACCAGCAGCGTCGCGCCGGAATCGAACGGCTCGACCGCCTGCAGCGCCTGCCAGAACTCCGTTCGCTCCTTGGGCAGGCCGAGTTCATGCGACGTGATCAGGGCATCGAAGCGGGCATCGAGCCCGGTGCGGCTCATCTTCAGCGCGAGACTCTTGTGGTGGGCGTTGGTGACCAGCGCGACCCGCTTGCCGGCGCCGCGGACGGCATCGAGGAAAGCGGGAACATGGGGCTGGACCGCAATGAGATGGGCTATTTCCTCTTTCAACCGGGCGATGTCCAGTCCCAGTTCCTCGCTCCAGAAATCCACCGAGTACCACTCCAGGGTACCGGCCCGGCTGCGGTAGCGCGCCGTCAAGTCCTGGCGCGCGTGCTGCTCTTCGACGCCATGTTTCTCGGCATAGCGCCGCGGCACATGCTCCAGCCAGAAATGGTTGTCGTAATTCAAGTCCAGCAGCGTGCCGTCCATGTCCAGAAACACCGTGCCCACCCGCGACCAGTCGATCATGTTTCGCGGCGGGGACGGCTGCGGACGGGCGCGATGTTCGCCTCGATGGCGCCGGCCGTTCAGGACAACTCGGCGACGAGGGTTGAGGTGGCGAACACCTTTTCCCCGATCGTCACCTTGATCTGGGAATCCGTCGGCAGGTAGAGATCGACCCGGGAACCGAAGCGGATGAAGCCGTAGCGCTGCCCGCGGGACAACTTGTCGCCGGGCTGCACATAGCACAGCACGCGCCGGGCGATCAGTCCCGCCACCTGCACGCAAGTGACATCGCGGCCATCGGCAGTCTGCAGCCACAACGCGTTTCGCTCGTTCTCCGTGGATGCCTTGTCGAGGGCGGCATTGAGAAATTTGCCCGAGTTGTACCACTGCTGCTTCACTTCGCCGTCCACCGGCGAGCGGTTCGAATGCACGTTGAACACGTTCATGAACACGCTGACTTTGACGGTATCGCGGTCGAGGTAGGGATCGCGCGCCTTTTCCACCGCGACGATGCGTCCGTCCGCCGGCGCCAGCACGCTCTTCGGGCCGCCGGCCACTGCCCGCGGCGGGTCGCGGAAGAACTGCAGGACGAAGAGCGTGATCAGCCAGAACGGCGCAGCCCATAACGCACCGGCCGAGGCAGTGATCATGAGCGAGAGAGCGAGGGAAATGCCCAGAAAAAGCCAGCCTTCACGGGCGATAAGGGGATGCGGGTAGTTCATGGGGCCACTGGTCCGGGGCTAGGAAATTGCGGGCCCGTACGCGACCAATGCGCGACCGATCCGCGAGGCATCGAGACAACGGGCCGGAGCGCTGCGGCGCCCCCGGCCACGGCGTCGTTCAGTTCTTCGACTTGTCCACCAGCTTGTTCTTCTTGATCCACGGCATCATGTCGCGCAGCTTGCCGCCGATCACCTCGATCGGGTGCTCCGCCGCCAGGCGGCGCGAAGCGTTGAGCATCGGCGCGCCCGCGCGGTTCTCGAGGATGAACTCCTTGGCGTACTGGCCGGTCTGGATCTCGCGCAGGATCTTCTTCATCTCTGCCTTGGTCTGGTCGGTGATGATGCGCGGTCCGCGCGTGATGTCGCCATACTCGGCGTTGTTCGAGATCGAATAGCGCATGTTGGCGATGCCGCCCTCGTAGATCAGGTCGACGATCAGCTTCACCTCGTGCAGGCACTCGAAATAGGCCATCTCCGGAGCGTAGCCGGCCTCCGTCAGCGTTTCGAAGCCGGCCTGAATGAGCGCGGTGAGGCCGCCGCAGAGCACGACCTGCTCGCCGAACAGGTCGGTCTCGGTTTCTTCCTTGAACGAGGTCTCGATGACGCCGCCGCGCGTTCCGCCGTTCGCCGCCGCATAGGACAGGGCGATGTCGCGTGCCTTGCCCGACTTGTCCTGGAAGACGGCGATCAGCGACGGCACGCCGCCGCCCTGCTGGTAGGTCGAACGCACCAGGTGCCCCGGGCCCTTGGGCGCGATCATGATGACGTCGATATCGCTCGCGCGGCATCGACCTGGCTGTAATGGATATTGAAGCCGTGGGCAAAGGCGAGCGCGGCGCCCTTCTTGATGTTGGGCTCCACCTCGTCGCGATACACGCCGGCGATCTGCTCGTCGGGCAGCAGCATCATGACGACGTCGGCGCCCTTCACCGCGTCGGCGACTTCCTTGACCGCCAGACCGGCCTTCTTCGCCTTGTCCCACGACGCGCCGCCCTTGCGCAGACCGACGGTGACTTTGACGCCCGACTCGTTCAGGTTCTGGGCATGCGCGTGGCCCTGGGAGCCGTAGCCGATGATGGTGACCTTCTTGCCCTTGATGAGGGACAGATCGGCGTCCTTGTCGTAATAGACCTTCATTGGTCATTCCTCTTTCCTGAGTCTGGGAAATCGCTGGAACGTCCGAAGGCGCGGCCCACCGTCAGTCGACATGCGCGCCGGGCACTCCGCGCCCGCTAATTCATACCTTCAGAATTCGGTCGCCCCGGCCGATGCCCGACACGCCGGAGCGCACGGTCTCGAGGATGAGCGACGTGTCGATTGCCTCGATGAACGAGTCGAGCTTCGCGGCGTTGCCGGTCAGTTCGATGACATAGGTCGATTCGGTGACGTCGATGATGCGACCGCGGAAGATCTCGGCACATGCGCTGCATTTCCTCGCGGTCCTTGCCGGTCGCGCGCACCTTGATCAGCATGAGCTCGCGTTCGACGTATGGGCCATTCGGAGAGGTCCACGACCTTGACCACCTCGACCAGCTTGTTCAATTGCTTGGTGATCTGTTCGATCATGTCGTCGGAGCCGACGCTGACGATGGTCATGCGCGACATGGAGGGATCCTCGGTCGGCGCCACGGTGAGCGATTCGATGTTGTAGCCGCGGGCGGAGAACAGCCCGGAGACGCGCGAAAGCGCGCCCGCTTCGTTTTCCAGAAGCAAAGAAATGACGTGTCGCATAGCTAGGTCTGCCTGGTAGGTTGTCTTGAGCCAGGGGTCCGACGGTAACAGGCCGCCGCTGGGCGGCGCCTGCGGCGCCCGCGCGACCGTGAATCGGCGGGCACCGGCACTTCGGCTTGTGACCTAGCGTGCCCCGACAGATCACCCCGGCAGCGGTTACAGATCCTCGGCGGACAGAATCATCTCGGTGAGACCCTTGCCGCCCTGGACCATGGGGTAAACGTTTTCGGTCTGATCGACCTTGAAATCGAGGAAGACCAGATCCGTCTTGCGTTTGAATGCCTCGCGCAGCGCGCCTTCGACGTCGCCCGGCTTGTCGATGGTCAGTGCCGACGTGCCCATACGCTTCGGCCAGCTTGGCGAAATCCGGCAGCGAATCCATGTAGGAGCCGGAGTAGCGGTTGCCGTGGAACAGCTGCTGCCACTGGCGCACCATGCCGAGATAGCGGTTGTTGAGGTTGACGATCTTGATCGGCAGGCGGAACTGCTTGCAGGTGGACAGCTCCTGGATGCACATCTGGATGCTGCCCTCGCCCGTGACGCATGCCACGGGCGAGCCGGGATGCGCCAATTGGACGCCCATGGCGGCGGGCAGGCCGAAGCCCATGGTGCCGAGACCGCCGGAGTTGATCCAGCGCCGCGGCCGGTCGAACTTGTAGTACTGGGCGGCCCACATCTGGTGCTGGCCGACATCGGAGGTGACGAAGGCGTCGCCCTTGGTCACTTCCCACAGCTTCTCGATCACATACTGCGGCTTGATGATGGCCGATTCACGGTCGTATTTGAGGCAGTCGCGCTTGCGCCATTCCTCGATCTGCGCCCACCATGCCCGAGTTCGCCTCCTGGTCGGGCCGCTCGCCGAATGGGCTTCGAGCTGCTTGATGATCTCGTCCAGCACGTCGGGCACGTTGCCGACGATCGGAATGTCCACCTTGACGCGCTTCGATATCGAGGACGGGTCGATGTCGATGTGGATGATCTTGCGCGCCACCTGGGCGAAGTGGGCCGGGATTGCCGATGACGCGGTCGTCGAAGCGCGCGCCGACGGCGATCAGCACGTCGCAGTACTGCATCGCCATGTTGGCTTCGTAGGTGCCGTGCATGCCGAGCATGCCCACGAACTGCTTGTCGGTCGCCGGATAGGCGCCCAGTCCCATCAGGGTGTTGGTCACCGGGAAGCCGAGCAGCTTGGCCAGCTTGGTCAGTGTCTCGGACGCGTCGGACAGAATCACGCCGCCGCCGGCGTAGATCATCGGCCGCTTGGCTTCCAGCAGCAAGTTGCACCGCCTTCTTGATCTGGCCCTGGTGACCCTTCGATCACCGGGTTGTAGGAGCGCAGGTTGACGGTCTTGGGATAGCTGTACTCGCACTTGGCGCTGGTGACGTCCTTGGGAATGTCCACCAGCACCGGGCCGGGCCGTCCGCTGCGGGCAAGATAGAACGCCTTCTTGATGGTCGGCGCGATGTCCTTGACGTCCTTGACCAGGAAATTGTGCTTGACGCAGGGACGCGTGATGCCGACGGTGTCCACCTCCTGGAAGGCATCCTGGCCGATGTAGCCGCGGTCGGCACCTGGCCGGTGATCACCACCAGCGGAATCGAGTCGCAGTAGGCCGTGGCAATGCCGGTGACGGCATTGGTCACGCCGGGGCCGGAGGTCACCAGCGCCACGCCCACCTGTTCGGTCGAACGCGCATAGCCGTCGGCCGCATGCACCGCCGCCTGCTCATGGCGAACCAGCACGTGACGGACCTTGTCCTGCTTGAACAGTTCGTCGTAGATGAACAACACGGACGCCGCCGGGATAGCCGAACACGTAGTCGACCTTTTCTTCCTGCAAGCACCTGATTACAATCTCCGCACCGGTCAAGATCATGGCTGTACCCAGAAATATTAGAATTGCCTGAAAAGCCCGTAACCTTAATGTCTTGCCCTGTTTTGGTCAAGGCATTGCCCGGTGCTATCCCATCCTCGCCTGACAACGTCTCCAGCAGGGACAAGCCACTGGCCTCGCGCACCGAACTTTCCGATTTTCTCGCCGGCGTCGAGCGCCGCGCCTTCAAGCAGGCCGTGTTCGCCCTGCGCGACGAGGATTCCGCCCTGGACGCCGTGCAGGACGCCATGCTCAAACTGGCGGAAAAGTACGCCGACAAGCCGGCGGGCGAGTTGCCGATGCTGTTCCAGCGCATCCTGCAGAACGTCATCCGCGACTTCTTCCGGCGCCAGAAGGTGCGTTCGCTGTGGACCACCCTCTTGTCTTCCTTCGGCAGCGCGGACGATGAGGATTCCGATCCGCTGGAAACCTTGGCGGCTCGAATCCGACTCCAAGAAGCCGGACACGCCGCACCAGCAGTTGGAGCAGTCGCAAACTCTTGCCATCATCGAAAAGGAGGTTTCCAGACTGCCGCCGCGTCAACGCGAAGCGTTTTTGATGCGTTACTGGGAAGATATGGATATTGCCGAAACCGCGGCCGCTATGGGGTGTTCCGAAGGCAGCGTCAAGACTCACTGCTCGCGGGCCACGCACGCGCTGGCCGCGGCACTCAAAGCCAAAGGCGTCGAGCTATGAACGAGTTGCAGTTCCCATACAAAGTCAAACACTATCTCGATCTGGGCGCGGAAGGACTCGACCTCGAGACCGCGGACAAACTTCATGCGGCGCGCGAGAAGGCCCTCGGCCACGTAGCGGTCCGCACTTCGCGACTCGGTCTGGCCGGCTTCGGCCACATCTCGCACGATTTCCTGTGGCCGGCGGCGCGGTCGGTGGTAGCCCTCGTCGTCCTCGCACTGGGCGTGGCCGGATGGACCTACTGGAACTCGCTGGAAGAGGCGGCCGAGAACGAGGAAGTCGACACGGCATTGCTTGCCGACGACCTGCCCATCGATGCCTATCTGGATCGCGGTTTCGACGCATGGCTCAAGCGTTCTACGCCGCTGTAGCGCTGGCCCTGGCGCTGGCGTTGCCGTGCGCGGCGGCAGGCCTGCCCGAGCTGGGCCAGCCGCAGTGGGCAGATCTCCCCCCCAGCAGAAGCTGATCCTCGCCCCCTTGTCGGACGACTGGGCCGCCATGGAGGACTCTTCGCGAAAAAAGTGGATCGGCATCGCCAACCGCTACCCCGCCATGTCGGAGGAGGAGCAGGCACGGGTGCAGCGCCGGATGAAGACATGGGCGGTGCTCACGCCCGAGGAACGGCGCAAGGCGCGTGACCAATATCGCAAGCTGCAGAACATCTCCCCAGATCAGCGCGAGCAACTGCGCGACAAGTGGCAGGAATACGCAAACCTGCCCGATGAAGAGAAGAAGCGCCTGAAGGAAAGCGCGACCGCGCGTTCGAAGGGCAAGGCCGCCACCGCCAAGCCTGGCCCCGGCCGTCGCCGCGGGCACGCCCAAACCTGCGGCCCCCGCCAACCCCGCCGCTCCGATCGCAATACCAGCGCCGTCAGCGCCGCCCACACAAGCTGCGCCCGCGGCGCCGGCGCTTCAGCCCGAGCCAGCGCGTCCCAATCCCGATCGACCTTCCGAACTGCGCCCCTAGCATGGCGCGGCGAGGCAGCTTCAGGCAGCGCCGACGGCCACGGTGCAGCTTCCGACGGCGTCGATCCGTCGCCGCCTTGCCAGCATGCTCTACGAGTCGCTGCTCCTGCTGGGGGTGCTGAGCGCTACCTTCCTGATACCCCATCTGGCGATCGGCATCGCCTGGCGGGTGACAGCGCCCGGCGTGGTATTGGCGGCCCACGTCTATCTCGTGCTGGCGGTCTATTTCATCTGGCTCTGGCGCAGGAGCGGGCAGACGCTGGCCATGCAGACGTGGCGCATCAAGCTGGTGCGTACACGCGACGGGCGCCTTGTTTCCCTGTCCCAGGCCTGGCTGCGCTACACCCTGGCCTGGCTGAGCGTCCTGTTCTACGGTGCCGGACTGCTCTGGGCCCTGTTCGACCGCGACCGCCAGTTCCTGCACGACCGCCTGGCCGGAACGCGGCTGGTGCGCATCTGACGCTGCCCCGGATTCGACTTCCGGTTCGCAGGCGACGCCCACGATCGACGGGGACGCGGAAAGCTACCTTCGCTCCACCCACCACAGCATGCCCGCCGCCGCGAGCAGGAAAAGCAGGCTCGGCGCAAGCGCCGCAACCGATGGCGGCCAGCTGTTGATGATGCCCAGATTGGAGAAAAGCCCGTTCAGCATGTGAAAGAAGATGCCGATCATGATGCCCGCAAAAACACGCGCGCTCACCCCGCCGAAGCGGTGCAGGCGCAGAGCGAAGGGCAGGGCCAGAGCCATCATCACCATCGAGGCCAGGGGATATACGAGTTTCTTCCAGAGCGCGATTTCGTAGCGCTCGGTGCGCTGGCGGTTTTCCGACAGGTGCTCGATGTATTGGTAGAGACTCGCGATGGCCATACGTTCCGGCATAACCAGCAGCACCGCGAGGATGTCGGGATTGAGCGCGGACTGCCACACCATCTCCGTCACGCGCTCCACCGCCGCGTTGTCGCCCGTGAAACGGGTCTGCACCACGTCGGTCAAACGCCAGCGATTGGGCGGCAGGTACTCTCCTTCCGCCGCTTCGCTCACCGCGACGAGACTGTCATCCGCATCGAACTCGTAGATGCGGACGCCGCGCAGCCGCGTATCGGGCAGCACGGTCTGCACATTGATGAACGATCGCTCATCCTTGATCCACAGGCCGGAGCGAAACTCCTGCCCGACCACGGAACTGGTGGCGCGCAGGCGCAACTGCTGCGCCGCCCGCTCCGCCGGGGGAGCGACAAACTCGCCGATCAGAAACGTCAGGATTGCGAACACGGATCCGATCAGCGTCAGGGACCACAACAGGCGCGCGGTGGAGAGGCCGGAGGTGCGCAACACCGTGATCTCGGAATGCCGCGACAGGTTGGTCAGGGCATAGAGCGAACCGATGAGCACCGCGATCGGGAACAGTTCGTAGACGCGTCCCGGCAAGGTCAGTACGACAAACAGCACCGCGTTCCGCAGTTGATAACCACCCCTGCCCAGGTCGTCCAGTTCGGCCACCAGGTCGAAAAATGCGAACAGGGCAAGGAAGGCGAACAGCACCAGTGCCGTCGCGCCTACGATCTCGCGCGCCAGATAGCGCCGATATACCTTCATGCTCGCGCCCGGCGCCAGGAATACACGGCGATGCGGCGCAGGAACAGCACGACCAGGATCACGAATATCAGCAGGTGCGCCGCCCACAGACCGATCCCGAATGCCAGCTTGCCTTGGGCGACCCAGGCCTGGGAGACGTTGATCAGGTTGCCGTAGATGAGGAAGGTGAGAATCGCCAGCAGCAGATTGTTGCCGCGGCCGGCGCGCGGATTGACGAAGGACAACGGCACGGCGATCAGCACCAGATTGAGCGCCTGCAGCGGAATGGCCAGGCGCCACAGCAGCTCGGCCTTGTTGGCATCGCTCGGGTTGCGCAGCAGATCCGGCAGGAAGGCGGTTTTGGGCGATTCTTCCACCGCCCGCGCCTCCCGCGTTTCGATGCGCACCGCGTAGCGCTCGAACTCCATCACGCGGTATTCGGCCGAACCGGGCGTCCCCTCGTAGCGGCGTCCATTGAGCAGCACGGCGAAGCGGTCGCCGTTGGCCAGGGTCTCCTGCGTTCCCTCCCTGGACACCATGACACCGAGGCGCCCATGCTGGGTCGAGCTGACGAAGATGTTCTTCACCGTAAGCTCGTCGGCGGCGATGCCCTCGACGAAAAACACCCGGTTGCCGGCTTCGCGGAACGCGCCGGGCTTGATCTGCGACATTTCCTCGCGCTGGCTCATCGCCTGCCGATACTCGGCGCTCTTCGACAGCGCCCAGGGCGAAAGAAACAGCGACAGCACCGCGATCATGACGATGAGGGGAGACGCGAACAGCATCACCGGGCCGACCCAGGCGGTGAGCGACTGCCCCGCGGAGAACCAGATGATCATCTCCGAATCGCGGTAGCTGCGCGACAGCGTCAGCAGGATGGATATGAAAAGGGTCAGCGACAGGATGATGGGCAGATAATTGATGGCACCGAAGCCGAGCAGCGCGAGCACCGCCTCGGACGCCAGTTTGCCGCCCGCAGCCTGGCCCAGCAGGCGGATCAGCGTGGTGGTGAGGAGAATGGCGAAGAGCGCCACGAACACGGCACCGGCGACATTGGCGCATTCGCGCACGACCGCGCGGCGGAAGATCATGCGGGCACCGGAGCGATGCGTTGGCTTTGACTTTTTGCGGGAAATCCGACGATAATCGGCAAAAATCGTGAATTTCATCAACTTTTCCGAGGAGCGGCAGGTGGAATTTAGCATAAAAAGCGGCAGCCCGGAGAAGCAGCGCAGCGCCTGCGTCGTCGTCGGCGTATTCGAACCGCGCAAGTTGTCCGCGTCGGCCGAGGTCGTCGACCATGCCGCCGCCGGCTACCTCTCCGACATCGTGCGGCGCGGCGACATGGAAGGCAAGCTCGGAGCGACGCTGCTACTGCACAATGTTCCGAACACCCTGGCCGACCGCGTGCTGCTGGTCGGCCTCGGCAAGGAAAAGGAATTCCGCGACAAGGAATACCGCGACGCCATCGCCGCCGCCGTGCGCACGCTGAATGAAACCGGCGCCTTCGATGGCGTGATGTTCCTCACCGAACTGCCGGTGAAGAAGCGCGACGTCGCCTGGCGCATTCGTCAGGCGGCGATGGTAGCACTCGACACGCTGTTCCGCTTCGATCGGCTCAAGTCGAAGAAGGAGGAGGTGCGCCGGCCGCTGCGCAAGCTCACCTTTGCCGTCGCGCGCCGCGGTGAATTGGCGGCGGCCGAAGAAGCGCTGGCGCAGGGTCAGGCCATTGCCGAAGGGATGAATCTGGCCAAGGAGTTGGGCAACCTTCCGGGCAACATCTGCACGCCGAGCTATCTGGCGGAGCGGGCGCTGGAACTGGCGCGCGACTCCAAGCTGAAGGCCGAAGTGCTGGAGCGCGCCGACATGGAGAAGCTGGGCATGGGCTCCCTCCTGTCGGTGGCCAAGGGCTCGCACGAGCCGCCCAAATTCATCATCCTGCAGCACCGGGGCGGCAAGAACGGCCAGAAGGGCGATGACAAACCGATCGTGCTCGTCGGCAAGGGCATCACCTTCGATACCGGCGGCATCTCGCTCAAGCCCGCGCCCGAGATGGACGAGATGAAGTTCGACATGTGCGGCGCCGCGAGCGTGCTCGGCACGATGAAGGCGGTGGCCGCGATGAAGCTCCCGCTCAATGTCATCGGCATCGTTCCGACGACGGAGAACATGCCCGGCGGCGGAGCCACCAAGCCCGGCGACATCGTCACCTCCATGTCCGGCCAGACCATCGAGATCCTCAACACCGATGCCGAAGGACGGCTGATCCTGTGCGACGCCCTGACCTATGCGGAGCGCTTCGAGCCCGATTGCGTCATCGACATCGCCACCCTTACCGGCGCCTGCGTCATCGCCCTCGGCCATGTCGCCACCGGCGTGCTCGCCAACGACGACGGCCTGGCGCGGGACCTGCTGGATTGCGGCCAGGCGGCCTACGACCGCGCCTGGCAACTACCGCTGTGGGAAGACTATCAGGAGCAGTTGAAGAGCAACTTCGCCGACATGGCGAACATCGGCGGCCGGCCCGCCGGGACTGTCACCGCCGCCTGCTTCCTGTCGCGCTTCACCAAGAGCTACCGCTGGGCACACCTGGACATCGCGGGCACCGCATGGAAATCGGGCAAGGACAAGGGCGCCACCGGGCGGCCGGTGCCGCTGCTCACCCACTACCTGCTGGATCGCTGCGGCAAGCTGTGACGAAGATCGACTTCTTCCACGGCGCACCGGACAAGCTGCAGGCCGCCTGCCAGTTGATCGGCGAACTTTACCGCGAGGGCAGGCAGGTGCTGGTCTATGCGCCGCAAGCCACGGTCGCCACCGCCATCGACCGGCTGCTGTGGACCCAGCCCGCCACCGGCTTCCTGCCCCATTGCGCCGCCGAATCGCCCCTCGCCGCGGAAACGCCGGTGCTGGTCGCAGGGTCGCTGGATCATCCCGGCCATGATGACGTCCTCGTCAATCTCGACGGCGAGTTGCCGGCGGGGTTCAGCCGCTTCCAGCGGCTGATCGAGATCGTCGGCAACGACGAGGCGGACCGGATCCAGGCGCGCGGCCGCTACAGGCACTATCGCGACCGCGGCTACGAACTGAATGCCCGGGATTACGGCGCGCCAGGCGCCACGACATGATCGACCGCGGCGACGACTTGCTGAGCAAGGCGGACGCGCTGATCCAACGCCGCCGCAGTTTCGTCGCCGGCCACCGCAAGCACGGCGGCGCGGGCGAGGATCTGCCGGTGCTGACCGACGTCGTCGCCGACGCCACGGTCGCGGTCGCGCCGCCGGAACCGCCGCCGCCCGATCCGGCGCTCGTCGAACTCCTGGTCGAGCAGCGTCTGGCGGAGATTCTGCCGGCGCGCGTCGAAGAACTGGCGGCGGCGCGGGTCGAGGAGCTCATCCCGCTTCGCATCGAGGAAGCGCTGCCGGAGCGGCTCGCCCAGGCGCTGCCGGAGCGGATCGAGGAGGCGCTGCCGGCACGCATCGCCGAATTGTTGCCGGCCAAGGTGGAGGAAGCCCTGACCGCCCGCATCGCGGAGCTGCTGCCGCAGAAGGTGGAGGAGGCGCTCGCACTGCGTCTTGCCGAAGTGCTGCCGGGCAAGGTGGAGGAAGCGCTCCCTGCACGCTTGGCGCAGGTGCTGCCGCAGGAGGTGGAGCAGTCCTTGCCGCAGCGGCTGGCGGAGGAATTGCCGGCGGCCGTGGAAAGAGCATTGCCGGACCGGATCGCAGAATTGCTGCCGGAGAAGGTGGAGGAAGCCCTGACCGCCCGCCTCGCCGAACTCGTGCCGGACCTGGTGGACCTGGCGCTGGAGGCGCGCGTCGCCGAGGTGCTGCCGGGAGAGGTGGAACAGGCTCTGCCGGCGCGGCTGGCGCAGGAACTGCCGGGCGCGGTCGAGCAGGCCTTGCCGGCGCGACTGGCGGAAGTGCTGCCGGAAAAGGTGGAGCAAGCCCTGCAGCCGCGGCTGGAAGCCGCACTGCAACTGCAGATGGCGGAGCATCTGGCCTGGCTGCAGCCGCAGTTGGCGGAAGCGCTGCGCTCGTGGCTGACGCAGGAGGTGCCGCAGATCATCGCCAAGGAACTCGAAGGCGTCGCCGATCACATCTCGGTCCGGCTCGCCACCGAGTTCCGGGCCGCCGTTCTGCCCGAACTCGACGAATTGATGACGACACCCCAGCCCGCACCGACCGCGGCGACCGGCCGCTAGAGCCGCTTCGCTATAATTTCGTTTTTTTTGCTGTCCACCTTCGATGGAACTCGCCAAAAGTTTCGAACCGGCGGAGATCGAGCGCCGCTGGTATCCGGCCTGGGAATCCCGCGGCTATTTCAAGGCCGGACTCGTGCCCGGCCAGCCCGCCTACTGCATTCTGCTGCCGCCGCCCAATGTCACCGGAACCCTGCACATGGGCCACGGCTTCAATCAGACGGTGATGGACGCCCTCACGCGCTACCACCGCATGCGCGGCGACAACACGCTGTGGCAGCCGGGTACCGACCATGCCGGCATCGCCACGCAGATCGTGGTCGAGCGCCAGCTCGATGCCGCAGGCACTTCACGCCACGACCTGGGGCGCGAGAAGTTCCTCGAACGGGTGTGGCAGTGGAAGGAATTCTCCGGCGGCACCATCACGCAGCAGATGCGGCGGCTCGGCGCCTCCTGCGACTGGACGCGCGAACGCTTCACCATGGACGAGGGCCTCTCGAAGACCGTCACCGAGACCTTTGTCCGGCTCTACGAGGAGGGGCTGATCTACCGCGGCAAGCGGCTCGTGAACCGGGATCCGGAGCTGCACACCGCCGTCTCCGACCTGGAGGTGGTGCAGGAAGAGGAAGACGGTTTCCTGTGGCACATCCGCTATCCCCTGGACAGCGGCGAGGGTCATCTCATCGTCGCCACCACGCGTCCGGAGACGATGCTGGGGGATACGGCGGTGGCGGTGCATCCGGACGACGAGCGCTACCGGACGCTCCTCGGCAGGCGTGTGCAACTGCCGCTCACCGGGCGCACCATTCCCATCATCGCCGATGCCTATGTGGATCCGGCGTTCGGCACCGGCTGCGTGAAGATCACCCCGGCCCACGATTTCAACGACTACGCCATCGGCCAGCGCCACGGGCTGGAGATGATCAGCGTCCTCACGCTGGACGCCCGCATCAACGACAACGGCCCCCCTTCCTACCGCGGCCTCGATCGCTTCGAGGCGCGCGGCCGCATCGTCGCCGACCTGGAGTCTTTGGGGCTGGTGGAGAAGATCGAGAAGCACAAGCTCAAGGTCCCGCGCGGCGACCGCACCCACACGGTGGTCGAGCCGATGCTCACGGACCAGTGGTTCGTCGCCATGAGCAAGCCGGGGGCCGACGGCCAGTCCATCGCCCAGAAGGCGCTGGCGTGCGTGGCGTCGGGCGAGATCCGCTTCGTCCCCGAAACCTGGGTGAACACCTACAACCAGTGGCTCAACAACATCCAGGACTGGTGCATCTCGCGCCAGTTGTGGTGGGGCCACCGCATCCCGGCCTGGTACGACGAGGACGGCAACATCTACGTCGCCGTGAGCGAGGAAGACGCGCTGCGGCAGTGGAAAGCGCGGCTGGAAGCGGAGATCGCGACGCTGCAGCAGACCGTCCATGAGCGGCAGGCGCGCGGCGAAGGCCCCGACGCCTATGCCGAAGCCGGGCGGCGCCTCGCCCATCTGCATGCCCAGATCGAGGCCGGCGCACTGCGCCGCGACGAGGACGTGCTGGACACCTGGTACTCGTCCGCGCTGTGGCCGTTCTCGACGCTGGACTGGACGCCGGGGTATCCCGCCGAGTCGAATCCGGCGCTCGACCTCTACCTGCCTTCCTCGGTGCTGGTGACGGGTTTCGACATCATCTTCTTCTGGGTGGCGCGCATGGTCATGATGACCAGGCACATCACCGGCCGCATCCCGTTCCGCGACGTCTATGTGCACGGCCTGATCCGCGACAGCGAAGGCCAGAAGATGTCGAAGTCGAAGGGCAACGTGCTCGACCCGATCGACCTCATCGACGGCATCGGCATCGACGATTTGGTGAAGAAGCGCACCAGCGGTCTGATGAATCCGAAGCAGGCGCAAAGCATCGAGAAGCGCACGCGCAGGGAATTTCCCGACGGCATTCCCGCCTTCGGCACCGACGCGCTGCGCTTCACCTTCGCCAGCCTGGCCTCGCCCGGCCGCGACATCAAGTTCGATCTCAAGCGCTGCGAGGGCTACCGCAACTTCTGCAACAAGCTGTGGAACGCCACGCGCTTCGTGCTCATGAATTGCGAGGGCCAGGACGTCGCGCTCGATTGCGGCAATGCCGACGCGGCGCCGATCGAGTTCTCCTTCATCGACCGCTGGATCGTCAGCCACTTGCAGCGCATCGAGGCGGAGGTGAACAAGCACTACGCCGAATACCGCTTCGACCTGCTGGCACGCGCCATCTACGAACTGGTGTGGGACGAATATTGCGACTGGTATCTGGAACTGGCCAAGGTCCAGTTGCAGCAGGGCGACGCGGCGCGGCAGCGCGGCACCCGGCGCACCCTGCTGCGCGTGCTGGAAGCCATCCTGCGCCTGGCGCACCCCGTCATCCCCTTCATCACCGAGGAACTGTGGCAGTCGGTGAAGCCTCTGGCCGGCGTCGAAGGCGACAGCCTCATGCTGCAGCCCTACCCGCAGCCGCAGCCGGCCAAACTCGATGCCGAATGCGAAGCGCGCGTGCAGACGCTGAAGGACATCGTGAATGCCTGCCGCAGCCTGCGCAGCGAGATGAACCTCTCGCCGGCGCAGAAGGTGCCGCTGATCGTGGCTGGCGATGTGCCGACGGTGGAAGCCTTCGCGCCCTATCTGACCGCGCTGGCGCGGCTCTCGGAGGTCACGGCGGCGGGCCCGGCGCTGCCGGAAACCGACGCGCCGGTCGCCATCGTCGGCGAATTCCGGCTGATGCTGAAGATCGAGATCGACCTCGCCGCGGAGCGCGAGCGCATCGACAAGGAGATCGCCCGCATCCGGGCGGAAGTCGCCAAGTGCGACGCCAAGCTGGGCAACCCCAGCTTCGTGGATCGCGCCCCGGCTGCCGTGGTGGCCCAGGAGCGGGAGCGGCTGGCGAACTTCCGCGGTACGCTGGAGAAGCTCTCCCTGCAGCGCGGCAAGCTCGGTTAGCGCAGACAAAAAAAGGGGGCTGACTCAGCCCCCTTCGTCCTTCCAGACCGGCAGCTACATCAGAACTTCATGCCGAAGGCGACGCCCAGCGAGTCCTGAGACATCTTGATGTTGGCGTTGCCGCCGCCGAAAGTTGCGGGAATGGAATTCGACGCCATTCACCTCGTTCTCGAAGGCGTGCATGTAGGCGAAGGAAAGCTCGGACTTGGGATCGAGCCTCCAAGTCGCGCCCAGGGTCAGGTGCTGTTCGATGACGCCGGGGGCAAGGAGGTTGAAGAATGTCTGGGACGCAGGAATCGGGTTGTCGCCCCAGCTATAGCCGGCACGCACCGTCCACGCCGGGTTCACGTCGAAGGCCACGCCCAGCTTGTACATCGTGATGTCCTCCCAGCCGAATCCCGGGCCGTCGTTCGAACCCAACTGATTGCCGCTGAAGAGCTTCGACAGCGGATTGTTGATCGACTTCACGTCGCTGTAGTTGATCCACATGATGTCGCCGGCGATCGTCAGCGCGGGCATGGGTTTCCACGCGGCGCCGATGCCGTAGTTCGTCGGAATGTTGAAGGCGCCCTGCTCCGCGAACAGGCCCTTGTACTTGTCGAACTCTTCCATCTCGCCTTCGGTCTGGTAGGTCGCGCCCAGCGTCAGGCCGGGTATGACTTCACCGGTCCAGCCGAACCGCACGCTCCAGCCCCAGGCGGTGTCCTCACCCTGGTTGGTCACGTTGCCCGGACTGCTCGACGGGTCGAACGGGAAACCCAGCGCTGCTCCCGGGAGCGTGAAGTTCTGCAGCCCGGTCGCTTCGAAAGTCTGGTAGATGATATTTACGGCCATGCCGATGGAGTGATTCGGCGCGATCTTGAATGCAACGGTCGGAGCGATGAAAAGCTGCTCCAGATTGACGCCCGCCGTCTGCGTGCCAAACGCCTGCGGGTTGGCGAACAGCGGGATCCCGCTGTCGTATTGGGTGTTCAAGCCGCCGTTGCCGAACACGGAGACGCCCAGTGCCAGGTTCGGATTGATCATCTTGTTGTAGCCGAACTCGGGAATGAAGAAGTCCTCCTTGCCGTTGGGGTCGTAGGTTCCATTCACTCCGACGGGGGCGGCGTTGCCGGTGATCTGCGCGTCGCGGTCGGGGCGGAACCAGGTCAGGCCGACATCGAAACGGTCACCCACGAAGCCCATGCCGGCCGGGTTGGCGCCCGCGGCGATCGAATCCTGCGGCAGCGCAATGCCGACACCGCCCATGCCCTGCGACTTGACGCCGACACCGTGCGGTGCATAGCCGTTCGTTGCATAGGCCGCCAGCGGCGCGAACGCGGCTGCGACCGCAACCGCGACCAACTTGCTCTTAACGTTCATTCTTGCTCCTCCCAAGGGACAACTGACAGAAATCAGACACCGAAATTGTTCACGCCAGCGAGAATCTAATCCGTTGCCGCCGCGCTCTCAACAACATACGAAAAAAACCCCGCCACTTTCGGGCGGGGTTGTTGCGAAGTTGCAACAGCGTTACATGAACAGGCTCACGTCGGCGTCCTTGGCCATCGGCAGGAAGGACGCGGCGCCGACGTACTCCTTCACTTCCGGGATGAAGTCGTCGTGGCTGAAGCCGAACAGATCGACCGTCATCTGGCAGGCGATGAAGTTCACGCCGGCCTCGACGACACAGGCTGCGCAGTTCCGCGATCTCCGCCACGCCGTTGTTCTTGATGGTCTTCTTGCATCAGCGTGGTCGCCAGCGACTCGAAACCGGGGATGACCGGCCTGGACAGCATTCGGGATGTTCCAGTTGATGTCCTTGAACCACTGCGGACCGAAAGGCATCTTCATCGGCATGCCGGGGTTGCCGAGCGGACTCACCTTGAGATCGCTGATGTCCTTCTTCAGCAGTTGCAGGCCGTAGAAGGTGAAGAACACCGACACGTCCCAGCCCAGCGCCGCTGCGGTGGAACTGAGGATGAACGGCGGATAGGCCCAGTCGAGCGTGCCGCGGGTGGCGATGATGGTCATCGAAGGCGTCTTGTGTGTCCGCCCTCTCCGCAGCATCTCTTCCAGCTTCTGCGGCAGGATCTCGTCGAGCCTCTGCTTGATCAGTTCATCCAGAACGGCAGCTTCGGGCAATGCACCCATAGTCGGTCTCCTTCGCTCAGATGGTGAATAGATCAGTATCTATTGAAATAGTCGATCAGGGCTGATTTTTATCAAACATCGCCTGCGCGGCCAATTGAAAAACTTATATGCTACATCGCTGCACGCTTATGTGCCTCGCAGCACGAGCTTCAGATGCCCGCCCGCACATTCTTCCCGGCGAGCTGCTGCCGTACTCGGACGACATCCTTGCGCGCCAATGCGAACGGAAACGACAGGATGTCCGTCGGGACAGGAATCGCCGTAGGGACGGTTGCAGGCGGACACGGCCTCGTCGTCCGTGCCCGGGACAGCCGGAGGTCCGAAATGGCTTGCCGGAGTCGATCAGGGCATCGAGTTGCTCGTGCGGCAGGCCGAAAAGTCGACCACGCGCCCCTGCTCGTCGAACAGCATTTCGACAGACTGGCCGCCGGCATAGTCGATGATGAAGCGCGCCAGTTGCACGCGGCGCCACTGGCCGCGATCGCAGGCCGGCCAGTCTTCCATGAGCGAGCCGCGCTCGGGAAAGAAGGCGAACATATGGTTGTGGCCGCCCAGATCCTTGATCCTCTGGCACACCTCCAGCATCTCGCGCTCCGTTTCGCCCATGCCGCAGATGAGATGGGCGCCGAACTTCTCTGGCCCGAAGACCTCGGCCGCCCATTCGATGGCCTGCCAGTACTTCTCGTACTTGTGCGGCGAATCGACGCCCTTGCCGCGCGTGCGCTCGAAGATGCCGGGCGTCACCGCGTCGAGCGCCACGGTAAAGATATCCGCTCCCATCGTCGCGCAGCCGTACCAGGTCGTCCTTCTCCAGGGTGGTCGGGATTGGACAGGATCGACACCGGCACGGCGGCACTTCGCGCACCCATTTCTCCAGCAGGGCCATAGGTATCGGCGTTGGACTGCGGATGGGTGATCATCGAGATGCACATGCGCTGGAACGGCCGTTGTCGCTGCCGGCAGCGCACGCGCTCGATCACTTCGTCGTAGCGCGCGGTGGGCCAGTCGACGCGGATGAAGTTGCGATCGGCGTAGTCGCGCGCCTCCTCGCGATGCCGCGCCAGGCCGCAGTAGGCGCAGTTGGCGCGGCAGCCTTCGGGATAGGTCACCAGCAGATTGAGGCAATGGGTGCAGGCGGTGCGATGCATCCTGCCGGGAATCAGGCCCAGCGTGATCGCCGCCGCCGTGCTCATCTGCACGTACTCGGGCGAACGCATCTGCGGCGTCTGGACGTGATAGTTGGGGCGATAGAACTCGACCGGCTGCAGGTTTTCGGTGACGGCGTTCATGCGGTCTCCACGATGGGGAAACGATCATAAGGCGAAAGTATTCCTCGAAGGCGATCCAGCCGCGCCGCTGCTCGGCGTCCTCGTCCGCGCGCCGGCGTCTTCCAGATCCGGCCAGCGATTCGCGCACACGCACGGCGTGCTCGATGGTGGGACGGTAGATGTCGCGGATCTCCTCGTCGTAGTCATCGAGCGCCGCTGGCCTTTCGCCGGCCACTGGGCAACCGCTTCGCCGGCATGTTCTCCCGACAGTCACCGCCGCCGCGATGCCGGCGCCGGTGATCGGATGGGTCAGCCCGGCCGCGTCGCCGACGAACAGAACCTGGCCCACGGCGAGATGCTCGCGCATGCCGCCGACGGGAATCGCGCCGCCGGTGCGTCGCAGTATCGTCGGGCCGACGATTCCCTGCAGCAGCCAGTTGCTCGTGCAGCTTGTCCAGGGGATGTTTGGCGTCCCGCGCGTAGTCGTAGTCGATGCCGATGCCGAGATTGGCTTGCGCGCCGCGCGGAAACAGCCAGGCATAGCCGCCCGGGTACTCGCCCGACAGCCAGATCGTGGTGTCCGCCATCTCGCGCAACAGCGGGACCGCGTACTGGCGCGAATGGACGACCTTCTGGCGCGGCAGACCGATCAGCTCCGCCACCTTCGAGTAGGGGCCATCCGCCGCGATCAGCAGGTGGTAGTGGATCAGATGCGATCCGTCGGCATTTCGCACGCGGGCGACGTTGTGCTCCGTGTCGAGTTCCTCAAGCGCGGTCTGCACCCGGATCGCGCACCGGCCTCCGCGGCCATCGCGGCCAGCCCCTGATCGAAGGCGGCACGGTCGACCATGTAGCCGGGGAACGGCGAATGCCTCGTCTCGCCCGAGGGCAGCACGGTCTGCATGCCGGCGATGTGCTGCTTCAGGATGGCCTGCGAACGGGCGTAGCGGCCGATCGGAACGGGAATGAATTCGGCGCATTGCACCGGAACGCCGATCGTCTTCTTCTTGTCGATGGCGACACGCGCATGCCGCGGCTCGCCGCCGCCCACGCCGCAGCGCCGCCAGCCGGGCCCAGTCCCACCACGAGCACGTCGCAGACGTCGGTCACGTCTGCTTCCCCTGCATCCCGGTTCGCCTCCTCCGCCACCGCCGCCGCGATGACGCAGCGGCGAAATCTCCCGGCGCCAGCGCCAGCATGTCGACCGCACGAGCTCGGCAAAGAAGGACGATCGATGCGCCGGCGTACTTCGTGCATCGCGGCATCCTTGAGCGCGGCTTCCAGATCGGCGACGGTGCGGCGCGGATTGACGAAGAAGTCGCCGGTGAACCACACCTGTTTGATCCGCTGCGCCGGACGATCATAGGCAATCGCCGCCCGCAGCAGCCCGCCGGCGAACTTTGCGCGAGGCTTGCAGCAGCGGCAGATCGGTGCGCGGTTTGCGCACCAAGTGAATCCAATCAGGGGTATCGATCTCCGACAATGCCTCGTCGAACATGCGCTGCTCCACCCCGCTCAACTCCCCGGACGCAAACGAGACATCGAATTCCTCGGCGAACGCCTGCTGCACCCGCGCCTTGACTTCGGGCAACGGTGGAACCGAACCGAGCAGGTCGCTTAGATTCACGACCCGCTCGCGCGCATCCGCGATCGCCTTGTCGGCGAATCTTCTCCGCCGGTATGCGCAGGCAGCGCACCATGCGCTCGACATCGAACTCCACCAGCAGCGTGCCCTGGTACAGCAGCGCGTCGCCGTCGAAGGCGCCGCCGGTGCCGGAGATCTTGCGCCCGTCGACCTCGATGTCGTTGCGCGGACGAAAGCGCGCCTCCACCCCGAAGCTCGAGATGCCGCGCGCCGCCGCCTCGCAGATGCGACTGCGCGATCGCCGCCATGTCGGCAGTGCCGAGATCCGACTTGTGCAGATAAAGCTCCCAGCCGAACTGGCCTTCGTCCATGTAGATGGCGCCGCCGCCGGTGATGCGGCGCTGGACGTCGATGCCGTGGGCGGCGCAATAGTCGAGGTCCAGTTCCTGCTCTGCGCTCTGGTGGTAGCCGAGCAGGGCGCTGGGCGGAACTGCAAGAAACGCAAGGTGCTCGGACTCGCGTCGCTGCCGGCGCGCTTCGAGCAGCGCGCGGTTGAGCGCGAAATTCTCCGCGGCGCGCCGCACTCCGGTATCGATCACGCGCCAGATCCGGCTCATGTCGCGGTTCTCAGGGGCAGCAGGCGCCCGGCGTCGCTAACCACGCGGATGCCGGCCAAGCTGCGTCGCTGCGCGCTTGCGTCTCTCTTCGGCGATGATCTCCTGGATATCGACGCGTATGCCGCTGCGGTCGGAACCGAGGGCCAGCACCTCGTCGCCGACGGCGATCGAACAGCAGGCCGGGGTCACGCGCAGTTCGCGTCCCAGACGCGCCGCCAGTTCCACCATGCCGTCCGCCGGATGGGCGATGCCGTTCAGTCCGGCGAGCACCGCGTAGGCGTCGATCTCCTGTTTGGCGCGGCCGGCCGGCCGCGCGCAGCCGAGCAGGAGCGGAATGTCCGGCAGGGCTTCGCGGGCGTCCATGAGAAAGCGGCCGACCTCATGGCTGTCCGGCACCGCGAACGGCCGCTGCGGCGGCGCGTAGAACGGCATGATCACCACCAGAACCAGGGCGCTCGGCGCATGGCGCCGGACGATTTCCAGCGCGTTCCACTCGCCGAGCAGACGTCCGTAGTGCAGGCCGATGACGATGTGCGGCACGACCTTGAGCGAGGTCGCGGTGAGATGGGCCAGCGAAGCCTCGAAGTCGGCCACCGGCCGCTTCAGGTGGTAGACCTGCTGCACCGTGTCCTGCGCGCCGATGACGTCGAGCATCGCGACGTCGAGCCCCGAATCCTCCATGCGCCGCGCCGCATCGCGGTCCACCAGCGCGGTGTGGATGGCGATCTTGAACTGCGGAAACGCGTCCTTGATGCGGCGCACGGTCGGATAGAACGGATCGTACTCGACCTCGTCGCGATGATTCGATCCGCCGGTGAGCAGCATACCCTGCGCTCCGGCCGCGATCTGCTCGTTCACTACAAGCCACAGCGTCCTGCGGCGTGCGCGCCGGCAGCATCGGCTCCAGTACCTTGGCCTTGCAGTGGTCGCACTGCAGCTTGCAGTCGCCGCCGGTGATGGATACCGCCGGCCACGCGCTCTTGCCGCAGGAGGCGAGTTCGCTGCTGGCGTAGCTCTTGAAGGTGGGGGTATAGAAATTGATGCCGCCGACGCAGCGCCCGTTCAGCGAGCCGAAGCGCCGCTGCATGTCGCCGACCAGCCGCGCCTCGAGCGCGACGTCTTCCAGCGCCTCAACGCGCGCTACGGTGTCGACGCCAATTGACCATGGAATCCCCCGCCGCAGTGGGGCGCCGGGGCAAGGGCTCGATTGGGAATCGCGATTGCCCCGCCTGCGCCTCGGAGTCGCTGCAGCGATCGTGTCGGGTCAACAGCCGGCGAAGCCGTCGGCGTTCATCTTGGTTTCGAAGGCCGCGGTGATGGCGCCGCCGGTGATCAGGGCGCCTGCTTCGCCGTCCCAGTTGGTGGGCTTCAGCTTCGCCAGCCAGCCGTTGCCGTAGGGGTCGGCATTGATCGTGCCGGGCTTGGCCGCCACGGCGTCATTGGTGGCGGTGATCTCGCCCGAAACCGGCGTCTTGACCGGGCCCACCCATTTGCCGGACTCGACGGTGGCGACGGACTTGTCCTTCTCGATCGCCTTGCCCGGCTTCTTCGGCGTGTAGGCCACCACCTCGCCGGCCAGGTTGCAGGCGTAGGCAGTCATGCCGACCGTGACCGTGCCGTCGGCTTCCTTGCGCACCCAGGTGTTGTTCTCGACGTTGTAGAAAAGCTCATCGGGCAGATTGCAGTTACGGACTACGGCCATTTTTGCTCCCTTGGATCCAATCGGGTTAGAAGTACGGAACCATGCCGCTGGGCAGGATGAGGCTGGCGAGCAGACCCACGTTCGCACTCGGGCCGGTCTCGCCGATGACCTCTGCGGTCGCCATTCTATACCTGTGGATCACGGCTTTGCACGCACCCGCCCGCTGCTGCCGCGCCATTGGACAACCGTTCGCCGATGGGATCGGGCCGGCAGTCGGTGGCGGCGGGGACGGGCGCGAGACTTCGGTGCGACTGCAGATGGCGAGGACGATCGGGAACCGGACCGTCCGGCCATCGGCACGGCCCTGCGGCCGAGCCGATGGAGGAGGCAGGCTTACTTGCGCTTGATGAAGAACTCGAATTCCTTGTTGTTCTCGGCTTGAGACAGCAGTTCGTTGCCGGTCTGTTTGGCGAAAGCCTGGAAGTCCTTCACCGAACCCGGATCGGTCGCAATAATGTGCAGCACCTGCCCGCTCTGCATGTCGGTGAGCGCCTTCTTGGCCCGCAGAATAGGCAAAGGGCAGTTCAGTCCGCGCGCGTCAAGTTCCTTGTCGAAATTCATTTGGCATCCATCCTCTAGCGTGGTTATGGGAACCTCGGTTTATAGATCAGGCGGCGCGCTGAATCAATGTCGGGGCAGCGGCCGCCGCAGTGAAATCTTTTATCCCTTCTGCGAAAAAGGTAATTAAGACTTCTATTATATGCTTATGATCCGCGCGGGCGAAAATTTCGTCAAGCCGTCCGGCGATCGTTGCCGTTCGGCTCGCGACCGCGGAGCCGCTCACGACACGGTCTGGTAATACAGATTCTGCGGATGGTTGGCCTGGGCGAAAAAGAACCAGCGCTCGGCGATCAGTCCGGCATATTGAACCGCGAAGGCAGCGAATAATAGCACCGCCGACAGGGCTGCCACTCCGGAAATCAGCAGCAGCAGCGGCAGCGGAAACGCCAGCAGCAGGAAGATCCACTTCACCGACCGCAGGAAGCGCGCCGTCCTGCCGTGGAAGAACTCGCGCGTGTTGAAGGAACCGCCCATGAAACCCTGCGACGTCTGCGCGATGCGGGGATGCTTGACGCCGATCGCCGTCTGCAGCGTCGACTTGCGCTTCAGGCGCGCGTTGCGGACCAGCGACGCGACGCGCGAGGCGAACGCCAGAATCGTGATCACCACCGTCCAACCGGCGTAGAAGCGCAGCACCTCGGGGGCAGCGACGGCCGCAAGCGCGCTCGCCAGCATGAAACCCGACGCCCCGCCGAGCAGGATGTAGTTGATCACGGTCAGGGGCGTATGCCACTCCTGCAGAAAGCGCAGGCAGGCATAGATCATCGCGGTACACACGAAGAGCGCGAAAGCGAACAGCGTGGCGATGCCGCCCAGGATCAGCGTCGCGTCCACCGGGTGTCCGCCCGGCAGCGTGAACAGCGGCGCACTCCAGCCCAACCAATGTGCCGCGCCATAGAGGAATACGGCGCCCATGAAAAGCGGCAGCACGATCACCTCGCGCGACAGCCACGAGGTGCGCCATTTTGTCGCGGTGCGCCAGGCCCGCTCCGGGTGGCCGAGGTGGAAGAACGACGCCACCAGCCCCGCCGTCAGGAACAGCAGGGAGATCGCCGCGCCGGTGGCATGGAAAGCGCGGCTGTCCTGCAGGGGCAGCAACTCGAACAGCGAATAGAGTTGGCCCGTGTACAGCGCCAGGAACAGCCCTTGCCCGACACCGAGCAGCGTGGTCAGGAAGATGACCGAGACGGCGGGATGCATGGTCAGGCTCTCACCAGGAGGTGACGTCGTCGAGCGACGGCTCGTCCAGGGCCGGCTTGGGCAGCTTGCCCTCGATCTTGAGCGGATTGTCGGCGCGCACCAGTTCGTCCTCGTGAATCTTGAGTCGGGTCTTGCGCCGCGGCAGGTAATGATTGGCCGGGTGTGTGCCCCACTCCGGCATGAGGGCATAGCCGCCCTGCTCACGGATGGCGCGGGACACCACCGATTCCGGATCGTGGATGTCGCCGAACAGCCGCGCGCTGGTCGGGCAGGCCTTGACACACGCCGGCTTGCGATCGATTTCCGGCAGGCTCGCGTCGTAGATGCGATCGACGCAGAGCGTGCACTTCTTCATCACCTTCTGATGCTCGTCGATCTCGCGCACGCCGTACGGGCAGGCCCACGAGCAGTACTTGCAGCCGATGCACTTGTCGTAATCGACGAGGACGATGCCGTCTTCCTTGCGCTTGTGGGAGGCGCCGGTGGGACACACCGGAACGCACGGCGGATCCTCGCAGTGCAGGCAGGACTTGGGGAAGTGCACCGTCTCGGTATTGGGATAGGTGCCGACTTCGAAGGTCTGCACGCGGTTGAAGAAGGTGCCGGTCGGATCCGCGCCATAGGGATTGTCGTCCGACAGCGGGCCCGCCAGCCCCGAGGTATTCCACTCCTTGCAACTGGTGACGCAGGCATGGCAGCCGACACACACGTTGAGGTCGATGACGAGCGCAAGCTGAGTCATGGCGAGCCAATTTCATGCGCCCGCGGCGTGCTGACGTCTCCGGCGTCTCCCTCGACGGGAGCGGGGCAGGGCGAGAGGGTGAAAGTGCCGGTGCAGGTGCCGGTGACCAGCGCCGCAACTCACTTGCGCTTCCCCTTTCCCGGCAAAGTACGCGAGCCACCCTTTGCGCTGCGGCTCCGTTCCAGGCAGCGCCGGCATCGGCGCAAACTGCGGCGCCGATTCTTGCGGCTCGCCGACTTCCGCCTTGTAGATGCGTACCCGCACGTCGTACCAGCCGGCCTGGCCCGTGATCGGATCGGAGTTCGACACTCGCCGCCCTTCGTGGCCCAGGGGCAGTTCCTCCGAGATCAGGTGGTTGAGGAGAAAGCCCTGGCGCGATTCGTTGGCGTCGGCATCGAGGTTCCAGGCGCCGGACGCCTTGCCGATGGCGTTCCAGGTCCACACCGTTCCCGGCTCCACTGCCTGCGAGTGGCGCGCCATGCACCGTACCCTGCCCCATTGCGATTCGACCCAGATCCAGTCGCCGTCCCCGATCCCGTTCACCGCCGCGGTCTGGGCGTTGACATAGAGGTAGTTGTGGCTGTGGATCTGGCGCAGCCAGGCGTTCTGCGAGTCCCAGGAGTGGTACATCGCCATCGGCCGCTGCGTCACCGCTGCCAGGGGATAGCGGTGGGTGTCGGTCGCCTGCAGTTCGAGGGGTTCGTAGTAGAACGGCAGCGGATCGAAGTAGGTCTCGATGCGCTCCCTGAGGTGCTCGGGCGGCTGGCGGCCGGGCCATTTTCCTTGCGCGGCGAGCTTGAACTTTTGCAGCACCTCGGAATAGATGTGACAGAGGATCGGATCGGCGTAGCGCGTCAGGCGCACGCGCTGCGACCATTCCAGGTAGCCCTTGTTCCAGTTGCGCATGTACTGGTAGGAGCGCGGCAGTTCGTAGTGGAAGACGCAGTTGTTCTGCGCGTACATCTCCCACTGCTTGGGATTGGGCTCGCCGCGCAGGGAGCGCTCGCCGCCGCGCCCGCGCCAACCCGCGAGAAAGCCGATCCCCGAACCGGGTTCGGTCTCGAAATTGACGATGAAATCCGGATAGTCGCGATACTTGCGGCCGCCATCCTTGTTCACGAACGCGGGCAGGCGCAGCCGCGTTCCCAGTTCGATCAGCACTTCCTGGAACGGCTTGCATTCGCCGGTGGGCGGCAGCACCGGAATGCGCACCGAATCCACCGGGCCGTCGAACTCCGAGATCGGCCGGTCGAGGATGGACATGACATCGTGCCGCTCCAGATACGTCGTGTCGGGCAACACCAGATCGGCGAAGGCCGTCATCTCCGACTGGAAGGCATCGCACACGACGAGAAACGGAATCTTGAATTCGCCGTCGTCGTCGCGATCGTTGAGCATGTTCCTGACCTGCACCGTGTTCATGGCGGAATTCCATGCCATGTTCGCCATGAAGATCAGCAGCGTGTCGATGCGATAGGGATCGCCGCGCCAGGCGTTGGTGATGGCGTTGTGCATGAGTCCATGCACTGACAGCGGGTATTCCCAGGAAAAGCCCTTGTCGAGCCGTACCGGGCCGCCATGCTCGTCCAGGAACAGGTCGTCCGGCGACGCCGGCCAGCCCAAGGGCCATGCCGCCCAGCGGCGTGTCCGGCGCCACGCCTTCCGGCCCCTTGGGCGTCTTGGCGCAGGGCGGAATCGGTCGCGGGAACGGTGCCTTGTGGCGAAAGCCGCCGGGACGGTCGATGGTGCCGAGCAGCGTCATCAGGATCGCCAGGGCGCGAATGGTGTGGAAGCCGTTGGAATGGGCGGCCAGACCGCGCATGGCATGGAAAGCCACGGGACGTCCGGTGATGGAGTCGTGATCCTGTCCCCAGCAATCGGTCCACGCGATCGGCAGCTCGATCTTCTCGTCGCGCGCCACCACGCCCATTTCATGGGCGATGCGGCGGATGGTCGCGGCGTCGATGCCGGTGATCTTCGCCGCCCACTCCGGCGTGTAGTGCTTGAGCCGCTCCTCCAGCAACTGGAAGGCCGGCGCCACCTTGTGACCGTTGGGCAGGGTGAAGTGTCCGAGCAGGTAAGGATCGGCGCCCTCGCTGTGCGTAATCACCTCCCGATTGGTGTGGCGGTCCCACCAGTACTTGTTCTGCGGATCGAAGCAGCCCGGCTCAAACTCGAAGCCTGCATCCCGGACGAAAAGGCCGAAGTCGCTGGCGTCCTCGTCGATGCTGACCAGTTCGCCGGCGTTGGTGTAGCGCACCAGAAACTCGCGGTCGAACAGGCCGAGACGGATGATCTCGTGGGTGAGCGCAAGCAGCAGCGCACCGTCGGTGCCGGGCCGGATCGGCACCCACTCGTCGGCGATAGCCGAATAGCCGGTGCGCACCGGATTGATGGAGATGAAGCGCCCGCCATTGCGCTTGAACTTCGAGATGGCGATCTTGAGCGGATTGGAGTGATGGTCCTCGGCGGTGCCGATCATCACGAACAGTTTGGCGCGGTCGAGGTCGGGCCCGCCGAACTCCCAGAACGAACCACCGATCGTGTAAATCATGCCGGCCGCCATGTTCACCGAACAGAAGCCGCCGTGGGCGGCGTAGTTGGGCGTGCCGAACTGCTTGGCGAACAGGCCGGTCAGCGCCTGCATCTGGTCGCGGCCGGTGAACAGGGCGAATCTCTTCGGATCGCTGGAACGGATCTTCGCCAGGCGTTCTTCGAGAATGGAGAAGGCGCGTTCCCAGGAGATCGGCTCGAACTGCGCGTCGCCGCGCTGCGCATCCTGCTTGCGCAGCAGCGGCCGGGTGAGGCGCGCCGGCGAATACTGCTTCATGATGCCGGAACTGCCCTTGGCGCAGATCACGCCCTGATTGAGCGGATGGTCCGGATTGCCGTCGATGTAGCGCACCTCGCCGTCGCGCAGATGCACGCGAATGCCGCAGCGGCAGGCGCACATGTAGCAGGTGGTCTTCTTGATCTCCTGAACGGAACCGGTCGCGGTAGACGAGGTCTGCATGGTATCGGCGCGGGGATCGGCAGTGGCGCGGATGCGATCTATTAGCGTTTTTTGATATTCTGCGCTCGATGCGGTCCAGCGCCAAGTCCGCGTTTCTTATCTGCCGATCAGGGACCGTGATTGTTACCTGCTGCTGCGGCGCGTACACTCTGCGCTCAGCTTTCCGGGAGAGGTGCGACATGAGCACAACGATTGCCGATTTCGATGCGCTCGAACGGCGCGCGGTCGAGGCCGCCATGATTTACCGTTACGGCCAATTGGTGGACCTGAAGGATGCCGAGGTGGAATTGAAGCTCGTCCCGGGCAAGGACGACCTGACGCCGGTTCCGGCGTACTACTGGAACGAACGCGACGTGCAGTTCGTCGTCTGCAAGACCGGCGAGCAAGCGCTATCGCTCCTACTTCTTCTATCACGACGACGAGCAGTACCGCATCGGCGAACAGGATTACGACGTCCTCGAAGACTGCGTGCGCAACCTGCTGCAGTTGCAGATCGACCACGACACCGTGCGCAAGGGGCTGCTGTTCCCGAAGAGCCTGGGCAAGGCAGACGACACGGGCGAGGAGTATCTCGGTCCGATCATCATCTGAGATTCGCCATGACGCTCGACAAGGCCAGGCAAGCTGCTCGCGACCCAGGCCGACTTCGGCGGCTTCTACAACTGCAACGCCGCCAAGCTGATCCTCGCCGAAGTGCAGCGCGAGCACGGACAGGGCGCGGTCGATCAACTGATCGCGAAGCTGCGGCTGGACGAGATCTTCGGCTTCGTCCCGGGCACGGAGTTCAAGGGCAGCCTCACCGTCAAGAGCAAGTTCTCCTGATCCTGGAGCGCCGCCGGCCGCGCCGGGCACGGCGCGGCGCCTCGCACACGATCCCGCTCATCCGATGAAGATCTGCATCCTGTCCGACAGCCACGACCATCGCCCGCTCGTTCTCGCGGCGCGGAGCAAGCCGAAGGCTGCCGGCGTCGAGGCCGTCCTGCACTGCGGCGACGTGATCGGCTGCCCACACGCTCAAGCCCATGATGCAATTGGGATTGCCGGCGCACGTCGTGCATGGCAACAACCTCGGCGATGCCGCGCGCAATGTACGCCTGGCGGCCAAGTCCGGCGGCCTGATCAGCTATCACGGCGCCGATGCCGACATCCAGCTCGGCGGGCGCCGGATATTCCTCGTGCATTACCCCCACTACGGCCGGGCCATTGCCGCCACCGGCGATTACGACCTGGTGTGCTGCGGCCACAGCCACAAAGCCGAGATCACTGCGCAGCCGAACCTCAAGGGCGGCACAGACCTGGCTCGTCAATCCGGGAACCGTCGCCGGGCTCGCGGCGCCGCCGCCACCTACGTGATCGGCGACCTCGACACGCTGAGCTTCGAGATTTACGAACTGGCGCGATAACCCCATGCAGCGCTCCAATTTAGCTGCTTCAATCATCACATAGGTAAATTCATCGCGCGGTCGCCGTCTGACGCCCGCGTGCTTGGCGTAGAATCTGCGGTCTGTTCGTCTGCTGGGAACTCACATCAAGGAGGCCTGATGACGGTCAATCGCAACCAACCAGACCATTCTGGTCGTCGGCGGCGGCATCAGCGGCATGACCGCTGCGCTGGAAGCCGCCGAGTGCGGCAAGCAAGTGATCCTGGCCGAGAAGGACGCCACGCTGGGCGGGCGTACCGCCCTGCTTTACCGCTACTTTCCCAAGCTGTGCCATCCCGACCTGCGGCCTGGAGATCAACCTGCGCCGCCTCAAGGCCAACCGCAACGTGCGCGTGATGACCATGACCGAGGTCGGTCAAGATCACCGGCAGCCGCGGCGACTACACCGCCACGCTCAAGATCTCGCCGCGCTACGTCACCGAGGACTGCACCGCCTGCGGCGATTGCGCCAACGCCGTGAGCGCGGAGATCCCCAACCCGTACAACTACGGCCTGAACAAGATGAAGGCGGCCTACCTGCCGCACAGCATGGCCTACCCGCAGCGCTACGTGCTCGACCCGTCCATCGTCGGCACGCCCGAAGGCGAGAAGGCCAAGGCCGCCTGCAAGTACGACGCCATCGATCTCGACATGCAGGAAGAGACGGTCGACTTGAAGGTGGGCGCGGTGATCTGGGCCACCGGCTGGAAGCCCTACGACGCGGCCAAGATCCAGCCCTACGGCTACGACCGCTTCGCCAACGTCATCACCAGCGTCGAGTTCGAGCGCCTGGCCGATCCGCATGGCCCCACCGGCGGCAAGATCCTGCGCCCCGTCCGACGGCAAGGAGGCGAAGAACGTCGCCTTCATCCAGTGCGCCGGCTCGCGCGACGAGAACCACCTGCGCCACTGCTCGCGCATCTGCTGCATGGCCTCGCTCAAGCAGACCAACTACGTGCGCGAGGCCTTCGGCGACGACGGCAAGTCCACGATCTACTACATCGACATCCGCGCCATCGACCGCTTCGAGGACTTCTACCAGAAGGTGCAGAAGGATGCGACGGTCAAGTTCGTCAAGTCCAAGGTCGCCAAGATCGTCGAGGACGAGCAAGAGCGGCAACCCGATCCTGCACGGCGTCGACACCGAGGGCTACTCACCGCTACGCCACCGAGCATGACCTGGTGGTGCTCGCCATCGGCATGGAGCCCAGCGTCAAGGGCGCGGACGTGCCGGCGGAGGTGATCGCGGATTCCAGCGGCTTCATCGAGGGTTCGCCCGACGGCGGCATCTTCGGCGCCGGCTGCGCCTCCAGCGCGCTCGACGTCAACCGCGCGGTGCAGAGCGCCACCGCCGCGGCACTGCGCGCGATCCAGGTGGTCAACAGCGCGGCAGCAGCGGAGGCAGCGTAATGGCAGACATGAAGACGGCCGCCTACATCTGCAGCGGCTGCGGCATCGGCGAACGCTCGAATGTGGCGCAGATGACCAAGGTCGCGCACAAGGAAGGCAAGATGGCGCTGGTGCGCGAGCACGCCTTCCTGTGCTCCGCCGAGGGCGTGCAGATGATCCGCGACGACATCGACAAGGAAGGCGTCACCCACATCGCCATCGCCGCCTGCTCGCGCCGCGCCAAGATCGAGGCCTTCAATTTCCCCGACGTCGCCATGTCGCGCGCCAACCTGCGCGAAGGCGTGATCTGGGCCGGGCCCGAGGGCGACGAGCACGAGAAGACGACGCCAGGAGATGGCGGACGACTACGTGCGCATGGCCTGCGCCGAAATGAAGAAGATGAAGGTGCCGGCGCGCCAACCCGGAAGCCGGCCACAACAAGCGCATCCTGGTGGTGGGCGGCGGCATCTCCGGCCTGACCGCGGCGCTGGAGGCGGCCAAGACCGGCTACGAGGTCGTCCTGGTGGAGAAGGAAGCCGCAACTCGGCGGCTGGGCCGCCAAGCTGTGGAAGCGCGTGCCCGTACAAGCAACCCTACGCAGGAGCCGATGGACACCGGCGTGGCGCAGTCTGATCCAGACAGGTGACCAGCCACCCGCGCATCACGGTGCATCTCAACGCCGATCATCGCCGAAGACCTCCGGCGCGCCGGGGCGCTTCACGGTCGCACATCGCGGCGGAAAGCGGCGCGCACCGTCACCGAGGACGTCGGCGCCATCATCCAGGCCACCGACTTCACCCCCTACGACATCGCCAAGCTGCCCGAATTCGGCGACGGCAAGAGCCCGAACGTGGTGACCAGGCCGGGCTCGAAGCGCTGGCCAAGGCCGCCAACGGCGGCCCGATCAAGCGTCCCTCCGACGGCGGCGAAGTCAAGTCCGTGGTCTTCGTCCAGTGCGCCGGCCAGCGCGACGACTCGGGCAAGCACCTGCCCTACTGCTCCGGCTTCTGCTGCGCACCAGCATCAAGCAGGCGATGTACTTCAAGGACGCAGAACCCGGACTGGACACGGTGGTGATGTTCGACGACCTGCGCACCCCGGGCACGGGCGAGGACTTCTACCGCACCGGCCAGGACAAGGGCGTGACCTTCACCAAGGGCAAGGCGTCCAGCGTCGAGCCCGAGCGGCAACACGCGTGAAGGTGAAGTTCAAGGACCTGATCCTGGACGAGGACACCAGCCATCGATGCCGACCTGGTGGTGCTCGCCACCGGCCAGGTGCCGGTGTCCGGCGTGAACATCGACATTCCGGAAGAAGAAGCCGCGAAGATGGAGGTGAAGCCGGTATCCATCCTCAACCTGGACTACCGTCAGGGCACGGACCTGCCGCAGCTCAAGCACGGCTTCATCGACTCGCACTTCATCTGCTTCCCCTACGAGACGCGCCGCACCGGCATCTACGCCGCCGGCCCGGTGCGCCGTCCGATGGACATGAAGCAGGCGATGGAGGACGCCACCGGCGCCGCGCTGAAGGCGATCCAGGCGGTGGAGAACGCCGGCCTCGGCCGCGCCGCCCACCCGCGCTCGGGCGACCTGTCGTTCCCGATCGTCCGCCTGGAAGGCTGCACCCAGTGCAAGCGCTGCACCGTGGAGTGCCCCTTCGGCGCCATCGACGAGGACGAGAAGCGCTATCCGGTGTTCAACGAGTCGCGCTGCCGGCGCTGCGGCACCTGCATGGGCGCCTGCCCGGTGCGCGTGATCTCCTTCGAGAACTACTCGGTCGACACCGTCGGCATGCAGGTCAAGGCGGTGGACATCCCCGACGAGTTCTCGGAGAAGCCGCGCATCCTGCTGCTCGCCTGCGAGAACGACGCCTACCCGGCGCTCGACATGGCGGGCATGCAGCGCAAGACCTACTCGGCCTTCGTGCGCGCGATCCCGGTGCGCTGCCTGGGCTCGGTGAATACCATCTGGATCACCGACGCGCTCAACTCCGGCTACGACGGCGTCATGCTCATGGGCTGCAAGAAGGGCGACGACTACCAGTGCCACTTCGTCAAGGGCTCGGAGATGGCCCACGAGCGCATGAGCAAGATCGGCGACACGCTGACGCAGCTGAACCTGGAGACCGAGCGCGTGGCGACCTACGAGGTGGCGATCACCGACATCGACCGCGTGCCGCAGTTGATCAACGACTACGCCGCCAAGATCGAGGAGATCGGCATGTCGCCCATGAAGGGCTTCGGCTGATAGCCGCCCGACGCGGACAACCACGGTTTGGAGAGAAACACGATGAGCGATCTCAACCAGCAAGCGATCGAGCGGTATCGCAACAACTTCCTCAAGGAGGTCGAGGCGAACGTCGAGGAAGGCCACTGGGTCAAGATGTGCATGCAGTGCGGCGTGTGCTCGGGCTCCTGCCCGTTCGGCCCGCACTGGGAGCACCCGCCCCAGGAGATCTTCATGATGATCCGCGCCGGCAAGCGCGACGAGGTGCTGAAGTCCGACTCCATGTGGATGTGCACCTCCTGCTACAACTGCATCGTGCGCTGCCCGCGCCAGTTGCCGATCACCCACATCATGCACGGCCTGGCGAACTACGCCCACCGCCTCGGCCTCGCGCCCAAGGGCCAGCCGACGCGCGAATTCGGCACGCTGTTCTGGGACAACCTGGTGAAGAAGGGCCGCGTCAACGAGCTCAAGCTGACGATGGGCCACTACTTCAAGGACGGCTTCGGGCCCGGCATCAAGACCGCCATGGCAATGCAGAGTGTCGGCCTCGGTCTGTTCAAGGCCAAGCGCCTCAACCCCATGGAGATGCTGGGCGGCCACAAGCTCAAGGATCTGAAGGGGTTCCACGCCATGCTGGAAAAGGCGAAGGAGATCGAGGACCGCAAGAAGGGTTTCGCGTAGGGCGGGCTTGCAGCCCGCCGCTGCGCGGACGGCCGGCTGAATCCGGCCTACACGGAGACGAAGATGGCCAAGAAGGAATACGCGTTCTACCCCGGCTGCTCCTCGCAGCTCAAGGCCTCGGCCGCGAACTACCTGGTCTCGGTCAACTCGATGTCGCAGAAGCTCGACATCAAGATGACCGAAATCCCGGACTGGAACTGCTGCAGCGCCTCCATCGGCTATGCCGAAGGTGGCGAACTGCCGCGCATCTCGCTGTCGGCGCGCAACTTCGCGCTCGCCGAGCAGCATCTGCCCGGACAGGACATCGTCGCCACCTGCGCCGCCTGCTGGCTGTCGTCGCGCGAGGCGAAGGAACGCCTGGACGCGCAGCGCCGAGCTGATGAAGGAAACCAACGAAGCGCTGGCCGCCGCCGGTCTGCACTACAAGGGCAACGTCGAGATCCGCCACATGGTCGAGGTGCTGATCGAGGACCTCGGCTACGACGAACTGAAGAAGCCGGTGGTGAAGCCGCTGGACGGCATCAAGTTCGCCGGCTACGTCGGCTGCCAGACCAACCGTCCCTTCGGCATCGACGGCGAGTCCTTCGAGAACCCGATGTATCTCGACAAGCTGGTGGAGACCGCCGGCGGCGAAGCCCTCACCAAGTACGAGCAGAAGGTCACGTGCTGCGGCGGCGCGCTCGCCTTCTCGGAACCGGAGAAGAGCCAGAAGCAGATCAAGGACATCGTCGAATCCGCCTACGACCACGGCGCCGACATGATCGTCACGCCGTGCCCGCTGTGCCAGGCCAACGTCGAGGTCTACCAGTCCGAGATCAACAAGAAGCAGGGCACCAAGCTCAACATGCCGGTGCTCTACTACAGCCAGTTGCTGACGGTGGCCTATGGCGGCTCGGCCAAGGACGCCGGGCTCGACGGGCAGTTGATCCGGGCGGAGAAGCTGGAGAAGATCTGCGGAAAATAGCCCGTGTCCGGCAAGACATGATTCGATGAAGGCAAGGGCCGGCAATGCCGGCCTTTCGTTTGGCGAAGGCCCGTCGTGAACATCCGGCATAACCTGGGGTTCGTACAAAAAATGGAAAAACGGCTGAGACTGCAATCATTCATCATGTCCATCGTCTGCGTTGCGGCGGCGAGCGGGTTGCCGCAGCAGGCCCTGGCTTTCAATGCGGACGGTTACAACTCCTGGATGACCAAGGAACAGGTGGTGGCGCTGGCGACCTATCGCGGACTCATGGCATGGGAGAACAAAGACGGCCTGCTCCTCATCGGCAAGCCGGACACCCGCATCGAGGGCACGTTCTCCTTCTGCCACAACTGGCTGGTCGCCTACAATCGGACCATCGATTTCGACACCGAGTATTTCCCCAAGCTGAAGGAACTGATGCGGTATTACGGCCAGCCGGTGACGGTGGAAGCGCGCGAGGTCCCTTGGTCGGGAACCGGCGGCGGAACCCTCCAGCTGGTCGACATGCGTTGGTACAACCGGAACGATCGGGCCGACCTTTTTTTCAATCCGGAGGCGCGGGACGCGAAGGGCACGCTCAAGTACCCGCGCAATGCCAATCTCAGCTTCTCGACCCGCAACACCTGCTGGGCGCAGTTCTGAGCAGAATAGTCCGACGGGCGGCTCGGGAGCGACGAGCGGCGCGCCCGAATGGAGTACATGCTGCAGCAACGCGCTGCGACGCCAGCGGCGGTAAACTCCCTGACATGGCATTTCCGTCGCCGCGCCGGCATGGCCGGCAGATGCCCTGAAGCGATGCTCGCGCCGGACGCGGCTACGGAGTTGCTCCGCCCGACCACTGCGGTATCGACCGGGAAACAGGGGGCGGCACTGCACTTTCCAGGATGACGATTCCCTCGCCAAAGACATGCCGCATATGCTCCAAGCCGCTCACCCTGCACGAGCAGTACTCGGGGCAGATCTGTAGCCACTGGCGCTGCCGCTGGCGCCATCTCGAAGACCAGCTCCGTGCCCATCGCCAGGAGGCGGCGCAGGCCCTCGGCGAGGCCGAGACCGATGCCTTCCCCATAACGGTGGTGCCGCGGCGCACGTTTCGCAGCGTGCCGCTGGCCCCGGAACGCCGGCAGGAATTCGCGGCGTTCCTGGCGGATCTGCTGCGGGAAATGGCCGACGTCGCCGACCCAGCGGATGCGGCGCCATCGGTCCTCGCCGAACTGGAGGCGGCGACGGCCCCCCGCGATCCCGCCCCCGTTGCCGCATTGCTCGCCCAGGTATGCGCCGTATGCGGCGGGTTCTGCTGCCACTACGGCGGCACCCGGCATGCGTTCCTGGACCGGGAAACCCTGCAGTGCGCCTCACAGGAGCAGCCGGCGACGGTCGCGCCAGACATCGCGGCGCGATACCTGGCACAGCTCCCGCCGATGCACTACGAAGGGTCCTGCGTGTACCATACGGAATCCGGATGCGCCCTGCCGCGCAGAATGCGCGCGCGCATCTGCAACGCCTACGAGTGCCGCGGGCTGACGGACGGGCGGAAAAATTCCGGCACCGCGAGCAGCGCCCGGGCGTTCGTAGTGGTACGGCATGATCACAGAATCATCCGCTCTGCATTCGTGGATGCCGGGCGGATTCGCCACTTCAGCGGAACCGAGGTCGCCTCGGACACAGACGCGGATTGACTACGCACGCCCCGCGAATGGGATAATTGCGGTCGTGGCGCATTGCGCCAGCCTCGCCGCCCCGGCGACGTGCCCAGACTTACGGTGCTGCCGAACCGAAGCAATTGGGCGTACCCTTCCGCCAGGGCCGCGCTTTGCGCTCTTACCGACGACGAGCAGCAGGAGAGAACCGAGAATGAATATCCGCTTCCGACTTCAATGCCTTGCACTGGCGGCAAGCGTCTGGACCACGGCCGGCCTGGCGACCGAGACGCCCGAATCGGCTGGCATGGTCAAGACCAGCCTGGGAACCGTCAGCGTCAACCGCGCGGGACAGAAGATTCCTGCCCCCCGGGAACACCGGTCTTCGCCGGCGACCGCATACGCACCGGAGCCGACGGCTCCGTCGGCATCACCCTGCACGACGATACCCGTCTCACCGCCGGACCCGACAGCACGCTGCTGATCACCGAGTTCCGCTTCAACCCCAATACCAACGAAGGCAGTCTCCTCGCGTCGCTGCTCAAGGGCACGTTCAGCGTCATCACCGGGCTCATTGCGAAGCATTCGCCCGACAACGTGAAGTTCAAGACGCCGACCATGACCCTGGGCATCCGCGGCACGGAGTTCCTGGTGGACGTGAAAGGGGAGCCCGATTGAGGCGGTGGTCGATCCTGGTTCTCGCTGCACTGCTCCCGGGTTGCGCCCAGATCACGGAGCGCGTAGTACTCCTGCCAGGAGCGGACGGACGCACCGGCGCCCTTGCCGTGAACACCGGGAAGGGAGAAGCCATCCTGGCCAGCCCGTACGCGACGGTCGAGGTGAGCGACGGCAAGGTGGTGCAGTCCACATCGAGCGCGGATGAGGTCCGCAGCCGATACGGCAAACTGCTCGATGCCCAGCCGCCACGGCCGAAGTCGTTCGTCCTGTACTTCCATTTCGATCGGATCGACCTAACGGCGGATTCGGAGCTGCTGCTCGATCGCATGAAGGACGAGCTGGCGGCGACTCCCTCGGCGGAAGTCGCGATCGTCGGTCATAGCGACACCATGGGTACCGCGAGCAGAAACGACCGCCTCTCCCTGCGGCGCGCCGAGATCGTGCGGGCCGCGCTCATCGCCATCGGCATCGCCCCCAGCGCCATCTCGATCGCCGGACGCGGCGAACGCGAGCTGGCCGTGCCGACCGCCGACGAGGTGCCGGAACCGAAGAACCGGCGCACGGAAATCAAGGTCCGGTGACACCGACACCGGCATCGGCCGGCGGCCCGCAGCGCGAGTTCCTGAGCAGCGGCCGGTGAAGCGGCAGATCTTCCGGCCCGTCCTGGGGCTGATCATACTGGCAGTGCTGCTCGGCCACGCCGCTCATTCCTATCGCATCGCCTTCGTCAGCCGCCTGGACGCGATCATCTACGACGTCAAGGTGCGCCTCACCATGCCGCGCACCATCGACGAGCGCGTTGTCATACTCGACATCGATGAGCGCTCGCTGGCCGAAGTCGGCCGCTGGCCCTGGGGGCGGGACCGCCTCGCCAACCTGATCAGCAATGCCTTCGAGCGCTACGGCGTCGTCCTTCTCGGCATGGACCTGATTCTGGCCGAAGCCGACGACAGTTCGGGGCTGCCGGTGCTGGATCGCCTGGCCGGTGGTCCGCTGAAGAACAACGAAGCGTTCCAGACGGCGCTGGGCACGCTGCGTCCGGAGCTGGATTATGACCGCCGCTTCGCCGAGATCCTGGCAAAACACGCTGTGATCCTCAGCTTCAACTTCGCCAATGGAGGGAGCAGGACCGGCACGCTGCCGCCGCCGGTGCTGCCGCCGGGCGCCTTCCAGCTCGCCCCGGGCACGCTCACGGCATGGGAGAGCTACGGCGGGAACAGGCCGGAGTTCCAGAACGCCGCCATGGGAGCCGGCCACAACAACGGCTGGCCGGATCTGGACGGAGTTTCGCGCCGCGTCCCTCTGGTCGTCGAACACGCCGGCAACTACTACGAGGCACTGGCGCTCGCCATGGCGCGTGCGGCCATCGGCAATCCGAAGCCGCAGCCCGTGTTCCGGCAGACCGACTGGCTGTCGCACGCCGGCCACGCTGCAATCGAAGCCATCGACTTGCCGGCCGCCCGCGGCACGCTGCGCATCCCGGTGGATGCGCACGGGGCTGCGCTCATCCCCTATCGCGGCGTGCAGGGCAGCTATCGTTATTACTCGGCGTCCGACGTCCTGGCGCAGAGGCTGCCTGGGGATGCCCTGCGCGGGCGCATCGCCCTGCTCGGGACCACGGCCCCCGGTCTGCTCGACCTGCGGGTGACCCCGGTGGCCGAGACCTATCCAGGGGTCGAAGTGCATGCCAATCTGGTGAGCGGAATTCTGGACGGTACGGTGAAAAGCAGGCCGTGGTACGCGACGGGAATCGAGGTAACGCTGCTGCTGCTGATCGGGTTGGTCATGGTCTTCTGGCTGCCCTCGCTGTCGCCGATGCAGACGACGCTGGCGGCTGCCGCGCTGCTGCTGCTGGTGATCGCCATGGATCTGTGGCTATGGCAGACCGCCTATCTTGCCCTGCCCATGGCTTCGGTGATGGTTCTGGCGATCGTCCTCTATGGACTGGACATGGCCGTCGGCTACTTTCTCGAATCCAGCGCCAAGCGCCGCCTTGCCACCCTGTTCGGCCAGTACGTGCCGCCGGAGCTGGTCCAGGAGATGAGCCGCAACCCGGAGCGCTACGACATGGAAGGGCGCAGTGCCGAACTGACCGTCCTGTTCGCGGACATTCGGAGTTTCACGGCGCTGTCGGAGGGACTGTCACCGCAAGAGTTGGCGCGTCTGATGAACGAATACTTTTCGGCCATGACGGCGGTCATCCGCGAGAACCGGGGCACCCTGGACAAGTATGTCGGCGACGCCATCATGGCGTTCTGGGGCGCGCCGGTGGACGATGCGCTGCATGCGCGCCACGCGGTGGCGGCGGGCATGCAGATGCAGCGCCGGCTGACACAGATCAATGTCCAATTCGCGGCGCGCGGCTGGCCGAAGCTCGCCGTCGGCGTCGGCATCAATACCGGGGTCATGACCGTGGGGGATATGGGATCACGCGAACGCAAGGCCTACACCGTGCTCGGCGACGCCGTCAATCTGGGCTCGCGTTTCGAGGGACTCACCGCCCACTATGGCGTGGGCATCATCATCGGCGAGGCGACGCAGCGCCTGCTGCGCGACGTGGCGTGCCGCGAACTCGACCGGGTGCGGGTGAAGGGCCGTGCCGGATCAGTCGCGATTTTCGAGCCGGTCGGCGCCGTCGGGGAGATCGGCGAACCACTGCGCCTTGAACTCGCGCTGTGGCAGCAGGCCCTGGCACAGTACAGGGCGCAGGACTGGGACGCGGCGCAAGCAGCGCTGGAACGGCTGGGAGATCTGTCGGGCGGGCGCAAGCTCTACGCGCTCTACCTGACCCGCGTCGCCGCGTTGCGCGCCAAGTCGCCGGCCCATCCCTGGGACGGTGTGTGGCAATTCGAAACCAAGTGAGACACCGCAGCGCCAGTGGCGCTCAAATGATCGAAGTCGGCGCCGCGAGTCGGCGGTTGGCCACGACCTCCCCGCCCTCGATATGCAGATCGAATCCAAGCTTGCGCGCCAGGCCACGCATCGCGATGTTCTTCGGCGCGCAGTAGATGTAAGCCTCGCGGCCGCCCTGGGACGCCAGGTGATCGAGCAGCCAGCGGCCCAGCATCGTCGCCACACCCTGGCGCTGGAACGCCGGCGCAGTGGAGAATGCCAGTTCCCAGCCGTCCTTCGCGTGCGGGGATGACTGCGCGACGCCCGCCAGGCCGCCGGCAAGGCTGCGCGATGCCGCAAGCAGATCGATGCCGAGGTCGATGCGCGCGACGAAACTCGCAATGGCATCGTTGCTCATGGTGCCAATGAACCGGGTGTAGCGCTGCTCCTCGGGAAGCAGCAACAGGTGGTGGATGAGTTCCGGCTTGTCGGACTCGTCGAGCAGGAACGGCGGCAGGAGGCTGGATTCGTGCACAGAGCCATCGGCGGTGGGGTCGTCGACCGCGATGGTACGGGATTGCGTGCACCTAGGGTCCGGAACGCGGGACCGGCGACATCCGCGCCATGCCGAATCGCAACCCCCCACCGCCCGCATCAGCCCCGCTTTTCCGAGCAGGAGTGTCCGCCGCAGTGACCCTGCTCCCCTTCGGAACCGCATCCGCCGCTGCCGCAGGCGCCTCTTTCGCGATAGGGTCCGAACTCCGGATGGCGCCGGGCGAACCGCCGGACCAGTTGCCTGACCAGTATCCAAGCCGTGAGCAGCAGGAAGATCAATGCCACGGTGATTGGCATAGGTCGCCACCGTTCAGCCTCCCAGGCCGGCAAAGCCCATGAAGGCCAGCGACAAGCAGCCCCGCCAGCATCAGCGATCAGCGCGGTGCCCTGGGCCACGCCGGGCACGTCGGACAGTTGCAGCCGCTCGCGCACGCTGGCCATCAGCACCAGGGCCAGCGTGAAGCCGGCGCCGCCGCCGAAGCTGAACGTCATCGACTGCAGGAAGTCGTATTCGCGCGCCGTCTGGAACAGCGCCACGCCGAGCACGGCGCAGTTGGTGGTGATGAGCGGCAGGTAGATGCCGAGCGCGCGGAACAGCGCCGGGCTGTACTTCTTCATCACCATCTCCACCAGTTGCACGGCCGAGGCGATGATCACGATGTAGGAGATGAGGCGCAGGAATTCGAGGTGGAAGGCGGTCAGCAGCAGGTTGAGGCCGTAGGCGCACAGCGAGGCGACCAGCATGACGAAGGTGGTGGCGACGCCCATCGGGAAGGCGGTATCGAGCTTGCCCGACACGCCCAGGAACGGACACAGGCCGAGGAACATCGCCAGCACGAAGTTGTTGGCCAGCAGCGCATTGACGAAGATCTGGCAGAGCGGACTCATGCTCCATGATGCTGTCCCTCCGCATCAGGGTTGCGCCTGCTCCTTGCGCCGCTTCCACCAGGCGAACAGCAGCAGCCAGGCGCCGAGCACGAAGAAGCCGCCCGGCGGCAGCACCATGACCACCCAGGGCTGAAAATGCGGCGCCGAACAGCGACATGCCGAACAGCGCTGCCGTTGCCGAGGATCTCGCGCACGCCGCCGAGCGCGAACAGGCCGATGGTGAAGCCCGCGCCCATGCCCAGGGCGTTGACCATGGCCAGCAGCGGCGGGTGCTTGGAGGCATGCGCCTCGGCGCGGCCGAGGATGATGCAGTTGACCACGATGAGCTGGATGAAGGCGCCCAGCGCGTCGTACAGCGCCAGGCTGATGGCCTGGATCACGTAGTCCACGACCGTGACGAAGGTGGCGATGATGACGATGTAGGTGGCGATGCGCACCTCCTTGGGCACGATGTTGCGCATCAGCGACACCAGCCAGCAGGAGAACACCAGCACGAAGGTGGTGGCCAGCCCCATGGACAGGCGTTGACCGCCGACACCGTCACCGCCAGCGTCGGGCACATGCCCGAGCACCATGACGAACACCGGATTCTGGCGCCAGACGCCTTCCATGAAGCGTGTCCATCGAGAGCTTCTGCTCCTGCTGTCCCGGCAGCGTCATGATTGTCCGCTCCTGAGTTTGTCGATGTGCGGCACCAGCTTCGGCAGCAGCGCCTGGGCGCTGTCGTTGATGCCCTTGCCGACCGCCTTCGAGGTCACCGTCGCGCCCGAGATGGCGTCGACTTCCCAGGGATGGTTCTTGGTGCCGTGCTTGACCGTCTTCACGGCGTTCGCCAGCGCCGACATACTCCGCGTTCAACTGCACGTCCAGAGCCGTGAAGTTGGCAAGGAAACTCCTTGTCGGTGAGGATCTTGTCGCCGATGCCGGGCGTTTCGCGCATCGACACCACGCCGATGCCGATGATGCACTTGCAGTCCGGCGCGTAGCCGTACAGGATGCGCACCACATCGGCGTAGCCCTTGGCGCCAGCCTCGGCGGCGATGCCGACCAGTTTGCCGTCGGCGTCGTAGGCAGCGTAGAACTTGACGGCGCCCGGCGGGCGCTTCGCCTGCCGCCGGCGCGATGCCGTTGGGCAGCGGCATAAAACTCGGCAATGGACTTGGCGCCGGGCATGACCTTGAACACGGCGCGTTCCAGGGCGATGCTCTTGTTGGCCGCAACCGCGGAATACGTCCCCTGATAGGCGCCGACGATGATCAGGCCGCAGACGGTCGGCGACGATGCCCAGCGTCTTGATCATCGACGTCGTCGGCGTGGCTTGCGGCGCGAGGTCTTCGGCGCTCATTTCTTGCCCCGGCGTCAGAAGCTTGGCTCATCATCGGGTTGCCGGACCGCAGGTCGCGATCTTGCCCTCGCGCGGGATGTAGCTCGGGGTGCAGCGGATAGGAGGCGCTGCTGGCGCGCGGCGCGCGGTGCGCCCTTGCCGAACGGCGTCGGCTGCGTGACTCTGCTCGATCAGGGGCGTGGCGGCATTGCCGATCAGGATCGCGTACATGACGCCCTCCGGCAGGCCGCCGTAGTAGCGAATCATCACCGTCAGCAGGCCGATCAGACCGCCGTAGATCCACATGCCGCGCGGCGTGACGGGCGAGGTCGCCATGTCCGTCGCCATGAAGACCGCGCCCAGCATCAGTCCGCCGGAAAGACAGCATGAAGAACGGATCGGGATAGCGCTGCCGCATCGTAGGCGAAGAGCGCCCATGCCGTCAGCGCCGGCGCTGCCGAGCACCGCCGCCGGAATGCGCCAGTCCATGAAGCGGCGCAGCGCCAGATAACGCGCCACAGATCAGGATCAGGATGCGGTGAAGGGCCGACCGCCAGGTGGCCGTCGAGGGAAGTCAGCAGGTCGCAGGGCGTCGGCGACTACGCCTTCGAACTTCCACTTGCCGAGCGGCGTGGCGCCGGCGACGGCGTCGATCTGCATAGTCGTGCAAGCCAGGCGAGCGTATCCGGCCGGCATCATCAGCGGCACCGCCAGCGACGAGGGAATGAACTCGGTGAAGCGTCCCGCGCAGGAAGGACGGCGTGTAGGTGGCGATGGCGGCCGGGAAGGCGGCCTGGACGAAGGCCCGACCCACCAGCGCCGGGTTGAAGACGTTGAAACCGATGCCGCCGAACAGCGCCTTGCCCAGGGCGATGGCGACGAAGCCCGCCACCGCGCCCATCCACAGCGGGAAGCCGGGCGGCAGGGACAGCGCCAGCAGCAGGCCGGTGATCACCGCGGACAGATCCGGACAGGCTGGACACCTGGTCGCCGACGCCCAGTTGAACAGGCGCTCGGTGCGCCAGGCAGCTCGCGGTGACGACCAGCAGCGACGCTGCGGCCGAAACGCCGTATTGGGCAACGAAGAAAAGGCAGACCGGCACGAGCGAGTACACGACGTGGCGCATGATCTGCTCCACGCGTGCGCGGGCCCTTGACGTGCGGGCGCGGTGCGAATCTCGATCTGGGAATCGGTCTTGGTCACGGCAAACGGCCAGCTACCCGGTTCGGTTGGTCGGAAGTCCGCTCAGGAGGCCGCGGCGGGCGGGCCAGCCGCATCGACTCAGGCGGCGGCACGCTCCCGCAGCACGGCCTTGGCAATGCGGAACTGCTGCACCAGCGGGAATATTGGACGGGCAGACATAGGTGCAGCAACCGCACTCGAAACAATCACCCAGGTGGTACTGCTCCGCCATTGCCTCGTACTCCCGCTTCCCCGCCAGCATGCCGAGGGTGGATGGATTGAGTCCCATCGGACAGGACTCGACGCACTCGCCGCACTTGATGCAGGGATACGTTCTGAGGCGCTCGCGACGGGTCAGTTGCTCGCCGGCGAACACGAGCAGACCGGATACGCCCTTGGTCACCGGTACGTCGAGCGAGGCGACGGACTGACCCATCATCGGCCCCCCCAGTACCAACTGGCGCGCCGCGGCAGGAGCGCCGGCATAGTCGAGGACGAAGGAGACGGGCGTGCCGATCGGCACGCGGTAGTCTCCCGGCCGTGCCACACCGGGGCCGGCGACCGTCACCACCCGCTCGATCAGCCCTTCGCCGGCCGGCAGCAGCCTGCCCAGCGCCGCCAGCGTACCGACGTTGTTCACCACGATGCCGAGCGCTAGGGGCAGGCGGCCGGACGGAATCTCGACGCCGAACAGCGACATGATCAGCATCTTCTCCGAACCCTGCGGGTACTTCGTCGGCACCTCTTCCACGGCGATAGCTGTCGCCCACCGGCAAGACCCGGCGCGATCGCTGCTGACGGCTTCCGGTTTGTTGTCCTCGACGCCGATGATCGCCCGCTCTGCCCCCACGGCACGCATGGCATAGCGGGTGCCGACGACGAGAGTCGGCGGCGTCCTCGATCATGACGCGGTGGTCGCAGGTCAGGTAGGGCTCGCACTCGCAGCCGTTGACAAGCAGCGTATGGACCTTCGCCGTCCTTGGGAACGGCCAGCTTGGCGTGGGTCGGAAACGCCGCGCCCCCGAGTCCCACCATGCCGGTCGTCCTGCACGGCCCGCACGATCTCGTCCGGCGCCAGCGACGTCGAGGTCGCGCGGCTCGCCCCACAGTACTTCCTGGGTCGAGGCCTCATGTACTCGTATGACGATGGCCTCGGTCCACGGGCCGCGCGCGCTGGGCCGCAGGTCGATCGCCTCCACCACGCCGGTGGCCGGCGCGTGATGCGGCACCGACAGCCAGCCGTCGGCCGCGGCAATCGGTTCGCCGCGCACCACTTCCTGGCCGACGCGCACCAGGCGCTTCGCCGGCTTGCCGATATGCTGTGACAGGGGCACCGTCAGCCGCCGCGGGAACGGCAGGCGGCGGATCGGTTGGTCCGCCGTGCTCTTGCACTGGGGCGGATGGATGCCGCGGGCGAACGTCTCGCCGCGGAGGAAGGACAGGACTTTCATCGGTAGTGCCCAGGCCTTTCAGTCGGGTGGAATCGGCGGTGGATGGTCGCGTCCATACGCATGCCCCTCAGTGGAACTTGGCCGCCCGCACCAGCAGCTTCTCGAGGCCGGGCTCGTGGGGATTCCACGGCGTGCCGGGGTGGATACAGGCGGCCGTGCACTTCTCCGCCGCCTTCGACGATGTCGGCATAGGGACCGCCCTTCGGATTGATGACGATCGCCTGCTTCTGATCGTTGTAGGCGAAGATCTTCGGCATTGATGAAGGTGCACTCGTCGCAGGCCGTGCATTCCGGCGTCTCGATCCACACCGGGCTCGTAGACCATCGGCAGCGGCCGCAGTCGCGCCGGGGCGGGCACTGCACCAGACGCTGCCGGCGCGGCGCTCGCCGCCATGCCCTCGGCGCTGACGCCGAAGGAAGCCAGACTGGCGGTGAGCTTCTGCACCAGTTCGGCCCGGGCGCGCTGCGCGATCGCCTCCTCGTCCACGTCCGGCCGGTCGAGGCCGGCCACGTTCTTGAGCTGGCGCCAGAATGCGCGTCGTTCTTCCGTGGCACGCACCAGATCCTCCGTCACCAGCAGACGCATCAGGCGGTTCTTGGCGTCCACCGCCCAGATGTAGGGGAAGCGGCCCTCGCGCTCGTCCTCGTCGAGTTGCGAGGAATTCGGCCAGCGGCACCATGTTGTCGTTCCAGGTTTCCGGCGGCGCCTTCTTGAACTGCTTGCCGAAGCGGCCCTCGGTGGCGGCGAAGTCGGCGAAGGTCATCGGCACCGTGAGCGGCCGCTTCCTTGCCGTCCTCGTCCAGGTACTTCAGCGTGTAGGTCGGCCAGTCGCTCGTCCAGCGCCGGATTGCCGTCGAGGCTGACGCACTCGGAGAAGGTGGTGCCCGCGTCGGGATCGAACTTGAACAACGGATAGGCGCGCCCTCCACCGCCAGCTTGCTCTGTGCCACCGCGCGGTCGTCGGCCACGCCGTGTTCCGGCGGACAGACGGCGTAGATGTTGAACAGCGCCGGGCGGCGGCTGTTGAGGCCGTCGATGTAGCCTTCGATCAGGTGGGTGACGTTGGCGATCGTTCCCTGCATGACGTAGGCGGTGCGGTGCGCCATGCCGATCAGGCCGATCTCCTTGCGGATCTCCTGCTTGCCCTGCTTGGCGGCTGCCGAACGGCGCCATGTCCGACACCTGGCCGATGAAGCCCGAGGTGCAGGCCTGGCCGCCGGTGTTGGAATAGACCTGGGTGTCGACCACCAGGACCTTGATCGGCATGCCGGACATCAGCGCGCGCGACAGGTTCTGGAAGCCGATGTCGTACATCGCGCCGTCGCCGCCGATCGATACCACCGGCGGGCACAGCTGCCACTCTTCGTCGCTGAACTGCGGCCAGTTGAAGCGGCGCGAAGAAGTCGTCGTGCGCTCGCGGGTTGTACTCGCCGGCCAGTTCGAGTTCCGCCATGCGCACGGCCTTGAAGCCTTCGGCCATCTTGGCCATGTGGCCCTCGAACACGCCCATCGCCACCGACGGGCTGTCCTGGAACAGGTGGCTGGTCCACGGGAACGGATAGGGATTGTAGGGGTAGGTCGAACCCCACACCGAGGTGCAGCCGGTGGCGTTGATCATGCCCATCTCGGCGCGGCCGCGCTTGGACGGGCCTTCGACGTACTGCCAGCGCAGCGTCGCGCAGTTTCTCCAGCAACTGGGTCACCCACTTGACCCAGGCCGGATCGAGCGGTTGCGGTCGGTTTGTTCTGCATCAGTCGGGCGGTGAGATTCGGCCAGGGTCAGGTCCTCGCCCTGGTGCTCGATTCCACCGCGCCGGATCACGGCTCGGGTATCGGACAGGTCCACCGTCTCGGTGAGCTTCATGCGAATGTGCTTCTCCAGCCGCGCGATCAGATCGTCGAGCTTTTCCACGTAGGCCTTGACGCGCGGCTGCATCAGCGCAGTGACGGTCGAGGTGAACAGGTGGATCACCGTCTTCTCGCCGCAGCCCAGGCAGGCACCGTCGCCGCAGACCATGGAGTGGTAGTTGTGCTTGTCGAGCAGCAGCGTTTCGAGCGCGCCGATCTTCTCGTCGAGATTGTCGATGCGGCTGTATTCCTTGGGCGTGGTCGGCAGGTCGAGCCAGAAGTTCCAGTCGCGGCGCAGCCGCTCGACGGCTGCCGGGGTCTGCGGCACCATGCGCAGCGCGTCGTCGTCGCACACCGTCACGCACACCACGCAGCCCTTGCAGGTGTAGGGATTGACCGTGATGCGAGAACAGCCCGCCGCTGCCCTTGGCCTGTCTTCTCCTTGCGTTCCCAATAGGGCTTGGTGACGGCGAACTCGAAATCGCCCACTGTTCGCGGAACAGGTCGAACTCCTGCGCCAGCTTGTCGCGTTCGGCCGCCGGGCGCATCGGCCACGGTTTCCTCGATGGCCTGCGGCCATCAGCGCGCGCACTTGACGCCGTCGCCGGCCGCGTCGATCAGGGCGCGCAGCTTCTTCTCCGACGCTGCGCACGGCGCGGCGCAGGTAAGCGCGTCGGCCGGCCGCCGGTCTCGATGCGGTTGACGGCGGTGTTGAAGACATCGCCGACGATGCTCACCAGCCCGGGAATGGCGCTGTCCGGGCAGACGGTGTAGCAGTTGCCGCAGGCGGTGCAGTTCTCGGCGATCCAGTCCGGATACTCGAAGCGGATCTGGGTCATGTCGCGGAACACGCCGGTCGCGGCCGGCATCAGCGCCAGAGCCGATGAACGGATCGACCAGGTTGTCGTTGCCCTCGCCGGTGGCATAGAAGCTGCCGGTCTGTTCCCAGAAGCGATGAATGTCGCGCGATGCGGCCGTCGCCGTCCGGCATGCGCTTGAGCATGATCGGCAGGCCGGCATCCTTGCGCTTGGCAGATCGCTGCCGCGCTGCGCCCACCGGCTTCTCGGTGATCTCGCGCAGTTCCGTCGAAGCCGCGCCGCACCACGCGCAGGTTGTCCTCCACCACGCGCTTGCCCTTGCCGCCGAACTTGTCGTTGAGCTGGTCCTCGATGGCCTTGAACAGCTTTTCCTCGCTGAAGTTGGCGCTGCTGCATCACCGGCGAGGCGGCGAAGAATGCGCCCTGGAAGGCGATGCCCTGCATGCGCAGCTGCAGTTCGGCGTTGGTCGCCTCCTCGCGCGCGATCTTGAAGGCGTCGAGGTAGAAGACGCGAATGTCGTTGTCGACGATGAACTTCTGCGCCGGCATGCGGGAAGCTCTGCCCACACCGCCTGCGGCGTCTCCAGGCTCGCTCTGGATGATGAACACGCCGCCCTTCTTCAAGCCCGGACAGCGGATTGGAATGACCGAACACGTTCGGGTCGGGCGACAGCACCACGTCGACATAGGTGTATTCGCAGTTGATGCGGATCGGCTCCGGCGCCGCCGACAGGTAGTAGGTCGTCGGCTGGCCCTTCTTCTCCGAGCCGTACTTGGGATTGGCCTTGATGTCGTAGCCGAGCAGTTCGAACAGCGTCACCGCCAGGTTCTTGCCGGTGGTGATGGCGCCCCAGCCGCCCACCGAGTGCATGCGCACCGTGATGGCGCCCTTGGGCATCAGGTTGGGATTCTCGCTGCCGCGCACCGCCAGTTCCCTGATCCGCGGGTAGGCTTCCAGCAGCTGCTGGTTGTGGATCTCGTCCTTCGGGGTCGACCGGAGTGTCGCGCACGAAGTCGACCGACAGGTAGAAGAACTTGCGCTTCGCGCCCTCGGGCAGCATGTTCTCGACGCGCCGATCAGCGCCTCCGGCTGCAGTCGCGCGAACCCAGACCGTAGCAGCCCGAGTACAGAGCGCGGCATGTCGCCGGCCGACCGTAGACGGCATAGTCCGGGATAGGGCAGCTCGCCGTCGCGCGCAGGCGCCGTTCTCCAGGCACTTGGTCAGCGGTGGCGCGCACTTCGCGCATCAGCGGCAGGTCTTCGGCCAGCGGCTGGTCGGTGCGCTCCAGCACCGCGACGCCCTTCTTGCCCTGCAGCACGCTGCCCGAGCAGGTCGCCCGGGAACGGCCGGAACATGGTGATGTTGACCACGCCGACCTTGAGCTTGCGCGTTTCGCGCAGGTAGTCGGCAACCGCCTCGGCCTGGACGATCATGCTGCCCATGCCGAGGATCAGGTAGTCGGCGTCTTCCGCGCTTGTAGGTCGCGACGCGCTGGTAGCGCCGGCCGGTGAGCTCCGCATACTCGTCCATGCAGCGCTCGGCAGATCGCTTCGATATGGTCGAAGAAATACGGGCGCTGCGCCGCCACCGCCTGCATGTAGGCATCCTGGTTCTGCACCACGCCGGACATGAGCGGGATTGTCCACGTCCCAGATCGCCGGCACGCGGCGGCGCTTCGCGCCGTAGAGCATGCGCTGGGCCGGCGTCGGCGTGTCGATGATGTCGTCCGGCCTGCCGAGGAATTCGGCGATCAGTTCGCGCTCGGGCACGCGCACCGACTCGATCAGGTGGGTGGTGAGAAAGCCGTCCTGGCCGACGATGGCCGGCGTCAGCGACAGCTCGGCGATCTTGCGCGCGATCAGGTTGAGGTCGGCCGCCTCCTGGCGTTCTTCGCCATCACCTGGATGAAGCCGGTGTCGTCGATGCAGTGGTAGTCGTCGTGGCCGCAATGCACGTTCAGCGTCGCCTTGGTGATGGCGCGGCAGCCCATGTTGAGCACGTAGGGCAGGCGCTTGCCGACGGCGGCGTAGAGCGACTCGTGCATGAAGGCGACGCCCTGCGCCGAGGAGAAGTTGGTGGCGCGCAGGCCGGTCATCGCCATGCCGGCGGTGACGCCGGCGGCGGCGTGCTCGGATTCCGGCTCGATGAAGATCAGCGGCCGGTCCGGAGATGTTGATGTGGCCGCTGGCTGCCTCCTCGGCCCAGTACTCGCCCATCTGGGTGGACGGCGTGATCGGGTAGGCGCCGGCGGCGTCCGAGGCCTCGCGCTCGCACAGGATCGACGGCGGTGTTGCCGTCGACGGCATCGCGCACGCCGGGATACTTGACCGCGTCGTTGGCTTGCCGCTGGCCGCGTTGCCCATCTCGAGGAGCTTGAGTTCCTTCAGTTTCTTGAACATGGCCTTACTCCCTTCGCCACCAATGCTGCACGCTCATCAGCGGCAGCGGCTGCTGCGCAGGATCTTCTTCGCCGCCGGACTCCTTGATCGGACCTTTGGCGTCATCGAACCAGACGATGGCGCCGGTCGGGCAGCGCTCGATGGCGGCCTGGTCGCCGCCAGTTCGTTCTTGGCTGTAGTCGATCACCGCCAGGTTGTCCTTGAGCTTGATCAAGCCCGGGCGCAGCATCCACCACGCAGCTGCCGCAGGCGGTGCAGGCGACTTCGCAGTCGGCCTCGGCAGTGTCGCCGTCGGCCAGGTTCTTGCAGGCGACCCAGAGCTGGCGGCTGACCGGCTCCAGCGAGAACAAGCCCTTCGGACAGACCTCGACGCAGTCGTTGCAGGCGGTGCACTTGTCGGCAATCGACCTGCGGCAGACCGTGCCGATCCATGTGTATGGCGTCGAAGTCGCAGACCGCTTCGCAGTCGCCCAAGCCCAGACAGCCCCAGGCGCAGTCCTTGCCGCCGCCAGCCACCATTGCCGCCGCGCGGCAGGATCTCCAGGCCGTCGTAGCGGGCGCGCATGAAGGCGACGTGGCGGCCGCCGGCGCAGGCCAGCCGCGCCACGCGCTTTTCCTGTTCGCCCGAGGGCAACGCCGAGAAGATCGGCAATGTACTGGCGTTCATCTCCGGCGAATTGACCGTGCATTGCACCGGCTGCAGCTTGCCCTCGACCAAGCCCTTCGGCGAAGTCGCGGCAACCGGCCGTACCGCAGGCACCGCAGTTGGATTTCGGCAGCAGCTCCTCGACCTCGTCGATGCGCGGATCCTCGTACACGTAGAGGCGCCGATTGGCCACCGCCAGCAGCCCCGCCAACAACGTGCCGAGCACCGCCATGAAGACGGCAGCGATTCCTATGTTCGTGAGTGCGTTCATGTCGCCTATTTCCGTTCGCGTCGAATATCAGGCTGCATCGAATGCGGTCTGAGGTACTTTCAGTCGTCCGCGTCCTCCCGGTCCATCGAACACGCCTTGGTGGCGTGAACACCTGCGCCGGGGACACGTCGGTTCCTGGCAAGCGCCCATCCGCTCCTCGGAAGTGCGGAAGAACGCGCGTCATTCACGGCGCTGCCGGAGATCGCATCCGGTGAACTCGACGGGAACGACGGGTTGAGATCAGCCCGAACTGACGCGGGCAACAGCGTTGCGTTTCCCCGCGCTTGTGACATGGTCAATTCTAAGAGGGGGATCTTGGAACAACATCGACCTGAATCAATATCAGTGCAAAATTATTTACTCTCTTAGTCCTATAGTTAGGTACATCGTTTCACGATGCGAAAATCAACCGAGACCAATGAAACGCAGGAATTGTGCGGCGCACATTTCGGGACGCTGCAGGGCAGGACGGTCGCGAGCCGTCGCCGGAAATGGGTCCCTGCCCCTTGCCGGCCGCGACGTCCGGCTCCGCAAACCGCCTCGCGGCGGGCGGGCGGCCGCGGCCTCAGGCGAGCCGCAGACCGAGGTACGCGGCGGCAAGACCGAGCGTCGCCAGCGTCACCGGTATGCCGACACCGGCATGGCGGCGCCAGTCTATGGGTATGCCACGGCGCGCTGCCGCATTCACGACGATGATGTTGGCTATGCTGCCGACGATCAGCAGATTGCCGGCAAGCGTGCTCACCAGGGCGAGCAGCGTTCCGGCCATGGAATGGGTTGCCACCGGCAGCAGCAGCATGACCGCCGGCACATTGGAGACGATGTTCGACAGCACGAAGGTCACGCCGAAGAGGGTGGCCGGCTGCTCCAGATGCACACCGGCAGCCGCAAGGTCGGCCACCACAAGGGCGATCAGCCCGGTCTCCTGCAGGGCGTGATTGACCACGAAAAGGCCGATGAAGAGCACCAGCAGTTCCCAATCCACCAGACCCAGCATCTTGTTGGAATGCAGTTTGCGGGACAGCAACAGCGCTCCGGCGCCTGCCAGCGCCGCCACCTCGCGCGGCCACGGCAGCAAGACGAAGACCAGGACCAGGACGGCCGCCACAGCGAGCCCCTTCACGGACTGCCAGCGGTCGAGCGGCAGCTCCTCCCGCCTCTCCGCGACGACCTCGCCGGTCAACCCCACGTCCCGGCTCCAGCGCCCGCCGACGCGCCAGACGATGATGCCCCAGGTGGCCAGCAACCCGAGGATCACGGGCAGAACCGCCTCGGCGGTGTAGCCGGCGAAGGACATGCGCAGGGTTTCTCCGATCAGCATGTTCTGCGGGTTGCCGATCAGGGTCGCGGCGGAGCCGATGTTCGCAGCGCAGGCCAGCGCCAGCAGGTAGGGAACCGGGTCCAGTCTGCGCGCGACGCAGGCATCCACCAGCACCGGCGCCACCGCCAGGCAGACGATGTCGTTGCTGAACACCGCCGACAGTGCCGCCACGGTGCCGATCAGCGCCCCCAGCAGCAATGCAGGAGTGAGCGCCAGTGCGGCGATGCGGCGGGTGACCCAGGTGTAGAACCCGCCCAGGCGCATCTGGGCCGAGATCACCATGAAGGAAAAAAGCAGGATCAGGGTCGGCAGGTGAATCGAACGCGCCGCAGCTTCCGGACTCACCGCGCCGGCGCCGACGAGGGCGATGGCGCCGAGCAGTGCGACGCCGGTGCGGTCGAGCTGCAGGAACGGCAGCCCACCCAGGATCATGCCGAGATAGACGACGCAGAAGACGACGACGATGAAGGCGGTCATGTCGAGCCGGCGAAAAGCATGAAGGATACTGCAGCAGCGCGCCCTCCCGCGGCCGCCCCGACCGCGACGGCGCGGCCGCGAAGCGTCAATGACACGCCCGCGCGCTGATGCTAGGCTTTGCGCACGCTTGGCGCGGTACCCGCCGGGACCCGCCGACGACGGGTTTGTCCAATCCACGAGGGTAGCCCAGCCATGCCATCTCCTGTTGTGCCGCGACGCTTCCCGCTCGCTGCCTTGCTGTTCTTCGCGTCGAGCCTCTGGTCGTCGCTTGTCGGCGCCCAGGACGCCACGACGGCGCAGCGCCAGAAGATGGTGGAGCAAATCGCCGCCATTGCCCGGGTCATGGGCGGCAGCTCGGACGCAGGCACGCTCGATCCGCGCGTCATGGCGACGATGGCCGCGGTTCCGCGCCACGAGTTCGTCCCCGCCGAGCAAAAGCCCCACGCCTACGACGACCGTCCGCTGCCGATCGGCCACGGCCAGACCATCTCGCAGCCCTACATGGTGGCGGCGATGACCGCGTTGATGAAGCCGAAGGCCGAGCACGTGGTACTTGAAATCGGCACCGGATCCGGCTATCAGGCGGCAGTACTGGCGGGGCTGGTGCGCGCGGTCTATAGCATCGAGATCGTCAACGCGCTGGCGCGCCAGGCGGCGGAGCGGCTGGCTCGGCTCGGCTACGGCAACGTGACGACCAAGTCCGGCGACGGCTACTACGGCTGGCCGGAGCATGGCCCCTTCGATTCCATCATGGTGACCGCCGCTGCCAGCCACATCCCGCCGCCCCTGCTGCGCCAGCTCAAGCCGGGCGGGCGCATGGTGATCCCGATCGGCGCACCGTTCATGACCCAGCAGTTGATGCTGGTGGAAAAGAACGCCGACGGCACCGTCACGACGCGGCAGATGATGGCGGTGCGCTTCGTCCCGCTCACCGGCAGTCACTAGCCCGGATCGCTTGGCCCACCGCGGGCGGCACCGCCTCCCATGAAGCTTCACAGCAACGAAGCGCCGCCCTATCTCGCCGTTGCGCTGCTCTCGGCGGCGGCGCTGGCCTACGAGATTCTGCTGATGCGCCTGTTCTCGATCATCCAGTGGCATCACTTCGCCTACATGATGATCAGCGTCGCGCTGCTCGGCTATGGCGCGGCGGGCAGCTTCGCGGCGCTGACGCGGCGCCTGTTGCTGCCGCGTTTCGCCTGGGCGTTCACCGCGTCGACCGCGCTGTTCGCGATCACCGCCGCGGCGGGTTTCGCGCTGGCCCAGCGCGTGCCCTTCAATCCGCTGGAACTGCTGTGGGATCCGCAGCAACCGTTGCGGCTGCTGACCGTCTATCTGCTGCTCTTCCTGCCCTTCTTTTTCGTCGCCACCGCGCTGGCATCGGCCTTCGCCCGCTTTGGTGCCCGCGCACACCACATCTACAGCTCCGACATCGTGGGCGCCGGCCTCGGCAGCATCGGCATCCTGGCGGCGCTGTTCATCGTCACGCCGTCCGGCGCGCTGCGCCTGATCCGGCGCTGGTGGGCGGCCGCGGCGACCGCCGCGTTCACCCTGGGGTTGCGGCCGCGGTCGGTCTCCGTTGCCCTGCTGACCGCCGCCATCGCCATGCCCGTCCTGCTGCCCGAGTCCTGGATACGACTCATTCCCTCGGAGTACAAGGATCTGAGCCAGATGCTGCGCGTCAGCGGCACCCAGGTGGTGGCCGAGCGCTCCAGTCCGCTCGGCCTGGTGACCGTCGTCGACAGCCCTCGGGTGCCGCTGCGCCACGCACCCGGCCTGAGCCTCAACGCGGCGATGGAGCCGCCGCCTCAGCTCGGCGTGTTTTCCGACGGCGACGGCATGGCGGCGCTCACGCGCTTCGACGGCGCGACCGCCGAACTGGCCTACCTGGACCATGTCACTTCGGCGCTGCCCTATCACTTGCTGGCGCGGCCGCGGGTTCTGGTGCTGGGCGCCGGCACCGGGGTCGACGTGCTGCAGGGCCTCTTCTACGGTGCCGCCCGGATCGATGCGGTGGAACTGAACCCGCAGGTCGTCGACCTGGTGCAACACCGGTTCGGCGACTTCTCGGGCCGGCCCTACAGCGCGCCCGGGGTACACGTGCATATCGCCGAGGCGCGCGGCTTCGTCGCGCGTCACGACGAGCGCTACGACCTGATCCAGGTGGCTCTGCTCGATGCCTTCGGCACCGGTTCGGCCGGATTGCACGCCCTGTCCGAAAGCTATCTCTACACCATCGAAGCGCTGCAGGACTACCTGCACCGGCTCAGCCCCGGCGGCCTGCTGGCCATCACGCGCTGGGTGACGCTGCCGCCGCGCGACACCCTCAAGCTCTTCGCCACCGCCTCGCGGGCGCTGCAAGCGGAAGGCGTCCGCCGCCCGGAACTCCAACTGGCTTTGATACGCGGCTGGAAGACGGTCACGCTGCTGGTGAAGAACGGCGCGTTCACGGCCACGCAAATCGCCGCACTGCGGGAGTTCTGTCGCGCGCGCTCGTTCGATACCGAGTATTACCCCGGCATCACTGCCGGAGCGCCGAATCGCTACAACATCCTGGACCGCCCCTACTTCGCGGAAGGCACCCAGGCCCTGCTCGGCGCGCAACGGGACGATTTCATCGAACGCTACAAGTTCGACATCGCGCCGGCCAGCGACGACCGGCCCTACTTCTTCCATTTCTTCAAGTGGCGCACCCTGCCCGAACTGCTGGCGCTGCGGCAGCAGGGCGGCCTGCCGCCGCTCGACTGGGGCTACCCGGTGCTGGTTGCGACGCTGGTGCAGGCTCTGATCGTGAGCGTCGCTCTGATCCTGCTGCCGTTGCGCTTCCTGAAACGCGATCCGGAGGCTGCGCCCGTGCGGCCTCACTGCGGCGCCGCGTCGCGCTCTACTTCCTCGCCCTCGGCTTTGGCTTCATGTTCGTCGAGATCGCGTTCATCCAGAAATTCATTCTCTTCCTCAGCCACCCCCTGTACGCCGCGGCGGTGGTGCTGAGCGCCTTCCTCATCTTCGCCGGGCTGGGCAGCCGCTACGCGGTCCGATTGCAGCGCGGGGGGACTGCATCCATGACCGACCTCGGCCGCATGTTCGCGGCGATCTGCCTGCTCGCCCTGACCTACGTGGTCGTGCTGCCGCCGCTGTTCGCACACCTCGTGGCGCTGCCGGACCCGCTGCGAATTGCCGTCACTCTGCTGTTGATCGCACCGCTCGCTTTCGCCATGGGCATGCCGTTTCCCACCGGGCTCGCCAGTGTCGCCGCGCACGCCGAGGCATTGTTGCCCTGGGCCTGGGCCATCAACGGCTTCGCCTCGGTGGTGGCGACCATCTTGGCCACCATACTGGCGATCCATCTCGGCTTTGCGGCGGTGGTGGTGCTGGCGGTCGTGATCTACGGGCTGGCGGTATTCGTGTTCCCTCAGCCGCACCCGGCGACCCGCGCAGCGCTCCCCGCGCGCGCGGTCTAGCCGCTGCTACGACTTTGCGGCAGCAGCCACGATCGCCGCCTGCAACTGACCGTAGTCGCGCGTAACGGGAAACTGCGGAAACTCGTCGATGACGTTCTGCGGCGGGCGGAACAGGATGCCGGCGTGGGCTTCGGCCAGCATGGCCGTGTCGTTGTAGGAATCGCCGGCGGCGATGGTGTGGAAGTTGAGTTCCCTGAACTTGGCCACCGAGAGGCGCTTGTGGTCGCGCAAGCGCAGGCGATAGTCGCGGACCACGCCATTGTCGGCCACGTCCAGCTCATGGCAGAACAGTGTCGGCCAGCCCAACTGGCGCATCAGCGGTGCGGCGAACTCGCTGAAGGTGTCGGAGAGGATGACGAGCTGGTAACGGGCACGCAGCCAGTCGAGGAACTCGTGCGCTCCCGGCAGCGGCCCCATGCCGTCGATGACCTGCTGGATGTCGGGCAGGCCGAGCTTGTGCCGCTCGAGCAGCGCCAGTCGGCCGCGCATCAGCTTGTCGTAGTCGGGCTCGTCGCGGGTGGTGCGGGCCAGTTCCGCAATGCCGGTGCGCCGGGAGAACTCGATCCAGATCTCCGGAACCAGCACGCCTTCCAGATCGAGACAAACGATATGCATGGGGATCTCCGGTGCGCAGGCAACGCCGCCTGACGCGGCGCACAAAGGCGCGCATTTTACCCCAAACCCGCCCCGCCGCAGGAACGCATGCCCGCCGCGCGCGGCGCTGGGGGATTACGTCGAATGCCGGACGCCGAATTGCATTTTCTTGACCGGGGACAATTTACAGTGGTTCCCCTGCTCCCTTACCCTAGTTGCGGGAGGATCGGCCGCACGGCGACGCAACGACAGATTGCCACGCCGCAGGTCGATCCGGTCACGGTTCGATCGGGAGGGGATTCCATGAAGCACATGACGCGGTTCCTGCCGGTGCTTTTGGCAGGTGCGGTATTCAGTTTGTCGGTGGCGGCTGCGGGTCAGGCTACGCCGGAGTTCATCTCGCTGACCTGCTACGCCTGCCACGGTACCAACGGCGCCAGCGCCGGGCCGATCCAGCCCACCATCGGCGGCCAGCAGTCGAAGTACATGTTCGACACGCTCAAGCGCTACCAGAGCGGGGAACGCCCCTCCACGGTGATGGGCCGGCTGATGCAGGGCTACAGCGATGACGAGATCAAGGCCATCGCCGACCACTTCTCCAAGCTGCCCTTCGTCGCTGCCGACCACCAGCCGGTCGATCCGGCCAAGGTCGAGCGCGGTCGCGAGTTGCACGCCAAGAACTGCAAGAAGTGCCATATCGACAACGGGCGCGATTACGCGGAAGGCGCCGGCATCATCGGCGGCCAGTGGCTGCCGTTCCTCAAGATGAACTTCGACGAGTACCGCGCCGGCAAGCGCAAGATGCCGGAGAAGATGAAGGAGAAAATGGATGTCGTCAGCGCCGAGGACTGCGAAGCGCTGGCCCACTTTTACGCCGCGCAGAAGCATTGAGGGAGCCCCGACCATGTCTGTCAATCGCAGGGAGTTCATCCGGATTCTTGGCGCCGGCAGCCTCATCGGGCTGAGCGGCTTCCCCTACCTCGCGTTCGCCGACGACATGATGCCCAAGAAGGGCCGGCGCATCGTGGTCGTGGGCGGCGGCTTCGGTGGCACCATCGCCGCCAAATACGCGCGCATTGCCGACCCGACGATCGAGGTCGTACTGGTGACGCGCGACCGTACCCACTTCTGCTGTCCGTTCAGCAACCTCCACCTCATCGGCAAGCGCGACATCGGGGAGAACGAGTTCGGCTATTCCAAGATGGCCTCGACCTGGAAGGTGCACATGGTGTTCGCCGACGTCACGGCCATCGACGGCGCGGCGAAGAAGGTGGTCACCGCGGACGGCTTCATCGCCTACGACCGCCTGATCCTGTCGCCCGGCATCGACTTCCGCTTCGACGAAATCGAAGGCTACGACGCCAACAGCACGCCGGAGATCATGCCCCACGCCTGGCGCGCCGGCGAGCAGACGCGCCTGCTTGGCAAGCAACTGGCGGCGATGAAGGACGGCGGAACGGTCGTGATGTCGATACCGTCGGCGCCCTACCGCTGCCCACCCGGACCCTACGAGCGGATCTGCATGATTGGGCACTACCTGCAGACGCAGAGGCCGAAATCGAAGCTGATAGTGCTCGACGCCAACGACCAGATCGCCTCCAAGGCCAAGCTGTTCTCGGCGGCCTGGGACAAATATTACAAAGGCATCATCCAGTACAACGCGGCAAACAAGGTGGCGAAGGTCGACGCCAAGGCGATGACGGTGGACACCGGCGTGGAGCTGATCAAGGCGGATGTGATCAACATCATTCCGGCGCAGAAGGCCGGGCTGATCGCGCACCAGGCAGGCGTCGTGGGCGACGACAAGAAATGGGTGCCGGTCAATCCGATCACCTACGAGTTCGACCAAGGTGCCCGGCATCCACATCATCGGCGACGCGGCCTCCGTGGCGCCGATGCCGAAGTCGGGCAACGCCGCGAACTCCCAGGCCAAGGTCTGCGCCTACAACGCAGTGCAACTGATGAACGGCAAGGAGCCGATGAACCCGACCACGGTCAACGTCTGCTACAGCTACATCACGCCGGACCAGGCGGTCTCGATTTCCTCCATTTACCGTGTCGGCGCCGACGGCAAGATCACCGACAACAAGACCACCAAGACCACGGCGGATATCGATCCCTACATTTGCAAGCTCGAAGCCACCTACGGCACCGGCTGGATGACAGCCATCATGCAAGAGATGGCTTCCTGATCATCTTCACGATCCTCTCCCCCGGCCCCGCACGCGGGGCTTTTTTTCTCGCGGACGATCCGCCGCCCGGTCCGTTGCAGCACTCCTTTCCTCGCCATCCGGCACTCGCCGCCGAGCAGCTGGCGAAATCGAGCGTCTCGCCGATTCCTGCCACTCGACTGACTTCCGCCACAGCCGTTGCGCAACCGGAAGACGCCCAGAAGCACGACCATCCGGGCGCGCGAATGCTGTTGATGGAGAATGGAGCGGTGGCGCCCGGTGTGTGTCGTTATTCGGGTGCGCCGGCAGTCTCAGCCGGCATCCGGCTGCACGGAAGGGGCCGCACGGCGGAAGGCGTCGAGTTCGCCGCAGGCGCGGTCGATGGCGACGATGTTCGGATAGGGCGCGAGATCGACCTTGAAGCGGCGTGCGCTTTCGACCTGCGGCACCAGATAGACGTCGGCCAGCGTCGGCGCGTCGCCGAAGCAGAAGGCGCCGCGCCGCGGGTCGGCGGCGAGCAGCGCTTCCAGCGCGTCGAAACCGGCGACTATCCAGGTCGCGCACCATGCGCTCGCACCGCCGCCTCGTCGCAGGCCAGCGTCTTGCGCAGGTACTCGAGGATGCGGCGATTGTTGATCGGGTGGATGTCGCAGCCGACGATGGCCGCCAGGGCCCGCACCCGGGCGCGGTCGTCCGGGTCGACCGGCAGCAGCGCCGGCGTCGGAAAGCGCTCTTCCAGCCACTCGATGATCGCCGGCGACTGGATCAGCGTCAGGTCGCCGTTCACCAGCGCCGGCACCAGGCCCTGCGGATTGACCGCCTTGAATTCGGCCCGAAGATGCTCGTCGGTGCGCAGGTCAACCGCGACGTAGTCGTAGTCGAGCCCCTTGAGGTTCAGCGCGATGCGCAGCCGGTGCGAGGTGCCGCTGCGGAAGAAGTTGTAGAGCTTCATCGTCGGCTCCCGGATCTGGCCGCGGCCAGGCAGTTGTTGACGCGCCAGCCGTACCGCCACCCCATCGCGTCGTAGAAGGCCCCACCGGTCGGGATGCGGCCGACCAGGGTCTCCTCCAGCGCTTTGACCGAGAAGCCCTGGCGCACCAGCGCGAGCGCGGCGGCGAGGCCGCCGATGCCGCCGCCGGCGACGATCACGGGAAGCTGCTTAGTCATGTCTTTGTCCTCCTTGGCATTCAGACGGGCGGCGGGCGGGTTCCTGCCGCTGCCTCTGCGGTCTATTCCGCGGCGCCGATCGTCAGCGAAATGTCGCCGACCTTGTCGATATGGCCGGCGAGCCGGTCCCCGGACTTGACCGCGCCGACGCCCTCCGGCGTTCCGGTGTAGATCAGGACACCGGGCTGGAGGTGGTAGAACCTGGACAGATCGGCGATCAGCTCCGGAATGCTCCAGATCAGTTGCGACAGATCGGCCGACTGGCGCGTCTGGCCATTGACCGCGAGGGTGATCGCACCCTTTGCCAGCACGCCGAGCTTGCCGATCGGCACGATCTCGCTGCACACCGCAGACAGTTCGAAGTCCTTGCCCAGATCCCAGGGACGGCCCTGCTCGCGGGCAGCGAGTTGCAGGTCGCGGCGAGTCATGTCGAGGCCGGCGGCATAGCCGTAGATCAGGCTGGCGGCGTCGGCTTCAGCAACGCGGAAGCCGGGTGCGCCGATCGCCACCACCAGCTCGATTTCATGGTGGTAGTTCGCGGTGCCCGTAGGGTAGGGCACGGTGGCGCCGGATTCGACCAGCGTCGAGGCGGCCTTGGTGAAGTAGAAGGGCTTGGCATTGACCTTGTCGACCGGCACGCCCATTTCGACGGCGTGGGCGTGATAGTTGCGGCCGACGCAGAAGATGCGGTTGACCGGGTAGCGCGCCGCGATGCCGCGCACCGGCAGCGAATACACCGGCGGCGGCGTCCACAGATAGTTGGCTCGAGTCATGGCTGCTCTCTCTCGTAAGGGTGATCAGTTGCGGACTTCGTAGTCGCCGAGCTTCCTGTGCAGCGGAGACTCGTCTGCGACGAATACGAAGGCGGGCTGGTCGGCGGACCGGTTCGCAAGCGTGACCGGCACCTGGCCGGGAGTGCAGAAGGTATCGGCCTCGGCCAGCGTGAAGCGCTGGTCCTCGACGACCACTTCGGCGCTGCCTTCGATCTGGTGCAGCACCATCGCCGGCGAGCGGGCCGGCAGCCGCAAGGGCTCTCCCGGGTCAGCATCAGCGCCGAGAAGCCGGGAATGGCCTGGCAATCGCAACCGGTTTCCGGATCGACGCAGGCCACCTGCACCGCTTCGCTTCCAGGCTGGCTGGCGGCGAGCGCGACCAGCGCGGCACGCAGTTCGGCCCAGGGATAGCGCAGCATCGCGAAGCGCTTGTCGGCGCGCGCGAACACCGGCGAAGGCGTAACGCCGCCGCGCTGGTAGGCGCGCTCTGCGGCTTCCCGGGCCACCGTCTGCTCCTGGCCTTCTGTGACGTAGGACGCCTCCATGTAATAGACCAGCGGCAGGTGGAGCACATCAAACCAGACCACCGGCTCCTTGCCGTCGTGGCCGTGTTCGTGCGACAGGCCGGCGGCGGTCAGGATCAGGTCGCCGCGGCGCATCGGGCAATTCTCGCCATCGACCTTGGTGTAGGCGCCCTTGCCCTCGACGATCATGCGCACCGCGTTCGGCGTGTGGCGATGCGCTGGCGTCCATTCTCCCGGCAGCAGCAACTGCATGCCGAGGTAGATCGAGGGGCTGGCCTGCATCTTCTCTTGCCCGTGGCCGGGGTTGGCCAGAACCGGCACGCGGCGCCCGGCCTTCTCGATCGGGGACATTTCGCCAGCCTGCATCAGCAGCGGGCGCATCTCGGCGTAAGACCAATGGACCGGATGGGTGCGCCGGGACGCTTTGCCGGGCGGCAACACCGCACGCAGGCCGGGCCACAGCGGTACCAGGTACAGCGCGGCGAGGACTGCGCGGCAGCTCTCCGCCAGGTCTCCGAGTTGACCGAGATCTTGCATTTGTCTCTCCATCGGGTGACCGATGCCCGGTGTCGAACGCGGACTTTCGCCTGGAGCAATCGGTTGTTCGTCGTGATGGCCGAACTGTATCGGGGCAGTGTCATTCCGTCGATGCAATGACATCAATACACTTCATTCGAGGTTCGAATACGGCAGGCCGCGATGAGCATGCCCGACATCCGCGGCAGGCTCGACCGCAAGCAGTTCGAGAGCGAGGATCACGCCGTTTTCGGCACCGATGGTTCGGGCTTTCCGATCAGCGATCAGGAACTCGCGCGGAAGGGCATCGGGGGCGCGTGGTGCTCACCATCCCGAACTTTCTCGGCGCGGCGTTCGTGATCGAGCGGACCGACCTGCTGATGATGATTCCGCGGCGACTGGCGGAACTGCTGCGCGGCCGCGGCGAGTTCAGCGTCTTCCCGCTGGCGTTTCCCATCCCGGAATAGGCCGTGAAGCAGCACTGGCACCAGCGCTACCACCATGACCCCGGCAACCGCTGGCTGCGCGGACAGATCTCGCAATTGGTGTCGGAGGCAATCGGAACGCCGCCAGCAACCTGAGCGACGCCTTGGATCGGGCCTCCCCCGGCGAGAAGGTGCGAGATTCACGGGATCACAGCGGCGTGCAGTGGTATCTTCCGCGCCGCGGGCGCCGCGTTCCTGCGCTTCACGCGGGTGCCGGGCTCCCTGGAGACTCCGGGCCGCTCCGGCCCCCGTGCGCCGGATCGTCGCTGCGGCGGGGGCGCAGCGCTGCTATTTCACCTGCAGGCGGTTGATGTACTCCACCAGCGCCATGATGCGGTTGCGCACGTAGACTTCGGGGTCGGTGGGGACATCCATGCCGCCCTCCGGCGCGGCGTCGCGCGCCTGCACCAGGTAGTCCGCACCCCATACCGGCATGTTGCGCGGGCCATGGCCCTGGACCTCTCCCCTGCCGTCTATGATCTCGTACAGACGCGAGACCGGGAACACCCCGTTGTTCCTCTTGGCCAGTGTCGACAGGCTTGGCACCTTGACATTGAGGTAGCGCGTATAGGGCCCGTCTCCCCCTCCCTTCGGCCCATGGCAGCCGGCACAGTTGAAGTCATACTCCCGCTTGCCGAAGTCCGTCTTCGCCTGTGCGAAGGCCAGGCCCGTAGCGACGGTCGCTGCGATGCCGAGCACAACAGCGCGGAGCAGGGAACGTTTCATGGTTGTGTTTCCTTCAGAGGTCATGGGAACGCCGTGGTCATCGGCATGCGCAGAACGAGGCTTCGCTTGCCCTCCGGTGCGGCGGTTGGAATTCGTATTGTCAGTTCCTGCACGCCTTCCGCCTTGACCGACATCAATCCGGGCGACCGGTGCGACGTCGCGCGATGGCACAGAAAGCACAATGAGAGATGGGATCCGAAGTCCGTATTTGTCACAGTCGTTTGCCCGCGATTTGGCTATCATCCGTGTGGAATCGGGCAGTCGTAGCATCAACAACACCCCAATGCAGCATCACGTGACCCATGAAAAGAGTACTACTCGTCGATTACGAAAGTGCCGATCGCGAAGCCGGCAAGGTGAGTTTGACCGAGCTCGGCTGCATCGTGACCAGCTTCAGCGGGAACTTCGAGTCGCGCATGTCGGCCTATGGCCACAAGGAAGCTGGCAAGCCGTTCGACGCCGCCCTCGTCAATCTGTTTGCGTTTCGCGATCCCGCTTCGGGTCCGGCCTACGAGGAAGACCGGAGCGACAAGCCCGTCCCCACCGGGTTCGAGCTCGCGCTGCGCTTGAACGATTACGGGATCGAGAGGGTCGCAGTCGCCGGAGCCGAGCGGGTATTGGATCGCGAGTTCCACACCGTTCTCGAACTGCAGAACTCCCGCCCCGTCCGACGCAACGGCGGCGTCATCCTCTGCCTCTATGGAAAGGCCATGGTGCCCTGCAATGGCGACGTCAAGGATTGGGGGCGCATCTATCAGATGCTGATGGACGTCGATCCTAATCCGACCGCCGCTGGCGCCTGAACCGCGCCCGGCTGATCCGGCGGGGCGGCCCCGAAAGGGGCCCTCTCTCAGCGCGTCGTGAGCCGGCGGTAGATGTCCGCCACCTTGTAGGGCAGCCGCCCGACATCATCCACCACCGTGTAGTGAGCCGCGCCGTAGAGGTGGGGCAGGTAGTCGCGCGCCTCCTTGTCGATGGTGATGCAGAACGGATGGATGCCGCCGCGCTGCGCTTCCTGCAGGGCCTTGCGCGTGTCCTCGATGCCGTACTTGCCGCGATAGCCGTCGTGGTAATCGTCCGGCTTGCCGTCGGAGAGCGTGATCAGCAGCTTGGTGCGCGCCTCCACCTCGTCCAGCAGCTTCGTCAGGTGGCGGATGGCAAAGCCCATGCGCGTGTAATCCTGGGGGCGGATGCCGCTGATGCGCGCCTTGACCTCCTCGCCGTAGGCCTCGTCGATGCGCTTGATGCGATACAGTTCGCAGCGCTTGCGTGTCATGCCGGAAAAGCCGTAGATGGCATAGCGATCGCCGAGCGTCTCCAGCGCCTCGCACAGCAGCACCAGGGACTCGCGCTCGGCATCGTTGATCCAGCCCTTGGTAGAGCCGCTCATATCCACCATGAATACCACGGCGATATTGCGCTCCGTGCGGTGCAGGCGGGTGAACAGGCGGTCGCTCATCTCCCTGCCGCTGCGCACGTCGGCGAGCGCTTCCACCAGCGCGTCGAAGTCCACGTTGTCGCCGTGGATCTGGCGCTTGAGCAGGCGATCCTCGTCGCGCATGGCCTCGAAGGTGCGGCGCAGGTGACGCACCAGACCGCCGTATTTCTGCAGCACCCCGGCCACGAAATCGTCACGCACCGGAGTCACGTCCTTCTCGCGCATCACGCACCAGTTCTTGCGGTAGTGCTGGCGGCCGAAGTCCCATTCCGGGTACAGGCTGGCGCCCTCCTCGTGATAGACACCCTGCCACACCGAGTCCGGGTCGGGCGTCTTGTCCTCGTATAGCGCGGGGTCGTACTCGCCGTCGCCGGCGGGCACCAGGTATTCCGGCGGGATTTCGCCGAAG
>CAWGLO010000024.1:0-68645 GCA_963823455.1 uncultured beta proteobacterium
CACGGAAAGCCCCCTGATACACTAGATCGCGCTGCAGCAGCAATGGTGCTGTCGTTTGCGCGAAAAGGCTAGGCTACTGAATGTCAGAGCAAACGTAAGTAGGGCAACGCTCGCTGGCTTATCCATGCGAGTTATCGTGGAATGAATGTGCCGACGATGGGCAAGCACTGGCTCAGGGGCGCACTGGCTCCCTGGGTGAGAATGGTGGGTGGTCATTGATGCCTCCGCTAGTCAAAATTTATGCCTACGATGTTCATTACCCACGGAAGTGGCGGTTACGTGGGACAACGTTGGTCAAATCGGGTAAAACTTGATGATCCTGTACCCGCTAATCGCACTGAGGTCAGGGACTGGCGATGCGCAAATTTCTGGGCGCTTCCAGTGCGGATGTTGAGGAGAATTCATCCGCACCGATATCTATCGCCGCCCCTTGGGGTCGCACCTGACCGTCGAAGTCATCGCTTAGACCGGAAACCAGCTGCCCTGTATCTACGACTCCACTTACGGCTGAGGCCAGATGGAGGTCACCAGTCGATGGTCTCACGAACCATGCACTACCCGCATTTGTCACGTTCTTGGAGACAGTCCCAGTACCCCCATCGCGGCTGGTGATCAGCTTGTTGGTCAGATTGTTTGCGATCAAGACATTCTTGGTTGAGGCGAACCGGTACTCGATCGCCCATGGAAAGCTGTTGTCCATGAGCACGGTGTTGTTGTAGACTTGGGTATCTGGACTTTCGGCCAAGGCGATAGCGACATCGGCGAAGGAACCGACGTTGGCACCATGGTAAATCATGTTGTTTGCGAATTATCCCGCCGGTGTTCGGTCGACCGTCCAGTCCAAAGCCGATTCCCCGATCGCAATTCAGAATTGTATTTTTTTCAACGGTGTTACTTGCGGAACCGTTCCAGAAGTGAATCGCGAATTCGGCGACCGATCCGCTAGGGCTGATGATGTTTCGAAATGTGTTTCCCTTACCACCCAGTTCTTGGCGCCGTGGGCGTCTATGCCACCGATGTAGTACTGCGGTCCGACGCCGGCCGTGTATTCGAAGATGCAGTTCTCCACCAGGCCGTTGTCGGACGTGACAGTGGGATTGGCCGGATCCAATGTGACCTTGAGCATCTGCTCGTATGCATCTCTCAGAATGCAGTTCTTGACGACGGGATAGTCCGCATTGGCCTCGCCCGCTATTTGGATCAGGTGCCACCGACTCCGCTGCAGCGTCACGTCGCTGGAGCTGAAAATTGCTGGCGGCAACTCGGATGACGTTGCCAACGCGACGCGGTACTGCTCATGGCGTCGCCCTGGATGATGACGTCTCCCGGATGCCGGACTGGCCGGCGATGATGATGTTGCGGCGCGTTGACGTAGAGCGTGTCCGACTTCGGTAGCGCTCGTCCATCGCGGAGCAGGATCGTCTTGTTTCCGCCGGATTGTTGGCGTTGGCGACTGCGCCTGCAGTTCGGCGGCTGTGCCAACGGTTATCGCTTGTCCAAATGCGGCGCTTGTCGTTCCGATAATCATCCCGAGGTATAGGAGGGGGATGCGGACGACGTGCCACGCTCTTACAACAGAGGCATTACGTATCATGCTGACCTCCCGAGTTCATATTGTCGCGTCCTGGGACTCTTCCGCGACCGATGATACCGAAAGATCAGAGGACCGTCCGAGTGACGCATTCTGAAGCGTCGGATAGTGTGCGTCACGGCGCGGTCCTCACTTGCGACTTCACTGCGCGGGCTTGAAGACCACATCCACCCAGTAGTTCGTCGCCTTGTAGCTGGAGCGCGGGAAGGCAGTACTCGCGCTGTACGTGTAAACGCCGTTGCCTCCCGCTGACTCCGTTCCGCAGCGCATGCAGCGGGCCGTTGTCTGCGCCGGCAGCAGCAAAGTAGTTGTCGTCGTTGGCGTAGCGCCCTCTCGGAGCAAGGTACGAGGCCACATAGACGGTGTTCGCAGTGATCGGCACCGGCGTGGCGAAGTTCACCTGCTGCCAGCCCGAAGCGGTTTCGTTGGCGAACGTCGCTGTGGCCAATCTGGTACCGCTCGAAGTCCACAGCGCCCCAATGTGCGTTCCGGTGTTGGCCGTGCTCTTGTAGAAGCGAATGCCGGTGATGTAGCCATTGACGTCCGACTTGAACTTGACACCAACGTTGACGGCACTCGGGTCGCAATCGCTGGGATTCGCTGGCGTGGCAGTGGCCGCCCAGATTGTCTGGGGGTCGCCGGGGCCGCGGCGGCAGAGGGTGCGGTACATTGACGGTTACCGTCGCCGGCGTGGAGTCCTTGAGCGCCTTTGCGTCGGTGACGGTCAGCTGCACGGTGTAGGTGCCGGCCGTGGCGAAGGACACGGTGGCATTTGCGGGGTGGATGTAGTGCCGTTGCCGAAGTTCCACGAATAGGTAAGCGGCGTATTACTTTCCGGGTCGGTGCCGCTTCCTTGGAAGGCCACGGACTGGCCCTGCGTGATCGTCACCGGCCCGTGGCGTCCGTGATCGTGCTGTTAGGGGCCTGATTCGGCGTCGCATAGACGGTCACCGTAGTGCTGGCGGGCGAGGCGTGAGCGCCCTTCGCATCCGTTACGGTCAATCTCACTGTGTAGGTGCCGGGGGTGGAGAAGGCCACGGTGGGGCTTTGCGCGGTGGATGCGGCAGCACCGTCGCCGAAGTTCCACGGTAGGTAAGCGGCGTGTTGTTCTCCGGGTCGCTGCCGCCCCTGGAAGGCAACGATTGTCCCTGCGGTGATCGTCACGGCCCGGTCGGTACGGTAATCGTGCCATTGGGCGCTTGGTTGAGTCGTGCACTGTTCGACGCAGCGGCAACCGTGACAATTCCGGACTTGGTACTGCTGCCGCCCGGCCCGGTTTCCGTCAGCGAAACCGTGTAAGTCCTGCAGCCGGGTAGGTGTAGGACGGGCTTTGGAGCAGTGCTAGTGACGTCCGTTGCCGAAGTTCCATTCCAGGAGTGGCTCGAATGGAGCCAGTCGAAGTGTTGGTGAAATTGACGGTGACGGTCCCGACACGACGGCGGTGAAGTTCGCGACTGGCGCTGGTGGCGGGGATACGGTGATCGGCTTGCTAGAGATGGGGTGCCGCCCGGCCCGGGTGGCCGTGAGCTTTACCGTATAGGTGCCAGCCGTGGCGTAAGTGTGGGATGCCGTTGCGCCGGTGCCGTACTACCGTCTCCGAATGCCCACGATTGAGTGCTGATGGTTCCCGTGGAGGTGCTGGTGAAGATGTTATCCGCCAAGGGAGCTACGCCGGAGGCCGCGCTCGACGTAAAGCTGGCGGTCGGGGGTGCAGTAGGGCACTGTCGGACTCGCCTCATTCGAAAATGCACTTTGAGTGCCGGACGACGTCGCGGGCCGTCACGGCAAAATAGTACGTCTTGCCTTCCAGGAGGTTGGGGACCGTGAAGGACGTTTGCATGCGTGCGTCGAGCGGCGCCGCAGTGTAGCTCTTAGTCGCCTGCCCGTAATGGACCGTGTACCCGGTCACCGCGGTGTCGGGGCTAGGGTCCCATGCCAGAGTGGCCTGGCCTGCGAAGGCACGCACTGCAAGAAGCAGCAATAGAGCGAAGATGGAGCCCAGTCTGACTGGGCTGTAAAGCGCCATCGCCACACGAGATGTGTGGGTTGCGGACATGGTATTTCCTCCCAGAAAAGGTTGAGTAGGTCTCGTGCGTCCGGGATACGTCGAAGGCTACGGTCTGCTGTGTCCCAACCGGAATCGACGTGTCCCTCGCGGGGTGCGGGCCTACTTCTGCGCAGTTTCACACTTACGGCTGCTTCTGCCTTTACGGCACCCCAAGAAAAACTTGAATTCTGCCTATTAGCGATTTCTGTGCCACAAAGATTACTGATGTGAAAACATAGAGATAGATGTGTGCTACTCAAGTGTTGGGGGCTGCCAAGGCAATAAAATGTCGTTTCATGGAGACATCCTTCGTCTGCAACAACGTAACGCACTGAATCAATTAGCGTTTGGCTATCGGGAAAGCCCGACACCCATAGCCGCCAAATTCTGCAGGCCGACTGGCGGCCGGGTCTGAAAGTCGGGGTATGCGCGGCGCCAGGAACGTTTTCGTGCCGAAATGCCCGAGTCGGGCATACAGCGCACGCTCAGCCTGACGCGGTGCGGGAATGAATTGCCATGTCGAGCAAAAAGCGCCGTGTTTCACCGGGCTGGAAATCAGGACACGCCAACCGGCAAACAGGGCGCTGCTGGCGCGGGTGAAACGACCGCCCAGCAGACCTCGAATCTGGCAATCCCGCCTTCTCGTAGGTCATGCCTACGAGACCGGTGACTTTGCGCCCCTAACTCGCGTTAGGTTTGCCCCTTTTCAATTCGCCGAAAGCTAAGCAAGGAAAGTGCCAAAGACTCGGGGAGTCCATGGAGGATGGCACAGTTGCTCGGTCAAAATGGTTAAGGCTGGGTTCAGGTGCCGCTTACAACGTGCCGCGAGGCATGGCTACCTTGTGGATGGGCATCAACCGAGCCCTCGTGCCGAATCCGGGAAGCGGGCGATCCGCCGGCGGCCGGTAGTCGGAGTGCGGGGAAGGGGTGACACGAAACGTCAAGTAGATGACCGGATTGGCAACTCTGCATAGTCGGCGTTTCGCGACATTGTGGAAGTTCATTGTGAAGTTGTTCCTGCCCGTCCGATGGAATTCCGCTATCCTGTATCGAGAGGTGAGATCGAGGATCACATCTCTAGTTGAGGGTGATGCCATGCGCCGCACGGCCGATGCAGTGGTGGTCTCCGTTCGAGTTGGTGTGTCATTTTCCGCCACGGGCACTGTGTCGCGCAGACGCGTCGCCCCGGCGGAGGGTTGGGGTGGCGTATTCACGGCAGTGTCCGCATCGTCAAACGATAGTCCTGTGCCTTGTGCAATGACGGCAGCTTTGTTCGGCAGGCTCAGTGGCGTTTCCGGTCGTTCCGGTCGATCCGTTCTCGCGAAAATGGATGATCTGATTCGTCAAGCACTGGTGATCGCGCGAGGGTCCTGGCAGCGCCGCTGGATCGGCTTGGCCGTTGCTTGGGCGGTGGGAATTGTGGGCGCGGTGGTTCTGTGGCGCGTGCCCGACCAGTTCGAGGCGGCTGCGCGCATTCATGTGGATACACAATCCGTTCTCAAGCCTCTGATGGCCGGGCTTGCTGTGCAGCCGAACTTCGAGCAGCAGATGGCCATGCTGAGCCGTACCCTGCTCAGGCGCCCAAATGTCGAAAAGCTGATCCGGATGGCGGATCTGGACGGGAATGTCAAGCCCAAGGAGGCATTGGTAGACGACGTGACGCGCCGCTTGCAGATTCAAGGCGCGGGCCGCGATAACCTGTACACGCTGAGCTTCCGCGATACGGATCCGGCGCGTGCCAAGCGCGTGGTGGAGTCGCTTGCGTCGATTTTCGTCGAGTCCAGTCTAAGCGCAAGCCTGCGGGATTCGGACGAGGCGAAGACCTTCATCGAGGTTCAGATCAAGTCGTACGAGAAGAAACTGGAAGACGCCGAGAACCGCCTGAAGGAGTTCAGGCTACGCCATTTGGGACTGAACGATGGCGGGCGGGGCTATTTCGCCAAAATGGATGAGGTGAGCACCCGGCTACAGGAAGCCCGGCTGGCGCTGCGTGAAGCGGAGAATTCCCGCGACGCCCTGAAACGGCAGATCGCGGGCGAAGAGCCGGTCTTGGCCTCATCGGAGGCAGCCGTTTCCGAGATCGACGGGCGCATCGATTCCCTCAAGCGCAATTTGGATGGCCTGCTGCAGCGTTTCACGGAACAGCATCCGGATGTCGTCGGTACCAAGCGCGTCCTTGCTCAGCTTGAGGCGCAAAAGAGCCGCGAACTCGCGGCGCGCAAGAAGGGGCAGGGTCCGGATCGGTGACATCCGCCAGTAGCAATCCGGTCTATCAGGAAATCAAGGTTTCCCTCGCCAAGGAGGAGGCGAATGTGGCATCGCTTCGTACGCGAGTGGCCGAGTATGAGGCGCGCTATGGGCAACTTAAGGAATCCGGCCAACAGGTGCCTCAGATTGAGGCGGAGCTTGCGCAACTCAATCGAGACTACGAAATCAACAAGAAGAACTATGAAGCTTTGGTGGCGCGTCGTGAATCGGCTCAGCTTTCGGGGGAAATGGATGCTGCTGGCGTTGCGGAATTTCGCGTGATTGATCCGCCGCGAGTCTCCTCGAAGCCGGTCGCTCCCAATCGGCTCGTGCTCCTTCCGCTGCTCCTGGTCGGTGCGCTGGGGGCCGGAGTATTCGCCAGTTTCGGTGCAAGTAAGGTATGGCCGACGTTTTTCGACGGTGCGTCGTTGCGCGAGCATACGGGTTTGCCGGTCCTGGGTACGGTCTCCCTCAAGAGCACTGCGGAAAGCATAAAAAGTGTACGGCGTGATTTAAGCACCTTCTTCTCGGCCCTTGGCAGCCTGATCGCTCTGTTCGGTGCCGCGTTTGGACTTCTGCTTTTTCTTTCGATGCGGGCAACCTGACGCCAGAATTCGATCATGAGTGTCATCGAACGAGCCGCGAAGAGGCTGGAAGAACTGCGAAGGGCCGGGGTAACGGTAGAGAGCCGGGGATCGTCCAGGGGAGACGTCAGTTCGGATGCACCGTCCGCCGGAGCACCCACGGTCGAGGTGACCGCCCCTGCGGCGGCCATCCGGTCGGCGGCTGCGGCGAGCCGCGCGGTGACGCAGCCCCGGCGCACGGTAGCCTCGCATCAGGTGTCGATCGATCTTGCGCGGTTGGCAGCGTTGGGCCTCGTGACCCCCGAAGATCCTCGGTCTCAGGTATCGGAGGAGTTCCGGGTCATCAAGAGACCGTTGATTCGAAACGCGTTGGGCAAGGCGGCAGCGCCGATCGAAAACGGCAACCTGGTGATGGTCACTAGCGCGCTCCCCGGGGAGGGGAAAAGCAGCAGCGCAGTGAATCTTGCGATGAGCATCGCCATGGAACTGGACAGTACAGTGCTGCTGGTGGATGCCGATGTAGCCAAACCGTCGATACCGAAAATCCTGGGGCTGCCCTCGAATCGCGGTCTGTTGGACGTGTTGGTGGACGAAAAGGTGGATCTGAGCGAGGTGCTGCTCAAGACCAACGTAGAGAAGCTCAGTGTGCTGCCGAGCGGGACGGCGCATCCGCGAGCGACGGAGTTGCTGGCGAGCGATACGATGGCCCGGCTGTTGACGGAAATGGCGAGTCGATACTCGGATCGCATCCTGATCTTCGATTCGCCGCCGCTGCTTCTGACGACCGAAGCGCGTGCGCTCGCAGCGCACATGGGTCAGATCGTATTTGTGGTGGAGGCAGAACACACCACCCATGCAGCGGTCAAACAGGCGCTTGCCACGATCGAGGCGTGCCCGGTGAGGCTACTCGTGCTGAACAAGAGCCGAATTGTCGGCGGCGGCAGCTACTATGGTTATCATGGCCGCAAGGGCTACGCTCACTACGGTTATGGCCGATAATCCATCCGCCGGCGTACACCGGTGAACGAAGCAACTCCGTTCCGTTGGTCGCTGCTGGGCGTGCGGCGAGTGGTTTTTGTGTTGCGGTGTGTGGCTGGTTTCTCGATCCCGAAATCACCGATTGATGTTCGACAGTGATGTGGTGAAGTGAGCGGACGGATGTACCGATCAGGGTCGAATGCTATGCAACGGCGTCGAAAGCATGGGATCTGAATTGCAGGACCGTAGGCCCCTTGTCAATGCCCTGTCGATTGACGTGGAAGACTACTTCCAGGTGGCAGCGCTCGCACCCTATATCGCTCGCGGGGAATGGGAAACGCGGCAGTGCCGGGTTGAACAGAATGTCGAGCGCATCCTCGAACTGCTGGATACTTTCGATTCCCGGGCTACTTTCTTTACGCTGGGATGGGTCGCTGAGCGCTACCCGGGCATGGTACGCCGCATCGTTGAAGGGGGTCATGAACTCGCCAGTCACGGTTACGCGCACCAGCGTGCCAGCGAACAGTCACCGGAGGCATTTCTTGCCGACATCCGGCTTGCGAAAGTGATACTGGAGGATACCTCGGGCGTCGAAGTGAAGGGCTATCGGGCACCCAGCTTCTCGATCGGCGAAGGAAATCCGTGGGCACTGGAGTGCATCGAGCAAGCCGGGTACCGATACAGCTCGAGCATTTACCCAATTGTGCACGACCATTACGGCATGCCGGATGCGCCGCGTTTCACATTTCGGCCGTCTCGAGGGCTGCTGGAGGTGCCAATCGCCACGGTACGGATGTTCAACCGCAACTGGCCGGCCGGGGGGGGCGGCTATTTCAGGCTGCTTCCCTATCGCCTGTCGCGCTGGGCATTGCGGCGGATCAACCAGGTGGACTGCCGTCCGGCGATGTTCTATTTTCACCCTTGGGAGATCGACCCGGAGCAGCCGCGCGTACCGGATTTGGATTTCAAGACACGCTTCCGCCATTATCTCAATCTGAACCGCACGGAGCGCCGATTGCGCCAGCTGCTCCTCGACTTCAATTGGGGCCGGGCGGATCGGGTATTCCTGGAATCGGTCCACGACGACGCGGGCCGAAGCAGCCCCTTTGCCGATCCTGTTCCGGCGAACCCCTGACCAGACATCCGCTGTTCACCCGACAGTCCTTGACCGAGCAGCGGGGGCGTGCCTGCGCGGTGGCGCGAGATGCCATACGTATCTGACTTGTGATGTCAAAGCAGGCGTCGGCCGCGGCCTATATCGACGATCGACGTTTGACGTCGGCGAGGAAGGCGCGGATGTCGCCCCGGGTCAACGGCGACAGCATCAAAGAAGCCGCCACGCCCAATCGAACATGGCTTGGTGCTCCGGGTGGGCAGGATCGCGAAAGGCTTGAAGGACATGCTCCTGACCCGGCAGTTCGCCGACATCCTCCGGGGGACAGGCGATGGAACTGTCCAGGCACGTTGGTTGCCACAGTTCAGGCGCACGTCAATTTTGCGCCGCCCCCGGTTCGGAGACGGGTTGGACAGGTCGGTTCACAATCTGGCGTCGGCGCAGCCGCGGTGGAATTGGCTTCGACGACCAGATTTTGTGCGGCCAGGAAGGGGAGCGACGACCGTACTCTCAACACCCCGATGAAACACTTCGGCGAGCGCGGCGCAATCCCGTGCGCAGCGACGGTCCGAGAGCGGAGCAGTCATGTACGAGGCTGATTGTGTTGTGGTCGGCGCGGGTGTAATCGGGCTCGCCGTCGCCAAGGCAATCGCGGAGAGCGGCCGAGAAGTGCTGGTGCTGGAGGCAGAGCGCGATTTCGGCACAGGAATCAGTTCCCGAAATAGCGAAGTGATTCACTCCGGTATCTACTATCCGGACCATTCACTCAAGGCAAGGCTGTGTGTGCGCGGACGGCAGCTACTGTATTCCTACTGCGAGAGTCGCGGCATCCCCCACCAACAGTGCGGCAAGCTGATCGTCGCGACCCAGCACGGTCAGGACCAGGCGCTCGCCGCACTTGGCGAAAATGGCAAGCGCAACGGCGTCGATGACCTTGAAATGATGGATGCCGGTCAGGCCGCAAAGGCGGAACCGAACCTGCGTTGCACAGCGGCGCTCCTCTCGCCATCTACGGGCATCCTGGATTCGCATGCGTTCATGCTGTCGCTGCTTGGGGATGCCGAGCGTGCGGGTGCCACGATTGCGTACCAAGCGCCAGTTGTCGGTGGCCGGGTCGAGAATGGAAGGGTCGTCCTTACTGTTGGAGGTGATCAGCCGACGGAAATTGCCGCGCGGTCCGTAATCAACTGCGCTGGTCTCGGTGCGCGACGGGTGGCTTTCGGCATCGACGGCACTACCGTTCCAGCAATTCCACCGCTATACCTCGCCAAGGGCAACTACTTTTCCTTGTCGGGACGGTCGCCATTTACGCGGCTCGTCTACCCACTTCCGGAGCCCGGTGGCCTCGGCGTGCATCTGACGTTGGATCTCGCAGGGCAGGCCAAGTTTGGGCCGGACGTCGAATGGATCCAGGAAGAAAATTATGACGTCTCGCCGAGGCGCGCGGACGCGTTCTATGCCGCGATCCGGCGGTACTGGCCAGGATTGCGAGACGCGGCGCTCACTCCGGCGTATGCGGGAATCCGGCCAAAGATCCACGGCCCAGAGGGAGGGGAAGCCGACTTTGTCTTTCAGGGTGCCGCGAGCCACGGCGTTGCGGGCCTCATCCATCTATTCGGGATTGAGTCTCCCGGACTGACCGCTTCCTTGGCGATAGGCGAGCACATTGCTGACATCGTGGCAGCCCTGTAAAGCGCGCTGCCGGAACTGGCTCGCCCATCGAAGGCTGGCCAGAGTCTGTTTCCCTTCCCCTTCTGCTTCTCCGGCTCGGCCTCCAATGCGCCGTGCATCTGCGACTGAGAGGGCAAGCTTCAGTACGGGCGGGCCCGCATCCAGCCGGCGGCGTCCTGTCGCGAAACCTCTTGAGCGTCGGCAGTCTTCGATGACACCCAAAATGCGCCGACCAGAAAACCGACATTGAATGTGACAAGACCCACGATGATCGTTACGGTGTCCATTGCATCCCCCTCCCCACATTCTCAATGAACCGAGCAACCCGCCGGGGTGACCCGACGACTCTGAACAGCGCCTGTCTTCCCACTGTCCGACACGCCCAGTCACTGGGTCTGGACGGCGACGCTGGTCGCTCCGACCACGACGCCGTTCGTGCTTGTTACGAAATCGCACAAATACGCGGTTGCTGGCGGGATTGAACGGCACGGCGGCACCGGAACCGCGGATGAAGACTGCGAACGTCGGCGTTGCGCCGGCGGTGACGGTGACGGGTACGGAACTGGCTGCCGGCTGAAGACAGCCGCCGGTGCTCGGGTTGGTCTGACAGAGGGATAGTGCTACCGGGACGGCCGTGCTGCCGGTGTCGGCGGTGACGGTTATCGACCCGGCGCTGCCCACGTTGGCGGAGGCGACCGCGAAGGCGCCGGTTCCCGAAGTGCCGGGGATGGTGACGATGCCGTCGGCGCTCGTCGTCGCAGCTGAGCGCGATCACGTCGGGCGTCGGCGTGGTGGAGGCGGAGAGTAGCAGCGTGTTGATGCCCGTCAGAACCCCGGCAGGGCTGGAATTCGCACAACTGAACGTGAATTGGACGTCCGTGGCGTTGATGGGTGCGGAAGGAGTGAGACTGAGCACGAAGCTTTGGGAGGCGCCAGGCACGATGTCCACCGGGGTATTCGGGGTTCCAGACACGGCGTTGGTCGAGGGATTCGTGGTCTGGTAGCCGAATGTGGCCGGTACATTGCTGTTCAAGCCGATCGAGCAGCCGGTGCCAACCGACGATCCGGCGTTGATTATGGTGGCGAAAATGGTGAGAGGAGATCCGACCTGCACGGCACGACTGGACGGCAGCGTGGCACTCGTCAGTACCGTACCGAGGACCGGTCCTGAAACCGCCATGAACGCGCTTGCTTCATTGGACAGGGCGCTTTCGGTTCCCGTCGAATTGCGCGCCGCAACGGCAAAGTAGTAGTTGTGCCCCTCCAACAGATTGGGAACCGTATAGCTGGTCTGGCTGCCGACGTCGACACTTGCCGCATAACTCCGGCTTGCCTCCCCGTAATACAGCACGTATCCGGTTACAGAAGGATCCGGGCTGGGATCCCAAGCCAGCGATGCCTGGGACGCGACGGCACGAATGGCCAAGAGCATGAGAAATCCAAAAAGGACGGACGAATTGCGAAGGCCTGTTCTCCCCCGTGTGCTGATAGCTGCAATCATCAAATTTTCTCTCCCAGAATCGTGTTGGCCGAACCCAGCCGAGGGTTCCGGAAGGTGCGAGGTCCCTCACGGGGACCGCCCTTCCTTGTGTTGCTCAAGCGAGGATTGCGGCTTCAGGGACGTTCCCTTCATGGTGCAGTCCCGGCCACAACCGGAAAAACGCAATCCACCGGTGAAAGCGATTTCCGTGCCAACAGAACGTCCCATGAAATCAGGCAAATAGGACGCCTACTTGGACATGGCTGTCGTGATAGGGCGACTCTTCGTTCGCGCCTTATAGTAAGTGCTTCTATAACAATGGCTTGGTGTGTCTTGGAATGGCGACAGCACTGTTCCTGAACGTGCTCCGATCATTTCCCTGCTCGCACATGCGGTTGGCGCTGTTTGAAACTTCCCCGCCGAGTTCGCGTGCAGGACACGGTTGCGGCGCTCCGAAATTTGTGCCCCGCACGCGTGGGTGACTCTGAGGATCTGGAATCGAAGTGAGGGAGAATCGCAGCGAGGCGGTCAAGAAAGAGCGAAGTGCCACGTAATTCACGCGACTTTCGTCGATCCGGCGATACGATTCGGCCGCGTCGGTGGTTGGTTGGAACTGGATTGGAATCCGGGTTGGGTCCCGAACCGGTGAATTGGCCGACGACAGTCGTCCGCTTGTTCTAATCTCTTGGTCTTATTGATCTATAAGTGTTTGACGATACAATGAAAAACACCCCTCGATAGGTAATGGGATTGCGATCGGTCAATGCGGGAAATTGCGAACCGGAGATAAACTGCGAACGAATGGCAAGTAGGCGCGTGACCTACTTCACAGTAAGAAAAAGTCCGACGCGGTAAGGTGTTCAAAGCAATAAACGGGGCGGGATTTTCGTCTCCGGACAAAAGAAAGAGGCCGCTGCAAGTCGCTTGCGCCAGCAAAGGTCGGAAACGGACGCACAGCGAAAGGCGGCAGCTCGAAAAAACAATACTCCTCACGGAGGTCAATAGTATGGTTCGGTTGTTCAGCCACTGGTTCCCCTCGAACACGATCTTGCACGTCGTGATCGATACCTCGCTCCTCTTCTCGTCCGTAGTCCTGGCGGCATTGTGGTTCTACCATGGCGATGCGCCAGGGATGGAAGTGATCATTCCGTCCGCCCTGCTGTTTGCGCTGACGATGGTGGTGCTCAACACTGCGCTCGGCCTTTACCGGGGCAATTGCCGCCGCACCCGGGCCCAGACGATGGCGCGGGTTTTCACGTCGTGGCTGCTGGCGCTGCCGGTGGCATATGGGATTTTCGAGGGGCTCCCCTGGGGTGAATTTCGGCTGGAGGCGCTGAAGCTGGCGTCGCTGCTGGCGCTGAGTGTCCTGGTGGTGGTCCGCGGCCTTGCCGCCCACGGCGGAGCGGCGCCGATGCTGGTGCGCCGCGTGCTGGTCCTGGGTACGGGAGCCGAGGCGGCGGATGTGGAACAGTCGCTGAAACAGTTCGGCTCGGGCGTAAGCGTTGTAGGATTTCTGGGTATGTCGAATGGCGAACCGAGCCATGTTGCGGCCGAGCGGATTCTCCCGAGCGGATCGTCCCTGGCCGATACCGTTCTCCGCAACCAGGTAGACGAAGTCGTCGTCGCGGTGCGGGAACGCCGCGGCAGCGGGCTGCCGCTCAATGATCTGCTGGCCTGCAAGCTGGCGGGGGTACGGGTACTGGACGTTTCCAGCTACTACGAGCGTGCCTCCGGTCAGGTTCGTCTCGATTCGCTGCGGGCGAGCTGGCTGATCTTCGGCGAGGGATTTCGCCAGGGGACGGTGCGCGTGGTGATGAAGCGCCTGTTCGACGTCGTGTTTTCCCTGCTGCTGCTGTTGTTGGCGTCGCCGACGATGATCATTACTGCCGTCCTGATCGTTCTGGAAAGCGGGTTCCCGGTGCTTTATCGGCAGGAGCGTGTCGGGCAGGGAGGGCGCGTCTTTCGCGTGCTGAAGTTCCGCAGCATGCGGACGGATGCGGAGCGGGACGGCAAACCGCGCTGGGCGGCGTCGAACGATGATCGTGTGACGCGGGTCGGTCGCGTGATTCGCAAGCTGCGCATCGATGAGTTGCCGCAACTCTTCAACGTACTGAAAGGCGACATGAGCCTCGTCGGCCCGCGGCCCGAACGGCCGTTCTTCGTCGATCAGTTGTCGGGGGAGATCCCGTTCTATGCGGCGCGCCATAGCGTGAAACCCGGTGTGACCGGATGGGCCCAGGTGCGCTACCACTACGGTTCAACCGTGGAAGATGCGGTGCAGAAGCTTCAGTACGACTTGTACTACGTGAAGAATCACTCCCTGTTCCTCGATCTGGTGGTTCTGTTCGAGACAGTGGGTGTCGTCTTGACGGGGGCGGGAGCCCAGTGACTCGTTTCGCGGGCAGACTCCCGGGCCACGGCCGGGGTTAGAGAAGGGCTCCCGCCTGCTCGACCGTCAAAGACCCCGGGGTCGTAGGGAGGACGAGATGCTGTCCGATCCGGAGACGGTCATATCCGTGAAGTATCCCGGGCGCAACGCCCAAGAGCGCCCGGAACGGCGTTTCACCAAGTTTCCGCAGGTTCATCCGCCGCATCCGCGCTCGTTCCGTTTCGAGAGCACCTGCAGGGCGATCCGCGGCGTTTTCCATCTCGTGGCCGTACTGCTTTCCCGCTCATCGCGGCGCGCGAAGTGCGGCGCGAATCCTCGTCACGCGTAATGGTCGCCGTGTTTGCGATGCTGATGAGTTTTGGAGCGTTGGCTCACGTAGACGATCCCAACACGACCGTTGCCCGTCCCGTTGCATTGCGCAAGCAGGCGATCGCCTACGAACATGGCGAGGGAGTGCCAAAGGATCCGGCGAGGGCAATCGCCCTGTACTGCGAAGCCGCGCGGTTGGGGGATGCCGGAGCCCAGTTCAATCTCGGGTGGATGTACGCCAATGGCCGGGGGGTAGCTCGGGACGATGCGCTGGCGGCGTATTTCTTCCGGGCAGCGGCGGCGCAGGGTGACGAACACGCGCGAAATATGCTGCGTCGCGTCGGAGAACCGGTCGCTCGAACGCCGCAATGCATGCGCGAAAAGGCGCTGGGTCAGATCGGCCTTGTGCGGGAGTTTGTCGCCACCTCGGCCGGGCAGAGGAAGGTGGTCGATCTGGTCAAGAAGCTCGCTCCGGAATACCGCGTCAATCCTCACCTTGCGCTTGCGGTGATCCGCACAGAGTCCAACTTCAATGCAAAGGCGCAGTCGCCGAAGAACGCCCAGGGGCTGATGCAGCTCATACCCGAGACCTCGGCCCGCTTCAATGTGAAGAAACCGTTCGATCCGGTCCAGAACATCCGCGGTGGGCTCGCGTACCTGAGATGGCTGCTCGCATACTTCAAGGGCGACGTGGCGCTGGTGGCTGCGGCATACAATGCCGGCGAAGGCGCGGTCGATCGCCACCGCGGTATCCCGCCCTACGCCGAGACTCGTGCCTACGTGAAGCGGATTCTGCAACTGTTCCGGGAGGATGCGCATCCGTACGACGCCAAAGTCACCGCTCCGTCGCCGGAATTGCCGCGGATGCGCAAGGTCGAGTTGGCAAAATCGGATTGATGCGCCGACACCGCCCAAGTCGCGCCTGGTTCCGGCATTTGGAGTGGTGTCCCGGGTGCTACCTTCGATTGCACCGCTCGACTCACTCCGGCGCATTGGGAATCCCGCCTGTTACCGGAGGGCGTCGATAGCCTTGTACGGTATGACCAGGCCGCGCCCTTCGTCACCTGCGTTCGTCATCCCGTCGCTGTCTGCCATCGCTTTAACGTGAAAGTCGCGCCAGCGACTCTCGAAGCTCCCCTCTCCCGCTGGGAGAGGGGATGGGGGTGAGGGAAACGGTCATGGCGAGGCCTTTCACTATTCGGGGTGGCTGGCATTCCATGACCGTTAGCCTGAGCCCATCTGGATTCTCCCGGGCCAAAGGCAAGCATGGCCGAGTCTTGACGAGCCATCGGCTGGTGACCGACGCCTTGGGTAAGGTGCGGGCGGGACCGTCCTGACCGTCCTCGCATCCGGATCGATTTTCGAATGTGCATGCGGAACATCTGACGGGTTGGTGGCGAGCAGTCGGGCGATCATGGATACAATTGGATTGCGTCTGGCAAAGGGCCAGAAATCAGGGCGCTGCCAACGGATCATGCAATTGATTCACGCCCTGCATCGGGTCCGGGGCAGCAGACAAACTGAATTCGTGTCTCTGGAAGGAAAACAATGACTACGGTTGGGGTTGTGGGTTTGGGCTATGTCGGGCTGCCGCTTGCCGTCGAGTTCGGCAAGAAGTTGCGCACCATCGGATTCGACATGTCGCAGCAGAAGGTGGCGAATTATCCGCCGCCATGTCGATCCGACCGGCGAGGTCTCCACGGATGACCTGAAGGCGGCGACGCAGACTGACGGTGGACACCGATCCGGCGGTGCTCGAGCGAGGCGGATTTCATCGTCGTCGCGGTACCGACGCCGGTGGACGAGGCGCATCAGCCCGATTTCGGCCCGCTGATCGGCGCCTCCGAATCGGTCGGCAGCACCTGAAGCGCGGCGCGACGGTCGTTTTCGAGTTCACCGTCTATCCCGGCGCGACCGAAGAGATCTGCATCCCGATTCTGGAGACAGCACTCGGGCATGAAATGGAAGCAGGATTTCTTCGTCGGCTACTCGCCGGAGCGCATCAATCCGGGCGACAAGGAGCGCACGCTCACCAAGATCACCAAGGTCGTTTCCGGCGATACGCCGCAGACGCTCGATCGGGTGGCGCAGATGTATGGCTCGGTCATCACGGCCGGCGTCTACCGCGCGTCGAGCATCAAGGTGGCGGAGGCGGCCAAGGTGATCGAGAACACGCAGCGCGATCTGAACATTGCGCTGATGAACGAGCTGGCCATCATCTTCGAGCGCGTCGGCATCGACACGCTGGAGGTGCTGCAGGCGGCCGGCACGAAATGGAACTTCCTGCCGTTCCGTCCCGGCCTGGTCGGCGGGCACTGCATCGGCGTTGATCCTTACTATCTGACGCACAAGGCGGAGATGCTCGGCTATCACCCGGAAGTGATCCTGGCGGGCCGGCGCATCAACGACGGCATGGGCAAGTTCGTCGCCGAACAGACCGTCAAGCAACTGGTGCGCAACGGATGGATGGTGAAGGACGCGCCGGTGATCGTGCTCGGCCTGACCTTCAAGGAGGATTGTCCCGATCTGCGTAATTCCCGCGTCATCGACGTGATCCGGGAATTGCAGTCCTATGGCGCCCAGGTTCACGTGCACGACCCGGTTGCCGACCCCGAGGAGGCTATGCACGAGTACGGCGTTCAGCTCATCGCCGTGGGACAGGCTGCCGCAGGCAGCGGCGATCGTCGCCGCCGTCGCGCACCGCGAGTTCAAGGCACGGCCGCTGTCCGACTATCTTTCCAAGCTGCAACCGAAAGCGGTGGTGGCCGACGTCAAGAGCCAGTTCGACGCCGACAGCCTGGGCGCCGAAGGCGTCACCGTTTGGCGACTCTGAGGTCTATCAGTCAATGAACCCAATCGACGATGTAGGACAAAGGCTGGTCGCGCAGCCGCTGCGCTGGCTGGTGACCGGCAGTGCCGGTTTCATCGGCTCGCATCTGGTCGAAACCCTGCTCAAACTCCAGTCAGACGGTGGTCGGGCTCGACAATCTGTCCACCGGCCACCGGCGCAATATCGACGAAGTCGAAGGCGGCGGTGTCGCCCGCCCAATGGAGCGGCCACCGCTTCATGGAGGCCGATATCCGCGACCTGGATGCCTGCCGCGAGGCGTGCCGCGAAGTCGATGTCGTGCTGCACCAGGCCGCCCTGGGCTCGGTGCCACGTTCGCTGATCGACCCGATCACCACCAACGGCTCGAACGTCGACGGTTTTCTCAACATGCTGGTGGCGGCGCGCGATGCCGGCGTGAGCCGCTTCGTCTACGCCGCCTCCAGTTCCACCTACGGCGATCATCCGGGACTGCCCAAGGTCGAGGACGTGATCGGACGCCCGCTATCGCCCTACGCCGTGACCAAGCTGGTGAATGAACTCTATGCCGAGGTGTTCGGCCGCTGCTACGGCCTCAAGACCATCGGCCTGCGCTACTTCAACATCTTCGGCGCGCGCCAGGATCCCGAGGGCGCCTACGCCGCCGTCATTCCGCGCTGGGTGCGCGCCATGCTGCTGGGCGACGAGGTGGCGATCAACGGCGACGGCGAAACCAGCCGCGATTTCTGCTACATCGAAAACGCGGTGCAGGCGAACTTGCTGGCCGCCACGACCGACGACCCGGCGGCGGTCAATCAGGTCTACAACGTCGCCGTGGACGATCGCACTTCGCTCAACCGGCTGTTCGAATTGCTGCGCGATGCGCTGGTGCCGAGCACGCCGGATGTGAAGACGATAACGCCGGTTTACAAAGACTTCAGGCCGGGCGACGTGCGCCATTCGCAGGCGGACATTACCAAGGCACGGCAACGGCTCGGCTATGCGCCCACTCACCGGCTGGCCGAAGGCATCCGCGCCGCCATGCCCTGGTACGTTGCGCATTTCAGCGCGGACCTTCGCGGCGAGCGGACGCACTGCCGCAGGGTGAGCCTCCGGGAGCGGTCCTGAATGAGTCAGACTGAACGCGTTTACAAGATCGACCAGCTGCTCGCCGACCGCCGGGTGGTGAGCTTCCAGGGGCTGCAGGAGGCGCTGGAGGTCTCGCGCGCGACGCTGAAGCGCGATCTCGACTACCTGCGCGACCGGCTCAACGCGCCGATCGTCTTCGACCGGGATCTCAGGCGGCTACCGTTTCGACGGCGCGGCGCCAGGATCGGCGGCCAGTACGAGCTGCCCGGGCTGTGGTTCTCCGCGGCGGAGATCCATGCCCTGCTGACCATGCAGCACCTGCTCGCCAACCTCGACCCGGGCGGCATGCTCGCGCCGCACATCCAGCCGCTGATGGCGCGGCTGAACGCGCTGCTCGGCACCGCCGACAACACCGCCGAGGAGATCCGCAAGCGCATCCTCATCGTCGGCCAGGGCAAGCGCCGCCTGCGCCTGGAACATTTCGAGCGCGTGGGCTCGGCGCTGCTGCGGCGCAAGCGGCTGCACATCAGCTATTACGCCCGCGGCAAGCGACGAAGTCACCGAGCGCGAGGTCTCGCCGCAGCGCCTGGTGCACTACCGGGAGAACTGGTACCTCGATGCCTGGTGCCACGTGCGGCGCGAACTGCGCAACTTCGCCGTGGATTCCATCCGCCGCTGCGAGGTGCTGGAGAAACCGGCCCGCGAAGTCGCCAATCGCACCATGCAGGAAGTGCTGGGCCCGGCTACGGCATCTTCGGCGGGCGCGAGCTGCAGTGGGCGAGCCTGCGCTTCAGTCCGGAGCGGGCGCGCTGGGTCGCCACCGAAGCCTGGCATCCGCAGCAGCGCGGCCGCTTCGAGGCGGACGGCTCCTGGGTCCTGCAGCTTCCCTACGGCGACGACCGCGAGCTCATCATGGACATCCTCAAGCACGGACCCCACGTCGAGGTATTGGAACCGGCGCGGTTGCGCGACCGGGTGAAGGAAGCGCTGTCGGCCGCAGTGCGGCAATACGGGTAGCGCTCGTCCGCCCGGACGTCATTGGTTGGCGATGCCGCTCGCCACATGGCCGGTCGGACCGGCCGTTGCGGCGGATCGACAATGGCCGGTCTGGTCGTCGAAGAAGAAATCCGGCTCGAATTCCTTCAGAAAGGCGCCCTTGTCCAGGCCGCCGAGAAACATCGCCTCGTCCACGTCGATGTTCCAGCTCATCAGCGTCTTGATCGCCCGTTCGTGGGCCGGCGCGCTGCGGGCGGTGACGAGCGCCGTGCGGATGCGCATCCCGACTTCGTGGCCGGCCAGGGTCTGCAGCCGATGCAGCGCCTCCAGGAAAGGCTTGAACGGTCCCGGTTCGAGCGGCCGACCCGCCTTCTCCGCCTCGTGGTTCTCGAAGGCCTTGAGCCCGTCGCGGCGATAGACGATCTCCGCCTCGTCGCTGAACAGCACGGCGTCGCCGTCGAAGGCGATGCGCACTTCCCCGGGGTGCGACTCGGCGGCGCGGGCCGACTCCGGATAAACGCGTGCGGCGGCGAAGCCGGATGCAAGCGCGCTCTTCACGTCCTCCTCGTTGGCGGATAGGAACAGGTCTGCCTGCAACGGCTTGAGGTAGCGATAGGGGGAACGCCCCCGGGTGAATACGCCGCGCGTCAGGGCCAGTCGGGCGGCCTCGGCGGAGCGGAAGATGCGCAGCCCGCTCACCGGGTCGTTGCGCGACAGGATCACCACCTCGACCCGCGGCTGGTCCGGCGTGTTGAATTCGAGCAACTTCTTGACCAGCGGATAGGCGACGCCGCCCGGCGCCGGCACGTCGAGCCGCGACAGTTGGAGTTCGCGATAGGGGCCATCGTCGGCGGGGTCGAAGACTCGGTTTTCCTGCTCGAAATCGAACAGGGCGCGGGAGGCGATCGCCACCACCAGGAGACCGTCGAGGGATGCGGGCATGGGCGAGAGGACGCGGCGGGGTGCCCCTATTCTGCCATAGGCAGGAGCGTCGCCTGCGGACGGACGCCACTCGGGCTCGCCCGCAACCGCATCACGTTGCGGTCGTCGGATCCGCGCCAGCTTGCCGCATGCGGTCGATCAGACCGGCATGGCGCAGCGTGGGGCGGGCGCAGGCCGCGCGAAACACCTCGGCCGCGCCGATGAGGGTGACGGCCTGCGCGGCGCGCGTCACGGCCGTATAGACCAGTTCGCGCGTCATCACCTTGCCCGCCTGCTCCGGCAGCAGCAGCAGGACGGAGCCGAACTGCGATCCCTGGGACTTGTGCACCGTGGTGGCGTAGGCGGTGTCGTGCTCGGGCAGCCGCAGCGGCGCCAGGCAGCGGAAACCGGACGCCGCCTGTGCAAACCAGACCATCAGCTCATCGTCCTCATCGGGCAGGCAGATGCCGACATCGCCGTTGTACAGCCCGAGCACATAGTCGTTGCGCAGGATCATCACCGGCCGGCCCGGATACCAGGGGGAGGAAAGGCCGGGGTCGAGCGGATGGTCCAGCGCGGCTCGAACATGGTCGCCGACGAGGGCGTTGAGGGCATCGACCCCGCGCCCGGTGTCGCGCACGGCGCACAGCACGCGGAAGCGATCGAAGGCGGCGAAGATCGCCGCCTTGTCGACGGCGCCGAGCCGCAGGGCGTCGAGGTAGGCGCCATAGCCTTCGATCATGCGCCGGCGGGTGGAAGGCGCGGGCTCCGCCGCCCCATCCTCGATCCACGATACGGACGCATCCGCACCGGCGACCATCCATTCCAGCGCCCGATCGGCTGCGCCGGCGTTGATGTCCGCGGCGAGGCGGCCGATGCCCGAATCGGCGGCGAAGCGGTGGCTCTGCGTGAGCCACACCACCGTGTCGGCGAGCGGCGAGGGCTGCGTCGGCGCTGGCGGCAGGATGCGTTCGGCCGGGGTGCCCGTCGCCTGCGCCAGCCGTGCCACGCAGCGCGGCGACAGGGTCGGATCCGCGGAAAGCTCGGCAAACACCGCGCCCGCTTCGACCGCAGCCAACTGGTCCTTGTCGCCGAGCAGGATCAGTCGGGCCGGATCCGGCATCGCCTCCACCAGATGCACCGCCAGGGCGAGATCCAGCATGGAGGCTTCGTCCACCACCAGCGCGTCCAGGGGCAGGAGGTTCGCCGCGTGGTGACGGAAGCGGCCCGGTTTCGCCGTCACGCCGAGCAGCCGATGAATGGTGTAGGACTCCCGCGGCAGGCGCTCCCGGATTTGCGGCGGGAGATGCTGCGCGCGCTCGCGCAGCGCCTCCAGCATGCGGGCGGCTGCCTTGCCGGTGGGAGCGGCCAGGGCGATGCGCGCATCCGGATTCTGTTCCAGCAGGCAGGCAAGCACGGCTGCCACGGTGGTGGTCTTGCCGGTGCCGGGGGCGCCGCTGATGACGGTGAGCGTGCGTTGCGCGGCCAGCGCCGCCGCCAGTTTCTGCCAGTCGGGCCGGTCGCCGGGGCGCCGGGCATTTGGAGAGAACAACGCATCGAGCCGGGCGCGCAGGGCGGGCACAGCAACCGGTCCGGTGTCTGCCGCCGCGCGGCGCAGGAGACTGGCGGCGAGGCGCCGCTCGTAGTCGAAATAGCGCCGCAGATACAGCCGATTCGCCGCGTCGAGCACCAGCGGCAGCAGCTCATTCCCTTCCGGCGTTCCGACCATTCCCGAAGCGAGCAGGCTGGTGCGAAGTTCGTCGATGGCGTGCTCGGGGAAAGCGGCCGCGATGCCATCCAGCAGGGCGCAGACGTGACCTTCGGCGGTGGCGAGGCTGGCCTGCGCCGCGGCCGTCTCGAGCACCTGCCAGCGACGTCAGCGGGGCGCCGCGCCGGCGTGCCCAGCCCACGACATGGGCGGCAAAGCCCTGGGCGAGATCGATCTGCGGCGAGCGGCTCGGTTCGAAGAAGTTCATGTGGCAACGCGGGCTGGAGAGCCGGCGAGCAGGGCGTCGAGGGAGGCGATGGCAGCCGCGGCGGGCCGGTGGAACCAGGTGCCGAGCGCCCGGCCCGCGCCGTCGGTCCAGCCCGGCCGCACGCCGCGCACGAACAGATAGAGAACGCCGCCGAAGTCACGCTCGTACTCGTAGTCGGGAAGCCGGCGGCCCAGGTATCGGTGCAGTGCCACCGCATACAGCAGGTACTGCAGGTGATAGCCATGCTGCTGCATCGCCAGGGCCAGCCTGTCCTCGGCGTAGTCCTCCCGGGCGTAGCCCAGATGGTTGGATTTCCAGTCCAGGATGTAGTAGCGGCCGGCCTCTTCGAACACGAGGTCGATGTAGCCCTTGAGATAGCCGTCGAGCGGCGCGAAGGTGAGCCGCGGCATGGGATAGCCGTGGTCCTTCAGCCAGCCATTGAGCCTGGCCGCCGTGATTTCCCCGGCGGACAGGTTGAAGCCGAGTTCGGTCAGCCGGCGATTGCCGGGCACATCGCGCAGCACGACGCCGTCGTGCACCGGTGTGGCGAGGACGTCGGCGAGCATGCCGCGCAGCATCGCCCGCTGCAGCGCAGCCGCCGCGTCCCCGTTGATGCCGCGCAGGCGCTGGGGGTAGTCCGCCAGGGCGCGCTCGATGGCGCCGTCCCAGCTCGCCGGATCGGTGAAATCGGCGCGCTCGAAGACGGCGTGCAGGCAGTCGCCGGCGGACGGTCCGCGCGCAAAGCGCAGGATGTCCTGCGCCGGCAGTTCCGGTGCCGGTCCGGCTTCGGCACGACCCTGTGCACGTGCGTCATGGTCCGCCGCGGCGGCCTCGTGCTCGGCGCCGTGTTGCAGGCTGCTGAAGCTGCCGATGCGCCAAGCTTCCGGCAGGCGCGACGGGGGGGGCAGGGCGCTCAACGCCTCGGGCGAGGGAACATCGCCCGCCACCGGCTCACCGGGAGCATCGGGTAGGTCTGCCAGCGCGACATGGGGCACGCCCTCTTGGGCGATGCGCTGCCAGGCGGCCTCGATCGTGTCGGGACCGAGCTTGTGGGACCGCCATTTGTCGTACGACAGGTCGCCGCCCGCCACCAGCCAGTTGAGCAGGCTGTGGGTGCTCTGGTTCGGTGTCGCGTCTCCCCGTCCCGGCTTGAACAGATAGCAGCCGGCTACGAGGTAGCAGCGCTGCACCGCCCGGGTCAGGGCAACGTAGGCGAGGCGCACGAATTCGGCGTCGGCCTCGTCGCGGCGGCGTCGCTTGATTTCCTCGTCGTCCGCCGCCTCGGGACGGAAATCGATGATGCCGTTGCCCTCGTCGTCGTGGTACTCCCGTCCCTCGGACTCGCTGCGGCGGACCTGCAAGCCGTCCCACAGGAAAGGGCAGAACACCACTTCGTATTCCAGGCCTTTCGCCTTGTGGATGGTGACGATCTGCACCAGATTGCGGTCCGATTCCAGCCGCAGTTGGGCGTCCTCGCTGCTCACCGCCTCCCTGCGGCGATCCGCCAGCCAGCGCAGCAGCGCTTCCGCCCCGGCGTGGGACACGGCGGCCTGGTGCAGCAGTTCGCCCAGGTGCAGGAGATTCGTCAGGCGGCGTTCCCCGTCGGCGCGGGCGAGCAGCCTCCGGGCGACGCCCTCGGCCTCCATCCATTGCCGGAGCATGAAGCCGAAGCCGCGCTCGAGCCAGGCGTCGCGATAGCCGGTGAAGCGGGCCACCGCCCGCAGCAGTTCGCCCTCGTCCCGGGAAATCGCCAGGACGGCCTGCGCATCGCGGCCCATCAGTTCCGTGGCCAAGGCGGCGAGCAGGCGCACGGGATGGCCGGGCTCGGCGATCGCCAGCAGCACCCGCTCCAGCTCCTGCGCGTCCGGAGTGGCGAAAATGCTCTCGCGCGAGAGCTCGACACTGCCGATGCCGAGTGCTCCGAGTGCCTGCTTGATCAGGCTGCCCTGGGCATGGCTTTTCACCAGTACCGCAATATCGCCGGCGAGCAGGCCGCGGCCGCCCACGGTGATGCGCTGGCCGGCGCCTTCGCGCACCAGCCGTGCCACCTCGGCGGCGGTGGCCTGCACCGCCCGCTCCCGCGCCTGGTCGCGCAGCAGATAGCGGCCGTCCGCGTCCCGGGGCAGGCGCCAGATGTGGAGCGCCGCCGGGCCGGTGCCGGCCTGGCTGTGGTCGACGAAGGGTTGGCGCGGCTTGGCGCCGAGATGTACCTCCTGGTAATCGATCCCGGGCAGGATGAAGCCGTTGAGGTTGGCTCCGAACAGGCGGTTGCAGGCGAGGATCAGCCCTTCGACCGAGCGTTGGTTGTCGGCCAGGGTATGGCAGATACCGGCGCGACGCTTGGCCAGCAGATAGGTGTGCAGATCGGCGTTGCGGAAGCTGTAGATCGCCTGCTTCGGATCGCCCACCAGGAACAGCGGCCCTGCAGCGCATCCCTCGGCGGCACTGCCGTAGATGGCGTCGATGACGGCGAACTGCAGCGGATCCGTGTCCTGGAACTCGTCGATCAGGGCCGCCGGATAGCGCCGGCGCAGCGAGGCTGCGAGCCAGGGGTGGGCGCCGCCGCGCAACGCATCGAAGGCGTTGTACAGGATGTCGTCGAAGGCGGCCAGGCGCCGCTCGCGCTTCTTCGCCCGCAGCAGGGGGCCGGCTTGGTGCCAGCATGTCGCGCAGCAGCCGCAGGCGCAGCCGTTCGAGCCGCGCTTCGGTCTGCTCGCGCAGCGCCAGCAGCGCCTCCGCGGCGTCGAAGAAGGGGTGGGTCGGGGTGGTTTCGTTCTTCTTCGTCCTGGCGGCGAGAAAGCCGGCGCGAAACAGCTTGGTCTTGCCGTCGAGCGCGATCTCCGGCGCCAGCGGGTCGCCGCCGGCAAACCAGCGCTCCCATTCCAGATCCCCCTGCCCCACCGCGTCCGCCTTGTAGGAGTTTGCGTTGAGTGCCGCCAGGCGGGCGAGGATCGTGGCGGTGGCTTCGCTGCCGTTCGCTGCCCAGATCTCCCGCGCGGCTTCGAAGGCGGCGGCGAGACCCGCCTCGTCCGGCACCTCCACGTCATCCAGATCGTCCGGCCAGATCATTTGCGACAGGGGCTTGGCCTGCACCCGGGCCAGCAGCTCCGACCAACTCTGGGGGGAGTCCCCGTTCCGTGCGAGCCAGCCGGCGAGAGCGGGCGAAAGGGGCGCGGCGGACACGTTGCGGCGCCAGAAGTCGGCCACCGCCTCGCGCCGCAGCTCCGCATCGTCCTCCATCAGTTCGATGCCGAAAGGCAGCCCCGCGGCGAAGGGGGTTTCGGCCAGGGCGCGCTGGCAGAAGCCGTGGATGGTGAAGATGGCGGCCTCGTCGAACGTCTGCAGCGCCGCTTCGAGCAGCGCGCTCATCTCCTGCGGGGGAGCGAGCGGCATTTTGCGACACCGCCTCCACCAGGGCGGCAACGAACGGATCCGCCGCTGCAGCGCGCTGGTCCAGGTACGCCAGGGTTTCGACGATGCGGGTGCGGATGCGGCTGCGCAGCTCGGCGGTGGCGGCATTGGTGAATGTGACCACCAGGATGCGCTGCACTTCGAGCCGGCGCTCCAGCAGCAGCCGCAGGTACAGCGCGCAGATGTTCCAGGTTTTGCCGGTGCCGGCGGAGGCCTCGATCAAATGGATGCCGTCGAGCGCGCAGGAAAAGACGTCGAGCGGCCTCATCGACACCGGCAAACCTGGGGCGGGGCGGCTCATTGGGGCACCCTTGGCGCTGCGCGCCTCGCCTCCGAGAGGGAGCCTTCGCCCACGGGGCGGCCCGGCGGGTTCATTGGCGCGGATCCTCCAGGTGCTCGCGCAACGGCTGCAGCACCGTCGCCGCCAGCTCGACGAACTGCTGGTCCAGGGGGTCGGCGATGCCGCGCAGTGCGAGCCGGTAGGCCGGATCGCGGTCCTCGCCGAAGGGCCGCTCGCGGGTGCTTCTCCAGCGACTGCGCGCCTTGCCCAGATTGCCGTCCGCTGCCACATAGTCCCATGCGCTCTTGGGAAAGAAATGCAGCGGCTCCGACAGCCCCTGCCGGTACAGGCTCACCAGTTGCGCGAGACGGGCTCGGGCGTCGCTGCAGGGCTTGAGGCGATAGATGCCGTCGCGCGAGTGCCATCGCGTCTCGACCCGGGTGCCGTGGGGCAGTGTGGCGCAAAGGAAGAGGTGGTCGATCCAGCCGGCCAGGTAGTCTGCGGCACGCGCTTCGTCATAGCGCCAGCGCACCAGAGCGCCGGAGCGCAGTTCGGCGATCGCGCCTTCGAGGCGCCACGCTTCGCCCGCGATCTCGAAGTCCAGCGCGGCGGCATGGGGCGGCTGCGGCGGTTCGGCGAGATCGGCCTGCAAGGCGGACGCGAAGCGGCGCAGGATGCCGATCTCCGCGGCGAGGGCGGTGTCGCCGAGCGTCCCCGGCGGGTAGTCGGTGCCGGCTCGCGCCTGCTCCAGCAATTCGGATTCGCCGCATCCGTTCAGCAGCGCCGGCAGCAGGCGCTCGGCCAGGGACTGACGGCCGGGCCAGTCCGGCAGGAAGGGCTCTTCGTCCAGCAGTTCCTCCTCGGGCCGCGGCAGGGCGATGCCGAGTCGCTCGCGCAGCAGGAAGCGGCAGGGGTTGGCGAAGAAGCGCGCGAGCTGATCGAGCCGCAGCGTATGCCATTCCGGCTCCGGCGCGGGGAGCGGCCGGGAAAAGAAGGGGAGCGCGGCGGCTGCCGTGTCCTCTTCGTCCTCCGCGCCATCCTCCCCATGCTCGGCGGCCGCGCGAGCCGCGTCCACCGGCACCGCGCGCAGCGACGCGCGCAGGGCCTCGCAATATTCGGCATTGAAACTGCGCAGGCGGGGCTGCGCCGAAGATGCGAGGAAATACTGCGGTGAAAACGCCTGCAGCGGGTGCTCCACCACCAGCCGGCGCCGCACCGCGGACTCCGCCTCGGCGCCGCAGCCGCAGGCGCGAATGACGTAGTCGAGCAGCTCGGAGACCAGCACCGACGGCGGCTGCGCGCTGTTGTCGCGGATGCTGTGTCCGGCGTAGCTCAGGTAGAAGCGCTCGCGCGCGGCGAGCAGCAGGTCGAGGAACAGGTTGCGCTCGTCGCTGCGGCGCTGCCGGTCGCCCCGCTGCGGCTGCAGTGCCATGAGATCGAATTCGAGCGGGCGGGCGGCGGTCGGAAAGGCGCCGTCGTTCATGCCGATGACGCAGACGATGCGGTAGGGCAGGCCGCGCAGGCTGCTGATGGCGGAAAAGGTCACCGCCCCGGTCGGGACTGCGCCTCGTGCCGGGTCGTCCAGCAGTTCTGCCAGCGCCGCCCGCACCACCTCGAGCGGCACGGCGCCGCGCAGACCGCCCCGCGCCATGTTCTGCGCCATCTCGCCGATGGCGGCCTGGACGCTGCGACTATCCTCGGTCCATTGGGTGGATGGGAAGACGAAAGTTTCCAGAGCGGCGGCGAGCCGGGAGCGCCATTCCTCGGCCCCCGCCGGCCGCTGCCAGGTGCTGCGCAGCGCCCGCAGCGCCTCGACGTAGCGCCAGAAGCGGCCCAGGGCGAGGGCGATCTGGCCCTCCGGATTGCCGCTGCCGACGCGGCCGTCGATGCAAACCGGCGCTTCTCCCAGGGCGTAGGCCAGATAGAGGCGCTGCAGGCCGTCGCGGAAAGTGTGGCGCTCGTCCGCAGGCAGGCCGAGGGTGCGGCGCTCGTCGCCGTCCAGCCCCCAGCGGATGCCGGCTTCCCGGATCCAGTCATGGATCGCATCCAGTTCTTCCGCGTCGAGGTCGAAACGCTGCGCCACCGGCGCCTGCTGCAGCAGATCGAACACCGCACTCGCGGCGTGGCGGCCGGCGCTCAACGCCGTCAGCGCGTCCAGGGCGCGCGCCACCGGGTTGATGCGTCGCTGCGCCTGCCCGGTAATGCGGAAGGGAATGCGCCGCTCCGGCGGTGCGGTGCCGAACACGGCATCGATCAGGGGGGCGGCCGCTTCCAGGTCCGGCGTCGCCACCAGAATCTCGCCGGATCGAGGCGGATTCGGGCCGGCGAACAGGGCGAGCAACTGGTCCTGCAGCACTTCCAGTTCGCGCGTCAGCGAATGGCAGACATGGACCTCGATGCTGCGGTCGTCATGATCCAGCGAGACGCTGCCCGGTGCCGGTTGTTCGAGGTCGAGGATGGCGTCCTGCACCCGCGCCAGCAGCGTCGTTCCACCGCTGGGCACGAAGGCGCTGTCCGATTCCACGATGGCGTCGTCGCCGGCGAGCAGGAGATCGATGTGGGCCTGGGTCTGCTTGCCCCAGGACGCCAGCAGGCTGTTGCCGATCTCGTGATAGTCCGTGGTGCGGCGCGCGGCGAGATAGCTCAGGCGCTTCGGCTCCACGATCTCGAACCAGTACTCGCGGCAGGGATTCAGGACATAAAGACGGAGATGCGTCCAGCGGCCGAGCTGGCGCAGGATTTCGAGGTAGAGCGGCGGCAGCGCGGGCAGGCAGAAGACGTGGGCCGATGGTGGCAGCGCCGCCCGCTGCGCCGCGTCCGCACCCATGGCTTCGATGCGGCGGAAGAACGCCGCCGCCGGATGTTCGCGGGCCGTACCGAGTTCCGCCGTGATGCGGCGCCACAGCGCCGCCTGCCAGGCTTCGTCCTCGGCGCCGGAGGCGTCGAGCGCCGGGATTCCGGCCGGCTTCTTCTCCGACCAGGCGGCGAGCCACTGCGGCCGGTAGGTGATGTAGTGTTCGACGAGTTGGGCGATGCGGCGCGACAGATCCAGGCGCATCACCGGGTCGGCGACGGACAGGTAGCGCGAGAGCCGCGGGTGGTCCGCCGTGAATTCCCCGTCGCCCAGCGCCTCGAACACCCGCCACGCCAGCAGGTCTGGAGCGAAGGGCGAGACATCCTGCACCGGCACGACCTGCCCGATCTGCGTCCACAGCCATTGCGCGAGATAGGAGAAACGGACATGGGCGCAGATCCCCTGCCGGTCGGCGACTGCCAGTTCGACGCGCCGCTGCAGGGCCGTGCTGGGCACGATGACGTGCTGCGCCTCGAACGGTCCCGGCTGCTCTTCCCCCATCCGGTCGAGGAGGCGGTCGAGCAGGATCTCGAAGCGGTTGGACAGGGTGAGCTGGAGCATCGGAAGCGGCGGTGGTCGGGATTCTCGGCGATTCGGTTGGTCGCGGTTCGGCGGCGCTTTGGGATGTCCGGCTGTTGGTCGGTTTGTCGCGCGGAAGGGCGACCCACAAGCCGCATTCTCCCGACCGCCGGGCTCAGCCGATGAGCCCGGGGCGGCTTCAGATCGGGCTGCCCCTCGATTCCGGGGTGACGGCTATTGTAAGGCCCGGGCGCCGGCCCCATGTTCGCTTCAGCATGCCGAGTGGCGTACGAAATCCGGTAGCGTTCGGGGTGGTAGATGCACCCCGGAGAACCAGCAGACCGAGGTAGAGCAACGAATGAGATGGCTCGACAAGATTCCCTTGCCGCTGATCGCCGTGATCGCGGCATTCATGACCTTTGCACCGTTCACGCCCGAGCCGCACCTGTGGGAAAAGCTGAAAATGCTCCAGGCCGGCACCTTGATTCGGCCGATCGACATCTTCGATCTGTTCTGGCACGGCGTCTGGCCGATCCTGCTGGTGCTCAAGTTGGTGCGCATTGCCCAGCAGCGCAAGGCCGGCTGACGCCGAGGGCAGGTTTCGATCGGTATCGGTGACGGCTGCGCTGAATCGAGTGCGGGACAGCACTGCGGCGGTGTCCCGCATCGACGCTTCGCATGGTCGCAGCAGACGCCACAACCCTGTCAAGCGCAATTCGCCGACCGTGTTGCCCCGCGCCTGGACAGCGGCCTGGATCAGCCACGGCCACTTCCGCCATTCATCGGCCGCAGACGACTCTGAATGGTCAGGATCGATGTTGCGGAAGATTTTCCGCGGACGAGTCCTGGCCAGGTCTGAACCTTCGGCGGACTTGCCGGCACGCATTTACTAACGATTCTGTCTCCACACCCGTAGTGGGCAGTGAGCGGTGGCCCGGACAAAGTCGTTATCGGTCGTCAGGAGCGTCAGTTCGTGACGAATGCACAAATGCGCGAGCAGTGCGTCGATCGTGCCGACCTGCACGCCGGCGCGACGGCAGCGATTGCGCAGGTCTGCGGCGTCAATGTGATCCAGCCGATCGGGAGTAAGGAAAGGCAGTGAACTGAATCGTTCGATGATATCGGTGCGCGCTCGCGGGCCGGCGAATCCCTGGAGCAGTTCCTGCAGGACCAGTCCCGTGGTCACGACGATGTCGCCGCCCTCGATGGCATGGCGCAGCGCTTGCACCTCGGGCGACATCGTGTCTCCGTCGCGACGCAGGGCGAGAGACCAGACGCTGGTATCGACGAACAGGGTCACCGACGAGAGCGCTCGGCCTTGTAGTCGAATGACTTATCCCATTCGAGCTTGCCCATCAATTCGACAATGCTCTTCTGCCTGCGGCGGGCGATGAACTCTTCCAGTGCGCGGGTAACCGCCGCCTTCTTCGTCCGCTCACCGCTTACCTTCAGCGCGCGTTCGATCAGATCCGGGTCAAGCGAAAGGTTTGTGGCCATGTGTAACTCCTTACACATGAGTTTATACAGCGGGCGTTCCGACCGCAACGCGCGAAGGCCGACCCACTTCAAGGATCGGTCGCTTGAGCCGGGTTCAGCCATCTGCTATTGTAGCGATTCCTTACATTCGGTATGACGGAGTTCCTTGTGCTTGCCAAGATCACGGCGAAGAACCAGTTGACCCTGCCCAAAGCCGTCACCAACGCCGTCGGTCCGGCCGAGTATTTCGACGTGCAAGCCCGCGACGGCCAGATCATCCTGACGCCGGTGCGCATTCAGCGTGCGGACGCGGTACGTGCCAAGCTTGCCGAGCTCGATCTCAATGAGCAGGACATCGCGGATGCCGTGGCCTGGGCTCGCCAATCCACCGCCCCGACCACGAAGTGATTGCAGTTCCCAGGGTCGTGCTGGACACGAATGTCGTGCTTTCAGCCCTGGTGTTCGCACAGGGGCGACTCGCCTCGTTGCGTTACGCCTGGCAGGACGGGCGATGCGTGCCCCTGGTATCCAGGATCACGACGGAGGAATTGATACGCGTGCTGGCATACCCCAAGTTCAGGCTCACCGCGGCGGAGCAGCAGGAGTTGCTGGCCGACTACCTGCCTTACTGCACCACCGTGCGTGTGCCGGCACAGTCGCCGCGAATGCCGGTGTGTCGCGATCCGTTCGATGTACCCTTCCTGGTACTCGCGGCAGCCGGCAACGCGGACTACCTCGTCACTGGTGACCACGACCTGCTGAGTCTCTTGCCCAAAACGACCTGCCCGATCGTGACCCCGGACGCTTTTCTCGCTTTGCTTGCCAGCGCCTGAGCCACGACAATCCTGTGGGCACCTGCTCTGCCATGATCGCCTGACCGAAACAGACACACCCGGAGCACCCATGAAGAGAATCATCGGCTTGCTTGGCGCAGTCATCGCTGTGAATGCCGCTGCGGAGGAGATCGGCTCGGTGGACACCGCGTTCCAGTGGCTCGGCCCGGATCACAAGATCGTGGTCGAGGCCTTCGACGACCCGGCGGTGCAGGGCGTCGCCTGCTACATCTCGCGCGCCAAGACCGGCGGGTTTTCCGGCGCGATCGGCGTCGCCAAGGATCCTTCCCGCTTTTCCGTGGCCTGCCGTCAGGTGGGGCCGATCCGCTTCGCCAGGCCCCTGCCGCTGCAGGAAGAGGTGTTCAAGCAGGGCGCCTCCTTCATCTTCAAGCATGTGCGGGTGGTGCGCATGATCGACGTCAAGCGCAATACGCTGACCTACCTCACCTACTCGGACAAGGTGATCGAGGGCAGCCCGGACAATGCGATCACGGCGGTGGCGGTGCTGGATCAGAAAATCCCGGTGAAGTAGCTCTCGCCAAGCCGGCGAACACGGGGACTCAAGAGCATCGAGGCTGTCGCAACGTGGAGGCTCCCGCCGGCGGCGAATCGGAGAGTGGCGCGCGGGTAGTTTTCAGAGGTGCGGTAAGGGGCAGCCCTGAGAGGCGCTACGGCCTCGGCGTGACGTGGTGCTCGTGATCGTCGAAATCGACGTGCGGTACCCGGTAGGTCGGGAGATTCAGGAGATGAGGAGGTATCCGAAGCCTGGCGATGGGCCTTTTTTTCCCATGGGCGGCGGGCCTTTGGCCATGCTGTCTCCTATCCGTCCGCGCCTCAATCGTTCTGGGCAGAAAAAGCGATCAGCAAGCTCTCAAGTTCCGGCAGGTTGTTCTTGACGGTAGTCCAGACAATCGCCGCGTTGACCCGGAAATACTCATGCGTCAGCACAATGCGCATGTCGTAGGCATCACGAAAATGCTGCCAGACCGATGGGTAGTTCTGCCCGATCGACGGATCGAGGCGCATGACGTTGTTGGCGGCTTCGCCGATGACAATGATGCTCTCGATTACGGCCCGCTGGGTCTTGCCGTCCGCCAGAAACTGCTCCTTGCCAAGATCGCCGATATCCGACCGGGCATTGCGGATGGCTTCCAGCATGTCGCGAACGCGATCCAGCACTCTTCGAGGGATCCTGCTCATACCGGGATAGCCTCCTGGAGGACCGTCTGCCTGAATCGCTCATGAAGCGACATAGGGGTCTGAATATCGGCCCTGACCCCCAGGAGTTGTTCGAGTTCGCGCTTGATCCTGACCAGACTGACGAGTGACGTTTTTCCATCGATAGGATCTACGAGGATGTCAAGATCGCTGCCATCCGTATCATCACCGTGCAAGACAGAGCCGAAAATACGCGGATTGCAGGCGTCGTTGCGTTCGATGACACGCCTGATCGCGTCTCGGTGCAATCGAAGGGCTTCAGAGGGCTTCATTGTTCGTGCGCGGTGGGCCGGGTCCTTGAGTCCGGGCAGCGGCGCCGGACAGACCGACGGGTGTCCCTCGGCCCGCTTTCCTTTCTCGTAGCAATCCGAGCCGATCATAGCCATAGCGGTCTGGGCGTTGCAAGGGGTGGCAGTGGCGGCAAGAAATCCATTGCACGCATCTGTGCCCCATCTGAACGCTGGAGTTGACGGCCAGCTTGGCGCCTCGGCGGATCAGCAGTACTTTCAGGGTCTAAAGCTGCATCTCGATCGAGCTTCCCCCCGGCGGCGGATCGGAGAGCGCCGCGAGCAGGGCGGCGAGGCTCAGGATGTCGTCCCGGTTGTGCCGCAGCACCCCCGGCAGAAGTTCGGAGCGTGCGCCCGACACGAGCTGACGCCACGCCAGGGGCGCCATCTCGCCGGGCAGATCGTCGCGGCGGGCGAAGCGCAACGCCCGCGCCTCGGCGGTTTTCAGGCGGCAGTCCGGCCACAGCTTGCCATGGCGCCGGCGCGCCGCGTGCAGCAGATCGATGTGGCACGCGCCGTTGATGGGCGATTCGATGCCGTGGAGCCGGGCGCGGGTGGCGATCAATGGCGCGTCGAAGGACTTGCCGTTGTAGGTGACGATGCCGGCACGCCCGGCCAGATCGCGGGCAAGCCGCGCCAGCATCGGGGCTTCGGCGCAAAAGCGCGTCATCAGGTATTGGCGCAGCAGGAAACCTTCCGCGGTGAGCCAGCCCAGCCCGACCAGGAAGGCGACGGTTCCCGTGCCGCCGGCAAGGCCGCTGGTTTCGGTGTCGAGGAAAACAAGTTCCATCGGATCGGTATCGCCCTCCAGCCTGAGCTGCGGTCCGGCGCGGAGGCTGCGATAGCAATCCCGCAGCGCCACGCAGCCGTGGCGGTACCAGAGCGGGTAGCGCCGCTCCACCAGCAACAGCCCCGGCGCCACTTCCTCAGCTCCCAGTTCCTGCTCCGGAGTGCGCCCCGGTCCGGCGCAAACCGCCGTCCGCTGTTGCGCTCGCCCGCGCAGCTTATCGATCCGCTCGATGAGCTGAGTCAGGGAGCGCTCGGCGCCGGGCCGCGCAACCGGTTGCGGGGAAAGGAGAGCGGGACTCAGACGAGCGAGCCGGCTGGCAAGCGTCCCGGTTCATGCGGACAAGCCCTGCGGCGGTGCCGGCGCCAGGAAGAGTTCGAGCACGCGCACCGCGGCGGCCTTGGGCGTCATGCCGCTCCCCTCGCCGCGGGGGAGTACCGGTCCGACGCAGGCCGGGCAGCCCTCGGCGCACGGGCAACTGGACACGAGTTCCCGCGCACGCTGCACGATCTCGTCGCGGCGCTCGTGCAGCGGCGCCGCCAGCCCGATGCCGCCGGGGTAGTTGTCGTAGAGATAGACCACCGGCCGGAAGCGCCGTCCCGGCGCATCGAGGTCCACGCGATTGCCATCCAGGGTGCGCGCCGCGCCGCGCCCATCGGACCCGAGCACGGCGGACCAACTGGCACCGCCGTCGCCGACGGCGCGCCCGAGATCGCGCAGCTCGGACAGCGATACGAGCGCCGCGACATGGTGCAGGGTGTAGGCGGCGCCGAGAAAGCCGTCGAGGGCCTGAGCGCGGTCGGCGAACGCCCGCTCCAGCACGGCCTCGTCGAGCTGCCACCAGACGGCGCTGGTGTGCATCTCGTGATCGGGCAGGCTCACCGCGCCGTAGCCCACGTTCTCGTGGCTGTAATAGCGGATCTTCTTGTAGCCGGCGACGCGCCGCACCACGTGCACCTCGCCCTGGGCGCAGGTCGCGCCGGCGCGGCTGGCGGATTCGAATACGTCCAGCGGTTTGAGCTTGGTGTAGTCGATCGCCTCGGTGTAGTAGTCGGCGCCGGTGGCGCGCACGAAGGCCTTGCGGCCGACCCAGTCCAGCCGCTCCACCTGCCACGGCCGCGCCTGGATGAGGTAGATGGCACCCTCGTACAGGGTGAGGGCGGCGCCGGCGTAATCGACTTCGGCGATGACCTGCTTGCGCCCGTCGGTGATGTCGATCACGGTGAAGTTGCCGTCCGCCACCGAGCGCAGGCTCACCGCATTGGCCGGGTAGCTGTCGGCGATCCAGTGCCAGCTTTGTCCCTCCCGATGCACCACGCCGTTCTGTTCGAGATAGGCGAGCATGGCCGGCAGATCCTCGGCGCCGAAATGTTCACCGTCGTGGAACGGCAGCTCGAAGGCGGCGCAGCGCACATGGTCCATCAGGATCAGCAGCTGGTCGGGGGCGATGCGGGCATGCTCCGGGCTGGCGCCGAAGAAGAACTCGGGTTGGCGCGCGATGTACTGGTCGAGAAGCTGGCTGGTGGCCACCAGCACCGCCAACGCCGGACGTCCGCGCCGGCCGGCGCGGCCGATGCGCTGCCAGGTCGCGGCAACGGTTCCGGGATAGCCGTTGAGGATGCAGACATCCAGGCCGCCGATGTCCACCCCGAGTTCCAGCGCCGAGGTGGACACCACGCAGTCCAGGTCGCCCGCCCGCAGCTTGCGCTCGGTGTCGCGGCGCTCCAGCGGCAGGTAGCCGCCGCGGTAGGCCGCCACCGGCGAGGGGCGCACCGGATCGGTGTCGAAGACGTCCCGCAAATACTTGGTGAGCACCTCGACCTCGAGGCGGGAATTGGCGAAGACGATGGTCTTCAGTCCGCGCTTCAAGGCATGGCGGGCGAGGCGGGTGCTCTGGGAGCGGGCCGAGGCGCGGATCCCCAGCTCCGGATTGACCAGCGGCGGGTTCCACACCAGCACCGTCTTGCGACCCTGCGGCGCACCCGAATCGAGCACCGCCTCGACCTGCTCGCCCAGCAACTGCTCCGCCAGTTGCTGCGGATTGGCGATGGTGGCCGAACACAGCACATAGGTCGGCCGTGTGCCGTAGAAGCGGCAGACGCGCCGCAGCCGCCGCAGCACGTTGGCGACATGGGAGCCGAACACGCCGCGATAACCGTGCAGTTCGTCGATCACCACGTAGGCCAGCGCTTCGAAGAACTGCGCCCATTTGGTGTGATGGGGCAGGATCGCCTGGTGCAGCATGTCCGGGTTCGAGACCACGATGTCGGCCTGGGTGCGCACCGCCCGCCGCGCATCGCCGGGGGTGTCGCCGTCGAAGGTGTGCGCCCGCACGCCGAGACCGCCGGCGGCGTTGAGTTCGAGCAGTTCCGCCACCTGGTCCTGGGCCAGGGCCTTGGTCGGAAACAGGTACAGCGCCTTGGCGCGCCGCGCCAGCACCGCCTGCAGCACCGGCAGGTGGTAGCACAGCGACTTCCCCGATGCGGTCGGCGTGGCGACGACGACGTGGCGCCCGGACTGGGCGTGCTGGAGCGCCTGGTACTGGTGGGTGTAGAGCGCTTCGATGCCCCTGGCCTGGAGCGCACGCCGCAGGCGGACATCGAGATCTTCGGGAAAGCCGGTACATCGCGCGGCGCGGGCGGGAAGGTGGAACTCCGCAGCGATGCGTTCACCGAAGCGCGCCTGGAGCGCACGGGCGAGATCCGACGCATCGCCTCGAACTGCTCGCGGCAACGAAGCGGCCGCCCGCCGCGCATCGGGAAATTCCTGCTGGAACAAGGACAGATCGGCATTCACGGGATTCTCCAGGCGGATCGGACAGTTGACGATCTCAGACGACGGGCTCACAGGGTGAGCCTTCGACGGCGAAGTCGGCTGTGCCGCAATTGCCCGTTGCCGTCGCGCGCGCAAGGCCCCGCTCGGCTATGCTCTCGCCCGCCGTCTTGTCGCGGACCAATTCGTGACGAATCCATGCTGGATGAACTGATCGAACTCGAACGCATCATCGAGGAAGGGTCGCCGCATCTGCGGGTGCGCAGCCTGTGCCGGGTCGAAACCGGCGCGCACGCTTTCCCCGTCTATGCCCTGAGTCTGGGCAGCGGGGATCCCGGCGCGCCCGCGGTCGGCTTCTTCGGCGGCATTCACGGCCTCGAACGCATCGGCACCCATGTCCTGCTTGCCTATCTCGGCAGTCTGGTGGCCCGCCTGCGCTGGGACAGCGTGCTGCACCGTCAATTGGAGCAGGTCCGCCTCGTCTTCATGCCGCTGATCAACCCCGGCGGCATGTCGCGCCGCATGCGCTGCAACCCCAATGGCGTGGACCTGATGCGCAACGCGCCGGTGGACGCGTTGGGAAGGGTGCCGTTTCTGCTCGGCGGCCAACGCATCAGCGCCCGCCTGCCCTGGTATCGGGGCGCGGCGGATGCGCCCATGCAGATCGAGAGCCAGGCGGTGTGCCGCACCGTCGAGCAGGAACTGCTGGGCGCCGAGTTCAGCATCGCCCTGGATTGCCATTCCGGGTTCGGCCTGCTGGACCGAATCTGGTTTCCCCACGCCCACACCGCGACGCCGATCCGGCACCTGGCGGAAATCCACGCCCTGAAGGACCTGTTCGACCGCACCTGCCCGCACCACGACTACCTTTTCGAGCCGCAAAGCCGGCAATACCTCGCCCACGGCGACCTGTGGGACTATCTCTACCTGAAAGCGCTGGACGAAGGCCGGCGCGTTTTCCTTCCCCTGACGCTGGAGATGGGATCCTGGCGCTGGGTGAAGAAGAGTCCGCGGCAGATGTTCTCCCGGCTGGGCATCTTCAATCCACTGCCGCGGCACCGCCTGCACCGGGTGCTGCGGCGCCACCTGGCATGGCTGGACTTCCTGACGCGGGCGGCGAGCGCCTGGCGCAACTGGGTACCACCGGCGGACGCGCGATTGCAGCACCGGCAGGCGGCCCTGCAGCGCTGGTACCGGGACACGGCGGCATGAGCACCTGGGTTTTCCTGCGCGGCCTGATGCGGGAGGCGCGCCACTGGGGTTCGTTCCCCGCCGTATTCCACGACTTCGTCCCCGATGCCCGGGTGCTGACGCTCGACCTGCCCGGCAACGGAAGCCTGCATGACCGGGCCAGCCCGCTGCGGGTGGAGGACATGGCCGAATACTGCCGCTCCGCGCTGTCCGCCCAGGGGCTCGCGCCGCCCTACCAGGTGTTGGCGCTCTCCCTCGGGGCGATGGTGGCGGTGGCGTGGAGCGCCCGCTACCCGGAGGAGGTGACCGCAGGGGTTCTGATCAACACCAGCCTGCGGCCCTTCAGCCCTTTCTTCCGGCGCCTGCGACCGGGAAATTATCCTGCGCTCCTGGCCTTGATGCTGGCACCGCGGGATGCGGAGCGGCAGGAGCGCCGCATCCTGCGCCTGACGAGTTGCCGCGGCGCGGCGCAGCCGGACGTGCTCGCGGCCTGGAGCGAGTATGCCAGGCAATACCCGGTGCGCCGGCGCAATGCCCTGCGCCAGATGCTGGCCGCGGTGCGCTATCGCGCTCCCGCCCGCAATCCGCTGCGTAACCTGCTGTTGCTGGCGGCAGCGCAGGACCGGCTGGTCGATGCGCGATGTTCGCAGCGGCTCGCCGATGGTTGGCATGTTCCCCTGGCGGTCCATCCTGACGCCGGCCACGATCTTCCCCTGGACGACGGGGCGTGGGTGGCACGCCAGGTGCGCGACTGGCTGGCCGCGATCCCGCAGCCGGCGGTGACGTCGGCGGACGTCGCGGCGCCACCCGCACGCCGAAATGAATCCGGGGACTCGTCTGTAATGCGGCCTTAACCTTGGTCCCGTAGATTGGCGGGCGAGATCAGGCGATTCGAGACTCCGTGCCCGGCTTTCGGGCACCTCGGGCGCCTCGGGAGATCGCCAGCATGTTCTACGCAACCCGCCATCGAAACCATCACTCCCGCCCGCGGCGGGCACGCCACGGTCTTTGCCTCCGAAGCGGGACCGGCGAGCGTCCCGGCGCGCTGGCTGCACGAGAACATGGGACGTTCCCTCGATCCGCTCTGGTCCTTGTTGGTGGAGCGGGGAAGCGGCGTGCCCGGGGGCGAACTCAGCCTGCTCGACCACGCCCTGCGTACCGCCACGCTGGCCCACGACGCGAACGCCGACGACGAAACCGTGATTGCCTGCCTGCTGCACAACGTCGGCCACCTGATTCACGCCGAACTGGCGCCGCGCCAGGGCGCGGAGCAACGGGACCGCCACCATGTCTTCGGCGCCGGTTTCGTCAGCCTGTGGTTCGGCCCTGGCGTCACGGAGCCGATCCGCCTGCACGTCGCCGCGAAGCGCTATTTGTGTGCCGTGGAATCGGGCTACCGCAGGCGCTTGTCCCCGCGCGCGAAGCGGAGCCTGATGGCCCAGGGTGGGCCGTTCGACCGGGAAGAGGCCGCCGTCTTCCTCGCCAGCCACCATGCGGCGCGGGCGGTCGAACTGCGTCGCCACGCCGACCTGGCGCACCGCTGCGCACCGGATCTGCGCACGCTGCGCTTCTTCCGCAGCATCGCCGAGCGCCGCCTGGCGTCGCCGAGCGGCGGACGCTGAGGTGGCGTTCCGGCGCACAAGCGCGGTGCCCGCAGGATTCTGCGGACCTTGACAGGGGATAGCGCATGTTCTCCACCGCCGAGCAGACACCCCTCGATCCTGCGGCAGCGCAGTGCCCGCCCGGCCTCGAGCCGCAAGTCCGCGACGAGGGGCGGTATGGGGGGTATGTCGCGCCTGCCGAAGGCGCAATACGGACCATGGGGGCGCGCAGCGCAAACAACGACTATCCGCGGCGCTGGCGGCATGCCTACATGGAAGCCTCGATCGACCCGGTGTGGAAGCTCCTGCTGGGCCGCGGCCGGAATCTGCAGGTGGAGCCGGGCGTGAGCGTGCTCGACCATTCGCTGCGTTGCGCCACCCTGGCCCTCGAGTCGGGTGCGGACGCGATGATGGTCACGGCCTGCCTGCTGCACGACATCGGACACCTGCTGCGCGACGATTTCACCCCAGGCGTCGGGCGCGTCGGCAGCGACCGCCACGACGTCTTCGGCGCCGCCTTCCTCGCGCCATGGTTCGGGCCGCGCATCGTGGAGCCGATCGGAATGCATGTCGCGGCCAAGCGCTACCTTTGCGCCACCGAGCCGGCGTACTTCCGGCAACTCTCCTCTGCCTCGAAGACCGATCTCGTGTCGCAAGGCGGGCCCCTCACGCCGGCAGAAGCGGCCGCATTCGCGGCGCAACCCTATGCGCCGCTCGCCATCCGTCTGCGTCGCATGGACGATCGGTCGGCCGAGATTGCGGCGCCGCGGTCGCTGGCGCTGTTCTGGGATCTGGCCCAGGACTGCCGCCGCGAATCCGACGCCGGCAGACGGCAGGGCTGAGCGGCGGGCGCCCGGATCGTGACGAGGGCATTTGCACCGCTTGTCCACCATGGATCCACAGGTTTGTCCACAACCCCTGTGGATCATGAATTTTTTGTTAAACGTTGCATCGAGGCCCGGTGCAACCTTGCGATGCTGCACCACAGCATCTAGACTGCGTCGTCGGCATGGCGGCCCGGTTTCATCCGGCGCCGGTGTCGCGCGGGCATGCAGCGCAGCAGGTCAAGCTTCGGGTTCCCTGACGTCGCCGCCGTCTGCCGCGACGTCCCGGGCGATCGCGTCGGCCGACGATCCATACCTGGAGGTCAGATGGAATCCCTGATGAGCATGCATCGCTTGGTCGAGCAGCATCCCACGGCGGAGGAGGCTGAATTCTTTCGCCAACTGTTGAACGCGCTGGAGCACGGCGAGCCGGTAGAGCTTTCGAAGATGTACGACCTCGATTACGCGGATTTCGAACTGGCGCTGGAGACGCTGCGGGATTGGCGCTTGCACCGCTACACGCTGCAGCCGACCGCGGCGCCTCGCCGGTAGCATCGGCCCGCGGCCCCGGCGCGTCATCGCCATCAGCCCCTCCGATCCGGTTTTCGAGCGGGCCGGACCGGGGGCGGGCCGGTTACCGCATCCAGAAACGTTTCTGCTTCGCCAGCGGGCGCACCTCGCCGGGGATCCGCTGCAGCAATTCGGCCAGGCGGGTCGCGTACCAGCCATGGGCGAACGCCACCCCCTCCGCCATCGCCGGATTCCGAACGGCGCAATCCGCGAGCCGCGGATAGGCGTTGGCCAGGTCGTTGAGCAGGCCGAGATCCTCCTGCAATTTTTCCATGCGGCCGAGGTAGGCACGCACCGCCTTGCGCGAAAACAGCGGCGCGAAGAATTCCAGGGTGTAGCGCAGCCGCTTGATCGCGATGCGCAGCCGATGCAGGGCCGGGATATTGTCTGCGGATGCGCGCTTGGCGGCTTTGGCCACCTTGCGATGCAGCGCATCGAGCCGCCGCGCCGCGAACTGGCCCAGCAGCGGTTGCTCCTCCCCGACAGCGCCAGGCCAGTCGCAGTGGAGGTAGGCGAGCAGCTCCGCCAACAGGAGGTGATGGCTGCCGGCAGCGAGTGCTGCGGCGCACTGGGCCCGCGCTTCTTCCCGCAGTTGCGTCGCGGCCGCGACCAGGGTGGCGAGGCGCGCATCGTCCGGTTGCGTCTGTGCCACCGGCAGGATCAGTTCCTCCAGCGTGACGTCCCAGTCGCGGGCGGCTCCCAGGGCCGCAGCCAGGGTGCGCAGGGGGGGGATGAAGCGCGTCTGCACTTCGGCGGGCAACAGGGGCGCAAAGGCGCGCAGGGCAGAACGCAGCCGCCGCATCGCCACCCGCATCTGGTGCACGTACTCCGGATCGTTCGCTCCGGACGCCCCGCCTTCGTTGCGCTGGAACTGGGCGACGCAGGCGAGCGCGATGGCACGCAGCGCATCGGCGCAGCTCTGCTCGGGCGATACCGGCGAGGAGCTGGACTTGACCGGCTGCGGCAGTTCGTTGCGGGCGAGGCGCAAGCCGCGCACTTCGAGCGTGGCGGGCTCGACGCGCAGCCCCAGGTCGGCGATCAGCTCGCGCGCCACCCGAAAGTGGTCGCAGTCCTGCGGGTCCACAGCACTGAGCCGCAGTTCGCTGATCCGCAGGACGCGCTCGCCGCCGCGCAACTCGCCCCGCGCCAGTTGGGCGAGTACCGCCTTGCCGCCCGCTTGCGAGAGCTGCCAGGTGGAGACGATGGCCTGCGTCTCGAAGGCGGGCACCAGTCCGCGCCGGGCCGCGCGCCGCAGCCGGCGGCGCAGGTCATCCTCGGGGATGCCGGAAAAGTCGAAGTCGGGGCCGTAGGCCGCAAGGTACTCATCTTCGGCGCCCGTTGCGACGCGCTGAATCCGTGCCGTCCCCGCGTCGATGAGGCAGAGGCTGATATTCCGTGTGCAAAGATCGAAGCGATCGGTGTCGAACCAGGTGATGCGGGACCTGCTGCGGCGGCCGGGGGCGGCGAAGAGGGCGTGGCGCGCGAGCTTGCGCGCCAGGTTTTCCGGAACAGCAAGGGTGACGTACCGCTCGGGCGATTCCACTGTCGTTCGTATGACGTTGCGCCGTTGCCGCGCAGAGGTCGCCGACTATAGCGGAGAAAGGATCTTCCTTCCACCTCGCCCCGTGCGGTCAGTCAATGGGCAGCGGCGCGGCCTCGCCCTGCGTCGTCTTGAGCGAGGCGCGGCGTATGAGTTCCTGCCACAGGGACTCCGGCTCGGTGCTGAATACCGCCTCGGCGCTGGCCTCGATCACGTGCCAGTCTCCGCGCGTGATTTCCTGCTCCAGTTGGCCGGCGGTCCAGCCGGCATAGCCGGCGTAGATGCGCAGCCCGGCCGCAGGCTGGTCGCGTCGCAACAGTTCGCGCAACAGCGTGGCATCGAGGCTCATGAAGACGCCGGGCATGAGTTCGACGCTGTGCTCGGGGCGGGACTCGGCGCGGAACACGAAGACCAGCATCCGCCGCGATACCGGTCCGCCGAAGAAGAGCCGGTCGCGTGCCGCGTCCAAGCCGGTTACGTCGCCGAACACCTCCTTGAGCGGGACTTCCGTGGGACGATTGAGCACGACGCCGATCGGCTCGTCGCCGCCGTGGCGGGTCACCAGCACGACGCTGCGCTCGAAACTGGCGTCGGTGATCCGATTCGAGGCGACGAGAAGGATGCTGCGCGCCCCATCTGTCTCGGCGGCACGGGCGCTCGCGAGCCATGAGCCGAGGATCATCAGCAGCGCGAGGGCGATGCCGGAACCGGCTATTAGCTGAGATAATAGCGGGCCGCGCAGCCCATCTCCGTTCCTACACTCCATGATCCTCGTCACCGGCGGTGCCGGATTCATCGGCTCCAACTTTGTCCTCGACTGGTTCCAGCATAGCGACGAACCGATCGTCAATCTAGACAAACTGACTTACGCCGGCAACATGCAGAATCTGGCGGCGCTGCGCGGCGACGGCCGGCATCGTTTCGTGCACGGCGACATCTGCGATGGACCCCTGGTGGAGCGGCTCCTGGCCGAGCACAGGCCGCGGGCGATCGTCCATTTCGCTGCCGAAAGCCATGTCGATCGCTCGATCCACGGTCCGGCCGATTTCATCCGGACCAACATCGACGGCACCTTCGCCCTGCTCGAAGCGGCGCGCTCCCACTGGAGTGCGCTCGACGCCGCAGCGAAGGCCGAATTTCGCTTCCTGCATGTCTCGACCGACGAGGTGTACGGTTCGCTCGGCCCGCAGGAGGCGCCCTTCGCCGAGACCACGGCGTATCGGCCGAACAGCCCCTATTCCGCTTCCAAGGCGGCATCCGATCACCTGGTGCGGGCCTACCATCATACCTACGGCCTGCCCACGCTGACCACCAACTGCTCGAACAACTACGGGCCGTTCCAGTTTCCCGAGAAACTGATCCCGCTCCTGATCGCCAATGCGATCGCCGGCAAACCGCTGCCCATCTATGGCGACGGCATGAACGTGCGCGACTGGCTCTACGTCGGCGACCACTGTGCGGCGATCCGTACCGTGCTCGCCCGCGGGCGGACGGGCGAGACCTACAACATCGGCGGCTGGAACGAGATGCCGAACCTCGACATCGTGCGTGCCGTCTGCGCGCTGCTCGACGAAATGCATCCCGGGTCTCCGGTCACGCCCCACGAGCGCCTCGTCACCTTCGTCAAGGACCGGCCGGGACACGACCGGCGCTACGCGATCGACGCCCGCAAGATCGCGCGCGAACTGGGCTGGCGTCCGGCCGAGACCTTCGACACCGGCATTCGCAAGACGGTGGAGTGGTACCTCGGACACCGCGACTGGGTGGAGCAGGTGCAGAGCGGGGCCTATCGCGAATGGGTGGCCCTGCAGCTACGGTGCGGGCGCGGAGGAACGGTCGTGACCGCGCGCAAGGGCATCATCCTGGCCGGCGGCTCGGGCACCCGTCTGTATCCGGTGACCCAGGTCGTCTCCAAGCAACTGCTGCCGATCTACGACAAGCCGATGATCTATTACCCGCTGTCCACGCTGATGCTGGCGGGCATCCGCGACATTCTCATCATCTCGACGCCGCAGGACACGCCGCGCTTCGAGCAGTTGCTGGGCGACGGCAGCCAGTGGGGCACTGAGCCTGAGCTACGCGGTGCAGCCATCGCCCGACGGTCTGGCCCAGGCGTTCCTCATCGGCGGCGAGTTCATCGGCGACGACGCCGTGCGCGCTGGTGCTGGGCGACAACATTTTCTACGGCCACGAGTTCGCCGACGATCTCAAGACGGCCACGCTGCGGCGGACGAGGGCGCGACGGTGTTCGCCTACCCGGTCACGATCCGGAGCGCTACGGCGTGGTCGAGTTCGATGCCACGGGACGCGCCGTCAGCCTGGAGGAAAAGCCCGCCCGGCCGAAATCGCGCTATGCCGTGACCGGCCTCTACTTCTACGACAACCAGGTGATCGACATCGCGGCGAGCGCTCAAGCCGTCGGCGCGCGGCGAGCTGGAAATCACCGACGTGAACCGGCGCTATCTGGAATCGAATGCGCTCAACGTCGTAGTCATGGGGCGCGGCCATGCCTGGCTGGATACCGGCACCCACGAGTCGCTGATCGACGCCTCGCAATTCATCCAGACCATCGAGAAGCGGCAGGGCCTGAAGATCTCCTGTCCCGAGGAGATCGCCTATCGCATGGGCTATATCGACGCGGAACAGGTGCGAAAGCTCGCGGCGCCGCTGGCCAAGAACAGCTACGGTCAGTACCTGCTCAGGCTGCTCGACGAAAGGGTGTTCTGAGCGTAGTGCAGCGAGCGGCGATATCGTGCACGGGTTGCGGTGGCCGCCCGACAAGAATTTCCAGATCCGAGAGTCGAATGAACGTCATACCGAGCGCCCTGCCGGAAGTCCTGATCATCGAGCCGAAGGTGTTCGGCGATGCGCGCGGCTTCTTCTTCGAGAGCTACAATCGCCGCGCCTTCGCCCAGGCGACCGGACTGGACGTGGATTTCGTGCAGGACAACCACTCGCGTTCCGCCCAAGGCGTCCTGCGCGGCCTGCACTATCAGATTCGGCAGCCCCAGGGCAAGCTGGTGCGGGTGACGCAGGGTGCGGTATGGGACGTGGCGGTGGATGTGCGCCGCGCGTCGCCCCGTTTCGGCCGCCATGCGGCACTGGAACTGTCCGCCGAGAACAAGCGCATGATGTGGATTCCCGAGGGCTTCGCCCACGGCTTCCTGGTGCTGAGCGAATTCGCCGAGTTCTTGTACAAGACCACGGACTACTGGGCGCCCGAGCACGAGCGCTGCATCCGCTGGGACGATGCGGATCTCGACGATTCCCTGGCCGCTGGCCGGCGCCCCCGTGCTCTCCGCCAAGGATGCCCAGGGCATGGCGCTGGGCGATGCCGAGGTGTTCCCGTGACCACGATTCTTCTTGCCGGAGGCGGCGGTCAGGTGGGCTGGGAACTGGCCCGCAGCCTCATGCCGCTGGGCGATGTCCTGGCTCCGCAGCGGGCCGAGTTCGACCTGGCACGGCCTGCGGCGTTGCGCGATTACCTGCGCCGGGTGCGGCCGCAGGTGATCGTGAATGCGGCCGCCTACACGGCGGTGGATCAGGCCGAGCGCGAACCGGAACTGGCGATGACGATCAACGCCGAGGCGCCGGCGGTGATGGCCGGGGAGGCGCAGCGGCTGGGTGCGCTGATCGTGCATTACTCCACCGACTATGTGTTCGACGGCACCAGGGCCGGCGCCTACGTCGAGGACGACGAAGCGAACCCCCAGAACGCCTATGGCCGTTCCAAGCTGGCGGGCGAGAGGGCAGTGCGCTCCTCCGCGGCGGACCACCTGATCTTTCGCACGAGCTGGGTCTATGCGGCGCGCGGCCGAAATTTCCTGCACACCATCCTGCGCCTGGCCGCCGAGCGCGACGAGCTGCGCATCGTCGCCGACCAGGTGGGGGCGCCGACCTGCGCCCGGCTCATCGCCGGCGTGACCGCCCTGGCGCTGAAGCAGAGCATCGAGGAACGACGGGCGGGGCGCTTCGCGTCCGGCCTCCATCACCTGAGCGCGCAGGGGGCGACGAGTTGGCACGGCTTCGCGACGCGCATCGTCGATCTGGCGCGTGGCCTGCCGGCCCTGGGGCCGGTGCGAGCCGGGACCGTTACGCCGATCGCCTCCGCCGACTACCCGCTGCCGGCGCGCCGGCCGCTCAACTCGCGCCTGTGCAGCGATCGGCTGATGGCCCGCTTCGGCCTGCAACTGCCGGGCTGGGAACGTTGCCTGGAGCTGGTGATGGCCGAGCTGGCCGCCCACATGAGATAAGATGCGCATCCGGTCGAGCTCCGGACGCGTCTTGCGGGACTGGCCTGCGGCATTCGGACAACCCAACCAACCACGCCCTTCCATGAAAATTCTTGTCACCGGCGCGGCCGGATTCATCGGCATGCACGTCGCGCAGCGTCTGCTGGAGCGCGGCGACGAGGCGGTCGGGGTCGACAACCTCAACGATTACTATGACGTCGGGTTGAAGCAGGCGCGGCTGGAGCAGTTGGCGCCGCGGCGCGGCTTCCGCTTCGTCCGGCTCGATCTCGCCGAGCGCGGCGCAGTCGAGCAATTGTTCGCGGCGGAGCGCTTCGATCGCGTCGTCCACCTCGCCGCCCAGCCCGGCGTCCGCTATTCGCTGAAGAATCCCCACGCCTATGTGGAGAGCAATGTCCTGGGATTCCTCAACGTGCTCGAGGGCTGCCGCCACAACCGCGTCGCCCATCTGGTCTATGCCAGCAGCTCCAGCGTGTATGGCGGCAACGTGCGCATGCCTTTTTCCGAGCACGACAACGTGGACCACCCGGTCAGCCTCTACGCCGCCACCAAGAAATCGAACGAGCTGATGGCGCACACCTACAGCCATCTCTACGGCCTGCCCACCACCGGACTGCGCTTCTTCACCGTGTATGGCCCGTGGGGGCGGCCGGACATGGCCTACTTCTCGTTCACCGATGCGATCCTGGCGGGGCGTCCGATCGAGATCTTCAATCACGGCGACATGAAGCGCGATTTCACCTACATCGACGACATCGTCGAAGGCGTACTGCGGGTGTTGGACCGAACGGCGCAGGGCGATGCCGCCTTCGACGCCGCCGCGCCGGATCCGGCGCGCAGCCATGCGCCCTACCGCATCTACAACATCGGCAACAACCGGCCGGTGGCGCTGATGAGCTTCATCGAGACCCTGGAGCGGGCCCTGGGCAGGACGGCGGAGAAGCGCTTTCTGCCGATGCAGGACGGCGACGTCCCCGCCACCTATGCCGACATCGATGCGCTGCAATGCGATACCGGCTTCGCGCCGCACACCGGCATCGAGGAGGGCATCGCCCGCTTCGTGACCTGGTACCGCGACTATTACCGCGGCGCCAACCCATCATCCTGACCGATTGCCTTATCTCGACTGGCAGAACCATGCTGATCCAACCCGTCATTCTTTCCGGCGGCTCCGGCACGCGCCTGTGGCCGTTGTCTCGCGAGCAGCATCCGAAGCAGCTGCTCCCCCTGTGCGGCGAGCATACGATGCTGCAGGACACGGTGCTGCGCTGGGACGCCGAACCGGGCGAAGATCGCCTCAACGAACTGGCGCCGATCGTCGTTTCGAACGAGGAATACCGCTTCATCGTCGCCGAGCAGTTGCGCCTGGCGGGGAAGCCGGCGCAGGCCATCATCCTCGAACCGGTCGGGCGCAACACGGCGCCCGCCCTCACCCTGGCCGCGCTCTACGCCAGCGCCGAGGGGCGCGATCCGGTGCTGGCGGTGATGCCGGCGGACCATGTCATCCGCGACGGCCGCGCCTTTCGCGCGGCGCTGCGCAGCGCCGCCGGGCTGGCGGAGCAGGGCGCGCTGGTCACCTTCGGCATCGCGCCGGCTACGCCCGAGACCGGCTACGGTTACATCCGGCGCGGCGTCCCGGTGACGGGCTTGTCCCATGGTCATGCCTTCGTCCTCGATCGCTTCGTGGAGAAACCGGACCAGGCGACGGCGCAGGGATACGTCGACTCGGGCGAGTACTTCTGGAACAGCGGCATCTTCGTCATGCAGGCGTCCGCCTGGCTGACAGAAATCGGCAGGCACCGTCCCGACATTCTGGAGGCCTGCCGCCGGGCGATCGCCGCCCCGCAGCAGGACCGCGATTTCCTGCGCGTGGACAAGGAAGCGTTCGCCGCCTGTCCCGCCGACTCGATCGACTACGCCGTGATGGAGAAGGTGACCGGCGCACACGCCGACGGCTCGCGGCGGGCGGTGGTGATTCCGCTTTCCGCCGGCTGGTCCGACGTCGGCGCCTGGGACGCCCTGTGGAGCGTCCGCGACAAGGACGAGCAGGGCAATGTCCTGCAGGGCGACGTGATGGTGCACGACACGCGCGACACGCTGGCCATCTCCAACGGGCGGCTGGTGGCCTGTGTCGGCCTGAGCGGACTGGTGGTGGTCGAGACGCCGGACGCCGTGATGGTGGCGGCCAAGGACAAGACGCAGGAAGTGAAGAAGATCGTCGAAGGTCTGAAGCGCAGCGGGCGCGCGGAGGTGTCCGCCCACCGCAAGATCCACCGCCCCTGGGGTTATTACGACAGCATCGACGACGGCGAGCGCTTCCAGGTCAAGCGGATCGTCGTGCAACCCCGGCGCCTCGCTCTCGCTGCAGATGCATCACCACCGCGCCGAGCACTGGGTGGTGGTGCGGGGAACGGCGCGGGTGACGCGCGGCGACGAGGAGTTCCTGCTGTCGGAGAACCAGTCCACCTACATCCCCATCGGCATCCGGCATCGCCTGGAGAACCCGGGCAAGGTGCCGCTGGAGATCATCGAAGTGCAGTCCGGCGCCTACCTTGGCGAGGACGACATCGTGCGCTTCCAGGACACCTACGGGCGGGGATGACTTGGGCGGCCGGGTTCGTGGGATCGACGCCGGGGGGAGATGAGCATGCGAATTCTGGTGGTGGGCGGCGCGGGCTATATCGGTTCCCACATGGTGAAGCTGCTGCTGGAGCAGGGTCACCAGGCCGTCACGCTGGACAATCTGTCCACCGGTTTTCGCGATGCCGTCCTCGGCGGTCAGTTGATGGAGGTGGATCTGGCCGACCGCGCCGCCCTCGATCTGGTGTTTCGCAGCCCCTTCGACGCGGTGATGCACTTCGCCAGCTACATCCAGGTCGGCGAATCGGTGCGGGCGCCGGCAAAGTACTACCGCAACAACTTCGCCAACACGCTCAACCTGCTGGAAGCCATGATCGAGCCGGGCGTGATGCGCTTCATCTTCTCATCCACGGCGGCGATCTTCGGCGAGCCCGACTACGTGCCGATCGACGAGGGCCATCCCAAGCGTCCGATCAACCCCTACGGCTTGTCGAAGCAGATGGTGGAGCAGACACTGGCGGATTTCGACCGCGCCTATGGTCTGAAATCCGTGTGCCTGCGCTATTTCAATGCCGCCGGCGCCGACCCGGACGGCCTGCTGGGCGAGCGGCACGAGCCCGAGACGCATCTGATTCCGCTGCTGCTGCAGGTGGCATCCGGCCGCCGTCCTTCGATCCAGATTTTCGGCCGCGATTACGACACGCCCGACGGCACCTGCATCCGCGACTACATCCACATCGTCGATCTGTGCGAGGCGCATCTCAAGGCGATCGATTATCTCGCCGCGGGCGGCGCCAGCGCCCAGTTCAATCTCGGCAACGGCAACGGATTCTCGGTGCAGGAAGTGATCGACAGCGTGGAGCGCGTCACCGGCCGCACGGTGCGTGCCATCGACGCGCCGCGACGCGAGGGCGATCCGGCGCGGCTGGTGGCCGATTCGCGCAGCGCGCGGGAGGTGCTGCGCTGGGCGCCGCGTTTCGCCGATCTCGATACCATCGTTGCCCACGCCTGGGCCTGGGAGCGGAAGCAGGTTTCCCTGGCCGGGAGCGGAGGATAGGCCCGACGGGGGCCGGGCCGGGCGTCGACCGCGCGGCCTCAGGCCGTCGGCAGCTTGTAGGCCCTGAACTGCTCCCGCAGCCTCATCTTCGACAGTTTGCCGGTGGCGGTGTGGGGAAGATCGGCGACGAACACCACGTCGTCCGGCAGCCACCATTTGGCGACCTTGCCGCGCATGAAATCGAGCAGCTCTTCGCGCGTGACGCTGCGGCCTTCCTTCAGCATCACCACCAGCAGCGGCCGCTCGTCCCAGCGCGGATGGGGCACGCCGATGACCGCCGCTTCCGCCACGGCCGGGTGGCCGACGGCGAGGTTCTCCAGGTCGATGGAACTGATCCATTCGCCGCCCGACTTGATCACATCCTTGGAACGATCGGTGATCTGCATGTAGCCGTCGGCGTCGATGGTGGCGACATCGCCGGTGGGGAACCAGCCGTCCTCCAGGATTTCGCCGCCGTCGCCCTTGAAATAACTCGACACGACCCAGGGACCGCGTACATGCAGGTCGCCGAAGGCCTTGCCGTCGCGCGGCAGCTCCCGGTGTTCGCCGTCCACGATCTTCATGTCCACGCCGAAGATGGGACGTCCCTGCTTGGCGCGCACGCGGTCCTGGCTGCCCTCGGGCAGGGAAAGGTGCTTGCGCTTGAGCGAGTTGACCGTGCCCAGGGGGCTCATTTCGGTCATGCCCCAGGCATGGAACACGTTCACGCCGTAGACGTCGCCGAAGGTCCGGATCAGGGCAGGCGGGGCGGCGGAACCGCCGATGATGATGCGCGCCAGGGTGGACAGGCGCAGGCCGCGCACCTGCAGGTACTGCAGCAGCCCGAGCCAGATCGTCGGCACGCCGGCGGAGAACGTGACCTTCTCGTTCTCGAACAGGTCGTACAGGCTGTGGCCGTCCAGATTCGCGCCGGGCAGGACCAGCCTGCAGCCCGTCAATGCCGCGCCGTAGGGCATGCCCCAGGCATTGACATGGAACATCGGCACCACCGGGCAGGCGGTGTCCCGGGCCGACAGCCCCATCGAATCCGGCAGGCAGGCGGCGTAGGCGTGCAACACGGTGGAGCGGTGGGAATAGATCACGCCCTTGGGTTTGCCCGTCGTGCCCGAGGTGTAGCAGAGGGAGGAGGCGGCGTTCTCGTCCAGCTCCGGCCACTCGAAATCGTCCGCGGCTTCGCCGACCAGGTCCTCGTAGCACAGGACCTCGATCTTGCACTTCGGCATGTGGGCGCGGTCGGTCATCGCCACCCAGCCCTTCACCTGCGGACACAGCGGCGCGACGGTTTCGACCAGTTGGGCGAAGGTGACGTCGCAGAAGATGTAGCTGTCTTCGGCGTGGTTGATGATGTAGGCGATCTGCTCGGGAAACAGGCGCGGATTGATGGTATGGCACACCGCCCCCATGCCGGAAACCGCGTAGTAGATCTCGAAATGCCGGTGATTGTTCCAGGCCAGGGTGCCGACCCGCTCGCCGCTGCCTACGCCGAGGGTGGTCAGGGCCCGCGCCAGTTGCCGGGCGCGGCGGTGGGCGTCACGGTAGGTATAGCGAAACACTCCGCCTTCGGACAGGCGCGACACGATTTCGGTATCGCCGTGGTTGATGTCCGCGTGCCGGATCAGCGCCGAGATCAGCAGCGGCATGTGCATCATCTGGCCGAGCATTGTCCTCCCTCCTTGTGCCCTGCCGGGCAGCGCCTGCGAAGATAACACGGCCCGGCGATGCAGTCCAAGGCCGGCGCGGCCTCAGCTTTCCGCGGTGAGGAGGGAAACGCCGAGCAGGGCGCGGCGCCGCAACCAGGGGCTCGGACGATAGCGCGGATCGCCGTAGAACTGCTGCAGGCTCTCCAGGATCTGGAGCACGATGCGCGGCCCGAGGGCATCGCCCCAGGCCAGAGGCCCGCGCGGATATCCGAGTCCCAGCATCACCGCGCGGTCGATGTCCTGGGGCGCGGCAATGCGCTGCTGGGCGATATCGCAGCCGATGTTCACGATCTGGGCCAGAACCCGCTGCACGACGAATCCCGGACTGTCGTGGATCACGGTAACCGGCACGCCGTCGGCGGCGAAGAGGCCGTGGGCAGCGTCGCGCATGGCCGGCGCAGTGAGGGGCGTGGTCATCAGCGTGCGCCGCCGGTTGCCGCCGAGCAGCAGGTCGAGGGCGACGGTGCGGCTGGCGTCCAGCGATTCCGTGGCGCAGCAGCTGGTGGCATCCAGGCCGCGCGGCGTCACCACGCACAGGGAGTCGGTCGCGGGCCGGCGGTTGGCATCGATGCTGCCGCCGAGTTGCTTGACCAGCGTGATCACCTGGGCGCGCAGACCCGGATCGGCGCTTCCCACCCAGACGCGCACCGGGCGCGGTCGCGGCGGCGGCGGCTCCGGAATTTCCTCTCTCCGGTTATCCGTATAGCGGTAGAAGCCGGCGCCGGACTTGCGGCCGAGCACATCGGCGGCGAGGCGCTGCGCCGTGAGCGGCGAGGGACGAAAGCGCGGTTCCTGGTAGAACTGGTGGTAGATCGATTCCATCACCGGCTGCGACACGTCGAGCCCGGTGAGATCGAGCAGCTCGAACGGTCCCAGCGGGAAGCCCGCCGCCTCGCGCAGGATGCGGTCGATGTCGTGGAACGGCGCGATGCCTTCCTGCAGCACCCGCAATGCCTCGGTGACGAATCCGCGGCCGGCGTGATTGACGATGAATCCGGGAGTGTCGCGGCAGCGCACCGGCGCGTGGCCGACGCGCTGCGCCAGCGCCATCAGCGTCTCGATCACCCAGGGTTCGGTGAGCAGGCCGTCTATGACCTCCACCACCTTCATCCGGGGCACCGGGTTGAAGAAGTGGAAGCCTGCCACCCGCTGCGGCAGCCGGCACGCGGCGGCGAGGGCGGTGACGGACAGGGACGAAGTGTTGGTGGCGAGGATCGCGTCGGCGGCTACCACGTCCTCGAGCGCGCTGAAGAGCCGGCGCTTGGCGTCGAGGTTCTCGACCACGGCCTCGATCAGGATGCTGCAGGCGGCAAGATCGACGAGGTGGACGACCGGCTGCACTCGCGACGAGGCATCGGCAGCCTGCGCCGGGGTGATGCTGCCCTTGCGCGCCAGCATGTCATACGTATCACGGAGGCGACTGCGCGCCTGCTCCGCCACGCCCGGCAGGACGTCGTACAGCAGGACGCGGATGCCCGCCTGGGCGGCGATCTGGGCGATGCCGCAGCCCATGGCGCCGCTGCCGGCGATGCCGAGCGTGAGATCGGGTGCGGTGACATCCGGTGGCATGTTGTCCCCGTGGCGGACTGCGGCTGGTCAACGCTGCTGCGCGGCAATCCGAGGCGTTGCCGCGAGTCGGCCCGAGCCGTCGCTAACGCCGTGCTACCAGAGCTTCCACCACGGCTCCTTGCGCTCCAGACCGCGGGTGTAGATACTCGCTCTGGGGGAAGTTCTTGCGCATCACGCGCTCGGCATCGTCGCGCAGGTCGGTCATGCCCAGCGGCGTCGTAGGCCTTGACCATGACGAACAGCGCTTCCTCCAGCGCCGGCGCGTCCGGATAGTTGCGCAGGGCGTACTGGGCGCGGTTGACGGCGGCGACGTAGGCGCTGCGCCGCATGTAGTAGCGCGCGACGTGCACCTCGTGGCGAGGCCAGCGCGTTGACCAGATAGTTCATGCGCGGGATGGCGTCCGGGCGTGTACTTGCTGTCGGGAAAGCGGGTCACCAGTTCCTTGAAGGCATCGAAGGATTCGCGCGCCGCCTTCGGGTCGCGCTCGGTCATGTCCTGTTGGCCGAGACGTAGCCGAGCATGCCCAGGTCCTCGTTGAAGTTCACCAGCCCTTTCAGGTAGTAGGCATAATCGACGTTGGGATGGTTCGGGTGCAGCTTGATGAAGCGGTCGCAGGCGGCAATGGCAGAGCGCCGGTTCGTCGCTGCTTGCAGTAGGCGTAGGCGATTTCGATCTGCGCCTGCTGGGCATAGCGGCCATAGGGATAGCGCGATTCGAGCTTTTCGAAATACTTGATCGCCTTGTCGTAGGCGCCGTCGTGACATCGCGTTCTTGGCCTCGGTGTAGAGCTTGTTGCGCCGACCAGCCGGCGGTTTCGTCCTTCTCGCTCGGGCAGCAGGCCGCAGCCGCTGCGAGCAGGAGCGCGACGACAATCGCTACACTACGCACCATGAAAGTCCCACGACGAACCAGCCCCGATGGCGAAGACGGCGCGGATTATAGCGCAAACGATGGCGCACTCCCGGCGCGGAGCACTGGGCGTTCCGGCGGCGAATGTCGCGGGCTGCGCCTGGACCAGGCTCTGGCGCAACTGCTGCCGGAATATTCGCGCAACCGCCTGCAGAGCTGGATTCGAGCGGGCCGGGTGCCGGTAGACGGCGCCGCCGCCGAGACCGCGGCAGAAGGTGTGGGGCGGCGAGACGCGTCGAAGCTCGCCGCGACCATGGCTGCGGCCGAATGGCGCAGCGCGCGGAGGCGATCGCGCTCGCCATCGTCTTCGAAGACGACGCACATGCATCGTGATCGACAAGCCGGCCGGGCTGGTCGTGCATCCCGGCAGCGGCAACTGGAGGGCACGATGCTCAACGCGCTGCTGCATCATGCGCCCGCAGCTCGGCGCAGTTGCCGCGCGCCGGCATCGTGCATCGCCTCGACAAGGACACCAGCGGCCTGCTGGTGGTGGCCAAGACGCTGGAGGCGCAGACCGACCTGGTGCGCCAGCTGCAGGCGCGCACGCGTGAAGCGCGAGTATCTGGCGCTGGTGCGCGGCAGCCTGACGACGGGCGGCACGGTCGACGCCGCCATTGGCCGGCATCCGGTGCAGCGCACGCGCATGGCGATCGTGGGCGGGGCGGCAAGCCGGCGCGCACCCACTACCGCGTTCTGGAACGCTTCGCTCGACGCCACGCTGCTCGAGTGCCGCCTCGAAACCGGACGCACGCACCAGATCCGCGTGCACATGGCGCACCTCGGCCATCCGCTGATCGGCGATCCGGTTTACGGCCGGCCGTCACGGCGCGGCGAGTGGGATCGAGTTCGGCCGCCAGGCGCTGCATGCCTGGCGACTGGGTTTGCTGCATCCGGTTTCGCGCCTGCCGCTGCACTGGGAAGCGCCGCCGCCGACGGATTTCGCGGCGCTTCTCGATCGGTTGCGCGCGCAGGCGACGACCCATGCATGACTGGATCGTGCCCGACTGGCCGGCGCCGGACGGAGTGCGCGCGCTGATCACGACGCGCCACGGCGGCGTCAGCCGCGGCGCATGTTCCAGCCTCAACCTCGCCATGCATGTCGGCGACGATCCCGTGGCGGTGGCGGAGAACCGGACCCGCCTGCGCCGGTACTTGCCGGACGAACCGCTCTGGCTCGATCAGGTGCATGGGGTGGCCGTGGTGCGGGCAGATCAGGCGCAGCCGGGGGCCAAGGCGGACGGGGCGGTCACGCGGCGGCGAGGTACGGTGTGCGCGGTGATGACGGCGGATTGTCTGCCGCTGCTGCTGTGCGACACCGCGGGCTCGGTGGTGGGCATCGCCCATGCCGGCTGGCGCGGGCTGGCGGCAGGAGTGATCGAGGCCACGGTGCGGGCCATGGGAAACGGTGGCGGCGGGCTGCTCGCGTATCTCGGCCCGGCCATCGGCCCGGCATCGTTCGAGGTCGGCGCGGAGGTACGGGCCGCGTTCCTTGCCCACGATGCGCGGGCGTCTGCCGCCTTCGTGCCGGCGGGTACGGACAAGTTCCGCGCCGACATCTACCAACTGGCACGGCAGCGCCTGGCGGATGCCGGCGTTGGCGCCGTGTTCGGTGGGGTTGCCGACACCTGCGCCGAGGCGCAGCGCTTCTTTTCCTTCCGCCGTGACCGCGCCAGCGGCCGCATGGCGTCGCTCATCTGGCTCGCTTGAGGACGAACGCGCCGCCGCCGTCCCATCGCTCAGAGAGTCAGTTCGAGCCGAACCGTACCGATCCAGGCATTCCTCAGACTCGGCTCGAAACCGGGATGGATGACGTGCTGCAGGGTCGGCTGGACGGCGAGCCATGGCGTCAGCCGGGCGCGGTAGGTGAGTTCCACGGCGACCTCCGATTCCTCCAGCGGGGCATTGGCCTGGCGGAATTTCTCTGCCGCGCGGGCGCGGATCAGCGCCAGACCGAGCACGTCGTCATCTCGTCCCGGCAGCAGGCCGGTGTAGATGCAGCCCGCGCTGAAGGAGTAGATGAGCGGACTGACGTCGCCATCGGTACGTCCATAGCGGACGAAAGCGGCCAGCCCCTGGGTCGGGGCCTCCGGTTCGTAATAGAGGGTGCGTTCGGCGAGCGCATAGGCACCGTGGGCGGTGCGCTGAATGGGGTCGCCGGTGATGGGTTCGGCGGCGGTGAAATCGTCCATCTTCGGGTTGTAGCGGTAGAAGCCCAGGGCGAACTTGCCGATCGGTTCGAGCGTCTCTTCGCGCTTGCGCTCGGGAGTGGCGGGAATGTTCTTTTCCGGCCCGACCGGTTCATCGACGTGGTGCGCTTCGCCGGGGCGGTAGCCGAATTCGGCGATGGCCATGACACCGTCGCCGGATTGCAGGCGAATGTGGGTTCCGCGCGGGTTGGCGGGATCGCCCGGCACGCCGTCGGTCACGGCAATCTGCGCGTACAGCGTGGGATCGGGCTGCAGCTTGAGCCGGATACCGAGGGCCGCGTTGGGAAATATCGAAGGCCCCTGCTGGCCGCTGGCAGCGACCTCCGCCGCCATACCCAGGGCGGGATGCAGAAACACCGCCGAGGCATCGGTGACATAGAACTCGGAGTCGATGGGGTACAGCCCGACGAGCACGGAGGCCTTGTTGTCCCAGAAGGCTTTCTGCAGCCAGGCATGGAAGAGTTTCACGGAGTTCACCGCCGCCTCGGCGTTGTTGATCCCCATGAAGGAACCGACCAGGCTGGCGTTGGGCTTGCCACCCAGGTTACCGAGCAGGTGGAGGTAGGCGCTCGAATGCGGCCAGCCGATCAGTTTGTCCCCGTCCAGCTTCAACTTGACCTCCAGCATGCCCTGGACCCGCGTACCTGCCGCCAGGCCGCCGCTGGCGTTGCGCGCGAGGTCCAGTTTGTAGCCCGCCTCCAGGTGCGCACCGCGCCGATACATTCCCGTGCGCATGCCATCCCAGTCGCCCGTCAGCGTTTCCATGCTCCAATCCGGAACCTGGTCCGCCGCTTGGGCGAAGCTCGCGGATGCGTAGAGCAGAAGCGCACCACAGGTCTTCAGCATCATGCTCGGCTCGCTTTCGGGCGACAGTGTCGGCGCGGGAATCCGGTCGGGGCGGTCGGCTGGTGCAAACCGGCCGTTCCCGGCGTGAAGATACCCGGAACGCGCGGCGCAGGGGCAACCCACGCCTGGGCTATAATCCCCGACCATTTCTGCGGTATCCGTTCCCCATGACATCCCTCGGCTGGATCGTGGCCATGAGCCTGGCCGGCGGCGCTCTCAGCGTCGTCGCGGCGGCAATTTTCGCCTACTTCGCCCCAGCCGGCTGGGTGCCGATCCTGATCAGCTATGCCATCGGCGCGCTGCTCGGCGCCGCTTTCCTCGAAGTGCTGCCCCAGGCGGTGGAGGCGAGCGGCGGGGCGTCGGCGGCGACGGCGACGGTTCTGGCCGGCATCCTCGGCTTCTTCGTGCTGGAAAAGCTGGTGCTGTGGCGGCACTGCCACGACGAATCCTGCGAAGCCCACGATGGCCACGAGGAGCACGCCGATCACGGACGCAGCGGCCTGCTCATCCTGGTGGGCGATACCTTCCACAACTTCGTGGACGGCGTGCTGATCGCGGCGGCGTTCCTGCAGAGCGTGCCCTTGGGCATCGTCACCGCGCTGGCCATGATCGCCCACGAGATTCCGCAGGAGGTGGGTGATTTCCTGATCCTGCTGCATTCCGGCTATACGCGAGCGCGCGCCTTCGCCTTCAACCTGCTGTCGAGCCTGGCGACCCTGGTGGGCGGGCTGCTGGCCTACTTCGCCCTGTCCAGGGTTCAATTCCTGGTGCCGATCATGCTGTCGCTGGCGGCGGCCAGCATGATCTATGTCGCCGTGGCCGATCTGATTCCAGGCCTGCACAAGCGGCCGGAACTGAGGGCGACGCTGCAGCAGGTGCTATTGATCGGGCTCGGAATCGCGTCGATCCTGGGCGCCCATCCGCTCGTCGAGCGCCTGGCGGGCTAGGCGCCGGCGCCGCCGTTCCGGCGTTCCGAACAGCCACAGGAAGAGGGCCAGCGGCAACGCGCCGTAGAACAGGAAGGTCATCGCGCCCGCAACGAAGCTCGACTCGGTTAGGGCCATGAGCAGGGTGACGTAGATCCAGGCGATGGCGACGATGTACATAAGTCCCAATTCTAGGCGCATTCAACTACACTATCCGCGTTGACAGCGGACTTTTGTGCAGTGCAGAATCCTGTTCCTTTTTTCCTGTTCATTTCCTGGCGATGACCACGCGGATCCGACCGCACGCCGGCTCGGCTGACGGCGCTGCGCCTTGATGCTCGAGCCGAACGCACCCGCATTGCAGGGTCTGCTCCAGGCCGGCCAGGCGCTCGCCCAGAATTTTCTGGATTTCGTTGCGAAACAAGGCACTGCCCTCCAGCAGGGTGTCCCGGGGGCGTCCCTGTCGGCGCTGCCGGACACGGCGCAGTTGGGCAGCCAGTGGAGCGAACTGCAGCGCGAGTTCATGCACAAGCATGCCGCGCTGTGGGCCGGCATGGCGCAGCGCAAAGCCGATGAACCCGCTCCGGCGGTGGTCGCGCCGGAGCCGGGGGACCGGCGCTTCGCCGCTGCCGACTGGGCGGAGAGCCCCTATTACGATTACCTGCGGCAGGCTTACCTCATCAATGCCGACTTTCTGAAGAAATTGGCGGAATCTTTGCCGCTCGACGGCCACGCCCGGCACCGGTTGCGCTTCGTGACGCGCCAGTACGTCGATGCCCTGGCCCCCTCCAACTTTGCCGCCACCAATCCGGAGTTCATCAAGACCGCGCTGGCGACCCGCGGCGAGAGCATCACCCGGGGCATCACGAACATGATCGCCGACCTGGAGAAGGGCCGCGTCACGATGACCGATGAATCACGGTTCGAGGTCGGGCGCAATCTGGCCGTCACCCCCGGCGCCGTGATCTACGAGAACGAACTGATCCAGCTCATCCAGTACTCGCCGCTCACCGACGCAGTGGCGAAGCGGCCGCTGCTGATCGTCCCGCCGTGCATCAACAAGTTCTACGTCATGGATCTGCAGCCGGAGAACTCGCTGGTGCGCTACATGGTGGAGCAGGGCCAGACGGTGTTTCTGGTGTCGTGGCGCAATGTCTCCGCCGCCCAGGGCCGGCTCGCCTGGGACGACTACCTGGAAATGGGACCGCTCGCCGCGCTCTCCGTCGTGCGCGAACTCACCGGCGCCGACCGGGTGAACGCCCTCGGCTTCTGCGTCGGCGGCACCCTCCTGTCGAGTGCGCTGGCCGTGGCGAAGGCGAAGGGCGACGATCCCGCGGCCAGTCTTACCCTGCTCACCACGCTGCTGGATTTCGCCGACGCCGGAGAGATCGGCTATTTCGTTGACGAGGCGACGGTCGCGGCGCGGGAAGCGCAGATCGGCAAGGGCGGGCTGCTTCCCGGCCGGGAACTGGCCAGCGTTTTCTCCAGCCTGAGGCCGAACGACCTCATCTGGCAGTACGTGGTCGCCAATTACCTCAAGGGCGGCACACCGGACGCCTTCGACATTCTCTACTGGAACGGCGACAGCACCAATCTGCCGGGGCCGTTCCTGACCTGGTATGTGCGCCATCTGTATCTGCACAACAGCCTCCGTGTGCCCGGCAAGCTCGATATGTGCGGCGTCAAGGCGGATCTGACTCGGCTCGACATGCCGACCTACATTCTGGCCACGCGCGAAGACCACATCGTGCCCTGGCGGGGCGCCTATCTGTCGCGGCAACTGATCGGCGCAGAGACAACTTTCGTGCTCGGTGCAAGCGGTCATATCGCCGGGGTCATCAACCCGGTGGCCAAGAACCGGCGCAGCTACTGGAGCAACGACGCCACGGTCGCCGACGCCGCCGACTGGTTTTCCGGCGCCAGCGAGAACAAGGGCAGTTGGTGGCCCCACTGGATAGCCTGGCTGCGCCGCTTCGGCGGCGGCGAGCAGGCCGGCGCGCGGTCGGCTCGGCAACAAGAAGTACCAGGCTATCGAACCCGCACCCGGGCGTTACGTGAAGGAGCGGGCGTAGACTGTCGTCGCGGCAGCGTTGAAGAGGGGGCGCCACTGCGAATTGAAACCAACCCCTGATCGAAATAAGAGGAGAGGAGAAGCAAGACATGCCAAGAGTCGCATTGGTAACCGGCGGTATGGGAGGACTGGGCGAGGCCGTCTGCATCAAGCTCGCCGCCCTCGGCTACAAGGTCGTCACGACCTACAGCCCGAGCAACACGAAGGCGCAGGACTGGCTCGCCACGATGAACAACATGGGCTACGGCTTCAAGGCCTATCCCTGCGACGTGGCAGACTTCGATTCGTGCAAGGCCTGCGTCGCCACCGTGACGGCGGAGGCGGGGCCGGTGGACGTGCTGGTGAACAACGCCGGCATCACCCGCGACATGACGTTCAAGAAAATGACCAAGGCCGACTGGGACGTGGTGATGAGCACCAACCTGGATTCGTGCTTCAATATGACCAAGCAGGTGATGGACGGCATGCTCGAGCGCAAGTGGGGCCGCGTCATCAACGTGTCCTCGGTGAACGGTCAGAAGGGCGCCTTCGGCCAGACCAACTACTCCGCCGCCAAGGCCGGCATGCACGGCTTCACCAAGGCGCTGGCGCTGGAAGTGGCGAGGAACGGGGTGACGGTCAATACCATTTCGCCCGGTTACATCGGTACCAAGATGGTGATGGCGATTCCGCAGGAGATCCTGGACTCCAAGATCCTGCCGCAGATTCCGGTCTCCCGCCTGGGCAAGCCGGAGGAGATCGCGGGGCTGGTGGCCTACCTGGCGTCCGAGGAAGCGGCGTTCGTGACCGGCGCCAACATTTCCATCAACGGCGGTCAGCACATGTTCTAAGGGGCGCTCGCGGGCCCGGGGGTGCGCCAGCCGGTGGCGGCGCACCTGCCCCTGCTCCGGCCAAGGCGGCGAGCGGATTTCGGTTTTTTTTGGTGAGGGAGCGGAAAAATGTCGAAAAGAGTTGCGCTGGTGACCGGTGGCATGGGGGCTTGGGGACGGCGATCTGCAGGGCGCTCGCGCAGGGCGGATTCACTGTCGTCGCCAACTGCCTGCCGGGTTTTCCGAAGATGGACGAGTGGCTGGCACAGAACAAGGTGGAAGGTTTCGACTTCCACGCCGGCGAGGGCGATGTGTCGGACTACGAGTCCTGCGCCGCCATGGTGAAGAAGATCGAGGCCGATCTGGGGCCGGTCGAAGTGCTGGTCAATAATGCAGGCATCACGCGCGACGCCATGTTCCGCAAGATGCAGAAGCCGGACTGGGATGCGGTGATCAACATCAATCTCAGCTCCGTCTACAACGTCACGCACCAGGTGCTGCCGGGGATGGCCGAGCGGGGCTGGGGCCGCGTCATCAACATCTCGTCGGTGAACGGCGTCCGCGGCCAGTTCGGCCAAGCCAACTATTCCGCCGCCAAGGCCGGGATTCTCGGCTTCACCAAGGCCATCGCCCAGGAAGTGGCGCGCAAGGGCGTCACGGTCAACGCCATCGCGCCCGGCTACATCGGCACCGACATGGTGCTGGCCATCAAGCCCGAAGTGCGGGAACAGATCATTGCAACGATTCCGATGGGGCGCCTGGGCCGGCCCGATGAAATCGGAGAGCTGTGCGCCTATCTCGCCTCCGAGCATGCCGGCTACATCACGGGTTCGACCCTCAACATCAACGGCGGCCTGCACATGTGCTGACGGACAGCGCCGGAGCCCAGCCTGAAACCCCGCGTGCAGCGGGGTTTTTTGTCTGTGTATAATGAATCAATGCGGTGCAGCAATTGCGCTGCCGCAGGTCGAGGAGGGGACCCATGTCGGAACAGATCAGACTGATCAAGAAATACCCAAATCGCCGCCTTTACGACACCAAGACCAGCGCCTACATCACGCTGACCGACGTCAAGGATCTGGTGCTGCACCAAGCGGAATTTCAGGTTCTGGATGCCAAGACGAACGAGGATCTGACGCGCAGCATTTTGCTGCAGATCATCCTCGAGGAGGAAGGCGCCGGCGCACCCATGTTCTCCAGCGCGCTGCTGGCGCAGATGATCCGCTTCTACGGCAATGCCATGCAGGGCATGATGGGCAAGTACCTGGAAAGCAACATCAAGTCCTTCAGCGAGATGCAGCAGAAACTGCAGGAGCAGGCGCGCTCCATCTATGGCGAGAACAGCCCGATGAGCAAGGACCTGTGGGCCCAGTTTCTCAACTTCCAGGGACCCGCCATGCAGAGCATGATGGGCGCATACATGGAGCAGAGCAAGAAGATGTTCATGCAGATGCAGGAGCAGATTCAGAACCAGACGCGCACCCTGTTCTCTGGCTTCCAGTTCCCCGGCTTCGTCGCGCCGACGGCCGAGCCGAGCGGCGAGACCGCCGCGACCGAAAAGGCCGGGGCCGAGAAGAAGTAGTCCCCGATTACGGCGGCGAACGACCGCCGGACGCCTCCCATTCCCCGACAGAGCATGGTTCGCGCTAAGAGAAGCCCGGCGCCGCAGGTGGGCTTCGTCTCCCTCGGCTGTCCCAAGGCCCTGGTCGATTCCGAGAACATCCTCACCCGTCTGCGCGCCGAGGGCTACGCCATTGCGCCGACCTACGACGGTGCCGACCTGGTGATCGTGAATACCTGCGGCTTCATCGACTCGGCGGTCGAGGAGTCGCTCGATGCCATCGGCGAGGCCCTGGCAGAGAATGGCCGCGTCATCGTCACCGGCTGCCTCGGCGCCAAGGGCGACATCGTTCGGACCACCCATCCGCAGGTGCTGGCGGTCACCGGCCCCCATGCCGCCGCCGAGGTGCTGCAGGCGGTCCATGAGCATCTGCCCCAGCCCGCACGATCCGTTCACCGATCTGGTGCCGCCGCAGGGTGTCCGGCTCACGCCCGGCCATTACGCCTATCTCAAGATTTCGGAGGGCTGCAATCATCGCTGCACCTTCTGCATCATTCCGTCGCTGCGCGGCGACCTGGTGAGCCGGCCGATCGACGAGGTGATGCGCGAGGCGGAAAATCTGGTGCAGGCCGGCGTCAAGGAATTGCTGATCATCTCCCAGGACACCAGCGCCTATGGGGTCGACATCAAGCTACCGCACGGGCTTCTGGAACGGTCGCCCGCTGCGCACCCGCCTCTATCGATCTGGCACGGGCACTCGGCGAACTCGGGGTGTGGGTGCGTCTGCACTACGTGTACCCGTATCCGCGGTCGATGATGTCATTCCACTGATGGCCGAGGGCAAGCTGCTGCCCTATCTGGACGTGCCGTTCCAGCATGCCAGTCGCGCGCATCCTCAAGCTCATGAAGCGCCCGGCCTCCAGCGAAAACGTGCTGGCGCGCGTGCGTGCCTGGCGCGAGATCTGTCCCGACCTCGACCATCCGCAGCACCTTCATCACCGGTTTTCCCGGCGAGACCGAAGCGGATTTCGAGGAACTGCTGGACTTCCTGGAGCGAGGCGCAACTGGACCGCGTCGGCTGCTTCGTCTATTCGCCGGTCGCCGGCGCGCGCGGCCAACGAGTTGCCCGGCATGCGTGCCTGAAGAGGTGGGCGCCGAGCGGCGCGCTCGCCTCATGGCGCTGCAGGAAGACATCAGCGCGACGCGCCTGGAGCGCAAGATCGACCGCGTCATCGATGTCATCGTGGACGAGGTCGACGACCAGCGGCGCCGTGGCGCGCTCCGCTGCCGATGCGCCGGACATCGACGGGCTGGTCTATGTAACGGACGGCGAGGCGCTTGCCGTCGGGGATCGGCGGCGCGTGACGGTCATCGATTCGGATACGCACGACCTGTACGCGCAGGCTGGCCGCGTGAACATGGCACGCAAGCGCCGAGCTCGGTTTGGCACTGGGCAGCGGCGCCGCCCGCGGCTGGGCGCATATCGGCGTCATGCATGCGCTGGCCGAGGAGGGCATCGTATTCGACGCGATCTGCGGCTGTTCGATCGGTGCGTTCGTCGGCGCCATTCACGCCGACGGCGATCTCGCGCAAACTCGAAGCCTGGGTGTCCGCGCTGACCTGGCAGGATGTGGTGGCGCTGCTCGACGTCAGCCTCAAGGGCGGTTTGATCAAGGGCGCGCAAGCTGATTCAGTATCTTCGAACGCAATTTCGTCGCCCGTGATTTCGCCGATCTGCCACTGCCTTTCGCCTGCGTGGCCACGGATCTTGAATCGGGCCGCGAAGTCTGGCTGCGGGAGGGCGGCGTCGCGCACGCGGTGCGCGCGTCGATCGCCTTGCCGGGGCTGTTCACGCCGGTCGCCCACGAGGGCAGCTTCCTGGTGGATGGCGGTTTGGTCAATCCGGTGCCGGTGTCCCTGTGCCGCGCGATGGGCATGGACTTGGTCATCGCGGTCGACCTCGGCTCGGACATCGTCGGCCGCAGTCTGCGCCGCGCCGGAGCGGAACACGCCGCCGAGAGCGAAGCGGGGTGGACGCGACGCGTGCTGGAGCGCTTCGGCATGGCACACCGAAACTCTGGCACTGGAAGCCAATCATTCGCCGTCGCTTGATGACGGTGCTGACTGCCAGCATCAATATCATGCAGGTGCGCATCGCGCGCAGCCGCCTGGCCGGCGAACCGGCGGACGTGTTGATCGCGCCGCGCCTGGGGCAACTCGGGCTGCTCGACTTCCATCGCGGCCGCGAGGCGATCGCCGAGGGCAGGGCGGCGGTGGCGCGCAGCCTGCCTGCGATTCGTCATGTGCTGGGAAAGGCTAGCCAATGAGTGCCGACATCGGCAGTCGTCTTCGCGCCTTGCTGGGCGATGCTGCCGTGATCGCGGACCCGCCCGCGATGGCGCCCGTACCTCAACGATTGGCGCGGCCGCTATCACGGCGCGGCGCGCTGCGTGCTCAAGCCGTCGACGCACCGACGAGGTCGCGGCCGCGGTCGCCCTGCTCGCACGATGCCGGCGTCGCCATCGTGCCCCAGGGCGGCAATACCGGCCTGTGCGGCGGTGCGACGCCCGACCTGTCGGGCGAGCGCGGTCATCGTCAATCTGTCGCGGCTCAACCGCGTGCGTGCGGTCGATACCGCCAACAACACCATTACGGTCGAGGCCGGATGCCTGCTGCAGCAGGTGCAGGAGGCGGCGGCAGAGCGCCGGGCGCTTGTTTCCGCTGAGCCTGGCGGCCGAGGGCAGCTGCGAGATCGGCGGCAACCTGTCCACCAATGCCGGCGGCGTGCATGTGCTGCGCTACGGCAACACGCGCGAGCTGACGCTGGGCCTGGAGGTGGTGCTGCCCGATGGCCGCGTATGGAACGGCCTGCGCGGCCTGCGCAAGGACAACACCGGCTACGACCTGAAGCAGCTTGTTCATCGGCGCCGAAGGCACGCTGGGCATCATCACCGCCGCCGTGCTGAAGTTGTTTCCGCGCCCGAAAACGAGCGCCGTCGCCTGGCTGGGCGTGGCTTCGGTCGCTGCCGCGGTGGACTCTGCTCGGCCGCATGCGCGAGCGCTTCGGCGAGCGCGTCACGGCGTTCGAACTCATCGGCGCAGTCCGCGCTGCAGCTGGTCGTCAAGAACATCTCCGGCGCCCGGCCGCCGCTGGCGGAGGCGGCGCCCTGGAACGTACTGATCGAAGTCGGCGAGACCGTACCCGGCTTCGACATCGGCGCCGCGCTTGATGCGGCGCTGATGGAGGAGATGGAAGCAGATCGATTGGCCGATGCCGCGGTCGCGCAAAGCCTGGCGCAGGCGCAGGCCTTGTGGCGCCTGCGGGAAAACATTTCCGAAGCGCAGAAGATCGAGGGTATCAGCATCAAGCACGACATCTCGGTGCCGGTCAGCCGCATCGCGGAATTTCTCGACCGGGCCGACGCGGTCGCTGCGCGACGCCTTTCCCGGCGTGCGCATCGTCGCCTTCGGCCATGTCGGCGACGGCAACCTGCACTACAACCTGTCCAAAGCCGATGCCGCGGCCAATGCCGAATTCATCGCGCTGACGCCGCAAGCCAACCGCATCGTGCACGACATCGCGGCGGAACTCGGCGGTTCCATTTCCGCCGAACACGGCATCGGCCAGCTCAAGCGTGCCGAGCTGCTGCGTTACAAGAGCGAGGTGGAAATGGATCTGATGCGCCGCGTGAAAAGCGTGCTCGATCCGCGCGGCTTGATGAATCCGGGAAAGATCCTGTGAGGGGTTGTCTGCGAACCGGGCCGGGGTTTTCTTTACAAAGCCACGGTCGGTCCTTATAATTCGCGTCTCTTTCGTGGGGGTATAGCTCAGCTGGGAGAGCGCTTGCATGGCATGCAAGAGGTCAGCGGTTCGATCCCGCTTACCTCCACCAAAAATACCACACAGAATCAATCAGAAAGGCCGTCCAGTCGTCCCGGTCTTTCTTTTTTGTCGCCGCAATTGCGCGAGATTGTCACGACTCTTGCGCGTGGGCGACGTCAAGCCACCAGCCGTCTGAGAATCGTCAAGGCCGGCGCGGACTTCAGATCCTTCGCTGCAACCTTATTCTTGATTACGTACAAGGCTCAGCCAGTGAGCCAGAGGGGTAGTCATAGTGGAGTCCTCTGAGACGACGGAGGAAACCACGATGAGCCGCAACACGGTGCAGTTTCAGAAAGGCATGAGTCTGTACGATTTCATGAAACGCTTCGGCAGCGAAGCGCTGTGCCGCAAAGCCCTGTTCAAGTGGCGCTGGCCACAGGGCTTCGTCTGCCCGGAATGCGGCGGCACCAGCTACTGCACGCTCAAGAGCCAGGGCACTGTGCCGGTGGGTCACTGCCGCCATCAGAGCTCGCTGATTGCCGGCACCGTCTTTCAGGGCACCAAGCTGCCCTGACCGTGTGGTTCCTGGCGATCTACCTGATCAGCCAGGCCAAGACCGGGCTTTCGGCGCTGGCACTGAAGCGCCAGCTCGGGGTGAGCTACGACGGCCTGGCTGATCCACCACAAGCTGATGCAGGCGATGCTCGATCGCGAGCAGCACTATGTCCTCGAAGGCCTGATCCAAGTCGACGATGCCTACCTTGGCGGCGAGCGCAGCGGTGGCAAGGCCGGCCGTGGCTCGGAGAACAAAGTCCCATTCGTCGCCGCCATCTCGATGAGCGACGAGGGGCATGCGCAGCGCAACGGCCGCCCGGTAGCCGGCTTCAGTCTCAAGGCGATCGCCCAGTGGGCCAACTCTAGCCTGGCGCCCGGCGCACGGTACTGTGCGACGGACTGGCCTGCTTCAGCGCGGTCGAGCCCATCGCGAGCCATCAGCCCACGGTTACCGGAGGGGGTCCCGAGTCGATGGAGCTGCCTGAGTTCCATTGGGTGAATACGATCCTCGGCAATGTGAAGAACGCCATCCACGGAACCTACCATGCCATCTCCGCGAAGCACCTGCCGCGCTATCTGGCGGAGTTCTGCTATCGGTTCAACCGCCGCTTCGACCTGTCGCAGATGATGGACCGGCTCGGCTACGTCGCGGCACGCACCCCGCCGCTGCCTCACCGCTTCGCTGTCATGGCTGAGGGTCATTGGTAATCAAGACCTTATTCTTGATTACGTACAAGGCTCAGCCAGTGAGCCAGAGGGGTAGTCATAGTGGAGTCCTCTGAGACGACGGAGGAAACCACGATGAGCCGCAACACGGTGCAGTTTCAGAAAGGCATGAGTCTGTACGATTTCATGAAACGCTTCGGCAGCGAAGCGCTGTGCCGCAAAGCCCTGTTCAAGTGGCGCTGGCCACAGGGCTTCGTCTGCCCGGAATGCGGCGGCACCAGCTACTGCACGCTCAAGAGCCGGGCGCTGTACCGCCATGGCTGCCATCACCAGAGTTCGCTCACCGCGGGCACCCTGTTCGCCGGCACCAAGCTGCCGCTCACCACCTGGTTTCTGGCGATGTTCCTGGTGACCCAGTCCAAGAACGCCGTGTCCGCCCTGTCGCTGTCGCGCCAGCTCGGGGTGTCCTACAACAGCGCCTGGCTGATCAAGCACAAGCTGATGCAGGCGATGAAAGAGCGCGACGACAGCCGCCCTCTGGCCGGGCTGATCCAGTTGGACGACGCCTACTGGGGCGGCGAGCGGCGCGGGGGCGAGCGCGGGCGTGGTGCGCCGGGCAAGACGCCGCTGGTGGCGGCGGTGGCCTGTGATCCGGGCAACGGCCGCCCGCTTGCCTTGCGGCTGAGTCGTATCCACGGCTTTCGCAGCGCCGAGATCCGCCGCTGGGCGAGCCATCATCTGGCCCCGGGCTGCC
>CAWGLO010000025.1:0-382507 GCA_963823455.1 uncultured beta proteobacterium
ATGCGCGACGCGCATCCATCGGTCGCCGGCATGATGATCCGCTACCGCGCAAAAGGTAGCGCTACCATTTTCTGCTACGATGATTTGATCGGCGGATCGGGGCGATCAGGGGCGCCGTGGCGACGAGCTTTCGCGGACCATGAGCTGGAATCCGAGATCGACCACCGGCTCCGGTGGGCGATTACCTTCGATGGCCGCCAACACCATGGTGACGGCGCTGCGACCCATCTCGTAACGGTTGGTCCGCACGCTGGTCAAAGGCGGGACGGCCGAGGCCATGAACTCGAGAATCGTTGAAGCCGATGATCGCCATATCGTCAGGGACAGACAATTGCCGGCGCTGGCATTCGAACAGCACGCCGAGGGCGAGGTCGTCATTGGCGCAGGACACCGCGTCGGTATCGGGGGCCTTGCCAGCAGGTCGGCGAGCAGCGCTCCGCCCAGCGTGACCGAGGTCGGCACGGGTGTCGTCACGATCAGGCGCGGTCGAACAGCGAGGCGGCCTTCATGGCATCGCGGTAGCCGTCGAACCGTCGCTGCACCCGCGGATCCATCCGCGCGCCGAGAAATCCGATGCGCCGGAATCCCTGCGCGATAAGGTGGGAAACCGCTGCAAATGCAGCGTCGTCGTGCGAAAACCCGACCATCATGTCGACCGGATCCGGGCCGATTTCCATGATCTGCACGATCGGGCAGTTCATCGCTTCCATGACCGCGCGGGATTCCGCGGCTGGTCGATGCCGGTCACGATCAATCCGGCCGGCTTTTGCGCCTGGAACAGGCGCAGCAGCTTCTCCTCCTGCAGGATACTGTAGCGCGTATTGGCGAGCTGGATGCTGTAGCGGCTGCCGTCCGAGGCGTCGTAGATGCCGCGCAGCACGTCGGAGAACACGTTGTTGGTCAGGGACGGGATCAGGACGCCGATCACTTCGGTGCGTTGCGAGGCGAGCGCGCGCGCCGCGAGATTCGGCACATAGCCGAGTTCCTTCGCCGCGCTCGCCACCCGCTCGCGCTTGCCAGCGACAGCGCTTCCGGATTTCGAAAAAAGCGCGACGCGGTGATCGGGCTCACCCCGCCAAGTTTGGCAACTTCCGTGAGCCGGATTTCGCCAGACTTCGCTCGTTTCCGTTCCATGACGCGCTCATATCACAACAAATCCGGCAGTTGAACAAACATTGACAGCGCTACCACCGGATTGCTAATGATTGTCGAATTGCGGACAATGCCCAACCAAGCTCAGCTTCGGCACAGCGAAGTTGAGACAAGAGCAGCGACGGCTGCGCCGTACGATGCCGCGAAAAAGGGAGGGAAGCCGATGTCGTCGGTGCAGATTCGCGACGTGCGCAAAGCATTTGGCGCCACGCAAGTCCTGCACGGCGTTTCGATCCGATCGTGACGGCGAGTTCGTGGTGCTGGTCGGCCCCTCCGGCTGCGGCAAGTCCACCCTGCTGCGCATGATCGCGGGCCTGGAAAACATCACCTCCGGCGAGATCCGCATCGGCGACCGGGTGGTGAACAACGTGCCGCCGAAAGAGCGCGACATCGCGATGGTGTTCCAGAACTACGCGCTCTATCCGCACATGACGGTGGCCGACAACATGGCGCTTCTCGCTGAAGCTGCGCGGCGCCCCAAGGCGGAAGCGATCTCGACCGGCGTCAAGCGCGCGGCCGAGATCCTCGGCCTCGACGCCGCTGCTCGAGCGCTATCCGCGCCAGCTCTCCGGCGGCCAGCGCCAGCGCGTCGCCATGGGCCGCGCCATCGTGCGCGACCCGCAGGTGTTCCTGTTCGACGAGCCGCTGTCCAACCTCGACGCCAAGCTGCGCGTGGCGATGCGCACCGAGATCAAGGAACTGCATCAGCGGCTGAAGACCACCACGGTCTACGTCACGCACGACCAGATCGAAGCCATGACCATGGCCGACAAGATCGTCGTGATGCATGACGGCGTGGTCGAGCAGATCGGCGCGCCGCTCGACCTCTACGACAAGCCCGGACAACCTGTTCGTGGCAGGCTTCATCGGCTCGCCGGCGATGAATTTCCTCAAGGGCAAGGTGAATCGAACGGACGGCCAGCTTCGAGGGCCCGGCCGGCATGCAGCTGCCGCTCGGCTCGGCGCCCGCCAGTTCCGGCGGCCGGCCCGCGGTGTACGGCATCCGGCCCGAGCACTTCACGCTCGCCGACGACGGCGCGGAAGCCGAGATCGTGGTGGTCGAGCCGACCGGCTCGGAAATCCAGGTCGTCGCCAAGCTCGGCGGCGAGGAGGTCATCGCCGTGTTCCGCGAGCGTCATCAGTTCAAGCCGGGCGACAAGATCCGGCTGAAACCAGATCCGCGCGCTCGTCCATCTGTTCGACGAAGCGACCGGGAAGCGACTGAACTGCATAATCAAACAAACGGAGGAAACGACTATGCATGACTTTACGCGCCGTAGCTCTGCTTCAGGGCGCCACCGCGCTTGCGGCGACCGGCGCACTGACCGGGTCGGCGCTGCTCGAGTGGGCCAAGGCCTGGGCGCAGACCTCGCCCTGGAAGGCCGAGAAGGGCGCCAAGCTCACGGTGATGCGCTGGAAGCGCTTCGTGCCGGCCGAGGACGATGCGTTCAACGCCATGGTCGCCGCCTTCAAGGCCGCCACCGGCACCGACATGAACGTGTTCAGCGAGTCCTTCGAGGACGTGCAGCCCAAGGCTTCGGTTGCCGCCAACACCGGCTCGGGTCTCGATCTCGCCTGGGGCCTGCACACGCTGCCGCAGTTGTTCCCGACCCAGGTGCTGAAGCTGAACGACGTCGCCGACTATCTCGGCAAGAAATACGGCGGATGGACCGACGCGGCCGCCGTCACCTGCAAGCAGGGCAACGACTGGCTCGGCATTCCCGTCGCCACCATCGGCGGCTACATGACCTATCGCAAGTCGTCGATGGAGAAGGCCGGCTTCAAGGAATTCCCGAAGGATTTCCCGGGCTTCCTCGAACTGTGCAAGGCGCTGAAGAAGAACAACACGCCGGCCGGCTTCCCGCTCGGTCACGCCTCGGGCGACGCCAACGGCTGGCTGCACTGGGTGCTGTGGGGCCACGGCGCCTACACCGTCGACAAGAACAACAAGGTCATCATCAACTCGCCGGAGACCCTGAAGGCGCTGGAATACTGCAAGGCGCTGTCCGACACCTTCATCCCCGGCGTGGCGTCCTGGAACGACTCGTCGAACAACAAGATCTATCTGTCGGGCGATCTGCATTGCACCGCCAACGGCATCTCGATCTACGTCGCGGCCAAGGACGATCCGACCAAGAAGGAGCTCACCGAGGACACCTATCACGCGCTGTGGCCGGTCGGTCCGGTCGGCAAGCCGACCGAACTGCAGCTCTGCGTTCCGATCCTGGCGTTCAAGTTCACCAAGTACCCGAACGCCGCGAAGGCCTTCATCGCCTTCATGCTGGAGAAGGAAAACTACGACAAGTGGCTGACCGGCGCGCGCGGCTATCTCACCCACACGCTCAACGCCTACGACAACTCGCCGGTCTGGACCGCCGACCCCAAGAACCAGGTGTTCAGCCAGGCCAGCAAGCGCGCGTTGCCGGCTTCCGGCATCGGCACGCCCGGCGAGAAGGCGGCGACCGCGATCGCCGACTTCCTGGTGGTCGACATGTTCGCCAACTACTGCACCGGCCGCGAGACCGCCGCCGGCTCGATCGCGATCGCCGAGCGGCAGTTGAAGCGCATCTATCGCTAACGACAGCAACCGGGCGGGCGGCAAGCAATTGCCGCCCGCCCGACCTGCGATACGGCGCGAAATTCCGCCGTTCATGCGAGTGAAGACGGCACGATTGCCGATTTTAATGCGGGATTCCGTTAATGGCTGACATCGCACTGCAACCCAGAGCCGCCAGGCCGCCGATTCGCGAGGCGACCGCGTGGGAGCAGCTCAAGTCCAATCGCAACTTCATCGCGCTCTGGTTCATGCTTCCGGCGATGGCGTTCCTGATCTTCTTCCTGGCCTATCCGCTGGGGCTCGGAATCTGGATTTCGTTCACCGACGCCCGCATCGGCCGCCCCGGCGCGTTCATCGGGCTGGAAAACTACGACTGGCTCTGGGACGATTCGATCTTCTGGCTGTCGGTGTTCAATACGCTGCTCTACACGTTCGTCGCCAGCGCCATCAAATTCGGGATCGGTCTCTATCTCGCGCTGCTGCTGAACGAGAACATGCCGTTCAAGGCGATGCTGCGCGCGCTGGTGCTGATCCCCTTCATCGTTCCCACCGTGCTGTCGGCGCTGGCATTCTGGTGGATCTTCGATTCCCAGTTCTCGATCATCTCCTGGTCGTTGAAGCAGATGGGATTGATCACCGAGAACATCAATTTCCTCGGCGACGTCTACTGGGCGCGGGCCTGCGTGATTTTCGCCAACATCTGGCGCGGCGTGCCGTTCGTCGCGATCACGCTGCTGGCCGGACTGCAGACCGTGTCGCCGTCGCTCTATGAGGCCGCCACCCTCGACGGCGCGACCCGCTGGCAGATGTTCCGCAACATCACCTATCCGCTGCTGACCCCGATCATCGCCGTCGTGATGACGTTCTCGGTGCTGTTCACCTTCACCGACTTCCAGCTGATCTGGGCGATGACGCGCGGCGGGCCGGTCAATTCGACCCATCTGATGGCCACGCTGTCGTATCAGCGCGCGATCATCGGCGGCGTGCTCGGCGAGGGCGCCGCGATATCCAATGCGATGATTCCGTTCCTGCTGGCGGCGATCATGGTCTCCTGGTTCGGACTGCAGCGGCGCAAGTGGCAGCAGGGTGAAAACAATGACTGATCTGCGCACTCAGCCCGCCGATCTCAAGGCCGTGCTGTCGGGATCGGCACGAACCGTGGCGGCCGACGATCACAGCGTCGGCATGAGCTATCTGGAGTCGCTGCCGCGGCGGCTGGTGACGCTCTATCTGCCGCTGTCGATCATCGTGATCGTGCTGCTGTTCCCGTTCTACTGGATGGCGCTCACCGCGGTCAAACCGGACGAGCAGCTGCTCGATCTCAACACCTACAATCCGTTCTGGACCTGGAATCCGACGTTCAAGCACATTTACAAGCTGCTGTTTGAGAGCTACTATCCGCTGTGGCTGTGGAACACGATGTATGTGGCGATCTGCGCCACCATCCTGTCGATCGTGGCCTCCGTGCTGGCGGCCTACGCGATCGTGCGGTTGCGCTATCGCGGCGCGCAATGGGTCGGCGGCTTCATCTTCCTCGCCTATCTGGTGCCGCCCTCGATCCTGTTCATCCCGCTCGCGACCGTGGTGTTCCAGTACGGCCTGTTCGACACGCCGTTCGCGCTGATCCTGACCTATCCGACCATCCTGATTCCGTTCTCGACCTGGCTGCTGATGGGCTACTTCAAGACCATCCCGTTCGAGCTGGAGGAATGCGCGCTGATCGATGGCGCCAGCCGCTGGCAGATCCTGACCAAGATCGTGCTGCCGCTGTCGATTCCCGGATTGATATCGGCGTTCATCTTCTGCTTCACGCTGTGCTGGAACGAGTTCATCTACGCGCTGACCTTCCTCACCTCGGTGCAGAACAAGACGGTGCCGGTCGCGATCGTCAACGAGTTCGTCGACGGCGACGTCTATCGCTGGGGTTCGCTGATGGCGGGCGCGCTGGCGGGTTCGCTGCCGCTGGTGATCCTCTATGCGTTCTTTGTCGAGCACTACGTGTCGGCGATGACCGGAGCCGTCAAGGAGTGAGCCGGCAGGCGCGTCCGGTCGTTCACCTGACGCGATTTCCGCCGCGAGCGGTTCCCAGCTCGCTTGAAAAGGCTATAAAGCAAGAAAACAACAAGGAGTTGGGTCTTGCACATTCTGGTTCTGGGCGCCGCCGGCATGGTCGGCCGCAAGCTGACCGAGCGGCTGCTGCGCGACGGCCGCCTCGGCGACCGCGAGATCACGCGGATGACGCTGCACGACGTGGTGGCGCCGACCAAGCCCGCCAATGCGTCGATCCCGATCAGCATCGTCACCAGCGACTTCGCCGATCCCGCGCACGGCCGCGCCGCTGGTGGCGCACCGGCCCGACGTGATTTTCCATCTCGCGGCGATCGTCTCCGGCGAGGCCGAGCTCGATTTCGACAAGGGCTATCGCATCAACCTCGACGGCACGCGGATGCTGTTCGACGCCATCCGGCTCACCGGCGAGCGGCTACAAGCCCCGCATCGTCTTCACCTCGTCGATCGCGGTGTTCGGCGCGCCGTTCCCCGATGCGATCGGCGACGAGTTCTTCCATACGCCGCTGCTGAGCTACGGCACCCAGAAGGCGATCTGCGAACTGCTGCTGGCGGATTATTCGCGCCGCGGTTTCATGGACGGCATCGGCATCCGGCTGCCGACCATCTGCATCCGTCCCGGCCTGCCCAACAAGGCGGCCTCCGGATTCTTCTCCAACATCCTGCGCGAACCGCTGGCCGGCAAGGAAGCGGTGTTGCCGGTGTCCGAGGACGTCCGCCACTGGCATGCCTCGCCGCGCTCGGCCGTCGGCTTCCTGCTGCACGCCGCGACCATGGACAGCGCCACGGCCGGCGCGCGCCGCAATCTCACCATGCCCGGCCTGTCGGCGACCGTCGGCGAGCAGATCGCGGCGCTGAAGCGGGTGGCGGGCGACAAGGTGGCGGCACGGATCAAGCGCGAGCCCGATCCGTTCATCATGGGCATCGTCGCGGGCTGGCCGCGCAATTTCGACGCCAAACGGGCGCGCCAGCTCGGCTTCACCACCGCCGAACAGACCTTCGATGACATCATCAGGATTCACATCGAGGACGAACTCGGCGGCAAGTTCGTCGCGTAGCTTCGTCATTGCGGGAGCGCACGCGAAGCAATCCATTCTTTCTTTGCTCGGCGAGATGGATTGCTTCGCTGCGCTCGCAATGACGGTTGAGAGGCCGGCGATCCATTTCGAGCCTTCATGACCAAAGTTGCCTGCATCGGCGAATGCATGATCGAGCTGAAGCAGGCTGAAGGCGGCCTGTTTTCGCGCGGCTATGGCGGCGATACCCTGAACACGTCGGTCTATCTCGCCCGGCTCGGCGTCGGCGTCGACTACATCACCGCGCTCGGTGACGACCCCATGAGCGACGAGATGGTGGTGGGCTGGGCCACGGAGGGCATCGGCACCAGCCGGGTTGCGCGGCTGAAGGGCAAATTGCCCGGCATCTACATGATCCAGACCGACGCGTTTGGCGATCGCCGGTTCTTCCACTGGCGCGAGAACTCCGCCGCACGCAGCCTGATGGATTTGCCCGAGACCGACGACATCCTGAATTCGCTTGCGAACTATGACGTCGTCTATCTCTCGGCCATCACGCTGTCGATTTACAGCCCGCAAGGGCGGACGAAATTGCTTGGCGCGCTCGGCAGCGCCCGAAAGCATGGCGCCCGCGTCGTCTTCGACACCAATTTCCGCGCCCGCGGCTGGCCCGATCCCGACGTCGCGCGCGCCGTCTTTGGCGAAGCCTTTGCGGTATCCGATATCGTGCTGGCTTCGCCCGAGGATTTGCTGCCGCTCTATCCTGACGAAAGCGACGAGCAGCTGATGGCGCGCATTCCCTGCAACGAAGCGGTGCTGAAACTTCTCAGCCCCGGGAGCATCGTGCGGTTTGAAGGAGTATCGCACGAGGTGAGGCCGGAGCCCATAACACAGCCTGTCGTCGATACCACGGCGGCAGGCGACAGTTTCTCGGCGGCCTACATCGCCGCGCGGCTCGCAGGCGCGGAGCCGGTCGAAGCCGCGCAAGCGGGGCATCGCCTCGGCGGCGTCGTGGTGTGCTATCCCGGTGCCATCATTCCGCGCTCGGCAATGCCTGCAAATATATTGCCTGGGCCGGGATCCTCTCGTAAGGCCTCACCATGACGACGAAACAGGAAAAACTCGCGGCGCTGCTGAGATCCGGCTGCGTCATCCCGGTCCTGACCATCGAGCGGCTCGAGGACGCGGTGCCGCTGGCGAGGGCGCTGGTCGCGGGCGGCGTGCGCGTGCTGGAAGTCACCCTGCGCACGCCGGTGGCGATTCCGGCCGCGAAGGCCATCATGGCCGATGTGCCGGAGGCCGTGGTCGGGATCGGCACCATCCTGAACGCTGACTGATCTGGCGCGCGCGGAGGATATCGGCGCCCGGTTCGGCATCAGTCCCGGGCGCCACCCCGGAATTGCTGAAGGCCGCCGCCGCCAGCGCCTTGCCGTTCGCGCCGGGTATCGCGACGGCGTCCGAATTGATGCAGGCGCTGGCGCACGGCTTCGGTCTGGTCAAATTCTTCCCGGCCGAGCAGTCCGGCGGTATCAAGGCGCTTCGCGCCCTGGCGGGGCCGTTTCCGGATGTCCGGTTTTGCCCGACCGGCGGGATTGGCGAGGCCAACGCGGCGACCTGGCTGGCCGAGCCCAATGTGGTCGCGGTCGGCGGTTCCTGGCTGTGCCCGGCCGCGGATATCCGGTCCGGCAACTGGGCCGGCATAACCGCCATGTGCAATCGGGCCATGAAATCGCTGAAACCGGCGTGAAGATAGGCTACATACCATCCCGAGCAAGACAGGGAGAACGACCATGACAGCCAGCATCGTCGGATGGGCGCACACGCCGTTCGGCAAGTTCGATACCGAGACCGTCGAGAGCCTCGTGGTGAAGGTCGCCGTCGATGCGCTGGCCGATGCCGGCATTTCCGCCGGCGATGTCGACGAAATCGTGCTCGGGCATTTCAATGCCGGCTTCTCGCCGCAGGATTTTACCGCCTCGCTGGTGCTGCAGGCCGACCCCGCGCTGCGCTTCAAGCCGGCGACGCGGGTGGAAAATGCCTGCGCCACCGGTTCGGCCGCGGTGCATCAGGGCATCCGGGCCATCGCCGCGGGCGCGGCCAAGATCGTGCTGGTGGTCGGCGTCGAGCAGATGACGCGGACGCCGCCGGCCGAAATCGGCCGCAACCTGTTGCGCGCGTCGTATCTGCCCGAGGATGGCGATACCCCCGGCGGCTTTGCCGGCGTGTTCGGCAAGATCGCGCAGGCCTATTTCCAGAAATACGGCGACCAGTCCGATGCGCTGGCGATGATCGCCGCCAAGAACCACAAGAACGGCGTCGTCCAATCCCTATGCGCAGATGCGCAAGGATTTCGGCTACGAATTCTGCCGCTCCGAGAGCGAGAAGAATCCGTTCGTCGCCGGTCCCCTGAAGCGCACCGACTGCTCGCTGGTGTCGGACGGCGCCGCGGCGCTGGTGCTGACCGATGCGGAAACCGCGAAGACCATGGGCAAGGCGGTCAACATCCGCGCCACCGCGCATGCGCAGGATTTCCTGCCGATGTCGAAGCGCGACATCCTGCAGTTCGAAGGCTGCACCGTGGCCTGGCAGCGCGCGCTGCAATCGGCCGGCCTGCAATTGTCGGATCTCTCCTTTGTCGAAACCCACGACTGCTTCACCGTCGCCGAACTGATCGAGTATGAAGCGATGGGCCTGACGCCGCGCGGGCAGGGCGCCCGCGCCATCAAGGAAGGCTGGACCCAGAAGGACGGCAAGCTGCCGGTCAATCCGTCCGGCGGCTTGAAGTCCAAGGGCCACCCGATCGGCGCCACCGGCGTCTCCATGCATGTGATGAGCGCGATGCAACTGGTCGGCCAGGCGCCCGAGGGCATGCAGATCAAGAACGCAAAACTCGCCGGCATCTTCAACATGGGCGGGGCGGCGGTCGCGAACTACGTCTCGGTGCTGGAGCCGGCGAAGTAGGCGGCGACGTTACGCCGCGAGGGGCTGAAGCGATGAACGTTGCCGAATGGCTGGCGGCGACCGCGCGGCTTCGCCCGCATGCGCCGGCGCTGCTGACCGGCTTCGATCTCGACGCGGACTACGCCACCTTCGCGCGGCGTGCCGCTGCGATCGGCGCCGCGCTGGCGCGCGACTACGGCATCGCGGCCGGCGATCGCGTCGGCCTGTTCGCGACCAATTGCACGCAATATCTCGAATGCCTCTACGGCATCTGGTGGATCGGCGCGGTCGCGATCCCCATCAACGCAAAACTGCACGGCCGCGAGGCCGCATGGATCTGCAGCGATGCCGGCGCGAAACTGACGTTTGTCTCCGACGACACGATCGAGCGCCTTGACCGAGGCCAGAGGCGATCTGCCCGCGGCGATGAAGACGCTGTCGATGGACAGCGAAGCCTATCGCGCGATGCGCGACGGCGAGGGCGCGCCGTCGCCGTTGCCGCGCGAGGTCGACGATCTCGCCTGGCTGTTCTACACCTCGGGCACCACAGGCCGCCCCAAGGGCGTGATGCTGAGCCACGGCAATCTGGTGGCGATGTCGCTGTGCTACCTCGCCGATGTCGATCACGGCGACGCCGCACGACGCCTCGCTCTATGCCGCGCCGATCTCGCACGGCGCCGGGCTCTATAATTTTCCGCATGTGCGGATGGGCGGGCGGCACGTGGTCCCGGAATCCCGAGGTTTCGATCCCGACGAAGTGCTCAATCTCGGCCGCCAGCTCGACAATGTCGTGATGTTCGCCGCGCCCACCATGGTGCGGCGGCTGGTCGATGCCGCGAAAAAGCGCGGCGAGAACGGCGAGGGCATCCGCACCATCATCTATGGCGGCGGGCCGATGTATCTCGCCGATATCAGGGATGCGATCGCGACCATGGGCCAGCGCTTCGTGCAGATCTACGGCCAGGGCGAATCGCCGATGACGATCACGGCGCTGAGCCGCGAATGGCACGGGCGGACCGATCATCCGCGCTATCTCGAACGGCTCGCCTCGGTCGGGACGGCGCAGAGCGTGATGTCGGTTCGCATCACCGATGCCGGACGGCAAGCCGCTGCCGGCAGGCGAAACCGGCGAGATCGAGGCCAAGGGCACCGCCGTGATGCTCGGCTACTGGAACAACCCGAAGGCCAATGCCGAGACGCTGAAGGACGGCTGGCTGCGCACCGGCGACGTCGGCCGGCTCGACGAGGACGGCTTCCTGACGCTGTCGGACCGCTCCAAGGACGTCATCATCTCCGGCGGCACCAACATCTATCCGCGCGAGGTCGAGGAAGCGCTGCTGACCCATCCCGACGTGCGCGAGGTCTCGGCGATCGGCGTGCCCGATCCCGACTGGGGCGAAATCGTCGTCGCCTGCGTGGTGCTGGAAGAGGGCGCTGCGGCCGACGACGCCAAGCTCGACGCGCATTGCCTCGCCTCGATCGCGCGCTTCAAGCGGCCGAAGCGCTACGTCTATCTGGATGCCTTGCCGAAGAACAATTACGGCAAGGTGCTGAAGACGGAGCTGCGGGTGATGATGAAGACGTAGGCGGTTTATCGTCGTCCCTGCGAACGCAGGGACCCATAACCACCGGCTGCTGCTATTCGCCGTGCCGCTGGCACATCCTTAAATCGCAACTTCACGGCGTATGGGTCCCGGCGTTCGCCGGGACGACGCTGAGTGGCGGCGTTCACGCATACGCCCATACCCGCGACGCCCTTGATCTTCCCGACGCGCTGCCGTTACTAGGTCCGAGAACAAGCGCGGAACAATCGCGCGAAGTCGCGCATCGGGAGCAAACCACGCCATGGGACCACTCGAGGGCATCAAGGTCATCGACATGACGACCGTGCTGATGGGGCCCTATGCCACCCAGATGCTCGGCGACTACGGCGCCGACGTCATCAAGATCGAGAACGCCCGATGGCGACGTGACGCGGCAGATCGGGCCGACCCGGCATCCCGGCATGGGGCCGGTGTTCCTCAACACCAACCGCAGCAAGCGCTCGATCTGCCTCGACCTGAAGAAGCCGGCCGGGCGCGACGCGGTGCTGCGGCTGATCGCGACCGCCGACGTGCTGGTCTACAACGTCCGGCCGCAGGCGATGGCGCGGCTGCAACTCGGCTACGACGTGGTCTCGAAGGTCAATCCGCGGCTGATCTATGCCGGCGTGTTCGGGTTCGGCCAGGACGGGCCCTATGCGGCAAAACCCGCTTATGACGATCTGATCCAGGGCGCCACCGCGCTTCCCGCGCTGATGGCGCAGACCAGCGACGGCGTGCCGCGTTACGTGCCCAATGCGCTGGTCGACCGCATCGTGGGTTTGACGGCTGTCGGCGCCATCTGCGCCAGCCTGGTGCATCGCGATCGTACCGGGCGTGGCCAGCGCGTCGACATTCCGATGTTCGAGACCATGGCGGGCTTCGTCATGGGCGACCACATGGGCGGCCTGACCTACGAGCCGCCGCTCGACAAGGGCGGCTATGCGCGGCATTTGTCGCGCGACCGGCGGCCGTACAAGACCTCCGACGGCTACATCTGCGTGATCGTCTACAACGACAAGCAGTGGGAAAATTTCTTTGCGGCGACCGGACGCGACGACCTGCGCCGCGATCCGAAGTTTGCGACGTTTGCCGGACGCGCCGTCAATATCGACACCGTCTATGCCGAACTCGCGCGCATTCTCGAGACCCGCACCACCGCCGAATGGACCGACCTGCTGGTCAAGGCCGACGTGCCCGTGATGCCGATGCATGACCTCGAGAGCATGTTGCAGGACCCGCATCTGGTCGCGACCGATTTCTTTCCCGTGGTCGATCATCCGACCGAAGGAAAAATCCGCAACATGAAGGTCGCCGCCACCTGGTCGGACACGCCGGTCGAGCCGGCGCGGCTGGCGCCGCGTCTCAACGAACACGGCGAGGAAATTCTTCGCGATGTCGGCTACTCCGCCGACGAGATCGCCGCGCTGGTTCGCGACGGCGTCACCGACACCGGCGCCCGCCACGAGGAATTGAGACCATGGATTTCGCACTCACCGCCAACCAGGAATCGATCCGCGACGCGATCGGCAAGATCTGCACCCGGTTCGACGACGCCTATTGGCTGAAGAAGGACAAGGAGGGCGGCTATCCCGCCGACTTCCACCGGGCGCTGGCCGATGCCGGCTGGCTCGGCATCTGCATTCCCGAGGAATATGGCGGCTCGGGCCTGGGCATCACCGATGCCGCGATCATGATGCGGACGATTGCCGAATCCGGCGCCGGCATGTCCGGCGCCTCCGCCGTGCATATGAACGTGTTCGGGCTCAATCCTGTCGTGGTGTTCGGCACCGACGAGCAGCGCCGGCGCATGCTGCCGGGAATCGTCGATGGCCGCGACAAATCCTGCTTCGCCGTCACCGAGCCGAATACCGGGCTCAACACCACGCAGTTGAAGACCCGCGCGGTGCTGACCGGCGACAAGTACATCGTCAACGGCCAGAAAGTCTGGATCTCGACCGCGCAGGTCGCCAGCAAGATCCTGCTGCTGGCGCGCACCACGCCGCTGGAGGAGGTGAAGAACCCGACCCACGGCCTCAGCCTGTTCTATACCGACTTCGACAAGAAGCGCGTCGCGGTGCACGAGATCGAGAAGATGGGCCGCAAGGCCGTCGACTCCAACGAATTGTTCTTCGAGAATTTTGAAATTCCGGTCGAGGACAGGATCGGCGAGGAAGGCCGCGGCTTCGAATACATCCTGCACGGCATGAATCCGGAGCGCATCCTGATCGCCGCCGAAGCGGTCGGGCTCGGCAAGGTGGCGCTGAAGCGCGCCACCGATTACGCCAAGAGCCGCATCGTGTTCAACCGCCCGATCGGCAAGAACCAGGCGATCCAGCATCCGCTGGCGAAGAACTGGATGGAGCTGGAAGCGGCGTGGCTGATGGTGATGTCGGCCGGCTGGCAATACGACCAGGGCCTGCCATGCGGCCCGGCGGCCAATGCCGCGAAATATCTCGCCGGCGAAGCCGGCTTCCAGGCCTGCGAGCAGGCGGTCATGACCCATGGCGGTTTTGGCTACGCCAAGGAATATCATGTCGAGCGCTATTTGCGGGAATCGCTGATCCCGCGCATCGCCCCGATCAGCCCGCAGCTCGTTCTCAGCTTCATTGCCGAGAAGGTGCTGGGCATGCCGAAGTCGTATTGAGATGATCGTCTTCCGCGTCATTCCGGGATGCGAACCCGGAACTCGCATCGAGATTCCGGGTCTGGCCTGCGACCGTCCCGGAATGACGACTGGAGCAAGTCGACGTCATGAGCTTCATCACCGGCGTCGGCCTCACATCCTACGGCAAGCACGAGGGCTCTTCCTCGCTCGACCTGATGAGCCAGGCCGCGCAGCTGGCGATATCCGACGCCGGGCCTGAAGCGCAGCGAGATCGACGGCGTGCTGTGCGGCTACTCCACGGTGTCGCCGCACATCATGCTGGCGACCGTGTTCGCCGAGCACTTCGGCATCAAGCCGTCCTACGCCCACGCCGTGCAGGTCGGCGGCGCCACCGGGCTCGCCATGACCATGCTGGCGCATCATCTGGTCGAGGCCGGCATCGTCAGGCATGTGCTGGTGGTCGGCGGCGAGAACCGGCTGACCGGGCAGAGCCGCGACGCCTCGATCCTGGCGCTGGCGCAGGTCGGCCATCCCGACTACGAGGTGCCGCTGGGGCCGACCATCCCGGCCTATTACGGCCTGGTCGCCTCGCGCTACATGCACGAATACGGCGTGACGCAGGAAGACCTCGCCGAATTCGCGGTGCTGATGCGCAGCCACGCGCTGACCCATCCCGGCGCGCAGTTCCACGACGCCATCAGCGTCGCCGACGTGATGGCCTCGAAGCCGGTGGCGATGCCGCTGAAACTGCTGGATTGCTGTCCGGTGTCGGACGGCGGCGCGGCGTTCGTGATCAGCCGCGAACGCACCGGGGAGGCCGGCGTGCGCGTGCGCGGCTGCGCCCAGGCGCATACCCATCAGCATGTCACGGCGGCCCCCGCCTTGAGCGAACTCGGCGCCGAGATTGCGATTGCCAAGGCGAAGCAGGCCGCCGGTGTCGCGATATCGGACGTGCGCTATGCCGCGGTCTACGACAGTTTTACCATCACGCTGGCGATGCTGCTGGAAGACCTCGGACTCGCCGGCCGCGGCGAGGCGGCGGCACAGGGTGCGGGCGGGGCATTTCAGCCGCGACGGCGCGATGCCGCTCAACACCCATGGCGGCCTGCTGAGCTACGGCCATTGCGGCGTCGGCGGCGCGATGGCGCATCTGGTCGAGACCCATCTGCAGATGACGGGACGCGCGGCAAGCGCGTCAGGTGCGCGATGCCTCGATCGCGCTGCTGCATGGCGACGGCGGCGTGCTGTCGTCGCATGTCAGCATGTTCCTGGAGCAGGTGCGATGAGCGAAAAACTCGCCGACTGGACCACGGGCGCGGAAGCGATCGTCTATCAATCGCTGCGCCGCCTGCGGCAGCCTGCAGTATTTCCGCCGCAGCTTCTGCGTCGCCTGCGGCGCGCCGGATCCGGTGGAGAAGCGCGCCAGCGGCGCAGGGACGGTCTACGCCGACCTCGCTGGTGTGCCGCGCCGCCACGCCGGAAACCCGCGCGCATGTTCCCTACAACATCGTGCTGGTCGATACCGTCCGAGGGCTTTCGCATGATGGCCCATGGCGACAATGACCTTGCCATCGGCGACAAGGTCACCGCGCGGTTCGTGCCGTTCGCGGGACGGCTGGTGCCGTATTTCGAGAAGGTGTGATGCTTACCGTCCTTGGAGCGCGAGCGGCGGCTCGCATTGAGCGCGCGATGTGAGCGCTGGAGTGATCCAGCTTGCATCGCTGAAACGAGGCCTTCGCGATCGCTACGCGATCGCTCCCCGTCCAGGATGACGACGTCATCACCGCACGTAGAACACGAGACTGGCGATGACGAGCATGGCCGTCACCGCCAGCGTTTGCGCAAGCGCTTCCGAGGCCGCCCTTTTGGTGGCTTCCTTCATGCCGATCTCCCTAGACTTGGGCACCCAAGATTTTGGGCATGAGTCATCGTTGCCCGCGAAGGCTCGACGGCTCAGATATTTTGTACTCGGAACACCCCGCGACGAGTATTCGCTTGGATGAGTCCCCACTCAGCGAATATCGACAGCCTAAGGTCGATCAGTAATGCGGCGGCTTTTTGACTCTGACGTGACGAGATTGGCGAGGCGGATGGCCGATAAAATCAGCGGCTGAGTTTGCGCCGAATTGGCGCCACCGCGGAATTTGCAAGGCGGCACAGACTGTTGCTACCGCCTCGAGCGGCGGATAGTGTTTCGATGGAACCTGCCTTCGATAGGGCAGCCTGAAAAAATCCGAAAACCCCAAGGTGAATCATGGCCCGCATCGACTATTGCGACACGACCAAATCGAACGAGCGCACCAAGGAAATTCTCGGCAAGAACCGCAACGCCAATATTTTCCGGATGATGGCGCATTCGCCGAGCTATTTCGAACAATATTGCCGGCTCGGCGGCGCGATCCGCCACAAGGGCGAGCTCGATCCGGTGGTGCGGGAACTCGCGATCACGCGCACCGGAATCCTGTGCGAGGCGCCCTATGAAATCGTCGCGCACAAGCGCATCGGCAAGAATGTCGGGCGTCACCGACGAACAGAACGAGGCGCTGGAAAACTGGCAGTCCGCCACCTGCTTCAACGACGTGCAGCGCGCCGCACTGGCCTTCACCGACGAGATCGTCAGGCTGCACAAGCCGACCGACGCGACCTTCAACGCCATCGCGGCAAAACTGACGCCGGCGGCGCTGGTCGAACTGCAGCTCTCGGTCGGCTTCTACGTCATGACGTCGAAGTTTCTGGAAACGTTTGGCGATCGACATGCAGCCGGTGTCGGAAGTGGTGAGCTGAGCGGCTCGCGTCAGATCGTGGCTTCGCATCGATGGCGGTGCGGCCGACCTCCGCCGTGCGGGAGGGGGAAGCTAATGCGCCGTCAGCAGATCCACCCTGGTATTGGCGACGATCAGGCGGTCGGCCAGCAGTTGGGCGAGGTTGCGCATGATCCGTTCGCTGGCCCTCGGATGCTGTTTGCGGAAGCGCTCGAAATCCCGCAAGGCGTATTTCATAGGCCGTGGCGGACGACGTCGGCCAGCACGTCGGCGGAGCGGTGGGTTTCCAGCAGCGCCATTTCGCCGAAGGCCATGCCGGCGGTCAGCGTCGCCAGCCTGATGCCGTCGGGCAGCGTGACGTGCACGGCGCCGCTGCGCAGAAAGAACAGCGACGTCGCGGGCGTCGCCCGAGGTGACGATCTTTTCGCCCGGCCGGTAGGTTCGGATTGACGCGATCGACGCCAGATCGGTCAGCTCCTCCGGCGTCAGGCCCGCCAGCAGCGCCTGCTCGGACAATTCGGTGGTCTCGTGAAAGTCGATGGCGCCGCCGTAGCGATAGACCACCTGGTCCTCGGCCCATTCGATCGCGGCATCGAGCAGATAGAAGTCGCGCACGTTCGAGAGTTCGCCGGTCCATTCGCCGATCATTTTCCAGTCACGCGAATCCCGCTTGATGCCGGACAGGATCACGGTGACGCCGTGCACCGCCAGTTCGCGGAATTCCTCGGCCACCAGGCGAGCGCCGGCGCGCGTCATCGAGGTCACCCGGTGCAGGTCGAAGATGACGAATTGCGGACGGGGCTTTGCGGCGAGCTGACGCGACACGTAATCGACGTTGGAAAACGACAGCGTGCCCACCAGCTCGATGACGCGGACATCGCGGTGATGCGCGGCGAGGATATTGCGTTCATGCGGGCGGCGGTCGCGCCGCGACGGATTTTTGCCGATGTCGTAGTCGGCGATGATGCTGGTGCGGGCGTCGTCGCTGCGGTTGAGCATATGCAGATCGTAATGCTGCGACAGCGCCTCGCACACCTTGATGCCGCGCACGCTGTTGCCGTGGCCGTCGAGTTTCGGCGAATAGCTGCCGAGCCCGAGCCGCGCCGGGAGGGCGGCCAGGATGCCGCCGCCGACGCCGCTCTTGGCGGGAATGCCGACGCGATAGATCCATTCGCCGGCGTAATCATACATGCCGGAACTGGTCATCACCGACAGCGTCCGCGAAATCGCGTAGGGGGTCATGACCTGCTCGCCGGTGACGGGATTGACGCCGCGGTTGGCCAGCGTCGCGGCCATCACGGCGATGTCGCGCGCGGTGACCAGCACGGCGCATTGCCGGAAGTAGGTCTCCAGCACCGCGTTGACGTCCTGGTTGATGACGTGAGACGTGCGCAGCAGATAGGCAATGGCGCGGTTACGGTCGCCGCTGACGCTTTCGGAGGCAAACACGGCCTCGTCGACGGCGAGGTCGCGCCCGGCGAACCGGCCGAGCGCCTGGCGGATATATTCGAACGCGCCGTCGCCCTTGGCCTCGCGGATCAGGCTGGAGCAGGTGATCGCGCCGGCGTTGACCATCGCGTTGAAGGGATGGTTGTCGGCATTGAGCCGGATCGAATTGAAGGGATCGCCCGATGGTTCGACGCCGATGGCGCTCTCGACCCGCGCCGCGCCCAGCGTGTCCAGCGCCAGCGCGAACACGAAGGGTTTTGACATCGACTGGATCGTGAAGGGGATCCGGGTGTCGCCGGCCTCGTAGACGTGGCCGTCGAGGGTGGCGAGACTGATGCCGAAATGGGCAGGGTCGGCCTTGCCGAGTTCCGGGATGTAGTCGGCGACGGTGCCGCCGGTCTCCTGCGAAAAATCCGCGTGGCAGCGGTCGAGGAACCGCAGCAGCGGCGGTTTCGAGGAGGCCCAGGAGGAGGGCGCGGCAGGCGCGGCGGCAAAGGCTGGAGGCGGCTGTTTCATCGCCTCCAGTCTTGCCGCGCAATCAGCGAACGCGCAACCGGCCCGCGACAAGAGGCTGCCGGCGCATCAGCAGCAGCGCGACCGCGACCGTCGGGATCAGGATCGCCAGCCCGAGGCTGGTAATCTGAATTTGCGAGAGCGGGTTGATGCCGCCGCCGGGCGTCGCGATGACGAAGCCGCCGATCACCAGCAATACCCGCAGCGGCCATTCCATCATCCCGGTACGGCGGAGGTCGCCGACGAAGGCCTGATAGCCCTGGATGCCGCCGCAGATGAACAGGGTGCCGAATGCGGCCAGCGCCATCAGGCCGAGCCCTTCGAAATAGGGGCTGGCGCCCTGCAGCACCAGCGCGGGGTTGAGCACGAAGAAGAACGGGATGAAATAGATGATGCTGCCGACCCACATCGATTCCCAGCCCGTTCGCATCGCCGGCGAGCCGGCTATGCCCGCGGCGGCGAATGAGGCGATGGCGACAGGTGGCGTGATCGACGACAGCATGCCCCAGTAGAAGATGAACATGTGCACGGCCATCTTGTTGAGGCCGAGCTTTTCCAGCGCCGGCGCCACCAGGATGGCGAGGAAGATGTAGCAGGCGGTCGTCGTCAGCCCGAGACCGAGGATGAGGCTGGTGAACGCGCACATCACGAGCAGCAGGAAGGCGTTGTCGCCGGCGATCCGCAACAGATCGTTGGCGAGGCTGGAGACCACGCCGGTCATCGAGAATGCGCCGATCAGGAGGCCGCAGCCGGCGAGAATGCCGACCAGTTCGACGAAGGTGCGGCCGTTGACCTCCAGGAACTTGTTGATGGTCGAGAACGTCCAGCGGGTTTCCCTGGAGAACAGCTGGTTCAGCACCAGCAGCAGCGCCGTGGCGAAGAACGGCGCGTGGCTCTCGCGCTTGAAGTACAGCAGCATGACGACGAGGAGGGCGATGACGAAGATGTAGTACCAGCCGTCCTTGATCGTATCCATCACCCTGCGGCAATTCGGAGCGCGGAATGCCCTCGAGGCCGTGCCGGGCGGCGTAGGAGTCCACCTGCATGAACAGGCCGATATAGAACAGCGCCGCGGGAATGATCGCGGCCAGCGCGACTTCGGCGTAACTGACATTGAGGAACTGGGCGATCACGAAGGCGGTCGCGCCCATCACCGGCGGCGCCAGCACGGCGCCGGTCGAGGCGCAGGCCTCGATCGCGGCGGCATAGGAGGCGCGGAAGCCGCTCTTCTTCATGACCGGAATCGTCATGGTGCCGGCGGTCAGCACGTTGGAAATGATCGAGCCGGACATCATGCCGAGCAGGCCGCTGGCGAAGATGCAGACCTTGGCGGCGCCGCCGCGGAACGTGCCGCACATCGCGAACGACAGATTGATGAAGAACTTGCCGGCGCCGGTCATCATCAGCGCGGTGCCGAACACCAGAAAGCCGATCACGGTGTCGGCGAAGGCCTGGATCGGAATGCCGAGCAGGCTCTCGCCGGACAGCACGTGATAGGACGTCGCCTGCTCGAGGGTCGACTGGGTGCCGCGGAACGGCCCGAGCCATTTTTCGTCGGCAAACAGCGGATAGACGGTGAAGGGGAGCACGCTGAGCAGCAGGCTCCAGCCGCCGGTGCGGCGCAAGCGCTTCCATCAGCACGAACCACATCATCAGGCCCGCGACGATCACAGGCGTCGGCGCGCCGCCGAATTCCCAGCCGGCTTCGGCGGCCTTGCGCACGCTGTTCATCAGCACGATGGCGGCGCCGAAGGTCAGGACGAACAGCAGGATGTCGTACCAGGGGACGCGATCGAGCGGCGCGCGTTCCGTACCCGGAAAGATCAGGAAGGTGAACGGCAGCATCAGCGCGATCAGCAGATAGAAATATTCGGTGTTGAGCTGGGTGTAGCCGATGAAGAACCGCAGCGAGAATTGCTGGTTGATGCACAGCAGAATCGTCGCGGCGGTGGCGACGATCAGCGCCCAGCGCCAGCCGCCCCGCAGGGTTCGCGCCCGCGAGACTTCGGCCTCCTGCAGATTGGCGAGGCTGCCGTGCGGATCGGCGAACTCGATCCGTTTCGCCGCCGGTGCTTCGGAAGCGGCGGAGGTTGAGGCAGCCATGCGTTATCCCGTCAAGATGAGCCGGCGCGTTGTCGCGCCGGCGTTGAAGCCGAGTGAAAGGGAGCGAGGAGAGATTAGTCCTCGAACCCGTTCGGCATGCTGGCCTTCTTCAGCGCCGCAGCGCGTGCCTTCATCCAGGCCGCCAGGAACTCCTTGTCGTCGGAAGGCGGGCTGGCCTTGCCGAAATCGGCCCACGCCGCCGCCAGAACCGCTTGCCGCTTGAACAGCGCGTTGTTGTGCGCTTCCTGGTCGTCGCTCCACTGGCCGGCTTCCTTGAGCGCCTTCACCGCGCCGGGATGAACCGGTACCACCCATTTCTTGGTCTGCTTGTCGGCGGCAAGCCCGCTCGCGCCGGCGGCGGCATCCTTGTAGATGTCGTAGCCCGTGATCATGGCCTTGGTGACGGCATAGACCGCGTCGGGGGCTTGCGTTCCGTAGACCACGAAGATCGGATACGGATAGGTTCCCATTTCGATCGGCTTGTCCTTGGCGATGCCGGCGCCGCAGCTCGCCATGTGGCGGAAGAAGAACGATCCGACCTTCTGCACCCGTTCCCATCCGGCGTTGTCGCTATGGGGCAGCGGCGGCCAGACCAGGCCGCGCGGCGAGGTTTCGGCTTCCTTGGCGGGGCCGGTGATCGTGGTCGCGAAGGCGGCGTCGACGTCGTTGTTGAGCAGGCCCTTCCACATCGCGCCGTAGCTCGAGAACTCGACTGACTTGACGTCGCTCTGCTTGAGGCCGCCGAAGGCCAGGATCGCCAGCGAGTTCTGGTTCAAGGCCGGCGAGCCGACGACGAAGCCGACGCGCTTGCCCTTGAGGTCCTTGACCTCCTTGACGCCGGTGTCCTTCGCCACGCCGAGCGAAGCGCCGTTGCAGTCGACCGTGGACAGCACCAGCTGCAAGGCCTGCGGTCCCCATTCCTTGGCGCCGAATTCGAACACGCCTTCCTGCGCGAAATAGCTGCCGGATCCCATCGCCGACGACATCGCCCGGCCGGCGCGCAGCGGAGAGAGCCGCGCCACGTCGTTGCCCGCGGGCAGCACCCGCAGATCGGTGCCGTATTTGTCCTTCATCATCTTGCCGACGGCGACCGCGATGTTGAAACCGGCGGTGCCGGTGTCGTAGGCCGTGAACGTCATGGTCGGCGGCAGCTTGACGTCCTGGGCGTGAGCGGCAGGCAAAGTCAGCAGCGAAATGCTTGTGGCGACGACAGGCGCGAGCGCCATCAGACGGTGGATCATGTTCCCTCCAGTAGTTTCGCTATGCGAAATTGTTTTTCGTTGTCCGGATCATGTCATCGCCCGATGGTGATGGCAACGTCCAGCGAATTGTTGGCGGCAGCTGTCAGGTTTTCCCGCAGCATCATGCCCGCGCCGATGCGGGTTGCCGACTGTGATTCACGTTTCGATGACGGCGAGCACCTGGCCTTCGGCGACAACGTCATCAATGTTGACGAGTATCAATTTGAGTTTGCCCGCTGCGGGTGAGGCGACGGGGATTTCCATCTTCATGGCTTCGACGAATGCGACGTCGTCGCCGTCGCCGACGCTGCCGCCGATTTCGACGGGAAGCGCGCACACGCGTCCGGCCACTTCGGTCACAATCTTGATTTCTGGCATTCCATTCTCCCCGGCACCGTCTGACGGACAAATGCCCTCGCCAACGGCTTCCTGTTGTGGACGCAGATTGCCTAGGGTAGCTTGATCTGCAAGTGGAATTTTATTCCGCCAGACGGAATGGAAAAAAACACATGGGAAGACGCTCGGAACGGCTCAGTAAGCAGGGAATGCTCGCCAGCGATCTCGCGGGCGAGGGCGACGTCATCCAGGTGGTGTCGCGCGCGTTCGACGTGTTGCGCTGCTTCGAGGGGCACGAGGCGCGACTCGGCAATCTCGAAATATCCAACCGCTGCGGGCTGCCGCGATCGACGGTATCGCGTCTGACCCACACGCTGACCCGGATGGGCCAGCTGGTCTATCTGCCGCGCGACCAGAAGTACCGCATCGGCCCAAGTGCCGTGGCGATGAGCACGTCGATGATGCGGGGCTTGCAGTTGCGCAACCTGATCCGGCAGCGGCTGCAGGATGTCGCCGAACAATTGCCGGGCACCGTCGGCTTCGTCATTCCCGACCGCTTCCACCTCGTCTATCTCGAATTTGCGCGAGCGGCCAATGCGCTCGGCCTGCATGAAAGCACCGGCAGCCGTATCGCGATGGCGAGCACTGCAGCGGGGCACGCCTATACGGCGGCGCTCGATGCCGATGTCGGCGACGCGCTGCTCGCCGAAATGGAGCGCGAGATTCCGGCAGGCGCCAAGGTGTTGCGCCCGCGTCTCGAAGCCAACCGGCGGTTTTTGCAGGAGCACGGCTACGTGGTCGCCTGCGGCCTGTGGAGCCCGCATATCAATGGTCTCGCGGTGCCGATCTGGTCGCCGCAGTATCAAACCTTCGTCGTGGTGACGATCGGCCTGTTGTCGGCGATGTATGACGAAAAGCGGCTGCACAAGGAAGTTGCGCCGCGAATGCTGGATCTGGGCTTTGCGGTCGGCAGCATGCTCGAGGGCGCCGACGGCGATGTCTTCAGCAATCGGCTGGACCGAAAACCGCTTCCGGTGACGACCCAAAACAACAAAATCATAAAGGCGGAGGATACCCATGACCTGGAAGCCGGAACTCGACGACCTCGCCCGGCGCGAAGCGTTCGCGCGCGAGATGGGAGGCGTTGACAAGGTCAAGCGCCAGCGCGACCAGGGCCGGCTCACCGTCCGCGAACGCATCGACGGACTGGTCGACCAGAACAGCTTCCACGAGATCGGCGCGATTTCCGGGGTAGCCGAATACAGCGAGAGCGGCGAGCTCACCAATTTGACGCCGGCGAACTGCGTGTTCGGCCGCGGCAAGGTCGACGGCCGTCCGGTGGTCGTGGTCGGTGACGATTTTACGGTGCGCGGCGGCTCCGCCGATGCGTCGATCTCTGCGAAGCCGCTGATGGCCGAGGAGATGGCGCACGACTTCAGGCTGCCGATCATCCGCGTGATCGAGGGTTCCGGCGGCGGCGGCTCGGTGAAGACCATCGAGACCAAGGGGGCTGCCAATCTGCCCGGCGGCGTCGGCGGCACCCGCTGGTACTGGTATACGATCGCGAACATGGCCCGCGTGCCGGTGGTCGGCCTCGGGCTAGGTTCGGTCGCCGGCCTCGGCGCCGCGCGGCTCGCCGCCAGCCATTATTCCGTGATGACGAAAACCTCGGCGATGTTCGTCGCGGGCCCGCCAGTGGTAAAGCGGCTGGGCCAGGACCTGACAAAGTGGGAACTCGGCGGCGCCGACATCCAGACCCGCGCCGGCGGCGTCGACCATGCCGTCGACACCGAGGAAGAAGCCTTCGCCTGTGCCAAGCGCTTTCTCTCCTATCTGCCGTCCTCGGTGTTCGATCTGCCGCCGACAACGGCTTGCGACGACGATCCGGAGCGCGTGGAGGAATTGCTGATGAAGGCGGTGCCGCGCAACCGCCGTCAGGTCTACAAGATGCGTCCCATCATCAACGCGGTGGTCGACAAGGGTTCGTTCTTCGAGATGGGCGCCAATTTCGGTCGCTCCGTCATCGCCGGCTTCGCCCGGCTCGACGGCCGCGCCGTGATGCTGCTGGCCAGCGATCCCTTTCACTATGGCGGGTCGTGGACGGCGGAGGCGTGCCAGAAGGTGGTGCGCTTCGTCGATCTCGCCGAGACCTTCCATCTGCCGGTGGTCTATCTGATGGATTGCCCGGGCTTCATGATCGGGCTCGACGCCGAGAAGGCGGCGACCATCCGCCATGGCGTGCGCGCCATGGCCGCGGTCAACCAGACCACCGTGCCCTGGTGCACCATCATCGTGCGCAACGCCTTCGGCGTCGCCGGTGTCGTGCATCAGCCGGCCAACCGCTACTCGATGCGTTACGCGTGGCCGTCGGCCTATTGGGGCTCGCTGCCGCTGGAAGGCGGCATCGAGGCAGCCTATCGCGCCGACATCGACGCCGCTCGACGATCCCAAGGCAAAGCTGCAGGAGATCGAGGACCGTCTCAACAAGCTGCGCTCGCCGTTCCGCTCGGCCGAACGCTTCTGGGTCGAGGAAGTGATCGATCCGCGCAAGACCCGTTCGCTGCTGTGCGAATTCGCCCGGCTCGCCGAGCCGCTGCGCACGCCGGGCCCGCCGGCGAATTTCTCGATCAGGCCGTAGCCACTCGCGAAGAAATCGTAGGGTGGGCAAAGGCGCGCTTACGCCGTGCCCACCATCTATCGTCCTCGTGAACTCTCATGGTGGGCACGCCGATCGGGCGCGCGCATTCGCGCGGCCCGCTGGCTTTGCCCACCCTACGGAGGCGGAACTTACGCCGCCGCCACCTTCACCGGCCGCGCGATCGCCAGAATGATCAGCGCTGCGAAGACGCACAGCGCGCCGGCGACGAAGAACGCCGGCAGATAGCTCTCCAGCACGGTGCGCGACAGTCCCGCGCCGAACGCGGCGACGCCGGCGCCGAGTTGATGGCCGGCAAAAATCCAGCCGAACACCAGATTGGCGCGCTCCGGCCCGAATTTTTGCGCGGCCAGCCGCACGGTCGGCGGCACCGTCGCGATCCAGTCGAGGCCATAGAACATCGCAAACAGCGACAAGTGCGTAGAACGAGAAGTCGGTGAACGGCAGGAACAGCAGCGACAGCCCGCGCAGGCCGTAATACCAGAACAGCAGCCAGCGATTGTCGTAACGGTCGGACAGCCAGCCCGAGGCGATGGTGCCGACGAAATCGAAGATGCCCATGGCGGCGAGCAGGCCGGCGGCCTGAACCTGCGGGATGCCGAAATCGAGGCACATCGGGATCAGGTGAACCTGCACCAGGCCGTTGGTGCTGGCGCCGCAGATGAAGAAGGTGGCGAACAGGATCCAGAACACTTTTGTCTTCGCGGCATCGCGCAGCGCGCCGAGCGCGGCCGCGACGATCGGTGCGGTATTCGGCGGCGGCGCCGGCAGCGGCTCGGTGCCCTCATCGCCGAACGGCCGCAGGCCGAGATCACCAGGGCGATCGCGCATCACCAGCAGCACCGCTGATGCGGCGACGCCGAGCATCACGCAGATCAGCACCAGCGCGGTCCGCCAGCCCAGGCTTTCGGTGAGGCTCGCCAGCAGCGGCAGGAACACCAGCTGCCCGGTCGCCACGCTGGCGGTGAGAATGCCGACCACGAGGCCGCGGCGCGCGGAAAACCAGCGCGCGGCAATGGTGGCGCCGAGCACCAGCGCGGTCATGCCGGTGCCGAGGCCGATCACCACGCCCCACAGCAGCACCAGCTGCCAGATTTGCGTCATGAACAGCGACGCGACGAGGCCGGAGGCCACCACCAGCAACGACGTCAGCGTGACATTGCGCAGGCCGTAGCGGTTCAACAGCGCGGCGGCGAACGGCGCCATCAATCCGAACAGGATGAAGCGGATCGACAGCGCCGAGGAGATCTCCGCGGTGCTCCAGCCGAATTCCTTTTGCAGCGGCACGATGAAGACGCCGGGCGCGCCGACCGTGCCGGCGCTGATCAGCGCGGTGAGAAAGGTCACGCCGACCATCGCCCAGCCGTAATGGATGTTGCGGCGGGCGAGGGCGGCGGACAGCCAGTTGGAGATCATGGAATTCAAATTTCCTGAGTGTTGCGCGTTACAGCGGCGTTCGGCTCACCTCTCCCCGCTTGCGGGGAGAGGGAGAAGTAAGGCATCAGTGAACGATGCGCTCCACGGCAATGGCGGTGGCTTCGCCGCCGCCGATGCAGAGCGCTGCGACGCCGCGCTTCAGGCCTTTCGCTTCCAGCGCATGCAGCAGCGTGACGATCAGCCGGGCGCCGGTGGCGCCGATGGGATGGCCGAGCGCGCAGGCGCCGCCATTGACGTTCAGCTTCTCCCTGGGAATGCCGAGATCGCGCTGCGCCGCCATCGCCACCACGGCAAAGGCCTCGTTGATCTCGAACAGGTCGACGTCATCGGCGCTCCAGCCGACCTTGTCGAGCAGTTTCCGGATCGCCGGGATCGGCGCGGTGGTGAACCATTGCGGTTCCTGGCTGTGGGTGGCGTGGCCCCTGATGACGGCGAGGCTCGGCAATCCGTCGCGATCGGCCAGCGAGCGTTTCGTCAGGATCAGCGCCGCGGCGCCGTCGGCATTGGCGGAGGAAGCCGCCGGCGTAATGGTGCCGCCGGCGCGGAACGCCGGCTTCAGCGAGGGAATTTTGGCGGGATCGACCTTGAGGGGATGCTCGTCATTGGCGATTGTACGCGGGCCGGTCTTTTCGGTGACGGTGATCGGCGCGATCTCGGCTTTGAACGCGCCGCCTTCGACCGCCTTGCGGGCGCGGCTCAGCGTTTCCATGGCGTAGGCGTCCTGATCGGCGCGGGTGAACTGATAGGCTTCCGCGGTGGCCTCGCCGAAATCGCCCATCGAGCGGCCGGTCTCATAGGCGTCTTCGAGCCCGTCCATCATCATGTGATCGATGATCCGGTCATGGCCGGCGCGGTAACCGCCGCGCGCCTTTGCCAATAGGTACGGCGCGTTGCTCATGCTTTCCATGCCGCCGGACAAGAACGATCGCGGCGGAGCCGGCGTTGATGATGTCATGCGCCAGCATCGTGGCTTTCATGCCGGAGCCGCAGACCTTGTTGATGGTGGTCGCCCCCGTCGCATCCGGCAATCCGGCGCCGCGCGCGGCCTGCCGTGCCGGCGCCTGGCCCTGGCCGGCCGGCAGCACGCAGCCCATCAGCACTTCGTCGATCCGCTCCGGCGACAGTGTGGCCCGCTCCAGCGCGGCGCCGATCACGTGAGAACCGAGCTTGTGGGCACTGAACGGCGACAACTCGCCCATGAAGCGGCCCAGCGGGGTGCGGACGGCGGAAACGATGACGACGGGATCGGACGCTGCGGCCATGGCGGGATTCCTCAAATGCTTCGAAGGTGGCGATAGTTAAATTACGATCATCATATGATGCGTTGCGGGAATTGCAACGGCGCTGCGGGATAATTTGTCGTGGGGTGGGGCTGCCTTGTCGCTTTCGGGAGAAAGCCGTTACTCCGCAACGCCTTCCAGCGCGGTCCGGATGGCGTTCCGGAAGGCGGCGATGTCGCCGAGTTGATGGCCGAGCACCAGCGCGAGCCGGGTCAGGAACAGCGCTTCGCGCTCGGGCCCGGCCGAATTGATCGCCATCGCCAGCGACTCGTAGGCGGCTTCGAAATCTTCTGAAGGCATCGCGGTCATGACGTCGCTCTCCCCAGGCAAAGGCGGGCGGTTTCGAGAATTTCGTTGGCAACGAGCGCCTTCCAGCGTCCGGCGATGTGCAGGTCGGGACGCAGCAGGTAGAATGTGCCCGGCTGCGCGCCGAACAGGCGGGCAATTTCGCCGTCCGTATCGGCGATCGCTTCTGCTGTTGGCGCCGAACCCTGACGCGCAACCAGCAGTGCCACGAAGCGCCGGTCGAGTTGGCCGAGCTGCGCAAGCAGGGCAGCCTGTTCGGCGTCGGGCGAACCGTCGCAAAACAGGATCGCCGTCATGCCGTCGCCGGCGCGATCCAGCAGAAAATGGCCGTCGGCCAGCTTTGCGTTCGGCGGAAAGCTGCCGCTGGCCGGTCCGCCGGCAAACTCCGCGTCGCGCACCGGATAGGGCGTCAGCGGACTTTCCGAATAGGTGTAGGGCTGCATCTGCCGGGGATTGGCGAGGCCGCGCGGAAATTCGTGTTTCAGGCTGAGCGAGAGTGCGGCTTCGCGGGCCAGCCGCCAGCCGCGCGTCGGCGGGGTCATGAAGCGGGTGCTCTTGGTGGCATTGGCGAACACGTCCAGCGTGGCGCCGCGCCGCTCCGGCGAATAGCTGTCGAGCAGCTTTTCGTCGGCCTCGCCGTTGAGGACCGCCGCGAGCTTCCAGCCGAGATTGTCGGCGTCGGCCAGGCCGTTGTTGAGACCGCGCACGCCAAAAATCGGCACGATATGCGCGGCATCGCCGATGAAGAACACCCGGCCATGCCGGTAGTCGTCGAGGCACAGCGTGTTGGCGGAATAGATGCTCCACCATTCCAGCTCCCACGGTTTTGTGTGGCCGATATCCCCGAGGATGGCGCCGACGCGGGCGCGGATGTTGTCTTCCAGCAAGGCCGCTTCCTCGCTCTCGCCCTCGCGGAGCTGATAGTCCACCCGCCAGATATTTTCGGGCTGCTTGTGGATCAGCACGGTGCCGCCGGGATTGCCGCTGGGCTCGAAGAAGGCGCGGCGCTCGGTCGGAAAGTCGTGATCCATCCGGATATCCGCGATGACGTATTTGCCTTCGTAGTTCTCGCCCTTCATGCGCAGGCCGAGCTGGGTGCGAACCGGCGAGCGCGCGCCATCGGCGGCCAGCACATAATCGGCATCGAGGCGATAGTCGCCGGCCGGCGAGGCGATATTGAGCGACACGCCGTCATTGCCGCACTCGATGCCGGTGAATTCGCTCTGCCAGCGCATGTCGACGAGGCCGCAGGCCGCGACCGCGTCGTGCAGATACTGCTCGATATATTGCTGCTGCAGATTATACATCGGCAGATACTTCTCGCCCGGGGGATGCGGCATCTCGAGCCGGAAAATCTGTTCGCCGCGGTAATAGCTGCGGCCAAAGCGCCAGCCCAGCGCCTTGTCGAGGAACGGCGCGACCGCGCCGATCCGCTCCAGGATATGCATGGTCGGCCGCGCGATGCAGAGCGCCCGGCTGCCGTCATTAAAGGTGTCCTTGCGGTCGAGCAGCACGCTGCGGATGCCGTAGCGCGCCAGCACCAATGCCGCGGTCATGCCGATCGGGCCGGCGCCGACGATCACGACGGGGTGCCGCGCCGCGCTGCCGTCCAGCTCGGGGACATGCCGCGCCGGGAAGTGCGGATAATGGAAATAGAGCGAATTGAGCGGCCCTTTGCCGGCAGGTCTCATGGGTTTTCCGTTTTATGTTGGCGGCGTCCGATTGCAGCAGACGCTTCCAGCCCTGGCCGGACTACAGCTTGAAAGAAGTCCGATAGCAAGGCAGCATGCGCGTGAGACCAACGCAGTGAACGACGCCGAAATCGACTGAAAGAGACGCCCTTCAGATGAACATGACCGCACGCGCCGAGCAGACCGAATCCAACGAAGTCCTGTACGAGCTCGATGAGGGCATCGCGGTCATCACGCTCAATGCCCCGGAGCGCATGAACACGATCTCCGGGCCGATGCTGAACGATCTGACACGTCTTTTGATCAGGGCCAACGAGGATCCGGCGGTGCGTTGCGTCATCCTCACCGGCAACGGGCGCGCTTTCTGCGCCGGTCTCGATCTGCGCAAGGAGCGGAGCGGGGATGGGCTCAGCGCGGCGTCGTCGAAGACGACGCTGGACCTGCGCAACACCCCACCCACCGTGATGAACGCGATGGACAAGCCGACGATCTGCGCCGTCAATGGCGGGGCGGCCGGCTACGGCATGGATACGGCGCTCGGCTGCGACATCCGCATCATGGGGGAGTCGGCGAAACTGGCGGCGGCCTTCGTCAAGCGCGGCGTGGTGCCGGAGTCCGGCGGCACCTGGTTGCTGCCGCGGATGATCGGCTGGGCCAGGGCCTCGGAATTGATCTTCACCGGGCGGACGCTCTCGGCGCGCGAATGTCTCGACTGGGGGCTCGCCAACGAGGTGGTGCCGGATGCGGAGTTGATGGGCCGGGCGCGCGCGGTGGCGCGGGAGATCGCCGCCAATGCGCCGCTGGCGGTGCAGGCTGCCAAGCGGATGATGCGGATGGGACTGAACGAGACCTTTCCGGACCATGTCCATCACGTCTATCTGCAACTGCTGCCGCTGTTCAAGACACAGGACATGCAGGAAGGCATCAAGGCCTTCATGGAGAAGCGCGAGCCGAAATTCGAGGGCCGCTGAACTCTTCCACTATCTCTTCCGGTCGATAAATCCCTGCATCAACCGTTGCGGCTCGCCGGTCAGGAAGGACTGTCCGAACACGCCGAATCGAGAGGTCGACGGATTGTTTCAGCGGCAGCTCCTCCCATTGCCGGAGCAAGGCCTTTTGCGCGCGCAGCGCCTCGGGGCCGCATTCCAGCAGCATGGCTACGGTTTTCTCGACCGCGGCATCGAGGCCGCCTTCGGCGGCGACCCGGTCGATCAGGCCCCAGGCCAGTGCGGTCGGTGCGTCGATATTCTCCGCCGTCATCACCAGCCAGCGGGCGCGGCCCCAGCCGATCAGCCGTGGCAGCAGTGCCGCGTGAATGACGCTGGGAATGCCGACCCGGACCTCGGGCATGCCGAAATGGGCGTCATGCGCCGCGATCCGGAAGTCGCAGGCGGCGGCGAATTCCAGCCCGCCGCCGAGGCACCAGCCCGGCATCCGCGCGATCACAGGAGCGGGGAACGCGCGCGCGGCCTCGCAGAGATCGCGCAGGCCGGTGATGAATTTCTCCGCCGAGGCCTGATCGAGTTTGGCCATTTCCTTGATGTCGGCGCCGCCGATCATGCTCTTTTCGCTCTGGCCGGCGATGACAAGCACGCGAATTTGCTTGTCGCTCGCGAGGGCCTCCAGCCCCTCGCGCACGCCGTTGATCGCGGGCGTTCCCAGAATATTCAGCGAGCCGGCGTTGCAGATCGTCAGGCGGACGACGCCGCGGCTGTCGCGGTCGACGCCGCAATAGGGATTGAGCATGTCCATGGACGGTCTCGCAATTCCTTCGAAGTGTGCGTGGGCCGGTCACTTCCGGGGCAAAGCGCCGCCTTGTCAAGTGGTGCGCGGGGCGATCGCCATTGGGACGACGCAAGCCGTTGCCGAGCGGCGGCGACTTCTGTAATATGATGATCGTCATTCATAATGGAGCGGGCGCATGACGGCGGTTGACGGGATTGATACGGCGGAAACTCAGCTGTTCGCCGCCGGATCGCGGCGGGAGCGGGTGGTGGACTGGCAGGCGCCGGGTCCGGTGGCGCGGGCCGCCGCCGCCATGTCCGGTCTCGACGCCATGCGCGCGATCCGCGACGGGATCCTGCCGGAACCGCCGATGGCGCGGCTGATCGACTTTCGGCTGCGGGTGGCGGAACCCGGGCGGATCGTGATGGAACTTCAGCCGCATGAAGGGCTGGAAAACACCATCGGGCTGCTGCACGGCGCCACCGCCGCGGCGCTGCTCGACACCGCCATGGGCTGCGCGATTTCGACCATGCTGCCGGCGGGGCAGGGCGCGGTGACGCTCGACCTGAAGCTCACCTATCTGCGGCCGCTGTCGGTCAAGTCGGGCACCATATCGGCGGAAGGTAAAGTGATAAAACTCGGCCGCCAGACCAGCTACGCCGAAGGCTGGGTGCGCGATGGCGCCGGCAATCTTGCGGTGCACGCGACCGCGACCTTCTCGATGGTCGGGGAAGCCCCGGGCCGCGAAATAACGAAATAAGATGCAGCTTTCCCAAGCCGCAACTGCTATTATATGACCGAAAACATATCATAGACCAACGGCTGCAGGATTGCGATGCGTTACTCCAGGGAACACAAGCTCGAGACCCACGCCCGGATCGTGAAGAAGGCCTCGGTGCGGCTTCGCGAAAAGGGCGCGCATGGCATCGGCGTCGCCGACCTGATGAAGGACGCAGGGCTGACCCATGGCGGGTTCTACGCCCATTTCGATTCGCGCGAAGCGCTGGTGATCGAGGCGTTCGTCTACGCGATGGACCGCTCGACCGAGCGCTGGCGCAAGCTGGCGGAAGCGACACCGCCGGAAAAGCGGCTGGAGGTGATCGTGGATTCCTATCTCACCTCGTTGCACCGCGACGATCCCGGTCATGGCTGCTCGTTGACGGCGCTGGGCGCGGAAATCGCCCGCGAGAGCCCGAAGACCCGCAAGGCGTTCGCGGCCAAGCTGGAGCAGATGATCGACATGCTCGCGGGGCAGATTCCGGAACTGCCGCGCAAGGCCGCGCGCAAGCAGGCGACGGCGGCGATCGCGACCATGGTGGGAACGTTGATGCTGGCCCGTATCGCCGGCAGCGGGGAGTTTTCCGACGAAATTCTGGGTGCCGGACGCGACGCCGCGCTGGGTCGTGCGGGGCCGTCGAAGCCGGCGAAGAAGTCTCGCACTGCGTAGGGTGGGCAAAGCCAGCGGGTCGCGCGAATGCGCGAGCCCGATGGTGTGCCCACCATTTGGGATGAATGTCGTGGATCGATGGTGGGCACGGCGCAAGGGCGCCTTTGCCCACCCTACGAATTAGGCCGATTGAACAGCGCGCGCTCGCGCTCCACCGTCTCGTAGATGTAATCCGCGACGGCGCGGATGCGCGCCAGGTCCTTGCTGTCGGCGTGCATCAACAGCCAGAAGCTGCGCGAGATCGAGATTTCGTCCGGCAGGATCGGGCGCAGCTCGGGATGCGCCGTCGCCATGAAGTGCGGCAGCACCGCGATGCCGAATCCGGCAATGGTGGCATTGAGCTGGGCGATCAGATTGGCGCTGCGGAACTTTGCCGAGATTTTTGGGGAGACCTGCGGCAGGTAGTCGAGTTCCGGCGTGAACAGCAGTTCCTCGATATAGCCGACGAAACGGTGGCCGGGCAGGTCGACGCGCGATGCGATGTCAGGGTAGCGGTCGAGATAGGCGGGCGCCGCATAGAGCCCGAGGCTGTAGTCGAGCAGCTTGCGCCCGACCACCCGTCCTTCCTTCGGCATCGTCAGGCTGATGGCGATATCGGCCTCGCGCTTCGACAGGCTGAACAACCGTGCCGTGGCGACCAGCTGAAGATCGAGATCCGGGTAGCGCTCGGTGAACTGCACCAGCCGGGGAGCCAGGAAGTGGCTGCCAAAACCATCGGGCGCGCCGATCCGCACCGTGCCGGTCAGCTGGGCGCGTGACCCGCCGACGGCCTCCTGGTTGGCGACGATGGTCGATTCCATCGCCTCCGCGCTGTCGGCGACGCGCTGGCCGGCTTCGGTCAGCAGATACCCGGTCTTGCGGCGGTCGAACAGCTTTGCCTTGAGATGCCGCTCCAGCCGGTCGACACGCCGGATCACTGTGGCATGATCGACGCCGAGCTGTTTCGCGGCAGCGGAGACCGATCCGCCGCGCACAATGGCCAGGAGGAAGCGGAAGTCGTCCCAATCGATGGCGCCGGCTTGATCCTGCATTTCCGCACATCTATGGTGCAATATCTCGGACTTGAATACTGCAAAATGCGGGTCCAAAGGGTCATCAAAGCGATCCAACCGGGACCCAGGGAGATTTTTCAAATGCGTACAATCGGACATTTCATCGGCGGCCGCGAGGTCAAGGGCACTTCGGGGCGGACGGCCGACGTTTTCGAGCCGATGACCGGCGATGTCCAGGCCAAGGTCGATCTGGCTTCCAAGGCGGAAATGCGCGCCGCTGTCGAGAACGCCAAGGCCGCCCAAATCGAGTGGGGCGCCACCAATCCGCAGCGCCGCGCCCGCATCATGATGAAGTTCCTCGAACTGGCGCAGCGTGACTACGACAAGCTCGCCGACCTGCTGGCGCGCGAGCACGGCAAGACCGTTCCCGACGCCAGAGGCGACATCCAGCGCGGCCTCGAAGTGGTCGAATTCGCCTGCGGCATTCCGCATCTGATGAAGGGCGAATACACCGAGGGCGCCGGCCCAGGCATCGACATCTATTCGATGCGGCAGCCGCTCGGCGTCGTCGCCGGCATCACCCCGTTCAATTTCCCGGCGATGATCCCGATGTGGAAATTCGCGCCCGCGATCGCCTGCGGCAATGCATTCGTGCTGAAGCCCTCGGAGCGCGATCCCGGCGTGCCGATGGCGCTGGCGGCGCTGATGATCGAGGCCGGCCTGCCGCCGGGCATTCTCAATGTCGTCAACGGCGACAAGGAAGCGGTCGACGCCATTCTCGACGATCCCGATATCAAGGCCGTGGGCTTTGTCGGCTCCTCGCCGATCGCGCAATATATCTATGAGCGCGCCGCCCAGACCGGCAAGCGCGCGCAATGCTTCGGCGGCGCCAAGAACCACGCCATCATCATGCCGGACGCGGACATGGACCAGACCGTCGATGCCCTGATCGGCGCCGGCTACGGCTCGGCCGGCGAACGCTGCATGGCGATCTCGGTCGCGGTGCCGGTCGGCAAGACCACCGCCGACCGCCTGATGGAGAAACTGATCCCGCGCGTCGAGGCCCTGAAGATCGGCACCTCGATCGATCCGTCCGCCGACTTCGGCCCGCTGGTCACCCGGGCGGCGCTGGAACGCGTCAAGGATTACGTCGAGGTCGGCATCAAGGAAGGCGCCACGCTCGCGGTCGATGGCCGCGGCTTCAAGATGCAGGGCTATGAAAACGGCTTCTACATGGGCGGCTGCCTGTTCGACAACGTCACCAAGGACATGCGGATCTACAAGGAAGAGATCTTTGGGCCCGTGCTCTCGGTGGTGCGCGCGCACGACTACAACGAGGCGCTCGCTTTGCCCTCCGACCACGACTACGGCAATGGCGTAGCGATCTTCACCCGCGACGGCGACGCCGCGCGCGATTTCGCCGCCAAGGTCAATGTCGGCATGGTCGGCATCAACGTGCCGATCCCGGTGCCGATCGCCTACTACACCTTCGGCGGCTGGAAGAAGTCCGGCTTCGGCGACCTCAACCAGCACGGCCCGGACTCGATCCGCTTCTACACCAAGACCAAGACGGTGACCGCGCGCTGGCCGTCGGGCGTCAAGGAAGGCGCGGAGTTCTCGATTCCGACGATGAACTGAGGGGGCGCGATCTCCCTGGCTCGTCATGCCCGGGCTTGACCCGGGCATCCACGACTTGAATATTTGCAGCAAGAAGACGTGGATGGCCGGGACAAGCCCGGCCATGACGATCATACTCTGAGGATCAGCGCGGGCAACGAATGCACTTTGCTCTCAACGATGGAGCCGCTGTTTCGCATCGAAGTGCTGGTGCCCACCGAATACACCGGCAGCGTGCTGTCCCAACTGGCGGCGCGGCGCGCCGAGATCGGCAGCGTCGAGGGCCGCCCCGGCGGCGTCGAGGCCATCGGCGGGCTGGTGCCCCTGGCCGAAACCTTCGGCTACGTCACGGAACTGCGCTCGGCGACGCAGGGGCGCGGCCTGTTCACGATGGAGTTCGACCATTACGGCGTCATGGACGCCGCGCTCGCCCGGGCGGTGCTGGCGGGCGAGCTCTATCGCTAGCCGGCGCGCGGCCGGGCGCTGACCGTCCGCGCGCCGCGCCCCGCCTCCATGCCCGCCATCGTCCGCGCCCTGAGGCACCGCAACTACCGGCTCTACTTCGGCGGCCAGCTGGTGTCGCTGGTCGGCACCTGGATGCAGCAGATCGCCATGAGCTGGCTCGCCTACCGCCTCACCGATTCGGTGCTGGTGCTCGGGCTGGTCGGCTTCGCCGGCCAGATCCCGGTACTCGTCTTCGCGCCCTTCGGCGGCATGTGGTCGGATCGCGTGAACCGGCGCCGCATCCTCATCGCCACCCAGTCCGCCGCCATGGTCCAGGCCCTCGTCCTCGCCGCGCTGACCTTGAGCCAGGCGGTGCAGCCGTGGCACCTGGTGGCGCTGGCGCTGGTTCTCGGCACCGTCAATTCGATCGACATTCCGGCGCGCCAGGCCTTCGTCGTGCATCTGGTGGACGACCGCGCAGACCTGCCCAACGCCATCGCCCTCAACTCCTTTGCCATGAACGCGGCGCGGCTGCTGGGGCCGACGGTGGCCGGCCTGGTGCTGAGCGTGGTGGGCGAGGGCATCTGCTTCCTGCTCAACGCGGTCTCCTATCTCACGGTGCTGCTGGCGCTGGTGGCGATCCGCAGCGGCCACCAGCCCGTTTCAAGCCGGCCGATGGCGAGCGCGCTGCGCCAGGGCTTCCGCTATGCCTTCGGCCACGACGCTATCCGTGCCATGCTGCTGCTGGTGGCGGTGGTGAGCTTCACCGCGACGCCGTACACCGTGCTCATGCCGGTCTATGCGAAGCAGATTTTCGGCGGCGATGCGCGCACCCTCGGCCTGCTCCTGGGCTGCGCCGGCGGCGGCGCCCTGGCCGGGACGGTGTATCTGGCGGCGCGAAAGTCGCTCGACGGGCTGGAGCGGGTGATCGCGCTGGCCCCGGTGCTGGCGGGAGCGGGACTGCTGGCGTTCGCCTTCAGCCGCAGCCTGTGGATCGCGGCGCCGGCCCTGCTGGTGGTGGGCTTCGGCGTGATCAGCACCGTCGCCTCCGCCAACACCCTGATCCAGTCGCTGGTGCCGGACGAGCTGCGCGGCCGCGTCATGTCCCTGTTCACCATGGCCTTTCTCGGCATGGCGCCGCTGGGCAGCCTGGCGGCGGGCAGCGTCGCCCATGTCGTCGGCGCGCCGGTGACCCTGTTCGCGGGTGGGCTGTGCAGCATCGCCGCCGGACTGGCCTTCGCGCGGCGCAGCCGGAGCGGTGCGGGGTGAGGAACTTGTGGCAACCATGCGTTCTAACGCGATCGGAAAGCTGAAAGGAGCCGAAGCAATGTCCGAACAGGAACAGAAATCCATACTCACACTTTGTCTCATGGCGGCCTTCGCCGACGGCGCGAAGGACGAGCGCGAACGCACCGAGGTGAAGCGCATCGCCGAGTCGCTGTCGGGCGATGCCTCGCTCAACCTCGCCGCCCTCTACCAGGACGTGCTGTTCAAGCGGGTGTCGCTGCAGCAGGTCGCCGGCGGCCTGCAGTCCCCCGAGCTGAAGCAGTTCGCCTTCGAGATGGCCGTCACGGTGTGCGACGCCGACGGCGCGCGCAACCCGGCCGAGGCGGCATTCCTGGAGCAACTGCGGGTGGCCCTGGGTCTGGAAGAGGCCGCGGCGCGGGAATTCCAGGAGCAGGCCGATGCCATCGCCGCGGTACCGCCCGGCCCATCCGCCGGGGCGGCGCCGAGCTATGCCAGCACCATGAATGCGGCCGAGATGGACAAGATGATCCTCAACTACTCCATACTCAACGGCGCGCTGGAACTGCTGCCCCAATCGCTGGCGTCGATGGCGATCATTCCGCTGCAGATGAAGATGGTGTATCGCATCGGCAAGTCCCACGGCTTCGAGCTCGACCGCGGCCACATCCAGGACTTCATCGCGACCCTCGGCGTCGGCCTCACCTCCCAGTACGTGGAGCAGTTCGGCCGCAAGCTGGTGGGCGGACTGTTCGGCAAGCTGGCCGGCGGATTGGGACGTTCCCTCGGCAGCGCCGCCACCGGCTCCGCCTTCTCCTTCGCCACCACCTACGCCCTGGGCAACGTCGCCCGGACTTATTACGCCGGCGGCCGCAGTCTCGACACGCAGCGCCTCAAGGACACCTTCTCCTCCCTCCTCGGCGAGGCGAAGGGTCTGCAGCAGCGTTACGCGGCGGAGATCGAGCAGAAGGCGCGCACGATCGATCCGAAGCAGGTGCTGCAGATGGTGCGCGAGCAGTGAAGTGGGAGCCCGGACTAGGTGACCGACGCGGCTGCGGACGTCGCGGCAGCGGGCGACGATGCCTCCACGCCACGGCCCGGTCGGCGCTGCCGGCGGGCGATCGTGCCGCGGCCACTCATGGAACCGTTGTTATGACCGATAATGCGGGCGTTCGCCTCCTCATCCCAGCCTGCAACCGCCGTCCGTGACCCTGCCCCCCGACAGCCTCGCCCAGGCATTCGCCCTGTTCGATCAGGAACCGGAGCTTTACCGGATGGCAGACGAGATGAATCGCCACTTCGTCGGCGAGGCTCTGGACGCCAGCCCGCGGCACCTCATTCCCGGCATGGTGCTGCGCTGGCTGCACTGCGCCTGCGATCTCGAACTGTGGCAGGAAGGGTTCAAAGGCACGCCGGCCCCTGGGGATCTGGAACGCACCCTCGACTTCGTCGCCCGGCTGGAGGAGATCGGCGTCGAACCGGTGGGGGAACGCACCTGCTTCGAGTGCCAGCACCGTAAGAACTGTCTTTGAGGCTGTCGCATTCCCCGCAGCGGCGGCTACGTTTCCGCCGCCCTTGAATGCACCAGAGCAGCGGAAGGACCCGGCTCCGGGTGATCATCGCCAAGGCATCACAAGGTGTGAGGTAGGCGCCGACGCCGACAAGGGCGAGGTGCGGGCGTTGGTGATCCGACACCGATGGAAGAGCGAATGCGGCCTATTGGCAGTTCACGACCAGCGTCGCACCGGTCAGACCAAGGTGAAAATCGGTCGACCAGCACAGCGCGACCCTGTGCTCGCCCATGAGGTACAGCCCCACGGCGTCCGCCAGCGTCAATGCTTGGTCCGAGAATCGCCTGAGCAGCGCCGAACCGCCGGCCAGCTCGCGCTTGCCCACGGCGGCGGCGGACAGAAAGCGCATCTCGGCGATCATCGCCAGGAATTGAAGCGCGCGATTGGCATCGTAGCGACGCAGAAACCATGCATGCCCCTCGGCTACCACCAGCGCCGAAGTGATCAACGCGGGCGGATCGGAGAAAAGTCGGCGAAACAGGGGATGATGGGTGTCGCTGCGGTCGGCGAATGCGATCAGCGCCGAGGTGTTGACGTATGCGTCAGGGCTTTTGGCCATAGACGATGTCGTCGATGCGCCGGCTCGATTCCGGATCGCCGGACTCGATCATTCCCGCGTAGCGCATCCATGGCTTCTTGTCGTCGACCGGCAGGACGCTTCTCAACGAGCGCCGCAGCAACTCCGCCAGCGAGATGCCGAGCCGGGCCGCCTCGCGTTTGGCCGCCTCGTACTCCTGCTCGGAGAGGCTGATCTGTGTTCGAATCATGATAACAATGTACACGAGTCTGTTATCAGCGGCAAGCGGGCGCTGAGACGGTGAAAAGCCTCCTCGAATGTCCCGAGCATTCTTGGTCCCCTATTGTCTTAAACGAATCGTCGCGACGCGAGCCAGACAGGGATTGGCGCTGGGAAACCGGGCAGCCACGGGTCTGTGAGCAACCCATTGGACGCGGCGCGGCACCAACGTTCTTCCGGGGCGACAATGCCGCCAGGGCGAAGCTCGTAGTCGGGCCGATCGCTTGATCCCTATGGGTGTCTGGCGCGATCCGCTCGCAGCCAAGATGCGAAGAAACAGGTGCGGTTCGAAACGCTGCTATGGGACAGCAAATTGAATCGGCACCACGCGCCGCCGAGCGGTAGCTTTCTCACTTGACCCGGGGCCGGCTAATGGGTGTCCCCGGTTTGCACGATCACTCCGGCCGCAGGCACGGCTGGGCGCATGACTCGCACTGCGATTCGCTGCGCCCGCGGCCAGGGCTTAGGCGCGGACGGCCTTGTCGGTGAACCGGAAGAGCCGCTGCCACAAACTGCCCTGGGCCGCCACGGCATCGTGCCGCTGGGCAAGCTTGAGCAGGCCTTCTATGACTTTGTCGTCGGTGTGAAACTTGATGTCGCTGCGCTCCAGCAAACGGCTTCCGGCGCGCTTCATCTGATCCAGGTACTTCACGCCGGCGTCGAACTGGTCCTGCGAGATCACCGCGCCTTCGCCGGTATACATCTGCAGGAAACGCATCTTGTCGCCGGCAATGCCGGTGCCGAGCGTAACCGCGGCGATCACGGGAACCTTGTTCGTTGTGCCTTTCAGCCAGCCGTCGAACCTGGAAGAGTCCAAGTGGATGGAATTGCTCTCGTTGCGCGCGATCCAGAACTGCCTTGCCTCCTTGCAGAAGCTTCTGATGACGAGGGTCTCCGCGATTCGCCAGATGATCTTCGTGGCAGCCTCGATGACCGCAACCACCGCGTCAACGATGGCCGTTCCGCCCCAGGATGCGACATTGAGCGCAAGCGACGCGGCGCTCTTGGCCATCTCGTAGATGCCCTCAAGGAGCGCCCGCGTGATGCCGCTCTCGATGCCCTTGATCAGCGTTGTTGGATGGCCTTGAACAAGCTTTACTCCCCTCGCTGCGAGCCAGTCGCCGAGCTTTTCGCAGAATGCCACGGTCATCTTCCACAGGCCCTGCACCAAGCCAACTGCGCTGCCGATCACCGGCGCCAGCTTCTTGAATACCTGCTGAGTGACGAACACCGCGATCTTCTTCAGTTGCCCGGCCATCTCCGCCAAGTCCCCGAAGATGTCCTTGATCTTGTCCCAGACCTTGAGGAGGAAGTCTTCTGCCCACGCCTTGATGGTCGCCCACAGACCTTGCTGCGGCCCCTTCGCGCGCGTTGATGGCGGATTGCACGCCAATCGCAGCGAAATCCGTCGCCAGATCCGGCACGGGGAGATTGACTTCCTTCACTCCGGCCAGTCCGCTCGCCGCGCCCATGGCGCCGCTCAGGATTACGTTGGCGAGCGGCGACTCCACGGTCGTGCCTTGCCACAGGTAAATGACACCCAGCCGAGCGTTCTGCATGCCCGCGACGTCCATGGCTCATACCCTCTTAGTTAGTGTCTGACAGAAAACAAGGATAGGAGATCCAACGCCACTTCGGCAAGAAGTAACAGGGGACGACGTTATTTCGCGCCTGGAACCGATTTCGGATACATGTGGTCTGCCCGCACTTTCTCGGCCCTGCTTCAAGTGTGAATGACGGTCGAAATCCGCACAAACACGGCGGAACGACTTGTTCGGGCTTGCGGTTTGCTTATCGGGGCCGTCATTGACGCCCCGTTGTCGAGTCAAGGGCGGGCGAAGCCCGGCGCAGCGGACCCGTTACGCGGCGACGGGGCCATATGCTCGGCACCAACACCCTGTCGATCGTCACGTTGGACTTCATGGCATCCCATTTCGCGAGTGTGACGGGGAAATGCGGCCAGAACAGATAGGCCAGGTCCCGCCAGCCCGAACCTTGGCGGCCCATACCTGCGACGCCAAGTCTTTCAAACATCGTACCGTATTGATAGTGCGACATGGGTAAGCGCCAAACGTCGAAGCTCAGGGGCGCGCTACTTGCGTCGCGTCCCCGTCGAGCGGAGTGTCAGCCGTGGCCTTTGACACCAACGGAAAGCGCTCGGGATGGCGGATGGACTCCACGGACAGATCGACGTCCAGTTGCGGCCAGTAGAGATGATCGGGGCTGGGCCACTCCACTTCGCAGAGCTGGTCGATGGTGGCGTGCTTGAACCAGGGAAACTCGGCAAACGGCAACATCAGCTCCTCCTCGCCGAGCAACAGCCAGAAACCGTGTCTTGAGACATGGGTGACTTCAGCTCCCGAAGTGCTTGTTCCAGGCATCGATAATCTCCTGCATGTGGCGAAGCACGACCCGCTCGGCCTCGGCCAACTCGTGCGTCGATAGACCGGTGTGGTCGGCCAGGGCGACGCCTGACTCCAGCCAGAACTTGGCCTCGCCGTCCGGGTGAGCGACATGCGAGATAAACGTGGTCTGGCCCCGATGGTTCCTTACCTTATTACCTTTTATTCGTTGGGCGTCATCGTGAGAGTTCGACGTAGGAGTCGTCGCCTTCGAGCCAGTGTCCGAGCTTCTCCACCGTTGCTACAGCTTCCTCGAACTTCTCGGCCGTGATTTTGATCGATGGAGGGACGAGCCATCTCTCGTCTTCGTCGTTTAGTTCTGCGAGTCTGCCAGCCTCAGAGGGATCGAGAAAGAATGGATGAGGTACCTTTTCCAGATCGGATCGGGAATAGCTGACCGAATTGGTTGTCCCCCTGTGCCAATATGAAGTGAGACACCTACCTTCGTGTAATTCGAGTAGAGAGGTAGGTTTGGATCATGACTGATCAGATGAAGACATTGATGCACGGACACGACGCTGTGGCGCTGGATGTTGCGCTGGAAGGAGCCCGTAGGGCGACTGGAGGCGCGACATCCAGCGCGCCGCCGCCCGACCCGGAGGTAGCCGCCACGGCAAAGCGGCGGCAGTTCTCCGCCAGCCAGAAGCGACGCATCCTGGCCGAGGCGCAGCGCTGCACCGAGCCCGGTCAGATGGGGCGCTGCTGCGCCGCGAGGGCATCTATTCCTCCAATCTCACCACCTGGCGCAAGCAGTGCGAGGCCGCCGAGCTCGCCGCGATGCAGCCGCAAAAGCGCGGGCGCAAGGCCGATCCGGCTGCTGCCGAAGCCCGGCGGATGGCCGAGCTCACCAAGGATAACGAGCGTCTGCATCGCAAGCTCGCCCAGGCCCACACCATCATCGAGGTCCAAAAAAAACTGTGCAGCTCTGTGCTCGCCCACGGCCGAGGACGAGAAATCTGATGAGCGCGCTCGAACTGGTGCCCGACATCGGACTAGCGCCAGCGTGCCTCGCCTTGGCGGTCGATCGCAGCGGGGTCTATCGCGATGACGCGCGGCGCCGCCAGCTCGCCCGCGTGAGCCCGCCGCTGCTGGCCAGGCCGCGGGCCCCGCTGGCGCTGAGCGAGTCCGAACGGCACGAGTTGCTGGACGTGCTCGACAGCGAGCGCTATTAGGGCCGCTACCTGGGCTGGTGCGCACCATGTACCGGCGCTGGCCGGCGCCGGACAATCGCGCGAGCGGCGCGATCAGCGCGTTCATCGGGCCTACACCGCCCCCGAGCTGCTGGCGTGCAGCCATCTATGTCATCCTCGACATCTTAGCCGCTATGTCGTGGGCTGGATGCGCGAGAGTTCTTTTTGCCGAACAAGATCGTCCAGACCGGCACACTGACCCTGCACGCCGACCGCGGCTCCAGCATGCGCAGCAAACCCGTGGCCGCCTTGCTCATCGATCTGGAGATCGCCAAGACCCACAGCCGGCTCGTCTCGGACGACAATCGTTCTCGGAAGCCCAGTTCAAGACGCCAGTACCGCCCGACTTTCCCGAGCGCTTCGGCTGCATCGAGGCGCGGGTTTCGCCTGGTACAACGGCTCGACTGTCACTCCGGTATCGGCTTCATGACCCCGCAGAGCGTACACTCGGCCGCGCAACGAGAACGCACCCAAACCCTCGATGCGGCCTCCTGGCCAACGATGGATTCGGGATGTTGGACGCGGTTCCTCGCAAGCACCAACTCCTCTAGTAGTGCAAGACTTACGGGGCATTGATTGAATGGGACGTTGGCATGCTTGCTTAGGTGCTTCGTATAGCCGGGCAACCAACCATTCGTGAAGTCTGCTTTGTTCAACCGGTGCACGAACAAGTTGACTTAGGGTTAGCAAGTAGACATGCAGCGTGGATGCCAACATTGAGATGCAGGCCTGACCGATTACCTGGATCGACTCGTCCGCCTCCAGCCAGGCTTCGAGGTGCGGCGGCTCACCACTCTCGTCGTAGTAGGGCACATAAGGAGGCTCCTCGGCTTCGATCATGCGAATCCTCTCTACGTACGCAGCAGTCGAGTGTGCGTAGAGCTGCCGGAAGAATGCGAGTCTCTCATTCAGAAAGTAGCGAGCGTTCATCGATGGCTCCTTGGCGCCCAACGTTTGAGTTCACCCGCGGGCAACAGACGGCGAAGCCGGCTGTTGAACGTCGGGTGCAACGAAGGGTTGGACGAAGCCGCTACGCGGAGGATTCGCTGACCAGCAGGCGGATACACGATTTGGGGCGACCGTTGTGGCGAGGATCTGTCATGGCGACCTACACGGCCAATGGCTATACTACCGACATTCCACGCGCGAGCTTTGGGCCGCGCTTGGGATGTCCGCCCCGCAATACGACGCCTGCGCGAAAGTGTCACCGAGGGGGCTTGACAAAGTCGATTTGTGCACGGTTGTTAATGCGTGCAACGCAAAAACGGCTTAAGTTTTTGTTTCTGAAACATATATCCCGAAAACATATTTTCTAGGTGCGCGCCAGCGCTCCGGCCCGGGCTCGTCCAACAAACGGATCAGATCGTGGCTTCGCACGATCTATCCTTATTCGTTAGGCGTCACCTGCGCCCCTTCTTTCGCATGGCGCGCTCAACCATACGAACCAGCTTTGCTTGATGCTCCGCGTCAATGAACGACGCTGCGTTGTCTCGATAGTCGACCCAGGTCTGGCCTGAGATGTCCGATGGAGGCTTGGGCTGAGACTGAAGTTTCAAGGGCAGTACTCGAATTCCCCAGGTCAGCGCTACGCCGAGCTCAAGCATTACGTTGGGATTGAGGTCGGACGTTTCAAAGACGGCAATGTCAGCGGCGATGATGTTTCGGGCAATCTCGTTGAAGAGATGCTCGCCATACCCAGCGGCCAGCGCTTGGAAATCTAGCGAGGCGGGCAAAGCCCCGGGTTGCGCGTTGTACTCGCTAACTGCACGCTGAAAACTGGCCTCAACATTTGCCTGCAAGAGGGGCGTGTCGTAGTGAGAGGACTTGAACTGATAACCCATTACAACAATGAGTTGATCGGCTCGGGCCTTCCGGTCCGCGATAACTTCCCAGTCTTCATCGTGAAAGCCGTATGGTGAACCTATTGGTGTAGGTGGGAGGTTCAGCTGCTGAGTGGGCGTGGCCTGTGCGGCCCCCGAGCCAGCCGGCAGAGGAAGCGGTTCGGCAAGTACACCAGATGCACGTTCGGCCTCATAGCGCCCAACGGGTGTGATCCAGACATGACCAAACGTGTATGGAGCGGTGCCGATGTAGCGTCGCCATTCTGCGTAGCCGGATCTCTCCAACAATGCAATCGCATCATTGATGTCATGTGGAGGCAAGCCCGTGATCTCGTGGAGAGTGGACCCTTCAACTTCGGGATGCTCTGGCCGCGTTGCACGCATCTTGTCCAGGAGTAGGAGCAGCTGGGTTGCGGTGTCCTGTAGCGACATGGCAGTGACTCCGTGGGCTTAGGTTACCCTGTGACGCCTAACGTGAAGTAGACGACAGAAACGACGGTGGACAGGTTATTGGACTGTCCAATAAACTAGTGTCGCCATGCAAGTCACTGATCTGACTAGATTCACCAATAACGCTCATGGCTCCGTTGTCGGATATCCCATCCGGCGGCGAGGGCGCGGCGGGGGCGCCGCGGCTGCTCGACCAAGTGCCCGACAGACTGCGGCTGAAGGGCTAACGGTCATGGAACGCCAGCGACCCCGAAATAGTGAAAGGCCTCGCCAGGGTAACAGGGGACAGACTACGTTAATTCGCGCCTGGAACCGACAGCGGCTGAATTTAACGATAAAGGGGCCAGGTTCGCGTTTCTTGCAGCCATGCCTGCCCAGAAATCCTCGTCTCTCGCTCTCACACTGTTGCATCCAAGTTCCGGAGCGCCGCACGCGCTAGCGGCCGCTCCCGCTGTCCGCCAGGTGCTGCACCACCGCCGCCATGCGCTGTTCCTGACTCTCGTCCGGCGCCGCCGCCGTGGCATACCAGCGCGCCACCAGGTCTTCCGGATCCTGCGTCGGCGCCTCGCCTCCCTTGAAGCGATGCTGCAGGCTGCCGAGTTGGCGTTCGCGCCGCGCTTCGCCATAGGGTTCGGGCGAGGGCAGGCCGAGGGCGATTTCCAGATCGAGCAGCAGCGCCTCCCGGGTCTCGCGGCCCTGGGCGAGCGCCGCCGGCGTCGCCGCGGCGGCGGCGGCCAGACGCTCCGCCAGCGCGCGCTCGGCCTTTCCCGGCAGCCGGTCCAGGCTGTCCCACGCCTGCCGCACTTCCGCGGTCAGATCCTGGGTTTCCGCCTCCGCCGGCGGCGGCGGATTCGACGCGCTGCGCCAGGGCCGCCTTCTGCGCCATGAGATCGAAGCGGGCACTATGCTTTTCGGCGCGCAGCGTTTCGATGCGCCGCTCGGCCTGTTGCGTGAGGTCGCGCGCGGCCGCGGCGAGACGGTCTTCGGCCGGCCGGGAGGCCGGCTCGCCCGCTGACCAGGAACTGCGAAACTGCGCCAGCGCCGCTTCGATCGCGCCGGCATCGGTGGCGGTCAGCACCGCCTCCAAGCCGGCGAGAAGACCCTGGCGCGCCTGGATGCGGCCCTCGCGCTGGGCGGTCTGCTCCGCCCGCTGGGCGTCGCGGCGCGCGAACACCGCGTCGCAGGCGGCGCGAAAACGCTGCCAGAACTGCTGCTCCTCGCCGCGGCCGAGCCGCGCGCCGCCTGCCTGCTCGCGCCAGCGCTCCTGCAGCGCCTTGGCCTCGGTGGTGGCGCGGCCGACGTCGGGCGCGTCGCGCAACGCTTCGACGGCGGCGATCAGTTGTTCGCGCCGCTCGATTTCCTGTGTGCGTGCCTCTCCCAGGCGGGCGTCGATGGCGGCGACCAGGGCGTCGAGGCGCTTGCGCAACTGCCGCTCGTCGCGGAAGCCGGCCGGCGGGGCGGCGCGCCATTGCACCAGGATCTCCTGGCGCCGCGCCTGCACCACCTTGTAGTCGGCATGCTCCCAGACGATGCCCGCGAGCCAGGCTTCCCATTCGGCGCACAACTGTTCCTTGGCGGCGCGCGCCGCTTCGTGGCGCGCCATCTCCTGGGCGCGATGCTCCGCCACCGGTTCATAGGCCTTGGACAGGGCGCTGTCGAAGCGCTCCCACTGCACTTTCGCCGCCGGACCGTGGGCGTCGAGCCGCTTCCACTCCTGGCGCAGGGCGGGAACGGCACGCGCCCGCTCCTCGATGTCCGGTTCGGCCGCCAGCAGCGCCTCGGCTTCGGCGATCAGATGCTCCCGCACCTGGTCGGTGCCCCAGCGCGCCCAGCCGCGCAGGCGGGAAAGCTGCGCCCGCGCCCGCTGCAGGCGCCGCGCCAGAGCGCCCGGCAGTGCTGCGCCGTGGGTCGACTGCTCGATGCGCTTGTCCGCGGCATCCGCATCCGCCAGGTGACCCTGTTCCAGGTCGTCCTCCAGCTTGTCCAGCAGTTGATCGCACCGCCTCCTCGTCAACGCGGGGCCGCGGTGGGGGAGGCGGCATCTCGACCGCCGGCGGCGGCGCCTCGACTGCCGGCTCCGGCGCCGCTGCGCTGACCGGCTGGCGCGCCATCCAGGCCGATTCCAGCCTCGCACGGGCGTCCGCGTCGGCCGGCTTGGGCAATGCCTCCCATGCCGCAGCCGTTTCTTCCGCGACCGCTTCCCCGCTCGCCACACCGGCGAGGAAACGTTCGCACTCCTGCGCCCGCTCCAGATCCTGTGCCCGCTCCGCCAGCAGCGCGGCGACGTCCTGCATGGTCCGGTGCAGGGCCTGCGCGTTCGCCTGCCCGGCCAGCCAGTCCGGGAGCGGGCCGCCGAGCGCGGCGGCGCGTCCGCGCCAATCATCGAGCCGCTCCGCCAGCGGCCACGGATCGGCGGAGACCTCGGCCAGCAGCGCCGCGGCTGCGGCCGCCTGCGACTGCAGATCGCGCAACGCCTGCGCTTCGTCCCGGGTGCGGGCGCGCGCCTGCTCGACCAGGGCGGTGCACTCGGCCACTTCCTGCTCCCCTGCGCCGAGACTGCGCAGATCCTTTTCCAGGTCCAGCAGCCGCGACACCGGCAGCGGGCTGGCCGCCAGCAACTGGCGCAGGGCCTGCGCCAGGTCCGCCGCACGGCGCGCCCGCTCGGCGCCCTGCCGGCGTTCCCGCAGCAGGTCGGAGCAGTGGCGGTAGACGCGCTTGTCCCGGTCGCGGCTGGCCTCCGCCACGCGCTCGAGAAAAGCGCTGTCGGCAATGCGCTGCGCGGCCGCCAGCCGCACTTCGGCGAAGCGGGCATGCATGGCCAGTTCGGCGAGGGACGGATCGCCCGCCACGTTCTGCGCCCACGCCAGCGCCGCCGGCTTGTCCGCCACCTGGCAGATCGCTTCGATCCAGACGCCGGGCGCGTCATCCGCCGCGGGAGTCTGGCGCGCCAGCGCCAGGGCGCGCCCCAGATCCCGTTCGCAGCGTCCCCGCTCCGCGGCCGACCCGCCGCCGCCAGGGCCTGCCGCAGGCGGCCGGTGTCTGCGGCGGGAGCGGCAGCGGCCGATGACGCCGCCCGGGCCGGGGGTACTTGGGCAGCCCGCGTCGGCGCGGGCCTGCGCAGGAGGTTGCGCAACCAGTTCATCGCATCTCTCGCTCGGGATTTTGGCAAAGGGTGAATCTTAGTCCGGGATGCCGGTCGCGGTGCGCAGATTTTTCGCCCCGGGTTGGTCACGTCGGTCCGCTCCGCGCCGGCAGCCTTGACCGCGTCGCTGGCTGGTGGCTATCGTCCACCCTCCCATGCTGCCGCGGCTCTAGAAGCTGCCGAATTCCGCCGATGTCACGCCTGCGATTTCTCGCTCTCTGCTGCGCTGCGCTGGCCCTGGCCGGATGCGGCAGCAAGTCCGAGGAGAAGAAAGCCGCCGCTCCCCCGCCGACGCTGATCACCACCACCGAAGCCAGACTCACCACCCTGGAAGTGACCGAAGACACCCTGGGCACGCTGGAGGCGGTGATCGACCCGACCGTGCGCGCCGAAGTCGCCGGCCGGGTCGTGCGCGTGCTGGTGCGGCCCGGCGACGCGGTCAGGCAGGGCCAGTTGCTGGCGACCCTGGACGACGTCGATCTGGGCATCCAGACCCGCTCCGACGCCGCCGACGTGCGGCGGCTGGAGACTCTGCTCGCGCAGCAGGGCAAGCTGGTGGAGCGCCAGAGGAATCTGGTCGACCGCGGCTTCATCTCGCAGAACGCGGTGGACGACGCCGTGGCCCAGCGCGACGCCCTGCGCGAGCAGCTTGCCGCGGCCCGGGCGCGCGGCGATGCGACGCGGTCCAGCGTGGGCAAGACGCGCGTCGCGGCGCCGGTGGACGCGGTGATCGAAACGCAGATCGTGTCGCCGGGCGACTATGTCAAGGTCGGCGATCCGCTGTTCAGGATGGTGTCGAACCGGCGATTGCGCGCCCATCTGCCCTATCCGGAGTCGGCGGCGGTGCGCATGAAGCGCGGCCTGCCGGTGCGCATCCGCTCGCCCCAGGTGCCGGACAAGGTGGTGGAGGGCGTGGTGGACGACCTGCGCCCGACGGTGACCGAGGGCAGCCGCGCCCTCGACGTCATCGCCCGCTTCGACAATCCCGGCGGCTTCCTCTCCGGCGGCACCGTCAACGCCGCGGTGGTGGTGGACGCGCGGCAGAACGTGGTGGTGGTGCCGGAGCAGAGCGTGGTGCTGCGTCCCGCCGGCAAGGTGGTCTATATCGTCAACGAGGGCAAGGCGAGCCAGCGCGTGGTGGAAACGGGCGTGAAGAAGGAGGGCGTGATCGAGATCGTGCGTGGATTGAAGGGCGGGGAGACCGTGGCGCTGGACGGTGCCGGCTTCCTCACCGACGGTGCCGCGGTGAGTGCGCAGGTACGCCCGGAGTCCGCCGCCGGGGCGCCGAAGAAACCGTGATTGCGCGGAACGCGAAGGAAAAGGACGGCATGGCGCCGCGATGGGGCCGGGGCAATCGCATGAGCGGTCAGGCAGGGTTTCATTGCCCCGCTCGGCGGCAATTGAACCGGTGCGCGCAGCGCACCCTACGTGCCAGTCCAACTCGTAGGGCGGGCCGTGCCCGCCGATCCCATGTCCGGTGCGCGTGGCCCACCCTACGGGGCGCGATGAAGGCCCTTTCATGACGCTGCCCGAACTGTCGATCAAGCGCCATGTCCTGGCCTGGATGCTGAACGGCGCGCTGGTGCTGTTCGGCATCATCTCTTACACCCGCATCGGCCTCGACCGCTATCCCTACATCGAGTTTCCGATCATCTCGGTCACCACCGCCCTCAAGGGCGCCAATCCCGACATCGTCGATTCCAGCATCACCAACGTCATCGAATCGGCGGTCAACTCGGTGCCCGGCATCGAGCACATCCAGTCCACGTCCTCGCCCGGCATCTCGACCATCGCCATCACCTTCGCTCTGGAGAAGAAGGTGGATGTCGCCTTCAACGAGGTGCAGGCCAAGGTCAACCAGGTGCTGCGGCGTCTGCCCGACGGCACCGATCCGCCGGTGGTGGCCAAGGTGGAGACCAATGCCCAGCCCATCATGTGGCTGGCGCTGCAGGGCGACCGCACCCAGCAGCAGCTCAACCAGTACGCCAGCAACGTCGTCAAGAAGAAGCTCGAAACCATCGACGGCGTGGGCGAAGTGCGCCTCGGCGGCCGGCGCGACCGCACCATCCGCGTCAATCTGCGGCCCGACCGCATGGCCGCGTTCGGCGTCACCGCCCAGGACATCAGCACGGCGTTTTCGCCGCGAGCACGTGCAGCTCGCCGGCGGCTTCGTCGTCGGCCAGACCACGGAGAGCCTGGTCAAGCTCGATCTCGAATACCACAAGGTGGACGATCTCGAGCAGCATGATCGTCGGCTACCGCGACAAGGCGCCGATCTACCTGCAGGACATCGCGGACATCGAGGACGGACTGTCCGACTATCGCCAGCTCGCCCGCTTCAACGGCAAGACGACCATCGGCCTGGGCATGGTGAAGGTGACCAACACCAACACCGTGGCCATCGTCGAACGCATCCGCGACAAGCTGGAGAACGAGATCCGGCCGCAGCTGCCGCCCGGCATGATCATCAGCGTCGTCTCCAACGATGCCGTCTTCATCCTGGAGATCGTCAACTCGCTGAAGCAGCACCTGGTCGAGGGAACGGCCGCTGGCCGCGCTGGTGGTGTTGCTTCTTCCTGCGCTCGCTGCGCTCCACCCTCATCATCGCCCTGGCGATTCCGGTGTCGCTGATGGGCGCCATCGCCGTCATCTACTTCTTCGGCTACACGCTGAACTCGCTCACCATGCTGGCGCTGCTGCTGCTGATCGGCGTGGTGGTGGACGACGCCATCGTGGTCCTGGAGAACATCTACCGCCACCGCGAGGAACTCGACCCCGATCCGCATTCGGCGGCCGTGAACGGCGCCAACGAGGTGGTGTTCGCGGTGATCGCCGCCACCTTCTCCCTGGTGGCGATCTTCGCCCCGGTGATCTTCATCTCCGGCATCATCGGCCAGTTCTTCCGCTCCTTCGCCGTGGTGGTGACCTTCGGCGTGCTGGTGTCGCTGTTCGTGTCGCTGACGCTGACGCCGATGCTGTGCTCGCGCTATCTCACCGTGCCGAAGCAGCACGGCCGCGTCTATCACTTCTTCGACCGGTTGTTCACAGCGGCTCGACCGTGCCTACGTCTACCTGCTCGACAAGGCGCTGACGCACCGCTGGTGGGTGGTGCTCATCACCCTCGCCGTGGTCTCCTCCAGCGCGTTCTTCTTCGCCAACCTCGGCAAGACCTTCGCCCCGGATCAGGACGAGGGCCGCTTCCTGGTCTATCTGCGCACGCCCCTGGGTTCGAGCATCGACTACACCGACTCGCGCCTGCGCCAGGTGGAGGCGGTGCTGGACCGCTACAAGGAGATCCGCACCGAGTTCGCCCTGATCGGCCTCGGCAGCGCCGGGCAGGTCAACCAGGGCACGGTGGTGGTGCGCATGGCGCCGCGCGAGGAGCGCACGCGCAAGCAGCAGGAGATCATTCCCCTGATCCGCAACGAGCTCGCCGGGATCCCCGGCGCGCGCGCCTTCGCCGCGCCCTTCCCGATGGTCCAGGGGGCGCGCGGCGAGCCGCTGCAGTTCGTGCTGGCCGGCGAGAACCTGCAGGAGGTGGGCCGGCTGGCGCGGGAGCTGCAGGCGCGGCTGGCCACGGTGCCGGGCATCGGCCGCCTCGACACCGATCTGCAGCTCGACCTGCCGCAGCTCGTGTTCCTGCCCGACCGCCTGCGCATCGCCGACGCCGGCCTCACCTCGTCCGACGTGGCGCTGGCGGTGAACATGCTGACCGGCGGCGTGGACATCGCCAGCTACAACGACGAGCCGGGGGACGGCCAGCGCTATGACATCCGCGTCAAAGGGCGGGAGGGCGAGTTCACCCAGCCGGCCGACCTGTCGAAGATCTTCCTGCGCAACCGCGACGGACAACTGGTGCGCCTCGATTCGGTGGCCCAGTTCCGCGAGACGCTGGGCCCGGCCGTCATCGGCCGCTTCGATCTGCAGTACGCCGCCACCTTCTACGCCTCGCCCTCGATTCCCCTGGCGAGGCGGTGGATGTGGTGCGCGAGACCGCGGCGCAGATCCTGCCCACCGGCTACCAGGTGAAGCTGATCGGCCAGGCCGAGGAGTTCGGCAAGACGGCGCGCTACATGGTGTTCACCTTCGCCCTGGCGCTGGTGCTGCTCTACATGGTGCTCGCCAGCCAGTTCAACTCCTTCCTGCAGCCGGCCATCGTCATGCTGGCCCAGCCGCTGGCGATCGTCGGCGGCGTCGCCGCCCTGTGGCTGTTCGACCAGACGCTCAACATCTATTCGATGATCGGCCTGGTGCTGCTGATCGGCCTGGTGGCGAAGAACTCGATCCTGCTGGTGGATCTCACCAACCAGCGCCGTGCCGGCGGCATGGAGGTGGACGCCGCCCTGCGCAATGCCTGCCCGATCCGCATGCGGCCGGTGCTGATGACCTCGGCCACCGTGATCCTGGCGCTGGCGCCGGCGGCGCTCGGCCTCGGCGCTGCCGCCGAGACCAACCAGCCGCTGTCGATCGCGGTGATCGGCGGCATGATCTCGTCCACCCTGCTGACGCTGGTCGTGGTGCCGGCGGTCTACTCCCTGATCGAGAGGCGCCGGCAGAGCGTGCGCTGACCGCGAGGATTTCCACCGCGCCGCCGGCCCCGGGCACCACCGCGCCGGCGAAGGTCCGCCCGACGCAGTGTCAGCGTCCCTGGTGGCGCTTTTCGTTCCTGCACTCGCGGGTCCGCTTCACCTGCCCGTCCTCGCCCACGGACTCCATGCGCACGGTGAATCCCCACAGCCGGGCGACATGCTTGAGCACCTCGCCGGCAGCGGCGGCGAGTGGGCGGCGCAGGTACTCGGTGTGGCGCAGGGTGAGGGAGCGGTCGCCGCGCAGATCGACGTCGTAGACCTGGACATTGGGCTCGCGGCTGCCGAGGTTGTACTGGTCCGAGAGGGTCTGACGAATCCGAACGTAGCCCTGCTCGTCGTGGATCGCCGAGATATTGAGCTTCGCGTTGCGGTCGTCGTCGAGCACGGCGAACAGCTTGAGATCGCGCATCAGCTTGGGCGACAGATATTGCGCGATGAAGCTCTCGTCCTTGAAATTGCGCATGGCGAAGTCGAAGGCCTCGCGCCACGGCGATCCGGCCAACTCCGGAAACCACTGCCGGTCCTCCTCCGTCGGCGCCTCGCAGATGCGCTTGATGTCGATCCACATGGCGAAGCCGAGGGCATAGGGGTTGATGCCGCCGTAGTAGGGGCTGTTGTAGGGCGGCTGATAGACGACGTTGGTGTGGTGCTGCAGAAACTCCAGCATGAAGTCGTCGGCGAGCAGACCCTCGTCGTAGAGCGTGTTGATGATGGTGTAGTGCCAGAAGCAGGCCCAGCCCTCGTTCATCACCTGCGACTGGCGCTGCGGATAGAAGTACTGGGCGATCTTGCGCACGATGCGCACCAGTTCGCGCTGCCAGGGTTCCAGCAGCGGGGCGTTCTTCTCGACGAAGTACAGCAGGTTTTCTTCCGGTTCGGGCGGAAAGCGCTGCTCGGTCGCGCGGTCGCGCCTGGCACCGCCTTGCGGGCAGGGTGCGCCACAGCTCGTTCACCTGGGACTGCAGGTACTCCTCGCGCTCCTTCTGGCGCGCCATCTCCTTCTGCAGCGACAGCTTCGGCGGCCGCTTGTAGCGGTCGACGCCGACGTTCATCAGCGCATGGCAGGAGTCGAGCAGCAGTTCGACTTCCTCTTCGCCGTGGCGCTCCTCGCACTCGGCGATGAAGTTGCGGGCGAACAGCAGGTAGTCGATGATGCTGTCGGCGCTGGTCCAGGTGCGGAACAGGTAATTGTTCTTGAAGAAGGAATTGTGGCCGTAGGCGGCGTGGGCGATCACCAGCGCCTGCATCGTCATGGTGTTTTCTTCCATGAGGTAGGCGATGCAGGGATTCGGAGTTGATGACGATCTCGTAGGCCAGGCCCATCTGGCCGCGCTTGTAGCGCTTCTCGGTGGCCAGGAAGTGCTTGCCGAAGGACCAGTGGTGGTAGTTCACCGGCATGCCGACCGAGGCATAGGCATCCATCATCTGCTCGGCGGTGATCAGCTCGATCTGGTTGGGGTAGGTGTCCAGGCCGTAGTCGGCCGCCACGCGCGCGATCTCGTCGTGGTAACGCTCGATCAGCTCGAACGTCCACTCCGAGGGCGCCGGAAGCGTCTCGCCGCGCCGCTGCGGCGCATCCGCGGGCGCCGCGGCGCCCGCGTCAAGCTCTGGTTCTGGATCATGCCAGTTTCTTCTTGAACAGTTCGCGGAACACCGGATAGATGTCGGCCAGTCCCTCGATGCGCTGCATGGCGAAGTTGTCGTAGGCAGCCCGCCACCGCCTCGTACTCGTGCCACAGGTTCTGCGGCTCGCCGGCGGTGATCTCGATGTAGGCGAAATACTGCACCAGCGGCATCACCTGGTGCCAGCAGCAGGTCGCGGCAGATGCGGCGAGTCGTTGTCCCAGTTGTCGCCGTCCGAGGCCTGGGCGGCGTAGATGTTCCACGAGCCGGTCGGCATAGCGCTCGCGAATGATCTCGCAGCATCAGGTCGCAGGGCGCTCGACACCACGGTGCCGCCGGTTTCGCGCGAATGGAAGAACTCCTCCTCGTCCACTTCCGTGGCCGCGGTGTGGTGGCGGATGAAGACGACGTCGATGTGGTCGTAGTTGCGCGTGAGGAACAGGTAGAGCAGCATGAAGAAGCGCTTGGCCACGCTCTTCTTGTGCTCGTCCATCGAGCCGGACACGTCCATCAGGCAGAACATCACGGCCTGGGTCGACGGCTGCGGCTGCCGGATGCGGTTGTTGTAGCGCAGATCGAAGGTGTCGATGAACGGGATGGCCTCGATCCTCGCCGCGCAGGCTTGCGTATCTCCTCGCGCAGCGCGATCACCTCGGCGTCGCTCTCGTCGCGCGCCAGCAGCAGTTGCTCCAGCTCTTCCTCGGCCTGCGCGCAGCCGCTCGCGGTAGGGCGTGCCGACGGCGAGGCGCCGGCCGAGCGGCGCCGCGCAGCGAGCGGATGACGTTGATGTTGGCCGGCGTGCCGTCGGACTGTGAAGCCGGCGCGCACGCTCTTGTAGTCGCTGACCCGGGCCAGCTGGGTCTTGACCAGGTTGGGCAGCTCCAGGTCGTCGAAGAAGATGTCGAGGAATTCCTCGCGCGAGAGCTGAAAGACGAAGTCGTCCTGGCTCTCGCCGCTGTCGCTGGCGCCGCTGCCGGCGCCGCCGCCGCCGCCCAGCGGCCGCGGCACCTCGTCGCCGGCGTGGAACTGGTCGTTGCCGGCGAACACGTTCTCCCAGATGCCCTCGTGGCCCTGGGCGAACTGCGGCTCGGACAGGTCCTTGGCGGGAATGGAAATGCTCTCGCCGTTGTCGATGTCGGTGACGCTGCGCCCGGTGATGGCATCCGACACCGCCTTGCGGATCTGGCCGCGGAAGCGCCGGAGGAAGCGCTGGCGGTTGACGGCGCTCTTGTTCTTGCTGTCGAAGCGCCGGTCTACGATCTGAAACATGGACCGTGCCCGAGCCTACGAAGACTTGCGCACGCGCAGATACCACTCGGACAGCAGGCGCACCTGCTTCTCGGTGTAGCCCTTGGCCACCATGCGATTGACGAAGTCCTGGTGCTTCTTCTGCTCGTCGGCGGAGGCCTTGGCATTGAAGGAGATGACCGGCAGCAGTTCCTCGGTGTTGGAGAACATCTTCTTCTCGATCACCGCGCGCAGCTTCTCGTAGCTGGTCCACGCCGGGTTCTTGCCGTCGTTCTTGGCCCGCGCGCGCAGCACGAAGTTGACGATCTCGTTGCGGAAGTCCTTGGGATTGCTGATGCCGGCCGGCTTCTCGATCTTCTCCAGTTCGTCGTTGAGCGCGCGCGGTCGAGCGATTCGCCGGTGTTCGGATCGCGGTATTCCTGGTCCTGGATCCAGAAGTCGGCGTAGGTCACGTAGCGGTCGAAGATGTTCTGGCCGTACTCGGAATAGGATTCGAGATAGGCCGTCTGGATTTCCTTGCCGATGAATTCGGCATAGCGCGGCGCCAGGAACTCCTTGATGAAGCGCAGGTAGCTTCTGCTCGATCTCCGGCGGGAACTGCTCCTGCTCGATCTGCTGCTCCAGCACGTACAGCAGATGCACCGGGTTGGCCGCGACTTCGCGGTGATCGAAGTTGAACACCTTGGACAGGATCTTGAAGGCGAAGCGGGTCGACAGCCCGGTCATGCCCTCGTCCACGCCGGCGTAGTCGCGGTATTCCTGGAAGGACTTGGCCTTCGGATCGGTGTCCTTGAGGTTCTCGCCGTCATAGACCCGCATCTTGGAGAAGATCGCTGGAATTCTCCGGCTCCTTGATGCGCGACAGCACGGCGAACTGCGCCATCATGCGCAGGGTGTCCGGCGCGCAGGGCGCGGCGGCCAGCGAGCTGTTGGCCAGCAGCTTCTCGTAGATCTTGATCTCGTCGGAGACGCGCAGGCAGTAGGGCACCTTGACGATGTAGATGCGGTCGAGGAAGGCTTCGTTGTTGCGGTTGTTCTTGAACGCCAGCCACTCCGACTCGTTGGAGTGGGCCAGGATGATGCCGTCGAACGGAATCGCGCCGAAGCCCTCGGTGCCCTTGTAGTTGCCTTCCTGGGTCGCGGTCAGCAGCGGGTGCAGCACCTTGATCGGCGCCTTGAACATCTCGACGAATTCCAGCAGGCCGCGGTTGGCGAGGCACAGGCCGCCGGAGTAGCTGTAGGCGTCCGGATCGTTCTGCGAGAACTGCTCCAGCTTGCGGATGTCGACCTTGCCGACCAGCGAGGAGATGTCCTGGTTGTTCTCGTCGCCCGGCTCGGTCTTGGCCACGGCGATCTGGCGCAGCACCGACGGATACAGCTTGACGACGCGGAACTGGGTGATGTCGCCGTTGAATTCGTGCAGCCGCTTGACCGCCCACGGCGACATGATGGTGTTGAGGTAGCGGCGCGGAATGCCGTAGTCCTCTTCCAGGATCCGACCGTCCTCCTCGGCGTTGAACAGACCCAGCGGCGATTCGTGCACCGGCGAGCCCTTGATGCGCGTAGAACGGCACCTTCTCGATCAGCTACTTGAGCTTCTCGGCCAGCGACGACTTGCCGCCGCCGACCGGGCCGAGCAGATAGAGGATCTGCTTCTTTTCTTCCAGCCCCTGGGCGGCATGGCGGAAGTAGGAGACGATGTGCTCGATCACCTCCTCCATCCCGTAGAACTCGCGGAAGGCCGGATAGAGCTTGATGATCTTGTTGGAAAAGATGCGCGACAGGCGCGAATCGAGACGGGTGTCGACCAGTTCCGGTTCGCCGATCGCCATCAGCATGCGCTCGGCGGCGGTGGCGTAGGCGGATCGATCGTTCTTGCAGAGCTCCAGGTATTCCTGGACCGACAGTTCCTCTTCCCGGCCTGCTTCGTAGCGTGACTGGTACGCGCTGAAAATCGACATGAAGCGACTCCTCGTTATCTGATTTGTCGTTAACCCGCAGGTGCGCCCGAGCCGGAATCTGCCGGCGGCGTGGATGCCGCAGCATCCGCACGTTCGCCCCACGCGGCAGCGCCTGCTCGTTCCGAACCCCGGCATCGCGGCGCCGGGTTCCCTTCGGCGGCGTGGCGCAAGCCGTCGGCTGCGCTCAAACCGAAAGCGTCGTGCGCAATCTGACAGCTATGACTGTCATTCCCATGGCAGGTTCAGGGTCCCGGCGCGGAGCATCGGGCGACCGGATGGTCGACGCTGCCTGCTGGCGATGCACTGCCTTGCCTTCACGGAACCATCTTAGCGCTGCTTTGCCTCCCCGGCGCGGATCCGGGCTGGAAATGTCCGCTCCTGCTGCGAAGTACCGGTCGCGCGCGGGGACCTTAACGTGAAAGTCGCGCCAGCGACTCTCGACGCTCCCCTCTCCTGCTGGGAGAGGGGCTGGGGGTGAGGGAAGCGGTCATGGCGAGAACCCTCATCATTCGGGGTGGCTGGCATTCCATGACCGTTAGCGCCATCCCATGATCACGCTCAGCAGCATCACCAGCACGATCATCAGGCCGATCCAGGCGAGGACTCCGGCCAGCGTGATCACGTTCGCCATCAGATGCGACTTGGCCGGATCCTCCAGCCGGAACAGCGGTCGCACGCCATGGCGGATGAGGGCGACCGACCCGATCCAGGCGACGGCCAGCACCAGAAGGTTCACCGGCATGCTCGGCACGAACAGCGCCAGCGGCGACAGCCACAGTGGCGCCGGCGCCACTGCGGCGAGGGTGAAGGCATCCTCGTAGGCCGGCCGGACATCGACCAGGTCGCCCAGTTGCTGGATGAGCATCGTCATCAGCGGCACCATCGCCAACTCGGCGGCGAGGAACAGCACCGCGACGACCGCCGCCTCGAGCGTGGTCATCGGCGGCGCCAGTTCGGGAAAGACGGAACCCGGGGTCACCAGCACCGAATAGGCGAACATCGCCGGCGGCACCAGGGACAGGGGCAGGACGAAGGTCAGGAACAGCTTCGCCGCGGAAGGATGCAGGCGCGCCAGTTCCGGCCAGCCCGCGCTTTCGGAAATGAACATTCGGGACAGGTTCGACGGGTTCATCATCCACCTCCATCGTTGTGGGGACCGTGCACCCAGTATAGGAAGCGGAGTGCCGGCCCGGATGTAGGAATCGCCCTACACAAGAATCCGAACAGTCCGATAGCAAAGCTGCGCCTCAGCGGCGATGATTCGCCCTGCCGCGGCGGGCCGTGCCGACGCAGCGGGGCGTGTCGTGGCAGGGTACTCCAGTACAAAGAAACAGCAGCAAAGGAGGAGGTCAGGAGCGGCCGGTCGAGCAGATCTCGACCGGCCGCCGGCGTTCCCGCCGCCTGCAGTTCGATGGCCGGTTCGAGTCGCCCGCAGGGGCGAGGAGGGGCGAACCGGGACCTCGACAGGCGGCGGGATGGCGGCCGTCAATCGAGCCGCTTTTCCATGGCGATGGTTTTGTCGAGGAATCCCTCCATCGCCGCCATCTCGCCGATCTCGGCGAAGCCCATGGAACGCCAGAAGGCGAGCGCGTTCGCGTTGTTGGCGACGACCCCGATGCGGCACGATTTCATTCCCCAACTGCGCATGTGCGCCTCCAGTATCCGGAATACCGCGCGGCCGAGCCCTTGGCCCTGATGCTGTTCCGACAGCAGCAGCAGGCCGATCGTCGCCTGTTCCGGATCGCGGCAGCCGGCGAGGATGTGGGCGACGCCGATCAGCGCATCGCCGAGGCCGACGCTGAAAACATTGTGATGCTCCGAAGTGCAGCCGAACGGAAGTTCCTCCTCGGAGAACCAGAGCTTGATGCTCTCTTGATCGGGCAGTTGCCCTTCCACCGACAGGAAATAGTTCGGCGCCTCGAGGCAGACGCGGTGGATCTCGTCGCACAGATCGGGCGGGCAGGCCGCCAGCCGGCACAGCGTAACGGTGCCGCGCTCGGTTTCGACCCGGTTCATGTCGTCGGTCGTCATGTCGTTCCCTTCGGTGGTTGCCGCCGAGGAACCCATTGTCCCATCCGACAGCGGGGATGTTCAACCTATCGCGTAGGGTGCGCCGTGCGCACCGCTCGACGGCGGTTGCACCGGTGCGCGCGGCGCACCCTACGGGCTGTCCCGCGACGGGCGGACAAGGCTTTGAAAAGTCCCCGGCCGGCAGCCATAATCACTCTACGCGGGCTGCCTGCCTCAGGAGGATTCGTCATGCACGTCACCGCAGCGGATATCCGGCGCGCCCTCGGCGGCGGCGAATTCCTCTTCTACTATCAGCCGAAAACGTCGTTCCTGTCGGGGAAGGTGTGCGGCGCGGAAGCCCTGATCCGCTGGCAGCGCGATGACGGCACCGTCGTCGAGCCCGATGCCTTCATTCCCGTGGCCGAGACCCACGGCCTCATTCCCGAGATCACGCAGGCGATGTTTCCCCGGCTCGTCGCCGATTTCCAGCGCACCCGGTCGGGGTTCGGGGAAACCACCGTCGCCCTCAACGTCACGGCGCAGGATCTGGACACGCCGCGCCTGCTGGCGCTGGTGCACGAGGCGGTGGAGCGCGGGCAGATCGACAGCCGGCACCTGGAGATCGAGATCACGGAGAGTGCGGTGGTGTCGGGCAGCGATGCCACCACGCGCAGTCTGGCGGACCTCATCACCGCCGGCATCCCCTTGTCGATGGACGACTACGGCACCGGCTTTTCGTCGCTGGCGACGCTGAACCGACTGCCCTTCGCCACCATCAAGATGGACCAGAGTTTCGTCTTCAAGATGTTGCGCTCGTCCAAGAGCGCGAATCTGGTCAAGGCCAGTGTCGCCATGGCGCAGATGATGGGGGTCAAGACGGTGATCGAAGGCATCGAATCGGAGGGCGTCTATAACTCCCTGCTGCATTGCGGCTGCACGGAAGGCCAGGGCTACTGGATCAGTCGGCCGCTCGCGCTCCAAGACTATCTCTCCTTTCTCAGGTCGGAGCGACGCTGGCCCGCTTCGCCGGTGGGCATGCTGCGCATGGCCCGGCTCAGCCACACCTGGCAGCAGAGCCTGCTGATGGACGAGGTGTTCGCCTTCCTGCGCAGCGAGAGCTCCGTCGAACTGACGCTGCAGGGCCTGCACACCGGCCATACCGAATGCGCCCTTGGCCGCTGGTACTACGGGGCAGGTCAGAACTTTGCCGGGGACCCGGACTTCGATGCTCTGGCGGATCCGCATCGCGGCATGCACCAGGCGTGCGAGGAAATCTTTGCCGCCATCGAGAACCGCAGCGACAAGGCGGCGCTGAAAAGGTTGTTGGAAGCGCTGAGCGAGAATTCGAACCGGGTCGCCACCTGCCTGCAGCGGCTGGAGACGCGGGTGCTGATCGACGAACTGAGCCGCGCGCGCCGCGGGGCTTGACCGCCTCGGTCGCTTCACCCAGTATTGCCGCGTCCTGTCGATCCTGTTTTTCTTTCTCCTGAGGGCCATTCCATGAAACGAATTTTCCTGAGCGCCCTGGTCCTCCTTCTGCTCGGCAGCACGGCCCGGGCAGGCGATCCGCCGCACTCCGCAGCGCCGGTGGAGATGGCCGGGCTCAAGGCCCCGGCGCAGGTCACGCGCGATGAGGATGGCATCTTCCATGTGCGCGCCGGCAACGCCGACGATCTGTATTTCCTCAATGGCTGGGTGCATGCCCGCGACCGGCTGTTCCAGATGGACAACAACCGGCGGCTGGCCAGCGGGACGCTGGCGGAACTCCTCGGATCCGGCCGCCCTCGCCAGCGACGTCCAGTTGCGCACCATCGGCCTGCGGCGGGCGGCGGAGCGGTCGCTGCGCGGCACTCTCCACGGACACGCAGCAGGCGCTCGCCGCCTACGCCCGCGGCGTGAATGCCTGGGTGGCGTCGAATCCGCTGCCGCCGGAGTACGCCGCCCTCGAACTGACGAAGTTCGACCCTTGGACCGCCCTCGACACCGTCGTCGTCGGCAAGCTCATCGCCTTCGGCCTGTCGTTCGACCTCGACATCGATCGCACCCGGGCGCTTCAGTCCTACATAGATGCTGGACTGGCCGCCGGTCTCGACAGCGACGCGGCGTCGGTGTTCGGAGCGACACTATTCCACGAGGATCTGGATCGCTCGGCGCCCTTCGATCCGGCGGCGACAGTGCCCGATGCATCGGTGCCGTCCGACCAGCCGAAGCCACGCCCGCATCCGCACAAGAAGTCGGATGAGGCACGCGCCGCGGCCATGGTCGACGCCATGAAGAAAGCGGGACTGCGGCACGAGGCGATGCGGCTGGGCCGCGACTATCTCGACAAGGTGCGCAGGATTCCGCTCTTCGAGCGCATCCTGGACCGCGACAAGCGCGACGGTTCCAACCTGTGGGCGGTGAGCGGCGAATTCACCGACACCGGCCGCCCGCTGGTCGCCAACGACCCGCATCTGCAACTCGGCACGCCGTCCACCTTCTACCCGATGGGTCTGGAGATCCCCGGCCGGCTCGAAGTGTTCGGCAGCGGCTTCCCCGGCGTGGCCGGCATCGTGCAGGGCTACAACCGCCACATTTCGTGGGGCACCACCAACAACGCCATCGACGTCACCGACACCTTCCAGGAGCAGGTGGTCCCGGACCCGACCTCACCCAGCGGCCTGAGCACCGTGTATCAGGGGAACCCGGAACACATTATCCCGATACCGGAAACCTTTCGCGCCAACCAGCCGGGCAACGGGGTTGCGGATGATTTGGCGGTGATCCCGCCGATCTCAAAGGGTGGACCGGTTCCGGATGCCACTCTGATCGTCCCGCGCCGTAACTTCGGCCCCATCGTCAGCTTGGAGCCGGCTACGGGCGTTGCCCTCAGCGTGCAGTACACCGGCTTCAGCCCGACCCGCGAACTGGATACCTTCCTGCAGATCAACCACGCGAAAAACCTGGATGAATTCAAGGCGGCGCTGCAGTTCCTCGACTTCGGCTCGCAGAACTTCGTCTATGGCGACGATCGCGGCAACATCGCCTACTTCACCACCGGCGAGATGCCGGTGCGCGAGGACCTTCAGGCGATGAAGGTCAGCGGCCTGCCGCCGTGGTTCATCCGCAACGGCCAGGGCGGCAACGAATGGCTGCCGGTGCAGCATCCGCAGCCGAACCAGGCCGTCCCCTACGAGGTGCTGCCGTTCTCCGAGATGCCGCAGATCGTGAATCCGCCCGCCGGATGGTTCGTCAATGCCAACAACGATCCCGCCGGACTGACGCTGGACAACGACCCGCTCGATCAGTTGCGGCCCGGCGGCGGCATCTACTACCTGGCCTATGCCTGGGACCGCGGCTTCCGCGCCGGCCGCATCACCCAGCGCCTCGACGAATACCTTTCCCGGCGCGGCGGCAGGATGTCGTTCGAGAAGATGCAGGCGATCCAGGCCGACGTCGTGCTGCGCGACGCCGAGTATTTCACGCCCTGGATCGTGCAGGCTTTCGCGCGCGCCCGGACGCAAGGGCGCCGAACCCGCGCTCGCTGCCTTCGCGTCCGATCCCGCGATGAGGGAGGCCGTGCGCCGCTTCGCCGCCTGGGACCGGTCGACGCCGACCGGACTCGCAGAAGGCTGGGACGCCGGCAAGCCGGCCGGCGAACGGCCTAGACTGGACAGCATCCGGGACTCGGTGGCGGCCTCGATCTACGCCGCCTGGCGCAGCCGCTTCATCGCCAACACGGTGGATGCGACCTGGCGGACTGGCGATACGCCGATCCGACTCGCCGTCGGCCCGGCAATCAGGAGGTGCTGTCCGCGTTGCGCAATCTGCTCGACAACTTCGCACGCGAGGAAGGGCAAGGGCGCTTCCGGCGTCAACTTCTTCGTCGTTCCCGGCGTCGCCGACGCCAACGACCGCCGCGACATCGTCATCCTCAAGAGCCTCAAGGATGCGCTCGATCTGCTCGCCAGCGATGCCTTCAAGCCGGCGTTCGCGAACTCCACCCATCAGGACGACTATCGCTGGGGCAAGCTGCACCGCATCGTGTTCCGCCATCCCCTCGGCGGGCCGTTCTCGATTCCGCCTGCCGGCGGCGCGTTCCCGCCGCCGCTGGACGGGTTGGACGGCATTCCGACCGACGGCGGCTTCCAGACCGTCGATGCATCGTCCCACCCGGTGCGCGCCGCGGATGCGGATGGCTTCATGTTCGGCGCCGGGCCGGTGCGCCGCTTCGTCAGCGAGCCGGCGCCGCGATCGCCGCGCTCCGAATCGATCTGGCCGGGAGGGACGAGCGGCGTTCTCGACAGCCCGTTCTATTTCCAGTTCCTGGAGAAATGGCTGGCGAACGAAGCCATTCCGTCTGCATCTCGGCAGCCGCGAAGTGCGCCCGTTCGCCGAGGAAGTCGAGAAGTTCGTGCCGCCTGCGCCACACGGCCGCGGCTAGGACGCGCAGGCAGCGCGCGACGCAGGGCGCATGAACAGCGCGGCAGGTTCGGGACCGGCCGCACGCGCGGCCTCGTCCAGGGTCATGACAACAACGGGACCTCCCCATGCCTGACGACGTGCGCACGCGAGCCCTCAAGCTGATCTACTCCGGCACCACGCCGGAACGCTCGCGCTTCACCCAGGACAGCCCGATCCTGCCGGATGTGTGGGTGCGCTTCTTCGACCAGGATTTCGAGGAACCGGTGGACGTGCTGCTCACTCCCAACAGCGACCTCGGCGTGGACCTCATGCGGCACGCCCTGGAGCGCCTGGAAGCGCCGCCATTCAGTCTTTCCGCCGTCGGCGTGAACGAATCCCATGTCGTTGCCCGTACCGGCTATCGCTGCCTGCTCCAACTCCTGCCTCTGACGCACTGGTGGGCGCGCAGTTTCGCCTCCGACGCGGCAGGCATCGCGGCGCGCCGCGCGCTTGAACTTATTTCGCCCAGCACGCCCCTGGTGCGCCGTCTGGCGCAGCGCATCCTGGAGCATTGGGACGACGCGCGATTGTCGTCCTTCAAGCAGATCGGGCGCGACACCGGCCGCGAGATCGGAGCGACGCTCGGCACCGACGAGGTGCGCTTCGCCGGACTCGTCAATCTGGTGGCGCTGGCGAGCGTGCTGCCTCTGCTGAGACGCTTCCCGACCGCGCCGCCGACGGAACCGGAACTCGCCGCCGAGATCGCCGCGCGGGCGAACGAGATCGCCTCCGCCATTGCCGAGCCGGCGTTGCGCTCGGCGCGGGGGCGGCGAGCCAAGGCGCCGGCGAAGGGCCCGATCTGGTCGATCACGCTCAACCGCAAGGCGGAGCACGCGGTGTTCGTGTCGCGCCGCACGGTCAAGGCGGATGCGGCGCAGCGCGTGTTCGACCTGTCCGCGCGGGACATCGTCTGGGCGGTGGTGGATTCCGGTATCGACGCGCGCCACCCCGCGTTCGCCGATCACGCGATCCCGCCCGCCGGCAGGCGCGGGAAGGCGCAGCCGCCGCTCGACGACCTGGCCCGCTCGCGCGTTATGCGCACCCTGGACTTCACCCGCCTGCGTGACATCACGAGCGGAAACCCGGCGCCCGATCTCCTCGACCGGCTGGCGCAGGCAGGGCTCTCCGCCGCCGCCGCCGAGAAGCAGATCCGGGAGGTGAATCGGGGCCTGCGCGCCGGACGCATGATCGACTGGGCGCAACTGCTGCCGCTGCTGGAAGTGCCCCACACCGCCGCCGGCTATATCGCTCCGGTGGATGCCCACGGCACCCATGTCGCCGGCATCCTCGGCGCCGACTGGCGCGCCGAGCAGTACAAGGCGCACAAGCTCGAGGTTCCGGGAGAATTGAGCTACGGCGACATCGTCGGCGTCTGCCGCGACATCCGGCTGCTCGACCTGCGCGCCTTTCGCGACGACGGCGGCGACGAGTTCAGCATCCTGTCGGCGCTGCAGTTCGTGCGCTTCCTCAACCAGAGCCGCGACAAGCGCGTGGTGCATGGCGTCAATCTCAGCTTCTCGCTGTGGCACGACGTGCGCAACTACGCCTGCGGCAGCACGCCGGTTTGTCTGGAATGCGACAGGCTCGTCGGCAGCGGCGTGGTGGTCGTGGCCGCCGCCGGCAATTACGGCTATGAGCGCACGGAAAACGACTATCTCTTCGGCGGCGCCTATCGCGGGGTCAGCATCACCGACCCGGGCAATGCGGCCGCCGTGCTCACCGTCGGCGCCACCCACCGCGGCCATCCCCACGAATACGGCGTGTCTTATTTCTCCAGCCGCGGCCCGACCGGCGACGGGCGCCTCAAGCCCGACCTGGTGGCGCCGGGAGAACGCATCCGCTCCACCATCCCGGACGAGCGTGCCGAGGAACGCGACGGCACCAGCATGGCGGCGCCCCACGTTTCCGGCGCCGCCGCGCTGCTCATGGCGCGCCATGAGGAACTGATCGGGCGTCCTGCCGCCATCAAGGACGTCCTGTGCCGCAGCGCGACCGATCTCGGGCGCGAACGGTCGTTCCAGGGCGCCGGGCTGGTGGATGCCCTGCGCGCCTTGCAGTCCGTCTGATGGGGAGGTAGCAGCCGATGGTCACGAAGAAAAGCACGTCCGCCGGCGCCCCTTCCCGGGCCGCGAGCCGGCGCATCTTCACCCTCGAGGCGATGAACGCGGAGCACGGCGATGCCCTGCTGCTGCATTGCGGGACCACCGCAAAACCCCGCCACATCCTGCTCGACGGCGGTCCCGCCGGCGTCTATCAGAAGGTCGTCAGGCCGCGCCTGCAGGCGATCGCGGCGGCGCGGGGCGTGGCGCCGCTGCCCCTCGATCACGCCTTCGTGACCCATATCGACGACGACCATATTCGCGGCATTCTCGATTTCCTGGCGGACATGGAGCGTGATGCCGCCCCCGCCCAGTGCGACAGCTTCTGGTTCAACGCCTTCAACAGCATCAAGCAGGAGATCCCGCCGGAACTGGCGGATGTCGCCTCGATCGCGCGCCTGCCCGGCGACCGCCAGTCCTCCCGCGCCGTGCTCGCCAGCGTGGCCCAGGGCGAGGATCTGCGCGACATGGCGAAGCGCCGCGCGGCGCGGGTGAACGGCGGGTCGTCGAAGAGCCTGATGGCCGACGGCGCCGGGATGAAGCTGAAGCTGGCCCCCGATCTGGACATGACGCTCGTCAGTCCCAACCGTGCCCGCCTGCTCAGGCTCTATGCGGAATGGAAGCAGAAGGCGCGGCGCACGCCGGCCGAGACGGCGGCCTACGTCGATCGCTCCGTGTACAACCTGGCGAGCCTGGTGCTGGTCGTGAAGGCCAAGATCGGACGATCCACCAGGAGCATGCTGCTGACCGGGGATGCGCGCGGCGACGACGTGCTGGAAGGGCTGGCGGCGGGCGGCTTCCTCGCCGATGGCAAGTGTCACTTCGACATCCTGAAGGTGGCGCACCACGGCAGCGACCGCAACTACGAAGCCGATTTCTTCAACCAGGTCACGGCCGATCACTATGTCATTTCCGCCAACGGGCGGGACGAGAATCCCTCCGTCGACACCCTGGTCTGGATCGCCGCCGCCCGCGGCGACGGCAAGTACATGGTGCACCTGACCAACCGCAGCAACAACCGCTACCGGGACCTGCAGGCGAATATCGCTGCGGCGCTGGAGCAGGCGCCGTCGCTGGCCGGGCGGCTGTCGTTCCGCGATCCGGACGCCCTGTCCCTCAGCATTCACCTCGGCGGCAAGACGGCGTTCTAGGCGTCGGCGTCACGCCGGAAGCGCGGCCCGGCTGCGCGCCCGCGCAACGCCCGGGCCGAGAGTCCCCTCGTATTCGGTCTTGATGGTCTGGTAGCAGTTGCAGGATGCGTTTTCCAGGCCGGCCGTGTCGAGGATCGCAACGCTGCCGCGGCGGTAGTGAATCAGCATGTCGCCCTGGAAGCGTCTGGCGGCGATGGTGATGCCCGCCCGCCGCACACCCAGAATGTGGGACATCAGCTCGTGCGTCATGTGAAACTCGTTCGATTGCAGACGGTCCTGCGTCATCAGCAGCCACCGCGCGAACCGCTCCTCGACGCTGTGGAAGCGGTTGCAGGCGGCCGCCTGAAACAACTGCGCCAGCAGGGCATGCGTGTAGCGGTCCAGCGCCTGGCGCAGGCTGCCGTTGCGGGCCGCCTCCTTGCGCAGCGCCGCAACCTGCATTCTCATGGCGCTGCCCGCGTTGCGCACCACCGCCCGGGTGGAACAGCGATCCACCCCCAGCAGCGCGGGAATGCCGACCATTCCCTCACGACCGACCATGCCTACTTCCAGGCTGGTGCGCGCATCCACCGCCGTGAGCAGCGAGACGATGCCGCTGTCGGGGAAATGGACGTGGCGGATCGGTTCGTCCGACTCATAGAGAACGGTACCGAAAGGCAGCTCCACCCGTTCGAGCCCGGGCAGCAGCTCCCTGTAGTCCCGAGCCGGCAGGCTTCCCAGAAGCCGGTTTCCGGCAGCAGGAGCAGCGTGGTTCGGCATGGGCAGGTTCCCGGCAAAGATCGCGCTGGCCGCGAGGTTGCGACGGCACAGGGACAAAGGCGCAGCTCCGAGACCGGGGGCGCGTGGAAACCGGGCTCAGCGTGCGGATGTGCACACTATCCGGCAACAGCGGTGCGCTCGTCGGTGCTCCATCGCACATACCGGCTTCCGGCCGCGGCGCAAATCGGGACCGGCTTCAACCGAGCAGTCGCTCGCACTCCCTCTTGACGACGTCGTAGCACTCGCAGACGCGCGCTTCGAGCCCGGCCCGGTCGAGAATGGTGATGCGCCCGCGCGAGTAGCGGATCAGGCCCGCGGCCTGGAGGCGTCCCGCGGCCACGGTGACGCCCTCGCGCCGCACGCCGAGCATGCTGGCGATGAGCTCCTGGGTCATGATCATTTCGTCGGAGTGCAGCCGGTCATGGCTCAGCAGCAGCCAGCGACAGAGCTGTTGGTCGATCGAGTGCAGCCGGTTGCACACCGCGGTCTGCGACATCTGGGTAATCAGCGACTGGGTGTAGCGCAGCAGCGCAATCTGGAAGGCGCCGCCGCGCCTGAACTCGTCCTGCAGCCCGCGGGCGGGCATCTGCAGGGCATCGCCCGCACTCTGCACCACGGCACGGCTCGGCACGGATTCGCCCCCCATGAAGAGCGCGATGCCCACCACGCCCTCGTTGCCGACCATGGCCATGTCGGCGGAGGCGCCGCTCTCCATCGTGTAGAGCAAGGAAATGACGCAGTCCAGGGGAAAGTACACGTGGCTCGGCCGCTCCCCGCCCTCGTAGATGGTGTCGCCGAGCGCCATGCGGACACGCTCCAGATGGGGCAGGCAGCGCGCATGAACGTCGGCGGGAAGCGCCGCCAGGAGGCGATTTACCGCGAATTCACGGGAGTCGGACAAGAAGCGTCTTTGCCAGGCTGTTGGCGGCGGGCGGCCGGTCCGCAGTGTGCGCCTCGATCCCTCGCCGCACCCGGTCGACCGCAGGTTGCCGAGGGCGTAACGGTACATCGAACCGGGCGCTGCGCCAATCCGCAGGAAATCCCATGACATGGGGAAACGGCGCGCCGTCTGCGGTTTTCGCCGCTCCTGCTGCGCTTGCGCTGGGTCACCCCCGGTCTGCCTTGTCCCTATGTGCGCCCACGCACAGACCGATTGTCCACGATCGCTATCATGACCACACACGAAGAAGAATGCAGCGGTGGCGCCTGCACCTGCTTGGGGACGCGGCAACGTCCGTCCCACGCGGAACGGCAGACGCATAGCGATACCTCCCCTTTTGTGCGCCGGCCGATCGGGCCAGGGAACGCGCGATCGAGCTCGATCAGGCAACGCCGTCGCCGCCGAGTCGGCGCGACGCGTGCGGACTGCGACAACCCGCTCGAGGTGATCCTGCCCGTCGAGCCGTTTGTTGCCATGCAGTGTGCATCCCCGGCGAAGATGCGGATGCGTGTTCAATAGATTTGTCCGTGGTTCTGCGCCGCTCTCGGGGCAGGGCCATGCGCAGGACTGGTCGCGGCGCGTCCCGGCTTTCCCGGACCTCCGCTGCCGTTGTGGTAGGGCTTCGACTCCGGGCCCATGTTCGGTCTGCCTCGCACATTGTCGTGGGCCGGGTTGTTGCGAGCGAAGTTTTTCGGTGGTTTTTCTTGGGAGACAGTAATGAAATATGCACTGCGTAAGATGACGATGGCCTTGGCGCTGAGCGCGCTGGCCGGTGGCGTGCTGGCTCAGGGCGGCCCTGGCTACGGCGGCGGCCCGATGGGCGGTCCCGGCGGCGGCCCGATGATGGGTGGTCCCGGTGGCGGCCCGATGATGGGTGGTCCCGGTGGCGGCCCGATGATGGGTGGTCCGGGCGGGTATGGCGGCGGCCCCGGCTACGGCGGTCCCGGCGGTCCCGGTGGCTACGGCGGCGGACCCGGCGGCTATGGCGGTGGTCCCGGCGGATACGGCGGCGGCCCCGGCTATGGCGGTTTCGGCGGTCCCGGCTACGGCGGCGGCCCGTGGGGCGGTGGTCCCGGCTACGGTGACGGCTACGGCTCCGGCTCCGGCCACGGCTCAGGCCGCGGCAATGGCCGCATGAATGGCAACTTCAGCTTCGGCGGCAGCGGCGGCGGCAACGGTAACGGCAATGGCAACGGCTGGGGATTCCCCGGCGGCGGCTGGTAATTGCGGCAGCCGTAGTTTCAGCGGCGCCCGGTGCGGGAAACCGCGCCGGGTGCGCGTCCATCCAGAGCTTGTCCTGTAGGCCGAGCGGGCGACATCCCGCACCCATTCCCGCTGTTCCTTTTCATCGGCCGGCGCACCGCACCCAGGCGCCGAGGCTGGCGAACGCGGTCAGCGTCACTCCGCTCGCTCGATACGATCCAATTCGCCAACCAACGCAAGGGGGCGCACTGTGATGAAGGCGCGCTCCGGATACTCCTGCGTCATGATGGCTTTCTCTCTGCTGTTCGCTGGCAATGCGGGGGCGCAGCCTCCCGTGCACCAGATGTGCCGCGCCCATGACGGCCGGCTGGTCGGTGCCAGGGCCTCCGTCGCCATTCCCGACATCGCGCTGGCGACGACCGACCGCGACACCGGCGCGCCGCTCATCTATTTCAACCCCTACGTCATTCTCTGGCTCCCGGCACAGTTGCGGGAATGGATCTATGCCCACGAGTGCGCCCACCATGTGCTGGATCATCTGCGCTACGGTTTCGTCACCGCGCAGCAGGAGATCGAGGCCGACTGCTGGGCGACGCGGGAACTCACCGCCCAGGGCGTGCTTGCACCGGCGGACATCGACCTGATGGAGCACGCCATCGCGCGGCTGCTGCCGGGCCACTGGATGCACATGCCGGGCCGGTTTCGCGCGATCGAACTGCAGAAATGCGCGCACTATCCGGCCGGCACCGTGCTGTTCGAGCCCTGCCTGCAGTATCAGTGCTGACGCGCCGCCAGCCCGGCAACCGTCGCCCGGATGCGGTGTCGGCTGTCCGGCTCGCAGCGGAACGGGACGAAACCTGCGGCATCGAACCGGCTACGCCCACACCCCCTGCAGCGCTCGAGGGGGATCGGCGAGCGACTGCCAGCGCAGGAGGCGCGCCGCATTGCGGCTGCGGTAGCTGAGCAGGGGCATGATCCCCTGCGCGAGCACCGCCGCGGCCACGCTTTCACTCAACAGCACCTCCGCACAGGGCTGCAGCTTCGCCTCGCCGCCCTCGTGCAAGGTGTGACCGGGCAGGTCGGCGACATCGAGCTGGCGGTCGAGGTCCATGTCCCAGCCTTCCTCCTGGAACGCCTGTCCTGCCAGCAGCGCCAGGGCAAAGGCCGGATTGCCCCACAGATAGGCTTCGTGCTCGTGCGAGTCCGCCAGCTCCTCGAAGGCGAAGGATTCGATGGGATCGGAATTCGCTCCATAGGGCAGGCGCGCGAGGACACGGGGCAGGGCGAGCCCGATCCAGGGAGCGCCGGCGCTCGTGCGCAGGGCCGTCCAGCGCGCCACGGCTTCGGGCGCAAGCGGGCGCCACGATGCCGGTTGCGGCAACTGCCCGATGCCGGCGCAGCCCAGCGCTTCGATGCTCGCCGCGGCCAGCAGCGGCGCTGCGGCGCGCGCCGCCAGGGCTCCCAGGGCGGCGAGCAGGGGTACTTCTTCCGCACTGGGACCGAACATGAAGTCGGCCGCCAGCAGCGACCAGCGCCTTCCGTCCGGCGGCTCCGTGTCGGGACCGCACAGGTGGCGATAGAGCACCGAGCGGTTCGGATCATCCCCCGCCGTCGCGATGTCCGTGGCGAGTTCATCGCGGGCCACATCGAGAAGGAACACCTGCAGCGTCTCGCCGGTTTCGAGTTGCGTCACCAGGCGGGAGATGCCGCGCCAGGTCGCCTCGAGGGCCTGGAATGCGGGCTGATGCAGCAGGCGCCGCATCTGCTCGGCGATGGCGGCGTCGGCCGCGGCGATGTAGTGCTCCTGTTCGCGCGCCGTGTCCGCCACGACGTGGGGCGCGACGAGTTCCCGCAGCCAGTGCTCCATGAGCGCGGCGCCGGGGGCTGCGGCCGGTGCGGCCTCGGGCCTGCGTCCGAGGAGGCGTTCGACATCGGCGGCGGTCTCTTCGACCTGCGATGGTGTAACGCTCGATTCGGCACCGGGCGGCGCCCCCAAGGCCGACGCCGCGCGCCGAAACAGGGCCGGGTCCCCGAGTTCGGCGCGCAGCTTGCGCAGGGCGGCAAAGGGTGCCAGACGGCGGAACAGCGCGTCGGGATGAAAGTCGTCGAGGCTGCGCAGTTCGACCGTGAGCGGCGCTCCTGCCACAGTCAGGTCGAGGCGGGGCGAGAGCCGGTCGAAGACCCGCTCCAGATTGTCCACGTCCACCCGCAGCGGCGTGCGGTGTCCCAGGGGAACGGAGCGGTGCGCCGGATCGCGTCCCGTCAGGTCGCCCAGCACCAGGATGCGAAACGGCTCCTCGCCGTCGGGCCGGGATGCCGGATGGCGCGGCCGGCCGAAGCGGAACTCGAACTGCATGCGTCCATCGGTCATTTCGGTCTCCTGAGAGGCGGCGCGCGCGTACCGGCCCGCTAGTCTCCCGGTGCCGCATCCCCTCGTCAATACGCGGCTCGGCCGCGGCGGGACGCCATCGATTCCGCGCAATGATGCAGTGCAACAAATATTCCTTGCAATTTCCCGCAACAGCCCTATAATCGACTCATTGCTGCAGCGCAACAAAAGTGGCTGCGGCAGAACCGAACCGCCAACCGTCATCAAGGAGATATCCATGAACGCCACCCACGAGAAACTGGCCGGTCTTGCCACCGCCAACATCGAAACCGCCCTCGCCATTGCCCGCACCGCCTTCGCCGGCACCGAACGTCTGGCCGCGCTCAACATCAACACTGCCCGCAGCGTGGTGGATGAGAGCTACGAAAGCGCCAAGATGCTGATGTCGGTGAAGGACCCCAAGGAACTGGCGACGCTCAACGCCGCCATGGCCAAACCCGCCGTCGAGAAGGGCATCGCCTACTCGCGCGCCGTCTATTCCATCCTCACGGAGACCAGCGAGCAACTGTCGAAGCTGTCCGGCGGCCGTCTGGATGCGCTGAAGGCCGACTTCGAGGCGGTGCTGGAAACCGCCGCCAAAGTGGCGCCGGCGGGTTCCGAGCCGGCGGTGGCGGCGTTCCGGTCTGCTCTGGATGCGGCCAACAACGCTTACGACACGATGAGCAAGGCCGCCAGGCAGGTCGGTGAGATCGCCGAGGCCAATGCCAACGTGGCTGCCGACACCGCCGTCAAGGCGCTGGAATCCGTAGCCGCTGCGCCGAAGGCCAGGAAAGCCGCCTGATCGTTCCGGTCACGCTCGCCCTGAAGCCGGCCCCGGTCATCGACCGGGGCCGGCTTTTCCGTCTGGCCGACGCGAAACCGTGTATAGTGCAGGGGTAGAACTGAGCCGCATGTCATCCGGTCGGCGGCTCGGTCCCAGGTTCCCCCCGGCAGTTCCCGAACGCCCCGAACCATCCAATCCACAGCAGTGTCCGCCTGAACCGGCTCTGACGGCGTCGTGCCGCAGCAGGTCGATCGCAGGAGGTCTTCTTGAGTCAATCGTTTGCCAGTCTCGGCCTGTCGGCCGAACTCACCCGCGTCGTCGCCGAGCAGGGCTACACCGAACCCACGCCGGTACAGGCGCAGGCCATTCCCGTCATCCTCGAGGGCCGCGACGTGCTTGCCGGCGCCCAGACCGGCACCGGCAAGACCGCCGGCTTCACGCTGCCGCTGCTGCAGCGCCTGGCCGCCGCAGTTCCCCATGCCGGCACTCCCGGTTCGCACGCGCGCCATCGCGTGCGTGCGCTGATCCTCACCCCGACGCGCGAACTGGCCGCCCAGGTCGAGGAGAGCGTGCGCACCTACGGCAAGTACCTGCGCGCTGCAATCCACCCTGATCTATGGCGGCGTCAACATCAATCCGCAGATCGAGGCCGCTGCGCCGCGGCGTCGACATCCTGGTCGCCACGCCCGGCCGGCTGCTCGATCACGTGCAGCAGAAGACGGTCAACCTGGCGCATAGTCGAGATCCTCGTGCTCGACGAAGCGGACCGCATGCTCGACATGGGCTTCATCCGCGACATCCGCCGCATCCTCGCGCTGCTGCCGGCGAAGCGCCAGAACCTGCTGTTCTCGGCCACCTTCTCGAACGAGATTCGCACAGCTGGCCGACGGTCTGCTGCACGCCCCGGCGCTGATCGACGTCGCGCGCCGCAACGCCGAGTCCGAACTGGTCACGCAGCGCGTGCACCCGGTCGATCGCTGGCGCAAGCGCGAACTGCTCTCCCATCTCGTGTCGTCGGGCGACTGGCGCCAGGTGCTGGTGTTCACGCGCATGAAGAGCGGCGCCAACCGCCTGGCCGAGCAACTGTGCAAGGACGGCATCGAGGCCACGGCGATCCACGGCAACAAGAGCCAGCCGGCGCGCACGCGGGCGCTGGCCGGCTTCAAGGCCGGCACGGTGCGCGTCCTGGTGGCCACCGACATCGCGGCGCGCGGCCTGGACATCGAGGAACTGCCCCACGTGGTCAATTTCGAGCTGCCGAACGTGCCCGAGGACTATGTCCATCGCATCGGCCGCACCGGACGCGCCGGCAGCACGCGGCGAGGCGATCTCGCTGGTGTCGGCGGAGGAGAGCCCGCTGCTCGCCGACATCGAAAAACTGCTCACGCGCCGCATCGACCGCCAGGTCGTCGCCGGGATTCGAGCCGGGCCGGACGCCGCCGCCGCAGGCCGCCGCCGATGCAGCGCAACCCGCGGCACGCCCGTCCCGCAATGCCGGCCAGCGCGGCAAGGACGGCCAGGGCAAGGACGGGCGGGCGCGCGCCCCGGTCAAAGCAAAGGCGCCCGCGCGCCCGGCCTCCCATGCGCCGGCGGCCGGCGCGACGCCCTCCGGCGCCGGTGCAGAATGGCGCCGCGGACGCCGCAGCGCGCGCGAACGGGTGGCGGCGTTCCGCTGCCGGCACTGTTCCGCAGCCCCGCACGGCGCGGCGGCTGAGCGCCGCGGCAGCCGCTGCTATGATCCTTCACCGAGAACATAGACAATCAGGAGCCGGCAATGAATATCTTCGTGGGCAACCTCGCACCGGAAACGACCGAAACGGAACTCGCCGATCTGTTCAAGGCCTTCGGCCAGGTGAAATCGACGCAGGTGATGCGCGACATGTTCAGCGGCGCCTCGAAGGGCTTCGGCTTCGTGGACATGCCGGGCAAGGCGCATTCGCTCGCCGCCATCGCCGCCCTCGACGGCAAGGACCTGCACGGCAAGCCCTTGCGCGGTGAACGAAGCCATGGCGCGCGGCAGCGGCGGCATGCGACGCCGCTGAGCGGCACTCCTGCGTTAGCGGTCGAGCCTCCCGTACATCACGCCCGGCGCCAGCGCGCCGACCCGGTGCCGGATCGCCAGCCGGCGATGCTTCTCGGCCAGGTGGCGACGCAGAGCCTGCGCGGCGCGCTCCTCCGCCGCGGTATCCGGCGCAATCATCATCACGCCGAGCGTGCGATCCCGGTCCAGCGCGCTGGCGATCGCGGCGAAGGTATGCCTCTCTACCTCCGCGGCCGGCCATTGCTGCTGCTCATAGGCGACGTACTGCCGGCGCTGGCCGTGGGTGTCCGCCAGCACGAAAACCCTGGCCGGTTCCGCGATGGCAGCGGCATGACAGGCGAGAAGCAGCACAGAGGCGAGAAGCAATTTCATCGTGTCGGGCCGAAGTCGAAGACGCCGACGATGGTAGCAGTTTCGGCTGGTGCGGCGACGCGCGCTTTGGCATGCTTCGGCTTGTTGACGAGCTTTCTTGCCGGTCATCCCATGACGCAGCCTGCGGCCCGCGCCTGCCCCTGCGGCAGTCAGCGCATCTACGCTGACTGCTGCGGGCCGCTGCACGACGGCGCGCCGGCACCCGACGCCGAGGCGCTGATGCGCTCGCGCTACAGCGCCTACGTGCTGGGCATCGAGTCCTATCTCCTGGCGACCTGGCATTCCTCCACCCGCCCGGCGCGGCTCGACCTCGCCGCCGCGGCCGCGCCGAGGTGGCTGGGGCTCGAAGTCAAGCGTCATGCCGACACCGGCGCCGATGCGGCCATCGTCGAATTCGTGGCGCGCTACCGTATTGCCGGCCGCGCCCATCGGCTGCACGAGGTCAGCCGCTTCGTGCGCGAAGCGGGCCGCTGGTACTACGTGAGCGGCGAGTTTCCCGCGTCCGCCGCCCGCTCCTGACCACGCATGCCGGAGACGATCGGCGACGACCTGCTCCCGATTCTGTTCCGGGACGAGCATCTGGTCGCCATCCACAAGCCGGCCGGCCTGCTGGTGCATCGGACCCTGCTCGACGCCCACGGGCGGCGCTTCGCCCTGCAACTGCTGCGACGGCAGATCGGGTGCCGCGTCCATGCCGTGCACCGCCTCGACAAGGGAACCTCGGGCGTCCTCCTGTTCGCGCTGAGCAGCGAAGCCGGGCGCACGCTGGGCGCGATGTTCGAGCAGCGGCAGGTGGGCAAGACCTATGTCGCGGTGGTGCGCGGCCATCCGCCGCTTGTTGGGGAGATCGACCATCCGCTCGCGCGCCGCTTCGACGAAGCCGAGCGCAGGAGCGAAGCCGCAGACGCCGAGCCGCAGGAAGCGAGAACCCGCTACCGCCGCCTCGCCACCATCGAACTGCCGTTCCGCGTCGACCGCTACCCGTCGAGCCGCTACGCCCTGGTCGAGCTCGAACCGCTGACCGGGCGCCGCCATCAACTCCGGCGCCACCTCAAGCACATCGCCCATCCTGTCATCGGCGATGCCACCTACGGCAAGGGGCGGCACAATCGTCTGTTTCAGACGGAGTTCGGATGCGGCCGCCTGCTGCTGGCCTGCACCGAGCTGCGCCTTGCGCACCCGGTGACGGGCGTGCCGCTGACGCTGACGGCGCCGCTCGCCGCCGACTTTTCGCGGCTGATCGAGCGCCTCGGCTGGACCGGCGCCGTTCCGCCGCAGTGGCTGCCGGGCTATATTGGAAACCTGGATCGCGAAACCGGAGGAGATGGACATGCCCTCGAACAAGACGCCGGACCCGGGCAGGCTTGACCGCATCGTCGCCGAGGCGCGGCGCAACCGGGAGCAGCGCGAGAAGAGCTATCGCGAGCAGGCCCTCAAGATCTATCCCTGGGTCTGCGGCCGCTGCGCCCGCGAGTTCGACCGCAGCAACGTGCAGCAACTGACGGTACATCATCGCGACGGCAATCACGACAACAACCCTGCCGACGGCAGCAACTGGGAGCTGCTGTGCATCTACTGCCACGAGAACGAGCACGCGCGCTATCTGGATACCGACGGCCGCGTCGATGCCGCCGGCGGCGGACAGGCACCGCAATCCACCCACCAGCCGTTCGCCGATCTCAAGGCGCTGCTGAAGGGCCGACAGTCGTGACAGAGGCCGCGTGACGCGGCCTCCGATCGTTCCTGCGTGCTGCGATCAGCGGTAGTTGGCTTCCGCGAAGGACCAGTTCACCAGGTTGTTGAGGAAGGTCTCGACGAACTTCGGGCGCAGGTTGCGGTAGTCGATGTAGTAGGCGTGCTCCCACACGTCGATGCAGAGCAGGGCCTTGTCACCCGTGGTCAGCGGCGTGCCGGCGGCGCCCATGTTGACGATGTCCACGGAGCCGTCCGCCTTCTTCACCAGCCAGGTCCAGCCGGAGCCGAAGTTGCCCACGGCGGAGGCCTGGAACGCCTTCTTGAACTCGTCCAGGGAGCCCCACTTCTTGTTGATCGCATCGGCCAGCGCACCGGCAGGAGCGCCGCCGCCGCCGGGCTTCATGCAGTTCCAGAAGAAGGTGTGGTTCCACACCTGGGCGGAGTTGTTGTAGATGCCGCCGGCGGGCGCGGACTTGACGATGTCCTCGAGCGACTTGCTCTCGAAGTCGGTGCCCTTGATCAGGTTGTTCAGGTTGGTGACGTAGGCCTGATGATGCTTCGAGTAGTGGTAGTCGAAGGTCTCGGCGCTCATGTGCGGCTGCAGGGCGTCCTTGGCGTAGGGCAGGGGGGGCAGGGTATGTTCCATGTGATGTTCTCCTTTTCAATGGCTACCGAAAAATAACCTGAGTATTTTAGTCAGGAAAGGTCCGCATGACAACTGCGGCGTTGCATCGTGCCTAACGGTCATGGAACGCCAGCCACCTCGAAATCGTGAAAGGCCCTGTCATGACCGTTTCCCTCACCCCCAGCCCCTCTCCCGGCGGGAGAGGGGAGCTTCGAGAGTCGCTGGCGCGTCTTTCACGTTAATCGGTGCGTGTGACCGTGGCGCGCGCCTTGCCGGCGGCGAACTGCATATCGACCTCGCTGCCGGCGGCAAGCTGCCCGCTGGTGCGCACGATCGTGCCCGAGGCGTCGCGCACGATGCTGTAGCCGCGGGCGAGCACCTGTCTCGGATCGAGATGGACGAGATGGGAGTGCAGGGCTTCGAGGCGTGCCTGCCGCTGCTCCTGGCCGTGCTGCAGCGCGCCGGCCAGGCGCCGGGCCAGGTGCTGCAGCGACTGCTGCGCGGTCCCGAACTGCGGCCGCGCCCCGCGCAGTCGCAGGCCGTGGCGACCGACGGCGTGGTATGCCGTCTCCATGGTGCCGCGCAGGGCCGCGGCCAGGCGCGCGCTGCAATGTTCAGTGGCGAGCCGCATGCGCGCAAGCCGCTCGCCGGGATGGACCAGGCTGCGGGCGGCGATGTCGACGCGCTGCTGCAGATTCTCGAGGCGGCGCCACATCGCGCGCTGCAGCAGGGGCGCGAGACGGGCGAGATGCTGGGCGGCGTCGAGCGTAGCCGGCGGTGACCAGTTCGGCCGCGGCGGTGGGCGTGGCAGCGCGCTGGTCGGCGACGAAATCGGCGATGGTGGTGTCGGTCTCGTGGCCGACGCCGCATACCACGGGGACGGCGCAGGCGGCGATGGCGCGCGCCAGCACCTCCTCGTTGAATGCCCACAGGTCTTCGATGCTGCCGCCGCCGCGGCACAGGATCAGCACGTCGCATTCCTGGCGCGCGCCCGCGCTGCGCAATGCGGCAGCGAGCTGCGCCGCCGCGCCTTCCCCCTGCACCGGCGCGGGGTAGATCACCAGCGGCAGACTGGGCGCGCGGCGCTCGAAGGCGGCCAGCACGTCGCGCAGCGCCGCCGCCTGCAGCGAGGTGACGATGCCGACGCGGCGCGGGTAGCGCGGCAGCGGCCGCTTGCGCGCGGGATCGAACAGCCCTTCGCCTTCGAGCCGCTGCCTGAGCCGGGCAAATGCCTCGTAGAGGGCGCCGATGCCGGCCTGGCGCAGCGTGTCCACGTTGAGCTGGTAGTCGCCGCGCGCCTCGTACAGCGTGACCAGGGCTCGCGCCTCGACGTTCATGCCGTTGGCAAGGCGGAACGGCAGCAACTGGGCGCGGTTGCGCCACATGGTGCAGCGCACCTGGGCAGCTTCGTCCTTCAGGGAAAAGTAGACGTGCCCGGAGGCGGCGTAGGTGAGGTTGGAGATTTCGCCGGCCACCCAAAGCAGAGGGATGTTCGACTCCAGCACGCCGCGCGCCAGGCGGTTGAGTTCGGCGACGCTGAGGACGCGTTCGTCGCGGGCGGGCAGGGCGGGCATCGGCGCTGGCATGGCGCCATTCTAGCGTGCCGCTTCAGCCCGCGCCGACTCCGGGGCGCTGCCCGGAAAGCCAGCAACGGCGCGGGTTTCCGCCGTGGTGCCGGGGGCGCGGCGAGTGATCGCAAGGTGCCCGATTTTTGATCGAAGCGTTCAAACTGCTTGCTGCAAGCCAGCTTAACCGAACCATTCACGCAGAATTCACAAGGTTATCCACAGCTTTTGTGGACAACCGCGGAACCCGTCGGCACCGATGCCGCAGTGCGACGCGAAATCCGTGTTGCTCATGCCGCGGTACTGGCAACGACCATACCGGCGTTGTATCGTTTGACCCTTGGGGCCAGCGAACGAGGCAGGCGCAGGCCCGGGACGCAAACCGGGAATGGCCATCGAAGGGACTGCCGCGTGCGCCTCGCGCGGGCGCGGATGCATCACGAGAGCGCATAGATGACCATCTCATCGGACAGCATGGGTCGGCAGATGAGGCATCTACGGCCGTCGCCGTCTTGCGAAGATGGGTAAGACCTTGGCGGTTGTCGACGCGCGTTGGCAGCAGGTGGCAGGTTGCATCGAAAGTGGGAAGAGTACGCACGCTATTTCGTACGAAGGCTTCACGCGTGGAGTTGCTCAACCAGGCCGCTGCCAACATTCTTCCGGATCGTTCAAGACGCCGATGTGCTCTCGGACGTTCTGCTCCACATTGCGCGACTGCACGGACCTCGCCGCAGTCCGTACGCAAAGCCAAACCGGTACTTCGCCGACTGCCAGCGACCATTGCTCACCCCGAGACAAGAACTAAAGTTGAAGCATCGTCGGCAAGGGCGCTCGCTGACAGCGAGTTCTGCCGCGACTGGCGCAATCGACACATTGCACATCGAGATCTTCACCATGTCCTCGCGTGGTGCTGACCCACAGAACCAGCCTCACGGCGAAAAGGTGCGCGAAGCGCTGTATAGTCACTCGCCGAAATTCTCAATGCGGTCGCAACGCACTACGTCGATAAGACACAACATTCTTCGAGTCGGGATCTGATGTCAGGCGGCGCGGAGGGCATGCTTTATATCGCTCGACGAAGGTCTCAAGGCCATGCAACTGCACCGCGAGCGCCTCAAGGCCGGCAAGGGCAGTGTCCGAGACTGGAAACCTCGATCACTGTGACGGAATGCGCAAACCCGGCACTTCGTGGGGACGCGCCGCACCGGCGCGCCCCTCAGGCGCAAACCGTGTCGTGCACCTGAATGCAACTATCGCGCGCAAGCGCTGCGTCAGCGCAAACCGTCCGTTACTTGGCATCGTCCGCTGCGTTGTGGCACGCTACCGATTACTTGATCGCACGCAAATGGAGACATCATGTCGTTCAACCATAGAAGCCATTGAAGCCGAAGCGCTGCAGCTCCCGGCCGCGGAGCGAGCACGCTTGGTTGAGCGCCTGATCGCAAGTCTCGACGCCGACCCTGGGGTTGAGGATGCTTGGGCCGCTGAGGTCGAACGCCGCAACGCGGAGATCGAGAGCGGCGCCGTTGCCCTGATCCCCGGACGCAGAAGCGTTAGCCAAATTGAAGGCCGAGTTCCGATGAACTACTGGCTGCACCCCGAGGCGCAGCAGGATCTCCGGGAAGCAGCCGAGTTCTATCGAGAGCAGGCCGATACCGCGCTCTCGCAGTCTTTCCTCGCGGAGTTCGAGCACTCCGTCGGGTTTCTCTTGCAGTACCCGCGCCTCGGCGCGATATGCCGCCACGGCAAACGCCGCTTCGTTACACGACGCTTTGCGTTCAGCGTTATCTACACCCTCGTCAACGATCAAGTCCGCATCCTCGCGGTGGCACACCACAGTCGGCGCCCCGGTTATTGGCAAGGTAGAAATTGAGTGTGGTGAGTCAGGTGCCGAACCGGCCTGTCCGGGGGCCATAGAGGGCAGGTTCGAATCCTTCGGCCGGAGGCGTCCTCGCTGACCATGGCTCCCCCTCTACGTTAGATCAAACGACCAGCGGCGGTTTGATCCTCTGATCCTCACTGCGGCACCGCGGCACGGGATTTATGCCGCGCAACCTTGCCGAATCAATCCCACCCATATAAAGTTCGCGCTTACTTTTTTCCGAGGAGCATCGCGTGTTCGACATCATTCAGGCTGCCGGCTGGCCGATCTGGCCGTTGCTGCTGGCCTCGGTCATCGCCGTGGCGCTGATCATCGAGCGCTCGATCACGCTGCGGCGCTCGAAGATCGTGCCCGACCGGTCTGCTGGACAAGGTGGTCGGCGAGTATCGGCAGAGGGGCGTCAATCGCCGACATGCTGAACCGCCTTGCAGGCCACTCGCCGCTCGGCCGAGTGTTCGCCGCCGGCCTGCGCAACGTCAAGAGCTCGCGCGAGGTGATGAAGGAGGCGATCGAGGAAGCGGGCCGCGGCGTCACCCACGAACTGGAGCGCTTCCTCACCAGCCTCGGCACCATCGCCTCGATCAGCCCGCTGATGGGCCTGTTCGGCACCGTGGTCGGCATGATCGAGATCTTCGGCTCGCAGACGCCCGTCCGGCACCAATCCGCAGCAGCTGGCGCACGGCATCTCGGTGGCGCTGTACAACACCGGCTTCGGCCTCATCATCGCCATTCCGGCATGATCTTCTACCGCCACTTCCGCGCCCTGGTCGACAGCTTCGTCGTCGAGATGGAGCAGCAGGCGGTGAAGCTGGTCGAAATGGTGCACGGCGAGCGCCGCTAGCATGAATTTCCACCGCGGCCGCGCGCGCGAGGAGCCGGAGATCAACCTGATCCCGATGATCGACGTGCTGCTGGTGATCCTGATCTTCCTGATGATCACCACCACCTACTCCAAGTTCTCCGGGCTCGAGATCAACCTGCCGACGGCCGATGCGCAGCCGCAGACCAGGAGCAGCCCAACGAGATCAACGTGGCGGTGACCGCCAGCCGGCGAGGTGCTGGTCAATCACAAGTCGCGGTCGGCGGCGCGCGACGTCGAGGCGATCAGCGCGGCGCTCGCGCCGCGCCGCCGGCGACGCGCAAGGAGCCGGTCGTCGTCATCAACGCCGACGCCAAGGCGACGCACCAGAGCGTCATCGACGTCATGCAGGCGGCGCAGCGTGCCGGCCTGTCCCACATCTCCTTCGCCACCCAGGCGCCGCAGAAGTAGGCCGGATCGGGCGCGCGGCGCGAATCCGCGATGCCGGGCCGGACCGATGCGCTTGACCCGGCTTTCTGCTTTGGGTTCGTCGTGAGTTCGCTGGCCGCCGTGCCGGCGGGCACGGCCCGCCCTACGGGTCGTCGCAGTCGTGCAGGGCGTGTCGTGCGCGCCATTCCACGAACGGCGGGTGCGGCCGGTCCGGGATACGTGCGGGTCACGGGGACTGTTGATTGAGATTCCGGCCTTGAAGGCTACTGTCGTCCTTGCCGAGAGCATGCAGCGCCGCGGCCCACTGGCGGTGGCGCTGCTGCCCCTGTCGTGGCTGTTCCGCGTCCTCGCCGCGCTGCGCCGCCTGCTCTACCGCCGGGGTGTGCTGCGCCAGGAGCGGGTCGACGTGCCGGTGGTCGTGGTCGGCAACATCACGGTCGGCGGCAGCGGCAAGACGCCGCTGGTGCTGTGGCTGGCGCAGTACCTGCGCAGCCGCGGCCACGCGCCGGGCATCATCAGCCGCGGCTACGGCGGCAGCGCCGAAGTGCCGCGCGCCGTGCGGGCGCAGGACGATGCGGGGGTGGTCGGCGACGAGCCGCTGCTGCTGGCGCGCCGCTCCGGCTGCCCGGTGTGGATCGGGCGGCAGCGCGCCGCCGCCGCGCGCGCCCTGCTGGCGGCTCATCCGGAATGCGACGTGCTGATCAGCGACGACGGCCTGCAGCACTACGCGCTGGCGCGCGATGTCGAGATCGCGGTGATGGACGAGCGCGGCATCGGCAACGGCTGGTTTCTGCCGGCTGGACCGCTGCGCGAAGGGCCGTCGCGGCTGCGCACGGTCGATGCACTCGTGATCAACGGCGAGCGTCTGCCGGCCGGGCTCGGCGGACAGCCCGGGCGGACCGTATTTCCATGCGCCTGGTCGGCACGCGCTTCGCCTCGCTGCGACCGGCCCGAGGTGAGCTGCGGTGTCGAGAAATTGCAGGGCCTGCGCCTGCATGCCGTGGCCGGCATCGGCCATCCGCGGCGCTTTTTCGATCACCTGGCCGCCTTGGGATTGCGCTTTGAGGCCCATCCGTTCCCCGACCATCATCGCTACACTGCGGCGGATCTCGCTTTCGCCGACGCCGATGCATTGCTGATGACCGAGAAAGATGCGGTAAAATGCGCCGGCCTGGCGCTGCCCGAGACCTGGGTGCTGCGCGGTCGACGCGGAAGTGTCGCCCGCCGGCGCAGAGGAGCCGGGCCTCGTTGAACTCGTCGTGGAGAAGCTGAATGGACGCCCGCCTGCTTGAGATCCTGGTATGCCCGGTGTGCAAGGGGCCGCTCGACTACCGCAAGGCGCAGCAGGAACTGGTGTGCAAGGCCTGCAAGCTGGCCTATCCGATCCGCGACGACATCCCGGTCATGCTCGAAGAGGAGGCGCGCCCGCTTTCGCCCGAGGAAACCGCCTGACCGGGTGAGCGCGACGTGGCGTTCCTGGTGATCATCCCGGCGCGCTACGCCTCCACCCGCCTTCCCGGACAAGCCCCTGCTCGACATCGGCGGCAAGCCGATGGTGGTGCGCGTGGCCGAGCGCGCTCGCGGGACGTCCGCCCGCCGCGTCTGCATCGCCACCGACCACGAGGCGGTGCGCGCCGCCGCGCAGGCCCACGGCTGCGCGGTGCTGATGACACGCGCCGACCATGCCAGCGGCACCGACCGCCTGGCCGAAGTGGCGGAGCAGCTCGGCGTTGGCGACGACGAGATCGTGGTGAATGTGCAGGGCGACGAGCCGCTGATCGATCCGGCGATCGTCGAGCGCGTGGCCGCCGAACTGGAGGGCGATTCCGGCGCCGTGATGGCCACCGCGGCCCACCCCATCGTCTCCGCCGCCGATTTCTTCAATCCGAACGTGGTCAAGGTGGTTTGCGACCGCGCCGGCTACGCCCTCTACTTCTCGCGGGCGCCGATCCCCTATGCCCGCGATGCCTTTGCCGCGCTGCGCGGCAAGCCGGTCACGTCGGCGGCGCTGCCGGCCGGCCTGCCGGCCCTGCGCCACATCGGCCTCTACGCCTACCGCGCCGGCTTCCTGCGCCGTTACGCGGCGCTGCCGGCGGCGCCGATCGAGCATTTCGAGGCGCTGGAGCAGTTGCGCGTGCTGTGGGCCGGGGATCCGCATCCGCGTGGCGCGTGGTGGAACAGGCGCCGGAGGCGGGCGTCGACACGCAGGAAGATCTCGATCGGGTGCGCCGCACGTTTGACCGAATGCCCCGATAAGGTTATTTTCTCCGGGCTTTGCGGCTAGTCGCCTAAAATCGCCGTTTTCAAACGAGAATGCAGGGAGCAGACATGAAACTGATACTGCTGGGACCGCCCGGCGCCGGCAAAGGCACCCAAGCCACCTTCATCAAGGAGAAATTCGGCATTCCCCAGATCTCCACCGGCGACATGCTGCGCGCCGCGGTCAAGGCGGGCACCCCGCTAGGCCTGGAAGCCAAGAAGATCATGGACGCCGGCGGCCTGGTGCGCGACGACATCATCATCGGCCTGGTCAAGGACCGCCTCAAGGAGCCGGACTGCCAGAACGGCTACATGTTCGACGGCTTCCCGCGCACCATTCCGCAGGCGGATGCGATGAAGGAGGCCGGCGTCGCCGTCGACTACGTGCTGGAGATCGACGTGCCCGACGCCGCCATCATCGAGCGCATGAGCGGACGCCGCGCGCACCTGCCGTCGGGGCGCACCTATCACGTCAAGTTCAACCCGCCCAAGGTTGCCGGCAAGGACGACGTCACCGGCGAGGATCTGGTGCAGCGCGACGACGACAAGGAAGAGACGGTGAAGAAGCGTCTCGACGTCTACCACTCCCAGACCAAGGCGCTGGTGGATTACTACGGCAAGTGGGCGGCCAGCGGCCAGCCTGGCGCGCCCAAATACCGCAAGATCGACGGCATGGGCAAGGTCGAGGACATCCGCGACCGCGCCTTCGACGCGCTGAAGTAGAACCGGAAGGGGAGGACAGAAGAAATGGCAGCGAAGAAAGTCAACGCGTTCTACGCGCAATCCGGCGGCGTCACCGCCGTCATCAACGCCTCGGCCTGCGGCGTGATCGAGACCGCGCGCAAGCACAAGGACCAGATCGGCAAGGTGTATGCCGGGCGCAACGGCATCATCGGCGCGCTCACCGAGGACCTGATCGACACCACCAAGGAGTCCGATGCGGCGATCGCCGCGCTGACGCTACACGCCCTCGGGCGCCTTCGGTTCCTGCCGCTACAAGCTGAAGAGCCTGGAGCAGAACCGGCGCGAGTACGAACGCCTGATCGAGGTGTTCAAGGCGCACAACATCGGCTACTTCTTCTACAACGGCGGCGGCGACTCGGCCGACACCTGTCTCAAGGTGTCCCAGCTCGGCGACCAGATGGGCTACCACATCCAGGCCATCCACGTGCCGAAGACGGTGGACAACGATCTGCCGATCACCGACAACTGCCCGGGCTTCGGCTCGGTCGCCAAGTACATCGCAGTGTCCACCCTGGAAGCCGACGTTCGACGTGATGTCCATGGCCAAGACCTCGACCAAGGTATTCGTGCTCGAAGTCATGGGCCGCCATGCCGGCTGGATCGCGGCCGCCGGCGCCCTGGCCTCCAGCAAGGGCAACGAGCTGCCGATCCTGATCCTGTTCCCGGAGATCCCCTTCAACAGGGAGCAGTTCCTGAAGAAGGTGGACGCCATGGTGAAGCAGCACGGCTTCTGCACCGTCGTGGTGTCGGAAGGGGTCAAGGGCGAGGACGGCAAGTTCCTGTCCGACCAGGGTCTGCGCGACGCCTTCGGCCACGCGCAACTGGGCGGCGTGGCGCCGGTGATCGCGCAGCATGGTCAAGGAGAGCCTGAACCTCAAGTTCCACTGGGGCGTGGCGGACTACCTGCAGCGCGCCGCGCGCCACATCGCCTCCAAGACCGACGTCGCCCAGGCCTATGCCTGCGGCAAGGCGGCGGTGGAACTGGCGCTGAAGGGCCGCAACTCGGTGATGCCCGCCATCAAGCGCGTGTCCCAGAGCCCCTACAAGTGGAAGATCGAGGTGGCGGAGCTGAAGGACGTGGCGAACGTGGAGAAGTTCATGCCGCGCGACTACATCAGCGAGGACGGCTTCGGCATCACCGAGAAGTGCCGCCGCTACCTGTCGCCGCTGATCCTCGGCGAGGACTACCCGCCCTACGACAACGGACTGCCGAAGTACGTGCGCCTGAAGAACGTTGCGGTGCCGAAGAAGCTGGGCGATTTCAAGCTTTCATAGACCAGCGACACGCTGGCGCGGCCGGAGACCTCTCCGGCGCGACCGGCGGCACAGTTCCTGACTCATCAGTGTCCGGGCCGCGGGGGGCGGTCCGGAACCAGAAAAACCGGCTTCAACTGCTACAAAAAGGAGAGAGTGCATGTCTTCCGGTCACGGTCTTGTCTTTGCCCTGGTGTGCGCCATATTGGCGATCGCCTACGGCGCCATCCAGATCCAATGGATTCTTTCGCAGCCCAACGGCAACGAGCGCATGCAGCAGATCGCGTCGGCCATGCAGGAAGGCGCCAAGGCCTATCTCAACCGCCAGTACATGACCATCGGCGTGGTCGGCGTGGTGCTGTTCGTGCTCATCGGCTTCTTCCTCGCGTGGAAGACGGCGATCGGCTTCGCCATCGGCGCCATTCTCTCCGGTGCCACCGGCTACATCGGCATGAACGTGTCGGTGCGCGCCAACGTGCGCACCGCCGAGGCGGCGCGCACCGGCCTCAACGAGGCGCTCAACATCGCGTTCAAGGGCGGCGCCATCACCGGCATGCTGGTGGTGGGCCTGGGCCTGCTGGGCGTGGCCGGCTACTACGCCTTCCTTTCCGCCACCGCGGCCGAGGGCGCGACGCTCTCGCATACCCTCGAGCCGCTTGTCGGCCTCGCCTTCGGCGGTTCGCTGATCTCCATCTTCGCGCGACTCGGCGGCGGCATCTTCACCAAGGGCGCCGACGTCGGCGCCGACCTGGTGGGCAAGGTGGAAGCCGGCATTCCCGAGGACGATCCGCGCAACCCGGCGGTGATCGCCGACAACGTGGGCGACAACGTCGGCGACTGCGCCGGCATGGCCGCCGACCTGTTCGAAACGTACGCCGTCACCATCATCGCCACCATGCTGCTGGGCGCGCTGGTGCTGCCCAACGCCGGCACCAACGCCGTCATCTATCCGCTGGCCCTGGGCGGCTTCTCGATCATCGCCTCCATCGTCGGCGCCTGCTTCGTCAAGGCGCGCGCGGGCGGCAAGATCATGAACGCGCTCTACCGCGGCCTGCTCGTCGCCGGCGTGCTGGCGGCGATCGTCTTCTATCCCATCACCAACGCACTGATGGCCGCCAACGGCACCTACAGCGTGATGCAACTCTACAGCGCGTCCCTGATCGGCCTCGGCCTCACCGCGGCGCTGGTGTGGATCACCGAGTACTACACCGCCACGGAATTCAGCCCGGTGCGGCACATCGCGCAGGCTTCGACCACCGGCCACGGCACCAACATCATCGCCGGCCTCGGCGTGTCGATGAAGGCCACCGCGCTGCCGGTCATCGCGGTGTGCGCCGCGATCTGGGGAGCCTATTATTTTGCCGGCCTCTACGGCATCGCCATCGCCGCCACCTCCATGCTGTCCATGACCGGCATCATCGTCGCCCTCGACGCCTACGGCCCGATCACCGACAACGCCGGCGGCATCGCCGAGATGGCCGACCTGCCCGATTCGGTGCGCGCCATCACCGATCCGCTGGACGCGGTGGGCAACACCACCAAGGCGGTGACCAAGGGCTACGCCATCGGTTCCGCCGGCCTGGCGGCGCTGGTGCTGTTCGCCGACTACACCCACGCCCTGACCGCCCACGGCAAGACCTTCAGCTTCGACCTGTCCGACCACATGGTCATCATCGGCCTGTTCATCGGCGGCATGGTGCCCTACCTGTTCGCCGCCATGGGCATGGAGGCGGTGGGCCGCGCCGCCGGATCGGTGGTGGTGGAAGTGCGCCGCCAGTTCCGCGAGATCCCGGGCATCATGGAAGGCACCGGCAAGCCCGACTACTCGAAGGCAGTGGACATGCTGACCAAGGCGGCGATCAAGGAGATGATCCTGCCCTCCCTGCTGCCGGTCGCAATACCCGTGATCGTCGGCATCTTCCTCGGGCCGAAGGCCCTGGGCGGCGTGCTGGTCGGCACCATCATCACCGGCATCTTCGTCGCCATCTCCATGACCACCGGCGGCGGCGCCTGGGACAACGCCAAGAAGTACATCGAGGAAGGGAACTACGGCGGCAAGGGCTCCGAGGCGCACAAGGCGGCGGTGACCGGCGACACGGTAGGCGATCCGTACAAGGACACGGCCGGCCCGGCGGTCAACCCGCTGATCAAGATCATCAACATCGTGGCGCTGCTGATCGTGCCGCTGATCGTCTGATCCGACGCAACTGCATGACGGCGACGGGCAGCCTGCGGGCTGCCCGTTTCCTTTGGGGCGCGCCGTCCCTATACTTTCCCCACCGCAAACGATTCGGGGTCGAGGTCCGGACCTTGCCGCATGGCCGCTGAAGTCCCGCCGAAGAAGAGACTGTTCGAGCATTTTGCCCAGGTGGCGAAGGCCTTCGCCCATCCCAGCCGGCTCGAAATCCTGGAAGCCCTGTCCCAGGGCGAGCGCAGCGTAGACGCGCTGGCCCAGGCCTGCGCCATGGCCATCTCCAATACCTCCCACCATCTGCAGATCCTGCGCGACGCCGGGCTGCTCTCCTCGCGCAAGGAGGGGCTGATGGTGTTCTATCGCCTGGCGGACGACGAGGTTGTGCGCGTCGTGAGCGGCATTCGCACCATCGCCGAGCGCCAGTCGGCGGACGTGGAACGTATCGTGCGCGAGAACTTCGCAAGCCGCGACGCGCTCAAGCCGGTGCGGCGCGACGAACTGCTCGATCTGGTGCGCAGGGGCGAGGCGGTGGTGATCGACGTGCGACCGCCCGAGGAATACGCCGCCGGCCACATTCCGGGCGCGATGAACCTGCCGCTGGAGTCCCTCGCCCGCCACCTGAAAAAGCTGCCGAAGGATCAGGAAGTCGTCGCCTACTGCCGCGGCCCCTACTGCATGCTCGCGTTCGAGGCCGTGGAAAAGCTGCGCCAGAAAGGCTACCGCGCCCGCCGTCTGCAGGACGGCTTCCCGGAGTGGAAGGCGGAAAGCCTGCCGGTGGAACAGTAGGGCGGGCGGGTCCTCTCTCCCGGCCTCTCCCCCGGAACGGGGGGGGGAAGCACTTGCCACCCCACTCCATCTCGGGGAAGGGGAAGGGGGTGAGGGAGGGATGGCCCGCCGATCCGCAAACCGGCGGCTGAGGCCGCCCGGCAACCTATTTCTGAGTGATTCGGTTCACCCTTCCCGGCGTTTGTCCCATTATTCAACTAGTCGTTGGAATATACGAAAAAAGAAGGGCTATGAGCGGCTTGACCGATTTCGTTCTTGCCCATGCGGCAGCCATCCGCCTCGGGTGCTTCTTCGGCGTTTTCGGGCTGGTGGCGCTGGCGGAGGTTCTCGCGCCGCGACGACGCCTGCTGCACGGGCGCGGCCTGCGCTGGAGCAGCAACCTGGGCATCGTCGTGCTCGACACGGTGCTGCTGCGGCTGCTGTTCCCGGTCACGGCGGTGCTGCTGGCGGTGCGCGCCGAGCGCTACGGCTGGGGCGTGTTGAACTGGGTCGAACTGCCCGACTGGGTCGAGTTCGTCCTGGCGGTGGCGGTGCTGGACCTCGCCATCTACCTGCAGCACGTCATGTTCCACTCGCTGCCGATGCTGTGGCGGTTGCATCGCATGCATCACGCCGATCTCGACTACGACGTCACCGCCGGCGCGCGCTTCCATCCGATCGAGATCGCGCTGTCGCTGCTGATCAAGATGGGGGCGGTCGATCGTCCTCGGCCCGCCGGTGCTGGCGGTGGTGGCGTTCGAGATCCTGCTCAATGCCGCCGCCATGTTCAACCACGGCAACTGCCGCATTCCCGAGGCGCTCGATCGCGTGCTGCGTCCGTTCATCGTCACCCCCGACATGCACCGGGTGCATCATTCCGCGGCGGCCGACGAGACCGACAGCAACTACGGCGTCAACCTGCCGTGGTGGGACCGCCTGTTCGGCACCTACCGCGCCCAACCGCGGGCCGGTCATCTCGGCATGAACATCGGCATCGACCGCTTCCGAACGCCCGAGCACCTGCGGCTGGACCGCATGCTGATCCAGCCGTTCGTCGATACCGCGCCGGACGCAGCGGGCACGGACGCGGCCGGCCATGCGGCCTGACGCCGTCCTCCGGTCACAACCTGAAAGGTGACAGCCATGCAATCCCTCATCATCCTCAACGACGGTCCCTACGGTTCGGAGCGCAGTTACAACGGCTTGCGCCTCGCCATCGCCCTGGCGAAGACCGAGGGGCAGCAGGTGCGCGTGTTCCTCATGGGGGACGCCGCTTCCTGCGCCAAGTCGGGGCAGAAGGTGCCGCAGGGCTATTACAACATCGGCGACATGGTGGGCATGGTGGCGCGCCGCGGCGGCGAAATCGGCGTGTGCGGCACCTGCATGGACGCACGCGGCATCGCCGAGGCGGACCTGGTGGATGGCGCCCGGCGCGGCACCATGGTGCAACTCGCCGAGTGGACGGCCGCCGCCGACAAGGTGCTGGTATTCTGATCCCCCGAAATCGAGCTGACGGTCATGGAATGCCAGCCACCCCGAATAGTGAAAGGCTTCGCGATGACCGTTTCCCTCACCCCCAGCCCCTCTCCCGGCGGGAGAAGGGAGCTTCGAGAGTCGCTGGCGCGACTTTCACGCAAAACCGCGAAGGACGCGAAGGAAATCAGGTGCGTGGGAAGTGTTGTGCGTTCATCCGGACGACGGCTCGCTGTCAGCCGCCAAGCTCTTGCGGTTCCGCTGCATCCTGTGCGGCGTTCGCTGCTCGCGGCATCGCTCGCCTGGGCCGGGACCTGCGGGGCCGCGGACCCAAGCCCGATCGCGGCTGAAGCGGCTGCGCCGACACGGCAGATCCGCAGCGCCGAAACCGGCCGGCTGAGTTGGGAGACCCGCGACCGGGGCGTGTCCCTCACGGTCGCCCAGATCCCGCGTTCGCAGGCATTGGCGTTCTATCGGGCGCGGGGCTTCGAGCCGCAGGCCGCGGCCCACTACGCCGAGGCCTGCGTGTTCCAGTTGGTGCTGCGCAACGAATCCGACGGCAAGCCGCTGCGCAGCCGACTCGCCGACTGGCTGGTCAGGACGAGCGCCGGAGCGCTACACTTCGTTCCGCTCCAATCCTGGGAACGGGAGTGGGAGCGGCGCGGCGTGAGCGAAGCGGCGCGCATCGCCTTCCGCTGGGCGCAATTTCCGGCCGAGCAGCAGTTCGAGGCGGGCGACTGGATCATGGGCATGGCAGCCCTGGCGCCGCGTCCCGCAGGCGCCTTCGCCCTGACGTACAACTGGAGCATCGATGGAATCGTTCGCCGAGGCACCCTTCCTGGCCTGGTATGCGCCGCTCCGGACTGAAGGGCGCCGGCTTGCGGCCGCCATCCTGGTCGCTCTGGCGGCGGCATTCGCTGCGGCACCTGCACATTCGGCGCCTGGCTTGGCTGCCGTCCCCAACCGGGCCGCGGCGCCCGAGTTGTCCCTGCCGGATGTGGATGGCAAACCGGTAAAGCTCTCCGAACTGCGCGGCCAGGTGGTGGTGGTCAACTTCTGGGCCACCTGGTGCCCGCCCTGCCTCAAGGAGCTGCCGTCCCTCGGCCGCCTGCAGAAGCTGTTCAAGCCCGAGCAACTGCGGGTGCTGGCCGTCAACATCGGCGAGGACGAGGAGACGGTCTTCGGTTTCCTGCCCAATCCGCCCTTCACCATCCTGCTCGACCAGAGATCGACGAGCCTGCGCACCTGGCAGGTCAAGGGATTGCCCTCCACGTTCGTCGTCGACCGCGAGGGGCGCATCGTCCTGCGCGCCGTGGGCGGGCGCGAGTTCGACGATGCGGCGACCGTGGCGCGACTGCGCGAGCTGCTGCAGGATTGACCCAACCTTCTTCGCTTCGGAGTCCCCCATGAGCCACGAATCCTCGCACCTCGCCACCCGCTGCGTGCACGCCGGCGAACTCGACGACGCCCACGGTTCGCCGCACACGCCGCTCTATCAGACCACCACGTTCAAGTTCGCCACGACCGCCGACATCGCTCGACGTGGTGGAGGGGCGCAAGCCGGCAGCCTCTACACGCGCTACGGCCTGAATCCGACCATCCGTCAGCCTGGAAGACAAGCTCGCCGCGCTGGAAGGCGCGGAGATGGCGCTGGGCCTTCTGCTCCGGCATGGCGGCGGAAGTCGGCGCTGTTCCTCACCCACGGCCGCAAGGGCATCGTCTGCCTCGGCGATGCCTACGGCGGCACGCTGGAACTGCTCGCCTCGCAACTGCCGCAACTGGGCATTCCCACGCATCTGCTGCTCGGCGACGACATGGGACGTCTCGACGAAATCCTGGCCAAGGGCGTCGGCCTGGTGTTCTTCGAGACGCCGACCAATCCCGGGCTGGAAATCTTCGACATCCACGCCATCGCCAAGCTGGCCCATGCCCACGGCGCCCTGGTGGCGGTCGACAACACCTTCGCCTCGCCGGTGAATCAGCAGCCGCTGGCCCTCGGCGCCGACTTCGCCGTGCACTCCCGCACCAAGTATCTGGGCGGCCACAGCGACCTTACCGCCGGCGCCGTCATGGGAGCGCAGGAACTGCTGATGCCGGTCTGGAACTGGCGCAAGAACCTGGGCACAGACCATCGCGCCGGAGATCGCCGCGCTGCTGGCGCGCAGCCTGCGCACGCTGCCGGTGCGGGTGCACGCGCAGAACGCCAGCGCCCAGGCGGTCGCCGAGGCGATGGCGAGGCATCCGAAGGTCGCCCGCGTGCTCTATCCGGGCCTGGCGGACTTCCCCGGCCACGCGCTGGCAAAGACGCCAGATGAGCGGCTTCGGCGGCATGCTGACGATCGAGGTGAAGGGCGGCGGCGAGGACGCCACGCGCGTCGCCGACCGGCTCAAGCTGTTCGCCCTGGCACCGAGCTTGGGCGGCGTCGAAAGCCTGGTGACCCAGCCCTGCACCACCACCCACCACTGGCTGACGCCGGAGGAGCGCGCCCGGCGCGGCATCTCGGACGCCATGCTGCGTCTGTCGATCGGCCTGGAGGACGCGCGAGGACCTGATCGCCGATTTGAACCAGGCGCTGGCGTGAGCGGGATGATCCAATGACCAGCAACGTGATCCCCCTGCGCAAGACCCATCGCATCACCGTCGTCGGTACCGGCTTCGGCGCCGTGGCCGCGGTGCGCAAGCTGCGCGCCCTGGACAAGGCGGCCGAGATCACCGTCGTCGGCCGCAAGCCGGAGTTCGTCTTCTATCCCAGCCTGATCTGGATTCCCACCGGCCTGCGCCAGGGTCCCGACCTGCTGGTGCCGCTGGACAACTTCTTCCGCCGCCACGACGTGCGCTTCCACGCCGGCGAGGCGACGGGGCTGGAGAACGGCGGCCGCGCGCTACTGACGACGAACGGCACGGTGGACAACGATGGCCTGATCATCGCCAGCGGCGGGCGCTTCATCAAGAAGCTGCCCGGCATCGAGCACGCCATCACTGCCGTGCGAGGGCATCGCGGCGGCGGAGTCGATCCGTGACCGGATGCAGCGCCATGGACGGCGGCACGCTCGCCTTCGGCTTCGCCGGCAATCCCAACGAGCCGAGCGTCGATGCGCGGCGGGCCGGTCTTCGAGTTCCTGTTCGGCATCGACACCCAACTGCGCCGGAGCGCCGGCGCGACAAGTTCAAGCTGGTCTTCTTCACCCCGGCGGAAGCCCGGCAACCGCCTCGGCCCAAGGCGGTGAAGGGGCTGCTGGAGGAGATGAAGCAGGCGCGAGATCGACACCCATCTCGGCCACAAGCTCAAGGGCTTCGCTGCGGACAAGGTGACGACCGAGGGCGGCGAGTTCGCCGCCGACCTCATCGTCTTCATGCCGGGCATGACCGGCAACGCCTGGTTCGACAACACCGACCTGCCGCGCTCGTCCGGCGGCCTGCTGCAGGCGGACGCCCAGTGCCGGGTGCGTCGGCTGCGAGCGCGTCTATGTGGCGGGCGACGCCGGCAGCTTTCCCGGTCCGGACTGGATGCCGAAGCAGGCGCACATGGCCGACCTGCAGGCCAACACCGCCGCCGCCAATCTCATGGCGGAGCTGCGGGGGCAAGTGCCGACCGAGACCTTCAAGGTGGAGCTGATGTGCATCGTGGACACCGGTGGACAAGGGCATGTTCGTCATGCGCACGCCAGACCGCAGCATGATGCTGCCCCCGCTCAAGCTGATGCATAGCGCCAAGAACTGGTTCGAGTGGTGGTATCTGCGGCAACTGCGCTGAGGCGTGCGGCAAGGGGCGCGCACGGCGCGCCCTGCGCGTTGAAATTATGGTTCGCCATCGCCGGCGTGCTGGCGGTCGGGGTTGCCCACGCCGAAGTCCTGCAACCGGAGCCGGCCAGCGGCGTCGCGCCGAAGCCGGCGGTGTTCGCCCGGCACTACATGGCCGTCACCGCCAATCCCCACGCCACCCAGGCTGCGGTGGAGATGCTCGGGCGGGGCGGCTCGGCGGTGGATGCGGCGATCGCTGCCCAACTGGTGCTCAATCTGGTGGAGCCCCAGTCTTCCGGCCTCGGCGGCGGCGGTTTCATGCTGGTGTTCGATGCGCGGCGCAAGCGTCTGCATGCCTACGACGGGCGCGAGACGGCGCCGGCGGCCGCCCGCCCCGATCGCTTTCTCGACGCGCAGGGCAAGCCGCTGCCCTTCCACGACGCCGCCGTCGGCGGCAGGTCGATCGGCGTTCCGGGTCTGGCGGCGCTGCTGGCCGCCGCCCACGACAGGCACGGCCGCCTGACGTGGCCGCAGTTGGTGGAGCCGGCGCGGCGGCTGGCGCAGGAGGGCTTCGCGATCTCGCCGCGCCTGCACCAATTGCTGGCGCAGGACAAGTATCTGCGCGGCGATCCGCAGGCGCGCGAGTTGTACTACCAGCCCGACGGCAGCGCGAAGCCGATCGGCACGGTGCTGCGCAATCCTGAGTTCGCGGCGGTGCTGGACGAGCTGGCGGCGGGCGGCCCGCGGGGGTTCTACACCGGGCGCCTGGCCGGGGACGTCGTCGCCGCCGCCAGCGGCGACAAACGCCAGCGCAGCGATCTGAGCCTGGCGGATCTCGACGGCTACCGCAGCCTCGAGCGGCAGCCGGCGTGCGGCAGGCGCGGCGGCTACCGCATCTGCGGCATGCCGCCGCCCAGTTCCGGCGGCGTGACGGTGCTGCAGATCATGGAACTGCTCGGCGGGGGGCGCATGGCGCAAGCGGCGCCCGTATCGGTGGCGGCGGTGCATCGCTTCGCCGAGGCCGGCCGGCTCGCCTTCGCCGACCGCGCCCGCTATCTCGCCGACCCCGACTACATCACCGTGCCGCAGGGCGAACTGCTGCACCGGGCCTACCTGCAGCGGCGCGGGCGGCTGATCGACGATGCAAGAAGCATGGGACGGGCGGCGCCGGGGGATATCGGCAGCGGCGCCCGTGCCGCGGACGACGCGCCCGAACTGCCGGCCACGACCCATCTTTCAATCGTCGACGCCGAGGGCAATGCGGTGGCCCTGACCAGTTCGATCGAGGATGCCTTCGGCAGCCGGGTCATGGTGCGCGGCTTCCTGCTCAACAACCAGCTCACGGATTTCTCCTTCCGCTTCGGCCAGGACGGCCGGCTCGCTGCCAATCGCGTCGAGCCGGGCAAGCGGCCGCTGTCGTCGATGGCGCCCACCATGGTGTTCGACCGCCGCGGCCGCCTCGTGCTGGTGCTGGGATCCCCCGGCGGGAGCCGCATCATCAACTATGTGGCGCGCACCCTGATCGCGCTGCTCGACTGGAATCTGCCGCTGGACGCCGCCCTCGCCCTGCCGCACTACGGCAGCCGCAACGGACCCACCGAACTCGAGCGCGGCACCGCTGCCGAGGCCCTGAAGCCGGAACTGGAGCGGCTGGGACACGAGGTGCAGCTGGTGGACATGACCAGCGGTCTGCATGCGATTCGCCGCGTGCCTGGCGGCTGGCAGGGCGCCGCCGATCCGCGGCGCGAAGGCAGCGCCCAGGGCCGCTGAGTCACGCGGCGCCTACAGTGTGACGGCGGGATTGAGGGTGTAGCGGCCGGTCAGGCTGGCCTGAGCCAGGACGTGGCCGGCGATCGCGGCACGCACCTCCTGGCCGCTGAATCGTCCCTCCACCGGGCAGCGCTCGATGTCCAGCGCATGGAGGGTGAACACGTAGCGGTGCGGGATCGCGTCGTTCCAGGGCGGGCAGGGGCCGTCGTAGCCGTAGTAGTCGCCGCCCATGTCCTTGTCGCCGGCGAACCAGCCGGTGTAGTCGTTGATGCCGTGGCGCGTCCCGCGCCGGCTGTCGGTCGCGGCCTTGCCGCGCGGCGTGACCTGGCCGCAGAACTCGCCGGCCGCGATTTCCGCCGGTGCCGGCGGCAGATCCACCAGCACCCAGTGAAAGAAGTCCACCCGGGGAAGATCGGCGGGGACGACGCGGCCCTCCTGGTTCACATCGTCGCCCCGGCTCGGGACGTCCGGGTCGTGGCAGATCAGCACCAGCGAGCGGGTGCCGGGCGGCAGGTCGCTCCACGCCAGATGGGGATTGCGGTTGGCGCCGAGGGAGACATGGGTCTGCGCATCCGGCACGCAGAACGCATGCTCGCCGGGGATCTTGTCGTTGTTGCCGAAGCTGTTGCTGATCAGTTTCATCGCTTCCCCCAGTTGGAATTGTCGAACGAAGGCTATGCGGTGCCGCGGCGCCGGAAGTCCCGCAGCCGGAAGCCGAGCAGCCACAGCACGCCGAAGTAAACGGCGACGCCGAGCGCCACGATGCCGCTCAGCCAAACGACGCGCTGGGCCGACGACCGCTGCAGCCAGTCGGCATCGGCGCCGGAGGCGAACCATAGTACCAGTCCCATGGCGGCCAGCGCCAAGGCCAGCCGCAGGGTGAAGCCGCCCCAGCCGGGCAGCGCCGCATAGACGCCGCGGCGGCGCAGGCCGCGAAACAGCAATCCGGCATTGACGCACGAGGCCAGCCCGATGGACAGGGCGAGGCCGGCGTGCTTCAAGGGGCCGACGAAAGCCAGGTTCATGAGCTGGGTCAGCGCCAGGGTGAGCAGCGCGATCTTCACCGGCGTGCGGATGTCCTGCCGCGCATAGAAGCCGGGCGCCAGCACCTTGACCAGGATCAGTCCCACCAGGCCGATAGCTGTAGGCCACCAGCGCGCTGCGCGTCTGCATCACGTCGGCGGCGGTGAACGCGCCGTGCTGGAACAGCGTGGCGATCAGCGGCACTGCCAGCAGGCCGAGCGCCGAGGGCCGCCGGCAGGGTCGAGCAGGAGCGTCAGCCGCAGGCCCCAGTCGAGCAGGGCGGAGAACTCGGCGCGGTCGTTGCGCGGCATGGCAGCTGCGACAGGCTCGGCAGCAGGATGGTGCCCAGCGCCGCCCCCAGCAGCCCGGCCGGGAATTCCATCAGCCGGTCGGCGTAGTAGAGCCAGGAGACGCTGCCGTGGGCGAGGAACGAGGCGAAGATGGTGTTGATCAGCAGCGAGATCTGCGCGATCGAAACGCCGAGCACGGCGGGCGCCATCAGCTTGAGGATGCGCCGTACACGCCGGGTCCCGCAGCGACAGGGCCGCAGCGCGGCAGCATGCCGATGCGCGCCAGGAACGGCAGTTGCAGCGCGAGTTGCAGCACGCCGCCGAGGAACACCGCCCAGGCCAGCGCCAGCACCGGCGGGTCGAACCAGGGCGCGGCGAACAAGCGCCATGCCGATGAAGCGACAGGTTGAGCAGCACCGGCGTGAAGGCCGGCACGGCGAAGCGGCTCCAGGTGTTGAGGATGCCGCCGGCCAGCGCCACCAGCGCCATGAACAGGATGTAGGGAAAGGTGATGCGCAGCAGTTCGACCGTCAGCGCGAACTTCTCGGCGTCCGCCGCGAATCCGGGCGCCGAGACGTAGATCACCAGCGGGGCGCCGAAGATGCCGATGGCGGCGACCACCAGCACGGCGATGCCGAGCAGGGTGGCGACATGGTCGACCAGGACGCGGGTTTCTTCTGCGCCGCGGCGGCTGCGGTACTCCGCGAGGATGGGCACGAAGGCCTGCGAGAACGCACCTTCGGCGAACAGCCGCCGCAGCAGGTTGGGCAGCTTGAAGGCGACGAAGAAAGCGTCGGTGGCGATGCCGGCGCCGAAGGTGCGGGCGATGACGAAATCGCGCACGAAACCCAGGATGCGCGACAGCAGCGTCATGCTGCTGACGGTGGCGAGGGCTTTGAGGAGGTTCATGCGCGCGGCGTGCGGAAAGCGCGCAATGGTAGCGGCTTTTGAGCGGTGTCGCCATGCGCTCCGGGGCCCGTGCCGCCAGGGCCGCGCGCCGCGCCCGACCACGGCGGCTTGCGGGGCGCCGGGGGAGCCGCTATAATCCGCCGCTTTTCCCCGTCCGGATTCGAGATACGCAACATGGCCAATACCGTACAAGCGCGCAAGCGTGCCCGTCAGGCGATCAAGCGCCGCGCCCACAACATGAGCCTGCGTTCCGAAATGCGCACCGCCATCAAGAGCGTGCGCAAGGCGATCGCCAGCGGCGACAAGGCTGCCGCCCGGTCCGCGTTCCAGGCAGCCCAGAGCACCATCGACAGCATCGCCGACAAGAAGGTGGCTCACAAGAACACGGCCGCGCGCCACAAGAGCCGCCTTTCCGCCGCGATCAAGGCTCTCGCCGCCTGAGGCTCGCGCGCGGGCGTGCGCCCGACGCGAGGCTGCGCAGCGGGTCAAGACGCATGGGCATGTCCCGTGCGTTTTTCATTGTGCTCCGCCTTTCTTGTTGATCCCGGGGTTGGGTCGCATTGCTCCCGGCCGCCACGATTGCCGGCGGCGGCCCCGTTGCTTTTCCTGCCCGGGCTCCGTATATTTAGATTATCTGACTGAAAGGATTGACCTTTCATGAAGCCACCCGCCACCGGAAAATACGCCTTCCGCGTCCGCACGCGCAGAGGCATCGTGATGGACGTTCTGCTTCCCGGGCGCGATCAGATGGAGGCCGAGCGCAAACTGCGTCAGATCTACCTCGAGTGCGAGGTGATCGCGCGCAGTCCGCTGCGCGGTGGCGGCTTCCCGCCGAACTTCGCTGATTCCGCAGCGTCTCCCGCACCCTGACGTGCGCACTTGTGACTCCGGCGGCGGCCCGCTCCGGCTGCCGCGGCAAGGGCGCTCGAATATATACAAGCGCGGGCTTTTGTCTTAAGATTCGCCGCTCTGTTGAGACCGAGCGAGCACGGCGGCGCAAGCCGCCGTTTTCGTTGCCTGCGCAAGGATCGCCTGTCTGATGTCGCACTTGATGAACACCTATGCCCGGCTGCCGGTCGCCTTCACCCATGGCGAGCGGAAGCTGGCTATTCGATGCGCAGGGCCGGCGTTATCTCGACGCCCTGGCCGGCATCGCCGTGTCAACACGCTCGGCCATGGCCACCCGCGGCTGGTGCGCGGCCATCGCCGACGCAGGCCGCGCGCCTGATCCACACCTCCAACCTCTACCAGATGCCCGAGCAGGAACAGCTGGCCGACAAGCTGGCGCGACATCGCCGGCATGGACGAAGTCTTCTTCTGCAATTCCGGTTGCGAGGCCAACGAAGCGGCGATCAAGCTGGCGCGCATGTACGGCCACCAGCAAGGGCATCGACAGTCCCGACCATCATCGTCATGGAAAAGGCCTTCCACGGCCGCACGCTGGCGACGCTGTCGGCCACCGGCAACCGCAAGGTGCAGGCCGGCTTCGAGCCGCTGGTCTCCGGCTTCGTGCGCGTGCCCTTCGACGATCTGGCGGCGATCGAGCAGGTCGCGGCGAACAACCGCAACGTGGTCGCCGTGCTGCTCGAACCGATCCAGGGCGAGGGCGGCATCAACATCGCGCACGACGATTACCTGCAGGGACTGCGCCGCATCTGCGACGCAGCAGGGCTGGCTGCTGATGGTCGACGAGGTGCAGTGCGGCATCGGCCGCACCGGCAACTGGTTCGCCCACCAGCATGCCGGCATCAAGCCCGATGTCATGACGCTGGCCAAGGGCCTGGGCTCCGGCGTGCCGATCGGCGCCTGCCTGGCCGCCGGCACGGCGGCGGGCGTGTTCAAGCCGGGCAATCACGGCTCGACCTTCGGCGGCAATCCGCTGGCCTGCGCCGCCGCGCTGACCACGCTCGACGTGATCGAGGAGGACGGCCTGATGGCGCGCGCGCCGATGCTCTGGGCGAGCTCGATCCGCGACGGTCTGCGCGACGGCGCTGGACGGCGTCGGCCGGTGTCGTCGACATCCGCGGCGACGGCCTGATGATCGGCATCGAACTCGACCGCCCGTGCGGCGAACTGGTGGAGCGCGGCGCTGCGCACGCCGGACTGCTGATCAATGTCACCGCCGACAAGGTGGTGCGGCTGCTGCCGCCGCTGGTCGTTCAGCGACGCCGAGGCGCGGCGATCTGGTCGACGCCGCTGGCGCCGCTGATCCGCGAGTTTCTCGGAGCACTGATCCGTGCCGCGATGAGCGCACCGCGCCATTTTCTGCAGTTCAAGGACTTCACGCCGCGAGCGAGTTCGACCACCTGTTCGAGCGCACGCGCTGGATCAAGGAGCAGTTCAAGCCTACCAGCGCTACTGGCCGCTGCACGATCGCACGCTGGTGATGATCTTCGAGAAGGCCAGCACGCGCACGCGCCTGTCGTTCGAGGCCGGCATGCAGCAGCTCGGCGGCTGCGGCGATCTACCTCAACACCCGCGACTCGCAGCTCGGGCGCGGCGAGCCGGTCGAGGACGCGGCGCAGGTGATCTCGCGCATGTGCGACATCGTCATGATCCGCACCTTCGAGCAGGAGATCATCGAGCGCTTCGCCGGCAATTCGCGCGTGCCGGTGATCAACGGCCTGACCAACGAATACCATCCGTGCCAGATCCTGGCCGACATCTACACCTTCATCGAGCATCGCGGCCCGATTCAGGGCAAGACCGTGGCCTGGATCGGCGACTCGAACAATGTCTGCAACACCTGGCTGCAGGCGGCCGAAGTGCTGGATTTCAACGTGCACGTGTCGACGCCGCCCGGCTACGAGGTCGAGCCCGAGCGTGCCGGCCTCTACGGCACCGACCACTTCGAGCAGTTCGCCGATCCGATGGACGCGGCCCGCGGCGCCGATCTGGTGACCACCGACGTGTGGACCTCGCATGGGCTTCGAGGCCGAGAACGAGGAGCGCCTGCACGACTTCGCCGACTGGCAGGTCGATGCCGAGATGATGAAGGCGGCCAAGCCGGATGCGCTGTTCATGCACTGCCTGCCGGCGCATCGCGGCGAGGAAGTGGCGGCCGAGGTGATCGACGGCCCGCAGAGCGTGGTCTGGGACGAGGCCGAGAATCGGCTGCACGTGCAGAAGGCGCTGATGGAATTCCTGCTGCTGGGCCGCGTCGAAGCGTAGGGTGGGCCGTGCCCACCAATTGAATGGTGCGCGCGGCGCACCCTGCGGGGCAGCGGCCAACCATGCATTCGTAGGGCGCGCCGTGCGCGCCGAAACAAAGGTACGAACCGCGTAACTAGCTGTCGGACGATCGGAAAAGCCATGAGCGAAGTGAAGAAAGTGGTGCTCGCCTATTCCGGCGGCCTGGATACCTCGGTCATCCTCAAGTGGCTGCAGGACACCTACGGCTGCGAGGTGGTGACCTTCACCGCCGACATCGGCCAGGGCGAGGAACTGGAGCCGGCGCGCGCACAAGGCGCTGCAAGCTCGGCATCAAGCCGAAGAACATCTTCATCGACGATCTGCGCGAGGAGTTCGTGCGCGACTTCGTCTTCCCGATGTTCCGCGCCAACGCCATCTACGAGGGCGAATACCTGCTCGGCACCTCGATCGCGCGGCCGCTGATCGCCAAGCGCCTGATCGAGATCGCCACGCCAGACCGGCGCCGACGCCATCTCCCACGGCGCCACCGGCAAGGGCAACGACCAGGTGCGCTTCGAGCTCGGCGCCTATGCGCTGAAGCCCAACATCAAGATCATCGCGCCCTGGCGCGAGTGGGATCTGCTGTCGCGCGAGAAGCTGCTGGCCTACGCCGAGAAGCACGGCATCCCGGTCGAGATGAAGCACAAGACGGGCGGCAGTCGCCCTACTCGATGGACGCCAACCTGCTGCACATCTCCTACGAAGGGCGGCGACCTGGAGGACCCGTCGGCCGAGCCCGAGGAGTCGATGTGGCGCTGGACCGTGTCGCCGGAGAAGGCGCCCGGACCAGCCCGAGTACCTCGACCTCGACTTCGAGCAGGGCGACATCGTCGCCATCAACGGCAAGACGATGACGCGCCGCGCGAGCTGCTGGCCGAGCTGAACCAGCATCGGCGGCAAGCACGGCATCGGCCGCCTCGACCTGGTCGAGAACCGCTACGTCGGCATGAAGTCGCGCGGCTGCTACGAAACCCCCGGCGGCACCATCCTGCTCAAGGCCCACCGCGCCATCGAGTCGCTGACCCTGGACCGCGAAGTGGCGCACCTCAAGGACGACCTGATGCCGCGCTACGCCAGCCTGATCTACAACGGCTACTGGTGGAGCCCGGAGCGCCAGGCGCTGCAGGCGCTGATCGACCACACGCAGCGAGCGGTCAACGGCTGGGTGCGCGTCAAGCTCTACAAGGGCAACGTCATCGTCGTCGGCCGCGATTCGAAGACCGACTCGCTGTTCGATCCGACCATCGCCACCTTCGAGGACGATGCCGGCGCCTACGACCAGAAGGACGCCGCCGGCTTCATCAAGCTCAATGCGCTGCGCATGCGCATCGCCGCCAATCTCGCAGCGCAAGAAAGGCTGAGCATGTCCCAGTTCGACAACGTACCGTGGTCAAGAAGGCCAACGTCTATTTCGACGGCAAGTGCGTCAGCCACACCGTCCAGTTCGCCGACGGCACGCGCAAGACCGTTGGGCGTCATCTTCCCGTCGACGCTGACCTTCAACACCGGCGCGCCGGAGATCATGGAAATCGTCGCCGGCCCCTGCCGCATCCGGCTCAAAGGGAGAGCGACTGGAAGACCTACGGCGCCGGCCAGAGCTTCTCGGTGCCCGGCAACTCCACCTTCGACATCGAGACGCTGGAAACCCTCACTACGTCTGCCATTTCGGCTGAACCGCGGCAGACCGCCATGCCTTCTTTCGACATCACTTCGGAAGTCGAACATGGTGGCGCTGAAGAACGCCGTCGATGTCGCCGGCCGCCAGGTCGGCAACCGCTACGACTTCAAGGGCACCAGCGCCAAGGTCGAACTGAACGAGAAGGACAAGGCTGATCACCGTCTTCGGCGATTCCGAGTTCCAGGTCGACCAGGTCAAGGACATCCTGTTCCCCGAGATGGAGAAGAAGGCGCGCGAGAGCACCAAGCGGCTCGACATCGGCAAGCCGTCGAGACGATCTCCGGCAACAAGGCCAAGCAGGAACTGAAGGTCAAGTTCGGCATCGAAGCCGAGGACTGGCGAAGAAGATCGTCAAGCTGATCAAGGACAGCAAGCTCAAGGTGCAGGCGACCATCCAGGGCGACGCGGTGCGCGTCACCGGCGCCAAGCGGGACATGCTGCAGGAAGCGATCGCGCTGGTGAAGAAGTCGATCACCGACTTCCCGCTGCAGTACGGCAACTTCCGCGACTGACGAGCACCTTGCATCGGGTCAATCGCGCTGGCGTGGTGCACCCAGCCGTAGGGTGCGCTGCGCGCACCATGACGCGCACGGCGCGCCCTACAAGGTCGTAGGGCGGCCTGCGGCCGCCGCATCGCGCCCCGCAACGCCCAGTCAGTCGCGGCGGAGCCCCGCGATCCAGCGGGTGTAGAGCCGGTCCGCGACGACGCGCATCGCGGCGAGGCGCTCGTCCATGTCCTCGTACATCTGCCGCGGGTGACTGCACCGAGGGGCCGCGGTTGCCATTCACCTCGTCGGCCCACTGCCGGCACCAGAGGCGGATCATCGCCTCGGTCATTTCGACGTGGCACTGCATGCCCAGGTGCGGGCCGAGGACGAAGGCCTGGTTGGCGCAGTAGGGGCTGTGCAGGATGCGGCGTGGCGTCGGGCGGGACGGAGAAGGTCTCGCCGTGCCAGTGGAAGGCCTCGAAGGCGCGATGTCGCCACCAGCCACGTCGCGCGCCGTGCCGTCGTCCGCGGCGGTCACCCCGCCCCAGCCGATTTCCTTGACCGCGATTGCGCGTCACCGCTGCCGCCGAGCGCCTTGCTCATCAGCTGACCGCCGAGGCAGTGGCCGATGACGGGGATGTCGGCGGCGACGGCGGCGCGGATCAGCGCCAGTACCGGGCCGATCCAGGGCAGGTCGTCGTTGACGCTCATCGGTCCGCCCATGAAGCACAGACCGCGAATTCGCCGGCGGCGCGCGGGAACCGGATCGCCGGCGTCGACTCGAATCAGTCGATGGGGAATCGAGTGGCGCTTCGAGGAATGTGGCAAAATAGCCGGGACCTTCTCCGGGACTGTGACGAAATATGGCAACGGGTTTCATGACTGTCGGAATAGCACGAAGCGTGCCGCATTCTATCGCGGCGGCGCTGATGCTGGCTGCCGCCGCGTCCGCCGCCGCACGCGACCGACGTCTCCCTGGTCGGCCTCTTTCCCGGCAAGGCGCTGGTCGTGATCGATGGTGGCGCGCCGCGCATCATCCCGGTGGGCGCCCAGACGCGCGGAGGGGGTGAAGCTGTGTCGAGTGGACGGCGCTGCGGCCACTTCGAGATTCGACGGCAAGCGGCATCGGCTCACCGTCGGCGCAGCATGCCTGTCTTCGGCGAGCCGCGACGACAGCGCCGTCGGCGGTGACCCTGACCGCGGACGGCAGCGGCCATTTCGTCACCATCGGCACCGTGAACGGTCGCGCATGCGCTTCCTGGTCGATACCGGTGCCACGCTGGTTTCGATCGGTGCCGCCGATGCCGTCCGCGCCGGCCTCGACTACCGCAAGGGGGAGCCGGGCATGACCATGACCGCCAACGGCGTGACCCGGGTCTGGCGCGTAAAGCTGTCAACTCGCGTCCGGGTCGGCGACATCACGCTGAACGAGGTGGACGCCGCCGTTCATGAGCAGGATCTGCCCGATCGCGCTGCTCGGCATGAGCTTCCTCAATCGCATGGAGATGAAGCGCGACGGCGAGACCATGACCCTGCGCAGACGATTCTGAAGGATTCCCGCAGCAGACCAGTCATGAGCGACCTCGCCAACATCCACGCACAAGTCTCCGCCGAATGGCTGCGCAGCCGCTTCGCGGACGGTGTGCCTGCGGCGGCGGAGTCGGAAACGCACCTTCCGCTGACGCTGATTCCGGCTGCCGTGCTGGTTCCCGTGGTGCAGCGCGGCGACGAACTGACCGTGCTGTTCACCCAGCGCACCGCCCATCTGCAGGATCATCCCGGGCAGGTGAGGTTTCCCGGCGGGCGCAGCGAGGAAGAGGACGCGTCGCCCATCATCACCGCCCTGCGCGAGGCGGAAGAGGAGATCGGCCTGCCGCGCAGCCAGGTGGACGTGCTCGGCACGCTGCCCGAGTACAACACCAGCACCGGTTTCCGTGTGACACCCGTGGTCGGTCTGGTGAGCCTGCCGATCGAACTGAAGCTCGATGACTTCGAGGTGGCGGAGGTGTTCGAGACGCCGCTGTCGTTCCTGCTCGATCCCAACAACCACCAGCGCCTGTCGATGGAGTTCTCCGGCGTGATGCGCCATTTCTGGGCGATGCCGTTCCAGAGCTACTACATCTGGGGCGCTACGGCCGGCATGGTGGTCAGCCTGTATCGCTTCCTGTTCGGCCTCGATCGCTGAAGGGCCGCTTCTGGCGTGGTGACGCGGCCGTTGTGCGCTGCGATCGAAAACAGGGTTTTATGCTATCTTCCGGGTTTCCCTTGCGCGGCCGCCCGCGCGGCGCGGCCGTGGCATCGAAATGACGCTGTTCTCCCTCATCGTCGCCTTCCTGCTGGAGCAACTGCAGCCGCTGAATGCCAGGAAAGTGGTGGTGGCGCCGCTGGCGCAGTTGGCGGAGTTTTTCCAGTCCCGCTTCAACGACGGCCAGGCGCTGCACGGCGCCATCGCCTGGCTGCTGGCTGTGGTTCCGCTGGTGGTGGCCACGGCCGCCATCTACTACGTCCTGTTCGACCTGCAGCCGCTGCTCGCGTTCGCCTGGAACGTTCTCGTCCTCTATCTGACCATGGGCTTTCGCCAGGTCAGCCACTATTTCAGCGATATCCACATGGCGCTGCGCATGGGCGAACTGGAGCGTGCGCGCAGCCTCATCGCCGACTGGCGCGGCCGCCTCGCCGACCGCTGCTCCTCGAACGACGTGGCGCGAATGGCGATCGAGGAGGGATTTCTCGCGTCCCATCGCTATGTGTTCGCCGTGGTGTTCTGGTTCGTTCTGCTGCCGGGTCCGAGCGGGGCGCTGCTGTATCGGCTCGCCGATTTCTTCGGCCGCGAGTGGGGTGCGCGCACGGACGCCGAGTTCGGCGCCTTCGGCAAGTTCGCCGCGAGGGCGTTCGAGATCGTCGACTGGCTGCCGGTGCGCATTACCGCCGCCTGTTTCGCCATCGTCGGCGACTTCGAGGACGCGGTGTATTGCTGGCGCACGCAGGCATCCCGCTGGTCCGACCGTTCCTCCGGTATACTTCTCGCAAGCGGTGCAGGAGCGCTGGGCGTGCGGCTCGGCATGCCGGTTTACGAGTCGGGCGAGATCACGGAACGTCCCGAACTGGGGCTGGGGGAGGACGCCGATGCCGACTTCATGCAGAGCGCCACCGGCCTCATCTGGCGCACGCTGGTGCTGTGTCTTTTGCTCTTGACGCTGCTTTGGGTTGCCACCTGGGTCGGGAACTGATCCCGGCCCCTAACTGAGTCTGGAGGGAGCAGGAAATGGCTGATAAGCGAGAAGTGGTTTTCGTCAGTGCCGTTCGTACCGCAATCGGTGACTATGGCGGCACGCTCAAGGACTTCGCGCCGACCGATCTGGCGGCGCGCGTGGTCAAGGAGGCCGTCGCCCGCGCCAAGCTGGAGCCGGCGCAGATCGGCCACGTGGTGATCGGCAACGTGATCCACAGCGAGCCGAAGGATATGTACATCTCCCGCGTGGCGATGATCAATGCCGGCATCCCCAAGGAAACACCGGCCCTGACGCTGAACCGCCTGTGCGGTTCCGGCTTTCAGGCCATCGTCACGGCGGCCAACGTCATCATGCTCGGCGACGCCGATGTGGCGCTGGCCGGCGGCGCCGAGTCCATGAGCCGCGCCGGCTATCTGATGCCGACCGCGCGCTGGGGCACGCGCATGAACGACGGCAAGATCATCGACATGATGGTCGGCGCGCTCACCGACCCGTTCGACACCGTGCACATGGGTGTCACGGCGGAGAACGTCGCCGCGCGCCACGGCATCACGCGCGAGATGCAGGATGCCTTCGCGGTCGAGAGCCACAAGCGCGCTGCCGCCGCCACCGCTGCCGGCCACTTCAAGGATCAGATCCTGCCCATCGACATCCAGAGCAAGAAGGGCGTGGTGCAGTTCGTGACGGACGAGCACATCCGCGGCGACGCCAGCCTGGAAGGCATGGCCAAGCTCAAGACCGTGTTCAAGAAGGACGGCAGCGTCACCGCCGGTAACGCTTCCGGCATCAACGACGCCGCCGCCGCGCTGGTGCTGATGGAAGCCAAGGCGGCAGAACGCGCCGGCCTCAAGCCGCTGGCACGGCTGGTTTCCTACGGCTATGCCGGCGTCGAACCGGCCTACATGGGAGAGGGCCCGATTCCGGCCGTACGCAAGGCGATGGAGCGTGCCGGCCTGAAGATGTCCGACATCGACCTGATCGAATCCAACGAAGCCTTCGCCGCCCAGGCGCTGGCGGTGTCGAAGAACCTGGAGTTCGATCCGGCCAAGGTGAATCCGAACGGCGGTGCGGTGGCTCTGGGCCACCCGATCGGCGCTACCGGCAGCATCCTCACCGTGAAGGCGATCTACGAACTGCACCGCACCGGCAAGCGTTATGCCATCGTCACCATGTGCATCGGTGGCGGGCAGGGCATCGCCGGCGTCATCGAACGCCTGTAGTCTGTTCCGGCCGCGAGGCCGGGCACCGAAAAACGCCCCGCGCCGCGGGGCGTTTTCGTTATGCTGGCGGATATCGTGGTGTGCGCGGAGGAAGCATGCAGCTCTTGATCATCAGCGGTATTGCGCTGGCCCTGTGCGGTGTGGTGTTCGCGTTCCAGAACAACGTGCCGGTGACGGTGACGTTTCTCTTTCTGCGCTTCGACAGTTGGCTCGCCCTGGTGATTCTGGTGGCGGCTCTGCTCGGCGCGATGGTGATCGCCCTGGTGTCCCTGCCGTCGGCGACCCGCCTGCGCTGGCAGCTCAGGCGGCAGCAGAAAGCCATGGACCAGCAGCAGATGCGCATTGCCGAACTGGAACGGCAGGTCGAGGCGGCGCAGGCGCAATCACTGTCCGCACGCAGCGCCGAGGTGGTGCCGCCGGCCACGTTCCCCCGTCCGAATCCGACTGCGGTGCGCAGTCCGGGCGAGCGATCTGCCTGACTCATCCCGCTGACGCCAATTTGGGCGTCGCGCCCGCCTTCCGAAGGCCGTATCGCACGCGGCGCACCATGTTGAGGCGCTTCGCCTCGAATTGGTGCGCCAAAATCGTGCAGTGGCAGGTAACTACGCGTTTCACAACGGTTTTCCTTGGTGGCATGGTTCTCGCTGCATTGCGGGAAATCCTTTCAACTTTCGGGCGCGGCACAGAGGCATGGCAGTTCCGAACTTCTACAACGAGATGTACAGCGGCGGCGGCGAGGTGCGTGATCATTACGCCGAGTACGCGCGATGGCTGGCGGCGACGCCGCCCGAGCGCATCGCCCAGAAACGCGCCGAGGCCGACATCCTGTTCCACCGCGTCGGCATCACGTTCGCCGTCTATGGCGAGGAGGACGGCAAGGAACGCCTGATTCCCTTCGACGTCATTCCGCGCATCATTCCGGCCGCCGAATGGCGCCAACTGGCGGACGGCCTGCGCCAGCGCGTGAAGGCGCTCAACGCCTTTCTGCACGACATCTACCATGGCCAGGAGATCATCCACGCCGGCCATATTCCGCAGGAGCAGATCTTCCGCAATGCCCAGTACCGCCCCGAGATGCAGGGCGTGGACGTGCCCGGCGGAGTCTATGCCCTGATCGCCGGCATCGACGTGGTGCGTGCCGGTGCTGGCGAGTTCTACGTGCTGGAGGACAACCTGCGGGTGCCCTCCGGCGTGTCCTATATGCTCGAAGACCGGCGCATGATGATGCGCCTGTTTCCCGAACTGTTCGCGCGCTATGCCGTGGAACCGGTGGACCACTACCCGGACCTGCTGCTCAACACCCTGCGCGCCGTGGCGCCGGTGGGCGTGGCGGACCCGACGGTGGTGGTACTGACGCCGGGACAATACAACAGCGCCTACTTCGAACACTCCTTCCTGGCCCAGCAGATGGGGGTCGAACTGGTGGAAGGACCGGACCTGTTCGTGCAGGACGAGGGCGTGTTCATGCGCACGACGCGCGGTCCGAAGCGGGTGGACGTGATCTACCGCCGCGTGGACGACGACTTCCTCGATCCGCTGGTGTTCCGCCAGGACTCCTATCTCGGCGTGCCGGGCCTGCTGTCGGTGTATCGCGCCGGCCGGGTGACGCTGGCCAATGCCATCGGCACCGGCGTGGCGGACGACAAGTCGATCTATCCCTATGTGCCGGCGATGATCCGCTTCTATCTGGGCGAAGAGCCGCTGGTCAATAACGTGCCCACCTACATGCTGCGCAACAAGGAGGATCTGGAATACACGCTCGCCCACCTGCCGGAACTGGTGGTCAAGGAAACCCACGGCTCCGGCGGCTACGGCATGCTGGTCGGTCCCGCCTCGACCAGGCAGCAGATCGAGGAATTCCGCGCCCGCATCCTGGCCCATCCGGACAAGTACATCGCCCAGCCGACGCTCGCCCTGTCGGCCTGCCCCACCTTCGTCGAGTCGGGGATCGCTCCCCGCCACATCGACCTGCGCCCCTTCGTCCTCTCCGGCAAGGAGGTGAACATGGTTCCCGGCGGCCTGTGCCGCGTCGCCCTGCGCGAAGGCTCGCTGGTGGTGAATTCCTCCCAGGGCGGGGGCACCAAGGACACCTGGGTGCTGGAGCGCTGACATGCTGAGCCGCACCGCCGACCACCTCTACTGGATGGCCCGTTACACAGAGCGGGCCGAGAATATCGCACGCATGCTCGACGTCACCTACCGCGTCTCGCTGCTGCCCAACAACGCCGAACACCCGGAGATGGGCTGGCGCGCGGCCTTGTCCATCACCGGCCTGGAGGACGCCTTCGCCGCGCGCTTCGACCGCGTGACGGCGGCGGAACTGCTGCGCTTCATGGTGCTCGACCCGTCCAATTCGTCCTCCATCTTCAGTTGCGTGCGCGCGGCGCGGGAGAATGCCCACGCCGTGCGCGGCACCCTGACCTCGGAGATGTGGGAGACGCTCAATTCCACCTGGCTGGAGATGCGCACGCGCCGGCTGTCGGATCTGCTCGGCGCCGAGATCAACGAGTTCTTCGAGTGGGTGAAGTACCGCTCCCACCTGTCGCGCGGCGTCACCGTCGGCACCATGCTGCAGGACGAGTCGTTCCATTTCATCCGGCTCGGCACCTTCCTGGAGCGCGCCGACAATACCGCCCGCATCCTCGACGTCAAGTACGACGTGCTGCTGCCGGGCACCGAGGATGCCGGCGGCGCCGCCGACTACTACGAGTGGGGCGCCCTGCTGCGCTCGGTGTCTGCGTTCGAGATCTACCGCAAGGTCTATCGCGACATGATCACGCCGATGCGCGTCGCCGAGCTGCTGATCCTGCGCGCCGACATGCCGCGCTCGCTGCACCGCTGCGTGAACGAGGTCTACAACATCCTGACCCAGGTCGCCAACGACCAGTCGAAGGAGACCGAGCGCCGCGCCGGGGAACTGCACGCCGCGCTGCACTTCGCGCGCATCGAGGACATCGTCGCCTCCGGCCTGCACGACTGGCTCACCAACTTCCTTGGCCGCACCGCCGACCTCGGCAGTCGCATCGCCGCCGATTTCCTTGTTCCCATTGCCAACTGAACGCCATCGAAATCCGTATCCAGGATCAGAGATGCCCTCCACCCTGCGCCAATCCCTCACCCCCATCCCCTCTCCCGCTCGCGGGCGAGGGGAGCGTCGTGAGGCGCTGGCGCGCCTGTTAAACGAGTGAGGCCACCATGCTGCTCAATATCCAGCACCAGACCGTCTGCCGCTACGCCCGTCCCGTCGCCTACAGTATCCAGCAGTTGCGCCTGACGCCGCGCATCGAAACCAGCCAGCGCGCGGTGCAGTGGCAGATCACCGCGCCCGGAAGGCAGCGCCGCCTCACCGACACCTATGGCAATGTGGCCCACGTGCTGACGCTGAACGAGCCCCACGAGGAGATCAGCATCGTCGTTTCCGGCACGGTGGAGACGGCGGAAGAGGGCGGCCATCTGCTGGGCGACGCGGTGACCGGCGTGGCGCCCCTGGCCTACCTGGCGGAGACGCCGCTGACCAGCGCCGACGAGGCGGTGCGGGCCCTGGCGCGGCCGGCCCTGGGGCGCATCCCGGTGCAGCTCGTACGCCTTGGGCGAGCTGATGCTGGCGATCCGCGACCGGGTGGACCACTACCCGGCCGCCGCGGGTTCGGCCGCCGAGGCGCTGGTGGTGGGGGGAGGCACCGCCAACGATCACGCCCACCTCTTCATCGCCTGCTGCCGCGCCTATGGCATTCCGGCGCGTTTCGTCAGCGGCTATTTCGGCACCGCCGACGAGCGCGAGCCCGCCGCCCACGCCTGGGCCGATGCCTGGATCGAACCCTACGGCTGGGTCAGCTTCGATGTCACCCACGGCCGCCTGGCGGGACGGGAGTACTGCCGCCTCGCGGTGGGGCGCGACTACCTCGACGCCTGCCCGGTGCGCGGCGCCCACGCCGGCAGCGCGCCGCAGGAGATCACCGTGCGCGTACACGTGGAAGCGCACCAGTAGGGCGGGCCGTGCCCGCCGGCGTGCGAGCGCTTTACCGCCGGGGGAAGCGCCGCTAACATGCGCCGTTTCGCTTCGGGGTTCGGGAAATGACTTATTGCGTCGGCATGCTGCTGGACGCCGGGCTGGTGTTCCTGTCGGATTCGCGCACCAACGCCGGCGTCGATCACATCAGCAGCTTCCGCAAGATAACCGTCTACGAGCGCCCCGGCGACCGGGTGATGGTGCTGCTCTCGTCGGGCAACCTGGCCATCACCCAGTCGCTGGTCAGCATCCTGCGCGAGCGCCTGGCCGCGGAGCAGGGCACGCCCGACCTCTACAACGTGCCCAACATGTTCGAGGCGGCGCGCTGCGTCGGCGACGTGCTGCGGGAGGTATTCGCGCGCGATGCCGAGGCGCTCAAGGAGTTCAACATCGAATTCAATGCCGCCTTCATCCTCGGCGGCCAGATCCGCGGCGAGCCGCCGCGGCTGTTCAGCATCTATGCCGCCGGCAACTTCATCGAGGCGACGGCGGAGACGCCCTATTTCCAGATCGGCGAGTCGAAGTACGGCAAGCCGATCCTCGACCGCGTCACCAACCCCGCCACGCCGCTGGCGGAGGCCGCCAAGTGCGCGCTGATCTCGATGGATTCCACCATCCGCTCCAACCTCTCGGTCGGCCTGCCGCTCGACCTGCTGTGCATCCGGCGCGACGAACTCAGGGTGCTGAAGCACATCAACATCGATTCGCGCAACGAATACTTCAACATGATCCGCAGCCAGTGGGGCGAGCGGCTGCGCCAGGTATTCGCCGAACTGCCGGATCCGGAGTGGCTGGCGGGACAATAGGACCACGCCGCGGCCCGGGGGCCGCGGCGTGGCTGGCAGCGCTCAGCTACCGGGAGTCTTCACCTGCGTAGTGGCAGTCGCGGCGGGGCGCGACATCACGGTGAAGAAGGGCAGCGCACCGTAGTCCAGCTTCAGGGACGGCACGGCCAGATACAGATAGTAGGCGCCGGGCAACCTGGCGGGCAGCGCGAACTCGTATTCGCCGCCGGCCACTTCCTTCAACGCCGCTTCGCTGCGATAGCGGCCGGGGGCCAGGAAGTGCATGACGCGGGCATCGGTGATGCCGGTCTTCGGCTCTCCCGTCGCGCCGTCGAAGATTTTCAGGCGCAACGTAGCCGTCTCACCGGCGGCGACGTTGCGCTGCTTGTCGTCGAACAGCACGCGCAGCGGCAGCTTGGGCGTGGATAGCAGCGGATTCGGCTCGACCTGGGCGCTGAAGCAGTGCAGCAACTGGGGCGTCTGCATCATGAAGGCGACGTCGTAGCGGCCGTCGGCGGGCACCTTTACCTTGCCCGCATAGACGCCGGGTTCGACCTCCTTCAGGCCACGGTCGCACCACCGTCACGGCGCGTGCGCTGCCGCCCATCACCTGATAGTTGCTCGACGGCGCATTCATGCCCTCCATGTAGAAGTAGGTGGTGTTGTCGGCGGGATTGACCACGAACACCGAGGCCTCGCTGTTGGCGGCGCTGATGGCGTCGGCGATGGCCAGACGCCCGGCCTCGGCCGGGGCCTGGGCGCCGGCGGCGAAGCTCTGCACTGTCGGCGTTCCGCCTTTTTCCAGGCTGCGCAGCGCGATCATGCTGACGCGCTCGCTCTTCAGCGCACGCACGTAGGCGAAGGCCTGGCTCATGGCTACGGCGTAGGGCTCGCCTTTGATGGCGATGGTGTGGGCCAGCTCGTTGGCCGCAGCGTCGATTACGTACAGCGCGTCCTGCGCCGGATTGACCACGAGGGCGTGGCGACCGTCGGGCGTGAAGCGCAGCGGTCCCAGTCCGGGCTTGAGGTTGATGGTGGCCCTGCGCTCCAGCGTCTGATCGTCATAGACCGACACCGTGCCGGCCTCGCCGTCGGCGACGTAGAGTGCCTTGGCGAGCGGCGAGTAGGCGATTGCGATGGGCAGCGGTCCCGGCTTCAGGTCGGTGACACGGCTCAGTTTGGCGGTGTCGATCACGCTTACCGTGCCGTCGCTGCGGTTGCTGACGAAGGCGAGACGACTGTCGGCGCTGAAGGCGATCTCGTGATGGCCGCGGCCGGTGGCGATCTCGGCCACGACGCGCTCGGCGGCGGTGTCGATCACGCTCACGCCGGCGCTGTCCTTGTCGGAACCGTCGTTGGCCACCCACAGGTAGCGTCCGTCGGGCTGCAGGGCGGTGCGGGTGGGCTGCTTGCCCACCTCGATGTTCTTGACCAGCTTGAAGGTTTCCAGATCCACCACGGCGAGCTTGCCGCTGGCGGGGGTCGATACGTAGAGACGCTTCTGGTCAGCGCTCCTGGCCCAGTCGGCGCCGGGGGCGGACAGTTGCACGCTGGCCAGGGTGCTGGTGCGCCCGGCCATGGATACGGTGGGGTCTACCACGCTCAGGCTGGGCTCGGCATTCATCACCAGCACGTGGTAGCCGTTGAGGTCCGCCATTGGCCGGATGCCGACGGCGCCCTGCATGTAGAGCGAGACCTTGTCCTTGCAGCTCTTCTGCTGCGCGCCGGTCTGGGCGCGGATCACCTGGCTCATGTCCATCCAGGCGCCGGGGTCGGCGCCGCGCAGGGGTTTGCCGGTGGATTCCTCGGTGATGGAAAACCTGACTTCGGCCAGATCGCCGGCCATCAGCGCCTTGCGCTTTTCCACCGACTCGATGCGGAAGTCCACGCGGATGCCGTTTTTGACGATGCGGTTCGATGCGTCCGGCTCCGGTACCGCGGCATGGCCGAAGCCGGCGAGCAGGATCGGGAGGAGCGCGGTTGCGAATAGTGTGCTGGGTTTCATTTGTCTCTCCTTGTTCGCCGTTGCACGGGGCACCGGCGCGGGGGTGATACCGCGGCCCGGTTGCCCGGGCCGCGTTTCCTTCAGTGATGCATTACTGCACGCGCATGACGCCCCATACGCCGCTGGCATTGCCGAAGGCGGCATGGTCGCGGAACAGGTAGTCGCCGACCACGCCGTTGCCGCCGCCCGCGCTGGGCAGGACGACGTCGAAGTGGCTCGGTGCGTTCCAGCTCTCCTGGGCGCCCTGGGCGAAGCCCATCGGGTTGTCGCCGATGGTGCGGGAACCCACGCCGGTCATGTTGCATGCGCCGGTGAGGCCGTTGCGTGCTTCACCCGTGCACACATACGGATCCCGTTGCCACACGTGCCCGGTGAGAGCGAAGGTGCTGCCCCGGGTGGTGCCATGGGGATTGGTGATGTGCATGCGCGCCGGTACGTTGCGGTTGGCACGGAATACCGGGGTGACCGGGTCCTGGCCGCCTGCCTGGGTGTTGGCATAGGCATTGCCGGCATTCGCCACGCCGCCGTAGCAGCCGACGCAGTTGCCGAAGGGTGCCTGGGGTACCAAGCCGAAGCGGAACCACATCGGCTCGACGCCGTAGTTCAGCGCCATGCCGCTCGCCTCCTGACTGTCCTCCGGAATGCCGGCGCCCTCGCCGTTCATGTGCTCGACGGCGGAACTGTCGCGGTAGAACTGCGTCAGGCCCTTGGTCAGCACCAGAGAGAAGTCGCGATAGGCACCGGCAGTGGTCGGGGTGCAGGTGGCCTGGCCGCCGGGGCACACCGTAGCCTGCGTCCGCGTGGGACGCGTGCCGGCGCCGTCCTGGTGATCGAGCACGGTGGTGTTCTCGACCCAGGTGGCGGTCTGCGGTTCGATCACCAGTGTGCCGACCAGCGACTTGGCGCCCTGCTTGATCTTGTCCGCCGGCTGCAGGTTGACGCCGCCGAATTCCACCGGTGTCGCGGTGAGCTGGTACTGGCCGCCGACCTTGGTCGCCGTGATGTCACCCGCGTACCAGCGCACGATTTCGCTGCCCACCCGCGGCGGTGCGATGCCGGAGTTGGGGTTGAGTGCGCCGGCGGCGTTGATGCCGACCACGGTGCCGTCGGAACGGCTGGCGTCGTAGGCTACGAGTTGCGGATGCAGGCCGGCCCAGCCGGAAGCCTGGAACAGGTTGGTCTGAAAGGTGGTGGAACCTGCCGCAGCGAAGCGGTCGCGCTTGACCACGCCCTGGATCATGCTGAGTGTCGCCAGATCCGGCGGATTCACCGGCAGGCGGTTGCGCAGCGTGACCTGGATGCAGTCACCCGCCCGTGCCCGCAATACCAGCGGCTCGATCGGAGCCGTCGGCTTGAGGATCACCGGACACAGCGGTGCGTTCACTCCGCCCGAGTTGCAGATCAGACGCTGGGCCGCAGTCGTGGCATTGGTCTGCAGGTCGGAGGTAGGCACGTAGAGCATCGCCGTCGGATCGTGGATCGGACCCTGGTGTGTCGGCAACGCGATGAACTCGCCCGGTTCCGCCGGATCGGGCACGGTCTGACCGCCGATGGTGGTGGTGCGATGGTTGTAGACCAGCGTGCGTCCGTTGCCGGCCGGTGCCGGGCCGACGTGGCCGAGCGGAGCCAGATCCTGGATCGTGACGTTGGGGTTGGTCGGCAGCACGTCGTTGGCCATCACCGCGGTGATGTCGAAGTTGCGCTGCGGTGCGCCCACCGGGCACACGCCGTTGAAGGCGGCGGCCGAGGCGGCGGTCAGCGTGGGCGGTACCAGGGTCGTGGGCAGCTTGAACAGATCGGCGCGGTCCCGCTCGTAGGCGCGCATGATGCCCCACATGCCGCTCCACCAGCCGTCGTTCCCGGCATCCATGGAATAGGCATAGTCGATCTGGGGCCGCAGCGTGTTGCCTTCCATCGGCACCAGCGGCGTGGTCAGCGTGAACTGCTCGGAAATGCCGCCGGCCTGGGCGTTGCGCCAGCCGGAGTTGGGCGCCTTGCCGTGGCCGGAACCCGCCTGCAGCCACTTGAGACCGTGGATGGTGGCGTTGTGCTCCTCCTCGTGGCCGCCGGCCTGCATCTTCACGCGGACCGGATCGCCGGCGAAGCTGCGGATCATCGGCGTGAAGGGATCGCCCGGCAGCACGCCTGCGGCGTTGATCGGCGGCGGGAAGCGGGTGCCGTTGATCACCGTGGTGGCGGTGGGCTGGACGTTCAACAGGCCGATGGCGCGGTCGGTACGGCTTTGCAGCGCGAAGGCGAGATCGCCCTTCTGGCCGTCGGCCTGGGCGCCGGGCTTGCCGTCGGGTCCGAGCTTGGCGGGATCGTAGATGCGCAGTGCGGTCGGCTCATTGCGGTAGTTCACCACCAGCACGCCCGGGTCCTGCACGTCGATCGCCTGGGGGCAGGGACGGGCCGGGCAGCGGGCATCCACGCCACCGGCCGCTTCCAGCACCAGGTCGGGGAATACCGGATTGATCTGCTCGCGCATCGGCGGATTGATGGCGAAGCGGAAGGCGTTGGCCGCGGTGCCGTCGAACTGCGCGTTTCCTTCGTTCAGCACCTGGGGCGCCAGCCCGGGACCGGTACCCGGCAGGGGCAGGCCCTCCTGGTCGGTGCCGGCGTAGACACCGGCCTCGTAGGCATGCTGGAAATCGGAGTACTCGAAGTAGAACTCGCGGAACGGCTCGATGGTATGCGGCTGAACGCTGACGCCGGCCGGTGCCGCGCTGGGAGTCAGGATCGCCGCCTGCCAGGAGACCGGGCCGCCGTCGATGCGGCCGGGCGCGGGCGTGCCGGTGACCGGGTCGTAGCCCAATTGCTGGCCGGTCTCGTTATGCACCCACCTGGAACCGGCGGGCTCCACCAGCACCGTCGAGTAGAGGCCGATCTGCTGGTGGGTGGAGGGACCGTAGTGGTCGTGGGTGAACACGATGCCCAGTCCGCGGTCGATGCCTTCGGTGTTGACCACCGGGTCGGCGAACCAGCGCTGGATGGTGGTGCGTGCGCCCTTCCATTCCTCGACGAAATGCGGCCCGAGCTTGGCTGCCTCGGCGGCCCAGAACGGGTGGTCGGCTTCATGCAGCGTCGCAGGGGCGCTCAGGCTGCCAGCGCCGGTACCCACCGCAGGCGTGCCGCCGGCAGTGACCCAGGCGTTGATGGCATGGATGCGCTCGCGCACGGTGCCGGGGGAGAAGGTGCCGTCCTCGTAGTTCCAGCCGTTGGCCGCACCGTCGGTGGTGGTCAGGTCCCACTTCGGCAGGTGGATGTGCTGGCCGATGATGTCGGTCGGCGTGCGCACCTGGTAGTCGTCGATCTCGTAGTTCTCCGGCACCAGGTTGCTGTGGTGGAACACGGCGCAGTCGAAGGTGTTGAGCCGCATCACCAGCGGTTCCGCCGGCTTCTGCTTGCTGATCACCGGCACCACGTCCTGCCACAGCGCGACGATGCGCTGCTGGGGATAGTGGTAGCCCGCCTTGTTGATCACCGCGTCGTACTGCATGTTGGTGCCCTTGTAGATGCGGGGCGTGTCGGAATTGAAGATGCTGCTGCCGGTGGTGCTCATGCCGGTCAGCGATTCGCCGGAGAAGAACTGGCCGGTGACGCCGGTCTTCAATACCGTGCCTCGGTCATCGATGCAGGGGTTGTGATAGACGGCGCCGATCACCGGCTTGGAGCCGTTGAGCACGAAGCCGCCCTTGTTTGAGGCATCGCAGGCGGCGGGACTGCCGTCCGGCTTGAAGCTCGGGACGCACCGCTGGGCGTGGAAGGCCATCGCCAACTGCTCCAGGTCCGTGCCTTCCTCGGGGAAGTAAACCGGCTTGGCCTTGTGGATCACCTTGGAGAAGTCGATCGGCGAGATCACGCTCAGGAACGTGCCGCCGTCGGCTACCCCTTGCAGGGTGTGGCGCGGCAGGCCGCCGTCGAAGCCGTCGGCCTGGGCCGGATTGATCTCTGACCACAGGGGGTTGCCGGAGTTCTTCAGCGCCGCGGCCTTGGCATTGGTTACCATGTCCAGCGGCGGTGTGGGCGGACGCTGGCCGATCGAGTCTTCCATGCCGGCGATCCAGAACGGGAAGCCAGGGTTCTTGTTGCGGTCGATGACCTTGGCATTGGAGCCGACCACTGCGCCGTTGCCTGCCACCTTGGGCTGGACCATGGCACGGCCGGCAACCGGAGGCATGGGCTTGCCGGGCAGCGGCACCAGCGCCGGGATCGGCGTGCCGGCCACGATTTCGCCGTCGGGATAGGCGCGGGCGCCGGTAGCCGGCGTCGCGTTGCCCAGCGCCCAGGGTGTCGTGTGGAAACCGCTGGCCGAGGCGAATCCCTGCGCATCCCGAGCATTGGGCGTGCTGGCGAGAACCGTACCGGTCTGCAGCGTGTCGTTGTGGCGCCAGTGGTACCACATGCCCTGGGCGAAGTGGGGATAGAAGTGGCAGTGGAAGATGGCGTCGCCGGCGCTCTTGTTGCGGTTGCCCGAGCCACCGTAGTTGATCTCGTAGGTGTAGCCCGAGCCGGGTCCGATGCCCTGGGCATCGAGGTAGTTGGAGTTGTCGTCGTTCGGGTTGTACAGCCACTGGTGGTTGTGCAGGTGGAAGACGTGCTGTTCCTTGCCGATGTGGGTGTTGCGGAACTTGACGAAGTCGCCCGATGTAGCTGTGATGCACGTTGGACGGATCCTCGGCACCGATGACGTAGTTGGCCTTGGGTCCGGCCGCCGTGGCCGGGCAGTTCACCAGTTGGCCGGTGTCGGTGTTGAGGCCGCACAGTTCGAGTCCGACGTTGGCGGGAATGTCCACCGTCAGTGCCGGATCGCCCACCGTGAACGAGGTGAGGAAGAACTCCTCGTAGGCGCAGTTCAGGCAGTCGTGCATCGGACCGACGCCGAGCCGGTTGGCGATGATCTCGCTGCCGATGCCGCCCGACCCGTAGTTGATCATGAAGGCATCCCGCACACCCTGCAGCACGTAGGGCATCACCGGCGTGGGCGCGTGGGCTGGCGTGAAGAACCCCGGGAACGCCTGCGAATTCACCGCCTCGTCGTGGAACACCGAGGCGAAGTCGCGGAACGGCTCCAGGCGGTTGGGCAGGCTCGGGTTACGCTTGCCCTGGCTCTCCAGCGGATAGGTGGAGGACGGGAAGCTGCCATCGGCATTGGGGCCGGCGACGATCGCATTGATCTCGGAATGGACGATCTCGCAGGCGGTGGCGGTGCTGCACTTCATGGTGTTGAGCACCGGCAGCCCGGCCTTGCCCTCGGTGGACCAACGGCGCGCCTGGCGGGTACGTCGCCTCGTAGTTGATGACCGGCTGCCCCTGCGCCGTGGGGCCGGTGGTGGCGAGCCGCAGTTCCTCCTCGAACACCTGGCTGCGGTAGATCTTGGCGCCGCGCGGCTCGACGATCACCTGGCCGAACAGTCCGGCCGAGGCGTTGCCCTGGTTGGCGTCGGAGCCGAAGGTGGCGCCCGGGTTGGAGACGACGAACACCCCTTCCTTGGCGGCATAGAGCTTGTAGGACGTGCTCGCGCCCGAGCCCACCAGGCCGTTGCCCGCGGCAGGATTGGCACCGACATTCGAACCGGCGTCCTTGATGTTGTTCACCAACTGCATGCCTGTGGAGTGGAAGCCGATGCGCCGTTCCGCCACCTGGTCGTTGACGCCCGGCGGATTGAACTGCTGGCCGGCCTCGGTGATCTTCGGCGCGTTGGTGGGAAGGGGTTGGCGATCGGCGTGACCAGGTTCTGGAAGTTTACGGTCAGGCAGTCGCCCACCCGCACGCGCAGCACGATCGGGCGGTGGCGCTTGTCGGGACGCAGATCGAGCTGGCCCGGAACCGCCGCGCCGCCCGCCGTCAGCGGCAGATTGGACTGGGTGTTCACCACGTCGCGCTTGAGCGCGTACATCATGCCGTTGACATTGCCCGCGCCAAGCCGGTTGTACATGATCGGCTTGTCGAAGGCCACCACGTTGGCGCTGATTTCGCGCTCGCAGGTGATCGCCGCCTGTGCGCTGGCTGCGGCGAGGACGGCTACGCCGCCCGTCAGCGCAGTGCCGAGCAGGCAGCGCAAACGCGCCCGGCGCATGCCGGGCGGCCTTTCACTTACAGGTACTCTCCCAGTAGACATCAGTTTGCTCCTTGTTTCTTCTCGTGTTGGGCTTCCCGCTTCCTCCCCGGGGACGAAGCGGGCATCCGGCGCCTGCTGATGCTGTTGTTCGCCAGTCCCCGGCGCTGTTGGGGACCGGCCTCCGGCACCTTCGGCAGGCGGAGAAATGCAGGGCTCCGCCGAGCCGTCGGCCGCCTTTCGGGGAGCTGCTTCAGAGGGAGGGCAAGACAGGGGCGTCTCGGCCACGAACATGCCGAACCGCTTCCGGCCGCGGTGATACCGCAGCCGGCTGCCATCGTTTACATCTCCCAGAGCGGGCGTTAGCGCGCCCGACGCCGAACACCCTCCCGTCCGCCGGACGCGCAGGCGTCGGCGGCAGGGAACCGGGTACTCCTCAGGCTCTATGTGATCCGGCGAAACTTTTCGGTGACGACGCTGCTCTGTCGTCACCGCCGGCCCGATGGAATCCCGGTCGAGGTGCTCGGCAGGACACGTATGCACTCACTGTTCCAGCGAGTGAGAATGCTTTCCCGAAAATGACAAGGCGGTTGGCGCGGCAGCCAAACGCGGCGCATGCGCGGTCGCCGGCGATATGGATCGGGCATGGAATGGTCCGCGTCCGCACAGCCTTACAGATTCATTACATTTGTACGGGTATGTCAATGGGATTGGAGCCGTAATGACGACGGCGAGTGCGCGGACGGATCTCAGCGATGGTCTGGAAGGGTACGGCGGACCGAGTCAGCCGATTTTGTGACGGGTCATTTCACCCAATATGTGGGTACACAGCCACACAATTGGGGAATTGGTCAGGATTCGGTTCCGATCGAGGCGTGCGTCCGGCGTCCACGCTCCTCCCATCAACCTTTGGGCCAGCCGCGGGGATCAACGCTCGCCGGAAGAGCGTCGAACCAGCTCGGCGCAGATGGCGCGGAAATGGCCGAGCCGGCGCGCGTCGAGCGTCCCTTGCTGCACGGCGGCGCGCAGGGCGCAGCCCGGTTCGGCGTCGTGGCGGCAGTCGCGGAAGCGGCAGTGGCCCAGGTAGGGGCGGAACTCGGGGAAGGTGGTCTCGACGTCCTGGCGCGACAGGTGGGCCAGGCCGAACACCTGCAGGCCGGGGCTGTCGATCAGGGCCGACGAGCGGTCGAGCCGGTAGAGGCGGGAAAAGGTCGTGGTGTGCTTGCCCGAATCGAGGGCGGCGGAGATTTCGCGCGTCGCGGCGCTGGCATCGGGAACCAGCGCGTTCACCAGCGTTGACTTGCCCATGCCCGACTGCCCGACCAGGATGCTGGTCTGCCCGTGCAGCAGGGGCGCGAGTGCCGCGGCGCCCGATTTGGCATTGAGTTCGATCACCGCGTAGCCGGCGCGGCGAAACGGCTCGATCTGCGCCCGGGCGGCCTCGAGATGCGCCGTGAGATCGACCTTGTTGAGGACGATGGCGGCGCGGATACGCTGCTCCTCGGCGGCCACCAGGCAGCGCGACATCAATTCGTCGCTGAAGCCGGGCTCGGTGGCGACGACGACGACGACCTGCGTGACGTTGGCCGCGATCAGCTTTTCCCGGTACTCGTCGCTGCGGAAGAAGAGGGAGGTGCGCTGGGCCAACTCCGTCATCACGCCCTGGTCGGGGGCGGTGCGCTCGACCGTGACGCGGTCGCCGCAGGCCAGATTGCTTTTCTTGCCGCGGGGGAAGCAGTGCAGGAGGTGGCCGTCGTCCAGTCGCACCAGGTAGTGGCGCCCGTGGGCGGCGACGACGACACCCGGCAGGACGCGCTTCAACCGTCTCCCTTAGCCGGCCGAACCTGAACCAAACAGGTCAGCCAGGTCCATGCGGCCGGAAAACCTGCCATGTACGAACAAGGGGAGATTCCCCTTGTAAATCCCCCGAGTTGGAACAAGGGGGCAGGCCCCCTTGCGGATCCCCCCCAACCCGCCGTCCGGGCAATTTTTCGCCGGAATTGTCACGATTGCTCCGGCAAGAGACTACCTGGTCCGGTTCGGTGCGGGCGGACTTACTTGAATTTGTAGAACTTCTCGTTGAGGTAGGCCGCGACGTTCGTCTCGTCCTCGGGGAACCAGCCGGCGTTGGTCTGGGCGCTGCAGGCGGAGACGCGCTGCAGCAGGGCCTGCGGCGTATTGATCAGGCGCTCCTTGCGCGTGTAGATGCCGCTGCCGTCGCCGCCCAGCATCTTGATATGGCAGGACTCGCAGTTCTTTTCCTTGGCGAGCTTTTCGCCGGTCTTGGGTCGCCCTTGGGAAAGGGATTGGCGAGAGCGACGGCAGGCAGCAAAAGCAGAGCGAGGGCGGCGGTGTGGCGCATTCGATTCTCCTGTCAGGTCGATTGCAGCCGGGCGACGCGCAGCGCTGGCCGGCGGATGGGAATCGTAGAACAGCGAGTGCAGCGGGTCGGGCGTCAGCGTCGCGGCGTTGTCGCGGTAGAGCTTGACCAGCGCCGTCGACCAGGTCGGCGGCGCTCCGGTCTGGCGCGCGGCGTAGGCGTCGGCCTCGAACTCGTGGCGGCGCGAGAGACCGGCTCATGCAGGGGCGTGAGCGGGAACAGGAACACCGGCAGCACCAGCGAGAACAGCGATCAGCGCCATCGCCGTGCCTGCGCCGGCGACGCCCAGCCCCTGGTAGAACCAGGGCTGGTCGATCAGCTGGCCGAGCAGCCAGAGCAGGCCGAGGCTGACCGCGCGCCATGCACGCGCGATGCGCTTCCAGACGTGGCGGTGCTTGTAAGTGGCCGAGTTCGTGGGCGAGCACGGCCTCGATCTCGGTCGGCGCGAGCTTGTCGAGCAGGGTGTCGAAGAAGACGATGCGCTTGGCCGCGGCCGAGGCCGGTGAAGTAGGCGTTGCCGTGGGCGGAGCGCTTCGAGCCGTCCATCACGAACAGGCCGCTGGAGCGTGAAGCCGCAGCGCGCCAGCAGGCGCCTCGATGCGGCTCTTCAGCGCGCCGTCCGGCAGCGGCGAGAACTTGTTGAACAGCGGCGCGATAAGTGTCGGGTAGAGCAGCAGCACCAGCAGGTTGAAGCACCAGCCAGAAGAGCCAGACGTACAGCCACCAGAGCTCGCCCATGGCGCCCATCAGCCAGAGCACCGCCGAGCAGCACCGGCAGCGCCGATGACGACGGCGAGCAGCGCTTGCTTGGCCAGGTCGGCGAGCGCACAGCGCCAGGTCATCTTGTTGAAGCCGAAGCGGCTTCGATGACGAAGGTGCGATAGAGCGAGAACGGCAGGTCGACGAGAAAGCCGATGACCGCCACGCTGGCGAGACAGGCGAGGCCGTAGGCATAGCCGCCGGTCGGCGAACGCCGGACGCCAGGCATCGTCGAGCCACTGCAGCAGTCCGCCGAGCGGTGAAGCACCAGCAGCAGGCGGTGCTCGACGAGCGAGTCGAACAGGGCCGACGCGGATCTTGGCCACGCGTGTAGTCGGCGGCCTTCTGGTGGTCGGCCAGCGGAATGCGCTCGCGGAACGCGGCGGGCACGGCTGCCGCGGTGCGCCTGACATGGCGCAGCTGGCGCACGGCCAGCCACAGGCGCACGGCGACGGTGAGCGACAAGGGCGGCGAGGAACAGGACGGTGAAGCTGCATGGCATGGGGTCCGATCGGGTCGGCCGATCTATGACAGAATGGCGCCTCTTCGGTTCGGCAGGACGCAAAGCGCAGGATTATGGCACAGGACCAGAACAACCTCGTCTGGCTGGACATGGAGATGACCGGGCTCGACCCCGACCGCGACCGCATCATCGAGATGGCGGTGGTGATCACCAACAGCCAGCTCGACACGGTGGCCGAAAGTCGCCGGTCTGGGTGGTGCATCAGGCCGACGCCGTGCTCGACGCCATGGACGACTGGAACAAGAAGACGCACGGCACGTCGCGGCCTGATCGACAAGGTCAAGGCGTCGCCCCTGACCGAGGCCGAGGTGGAGGCGCAGATGCTGGAGTTCCTCAAGCAGCCACGTGCCGGCGCGCACTTCGCCCATGTGCGGCAACTCGATCTGCCAGGACCGGCGCTTCATGGCGCGCTACATGCCGAAGCTCGAAGCCTACTTCCATTACCGCAACCTCGACGTGTAGCACGCTCAAGGAGCTGGTGCAAGCGCTGGAAGCCGGAGATCGCCAAGGGCGTCGTCAAGAACGGCAAGCACGAGGCGCTGGCCGACATCTACGAGTCGATCGAGGAGACTGCAGGTACTACCGGGACAATTTCCTGCGGCTGTAGGCAGGGGCGCCGCGCCATGTAGGGCGGGCCGTGCCCGCCGAAGGTTGGACCGGCGCGCACGGCGCGCCCTACGGTATGCCCGATTCGCAGGGCGGGCCATACCCGCCGGATCAGCTCCCGGCGCCCTACGTTGCGCGGCTGCGCATGGCGCGGATCTCGCGCATCAGGGCCGCGGTGGAACCGTCGAGGTCTTCTTCCCGCGTCGCGCCGGAGGCGATGGCGCGGGCCATCTGCTTGCCCAGTTCGACGCCGTACTGGTCGAAGCTGTTCACACCCCAGATCCAGCCCTGGGCGAACACCTTGTGTTCGTAGAGCGCGATCAGGCGTCCCAGTTGGCGCGGCGTGAGGGCAGGGAACAGCAGGGTCGAGCTCGGCTGGTTGCCAGGGCATACGACGTGGGGCGCGAGCCGGGCCGCCTCCTCCGCCGCCACGCCGCGGGCGACGAGATCCTGCCGCGCCTCGTCTTCCGTCTTGCCCAGCATCAGCGCAGCGGACTGGGCCAGGGCGTTGGCCACCAGCGCTTCCTGCTCCGGACCGGCGTCGCCCACCGGCACCACGAAGTCGATCGCCACCCGGCGCGTGCCCTGATACAGGAGCTGGTGGTAGGCGTGCTGGCCGACGGTGCCGGGTCCGCCCCACAGGATCGGGGCGGTGGGGTAATCCACCGGCGCTCCGTCGCGGGTGATGCGCTTGCCGTTGCTCTCCATGTCGAGCTGCTGCAGATAGGCGGGCAGTTCGGCCAGGGCGTGGCGAGTAGGGCAGCACGGCTGTGCTGTCGGCACCGAGGAAGTTGGTGTTCCAGATGCCGAGCAGCGCCAGGATGACCGGCAGGTTGCGCTCGAACGGTGCCGACAGGAAGTGGTCGTCCATCTCGCGGGCGCCGTCCAGCAGTTCGTGAAAATGCTCGGCGCCGATGGCGCAGGCGAGCGGCAGCCCGATCGCCGACCACATCGAGTAGCGTCCGCCGACCCATTCCGGCAGCTCGAAGCAGCGCGCCGGGTCGATGCCGAACTCTCTGGCGGCGGCCAGATTGTTGCTCACCGCGAAGAAGTGCCGGCCGGCCTGCTCCGCACCCACTGCCGCGGCTACCCAGGCACGCGCGGCGCGGGCGTTGGCCAGGGTCTCCTGGGTGGTGAAAGTCTTGGAGGAGAGCACGAACAAGGTTTCGTGCGGGTCAGCGCCGCGCAGCGCGTCGGCCAGTTCCGTCGGGTCGATGTTGGCGACATAGGCGACGCGCAGGTCGTCGCCGGCGTAGCGGCCGAGGGCGCGCGTGGCCATGCGCGGCCCGAGGTCCGAGCCGCCGATGCCGAGGTTGATGACGCGGCGGATCGGCATGCCGCTGGCGCCCGTCACTTCGCCGCGGCGGATCGCCTCCGCCAGTTCGGCGACCCGCGCCCGCGTCGCGCGCACCCCGTCCGAGACCGGAACGCCGGCCACGGCGTAGTCGCGCTGCGCCCGCAGCGCGATGTGCAGCACGGCGCGGCGCTCGGTGAAGTTGATCAGCTCGCCGCCCGCCATGCGTGCGATGCCGCCGGCAAGATCGCGCTCCTGCGCCAGTTGCGCCAGCAAAGCGATGGTTTCGGGGACGACGTGCTGCTTGGAAAAATCCACCAGGAAGTCGTCCAGACGCGCCGACAGACGGTCGAAGCGCTGCGGGTCGGCAGCGAACATCTCCCTCATCGGGCGCGCTGCGATGGTGTCGCGGTGCTGCTCCAGAGCGCGCCATGCCTTGCTTTGTGTGAGTCCCATTTTCAGTCCCTGCGGTAGAGTCGGAATAGTTCGTTGCGGTCGCCGCGCCGCCGGTCCTCCCATATCTTGCGCCAGCCGGAACCGGGCGCGCTGTCGGGCGGATTGCGGCCGGCATATTGCACCAGAAGCAGGCGGCACGAGGCCGCCGCGCGGCTTACCTGCCTCAAGGTGAGGATGCGGTCGAAATAGTGGAACGACGCGCGCTGCGCCTCGCCCAGATTGCGCCCGGCGATGCAGCCATGGTTTTCCGGCAGGGCCCGGGCGAGCGATGCGGATACCATGCGGTAGCTCTTGCCGTATTCGATCCACGGCAGCCACAGGGTCATGGCCAGCCCCCAGAACAGGATCATCCCGGCAGCCCAGTTCAGGATGGCGCGGTAGGGTGATTGCGGCACTGCCAGCACCAGCCAGATCCACGCCAGCGTCAGTGCCAGCGCAATGGCGAAGGCGAGGGGCGAGAACTGCAGCACGAATCCCGGCTCGATCCTCGCAGCCTGGCGGGCGAGGCGTTCCGGCCATCCCGTCAGCATGGCGATCCAGCCGAGCCACACCAGCCCGGCAAACAGGCTGAATGCCATCATGGCGAACCAGTCGAAGCCGTTGGCCGCGCCACGGCGCAAGGTGCCGACGGCGGGCACGGCGAGCAGCACCAGCGGCGGCAGCAGCGGCAGGGCGGTGGCGCTGCGCGCGTCCGCCGTGGCTCCGAGGGCGATCAGCGTCACGGCGAATCCGGCAGCGCCGATGGTGATGCCGGGCGTATGCAGGGCGTGGCGCTGGCGCCAGAAGGTCCACAGCAGGAGCGGAAAGGCCGGCCATGCGAACCAGGGCAGCATGGCGAGGTAGCGACCCAGCCGCTGCCAGAGGATGGCATCGAGGGCGAATCCCTTGACGGACTGTGCCCACCAGTCGTCGAGCATGGCGGGCTGGGACTGGTAAACCGCAACGGGCCAAAGCGAGGCGATGATGGCGGCGATCGCCAGCCCCAGCAGGATGCCGGCAACGGGCCCGGCGGCGCGCCAGTGGGAGGAGACCAGCGGCAGCAGCAGGACCAGCGGCACCAGGATGAACAGCGCCGGCAGGCCGGCGGCAAGAAAGCCTAGGCCGATGGCCCAGCCGATATAGGCCGCGCCCTTGCCCGGGCGCTCCAGCACGCGACCCAGACCGTAGGCAGTCCAGGCAAAGGCCGCCAACAGGGCCAGAGCCGGTTGCGTGTCGTGGATGTGCACCAGCAGGCCGACGCAGCCCAGGGCGAGGAGAACGGCGGCGCTGCGTGCATGGGGCTCGAACAGGATGCGCGCCGCCGCCGCCATGCCGAAGAAATAGAGGGCGCCGACAGCCGCCGAGGCGAGCCGCACCGCGTCATGCAGCGGCAGCAGCCAGCCGAACAGCCTGCCGCTCGCCGCCCCCAGCCAATAGTAGAGCGGCGGCTGGGCGAGAAACGGCTCCCCGGCCAAACGCGGCACCAGCCAGCCGCCGCCTTCCAGCATGCCGTAGGCGACACCGAAATGGGTGACATCGTCGGCCTTCCACGGGTCGTGGCCGACCAGACCGAAGACCAGGTAGAGACCGGCCATGACCGCCAGCACGGCGCCGCCGGGTGGCAGGGACCAGGGGTAGCGCAGGAGGGTCATGGGGACGTGGGGTGACGGCGCAGTTTTTTTGCCAGCCGCAGTGCGCGCGGGCGGCTGCCGCGCGCTCATCGAGGCAGGCGAATTCTATCCGAGAACCTTTCCGGCTTGCGCTGCGGCCGTTGGCGGCTCGCCCCCGCGGCCGGCCATGCCACAGACAAAAAAGGCAGCCGCAGCTGCCTTTCCGTTTTCCTCGCGCAGCTTACGCCGCAGCGCGCTTGCCGTATTTCTGACGGAAGCGCTCGACGCGGCCGGCGGTGTCGACCATCTTCTGCTTGCCGGTATAGAACGGGTGGCAGGCCGAGCACACTTCGACGTGCAATTGGGGTTTGCCGATGGTGGAGCGCGTCATGAACTTGTTGCCGCAGCTGCACGTGACTTCGACTTCGTTGTATTTCGGGTGGATTTCAGCTTTCATGGGTGTTCCTCGGTGTTCCCGACCGTCGCGGACGGCGGTTGTGGCCGGCCAGAAAGACGCGGATTATCTTCGATTCCGCCGTTCAGCGCAATGCTTGCACCAAGCGTCAACCGTTGTCCGTGGCGGCAGTCTGCGGCTGGCGCAGCGGTTCCACCGTGACCTCCACCTCCACTTCGTGCTCATCGCCGCCCAGGATCACGCCGCGCAGCGGGCTCACGTCGCTGAAATCGCGTCCCCAGGCGACGGTGACGTGCTGGGTGTCGGGCAGCAGGTTGTTGGTGGGATCGATGTCCACCCAGCCGCAACCCGGGCACGAACACCGACACCCAGGCGTGCGATGCGTCGGCGCCGACCAGCCGCGGCTGCCCCGGCGGCGGCGTCGTCAGCAGATAGCCGCTGACGTAGCGCGCCGCCAGTCCGATGGGCGCGCAGGCAGGCGATGGCGAGGTGGGCGAAGTCCTGGCACACGCCGCGGCGCTGGGCCAGCACCTCTTCCAGCGGCGTCGCCACCGTGGTGGCATCGGGGTCGAACTCGAAGTCGCTCGTGGATGCGTTGCGTCAGTTCGACCATGGCCTCGAGCAGCGGCCGGCCCGCGGCGAACACCGGCCGCGCGAAACGCAGCACGCCGGGCGCAGTGCGCACCAGGGGGGATTCGTACAGGAACTGCCAGGCGTCCAGGGCTGCCGCGTCGGCGGCGGCCGCAACCGGGCGCGCACCGCCTCCCAGCGCCGGGCCAGGACCTGCCGCGGGTCGGGCGCGTGGGCGCTGACCACGACCACTCGACTCGGCGCTGCACCTGAAGCTCGGTGTGAGGGGCCTCCAGCGCAAATAGCACTTCGCGGTTGCCGAAATAGTCGTCGCGTTCGTCGCGCTCCGCGGGCGCCGGGTGGATCGTGATGCGATGCGATTCGCAGCGCTGCCAGGCGCAGGCGCGCGGACTCAGATGCAGCAACTGGCGCGACAGCAGCACCGGGGCCTCGTAGCGGTAGTGGGTGTCGTGCCGCACGCGGTAGTGCGCGGCGGGCGTGTCACAGGGAGAGGATGCGCTGGCTGACATCGACATGGGTGAAAAAGCGGTGGGCGATGCGGTCGGAAAGATGGAATGCCGCATCTCGGATCTGCTGCAGCAGCGCTTCGAGCGCGGCTACCCCCCGCCGGCTCTGCAGCGCGCCGCCCAGATCGAAGGCTTGCAGACGGGGCAGCAGCGGTGCGAGGGCATCGTCGGCGATCGGGCCGTACTGGTCGGACAGGCGCTCGACGTAATCGCGGATGCCGGCCACCTGGAAGATCACCGAGCGCGGGTTGCCCAGGTCGAGCAGCAGCAGGTCGAACGCCGGCAGCCGTTCCGGCCGCGTCATGTAGCGCGAGCGGTAGGTGACGATGGAATCGGCCAGTTCCAGCAGCCAGTCGAGATCGTTCTCGGCCGGTGCGTGCAGCGCGTGGCGCAGGGCGAGACACAGGAATTGCAGCCGTTCGATGCGCCGACCCAGCGAGAGGAAGCGCCAGCCCTGGTCGCGGGTCATGCCGTCGAGGGAGAAGCCGGCCAGGGTCATCAGTCCCAGCACCGTGCGGTCGAGGAAGGCGAAAGCCTCGCCCAGCGGCATGTCGTCGGAGCCCTGACGCTGGGCGAGATCCTGCACCAGGCGGTTGATGGTGCGCCAGTTGTCCAGCGACAGTCGTTCGCGCAGGTGGAAACCGATGCGAAACAGTTGCCGCAGGTTGGCGGCCAGGGTGGGCGGGTGCTCCGGATCGACAATGGCCCGGATCAGGTACGGCTCGACCTCGCGTTTCGGATCGAGCGGCAGCAGATTCTGCAGGCGACACAGTGCGACGATCGCCCGCCACTCGCCGCTGTGGGTGCTCTTGGCGTCCTCGAACAGGCGATCGAGCGCGATGCGCAGCAGGCGCGCGGTGTCGTCGCAGCGCTCGGCGTAGCGGCCGAACCAGAACAGGTTTTCCACCACGCGGCTGGAGAGGTTCGCGCCGCTGCGCACGATGTCCTGCGGCCCGGTGGATCGTCGCAGCAGGCTGAACGTGCTCACCGGCCCATCCGACAAGGCCCAGGTGTCCTTGCTCGACCCGCCGCGCTGCATGGACAGCATGCGCACGTCCACGTCGCTGGAGACCCGGGTGAGACCGCCCGGCATCACCGCGTACCCGTTGGGGCTGGCCACGGCGAACACGCGCAGGCCGACGGCGCGTGCGGCGAGGCGGCGCGGATGGCCGCGGTCCCACACCGGCGCCTGGGACAGTTGCACCAGCTCCTGTGCCACGTAGTTGTGGGGATGGGCGCGCATCGCGGCGATCAGTTCCGCGCGTCCCCGGGCGTCGAGATCCGGACCGAACACCGGATCGAATCGCAGTTGCGGGAATGCGCCCTTGATCACCAGGGTATCCAGATTATCGAGCACGTCCTCCAGCGCCGCCTCCTCGCCGCACCACCAGGTTGCCACCGAGGGCATCATGAGCGGTTCGCCCAGCAGGTGCTCGCACAGCGCCGGCAGATAGCCGAGCAGGGCGCCCGACTCCAGGATGTTGGCGCCGAGCGCATTGGCGATCAGCACCGTGCCGCGCCGGGCTGCCTGCGTCAGACCGGGGATGCCCAGGGTCGAATCGCTGCGCAGTTCCAGCGGGTCGCTGAAATCGTCGTCGAGCCGGCGCAGGATGGCATGCACCCGCTTCAGCCCGGAGATGGTCTTCAACCAGACGCAGCCGTTGCGTACCGTGAGGTCGGAACCTTCCACCAGCGGAAAGCCGAGGTAGCGCGCGAGGTAGGCGTGCTCGAAGTAGGTCTCGTTGTAGGGGCCGGGCGTGAGCAGCACGGTGAAGGGCGGCTCGTCGTCGTGCGGCGCCCAGTGCGCCAGGCTGTCACGCAGCGTGCGAAAGAAATCCGCCAGGTGGTGGACCCGCAGGTCGCGGAACAGCTCGGGAAAGACGCGCGACACGACGAGCCGGTTCTCCAGCGCGTAGCCGGCGCCGGAGGGCGCCTGGGTGCGGTCTGCGATCACCCACCACTGGCCGTTCGGCGAGCGGGCGAGATCGGCGGCATAGGTGTGCAGGAAGACGCCGCCCGGTGGCCGAGTGCCGCGGCAGGGGCGCAGGAATCCGGCATGGCCGTAGATCGGCGCCGGCGGCAGGTGGCCCTCCCGCAGCAGCGCCTGTTCACCGTAGACGTCGGCGAGGATGCGATTCAGCAGTTCGGCGCGCTGGGCAATCGCGCCCTCGATCTGCTTCCACTCCGCCGCGGGAATGATGAGGGGCAGGACGTCCAGCTCCCAGGGCCGGTCGGTTCCCTGCGGGTCGGCGTACACGTTGTAGGTGACGCCGTTCTCGTGGATCTGGCGCTGCACGTACTGCACGCTGCGCCGCATCTGGTCGGGGGAAGCCGCCACCAGGTGCTCGAACAGACCGCGCCAGTGCGCCCGCGGCTGCAGGGGCGCTTCGAGCATCTCGTCGAAACGGGGCGATTTCTGCGGATAGGCGGCAAGCAGCTGGCGCGGCATGAGGAGACAGGGTCTGGTCAGCCGGGGGAGACTAGCACACGCGCGGTCGAATTGACGGCCGGCAAGCGGCCCGCCGCCGGCGGGGCCGCGTGTCCGGCGCGCGCCGCACCATCCCCGCCGCCGCGAGAGCGGTGGGGGCCATCGGTGCCTGGGCCACCCTTACGGCATGCCGCCGTTTCAGTCGCGTCTCAGATCGAGCGTGAATGGCAAGGTCGCATTGTGCGGCCGCGGCGGCGCTTCCAGACGGCCCGGTGTATGGCCCATGCGGAAGTAGCGCGCGCGGCGCCGCGCCTCGGCCTCGTAGGCATTGACCGGAAACACTTCGAAGCTGCGCCCGCCCGGATGCGACACGTGATACTGGCAGCCTCCCATGCTGCGGTTCATCCAGCTATCCACCAGATCGAACACCAGCGGAGCGTGCACCGGTATCGTCGGGTGCAGGGCCGAAGACGGCTGCCACGCGCGGTAGCGCACGCCGGCGACGAATTCGCCCACCGTTCCGGTGGGCTGCAGCGGTATGGTGTGGCCGTTGCAGGTGAGCACATGGCGCTCGTCGATGAGGCCGGTGACATGCACCTGCAGCCGTTCCACCGACGAGTTCACGTAGCGCACCGTGCCGCCCGGCGCGCCTTCCTCGCCCATCACGTTCCACGGTTCCAGCGCCTGACGCAACTCGACGGTGACGCCGCGCGCCGCGAAGTCGCCGTAGAAGGGGAAGCGGAACTCGAAATGGGGCGCGAACCATTCCTGCTTCAGCGGATAGCCGGCCTGGGTCATCTCGCTCAGGACGTCCTCGAAATCTAGGCCGACGAAATACGGCAGCAGGTAGCGGTCGTGCAGTTCGGTGCCCCAGCGTTGCAGCCGATCGGGCTGATAGGGCTGCTTCCAGAAGCGCGCGATCATCGCCCGCAGCAGCAGTTGTTGCGTCAGCGACATGCGCGCATGGGGCGGCATCTCGAAGGCGCGCATCTCCAGCAGGCCGAGCCGGCCCGCGGTACCGTCGGGCGAATAGAGCTTGTCGATGCAGAACTCGGCGCGGTGGGTGTTGCCGGTGACGTCGATCAGGAGGTTGCGCAGCAAGCGATCGACCAGCCACGGCGGCACCGGATTGCCGACCGGCGGGAACTGCTTGAAGGCGATCTCCAGTTCGTAGAGCGAGTCGTTGCGTGCCTCGTCGACCCGCGGCGCTTGGCTCGTCGGCCCGATGAACATGCCGGAAAACAGGTAGGACAGGGAGGGATGGTTGTGCCAGTAGCTGATCAGGCTGCGCAGCAGGTCGGGGCGGCGCAGGAACGGCGAGTCGAGGGTGGTGGCGCCGCCGATGACGAAATGGTTGCCGCCGCCGGTGCCGGTGTGGCGGCCGTCGAGCATGAACTTCTCGGTGGTGAGCCGCGACTGGTGCGCCATCTCATAGAGGAAGGTGGTGTGGTCCACCAGCTCGTCCCAGCCCGTGGCCGCCTGCACGTTCACCTCGACGACGCCGGGGTCGGGCGTGATGCGGATGTTGTCGCAGCGCGGATCACGCGGCGGCTCGTAGCCCTCGAACAGCACCGGCTGCCGCAGTTCCCGGGCGGTGGCCTCGCACGCGGCGACCAGTTCCAGGTAGTCCTCCAGCGCCGCCATCGGCGGCATGAAGAGGTAGAGGATGCCGCCGCGCGGTTCCGCGCACAGCGCGGTGCGTACGACCTCGCCGGCCGATTCGAACTTGCGCGGCGGCGCCGATGCCGCGGCGGCGGCCGCGCCTTCGGCGCCGGCCGGCGCGAACGGCGGCTGCATCTGTGGGCGGACCCCATGGTGTCGCGGCAGCGGCGGGAATACCTGCGACGGATCCGCCTGGTGGATATACGGATAGTCGGTCGGCGCGGTCCACGGCAGCGAATCCAGAGGCAGCCGGAAGCCGATCGGGGAATCGCCCGGCGTGAGATACAGCCGCTCGCCGCGCACGAACCACTGCCCGGCCTGCCAGCGGCCGCCGCCGTCGCCGGCGTTACCTGGTCGGCGGGCGATCGGAAAGACATGGCCGACGACCTTGTCCAGCCCCTGCCCGAAGATGCGCGCCAGCCGTTCCCGCTCCAGCGGATCGTCGAGGCGCGAATCGAAGGGATCGACATTGGCGGGCAGCCGGCGCTCGCGCCACAGGTAATAGAACGCGTCCTCGTAGGCGGGCATGATGTGTTCGGAGGCAACGCCGAGGCGGGCCGCGACGCCGGCCAGGAAGCGTGCCGCCTGCTCCTGCGTGACGCCGTAGTCGATGTCTTCGTCGGCGAACAGGGACGGGTCGGCCCACATCGGCTCGCCGTCGCGCCGCCACCAGCAGCCGAGGGACCAGCGCGGCAGTTGCTCGCCGGGGTACCACTTGCCCTGGCCGTAATGCAGGAAGCCGTTCGGCGCGTATTTTCCCTTGAGTTTGGCGAGCAGGCTCGCCGCCAGCTTGCGCTTGGTCGGGCCGAGGGCGTCGGTGTTCCACTCGGCGCCGTCGGGGTCGTCGATGGAGACGAAGGTCGGCTCGCCGCCCATGGTCAGGCGCACGTCGCCGGCGTCGAGTTCGGCGTCGATGTCGTGGCCGAGGCTCTCGATCGCCTGCCACTGCTCCTCGGTGTAGGGCTTGGTGACGCGCGGCGCCTCCCAGATGCGCTCGACGCGCATCTGGTGGATGAAATGGCATTCGCAGTCGTCGGTATGGCCGGTCACCGGGGCGGCGCTGGCGGGTTCCGGCGTGCAGGCCAGCGGGATGTGGCCTTCGCCGGCGAACAGACCCGAGGTCGGGTCGAGCCCGATCCAGCCGGCGCCCGGCAGGTAGATCTCGGCCCATGCATGCAGGTCGGTGAAGTCGTTCTCGGGTCCGGACGGCCCGTCCAGGGATTTCACGTCGGCCTTGAGCTGGATCAGGTAGCCGGAAACGAAGCGGGCCGCCAGTCCCAGATGCCGCGCCAGCTGGACCAACAGCCAGGCCGAGTCGCGGCAGGAGCCGGAGGCGAGCTGCAGCGTCTCCTCCGGCGTCTGCACGCCGGGTTCGAGGCGGATCAGGTAGCGGACGTGCTCCTGCAACTGGCGGTTGATCTCCACCAGGAAATCGACGCTGCGCTGCGGCTCGCGCGCGATATTGCGCGCGATGGGGAGCAGATATTTGTTGAACAGCGGCGTCCCTGGCAGCTTCGCCATGTAGGGCGCCAACTCCCGCAGTTGCCACTCCTCGTACTTGAATGGGAACTTCTCGGCCTGCGGTTCCAGAAAAAAGTCGAAGGGGTTGATTACCGCCAGTTCGGCGACGAGATCGACTTCGATCCGGAATTCATCCGTCTTTTCGGGAAATACCAGCCGCGCCAGGTAGTTGCTCTGGGGGTCCTGCTGCCAGTTGATGAAGTGCCGGGCCGGCGTGACCTTGAGCGAGTAGGCCAGGATGGGCGTGCGGGAGTGCGGCGCCGGGCGCAGGCGGACGATCTGCGGCGAGAGATTGACGGGACGGTCGTACTGGTAGTCAGTGACGTGATGCAGGGCGACGTGGATCGACACAATGTACTCCGGGGCTGGGATGCTGCACTGCAAGCAAGGACTGTGCAGACCGAAATGGCGACTGCGACGCCGTTTTGCTGGACGGGGTGCACCTGAACGGTGCGTGGGCGCGTAAGTGTCTCCGGTCGCGCACCACGAGGATGCAGACGCGGGAGGAACTTACCACTATCCGCAGCGGCATAGGCGCTCGCTGCGCCTATGCCCGATTCACCCGGTGAAGGGGAATATGGAGGATTGATTGATGACGGTGGCCACGGCGTCGGATTTCTTGAACCACCACACGACGACCCGCTCGCGGGACTGGCTGATGCCCAACTCCCAAGCGTCGTAGGTCTCGTCCTTTTTCTGGCCGGCGACGGCGGCGACCATACGCTCGAACAGTTCGAGGTTGTCCATGGACTCGGCACCGGTGATGAGAGCGATGTGGGTCGCCCACTGCGGCACGATGGCCTTGCCGAAGACGCGGTTGGTGGATACGGTTTCGGGCAGCGACTTGATCGTCAGCATGGTTTGGCTTTTCCGTGGGGATGCGCCGAAGTCATCCGGCGCCGGCAATGAAAAACGCCACCCCGGGGTGGCGTTTCCGAGGCTTGCGCCATGGCCGCGTCGTCACCCGCGCCGCATGGCGTCACAACAAGACGCGCAGCGGATTGTTGCGGCGAAGGCTGACCTGCTCGGCAGGTCAAGCGCGCTTTGCGCGCGGCCGCAGCCAAAGCCTGCCATGCGGCGCGGCATCACCCGCGCCGCATGGCGTCAAAGAACTCGCCGTTGCTCTTGGTGGCCTTGATCTTGTCGAGCAGGAATTCCATCGCTTCCATGTCGTCCATGCCGTAGAGCAGCTTGCGCAGGATCCAGACCTTCTGCAGCACGTCGGGCTTGAGCAGCAGTTCCTCGCGTCGCGTGCCGGAGCGGTTGACGTTGATCGAGGGATAGACCCGCTTCTCGGCCATGCGCCGGTCGAGGTGGATCTCCATGTTGCCGGTGCCCTTGAACTCCTCGTAAATCACGTCGTCCATGCGGCTGCCGGTGTCGATCAGCGCGGTGGCGATGATGGTGAGGGAGCCCCCCTCCTCGATGTTGCGCGCCGCGCCGAAGAAGCGCTTGGGCTTCTGCAGCGCATTGGCATCGACGCCGCCGGTCAGCACCTTGCCGGACGCGGGCACCACCGTGTTGTAGGCGCGCGCCAGGCGCGTGATCGAGTCGAGCAGGATGACGACGTCCTTCTTGTGCTCGATCAGGCGCTTCGCCTTCTCGATCACCATCTCTGCCACCTGGACATGGCGGGTGGCCGGTTCGTCGAAGGTGGAGGCGACCACCTCGCCCTTGACCGAGCGCGTCATCTCCGTCACTTCCTCGGGGCGCTCGTCGATCAGCAGCACGATCAGCACCACCTCGGGATGGTTGGTGGTGATGGCGTGGGCGATGTGCTGCATCATCACCGTCTTGCCGGCCTTCGGCGGCGACACCAGCAGACCACGCTGGCCTTTGCCGATGGGCGCGATCATGTCGATGACGCGGGAGGTGATGTTTTCCTCGCCGCGGATGTCGCGCTCCAGCTTCAGGTGCTCGGTTGGATGCAGCGGCGTCAGGTTCTCGAACAGGATCTTGTGCTTCGAGTTTTCCGGCGGCTCGCTGTTGACCTTGTCCACCTTCACCAGCGCGAAATAGCGTTCGCCGTCCTTGGGGGTGCGGATCTCGCCCTCGATGGTGTCGCCCGTATGCAGGTTGAAGCGCCGGATCTGGCTCGGACTGACGTAGATGTCGTCGGTGCCGGCGAGGTACGAGGTGTCCGGCGAGCGCAGGAAACCGAAGCCGTCGGGCAGGACCTCGAGTGTGCCGTCGCCGTAGATCGGCTCGCCTTTCTTGGCGCGATTTTTCAGCAGGGCAAAGACCAGTTCCTGTTTGCGCAGGCGGTTGGCGCCGTCGATTTCATTGGCGAGCGCCATGTCGAGCAGTTCGCTGACATGGAGAGATTTGAGCTCCGATAGATGCATAACGACTCAGAAGGGGGAAAGAAACGAATGAACGACCGGGGAAGACGACCGACGGGGAGGGGGTTGTTGTTTTACTGCTGCGGTGGCGCAGGCGGGACCGAGCCCCGCGCCATGACTTGCCCGCGACAATAACGGCTTCAGAGATTGCTGTCAATAAAGGCCGTGAGCGCCGATTTCGAAAGGGCGCCGACCTTCACCGCTTCCACATTGCCGTTCTTGAACAGCATCAGGGTGGGAATGCCGCGAATGCCGTAGCGGCCCGGCGTCGCCTGGTTGTCGTCGATGTTGAGCTTGGCGACCTTGAGCTTGCCGCTGTATTCCCGCGCGACTTCGTCGAGGATGGGCGCGATGGCCTTGCACGGGCCGCACCATTCGGCCCAGTAATCTACCAGCACCGGCGTCGAAGACTGCAGGACCTCGGTGTCGAAATTGCCGTCGGTCACATAGTGGATGTGTTCGCTCATCGGTTCCTCGCTGTTCGGTGGACGGGGCGCAACCGCGCGTTGCGGCCGCTCGGGGGACAAAATCTAGGGTGGGATTACGAATAGGGAATGCTCAGGATCAACGCAGCATCAGCCAATGCTAACCAAAAACCGCGTTCTAGGGAAGTTGCGTCGATAACGGGATTGGCTTTCGGACGAGGCGCGAAATGGGCTATATTTCCAGTCCCGCCGGCCGCCGCATGGAACAGGTATCGGGGCTTCACCTACTCCCCCAGGGTACGCTTCGCCGAATGAATACCGAACTCATCGCGCAAACCTGGTTTGTCCTGGGCGAGCGCCAGGCGGCCATGATCGAAGCCTTCTATGATCGATTCTTCGAGCGTTTCCCCGACTATCGGCGGCTGTTTCCGGCCGAGCGCGATCCGTACCTTCTGCAAAAGATGGTGGAGACGATGAGCCTGGTGGCGCGCCTCGGGGAAAACCGCCCGATCATCGCGCCACGCCTGCAGGGCGTCGGCGATCACCACCAGCCCTACCGTCTGGGGGAGGGTGATCTGCGGAATTTCCGCGATGTATTTATCGAGGTTCTTGGAGAACAGTGTGGGCCGACCTGGACCGAGGCCGCCGCCGATTCCTGGCGCGGGGCCTTCGACGAGGTGGTCATACCGTTGATGATGAAGGGAAACGAGCGATGACCTATGTCGTCACCGAGGCGTGCATCAAGTGCAAATACACCGACTGCGTAGATGTCTGCCCGGTCGACTGCTTCCGCGAAGGCCCCAATTTTCTTGTCATCGATCCCGACGAATGCATCGACTGCACGCTCTGCGTCGCCGAGTGTCCGGTGGAGGCGATCTTCGCCGAGGATGACGTGCCGCCCGACCAGAAGCACTTCACCCCCCTCAATGCCGAGTTGGCCAAGCTGTGGAAGCCCATCGTCGAGCGCAAGGAACCTCCCGCCGACGCCGACGAATGGGCCAAAGTGAAGAACAAGCTCGACAAGCTCGAGCGCTGACCCGCCTCACTGTCTGCGATTCGAAGCAGGCGAGGGCCGCGCGTGCTTGCGACTCTCGGCCCCGCTGCAAGTCCCTCTCCTGCTGTCACGCTGCGGCATGCCCGTCGCCGGCGATCCGTGCCGTCGTTTCCCCGACGGCGATTGGGCTGCGACGGAAGCGCAAACCGAATATACTTGTGCAACAATAAATAAAATTGATTCAGCGGTGGCCACGGCCAAGAACGGGAGGGAATCATGCAGGTTCGCGAGATTCTGGCAATAAAGGGAAATGTGCTCTACACGATCGCCCCGGAGCGCAGCCTGGCCGAAGCGGTCAACACGATGAACGCGCAGGATGTCGGGTCCCTCGTGGTGTTCGATCGCGGGCGCATGGTCGGCATCATCACCTTCCGCGAGGTGCTGCAGGCCATCAATGAGGCCGGTTCCGCATGGACCTCGGTTAGCATCGCCGAGGTCCAGGTGCGCAATCCGCTTACCGCCCGGCCCGACACCGAAATCGACGATCTGCGCCGCCTGATGGTGGAGAGCCGCCAGCGCTACACGCCGGTCATGGACGGCGCCACCCTTCTCGGCGTGGTTTCGTTCCACGATGTGGCGAAGGCGGTGCTGGAAGAGCAGAGCTTCGAGAATCGCATGCTCAAGAACTACATTTCGGACCAGCCCGCGGCCTGACGACGGGCCCAAATGCGCAACAGCGGAACGCGCCGCAGCGGCTGGCGACGCGTTCCGGCACCGTCAAAACTAGAACGCCGCGATAGGAGGTTCAACAAATGGAAAAGATCTGGCTGAAGAGCTATCCGCCCGGGGTCGTGGCGGAAATCGACGTCAATGAGTTCCGTTCCGTCGGCGACCTGTTCGAGAAGAGCTGCCGCAAGTACGCCGAGCGCACGGCGTACCTGAACATGGACAAGGGCATCACGTATGCCGAACTGGACCGGCTGACCGCCCAGTTCGCCGGATATCTGCAGGGCGAACTCGGCCTGGCCAAGGGCGCGCGCGTTGCCATCATGATGCCGAATGTCCTGCAATACCCGGTTTGCATTTTCGGCATCCTGCGTGCCGGCTACACGGTGGTCAACTGCAACCCGCTGTACACTCCGCGGGAACTGGAGCACCAGTTGAAGGACTCCGGCGCGGAAGTGATCGTGGTCGTCGAGAACTTCGCCAGCGTGCTGCAGGAGGCCTTGCCGAAGACGCAGGTGAAGCATGTGGTGGTCACCGGTCTCGGCGATCTGCTCGGCTTTCCCAAGAGCATGATCGTCAACTTCGTGGTGAAGACCATCAAGAAGATGGTGCCGGCCTGGAACATCCCGGGCGCGCAGCGCTTCAACGATGTGCTCGCCCGGGGCGCGCGCCACGCGCTGACGCCGGTGGAGGTCACCCACGACGACATCGCCTTCCTGCAATACACCGGCGGCACCACGGGCGTGGCCAAGGGTGCCATGCTGACCCATCGCAACATCATCGCCAACCTGCAGCAGGCACACGCCTGGATCAAGCCCTTCCTGCAGGAAGGAAACGGCATCATCGTGACGCCGCTTCCCCTCTACCACATCTTCTCGCTCACCGCGAACTGCCTCACCTTCGTGAAAGTCGGCTGGACCAACCTGCTGATCACCAATCCGCGCGACATTCCCGGATTTATCAAGGAGTTGCAGAAACACCGGATGAACGCGATCACGGGCGTCAATACCCTGTTCAACGCCTTGGCGAACCATCCGGACTTCGCCAAGCTCGACTTCAGCACGCTGCAGATCTCGTTCGCCGGCGGCATGGCGGTGCAGAAGGCGGTGGCAGAGAAATGGCAGCAGATCACCGGCAAGCCGCTGGTCGAGGCCTACGGCCTGACCGAGACGTCGCCGGCGGCGACCATCAATCCTCTCGATCTCAAGGAATTCAACGGCGCGATCGGCCTGCCGGTGCCGTCAACCGAAGTGGCGATCCGCGACGACGAAGGCAAGGACGTACCGCTGGGACAGCCCGGCGAATTGTGCATCCGCGGTCCGCAGGTGATGAAGGGCTACTACAACCGGCCCGACGAGACCGCCAAGGTGTTCATGGCGGACGGTTTCCTGCGCACCGGAGATGTGGCCAAGATCGACGAGCAGGGCTTCGTGCGCATCGTCGATCGCAAGAAGGACCTGATCCTGGTCTCCGGCTTCAACGTTTATCCGAACGAGGTGGAGGACGTGGTGGCGCGCCATCCCGGCGTGCTGGAAGTGGCTGCGGTGGGCGTGCCGGACGAGAAGTCGGGGGAGGCGGTGAAGATCTTCGTCGTCAAGCGCGACCCCGGTCTGACCGTGGAATCCGTCATCGCGCACTGCAAGGAGAGCCTCACCGGCTACAAGGTGCCGCGCCTGGTCGAGTTCCGCGCCGAGCTGCCCAAGACCAACGTCGGCAAGATCCTGCGCCGCGCCCTGCGCGACGAGGAAACGAACAAGCAGCCCAAAAAGGCGGCATAGCCCAAGCCGCGGATTTCGCCGCTGCGCGCCTGCCGGTGAAATCCGCGGCCGATCAGCCCTTCTTTCGATCCCACACGTAACGCTGGAAACGCTGCCAGCGCGCGTCCGGCGCCAGCAGGCTGTTGCGTGCCGGAGCGTGCGGCGCTGCGCGCTTGTGCGGCGCGGGCGGTACCGAGAGCGGCGCGGGAGCGGGCGAACGCTTGCCCTTGCGGGTGACCATGGGACGACGGCGAGGAGGGGAATATCCCTATGATAAACTCGGCTGCGATCCACTTCCAGCAAGGCGTTCCAGAGGTTTCCCATGTCCGGCAACACGCTCGGCAGACTGTTCTGCGTCACCTCCTTCGGCGAATCCCACGGTCCGGCCATCGGCTGCGTCGTGCGACGGCTGCCCGCCCGGGCTGGAACTGAGCGAATCCGACATCCAGGCGGAGCTCGATCGCCGCCGGCCCGGCACCTCGCGTCATGTGACGCAGCGACGCGAGCCGGACACGGTTGAAATTCTGTCCGGCGTATTCGAGGGCCGCACCACCGGTACGCCGATCGCTCTGCTCATTCGCAACCAGGATCAGCGCAGCAAGGACTACGGCAACATCGCCGACAGCTTCCGCCCCGGCCACGCTGACTACACCTACTGGCAGAAATACGGCATCCGTGACTATCGCGGCGGCGGACGCTCCTCGGCCCGCGAGACGGCGGTGCGGGTGGCGGCGGGCGCGGTGGCGCGCAAGTGGCTGCGCGAGAGGCACGGCATCGTCATCCGCGGCTGGATGGCCCAATTGGGGCCGATGCCAATTCCCTTCGTGAGCTGGGATGCCATCGACGACAATCCCTTCTTCTGCCCGGACCCCGCCAGGGTGGCGGAACTGGAAGCCTACATGGATAGCCTGCGCAAGTCCGGCGATTCCGTCGGGGCGCGCATCAACGTGGTGGCCAGCGGCGTCCCCGTGGGCTGGGGCGAGCCAGTGTACGATCGGCTGGATGCCGACATCGCCTATGCCATGATGGGCATCAACGCTGTGAAGGGGGTCGAGATCGGCGCCGGCTTCGCCAGCGTCGCCCAGCGCGGCACCGAGCACGGCGACGAGATGACGCCCGCGGGCTTCCTCTCCAACAATGCCGGGGGGATTCTGGGCGGCATCTCGACGGGGCAGGACATCGTCGTGAGCGTGGCGATCAAGCCGACGTCGAGCATCCGCCTGCCGCGCCGCTCCATCGACCGCGCTGGCAATGCGGTGACGGTGGAGACCCACGGCCGCCACGACCCCTGCGTCGGCATCCGCGCCACGCCCATCGCCGAGGCGATGCTGGCACTGGTGCTGATGGACCACGCGCTGCGGCATCGCGCCCAGTGTGCCGACGTTGCCTGCCCGACGCTGCGCATCGCCGCTGCGGCACCGGCCGGCCTGCGCGAGCCGCGGCCCGGCGGCACCATAGACGATCCGGAGCCGGAAGAGGACTGATGCTCGATGGATCGGTCGAGGCCGCCGCACGCTCCATCGGCAGCTTCATCATCGAGTTCGTGTTCTATTCGATCTTCTACCGGATCGGCCGGGTGATGCTCAAGGCCCTGACGCTGGGGCAGCATCCGCCCCGTGCGCCGGCCGCGCACAACCGGGAACTCGTGGCCGCCTTACCCATCGTGGCCGGCATGGCCGCGATCACCATTGCGTTGTCGTAAGGTCCGACCCGGCGGCGCAGACTGAGTGCCGCACGCCGCTGCTAGAATCGCTCCGATGCTCCCGTATTGGCGCCTGTCGGCGTACTACTTCTTCTATTTCGCCTTCATTGGCGCCTTCTCGCCCTACTTCGGCCTCTACCTGCAGTCGCTGCGGTTCTCCGCCTGGGATATTGGCGTGCTCATGTCGCTGATGCAGGTGATGCGCGTGGTGGCACCCAATATCTGGGGCTGGCTGTCCGACCGGGCCGGCAGCCGCATGCCGATCGTACGCATCGCTGCGGCGGCGAGCGTCCTGGGGTTCCTGAGCCTCTTCTTCACGCAGAGCTTCGGCGGAATCTTCCTCGGCATGGCGGTTCTGGCATTCTTCTGGGGCGCTGCGCTGCCGCTGACCGAAAGCGTGACCCTGTCCCATCTCGGCAGCCGGGCGGCGCGCTACGGCGGCATCCGCGTCTGGGGCTCGGTGGGATTCATCGTCGCCGTGCTGGGGTGCGGCTATCTTCTCGATTTCGCCCCCCTGGGCTCCCTGCTCTGGGTGATGCTGGCGCTGCTCGCCGGAATCCTCGCCAGCGCCCTGCTGGTGCCGGATGCTGCTCCGGTCCGGCACGAGTCGGATCGTCTGCCGCTTGCCGAAATCATGCGCCGGCGCGAGGTGACGTCGCTGCTGGCGGCGTGTTTCGCCATGTCGGCGGCCCACGGGGCGCTCTACGTCTTCTACTCGATCTTTCTCGTCGCCCATGGCTACAGCAAGGGGCTGGTGGGATGGCTGTGGGCCCTGGGTGTGATCGCGGAGATCGGCGTGTTTCTCGCCATGCCGCTGCTGCTCAGGGCTTTCTCTCTGCGCACCATCCTGCTGGCGAGTTTCGCCTGTGCCGTGGCGCGATTTCTCATGATCGGCTGGGGCGTCGATTCCTTGCTAGTGATCCTGGCGGCGCAAGTGCTTCACGGCGCGACGTTCGGCGCCTATCATGCGTCGGCGGTGGCGGCGATCAATCGCTGGTTCGCCGGGCGCCACCAGGCGCGGGGACAGGCCCTTTATTCCAGCGTGTCCTTCGGTGCCGGCGGCATGGTGGGCGGACTCATCAGCGGCTACACCTGGGATGCCATCGGTGCGGCGCTGACCTACAGTCTGAGTTCGGGCTTCGCGCTGGCCGGCCTCGCACTGGTCTGGCTCACGTTCCGCGAACCGTCATCCGTCGATGGCGCCGAACGTTGATGGATTGTCGCAATTTCACTGAGACCGAACCATGAAAGTCCTGCTCAACCTCATTGCTCCTGCTCTCGTCGCCGCACTGGTCGCTGTCGCCTGCCAGACGGTTCCCATGACCGGCCGCAGCCAGCTTCAACTCATCAGCGAGCGGGAGGAGGTGGCGATGGGGCTCACCTCCTTCCAGGAAGTGCTGCAAAAGGAAAAGGTGTCGCGCGATCCGCGCGAGAACGAATGGGTGTCGCGAGTCGGCACGCGCATTGCCGCCGCCACCGGCAAGACCGACTACAAGTGGGAGTTCCGCGTCATCGACGACGACAAGCAGGTCAACGCCTTCTGCCTGCCGGGAGGCAAAGTGGCGGTCTACACCGGAATCCTGCCGATTGCCCGGGACGATGCGGGACTGGCGGTGATCATCGGCCACGAGGTGGCCCACGCCATCGCGCGCCACGGGGGCGAGCGCGTCAGCCAGCAGTTGCTGGCGGAGGGCGCGACCGCCGCCGCCGTCATCGCCCTCGGCGGGAGCGATCCGAACCGCGCCAACCTGTATGCCGGCCTGCTCGGCATGGGCGCCAGTGTGGGTGTGCTGTTGCCCTACTCGCGGCTGCAGGAATCCGAGGCCGACCGCATGGGCATGATCTACATGGCCAAGGCCGGCTACGACCCCCACGCGGCGCGCGACCTGTGGCTGCGCATGGCCGAGGCCGGCAAGGGCAAGGGCAAACCGTTCGAGATCCTGTTCACCCATCCGTCCGACGCCACCCGCATTCAGCAGATCGAGTCGCGCATACCGGAGGCCATGCAGTATTACCGGCCGCGATGACCGCGCCGGGGGGAAGGTCGGCGCCTGACAGCGGGGGGCTGCTGTGCCATAATCGCCGCTTCCCCGCAACGAGCCGATCGCGATGCCGCAGACGCTTTACGACAAGCTCTGGTCGAACCATGTTGTCCATCAGGAAGAGGACGGCACGGCGCTGCTGTACGTCGACCGCCATCTGGTGCATGAGGTGACCAGCCCGCAGGCCTTCGAGGGGCTGAAGCTCGCCGGACGCAAGCCTTGGCGCGTCGGCTCGCTGGTTGCCACCGCCGATCACAACACGCCCACCGATCACTGGGAAAAGGGCATCCAGGATCCGGTCTCGCGCCTGCAGGTGGAGACTCTCGACACCAATATCCGGGAGGTCGGTGCGCTGGCCTATTTCCCGTTCCGCGATCGCCAGCAGGGCATCGTGCACGTCATCGGACCGGAGCAGGGTGCGACCCTGCCGGGGATGACCGTGGTGTGCGGAGACTCCCACACCAGCACCCATGGCGCGCTGGGCGCCCTGGCATTCGGTATCGGCACGTCCGAAGTGGAGCATGTTCTGGCCACGCAGTGCCTGCTGCAGAAGAAGGCCAGGAGCATGCTGGTGCGAGTTGACGGGCCCCTGGCCAGCGGCGTTTCGGCCAAGGATGTGATTCTCGCCATCATCGGCCGCATCGGCACCGCCGGCGGCACCGGCTATGCCATCGAATTCGGCGGCTCCACCATCCGTGCGTTGTCGATGGAAGGCCGTATGACCATCTGCAACATGGCGATCGAGGCCGGGGCACGCGCCGGCATCGTGGCCGTGGATGAGACCACGATCGAGTACGTCAAGGGCCGCCCTTTCGCACCCGGGGGCGAGGACTGGGACCGGGCAGTGGCGCTTTGGCGCACGTTGCACAGTGACGAGGGCGCCCAATTCGATCATGTCGTCGAACTGGACGGGAGCAGCATCAAGCCGCACGTCACCTGGGGCACTTCCCCCGAGATGGTGACCACCGTGGATGGAGCCGTGCCGGCGCCGGAAGATTTCGCCGACCCGGTGAAGCGCGAAGGGGTGGCGCGTGCCCTTCGGTACATGGGGCTGGCGCCGCGCACGCCGATAGATCAGATCAAGCTCGACAAGATTTTCATCGGGTCGTGCACCAACTCGCGCATCGAGGATTTGCGCGCGGCGGCCCAGATCGTCAGGGGCCGGCGCGTCGCCTCCTGCATCCGTCTGGCGCTGGTGGTCCCGGGCTCCGGCCTGGTCAAGGAGCAGGCCGAGCGCGAAGGGCTGGACAAGGTGTTCACTGCCGCCGGATTCGAGTGGCGCGAACCGGGATGTTCAATGTGTCTGGCGATGAACGCGGATCGTCTGGAACCCGGCGAACGCTGTGCATCGACGTCGAATCGCAATTTCGAAGGCCGCCAGGGCCCCGGCGGCCGGACTCACCTGGTCAGCCCGCAGATGGCGGCGGCGGCGGCAATAGCCGGACACTTTGCCGACGTGCGGGATCTGGCCTGAACCGTTGGGGAGCGATCCGATGGTCAGACTGATTCCCTGGGTGCTTGCGTTCACCCCGGTCGCGCTATCCGGCTGCAACACCATGGCCGGATTCGGCAAGGACGTGGAAAAACGGGGCAGCAAGACCGAAATGAAAGCGGAAGAGAAGAAATAGATGAGAAAGTTCGACGTGCTGGACGGTTTGGTGGCGCCGCTGGATCGCGCCAACGTGGATACGGACGCGATCATCCCCAAGCAGTTTCTGAAATCTGTCAAGCGCAGCGGCTTCGGGCCCAACCTGTTCGACGAGTGGCGCTATCTCGATCATGGCGAGCCGGGGCAGGACTGCGTCACGCGGCCGCTCAACACTGACTTCGTGCTCAATCAGTCGCGCTACCACGGGGCTTCCATTCTGCTCACGCGGGACAATTTCGGCTGCGGTTCGTCGCGCGAGCATGCGCCCTGGGCGCTGGAAGACTACGGAATCCGCGCATTGGTAGGCACCAGCTTCGCCGACATCTTCTACAACAACTGCTTCAAGAACGGCGTGCTGCCGATCCGATTGCCCGCTGCCGAAGTCGATGAGTTGTTTGCCCAGGTGCAGGCCCACCCGGGCTATCGGTTGCGCGTCGATCTGGCGGCGCAGACCGTGACGCGGCCCGACGGCAAAGCGCTGAACTTCGATGTGGACCCGTTCCGCAAGTATTGCCTGGTCAATGGCTTCGATGACATCGGATTGACGTTGCGCCATGCCGACAAGATTCGCGACTTTGAAGCCAGGCGCCGCATCGATCAGCCGTGGCTGTTCCGCTGATCTGAGGACGGCAGGAGCGCGCGGGATGGTTCTTCGGCACCCGCAAAGTCGCGCGTCAAGTCTCCTTTGAAGGATGGTTCATGAAGATTTGTGTCCTACCCGGTGACGGCATCGGCCCGGAAATCGTCGGCGAGGCGGTGCGTGTGCTGGAGGCGTTGCGCAGCGACGGACTCCGATTTGAGCTGGAGACTGCGCTGCTGGGGGGGAGCGCGGTGGATGCGACGGGCGAGCCATACCCGGAAGCCACGCGCAAGCTGGCCCGGCAAGCGGATGCCGTATTGCTGGGTGCGGTCGGCGGGCCGCAGTACGACACCTTGCCTCGGGAGAAGCGTCCGGAACGGGGGCTGCTGGGCATCCGCAAGGATCTCGGACTGTTCGCCAACCTTCGGCCTGCGGTTCTCTATCCCGAGCTGGCCAACGCCTCGACGCTCAAGCCCGAAGTCGTATCCGGGCTCGACATCCTCATCGTGCGCGAGCTGACCGGCGACATCTACTTCGGCGAGCCGCGCGGAATCGAGATCCGAGGCGGGGAGCGGGTCGGCGTCAATACGATGATCTACTCGGAAAGCGAAATCCGGCGCATCGCCAGGGTATCCTTCGACGCAGCGCGCAGGCGCAAGCGCAAACTGTGCTCGGTGGACAAGATGAACGTCCTCGAATGTACGCAGCTGTGGCGCGACGTGGTGAGCGAAGTTGGCAAGGACTATCCCGACGTCGAGCTGTCCCACATGCTGGTGGATAATGCCGCAATGCAGCTGGTGCGCAACCCAAAGCAGTTCGACGTCATGGTGACCGGCAACATGTTCGGCGATATTCTGTCCGACGAGGCGTCGATGCTGACCGGCTCCATAGGCATGTTGCCGTCCGCGTCGCTGGACGAGAACGGCAAGGGTCTGTACGAACCGATTCACGGGTCGGCGCCCGACATCGCCGGCAAGGGCGTGGCCAATCCGCTGGCGACGATCCTTTCCGCGGCGATGATGCTGCGCTACACCTTCGGTCAGGAGGCGGCCGCCTCCCGCATCGAGGCCGCGGTGAAGACGGTGCTGGCCCAGGGCTTGCGCACGGCGGACATCTGCGAGGCGGGCATGACCAAGGTCGGCACCAGGGCCATGGGCGACGCGGTGATCGCGGCGCTGTAGCGGTCGGCCAGACGGGAAGGGGCCGGCGCCGATGTGCAGGAGGATTGCGGTACCGCTTCTCGTCCTTGCCGCCGCGGCGGCGCAAATTCATTTCGGGGAAACGCAATGAAACGAGTGGGACTGGTTGGGTGGCGCGGCATGGTCGGCTCCGTGCTGATGCAACGCATGCGGGAAAGCCGCGATTTCGACCACATCGACGCTGTGTTCTTCTCCACGTCGCAGGTCGGCGGCAAGGGACCGGACATCGGGCGCGAGGCGCCGCCCCTGAAGGATGCGAAGAGCATCGCGGAACTGAAGGGGATGGACATCATCCTCACCTGCCAGGGCGGTGACTATACGAACGAGATCTTTCCCCAACTGCGCAGCGCAGGCTGGAACGGCTACTGGATCGACGCCGCCTCCGCGTTGCGCATGAACGATGACGCCATCATCGTTCTCGATCCGGTGAACGTGGATGTCATAAAAGGGGGGCTGGCCAAAGGGGTGAGGAACTACATCGGCGGCAACTGCACGGTGAGCCTGATGCTGATGGCCCTGGGCGGATTGTTCAGGCACGATCTGGTGGAGTGGATGACCGCCATGACCTATCAGGCGGCTTCGGGCGCGGGAGCGCAGAACATGCGCGAATTGCTGCTGCAGATGGGCGAGGCGCATCGCGTGGCGAAGGTTCTGCTCGATGATCCGGCCTCGGCGATCCTCGATATCGACCGCGAGGTGGCGGGCATCCTGCGCGACGAGAGCTTTCCGACATCCAATTTCGGCGTTCCCCTCGCCGGCAGCCTGATTCCCTGGATCGACAAGGATCTTGGCAATGGTCAGAGCCGCGAGGAGTGGAAGGGGCAGGCGGAATCCAACAAGATCCTCGGCCGCGACGGCGGTGCCGGCGGCAAGGTGATTCCCGTGGATGGGATCTGCGTGCGTATCGGCGCCATGCGTTGCCACAGTCAGGCGCTCACCATCAAGCTCAGGCATGATGTGCCGCTGGACGAGATCGTCGATATGCTTGCCGACGCCAATGACTGGGTGCGGGTGATCCCGAACCAGCGCGACATCACGATGCGGGAACTTACGCCGGCCGCAGTCACCGGGACGCTGGAAGTGCCGGTGGGACGGCTGCGGAAGCTGTCGATGGGTGGTGAATACCTGGGTGCATTCACGGTCGGGGATCAATTGCTGTGGGGCGCAGCCGAACCGCTGCGGCGTATGCTGCGGATTCTGCTCGAAGAGCGCTGACCGACTGAGGCCGTCTTTCCTCAAGCCGTGTCGCGTTCTCCCGTTAACTGCGCATTGTGTGCGGACGGTAAGCGCGCGGTGCCTCCCATGCAGGGGAACGTCCCGTGATATTGTGTGGCGCGCACGCCACAACTCCATCGCGTTGCCGGGAACCGGTCCTGATAACAAGTGGGTTCAGCTTGCAACGCTAACTGCATGATGTTAGTTTAATAATTGGTGTTTTGGCCGCCGGGAGAATGCGGTGATGATGACAATCGCGAAATTTCCAATGAAGAGCACCGTACTGGCTGTTGCGCTGGCAGCCCTGTCGCTGACCGCGGACGCGGCGGGACTGGGCAAGCTGACCGTGTTGAGCGGTCTAGGCCAGCCGCTGAACGCCGAGCTGGAACTGACGGCCACGCGCGACGAACTGTCAACGATGAACGCGCGCCTCGCGCCCAACGAGGCATTCAAGCAGGCGGGCATTGAGTTCACTCCGGTGTTGGCCGGAATCAAGCTCAACATCGCCAAGCGGGCCGACGGGAAGTCCTATCTGAGGCTCAGTTCGGAACGCCCAATCAACGAACCATTCATCGATCTGCTGGTTCAACTCGACTGGGCGCAGGGCCGACTGATCCGTGAGTACACTTTCCTACTCGATCCACCCGAGGCGGTGCTGGCGCGGCAGCAGGTTGCTCCGGTCACGCCGCCCGAAAGCAAAGCCGCCCCGGCCGCGCAGCCGTCCGTAAGCCGCGCCGAGCCGAAGAGCGCGGGCGCCGCGACGCGCGAGGTAAACCGGGGCGATACTCTGGGGCGCATTGCGGATGAAACCAAGCCGGACGGAATCAGCGCAGACCAGATGCTGGTGGCGCTGTTTCGTGCCAACAAGGGGGCATTCATCGGCAACAACATGAACCGCCTGCGTGCCGGCGCGATACTGAACATTCCCGACCGCGAGGCGATTGCCGCGGTCAGTCCGGGCGACGCACGTCGCGTCGTCGTAGCACAAGCCGCCGATTTCAACGCGTATCGGCGGCAAGTGGCTGCTGCAGCTGCGGCGGCACCGGCACCCGAAGAGATGGCGCCGCAGCAGGCGGCGGCCGGAAAAATCGCGCCGCGCGTGGAAGACAAGGCGCCGGCGGCTGCGGCCGAGCCGCGCGACCAGCTCAGGGTGTCGAAGAGCGAAGCGGCGAAAGCGGCTCAAGCCAACCAGGCGCGCATTGCCTCCCTGGAGGAGGACAAGGTTGCGAAAGAGAAGGCGTTGAAGGAAGCGAGTTCCCGCGTTTCCGACCTGGAAAAGAATGTCAAGGAACTCCAGAAGCTGCTCGAGCTGAAGAATCAGCAATTGGCCGAACTGCAGAAGCAGGCGGCGGCCGGTGTGTTGCCCGCGGCGACTGAACCGAAGAAGCCAGAAGGGGCTTCCGTGCCAGCGGAAAAACCTGCTCCGGCTGGCCCAGCTATGGAAGCCACGCCGGCGGCGGTGCAGCCTGAGACAGCAACTCCGGTTCCGGCTGGGGGCAAGCCGGCGGTAACGGCGCCCGAGGAGCAGAAACCTGCAGCGGCGGCTGCCGAAAAACCGGCCGAGGTTGCGCAAGCCCCCGTGAGTCAACCGGCGCCCGAGCCCCAGCCGGCGATTCAGGAGAAGAAGGCGGAAGCGCCCAAACCCGCAGCCGAAGCCGGGCAGCCTGATACGCCGCCGGCCGAAGGGGGCGGGTTCCTTGCCGGCCTGCTGGACAATCCGCTCGCGCTTTATGGCGGTGGCGGCGCATTGGCCGGGCTGTTGGGTCTTCTCGGTTACCGGATGCTGCAACGGCGCAAGGAAGATGTTCCGGCGCCGGCGACGGAAGGCAAGATGGCAGCTCAATCGGTATTCGGCGCCACCGGCGGGCAGAGTGTCGATACCAGTGCCAGCTCGATACAGACCGATTTCAGCCATTCCGGCATGACCGCTATCGATGCCGATGAGGGAGTCGATCCGGTGGCTGAGGCCGATGTCTATATGGCGTATGGTCGGGACGCGCAAGCGGAAGAGATTCTTCTAGACGCACTCAAGAACGAGCCGACGCGCCACGCCATCCACGTCAAGCTGATGGAGATCTACGCGCAGCGCAAGACGCTCAAGCAATTCGAGAACCACGCAAGCGAACTGTATGCGCAGACTGGTGGTGTCGGCGCCGACTGGGAGAAGGCCGCGGCGATGGGCCGCAAGCTTGACCCGGCGAACCCGCTCTATGGTGGCAAACCGGCCGCGGAACCTGTCGCAGCCGCAACGCCGGCGGTTGCAAGCCCCGGCGGTACAGCCGCCATCGCGGGCGTCGCGGCCGGTGGTGCAGCAGCCCTGGCAGCCGGTGCGATAGCCGCAGCGGATGCGATCGCTCCGGCAGGTACAGCCGGCGCGGGTGAGGCATCGGATCGGTTGAAGGACACCTGGGCCATGCCCGGCGGGCTCAGCGGCGTCGGCGCGTCTGCAGAAGCTGGCGGAGCGGCGGTAACCGTGGCGTCCGAACAATCGACGATCGCGCTGAAACCGGCCGCGCCGGCGGAAATGGATTTCAATCTGGAACTGCCGAGCCTGGAAGCGGAGCCCGCGGAGCGGGTGCAATCCGCTGCAGCGGAGGCCGCTCTCGATTTCGACCTGGGGCTCGACATCGCTGAGGCGCCTATGGCTGCCGGAACCCGGGCATCGGGGCCGGAATCCACCGTGCTACTCGATCCGGGCGCAGCCACGAAAGCCGTTGCGGCGGAGATGTCGTTCGAGCCGGGTCAAACGGCTGCGACCCAGGCTGCGGACAAGGCCGAGGCCTTTTCCGGTACCGAGTCGCTGGTTTCGCGCAACGTGATCGATTTCGATTTGGGCGATGCGGCGGAGCCGGAGGTTGCGGCGAAGGCGCCGGCTCCGAAACCGGACGTGCCCGTCATGGATCTGGAGCGCACCGATGTTGCCGGTACGCTGATCGACTTCAATCTCGACGAACTGACGGCAAGCAGGCCATCGAACGACATCGCGGTGATGGACCTGGAGCGGACCGACGTCGGGGGCAACCTGCTCGATTTCAACTTTGAACTCGAAGAGGGCAAGCAGCCCGGTGCCAACGAATCGGTCCCGACGCTCGACCTGTCCGGCATCAACCTCGATCTGCCGGCGTCACAACAGTCCGCACATGCCCCTGCCGACGAAGCCGCGGTGACCATGGTGCCGGAATTCGAGGCCGACGTTGCGGCCGACGAGAATCCCGAGGTGGCAACCAAGCTGGAGTTGGCGAAGGCGTACGAGGAAATGGGCGACCGGGAAGGGGCCCGCGAGTTGCTGCAGGAAGTGGTGAGCGAAGGTACGGCGGGCCAGCAGCAAAAGGCCCGCGACATGATCGCCAGGCTCGCCTGATCGTTTCGGAATAGCTCACGTCTCTCCCAAATGCCGCACCCCGCCGTTCGCCTGCTCGTCTGGGGCGTAGCGGCGGTGTCGGCACAACTGCTCGACCAGGTCCCCCTGGCGCTGTTCACCCTCATGATCGTCGCGCTTGCCGTGACGTTCGCGGCGCCGCGCCTGTTGCGGCTGTTGCGACGCACGCGCTGGTTGCTGCTGGCGCTCGTGGTGCTCTTCGTCTGGGCCACCCCCGGCGTGCTGCTGTTCCCTGATCTGGGCAGCTTGAGTCCGACCGCGGATGGATTGTTTCTGGCCTGGGCGCACGGCGCGCGGCTGATCGTAATCCTCGCTTCGCTTGCCCTACTGCTGGAATTCACACCCAGCGATGAATTCGTCGGCGCACTCTACGGCCTGATGCGCCCGCTGTCCTTCATTGCCGTCGACCGGGCTCGCATCGCAGTTCGTCTCATGCTCGTGATGCAGTATGTCGAGTCGCCGCCGGCGGCGCGCTGGCGCGACTGGTTGCAACCGTCAGCGCATCCAACGCCGCCCGGCCGCATTGTGCTGAAGCGAATGCCGCTGCGCGTGTGCGACGGCTTCGTCGTGCTCCTTTTGGCGCTCGGTGCCTGCATCGCTCTGTCGGCGTGAGACTGGCCCTGCGTGTCGAATACCACGGCGGAGCATTCCGCGGCTGGCAGTCGCAGGCGTGCGGCAACACCGTGCAGGACGTGCTGCAGCGCGCGCTGAGCGAGATCGCCGGCGAACGGGTGACGGTCGTCTGCGCCGGGCGCACTGACGCAGGCGTGCATGCCCTGGCCCAGGTGGTCCACTTCGATACCAGTTCGAAGCGGCCCCTCGGCGCCTGGGTTCGCGGTACCAACAGCCGCCTGCCGCAGGCGGTGGCCGTGCGTTGGGCACAGGAAGTGGCGCCGGATTTTCATGCCCGGTTTTCGGCCGTGTCCCGCAGTTACCGCTATGTCTCTGTCCGATTCTCCAGTGCGTCCGGCGCTGGATTCCGGCCGGGTTGGCTGGTTTCATCGGCCGCTCAACCTCGAGGCGCTGCGTGCGGGTGCCGAATACCTGCTGGGTGAGCACGATTTTTCCGCATTTCGTGCGGCCGAATGCCAGGCCCGATCTCCGGTAAAGGTGCTGCACCAGGCGCAGGTGGCGCGGCACGGGGAGTTGGTGGTATTCGAGTTCCGTGCCAACGCCTTCCTGCAGCACATGGTTCGCAACATGGTGGGTGCCCTGGTGTACGTGGGCAACGGCAGGCATGCTCCGGACTGGATCGCTGAACTGCTGCGCAGCCGCGATCGCGGGCTGGCGGCGCCGACTTTTGCAGCGGCCGGACTGTATTTCGCCGGCGTGGAATTCGAGGCACGCTGGCGGCTGCCCGACAACGGCCGTATCATCGCGCCTTTGGTTCTTCCACCGCGCTGACCTTGTCTCGCACACGCATCAAGATCTGCGGCATTACCCGTGCCGAGGACGCCGTCGCCGCGGTCCGCTACGGTGCCGACGCGATCGGACTGGTGTTCTACGGGCCCAGTCCGCGCTGCGTGACGAAAGACCAGGCCCGTGCCCTGTGCCGCGTCGTGCCGCCGTTTGTGACCGTGGTCGGCCTGTTCGTGAATGCCGAACGGGATTTCGTGCGTCATGCGATCGACGCCCTGCCAATTCAGACGCTGCAGTTCCACGGCGATGAACGGGAGGCGGACTGCAGCTGTTACGATTTGCCCTACATCAAGGCGGCGCGGGTCAGGCCTGGCCTCGATTTGGTAGAATACGCACACTCGTTCCCCTCAGCGCAGGGCCTGCTGCTGGACGCGCATGTGGAAGGATACGGCGGCGGCGGCAGGACTTTCGACTGGTCGCTGATCCCAGGCCGGTTGCCTCTGCCGGTGGTGCTTTCCGGCGGGCTGCATGCTGCGAACGTGGCGCAGGCGGTACATCAGGTGCGTCCTTGGGCGGTCGATGTAAGCAGCGGCGTGGAGGCTGCGAAGGGCATCAAGGATGCGCGCAAGATCGCTGAATTCATTGCGGGAGTAAGGGATGGGGATGATCGATCTGCCGTACAACCAGCCTGACGCCCGCGGTCATTTCGGACCCTACGGTGGAGTATTTGTCGCCGAAACGCTGGTATCCGCGCTGGACGAGTTGCGCGGAGCCTACGAGGCGGCGCGCAACGATGCCGCCTTCCGCGCCGAATTCGACTACGATCTGAAGCATTACGTCGGCCGGCCGAGCCCGATGTACCATGCCAAGCGCTGGTCGCAGTTGCTGGGCGGCGCGCAGATCTACCTCAAGCGCGAGGATCTGAACCACACCGGGGCCCACAAGATCAACAACTGCATCGGCCAGGCCATGCTGGCGCGGCGCATGGGCAAGCCGCGCGTCATCGCCGAAACCGGCGCCGGCCAGCACGGCGTGGCGACCGCGACCGTGGCGGCGCGCTACGGCATGGAGTGCGTCGTCTACATGGGCTCGGAGGACGTCAAGCGCCAGGCCGCCAACGTCTATCGCATGAAGCTGCTCGGCGCCACCGTGGTGCCGGTGGAGTCGGGCTCGAAGACGCTCAAGGATGCGCTCAACGAAGCGATGCGCGACTGGGTGACCAACGTCGCCAACACCTTCTACATCATCGGCACGGTGGCCGGTCCGCATCCGTACCCGATGATGGTGCGGGACTTTCAGACGGTCATCGGCGAGGAGTGCAGGCGTCAGATGCCCGAACTGGCCGGGCGCCAGCCGGACTACGTGATCGCCTGCGTCGGCGGCGGCTCCAATGCGATGGGCATTTTCTATCCCTACATACCGGATGCCGCAGTCAGGCTGATCGGCGTCGAAGCGGCCGGCTACGGCATCGAAACCGGCCACCATGCGGCTTCGCTGCTGGCCGGACGACCGGGCGTGCTGCACGGCAACCGCACCTACCTGCTGCAGGACGACAACGGCCAGATCATCGGAGACCCATTCGATTTCGGCCGGTCTCGACTATCCGGGCGTCGGCCCGGAGCATGCCTGGCTCAAGGACACCGGCCGCGCCGAATACGTGACGGTTACCGATGACGAAGCGCTAGCCGCCTTCCACGACCTGTGTCGCCACGAGGGCATCATTCCGGCGCTCGAATCGAGCCACGCACTGGCCTATGCGACGAAGCTGGCGCCGACGCTGGCGGCAGGACAAGATTCTGCTGGTCAATCTCTCCGGCCGCGGCGACAAGGACATGCATACGGTCGCCGAGAAGTCGGGAATCCGGTTCTGATGCAGCTACATGCGCCAAGGATGCAGGGGGACTGCAGCATCGGCCCGGCAGTGCCTGCATCCCGGCGGTGAAAGGATCTATGTCTCGCATCGAGCAAACATTCGCGCGCCTTCGTGAGCAGGGCCGCAAGGCGCTGATCCCCTTCATTACCGCAGGCGATCCCGATCCGGCACTGACGCTGCCGCTGATGCATGCGCTGGTCGCGGGCGGTGCCGACATCATCGAGCTGGGCGTGCCGTTCTCCGATCCGATGGCCGATGGTCCGACCATCCAGCGCGCCTCCGAGCGCGCCCTGGCACGGTGTCACCCTGAGGCAGGTGCTCGATACCGGTAGGCGCGTTCCGCAAGCAACCGATCGCGCGACGCCCGTGGTGCTGATGGGCTACGCCAATCCGATCGAGGCCATGGGCGTGGCGAGCTTTCGCTGCGCGAGGCCGCCGCCGCGGGCGTCGATGGCGTGCTGGTGGTGGATTATCCGCCGGAAGAATGCGCCGAATTCGGCGGCGCGCTGCATGCCGCACGGCATGGATCCGATTTTCCTGCTGGCGCCGACTTCGACCGACGAGCGCTTGCGCGCAGGTCGCCGCGGTCGGCAGCGGCTACATCTATTACGTTTCGCTGAAAGGCGTGACCGGTGCCGGTCACCTGGATCTGCGACGACGTTGCCGCGACGTCTGCCCGCAGATCCGCGCCGACGTCGGCATGCCGGTCGGCGTCGGCTTCGGTATCCGCGACGCGGCGAGCGCGGCGCGCATCGCCGCCATTGCCGATGCCGTGGTGATCGGCAGCCGGCATCATCGAGGAAATCGAGCAGGCGCCGCGGGACGAGGCGCCGCAGCGCGCCTTACTGCGCTTTCTCGGCGGTATCCGCCTGGCCATGGACGAGGCGGTTGCGGCGGAGGTCAAGTCATGAGCAGTGGCTGCAGAAACTTCTGCCGCCGAAGATCAAGCGCACCGACACCGGACAGCGCAAGACGGTCCCGGAAGGTCTGTGGAGCAAGTGTCCGTGCCTGCGAGGCGGTGCTTTACAGCTACGGACCTGGAGAACAACCTGAGCGTCTGCCCGAAGTGCAGCCACCATCACCGGATACGCGCCCGCGCGCGCGCTCGACCTGTTGCTCGATCCCGAGGGTCGCTTCGAGATCGGCGCCGAGGTGGTGCCGGTGGATCCGCTGAAGTTCAAGGACAGCAAGCGCTATCCCGATCGCCTGCAGGCGGCCGACGGAGGACAGCGGCGAAGCCGATGCCCTGGTCGTGATGCAGGGCGCCATCAAGACGGTGCCGGTGGTGCTCGCCGTGCTTCGAGTTCGAGTTCATGGGCGGTTCGATGGGCTCGGTGGTCGGCGAGCGCTTCGTGCGCGGCGTGCAAGGCGGCCCTCGAGCAGCAGCTGCCGTTCATCTGCATCACGGCCTCCGGCGGCGCGCGCATGCAGGAAGGGCTGTTCTCCCTGATGCAGATGGCCAAGACGACGGCGGCGGTCACCCAACTCGCAGGTCGCAAGGTGCCCTTCATCACCGTGCTCACCGATCCCGACCATGGGCGGCGTTTCGGCGAGCTTCGCCTTCGTCGGCGATGTCGTCATCGCCGAACCCGGCGCGCTTGATCGGATTCGCCGGGCCGCGCGTGATCGAGCAGACGGTGCGCGAGAAGCTGCCGGAGGGCTTCCAGCGCGCCGAGTTCCTGCTCGAAAAGGGCGCCATCGACATGATCGTCGATCGCCGCCAGTTGCGCGACAAACTCGCTTCGCTGCTGAGCCTGCTGCAGCGCATGCCTGCCCACGCCGCCTGACGGGGCGGCTCCCGACCAGGTCATGCCCGATTCGCTTGCCGACTGGCTGTCGTACATCGAACGCGTCAGCATTCGCGGCCGATCGATCTCGGACTGGATCGCGTGCAGCGCGTCCGGCAGGCCCTGGACAATGACGCAGAACGTACCCGTCATCACTGGTCGGCGGCACCAATGGCAAGGGTTCCACCTGTGCCATGCTGGAGCGCATATTGCTCTGTGCCGGCTATCGCGTCGGCCTCTACACCTCGCCCCACCTGCTGCGCTACAACGAGCGCGTGCGCATCGACGGCCGCCCGGTTGCGGATGCGGAACTGTGCCGGGCATTTGCCGACGTCGAAGCCGCGCGCCAAGCGGCACGGCTCTGACCTATTTCGAGTTCGGCACGCTGGCGGCGTGGGAGGTGTTCTCGACGCAAGCGCTCGACGCGGTGATTCTCGAAGTCGGGCTGGGCGGCCGGCTCGACGCCGTCAATGTCTACGATACCGATGTGCGCCATCGTCACCAGCGTCGATCTCGATCACATGGACTACCTCGGCGCGACGCGCGAAGAGATCGGATTCGAGAAGGCCGGCATCTTCCGCGGCGGGAAGCCGGCCATCGTGCGGCGACCCCCAGCCGCCGCAACGGCTTGCTCGATCATGTCCGGTCGATCGGTGCCGATCTGCCGGCTGCTGGGTCGCGATTTCGGCTTCACCGCCAGGACCGGCGCAATGGCAGTACTGGCGGCGGCGCGGCGAGACAATCGTTCGCCGCGGCGGATTGGCACATCCGGCGCTGCGCGGCGCCAACCAGCTGCTCAATGCCGCGCGCGCCCTGGCGGCGACTCGACGCGCTGTCGGACCGGCTGCCGGTTACCATGCAGGATATCCGCCGCGGTCTGCTCGAGGTCGAACTGCCCGGGCGCTTCCAGGTGCTGCCCGGGCGGCCCGCCGTCGTCCTCGACGTCGCTCACAATCCGCGGCGGCGAGGCGTCCTGGCAGACAATCTGGGCGACATGCCCTTCTTTCCGCAGACCTGGGCGGTATTCGGCATGCTGCGCGACAAGGACATCGCCGGCGTAGTCACACGATTGCGCGGCCGGATCGACCGCTGGCTGGTGTGCAGCCTCGAAGGGCCGCGTGGCACGGACGCAGCCACGTTGGCAGGCATCGTGCGGCAGGCGGGCGTGCCGGCCGACGCCGTGGAACGATTCGATTCGCCGGCAAACGCCTTTGTCGCAGCCCGGGGGCGCTGCGGCGAAAATGATAGAATTGTCGTCTTCGGATCATTTCTTACCGTTGCCTCGGTCATGCGTGTCGATCGAGTCGTCGGTCTGATTTCAGCCCTGTCCATGGCCGACAAGGACGCCCAAATCGAGTTGAAAAAGCGCGCACGCCGTCGCCTGGTCGGTGCCGTGGCGCTCGCGCTGCTCGCCGCTATCGTGCTGCCCATGGTCATGGAGCAGGAGCCCAAGCCGGTCAATCAGGATATCCAGGTACGGATTCCCGGCCGCGACAGTCCCTTCGATCAGCGTGTTGCCCCGTCCCGGGCCGCGGTGCCGGGCGAGGGCAAGTCTGCGCCGGAAGGAAGCGCTGCACCGCCGCCCGCCGAGAAGCCGCCGGCGCCCCTGGAACCCCCAGCCGCTGGAGCGGCGGGTACGGCAGCGCCGCCTGCCGGCAAGGTGCAGGAGAAGCCGCCGACCGAGGCCAAGCCGGGCAAGGCGCCGGAGAAGGCAGTGGAGAAGGTTGCGGAGAAGCCGGTTGCAGAAAAGCCCGCCGCCAAGCCCACGGAGACGGTCGCCGCCAAACGACCTGAATCCAAGACGGAAGAGGCGCGTGCCGAGGCCATTCTCAACGCCGCGGACCAGTTCGTGGTGCAGCTTGGCGTCTTTTCTGATCCCGACAACGTGCGCAAAGTGCAGGCAAGGGTGAAAGCGGAAGGCTACAATTCCTTTGTCGAGTCGGTACGAACGGCGAGCGGAGTCAAGACACGGGTGCGAGCCGGCCCCTTCGAAAGCCGCGATGCGGCGGATAAGGCGCGGGACAGGCTCAGGAAGAGCGGGCTGGACGGAATGGTGGCCCCGAAGTCGTGACGGTGTTCGATTATGGCGTGGTGGCGGTCTTGGGCCTCACGCTGCTGTTGGGATTCTGGCGCGGGCTGGTCAGCGAGATGCTGGCGCTGGCGGCGTGGGTTGTGGCGTTTTTCGCGGCGCGTGCTACCGCGAGCGAAATCGGCGGCCTGTTCGCCGACGTGCTCAAGGACCAGGCGGTGCAGTATGTCGTCGGCTTTGCGGCCGTGTTTGTGGGCGTGCTGGTGGTTTTCGCTTTGCTGCGGCTGGCGGTGACGGGGGTGTTGGCGGCAGCCGGATTGGGTGTGCTGGATCGGTTTCTCGGCGGCGTTTTCGGTGCGCTGCAGGGAATCGCGATTCTGCTGGCGCTGGTCGTGGCGGGCGGACTGACCAGCCTGCCGCAACAGCCGTGGTGGCGCGACGCGGTTAGCGCGCCGCCCCTCGAGACGGCGGCATTGGCGAGCAAACCGTAGCTCCCGCCCGAGCTGGCGAAACGGATTCGATACCGATAGGTGATGCGAAAATGTGCGGGATTCTCGGAGTGGTCGCGACCACGCCGGTCAACCAGGTGCTCTACGACGGCCTGCAGGTGCTGCAGCACCGCGGCCAGGATGCCGCCGGCATCGCCACGGCCGAGGCCGGCGTTTTCCACATGCACAAGGGCCCGGGGCTGGTGCGCGACGTCTTCCGCACGCGCAACATGCGCAACCTGCAGGGCAACTGGGGGATCGCCCACTGCCGCTATCCGACCGCCGGTTCCGCCTACAACTCGGCCGAGTCGCAGCCCTTCTACGTCAATTCGCCCTTCGGCCTCATGCTCGCGCACAACGGCAACCTGACCAACGCCGAGCAGCTGAAGCGCGACATGTTCCTGCAGGACCTGCGCCACATCAACACCAACTCCGATTCGGAGGTGCTGCTCAACGTGCTGGCGCACGAACTGCAGGCTGCCGCGACCAAGTACCAGCTCGATGCGGAGACCATCTTCAAGGCCGTGGCCGGTGTGCATCGGCGCTGTCAGGGGCGCCTACGCCGTGGTGGCGATGATCGCCGGCTACGGTCTGCTCGCATTCCGCGATCCGTACGGCATCCGGCCGCTGGTCATCGGCACGCAACGAAACGGCCGAAGGCACCGAATACCTGGTGGCGTCGGAGAGCGTGGCGCTCGATACCCTGGGCTTCCAGGTGCTGCGCGACGTCGAGCCGGGCGAGGCGGTGCTGATCGACATGCGATGGCAACTTCGTCAGCCGCCAGTGCGCCGAGCGCACGGTGCATGCGCCCTGCATTTTCGAGTACGTCTATCTGGCGCGCCCCGACTCGCTGATGGACGGCATCTCGGTCTACGAGACGCGCGTCAAGATGGGCGAGTACCTGGCCGACAAGATCCGGCACACCATGCCGCACCTGGCGATCGACGCGGTGATCCCGATTCCCGATTCGAGCCGGCCGTCGGCGATGGAGCTTGCCGTCCGCCTCGGCATTCCGTACCGCGAGGGCTTCGTCAAGAATCGCTACATCGGCCGCACCTTCATCATGCCCGGCCAGTCGATGCGCCGGAAGTCGGTGCGCCAGAAGCTCAACGCCATCGCCCAGGAGTTCCGCGGCAAGAACGTGCTGCTGGTCGACGATTCGATCGTGCGCGGCACCACCAGCCGCGAGATCGTCAGATGGCGCGCGAGGCCGGCGCGCGGAAGGTGTATTTCGCCTCCGCCGCGCCGCCGGTGCGCTTTCCCAACGTCTATGGCATCGACATGCCGACGCGCGCCGAGCTGATCGCCACCGGTTCGCACCGACGAGGAGATCTGCCGCGAGATCGGCGCCGACGCGCTGGTCTACCAGGATCTCGATGCCCTCAAGGCGGCGGTGCGCGACGTCAATCCGACCATCACGCACTTCGAGACTTCGTGCTTCGACGGCAACTACATCACCGGCGATGTCACGGCGGAGTATCTCGCACAGCGTCGAATCGCAGCGCGGCGCGTCGAAGACCTTCGCCGACGACGGCGACGGCGCGCAGCTCGACCTCAATCTGGTGCTGGCCGAGTGACGCGGCGCAGGGGGCTGCGTTGACTTCGTGATTCGCGCCGTGTAGCTTTCGATCTGCGCCGATTTGAGCTTCAGCTTGCGGGCGCCAGACAAATGCAGCTAAAGCGAGGACCGAACCCGGTCGCGCAAGCTGCGACCGGGTTTTTGCTTTTGCGGAGAAGGCGCGATGACCAATGAATTCTCCTTGGAAACCCTGGCCGTGCGCGCCGGGCAGGAGCGCAGCCAGTTCGGCGAGCACGCCGAGGCGCTCTACCTGACCTCCAGCTTCGTCTTCGAGAACGCGGCGCAGGCCGCGGCGCGCTTTTCCGGCGCCGAGGAGGGCAATGTCTATGCGCGCTTCTACCAATCCGACGGTGACCATGCTGCAGGAGCGGCTGGCCGCCCTGGAAGGCGCCGAGGGCTGCGTCGCCACCGCCAGCGGCATGGCGGCCATCCTGTCGCTCGTGCATGGCGCTGCTGAAGAGCGGCGACCACATCGTCGCCTCGCGCAGCATCTTCGGCGCCACCCAGCAGTTGTTCGGCAACATCCTGCCGCGCTTCGGCGTCGACACCACCTTCGTGCCGCCGGCGACCTCGACGCGTATGCGCGGCGCCATGCAGACCGAACACGAGGCTGGTGTTCATCGAGACGCCGTCCAATCCGCTGACCGAAGTCGTTCGACATCGCCGCGCTGGCGGAGGTCGCTCATCGCGGCGGCGCGCTGCTGGCGGTGGACAACTGCTTCTGCACGCCCGTCCTGCAGCGGCCGCTGGAACTGGGTGCCGACCTCGTCATCCATTCCGCCACCAAGTACCTCGACGGCCAGGGCCGCGTGCTCGGCGGCGCGGTGCTGCGGCAACCGGGAGCTCACCGAGGAGGTGTTCAAGTTTCTGCGCACGGCCGGGCCGACCCTGTCGCCGTTCAACGCCTGGGTCATTCTGAAGGGCCTGGAAACGCTGAAGATCCGCATGGAGGCGCAGTCGGCCAATGCCCTGGAACTGGCGCGCTGGCTCGAAGCGCATCCGCAGGTGGCGCGGGTCTACTATCCCGGTCTGCCGTCGCATCCGCAGCACGAGCTGGCCATGCGGCAGCAGGCGCAGCGGCGGCGCCATCGTGTCCTTCGAGGTCAAGGGCGGCCGCGACGAGGCCTGGCGCGTGGTGGATTCGACTGCGGACTGCTCTCGATCACCGCCAACCTCGGCGACACCAAGACCACCATCACGCATCCGGCCACCACCACCCACGGCCGCATCACGCCCGAGGCGCGTGCCGCAGCGGGCATCACGCGAAGGCCTGCTGCGCATCGCCGTCGGACTGGAAGCGGTGGAGGACATGGAGGCCGATCTGGCGCGCGGTCTGGCTCAGGTCTGAATCGGTGCCGGAAATGGGACGGAGCGGCACGCCGAGCCGTCGCATTCCAGGTAACTGCCTCGATCGTACCAGTCGGCCAGCACCCAGCGTTCGCACCGGCGGCCGTCCACGAGATGCAGGTGTTGCGCCGGGCGGTGGGTATGGCCGTGAATCAGGCGCGGGTAGGCGTGCGTGCGCAATGCCGCCGCCACCGCATACTCATTCACATCCATGATCGCCTCGGCCTTGACGCTCTTCGCCTCTTCGCTGCGGCGGCGCAGTTCCTCGATCATGCGCTTGCGTTCCGTCAGTGGGCGGGCAAGAAATTGCTGCTGCCACCGGGGCGAGCGAACCATGGAGCGAAACTCCTGATAGTCCGCGTCGTCGGTGCACAAGGTGTCGCCGTGCATGAGCAGCGTCGGCACGCCTTCAATCCAGCGCAGGGTCGGGTCGTCCAGCAGCGCGGCGCCGGTGCGCCGCGCAAACCCCTCGCCCGCCAGGAAATCGCGATTGCCGCGGATGAACGAGGTTGTCACACCGGTATCGGTGAGCGCGGCGAGCGCCTCGCACATGCCGGCGACGAAGGGATCGTCGAGGTCGTCGTCCCCCGCCCAGTACTCGAACAGGTCGCCCAGGATGTAGAGTTCATCGGCCCGTTGCGCCGGACCCCGCAGGAAATCCAGGAACAAACGGCTGACCGCCGGCCGCGTCGGGCACAGGTGAAGGTCGGAAATGAACAGCGCGGCCATGGTGCTCCGCCGATGCGGCCGTCGGCGGGCCGGGCGCGGTCAGGCGCGCTCCGCCCGTTCGATCATGACGTTCTCGCGCGGCACGTCCTGGTGGAAGCCGCGGCTGCCGGTCGCCACGCTGCGGATCTTGTCCACCACGTCCATGCCTTCCACGACGCGGCCGAAGACGCAGTAGCCCCAGCCGTCGGCGGCGGGCGCGCGGAAGTTGAGGAAGTCGTTGTCGGCCACGTTGATGAAGAACTGCGCGGTGGCGGAATGCGGATCGGAAGTGCGCGCCATGGCAATGGTGCCGCGGTCGTTCTTGAGGCCGTTGTCCGCCTCGTTCTTGACCGGCGCGCGCACGCCTTTCTGCTGCATGGCGGCGTCGAAACCGCCACCCTGGATCATGAAGCCGTCGATGACGCGGTGAAATATGGTGTTGTCGTAGTGCCCGGCGTCCACGTATTCGAGGAAGTTGCGCACGGTTTCCGGCGCCTTGTCGGCATAGAGCTCGATGCTGAGGGTGCCGAGACTGGTTTGCAGTTTGACCATGGTGTTTCCTTCACTTGTCCGCGACGATGCGCATGGATTCGATGACGACAGGCTGGGTCGGAACGTTCTGGTGCCCGCCGGCGTTCGCCGTTTCGACCTTGGCGATCTTCTCCACGACTTCGAGCCCCTGGGTCACCTTGCCGAAAACCGCATAGCCCCAGCCGTCCCGCCCCGGGTAGTCGAGGAAGGCATTGTTTTTCAGATTGATGAAGAACTGCGCCGAAGCGGAATGCGGATCGCCGGTGCGCGCCATGGCCAGGGTGCCGGCCTCGTTCTTGAGGCCGTTCTTGGCTTCGTTCTGGATCGGTGCGCGGGTTTGTTTCTGCTTCATGTCCTTTTCGAACCCGCCGCCCTGGATCATGAAACCGTCGATGACGCGGTGGAAGACGGTGCCGTTATAGAAACCATCCTTGGCATATTGCAGGAAGTTCTCGACGGTCCTCGGCGCCTTGTCGGCATAGAGCTCCAGGGTTACGGGGCCCATCGACGTCTTCATCTCCACCACGGGATTCGCGGCGAGGGCCGGCCCGGCAAGGCACAGGGCAAGTGCGAACGGCGCAAGCTTCTTCATTTCGGTTCCTTTCGGTTGGGATTGCGCGGCTGGTACGCCGCGCCTTGGTTGATCATCTCGCGGCAGCAGACTTCCTCGATCCCCTGCCGCCGGCGGCATCTCAGGTCGAACGGGTCTTTTGCTGCATCGATCGGGACGCGGGGTGGCGTCTGCGGCACCACGTGGCGAAGCTCACTGCTTCATCCCGGGTGCGGTGGACGGTGCCGCGCCCGGCGCGGGCTTGCCGGTGGTCGTCGCTGCCTTCGCCGGCTGCGGGCGGCCGGACACTGCGATCAGTTCGCGAGCCATGGCCAGCTTGCTCCTGGCGGCAGTGCTCGAGGCATCGAGCTGGAGGGCCTTGTCGTAGGCCTGGCCGGCGAGGCGGGCATAGACGTCGCCCAGATTTTCGTACGCGGTCGCATAGCCCGGATGGGTGCGGATGGCCATTTCCAGGGCCGCCTTCGCCTTTTCGTACTGGCGCGTCTGGGCGTAGATCACTGCCAGGTTGTTGTAGGGTTCCGGAAGTTCCGGATAGTCCTCGCTGAGTCTGCTGAATACCGCAATGGCTTCGTCGTGGCGGTTCATCTCGGCCAGGATCACGCCTTTGAGGAAACGCGCCTGGGCATCGCCGGGTTTGCCGGCGATGACCTGGTCCGCGCGATCGAGCGCCTGCTGCAGCTGCCCCTGCTGCAACAGGTGCTGCGCCTCCTGCAACGCGTCGGCGGGCACAGCGGATACAGCGGCGACACAGGTCGCGGCGAGCAGCAGCGCGAACAGGGTACGGATCGGAAGTGCGCTCATCACAGAAAAATATTCTTGAGGTGAATCAGCGTAACGTAAAATTCTAGCAAGAAGGGTGTCCGATCCACAATCATTGCCGGCTGCGCGCGTCCCGCGCGGCGCCGTGCGCCGGAATAGCGGCCGCCCGTCCAAGTCGCCCGCAGATTCCACCTTCGACATGCTCAAGATCTACAACTCACTGACCCGCGACAAGCAGCAGTTCGTCCCCATCGATCCCGGCCGCGTGCGCATGTACGTCTGCGGGATGACGGTCTACGACTACTGCCATCTCGGCCACGCGCGCGTGCTGGTGGTGTTCGACATGGTGGCACGCTGGCTGCGCGCGAGCGGCTATGGCGTCACGTACGTGCGCAACATCACCGACATCGATGACAAGATCATCAGGCGTGCGCACGAGAACGGCGAGTCGATACATGCGCTCACCGGCCGCTTCATCGGCTACATGAACGAGGACGCAGCGGCGCTGGGTGTGCTGCCGCCGGATCACGAGCCGCGCGCCACGGAGCACGTGGACGCCATGCTGCGCATGATCGGCGATCTGGAGCGCAACGGCATCGCCTATGTCGCCGGCAACGACGACGTCTGCTACTGCGGTTCGGAAGTTCCCGGGCTACGGCAAACTGTCCGGCAAATCGCTGGAGGATCTGCGCGCCGGCGAGCGCGTGGAGGTGGCGGCCGGACAAGCGCGACCCGCTCGACTTCGTGCTGTGGAAGCATGCCAAGGAGGACGAACCGGAGGAGGCGAAATGGAGTTCGCCGTGGGGCAGCGGCCGTCCCGGCTGGCACATCGAGTGCTCGGCGATGAGCTCCGAACTGCTCGGCACCCATTTCGACATCCACGGCGGCGGCCAGGACCTGCAGTTTCCCCATCACGAGAACGAGATCGCCCAATCCGAGGGCGCCCACGGCGGCACTTTCGTGAACTACTGGATGCACAACGGCTTCGTGCGCGTGGACGACGAGAAGATGTCCAAGTCGCTCGGCAACTTCTTCACCATCCGCGACATCCTGAAGAGGTACGACCCCGAGGTGGTGCGCTTCTTCATCCTGCGCGCCCACTACCGCAGTCCGCTCAACTACTCGGACGCCGCATCTGGACGACGCCAAGCAGGCGCTGACGCGGTTGTATACGGCGCTGGACAACGTGCCGCCGGTGGAGGTCGCCATCGATTGGAGCGCTTCCGATGCGGCGCGCTTCAAGGAGGCCATGGACGATGATTTCAACACTGCCGATGCCATTGCCGTGTTGTTCGATCTGGCCAACGAAGCAAACAGGACGAGCGACGCGTTCTTTGCCGGAAGCCTCAAGGCGCTGGCCGGGACGCTGGGCTTATTGCAGCGCAACCCGCGTGACTTCTTACAAGGACAAGGGCGCGATGTCGTTGTGCCGTTAAGAGGCATCGAAATGACCGCGAGCATTGGCGACCTCGCGGTCGGTCACGCGTCGGTGATGGATTCGATCGAAACGCGGATCGCGCAACGCGCGGCAGCGAAGAAGGCCAAGAACTACGCCGAAGCCGACCGCATTCGCGCCGAACTGCTGGAAGCCGGGATCGTCCTCGAGGACAAGCCGGGCGGCGTGACGCAGTGGCGCCGCGCCTGATCAGGCGCCGAAGAACTCGCGCACCTTGTCCATCCAGGACTGTGCCCGGGGGTTGTGCCGTTCGTTGTCCTTATCGTTGATGGACTCGAATTCGCGCAGCAACTCCTTCTGTCGCTCGGTGAGGCTGACCGGCGTCTCGACCACCACATGGCACAGCAGGTCGCCCGCGGCGTGGCTGCGCACGCCGCTGATGCCCTTGCCGCGCAGGCGGAACACCTTGCCGGTCTGGGTTTCCGGCGGCACCTTGATCTTGGCGGCACCGTCCAGGGTCGGAATCTCGATCTCGCCGCCCAGCGCCGCGGTGGTGAAGCTGACCGGCATCTCGCAGTGCAGGTCGTCGTGGTCGCGCTGGAACACGGCGTGCTGCTTGAGGTGTATCTGCACGTAGAGGTCGCCGGGCGGTCCGCCATTCACGCCGTGCTCGCCTTCGCCGGCAAGCCGGATGCGGTCGCCGTCGTCGATGCCGGAAGGGATCTTGACCGACAGCGTCTTGTGTTGCTTGACGCGGCCGGCGCCGTGGCAGGCGGTGCAGGGCTCGGGGATGATGCGTCCGGTGCCGTGGCACTTGGGGCAGGTCTGCTGGATCGAGAAGAAACCCTGCTGCATGCGCACTTGGCCGGCGCCGCCGCAGGTGGGGCAGACCTTGGGCTGGGTGCCTGGCTTGGCGCCCGTACCCTTGCACGGGCCGCACTCCTCCATGGTCGGTATGCGGATGCGCGTCTCGCTGCCGCGCGCCGCCTCCTCCAGCGATACCTCCAGGTTGTAGCGCAGATCGGCGCCGCGATAGACGTTGGAACGGCCGCCGCGCGCACCGCCGAAGATGTCGCCGAAGATGTCGCTGAAGGCATCGGCGAAACCGCCCATGCCGCCGAAACCTGCGCCGGCGCCAGCCTGCGGATCGACGCCGGCGTGGCCGAACTGATCGTAGGCCGATCGCTTCTCGGCGTCGGAAAGGACCTCGTAGGCTTCCTTGGCTTCCTTGAACTGCTCCTCGGCCTTGGGATGGTCGGGATTGCGGTCGGGATGGAATTTCATGGCCAGCTTGCGGTAGGCCTTCTTTATTTCTTCATCCGACGCGTCCCGGTTGAGGCCGAGAACTTCGTAGTAGTCGCGCTTAGCCATGGAAAGCCCTCACCGCAATTGCGCCATGGCGCCGAGGTCGCGCAGCAGGGCCATGGGCCTCGGTGCGTTTCCCCGGCGCCATTGCGCCTTCGCGGCTGTCCGTTTATTTCTTGTCTTTGACTTCCGTGAATTCCGCATCCACGACGTCGCCTTCGTCGCCCTTGGCGGACGAGGCGCCCGCCGAAGGACCGCCACCGTGCCCCCCCGCGCCGGCACCGCCCGCCGCGCCCTCACCGCCCTGCTCGGCGTAGAGCTTCTCTCCCAGCTTCTGCGAGGCCAGCGCCAGCGCCTCGGTCTTGGCTTCGATGGTCGCCTTGTCGTTGCCCTTCATCGCTTCTTCGGCGTCCTTGATGGCTGCTTCGATTTTGCCTTTCTCGTCCGCGCCGAGCTTGTCGCCGTACTCCGTCAGCGATTTCTTCACCGAGTGGATCATGGCATCGCAATGGTTGCGCGCGTCCACCAGCTCGTGGACCTTGCGGTCTTCCTCGGAATGCGCCTCGGCGTCCTTCACCATGCGCTGCACTTCCTCTTCCGAAAGACCGGAGCTGGCCTGGATCTTGATCTTGTTCTCCTTTCCCGTCGCCTTGTCCCTGGCCGACACGTGCAGGATGCCGTTCGCATCGATGTCGAAGGCCACCTCGATCTGCGGCATGCCGCGCGGTGCCGGCGGGATGTCCGTGAGGTTGAACTGGCCGAGGCTCTTGTTTCCTGCCGCCAACTCGCGCTCGCCCTGGAGCACGTGGATCGTCACCGCGGTCTGGTGGTCCTCGGCGGTGGAGAACACCTGCTGCGCCTTGGTCGGGATGGTGGTGTTCTTCTGGATCAGCTTGGTCATGATGCCGCCGAGGGTCTCGATGCCCAGGGACAGGGGGGTCACGTCCAGAAGCAGCACGTCCTTCACCTCGCCCTGCAGCACGCCACCCTGGATCGCGGCGCCGACCGCGACCGCCTCGTCCGGATTCACGTCCTTGCGCGGCTCCCGGCCGAAGAACTCCCGTGACCTTGTCCACCACCTTGGGCATGCGCGTCATGCCGCCGACCAGGATCACGTCGTCCACGTCGGACACCTTGACGCCCGCGTCCTTGATGGCGACGCGGCAGGGCTCGATGGTGCGCTCGATCAGGTCTTCCACCAGCGACTCGAACTTGGCGCGGGTGATCTTCATCGTCAGGTGCTTCGGCCCCGACGCGTCCGCGGTGATGTAGGGCAGGTTGATTTCCGTCTGCTGCGACGAAGACAACTCGATCTTGGCTTTCTCCGCGGATTCCTTCAGCCGTTGCAGCGCCAGCACATCGTTCTTGAGGTCGACGCCCTGCTCCTTCTTGAACTCGGTGACGACGTAGTCGATCACGCGCTGGTCGAAGTCCTCGCCGCCGAGGAAGGTGTCGCCGTTCGTGGACAGCACCTCGAACTGGTGCTCGCCTTCGACGGCCGCGATCTCGATGATCGAGATGTCGAAGGTGCCGCCGCCCAGGTCATAGACGGCGATCTTCTTGTCGCCCTGCTTCTTGTCCATGCCAAAGGCGAGCGCCGCCGCGGTGGGCTCGTTGATGATGCGCCTGACCTCCAGGCCGGCGATGCGGCCGGCGTCCTTGGTGGCCTGGCGCTGGGAGTCGTTGAAGTAGGCCGGCACCGTGATGACGGCTTCCGTCACCTCCTCGCCCAGATAGTCCTCGGCCGTCTTCTTCATCTTGCGCAGCACCTGCGCCGAGATCTCCGGTGACGAGATCTTCTTGCCGCGCACCTCGACCCAGGCGTCGCCGTTGTCGGCCCTGACGATCTTGTAGGGCATGAGGTGGATATCCTTCTGCACCTCCTTCTCCTCGAAGCGGCGGCCGATGAGGCGCTTCACGGCGAACAGGGTGTTCTTGGCGTTGGTCACCGCCTGGCGCTTGGCCGAGGCACCCACCAGAACCTCGCCGTCCTCGGTGTAGGCGACGATGGACGGCGTGGTGCGCGCCCCTTCCGAATTCTCGATGACCTTGGGCTTGCCGCCCTCCATGATGGCGACGCAGCTGTTGGTTGTGCCGAGGTCGATGCCGATGATCTTTCCCATGGTTTTCCTCTTCGATTCTGACGCCGGTCTCCCGGCAATTCACCTGTTTGCGATATGGGGTTCCCGGCCGCGAAATCAAGCGGCGCTGCCGTTCCTCGGCTTGGAGACGACGACCAGGGCCGGACGCAGCACGCGATCGTGCAGCAGGTAGCCCTTCTGCAGCACGCTGAGGACGCGGTTTCCTTCGCCATCGACCTCCTGCACGCTGATGGCCTGGTGTCGGTGGGGGTCGAACTTTTCTCCCATCGGCTGGACTTCGGTTACGCCGGCGCTCTGCATTCCCGCGGCGAGCTGCTTCAGCGTGAGCTCGACGCCTGCCTTGAGGCTTTCCAGGGTGGCGGATTCCGCCAGCAGCGTCGCCTCCAGGCTGTCCTTCACCGGCAGCATGGCCTGGGCGAACTTTTCGACGGCGAATTTGCCGGCCTTGGCGATGTCCTCCTGCGCCCGGCGCCGCGTGTTGTCCGCGTCCGCCTTCGCGCGCAGCCAGGCATCGTAGTGCTCGGCGGCCTTGAGTTCTGCCGTCCGCAGCAGTTCCTCGGTACTGGGGATGGTGTCCGGCCCGCTGGTGGGCGCCTCCGCCGCCGGCGGCGCGGAGGCTGCGGCGTTACCCTGCTCCGGGGAAGGGTTGGATGTGAGTTCGTTGTCCGACATATGATGGGCTCCCTGCACTGAAACAAGTCGTTTATTGGGACACTCCGCGGCTTTTCAAGGGCCGGACGGTGAATCAGCGAGGGCCGGTGGATTGGCGGCGGCTTGCAGGGCCCGCGGGGCCCCTCGGGGGCGGCGCGACTGCCTGCGGGACGGCCCGGGGCAGTCCGTTGCGCCCCGGACGGGGGAATGGGGTAAGATTTTCCGAAAACCACACCAGACTTCTGGATATGGCCAACGGGGCTCCCGAAACGATCGGCAAGTATCGCGTCCTGCGCGAGGTGGGCAAGGGCGCGACGGCAACCGTCTATCTCTGCGAAGGCCCCGCCTACCCCGAGCCGGTGGCGGTGAAGCTCATTTCCTTCGCCGACCGGGCCCGGGACGAGGGCAAGTGGAACCGGCGCCTGACCAAGCTGTTCCGCACCGAGTGGCAGATCGTGCGCCGCCTCGACCACCCGAACATCATCAAGATCTTCGATACCGTGATCGAGGAGACCCAGGCCTACCTGGTCATGGAGTACTTCGAGGGCATCACCCTCGAGCATTACTGCAGCTTCGACCGTATGCTGCCGATGCACCGGGCAGTGTCGGCCGTCTTCAAGTGCGCCATGGCGCTCGACTATGCCTACCGGCAGGGTGTGATCCACCGCGACATCAAGCCGGCCAACATCCTCATCAACAAGAACTACGAGGTCAAGCTCACCGACTTCGGCCTGGCCCTGGACATGCTGAAGAAGAGTGAATCCGACTCCACCTTCATCATGGGCGTCGGCTCGCCGGCCTACATGTCGCCGGAACAGATCAAGGGCTACCCCCTCAACCAGAAGACCGATCTCTACTCCCTCGGCGTGGTGCTGTTCCACCTGCTCACCGGGCGCCTGCCGTTCCGCGGCAGGAATCCGGCCCAGCTCATCTACCGCATCATCAACGCCGATCCGCCGTCGGTGTCGCAGCTCAATTCGGACGTGCCGGAACGCATGGACGGCATCATCCGCAAGGCGCTGGAGAAGGACCTGTATTCCCGCTACAAGAACGGCGCGGAGTTCGCCAAGGACCTGACCTCGGTGCGGTTCCAGATCGTCGATGACGATTGGGTACCAGTCAATCTGTCGCGCTTCACGCTGCTGCGCAAGCTGCCGTTCTTCCTGGAATTCGAGGATGTGGAAATCTGGGAGGTGCTGCGCATCGGCAACTGGCGCCAGATCGCGGAAAACACGCTGCTGATGCGCGAGGGCGAACAGGACAAGCGCTTCGGCATCATCATCGAGGGCGAGGTCGAGGTGTCGCTCAAGGCCAGGCGCATCTGCACGCTGGGCGCGGGCGAGGTGGTGGGCGAGATGGCCTATCTCGACTACTTCGACGGCCGACGCACTGCCACGGTCGTCAGCGCGACGCCGCTGACCTATCTCGACATCAGTGCGCAGGCGCTGGCGCTGTCCTCCGAGGAGTGCCTGGAGCATTTCAATCAGCGTCTGTCCGCGGTGGCCATGAAGCGCATCGCGGAAACCAATCGACGGCTCGCCGAATACGCCGAGCCGGCACAGCAGGTCGCCACGCTCAGTCAGGTTACCTTCGACCTGTCGCTGGTGGACGACCCGCCGCCGCCGCGCACCTGAAGCCGCGCCGTCCAGCACCGGCACGTCAGGCGTGGGCCTGGATCCAGCGCACCAGCGCGGCGTGGTCCATGGCGCCTGCCTGGCGCGCGATCTCTCTTCCGTGGCGGAAAAGCGCCAGCGTCGGAATGCTGCGTATGCCAAAGCGCGAGGCCAGTTGCGGCTGCTCTTCCGTGTTTACCTTGGCGAATCGGTAACCGGGCTCGAGGGCTTTCGCCGCCTGAGCGAAGGCCGGCGCCATGACGCGGCAGGGTCCGCACCAGGGGGCCCAGAAGTCCACCACCACCGGCACGTCGCTGCGGGCGACCTGCGCCTCGAAGGCGGCGGCATCCAGCTCGGCGGGATGACCATCGAATAGCGCGGCCTTGCAGCGGCCGCAGTTCGGATTCTCGTCCAGCCGCGCCTGCGGCACGCGATTTGCGGCGCCGCAGTGCGGGCAGACGATGAGCAATGTGTCGTGCATCACGTTCTCCTCGTAGTCGCAATTTCCTTGTGCCGTGCATCACAGCCTGCAATGCGCTTCCATGACAAAGTGCGGGCCGTTCACGGACAAATCAAGGGCACTGATATTCCTCAAGGAAGGCGCCCGCAGCCGAATGGACCAACCGCGCGGATGACGGCCGGCGCACAACGAGACGAGGACCAAGGTGAAACAGGCTAAACCCACATACGGCATCAGTCGTGTCGATAACGAAGTCAGCCGCACCCACGGCTGGCTCGTGACCATCCAGCGCCGCGGCGTCATCTATCGCAAGCACTTCAGCGATGGCGTGCACGGCAGCCGGAACAAGTCCTTTGCCGCCGCCGTCAGCTTCCGCGACGAGACTGTCGCCAAGCATCCGCCGCTGTCGATGCGCGAGTATTCCAGCATCGTCAAGCGCAGCAACCGCTCGGGCGTGGTCGGCGTTTGCCGTTACTGCGCTTCGGAGACGCGCAGTCTGCCGCAGGAGCAGCAGCGTTGGTTCTGGGTCGCGTCCTGGCCGCTGCCGGGCGGCAAGCGCAAGCGCGTCAAGTTCGCCGTGAACAAGTACGGCGAAGAGAAGGCCTTCAAGCTGGCGCTCAAGGCGCGGCGCGAAGCCATGCGCGAGATCGAGGGCAGCTTCGATCCGGGCGCGGTGCGGCGCAACAACCGCCGGCGCGCCGGCGCCGCCCTGCGCGCGAGCAACGGAGCTGCGGTCTGCCGCTGACCCGCCCTATCGCCGGTCCTTCGCAGGAAAGTCTCGGCGCGCTGGTTCAGACCGGCGCGCCGAGTGCTTTTGCGCGCTGCGCGCTGAGCGCGAGCTCGGCGGCATCCGGTGCCGGCTGGCGCAGCCAGCTGCCGAGGTGGTCGGCCACCACGGCACCGAGGGCGGCGATCCAGTCCGGTCGTTCGTTGAGGCAGGGAATGTAGTGGAATTCCTTGCCGCCGGCGTTGAGGAAGGCGCCCTTGCACTCCATGGCGATTTCCTCCAGCGTCTCCAGGCAGTCGGCGACGAAGCCGGGGCAGATCACGTCGACGCGCGCCACGCCGCTCGCTGGCCAGCTCTTCCAGCGTCGGCTGGGTGTAGGGCTTGCAGCCACTCGGCGCGGCCGAAGCGCGACTGGAAGGTGACCAGGTATTGTCGCCGGCGCGAGGCCGAGCTCCGCGCGCCAGCAGGCGACCGGTCTTCTGGCATTCGCAGTGGTAGGGATCGCCCTGGTCGAGCGCGCAGCGGGGTACGCCGTGGAAGCTCATCACCAGCTTGTCCGGCGCGGCCCGCGCTCCATCCAGTGCTCGCGCACGCTCTGCTGCCAGCGCCTCGATGTAGCCGGGATGGTCGTGGTAGCTGCGCACGAAGCGCAGTTCCGGCAGGTTGCGCATGCGTCGCGGCCAGGCGGCGACGGCATCGTAGGTCGCTGGCGGTGGTGCTGGCGGCGTATTGCGGATAGAGCGGCAGCACGAGGATGCGCGTGCAGTCCGCCGCCTTCAGCTGCGTCCAGCGCGCGAGGCGACCGACGGGCTCGCCGTAGCGCATGGCCCAGTCGACGGCGATGATCGGGATGCCGCGTGGCCCAGCCAGCCGCGCAGCAGCTTGGCCTGCCGCTCGGTGTGCACCTTGAGCGGCGAGCCTTCGGCGGTCCAGATCTGCGCGTACTTCTGCGGCCGACTTTGCCGGGCGCGTGTTGAGGATGATGCCGTTCAGGATCAGCCACCAGAGCGGCCGCGGAATCTCGACCACGCGCGGGTCGGACGAGGAATTCCTTGAGGTAGCGGCGCAGCGCCTGGCGCGTCGGCGCCTCCGGCGTGCCGAGGTTGACCAGCAGGACGCCGATCTCGGCGGCGTACCGTGCTGGTATGCGGGTTCGGGTAGGTCTGGCATGTGGGTCATCAGCAGCGCTGCGCTCGGTTAAGGCGAGTGCGCTGGAGAGCAGCTTGGCGGTGATGTCGACGATCGGGATGACGCGCTCGTAGGCCATGCGCGTCGGGCCGATGACGCCGACCGTGCCGACGACCTGGCCGTCGACTTCGTAGGGCGCGGCGATGACGCTGCATTCGTCGAGCGGGGCGATGCCCGATTCGCCGCCGATGAAGATCTGCACGCCGTCGGCGCGGCTTGGACAGGTCGAGCAGTTGCATCAGGCCGGTCTTCTGCTCGAACAGGTCGAACAGCTGGCGCAGCCGGCCCATGTTGGAGGACAGGTCCTCGACGCTCGAGCAGGTTCGTCTCGCCGCAGATCACGTACTGCGTCGGAGCTGTCGGTGACGGCCTCGTTGCCGGCGTCGACGGCGGCGCGTCATCAGCTCGACCATGTCGGCGCGCAGCTGCGCGCAGTTCGTCCTGCAGGCGCTGGCGGATCTGCTCGAAGTCGAGGCCGGCGAAGTGCTGGTTGAGATAGTTGGCGGCCTCGGTCAGTTCGCTCGGCGAATAGGTGCGCTCGGTGAACAGGATGCGGTTCTGCACGTCGCCCTCGGTGGTGACGATGATGAGCAGGATGCGCTTGTCGGACAGGCTGAGGAATTCGATCTGGCGGATCCGCGGCAGCTGGCGGCGCGGCGCCACCACCACGCCGGCGAAGTGCGTCAGCTCGGACAGCAGTTGCGAGGCATGGCTGATCACCCGCTGCGGCTGGTCGGGCTGGATGGCGTCGCGGATCTCGGAGATCTGCTGGTCTGCGCCAGCGGCCGCACGGTGAGCAGGGTGTCGACGAACAGGCGGTAGCCCTTGGGCGTCGGAACCCGGCCGGCCGAGGTGTGCGGGCTGGCGATGAAGCCCATCTCCTCCAGGTCGGACATGACGTTGCGGATGGTCGCCGGCGACAGTTCCAGTCCGGAATAGTGCGAGAGCGTGCGCGAGCCGACCGGCTGACCTTCGGCGATGTAGCGTTCGATCAGGGTCTTGAGCAGAGTCTGGGCGCGGTCGGTCGAGCATGGGGCCATTCTATAGAAACTGGCAAGCGGAGCGATATGGCCTTTAATGCGAGCATATGGTTTAATTCCGTTCACGAGCAATACAATTCGCGCGACCATCGCCCTGATCGGCAAGTACCACAGCCCGGAGATCGCCGAGTCGCTGCCGCTGCTGGCGGAATTTCTGCGCGAGCCGCGGCGTGCGCGGTGCTGATCGAGGAGGGCACCGCCGGCGCCGGTCGAAGTCGCCGGCTGGCGAGACGTCGCCAGCTACGACGACCATCGGCGCCGAGGCCGACCTCGCCATCGTGCTCGGCGGCGACGGCACCATGCTCTACGCCGCGCGGCGGCTGGCCGCGCTTCGGCGTGCCGCTGGTCGGCGTGAATCAGGGGCGACTCGGCTTCATGACCGACATCTGCCCGCGAGGACATGCTGCAGCGCATCGGCGACCTGCTGGACGGCCAGTTTCACCGCCGAAACGCGCGCTGCTGCTCGAGGCGAGGTCTGGCGCGATGGCGAGCGCGTCTTGCTGGCAGCCTGGCGCTGCAACGACGTGGTGGTGAACAAGGGCGATCTCGGCCGCATGATCGAGATTCGCGGTCGAGGTCGACGGCGAGTTCATCTACAACCTGCGCTCCGACGGCATGATCGTCGCGACGCCGACCGGTTCGACCGCCTATGCGCTGTCGGCCAGACGGGCCGATCCTGCATCCGAAGGTGGCCGGCATCGCGCTGGTGCCGCTGTGTCCGCATGCGCTGTCCAACCGGCCGATCATCATCAGCGACGACAGCCGGATCGACATCGACGCTGATCGTCGCCCCACGACGCGCGCGTGCACTTCGACGGCCAGGATGCGCTTCGATGTCCAGCGCCGGCGACCAGCGTGCGCATGGCGCGCTCGCCGCAGCACGTGACCCTGCTGCATCCGCCCGGCTACAGCTACTTCGCCATGCTGCGCGAGAAGCTGCACTGGAGCGAGCACGCCGCAAGCACTAGGACTCGCACACCGATGCTGCGCCGCCTGTTCATCCGCGATTTCGTCATCGTCGATCGGCTCGAACTCGAGTTTCGCGGCCGGTTTCGGCGCGCTGACCGGCGAGACCGGCGCCGGCAAGTCGATCCTCGTCGATGCGCTGTCGCTGGCCCTGGGCGAGCGCGCCGATGCCGCCGTGGTGCGCAGCGGCTGCGCGAGCGCGCCGAGGTTGCGGCCGAGTTCGATGTCGGCTCGGCAGCGCGGCTCGCGCACTGGCTGCGCGGCCAACGACTTCGACGCCGAGGCTGCGTCTGCCTGCTGCGCCGCGTGGTCGATGCCGGCGGCCGCTCGCGCGGCTACATCAACGGCTCGCCGGCGACGCCGACGCAGATGCGCGAGGCTCGGCGAGCTTCCTGGCCGATATCCACGGCCAGCATGCCTACCACGCCCTGCTTGCGCGGCGATGCCCAGCGCGCGCTGCTCGATGCCCAGGGCGGCGCTGACGGACCTGGCGTGCGAAGTCGGACGAGAAGTCACCGCGCCTGGCGCAAGCTGCGCGGAGGCGCGCCGGAGTGCCGGAAGGCAACGCCGCTGCGTTGGCACGCGAACGCGAGATGCTCGACTGGCAGGTGAAGGAACTGCGCGACGCTGGCCTTCGATCCGCCGCGCTGGCTGGAAGACAACCAGGAGCATCGCCGCCTGGCGAATGCGGCGCTGCTGCTGGAGGCTGCGGCCGACAGCGCTGGCGGAGCTGGACGAGGGCGAGATTGCCCGTCACACGCCCGCCTGGAGCGACGCCGCCGCGCGCCTGGCAGCCGCTCACCGACTACGACGAAGCACTGAAGGAGGCGGGCGACCTGCTCGAAGCGGCCCGCATCCAGATCGGCGAGGCGGCGCATGCTGCTGTCGGCGCTACCGCGAGCGGCTGGATACTCGATCCGCAGCGGCTGGCGGAGCTCGAGTCGCGCATCGAGGCGGTGACCAGCTTGCGCGCAAGCATCGCGTCGAGCGCCGAGGAGCTGCCCCGAGTGCTGGTCCGACTGGAGCGCGCGCTGGCGACGAATTGACGCTGGCCGCCGATCCCGCCGCGCTGGCCGAGCAGGAGCAGGCAGGCGCGCGACTGCCTACGCGCAGGCGGCGCGCCAGGCTGTCCGAGGGCCGGCGCAAGGCGCCGCGCGACTGTCGCAGCGGTGACGGCGGCATGCAGCAACTGGCGATGGTCGGCGGCCGCTTCGAGAGCTGCCCTCGACGCCGCTGGCCGAAGGGCGCGGCCTACGGGCTGGAAGCGGTCGAGTTCCGCGTCGCGGCCAATCCGCGGCAGCCGCTGCGCGCCGCTGGCCAAGGTGGCGTCGGGCGGCGAGTTGTCGCGCATCGGCCTCGCCATCCAGGTCATCGCCAGTGTACGGCCGGCACGCGCCGACGCTGATCTTCGACGAGGTCGACGTCGGCATCGGCGGTCGCGTCGCCGAGATCGTCGGCCGCATGCTGCAAGCAGCTGGGCGGCAGCGCGCCAGGTGCTGTGCGTCACCCACCTGCCGCAGGTGGCGGCGCAGGCCGACTGGCAATGGTCGATTGCCAAGCAGAATGTCGGTGCCGAAGTGCTGTGCCGCGTCGCGCCGCTCGATGCCGATGGCCGCGTCGAGGAGATCGCGCGCATGCTCGGCGGAGTCCGGGTCACGGCGACACACGCGCAAGCACGCGCAGGAAATGCTGTCCGCCGCCTCTTCCCGCTGAGTCGCGGCTCACAGGGCGACGCGCGGCGCTCCCAGAATCGTCACCATGCCGGTGACGACGAAGACCCCCGCTGCGATCCAGCGCATCAGTTTGAGCGGCAACTTCTGCGCCAGCGCCTCGCCGACCAGAACCGCCGGGATGTTGGCGATCATCATGCCGAGCGTCGTGCCGAGCACGACCATGGCGAGGGATTCGAAGCGGGCGCCGAGGGTGATGGTCGCCAACTGTGTCTTGTCTCCCATCTCCGCGATGAAGAAGGCGACGAGGGCGGTCACGAAGGCGCCGGCCCGGTGCAGCTTGGGATCGTCGTCGAGGGCGTCGGGATGCAGCGCCCACAGGCCGAAACCGATGAACAGCAGGCCGGTGATCCAGGGCAGCACGGCGGGCGAAAGGAGGCGCGCGGCGAACACGCCGACGGAGCCGGCCAGCGCATGGTTCGCCAGTGTCGCCACCAGGATGCCCAGGATGATCGCCACCGGCTTGCGCAGGCGCGCGGCGAGGACGAAGGAAAGGAGCTGCGTCTTGTCGCCGATCTCGGCGAGCGCCACCAGGGCGGTGGAGGTCAGGAAGGCATCCATGGTTCAGGGCGGGGAGCGGCTGCCCGCGTCGGTCTCGCCCGGGAGGGGACGGCGGGTTTCCGGGAGCGACAGGCGACCGCCGCGCGGTGTGCCGTAATCCGCGGCGGCCAGGCGCTGCGGGGGTCAGGAGTCGCCCTGCTGCTTGCGATTCGGACAGTCGCTCTTGAGACAGTCGCAATAGAGGTAGAGGGCGTGTTCGTGCACGGCGAAACCGCGCTCCTTGGCGACCTTCAACTGGCGCTTCTCGATCTCCGGGTCGTAAAACTCCTCCACCTTGCCGCACTGCAGGCACACCAGGTGGTCGTGGTGTTGACCCTCGTTGAGCTCGAACACGGCCTTGCCGGATTCGAAATAGTGGCGGGTCAGCAATCCGGCCTGCTCGAACTGCGTGAGCACCCGGTACACCGTCGCAAGTCCGATGTCCATGTTCTCGGCGAGCAGCGCGCGGTAGACGTCCTCGGCGGTCATGTGCCGCAGATCCGTTTTCTGGAACAGGTCGAGAATCTTCAGGCGCGGAAACGTCGCTTTCAGACCGATACTCTTGAGATTCTGGGAATTGCTCATGCTCGGGTGTTGGGGGCGGGGCGGAATTGCGGGGATGATATACTTTTCCCAGCCGCAAGAGAAATCCCGCCAAGGTCCTGCACGATGACGTTTTTGTCCCCCCTTTCCATGCTGATTGTTGCTTCGGTCGTTGCGCTGTCCGGCTGCACGGGCTACGTCGCCTCGTTTGTCACTCCCTACCGCATCGACGTGCGGCAGGGAAACCTGGTCACGCAGGAAATGGCGGCACAACTCAAACCCGGCATGACCAAGGACCAGGTGCGCTTCGTGCTCGGCACGCCGCTGGTGAACGACGTGTTCCACGCCGATCGATGGGATTACGTCTATCGTTTCAAGCCGGGCCGCGGCGAGTTGCAGGAGCGCAAGCTGAGCATCTTCTTCCAGGACGGCAAACTTGCGCGTGTCGCCGGCGACGTCGTGGCGGGCGAAGCCGCGCAACTGCAGGAAGCGGCGCCACGTCCTTCCGCCACGGCCGTCGAGGTGGCGCCGCCCGCCCAGGCAACGGTACCTGACGCCGAGCAGAAGTGATCGCCCTGCGGGGGACTCCCCACGGGGCCGATTCTCAACGAGAAAGGGGATGAGTCGTGAGCCAACTGCGCATCGCCATCGCCGGTGCCTCCGGACGCATGGGCCACATGCTGATCGAGGCCGCACTGAAGGCGCCGGACATGGAGCTGGCCGCGGCCCTCGACCAGGCCGGCAGCGATACCATCGGCAGGGATGCCGGCGAACTGGTCGGCGTGCCATCGTGTGGCGTCAGAGTCGCTTCCGATGTCCACGCCGGTCTGGCGCGCGCCGACTGCCTCATCGATTTCACCCGTCCCGAGGGCACGTTGGCCCATCTGGCGGCGTGCGCAGCGCGCGGCGTGAGCATGGTGATCGGCACCACCGGCCTGTCGCCGGAGCAGAAGCACGCGGTGCGGGAAGCGAGCGAGCGCGTTGCAGTGGTGTTCGCGCCCAACATGAGCGTGGGCGTCAACCTGGTTTTCAAGCTGCTCGACGTGGCGGCGCACGTGCTCGGCGACGGCTATGACGTCGAGATCATCGAGGCGCACCACCGTCACAAGGTCGATGCGCCATCCGGAACCGCGTTGCGCATGGGCGAGGTTGTGGCGGCGGCCCTTGGCCGGGACCTGGTGCAATGCGCCGTATACGGTCGCGAAGGCACCATCGGCGAGCGCAATCCGGCGACTATCGGCTTTGCCACCGTACGCGGCGGGGACATCGTGGGCGATCATACGGTTATGTTTGCCGGAACCGGCGAACGCGTCGAAATTGCCCACAAGGCGGCGAGCCGAATGACCTATGCGCTGGGCGCACTGCGCGCGGCGCGCTTCCTGGCCGGTCGCCGCAGCGGCCTGTTCGACATGCAGGACGTCCTCGGATTGCGTTAACGGTCGCGGAATGCCGGCAGCCGCGAGTGATGAAGGTCCTCGCCATGACCGGTTCCCTCACCCCCAGCCCCTCTCCCGGCAGGAGAGGAGAGCTTCGAGAGTCGCTGGCGCGACGCTCACGTTAAAGGGGAGGCCGGAAGCGGCCGAAATGGGTTAATCGCCTTCGCGTCCCGGAGGCCGTCCCTGGCGGGACCCATGACCAGTGCACTTCTTCTGCAACATTTGAATGATGCGTTCGCGGTTGCCGACGAGTCGGCTCTGTCGGGCTTTCTGCATCGGCTGGAGGAGCAGGGACAGGGCGATCTGAGCACGCGACTCGCCCGGTTTCTCGCAGCGGCAGCGGCAACCTATGCCGGCGCCGACGCTGCGGCGGATTCACGCAGCGAGGCCGAATGGTTCAAGCTCGCGTTTCGCGTCAGCGGCGATGCTCCCTTCGACTGGAATCCGCTCAAGGGTTCGGCGCGCCTGAGCGCCGCCTGGAAATCCCTGCTCGGTTTCGCTCCCGAGGAAGTGGAGAACCGGGTCGATGTCTGGCATGGCCTGGTCCACCCGGAGGATCGGGTGGTCCTGAAGGAGCGTATCGATGCCCATCTCGCGGGGCGTGCTCCCGCCATCGAGGTGGACTACCGCTTGCGCACGCGTAGCGGCGATTGGAAGTGGCTGCACTTGCGCGGGCAGACCGTCAAGCGCGACGCCGAAGGCAGGCCCCGCCGGGTGATGGGCGTCCACCGCGATATCGGCGCGCAAAAACGGCGGGAAGCGGAGCTGTTGCACACTAAGGAAGCGGCGGACGCAGCCAACCGCGCCAAGAGCGACTTCATCGCCAACATGAGCCACGAGATCCGCACGCCTATGAACGCCATCATCGGCATGACGGAGTTGGCCCTCGACACCCGCCTCGACGCGGAGCAGCGCGAGTACCTGAGCACGGTGCAGGCATCGGCGCAGGCTCTGCTGGACGATCGTCAACGATATCCTCGATTTCTCCAAGATCGAGGCGGGCAAGATGACGATTGAGCACATCGAGTTCCCGCTGCGCGGGGTGGTGGGCGAAACCTTGAAAGCACTGGCGCTTCGGGCCCAGGAGAAGGGCCTGGAACTGGTGTATTCGATGCTGCCCGAAGTTCCCGATCGCCTGCATGGCGATCCGGGCCGGCTGCGTCAGGTGCTCACGAATCTGGTCGGCCAACGCCATCAAGTTCACCGAGAGGGGCGAGATCGAGGTGTCGTGCGCGGTGGAGAAACGTAGCGCCGGCTCGACCTACCTGCATTTTTCGGTGCGCGACACCGGCATCGGCATCGCCGCCGACAAGCAGCGGGAGATCTTCGATGCGTTCGCCCAGGCCGATACCTCGACCACGCGCAGATTCGGCGGCACCGGCCTCGGCCTGGCGATCTGTACCCGACTGGTCGGTTTGATGGACGGCCGAATATGGGTCGAAAGCGAGCCCGGAAAAGGCAGCACGTTTCATTTCACGCTGCGCCTGGGCGCGGACCGCGACGCCGGCACAGCGCCGCGGCCGAAGGGGCACGCGCGGCTTTCCGGGCAACGCGTGCTGGTGGTGGATGACAACCAGACCGCTGCCCGGCATCTTGCGCTGCAGCTGGAGGAGTGGGGCATGCTCGCCAGTGTCGCGTTCGACGGCGACGGGGCCGTGTCCGCAATACGCAGGGCAGAGAGCGAGGCGCAACCGTTCTCCGTGGTGCTCCTGGACGCGCGCATGCCGGCTCCCGACGGCTTCGCGGTGGCGCAGTCATGCCGCGCCTGCGCGCCGGGCGCCGAACACATGATCATGTTGCTGGACGTGAAAATGCAGCGCCAAGATGCGTCACGCGCCCGGGAGTTGGGAGTCGAGTACACGCTGGTGAAGCCGGTGGCGCAGTCCGACCTGCTGGACGCGGTGATGCTGGCGCTGGGCCTGACCGGGCGTTATGCCTTCGAAGTCGAACCGGACGACGTCGGGACCACATCACGGAAGGCGGAACGCAGCGGCCCCGAAGGGATGGACATCCTGCTGGTCGAGGACAACCCCGTCAATCAGTTGCTGGCGCAGCGGGTGCTGGAAAAGGCGGGGCACGAGGTTACCATCGCGAACAACGGCCAGGAGGCGGTCGACCAGTTCGAGACCAGGCGCTTCGACGCCATCCTGATGGATATGCAGATGCCGGTGATGGGCGGAATCGAAGCCACCGAGGCCATCCGTGCCCGGGAACTGCGCCGCAGTTGGGTCGCGTCCGGGCGTCGCTATCACACGCCGATCATCGCCATGACCGCAAACGCGATGCAGGGCGACCGCGAGCGCTGCCTCGAAGCGGGCATGGATGACTATCTCGCCAAACCGATCCAGCAGGCGCAACTGATCGAGGTGCTGAAGCGGGCGATGCGTGCGCGCGACGAGCCCGCGGAAGATGATCCGAGCCGCTGGTTCCGCTCCGCCGGCGGCTGATCTCATCGTTCCTCGGGCGGATTGCCGTGGGGAGCGCGTCACTGCCCGATGTCGGCGGATCTGGCGTCGTGGACGAGGGCTTGGACATTGTCGCCGGTGAGGGTTCGCAGGAAAGCGGCCAGGGCCTGTTTCTCCTCGGCGGAGAGGGACAGGGGTTGCAGCATCGGATCGCGCTGCGGGTTGTCGATGCCGCCGGCGTCGTAGAACGCCACCACCGCCTCCAATGAGGGCAGGGAGCCGTCGTGCATGTAAGGCGCGGTGAGGGCGACATTGCGCAGGGAGGGCGTCTTGTAGGCCCAGCGGTCCTGCGGATCGAGGGTGATCTCGAAGCGTCCGACGTCGTTCTGCGGCGTCTCCGAAAACGTCTCCAGCTGCCGCGCGTCGATCTGCGTCACCAGTCCGGGAATCAGTTCCACCGTGTAGCTCGACTTGCGCCCCTGGCTGCGCAGCCAGCCGATGCCGGTGTTGTGGAAGCCGAAGTCGGAGAACAGCGCATCGCTGTCGCCGACGAGGTGACAGCGCACGCAGCCGGCCTTTCCCACGAACAGGCGATAGCCGGACTGCTCCTGCGCGTTCAGGGCATCGGCCTGTGCGCCGAAGCGCCAGCGATCGAAGCGCGAATTGCCCGACACCACGGTGCGCTCGTAGGCGGCGATGGCCTGGCCGATCCTCTCCGGCGACACCGCACGCCCGCCGAAGGCCGCCTCGAACCGTCCCTGATAGTCGGGCAGAGCACGAATCCGCTCGATGACGTAGCCGATGGAAGGATTGGCCATCTCGTTGGCTGCCAGCAGCGGGCCCCAGACCTGGTTCTCCAGCGTGCTCTCGCGACCGTCGTGGAACAGGCGAGGATGGTAGGCGACGTTGAAAGTGGTGGGCGCGTTGCGGCGCAGGCTGCGGCCTTCCACCCCGATCGCGCTGCCCAGCTCGTTCGAGGTGAAGCCCTGCTCCGGCACATGGCACATGGCGCAGGACATCGTGTTGTTGAAGGACAGGCGCCGATCGAAGAAGAGCTTGCGGCCCAGATCGATCTTCGCCTGCGTCGGCGCATTGTCCGCCGGCTGCGGGATCGGCGGCAGACCCAGCGGCGCGGCGCTTTGCGGCGGCGCCGGTGCGGAGCATGCGATAAGCGCTGCCGCCAGCATGGCGAGGACGGCGCCCGGCAGCCGCGAGCGCCTCAGCGGCGCGCCCATCCCGCTCTTTCCTCCTCTTCCAGCAACAGCGTCTTGATGTCGTTGAGCATGACTTGCGGCAGCAGAAACGCGGTGGTGTAGATCTCGCGCACCACGCCGCGCCGGTCGATGAGGAACACCTTGAGCATGTGGCTGATGGTGCGCGTCGGTGCGCCCTGCGCGTCGGCTTGCACCGCCACGTCCTGGCCGAAACTGTCGAGCACCGGCATCAGATCGGCCACCGAGCGCGTGGTGAGGAAGTGCCAGGGCAGCGCACCGCCGCGCTGCGCGTAGCGGCCGCCGTACTGGCGCATGGCGGCAGGCGTGTCATTGACCGGATCGAAGGACAGGCTGACGAAGCGAATTCTGCCGCGCAGCGCGGGGTCGGCCGTTATGCGGCTGCGCAGTTCGACGAAGGCCTCGTAGGCCAGCGGACAGCCGGTCGGATCCACGCAATAGGTGTAGACGAAGCTGAGCAGCGTCACCGCGCCGGTGACGAAGTGGGCAAGGCGGCGCGGCGCCCCCTCGGTGTCGAGGACATGGCCATCGGGGGCCGCCTGGATCGCCTGCAGGCGGTAGCTGCCGGCCGCCGGTGCGACGAAGTCCTGCCGTGGCTTGTGCGGCGGCTCGCGCGACCAGAGGCCGCCGCAGCAGGCCGCCAGGGCCAGCACAACGCCCCCCCGGGCGAGGGGGCGCAGGACTTTCACCATCGGATCAGCGGCGGCTGATCACGATCTCGTCCGATTGGGCGGCAGCGGACTTGCTGGGTTTGGCGGTGAATTTCATGTGGTGGGCGCGCCCGAGCTTGGCTTCATAGAAGTCGATCGCCCACTGCTCCTTCAGCTCCTTGCCGTCCCAGTGGAACAGTTTCAGGAACTGCTGGTCGTCGGCGCCCTTCTTGTCCCAGTTGGCGAGCAGCGACGTTGTGATGTAAACACGCTTGCCGTCCCAGCTCTGGGACACCATGTTCACCTGCGATCCGGTGTGCTTCTCGTAGGTCTGCTTGGGCGCCTGCGGATTGGACAGGTCGAAGTAGCGGGTCATGCCGTCCATGAAGGTGTTCACCCACAGGCCTTTGCCGTCGGCGGTGATCGAAATGTCCACCGGCAGCGGGATCTTGGCCGGATCGCCGATGGTGGCCACCTCTTTGGCCTGCCACTCGCCCTTGTCGTCCTGCTTCACCAGGGTGAGCTTCGATGTCAAGGCCGAGGCGGTGATCGCCCAGTTGTCCCCGTCCTTGAGCGACCAGCGGATCTCCAGCGGCGCGCCGGGCACGTTCAGCACCTTGGTCGGCTTCATCGACTTCAGGTCCCACACCGCCATGGTGTTGCCGAACTTCTTCATCGCCTCGGCATCCTTGATCAGCTTGCCCATGTCCATCATGTAGTTGTTCCAGCCGGTGAAACTGGAGCTGAGCAGCACGTTCTTGCCCGGATTGATGGCCAGATCGTAGCCGTAGCCATCGCCGCCGCCGCTGGTGGGCATGTCGTACTTGGCGACGAAATCGCCCTTGTTGTTGTAGACCGCGATGCCGGTCACCCCACCATGGTCCTTGGTATTGGACAGGGCCTGGATCAGCATGCGCCCGGGCAGGGCGTAGAAGGTGTGGGGGCCGACATAGCCGGTCTTCTTGGCCAGATCGGCGATGGTCTTCACCAGCTTGGGCTTGGCCGGATTGGTGCCCACGTCGAAGACGAAGATCTTGTTGTCGTCCAGGCGACCGGCCCAGACGTGGCGCCGATCATCGGAAAAGCCCAGGTGGTGGGCTTCGCCGCGCCCGCCCACGGACAGGCTGTGCACCACCTTGCCGTAGCTCTTGGACTTGGGATTGACATCGACCGTGACCAGCTTGTCCGATTCATCGCCCATGCCCTTCACCCCCAGCGTCCACGCATGGACGTAATCCTCCTGACCCTTGATCAGATTCGTCACATACGGCGAATTGCACGTCTCGTCGGCCACAGCCGGGGCGACATGCAGGGCAAGACCACCGACAAGCGCCGCGACGGCGGCGACGGCCCGCAATAGCAAACGTGCGGCGAGGCGCGGCAGGGGTGGGGCCCAGGGCAGGCCGCGGCCCACGAAATAGGTGAAAGGCATAACGGTGTCTCCTCGTCTGGTTGCATAACGCTTGCCACTATAGGCATACCCGGTTTCGGGGCAACCCGCAGTACTACGGGAACTGGCGACCGACGCGGGCGACACCGGGCGAACGGTCCGGCGCGGCAGAGACGCGAACCGGAAGTGCATGTCGCGTGCGAACACAGGTAGAAATACGTGTATGACGCGTAATGGCCGGGGTTAGCCGCAGCCGATTCGTGCCATGAAAATGCGGGGGCCGTCGGGACAATGCCGCGGCGACATGGAGCGAAGGCAGGCTGGCCTATACTGCGAAGATGATGCCCGAGATATATACCGCTGACCTCGACACCATGCTCGACAAGACGCGGGAAATCGCGCGCGATGTGGTGGCGGCCCAGGCCGAACAGGTCAACCGCGATGCCGCGTGGCCCGAGCAGGGCATCCGCACCCTGCAGACCGAAGGCTTGGCCGGGATCGTCGTGCCGAGGCAGCATGGCGGGCGGGGGCACGGATTGCTCGCGCTGGCCCAGGTCTGCGAGATCCTCGGACGGGAGTGCGCGTCCACGGCGATCTGCTTCGGCATGCATTGCGTCGGGTCGTCGGTGATCTCGGCCAATGCCACGGAATTCCAGAAGCAGCATTATCTGGAGCCGATCTGCGCCGGGCGCCACATCACCACACTGTCCTTGAGCGAGCCGGGCACGGGTTCGCATTTCTACATGCCCCAGGCACGCTTGGAGCCATCACCGCCGAATGCGTACACACTCCATGGCACCAAGACCTTCGTCACCAACGGCGGCTATGCCGATTCGTATGTCGTGTCCGCGGTGACGATCCGTCCAGATGACCCGCTCGGTCAGTTCTCCTGCGTCGTGGTGCCAGGCGAGGCTGAGGGACTGAACTGGGGTTCGCCTTGGGCGGGGCTCGGCATGCGGGGGAATTCCTCGCGTACGTTGCAGCTCGAAGGAGTGCGCATTTCGCGCAGCAGCCTTCTCGGCAAGGAAGGCGACCAGATCTGGTACATCTTCAATGTGGTGTGTCCCTACTTCCTGATCGCGATCGCGGGTACCTATCTCGGCATCGCCGGGGCCGCGCTCGAGGAAGCTCGCCAACACTTGCGCAAGCGCCATCACACCCATAGCGGTGTCACGCTGGCGCAGACCCCGGTCTTGCAGCACCGTCTCGGCAGCCTGTGGGGCATGCTGGAGCGCACGCGCAGCCTGGTCTATCGTGCCGCCGCCCGTTTCGACGCGGGCGACCCGGACGCGCTGACGGCGGTGATGGCCTCGAAGGCCGAAGTGGCGGATTGTGTCGTGAGCATGGTCAATGAGGTGATGACCTTGACGGGCGGTATCGCATATCGCGACGGTTCCAGGTTGCATCGCTACCTGCGGGACGCTCGTGCTGCCCATTTGATGTCGCCGACCACCGACATCCTGCGCGTCTGGATCGGGCGCGCGCTCCTGGGCCAGCCCCTGCTGGCAGATTAGACGATGCTCGCACCCATGCCACGGGACCGGCTCTTCGGTACCGTCGTCGCCGTCGGCGTCGGTTCTGAAGTGTCGCGGGTGCTGTGCGCCGGTATCGGCGGCAGAGCCGATTGGTCGGAACTGGCGGGCGAGGAACAGCTCGGCGCGCTCCTCGACGACGGGCTGGTCCATACCGATACGCTGCTGCTGGGTCCTGACGTGGAGCAGCCGGTGTCCATCGCGCAGAGGGTGCACCGGGTCGACAAGACGATACCGATCCTGATTCTGAGCGATCCGTGCAACCATTCCGGCCTGCAGCGCACCATCACGTTCAGTCCGTTCCTCGGCAGCGAGGTTACGCCTTGGGCGTCCACTGACCTGGAGGGACTTCCTGCCGTCCTGCTCGCTGCGGTGGAGCGACGGCGGCAGCGGCGCGATTACCTCAGCACCATCGCGTCGGCCCAGGTCCGGCTCGGCCGGCTGTCACTTTTCCAGCCGGAGGTGACCCATTATCTCGGGCGCCTGCTGGACCAGGCGCCGATCGGCGTTGTGAGCCTGAACGCCGTCGGGCTCATCACGAGCCTCAACCGCTATGCCGCCGAGATCTTCGGCATGACGGAGGCCGAGACGCTGGGCAAGGAACTGGTGAGCGTGGTCTGCGCGGGCGAGCGCGGCCGGCTGGCGGACTTGATCGTCCGCGGCCTCGCCGACAGCGACGGCGAAGCGCCCGAGGTGTATGAGGTTGCCGGTACGAACGGTGGCCGCTTCATCGAGGCGACGGCCGGTCCGCTGCGCTATCACGGCGGTCAGCACGGCCTGATGGTCATCCTGCAAGAGGTGACCGAGCGCGTCCGCGCAGAGCGCGAGCGCCTGCGCACCGAAGCCCACATGCGGCAGTTGTCGGGCGCGCTGGAGCAGGCCGCCGATTCCGTGGTCATCACCGACAAGGATGGCATCATCGAGTACGTAAACCCCGCGTTCGAGCAGCTCACCGGCTATGCGAAGGAGGAAGTGATCGGCAGGAAGACCAGTGTGTCCCGGTCCGGCGTCCAGGACGAGGGCTTCTACGACGAGCTGTGGACGGCGATCAAGGGCGGCCAGGTGTTCCGCAGCGTACTGGTGAATCGCCGCAAGGATGGCAGCACCTATTACGAGGATAAGACCATTTCGCCGCTGCGCGACGGCAGTGGCGCGATCACTCACTTCATCGCCACCGGACACGATGTCACCGAACGCCGCAAGGCGGAGGAGTCGGCCCGCCTGCACCAGGCGGAACTGGCGCATGTGGCTCGACTCAGCACCCTCGGTGAGATGACTTCGGGACTGGCGCACGAGCTGAATCAGCCGCTGTGCGCTATTACGACCTACGCCCAAACCTGCCTGCGCATCATCCGGTCCGGCGATTGCGGTCCGGAGAAGGTGCGCTACGGCCTGGAGCAGGTGGTGAAACAGGCGGAGCTGGCGGGCGCGATCTTTCGCCGCCTGCGCGAATTCGCGCGCAAAGGCGATTTCGTGCGGCGCAAGGTCAATGTCCGCCATGTGGTGCGCGAGGTGGCGAGTCTTATCCGTGCCGAACTGGTGCATCACCAGGTCGTCCTGCGCATCGAAGGACGGGGCTCCCTGCCGGAGGTGCAAGCGGACCCGATCCAGATCGAGCAGGTGATTCTCAACCTGGTGCGCAACAGCATGGATGCCATGGCGGGCAACGATGCGGCAAACAAGCGCCTGGTGATCCGCACCGCGCGCAGCGGACGCAACGCGGTCAAGGTATCCATCACCGACACCGGTCACGGCTGCCCTGCCGACATCGTCGAGCGGCTGTTCGAACCCTTCTTCACCACCAAGCCGACCGGACTCGGCATCGGCCTGGGCATCAGCCAGACCATCATCGAAGTGCACGGGGGGCGCCTGTGGCTGGATGCCAACGGCGAGAATGGAGCGACCTTCAGCTTCACCCTGCCGCTACGGGAGGGCAACCATGACGCGGGCGACTAAAGCGACCGAAGGCACGGTCTTCATCGTTCGACGACAACGCCGCCGTGCGCGATGCCATACGCTGGCTGGTCGAGCAGGTGGGCCTGACGGCGCGGACCTACGGCGCGGCGCAAGAGTTCCTCAGCGCCTACCGGCCTGGCGTTCGCGGGTGTCTTGTGCTGGACATCCGCATGCCGGGTATGAGCGGGCTGGATTTGCAGGAGAGGCTGCTGAAGGTGGGCGCGACGCTGCCCATCATCTTCGTCACCGGGCACGGCGACGTGCCGGTGACGGTGCGCGCCATGAAGGCCGGAGCCTTCGATTTCCTGCAGAAGCCGTTCAATGACAACGTGCTCCTGGATGCGATCTTCGCCGCCATCCGCCAGAGCGAGGAGATGCGCGCCGAAGAGGAGCGCCGCGCGCAGGCGGCCCAGGGACTGGCCGCGCTTACCGCGCGCGAGCGCGAGGTGCTGCGCCTGCTGCGGGGGGGAAAGTCGAGCAAGTTGATCGCCGCCGACATGGGGATCAGCGTGCGCACTGTGGAAGGCTACCGCGCCAACATCATGGACAAGATGAACGCCCGAACGGTGGGACAACTGGTCGAGATGGTGATCAATGCCAAGTCTTCCGGCTGATTCCATGGCTTCGTCCCCGTAGTTCTTCCCGATCTTCCCGTACTTCTGCGGATTCCGTTCGTATTCCGCTTTGTCCAACAATGTGCCTGCAGTCGCCGGCGTCGGCGAAGACGCGCTTCTTTATATCGTTGGAGGGAGGTCGATCATGTTGGAGAGCGTGCGTGAGGAAACCCGGCAGACCCGGGCATATGAGCAGGAAATTCGGCGGTTCGGCGAGATCGTTACGGCCGAACCGGCAATTCAGGAGCGGCTGCAAGCTGCGGTCGAAGATGGCATCGACCGCGCCGGATTCGTGGGGCTTTACGTGAGCCTGGCTGCCGAGAGCGGCATCCGCTTCGATCCCGAGCAGATGAATATTGCGATGCAGGAGCAGAAGCAGGGCAGGGACAAGATTTTGCCGAGCGTGGTGCAGAAGTTGGCGGCCCTGCTGTAAGCGGCCGTACATCCGGGGGACACATCATGTCTGATGAGATCAAGACCAAATCCGGCCGGGTCGTCGGCCGCTGGGACGGCAGCAACGTAAGGGATCTGGAAAAGGAACTGGACCGAATCAAGCGGGCGCTGCGCGACGAGGGTACGTCGGATCGGGTGGCACCGGCCGGGGTTCCCCATGCCGGGCAGATGCCCGAGGAATTGCGTAAATTCAACGCCTACGCTGTCTGGGGCTGCGACGGAAGCAGCCAATGTCTGTGCGGTGCCAATGCCAATCGCATTGTCAGCGTCGAGGACGTGCTCCGCTTTTCCTTGATCGACCACCACTGACCCATGGATTGAGTCCCTATCGCGCATTGTCTCCTCCTCCTGCGCGCCGGCGCCGCCGACCGGATGGTCGTGCGGCTCGGCGCGCAATTTTTTCCCGGATCCAGCCTAGATGCGCGGGGCGCGTCACGTTCTCGCCAGTCGCCGACGGTGCCGCGCGGACGCCGGCAACCGCCACAAAGCACGTAGTTACCCGTGTCCGCCCGTAATTCCCCGGCTTCAGACGATCGCGCCGGGGGCATATAAATCCGTCACATGGTACGAGGGGCACGGCCAGGCCGGCACGATGCGGACACCTCGGCGCCATTCGGGATAGTCAACAGGTCGCAGGACACGGAAGGAGGGAAGGAAGAATGCGCAAGCTCATATTCGGACATCTGGTTTATCTCATCACGCCTCTTGGCATATTGGCCGCCATTCTCGGCATACTCAAGGGCGGCAACTGGGTTTGGCTGGGCGTGGCGATTTTCGGCCTGAACATCGTGCTCGACACCCTTACGGCACCGCTGCATACGCGCGGGGCGGCGACGGATGGCAACGGTCGCCCGCTCGGCTCGCCCTTCATCCTGAACGCATTGATGTACCTGCAGCTGCCGGTGTTCGTGGCACTGCAGCTCGTCCTGGCGTGGCGCGTATATCAGTACGCGGCCGGGGTGCCGCTGGAACAGGTGGAGTGGTTCGGGTACACCGTGACCTCAGGCATCACCGGCTGGCAGTTGGTGGGGGCAACGCTCTCTGCGGGGATGCATCAGGGGCTGGGCATCATCTTCGGCCATGAACTGTCCCACACCAAGGGCATCGGCTTCATTCTGTCGCGCTGGATCATGTCGTTGTCCGGCGCCGCCCATTTCTGCTTCGCACACGTCTACAACCACCACCTCGAACTCGGCCGCGCCTGGATGGGCCCCGAGAACAACCGGATGGGTGACGATGTGGATCCGGCCACGGCACCGCGCGGCCGCAGCATCTACACCCATTTGCTGGTGTCGTACATCGGTCAATCCTACTTCGGGGTCATGACCGAGAGCAGGCGCATGCGGCGCCAGGGCAAGTCCTTCTTCTCGCTGTCCAACCGCTGGATTCGCGGATACCTGATGAGTATTCCGACGGTGGCCCTGTTCGTCTATGCCGGATGGGTCGGCGGCGGTACGAGTGGCATCGGCATCGGGTTGGCTGCGATGTTCTACGTATGGATACTCTCCAACTTCGAGCTGGAAGCCCTCAACTACATGGAGCACTACGGTCTGATCCGGGTGAAGGGCCAGCCGATCGAGTATCGCCACTCATGGGATAACGACAACGTCTTCACCAGTTGGGCATTCATCGAGATTGGCCGCCAGTCGGATCATCACGACCGCGGCGAGACGCATTTCTGGGAGCTGACCCACACCGGAGGTGCGCCGGATGGCTGCCCCAACTACGGGTGGGGCTACTACACCATGTTCGCGGTGGCCCTCGTTCCCCCCCTGTGGCACGGCATCATGAAGAAGAAGTTGGCGATCTGGGACCGCGATTTCGCATCGCCCGAAGAGCGCAGGATCGCCGCCGAGATCAACCGCAAGGTCGGCTACGACGTGGCACCGGAGTACATCGCGAGCAGTTCGCTGAACGTGAGCCACGTCAGCGTTTGATTCCCTACGAGCAATACCCATGGACAGTCGAGGAGAGACGAAATGGACACACGCGTCGCAGCAACAGTCGTTGAAACCGCCGAGCCCGTCGCGCTTTCGTTGTATGAGCGCCTGGGCAAGCGGGCCGGCATCGAGGCCGTGGTGGAGGACATCTGGGCCAATCACATCCGCAATCCGGTCATCAACAACCGTTACGCCAAGAGCGATCCGGTGCGGGTGAAGCGCCTCGTGACCGAGATGTGTTGCGCCGGTTTCGGTGGCCCCGAAAGTTACACGGGCATGGACATGATCAGTGCGCACAAAGGCATGAACATCAACGAAGCCGAATTCATCGCCGTCTGTGACGACGTGCTCGACGCACTTGACAAGCACCACGTGGGCAAGCGGGAAAGGGACGAGGTCCTGTGCATTCTGTACTCGCTCAAGGGTGAGGTCGTGCACCTGTAGGCGCGGATGAGTGCCGATCCGGGCGGCGGACACGTGCAACGCTGCGTGCCCGCCGCCCGGCGGCCGGCTTCAGATGAACTTCGAAGGGGGCGGACGTGTTTGGACTGTTTTCGCGCAAGGGTCCGTTCCGGGCCACGATCGCGTCGTGTGGACAAAGCGTCGAGGTACAGGCGGGCGAAAATCTGTTGAAGGCGGCGTTGGGCGCCGGCCTGGCGTGGCCCTATGACTGCCGCGTCGGCAGTTGCGGCACCTGCCGCTGCCGCCTGGTTGAAGGCAAGATCAAGCCGCTGAACGACTTCAGCTACGTGCTGGACGACGAGGAACTCGACCGCGGCATGATCCTGGCCTGCCAGACCAGCCTGCGCAGCGATGTCGTGGTGGAGGTCCAACTCGACCACGGCGCACGGGCCGCACCGGCGAAGGCCGTGGGCGCGGCGATAGCCAGCGCTCAGCCGCTCACGCATGACATCATGGAAATCCGCGTCCGTCTCGATGAACCGCTTCCCGCCTACGCGGCGGGGCAGTACGCTGAAATCCTCGTCTCCGGCATCGACAAGCCGCGGGCGTATTCCTTCGCACGGGCGCCGGACCTGGAGGAGGCGGGCCATGCCACCTTCCATGTACGGTATGTGCCTGGTGGGGCGATGAGTGGCTGGCTCCACTCCTGCGATCGCACCGGCGAAAGGGTGACGCTGGCTGGCCCCTACGGCTCGTTCTGCCTGCGCAACCAGGCGGGGCCGATGTTGTGCATCGCCGGCGGCAGCGGCATGGCGCCAATCAAGGCCTTGCTGGAGCAGCTCGCCGGTTCGGGCTTCGGCCGTCAGGTGACCTATCTCTACGGCGCCCGCGCCCGGCGCGATCTCTACTGCCTGGATGAGATGAATCGGATCAAGGCACGCGGCAACGGGCATTTCCGCTTCATTCCCGTGCTTTCGAACGAACCACAGGATACCGAGTGGGCGGGTGCGCGCGGCATGGTGACCGAGCACATCGGGCGCCTGGGCCTGGACTTGGCCGCGTGCCAGGCGTATCTCTGCGGTCCGCCGCCCATGATCGATGCTGCGGTGGAGGTGCTGACCAGCTCCGGGGTCCTGGACGGGAACATCCATTTCGACAAGTTTCTCGACGCCTCCTCCCTTCCCGGCGGCAGAAGGTAGGGGGCGGGCCGCCGTGTCGCGCCGCTTCTGGCGCTGCCGAGGCCGTCACTGCCCGATGTCGGCGGATCTGGCGTCGTGGACGAGGGCTTGCACGTTGTCGCCGGTGAGGGTTCGCAGGAAGGCGGCCAGGGCCTGTTTCTCCTCGGCGGAGAGGGACAGGGGTTGCAGCATCGGATCGCGCTGCGGGTTGTCGATGCCGCCGGCGTCGTAGAACGCCACCACCGCCTCCAATGAGGGCAGGGAGCCGTCGTGCATGTAAGGCGCGGTGAGGGCGACATTGCGCAGGGAGGGCGTCTTGTAGGCCCAGCGGTCCTGCGGATCGAGGGTGATCTCGAAGCGTCCGACGTCGTTCTGCGGCGTCTCCGAAAACGTCTCCAGCTGCCGCGCGTCGATCTGCGTCACCAGTCCGGGAATCAGTTCCACCGTGTAGCTCGACTTGCGCCCCTGGCTGCGCAGCCAGCCGATGCCGGTGTTGTGGAAGCCGAAGTCGGAGAACAGCGCATCGCTGTCGCCGACGAGGTGACAGCGCACGCAGCCGGCCTTTCCCACGAACAGGCGATAGCCGGACTGCTCCTGCGCGTTCAGGGCATCGGCCTGTGCGCCGAAGCGCCAGCGATCGAAGCGCGAATTGCCCGACACCACGGTGCGCTCGTAGGCGGCGATGGCCTGGCCGATCCTCTCCGGCGACACCGCACGCCCGCCGAAGGCCGCCTCGAACCGTCCCTGATAGTCGGGCAGAGCACGAATCCGCTCGATGACGTAGCCGATGGAAGGATTGGCCATCTCGTTGGCTGCCAGCAGCGGGCCCCAGACCTGGTTCTCCAGCGTGCTCTCGCGACCGTCGTGGAACAGGCGAGGATGGTAGGCGACGTTGAAAGTGGTGGGCGCGTTGCGGCGCAGGCTGCGGCCTTCCACCCCGATCGCGCTGCCCAGCTCGTTCGAGGTGAAGCCCTGCTCCGGCACATGGCACATGGCGCAGGACATCGTGTTGTTGAAGGACAGGCGCCGATCGAAGAAGAGCTTGCGGCCCAGATCGATCTTCGCCTGCGTCGGCGCATTGTCCGCCGGCTGCGGGATCGGCGGCAGACCCAGCGGCGCGGCGCTTTGCGGCGGCGCCGGTGCGGAGCATGCGATAAGCGCTGCCGCCAGCATGGCGAGGACGGCGCCCGGCAGCCGCGAGCGCCTCAGCGGCGCGCCCATCCCGCTCTTTCCTCCTCTTCCAGCAACAGCGTCTTGATGTCGTTGAGCATGACTTGCGGCAGCAGAAACGCGGTGGTGTAGATCTCGCGCACCACGCCGCGCCGGTCGATGAGGAACACCTTGAGCATGTGGCTGATGGTGCGCGTCGGTGCGCCCTGCGCGTCGGCTTGCACCGCCACGTCCTGGCCGAAACTGTCGAGCACCGGCATCAGATCGGCCACCGAGCGCGTGGTGAGGAAGTGCCAGGGCAGCGCACCGCCGCGCTGCGCGTAGCGGCCGCCGTACTGGCGCATGGCGGCAGGCGTGTCATTGACCGGATCGAAGGACAGGCTGACGAAGCGAATTCTGCCGCGCAGCGCGGGGTCGGCCGTTATGCGGCTGCGCAGTTCGACGAAGGCCTCGTAGGCCAGCGGACAGCCGGTCGGATCCACGCAATAGGTGTAGACGAAGCTGAGCAGCGTCACCGCACCGGTGACGAAGTGGGCAAGGCGGCGCGGCGCCCCCTCGGTGTCGAGGACATGGCCATCGGGGGCCGCCTGGATCGCCTGCAGGCGGTAGCTGCCGGCCGCCGGTGCGACGAAGTCCTGCCGTGGCTTGTGCGGCGGCTCGCGCGACCAGAGGCCGCCGCAGCAGGCCGCCAGGGCCAGCACAACGCCCCCCCGGGCGAGGGGGCGCAGGACTTTCACCATCGGATCAGCGGCGGCTGATCACGATCTCGTCCGATTGGGCGGCAGCGGACTTGCTGGGTTTGGCGGTGAATTTCATGTGGTGGGCGCGCCCGAGCTTGGCTTCATAGAAGTCGATCGCCCACTGCTCCTTCAGCTCCTTGCCGTCCCAGTGGAACAGTTTCAGGAACTGCTGGTCGTCGGCGCCCTTCTTGTCCCAGTTGGCGAGCAGCGACGTTGTGATGTAGACACGCTTGCCGTCCCAGCTCTGGGACACCATGTTCACCTGCGATCCGGTGTGCTTCTCGTAGGTCTGCTTGGGCGCCTGCGGATTGGACAGGTCGAAGTAGCGGGTCATGCCGTCCATGAAGGTGTTCACCCACAGGCCTTTGCCGTCGGCGGTGATCGAAATGTCCACCGGCAGCGGGATCTTGGCCGGATCGCCGATGGTGGCCACCTCTTTGGCCTGCCACTCGCCCTTGTCGTCCTGCTTCACCAGGGTGAGCTTCGATGTCAAGGCCGAGGCGGTGATCGCCCAGTTGTCCCCGTCCTTGAGCGACCAGCGGATCTCCAGCGGCGCGCCGGGCACGTTCAGCACCTTGGTCGGCTTCATCGACTTCAGGTCCCACACCGCCATGGTGTTGCCGAACTTCTTCATCGCCTCGGCATCCTTGATCAGCTTGCCCATGTCCATCATGTAGTTGTTCCAGCCGGTGAAACTGGAGCTGAGCAGCACGTTCTTGCCCGGATTGATGGCCAGATCGTAGCCGTAGCCATCGCCGCCGCCGCTGGTGGGCATGTCGTACTTGGCGACGAAATCGCCCTTGTTGTTGTAGACCGCGATGCCGGTCACCCCACCATGGTCCTTGGTATTGGACAGGGCCTGGATCAGCATGCGCCCGGGCAGGGCGTAGAAGGTGTGGGGGCCGACATAGCCGGTCTTCTTGGCCAGATCGGCGATGGTCTTCACCAGCTTGGGCTTGGCCGGATTGGTGCCCACGTCGAAGACGAAGATCTTGTTGTCGTCCAGGCGACCGGCCCAGACGTGGCGCCGATCATCGGAAAAGCCCAGGTGGTGGGCTTCGCCGCGCCCGCCCACGGACAGGCTGTGCACCACCTTGCCGTAGCTCTTGGACTTGGGATTGACATCGACCGTGACCAGCTTGTCCGATTCATCGCCCATGCCCTTCACCCCCAGCGTCCACACATGGACGTAATCCTCCTGACCCTTGATCAGATTCGTCACATACGGCGAATTGCACGTCTCGTCGGCCACAGCCGGGGCGACGTGCAGGGCAAGACCACCAACCAGCGCCGCCGACAAGACGACGGCAAGTGACAGCGTCGTGTCGGGGATCTTGCTGCGACCGGCAAATATCGTTCTCATTTCCTCTCCTCCATGGACACAGGTGACGCCGCTCTTCTTCTATCATCCCGCCGCTGCGGCCGGGCGACGGGTGCGGCATGGCTGCCGCATTGTCATTGCAGATTCCGGTACGGCATGCGCCGCGGCCCGTGCTTGCGGACACGGAAAAAACGGTCTCACGGGTCGCAACGCCTGTCAATCGGGCGAATGGCGGAGGGTGAAAGACCGGACGCAGGGACGTGCAGACGTGGGATGCAGGGCGAATCCAGCATCGTTGCGCCGCGAGCGTGCCGGAAATCCCGGCTCGGTTTGCCTAGTCCAGGCACCGCGTTTATAATTAAAAAGTTTGATCGAGGCGTGACAGCCCCCTATGCGGTCCGCTTCACGTGTTCCATACCCGCTGCAGCCGAAAATACCCGCCACTCGGAGTCCCTCTTGCCCGCCTTCGCGCCCGCCATGCTGGTCCTCGCCGATGGCACCGTCTTTCACGGCGTCGGCATCGGTGCCGCGGGCAGCACCGTCGGCGAAGTGGTGTTCAACACCGCCATGACCGGCTATCAGGAGATCCTTACCGATCCCTCCTACTGCCGGCAGATCGTCACGCTGACCTATCCGCATATCGGCAACATCGGCGTCAACCGGGAGGACTGCGAGGCGGGCAAAGTGCATGCCGCCGGCCTGGTCATCCGCGACCTGCCGCTGCGCGCCTCCAACTTCCGGCAGGAACAGACGCTGGACGCGTACCTCGCAGCGGAGAACGTGGTCGCCATCGCCGACATCGATACGCGCAAGCTGACCCGCATCCTGCGCGAGAAGGGTGCCCAGGCCGGCTGCCTCATGGCTGGGCAGGTCGATGAGGACTCCGCGCTGGCACAGGCGCGCGCCTTCCCCGGACTGGCCGGCATGGACCTGGCCAAGGTGGTGACGACCGGCGATTCCTACGCCTGGAGCGAAGGCGAATGGCGGCTCGGCACCGGCTATGCGGAGCAGCGGGCGCCGCGTTTCCATGTCGTCGCCTACGACTTCGGCGTCAAGCGCAACATCCTGCGCATGCTGGCGCAGCGCGGCTGCCGGCTGACCGTGCGTGCCGGCGCAGACCCCGGCGGCCGAGGTGCTGGCGCTGAAACCGGACGGTGTTTTCCTGTCCAACGGCCCGGGCGATCCCGAGCCTTGCGACTACGCCATCGCCGCCATTCGCGAATTCCTCGAGCGCGGCATGCCGACCTTCGGCATCTGCCTCGGCCATCAGTTGCATGGCGCTGGCCACCGGCGGCAGGACGATCAAGATGAAGTTCGGCCATCACGGCGCCAACCATCCGGTCAAGGATCTCGATACCGGCCAGGTGCTGATCACCAGCCAGAACCACGGCTTCGCGGTCGATCCGACACGCTGCCGGCCAATCTGCGTGCGACCCATGTCTCGCTGTTCGACGGCAGCCTGCAGGGCCTGGCGCGGACCGACGCGCCGGCGTTCTGCTTCCAGGGACACCCGGAAGCGAGCCCGGGCCCGCACGACGTGTCCTACCTGTTCGACCGCTTCATCGGGCTGATGGAAAAGGCGAAGAACTGACCCGCAGGCGATGCCCGGGGGCGCCGCGTCGTCAGCGGCGCCGTCCGCATCCTTGCTCCCTCGGCGGTAGATTGAGCATGCCCAAGCGTACAGACATCCAGAGCATCCTCATCATCGGCGCCGGCCCGATCATCATCGGCCAGGCCTGCGAGTTCGACTATTCCGGCGCCCAGGCCTGCAAGGCGCTGCGCGACGAGGGCTACCAGGTCATCCTGGTCAATTCCAATCCGGCGACGATCATGACCGATCCGGGCATGGCCGACGTCACCTACATCGAGCCCATCACCTGGCAGGTGATCGAGAACATCATCGACAAGGAGCGTCCCGACGCGCTGCTGCCGACCATGGGCGGCCAGACGGCGCTCAACTGCGCGCTCGATCTGGCCAAGCACGGCGTGCTCGAAAAGTACGGCGTCGAAATGATCGGCGCCACCAAGGAAGCCATCGACAAGGCCGAGGACCGCGAGAAGTTCAAGCAGGCGATGACCCGGATCGGCCTCGGTTCCGCCCGTTCCGCCATCGCCCACGCATGGAAGAGGCGCTGCAGGTGCAGGCCGCGCATCGGCTTTCCGGCCATCATCCGGCCGTCCTTCACCATGGGCGGTTCCGGCGGCGGCATCGCCTACAACCAGGAAGAGTTCGTCGAGATCTGCAAGCGCGGTCTCGAAGCCAGCCCGACCAAGGAACTGCTGATCGAGGAATCGCTGATCGGCTGGAAAGAGTTCGAGATGGAGGTGGTGCGCGACAAGCACGGACAACTGCATCATCGTCTGCTCGATCGAGAACCTCGACCCGATGGGCGTGCATACCGGCGACTCGATCACCGTGGCGCCGGCGCAGACGCTGACCGACAAGGAATACCAGATCATGCGCAACGCCTCCATCGCGGTGCTGCGCGAGATCGGCGTCGATACCGGCGGTTCCAACGTGCAGTTCGCGATCAATCCGGACGACGGCCGCATGATCGTCATCGAGATGAATCCGCGCGTTTCGCGCTCCTCGGCGCTGGCCTCGAAGGCGACCGGTTTCCCGATCGCCAAGGTGGCGGCCAAGCTGGCCGTCGGCTACACGCTCGACGAGCTGCAGAACGACATCACCGGCGGCGCGACGCCGGCCTCCTTCGAGCCCTCGATCGACTACGTCGTGACCAAGGTGCCGCGCTTCGCCTTCGAGAAATTCCCGCTCGCCAACGACCGCCTGACCACGCAGATGAAGTCGGTCGGCGAGGTGATGGCCATCGGCCGCACCTTCCAGGAGTCGTTGCAGAAGGCGCTGCGCGGCCTGGAAGTCGGCGTCGACGGCTTGAACGAGATCGACGCGCGACCGCGAGGACATCGAGCGACGAACTGGGCGAGCCGGGCGCCGGAGCGCATCTGGTACGTGGGCGAGGCCTTCGCGCAGCGGCTTCACGCTGGACGAAGTGCATCAAGCTGACGCAAGATCGATCCCTGGTTCCTGGCGCAGATCGAGGACATCGTCGGGATCGAAGGCTGAGCTCGATCGGCAAGACCTGGCTCGACAGTGTCGATGCGGCGACGCTGCGCGCGCTCAAGCGCAAGGGCTTCTCCGACCGTCGCCTGGCCAACCTGCTCGACGCTGCAGCGAGACCGGCGGTGCGCGAGCGCCGCCACGCCCTGGGCATCCGTCCGGTCTACAAGCGCGTCGATACCTGCGCCGCCGAGTTCGCCACCTCGACCGCCTACATGTACTCGACCTACGAGGACGAGTGCGAGGCGCGGCCGACCGACCGGAAGAAGATCATGGTGCTCGGCGGCGGTCCGAACCGCATCGGCCAGGGCATCGAGTTCGACTACTGCTGCGTGCATGCCGCGCTCGCCCTGCGCGAGGACGGCTACGAGACCATCATGGTCAACTGCAATCCGGAGACCGTGTCCACCGACTACGACACCTCCGATCGCCTCTACTTCGAGCCGCTGACCCTGGAAGACGTGCTGGAGATCGTCGCCGTCGAGAAGCCGGTCGGCGTCATCGTCCAGTTCGGCGGCCAGACGCCGCTCAAGCTGGCGCGCGACCTGGAAGCCAACGGCGTGCCCATCATCGGCACCAGCCCGGACATGATCGACGCCGCCGAAGATCGCGAGCGCTTCCAGAAGCTGCTGCAGGAACTCGGCCTCAAGCAGCCGCCCAACCGCACGGCGCGCACCCGGAAGCAGACGCCATCCGCCTGGCCGCCGAGATCGGCTATCCGCTGGTGGTGCGGCCGTCCTACGTGCTGGGCGGCCGGGCCATGGAAATCGTCCACGAGCCGAAGGACCTCGAGCGCTACATGCGCGAGGCGGTCAAGGTTTCCAACGATTCGCCGGTGCTGCTCGACCGCTTCCTCAACGATGCCACCGAAGTCGACGTCGATGCGCTGTCCGACGGCAAGCAGGTCATCATCGGCGGCATCATGGAGCACATCGAACAGGCCGGCGTGCATTCGGGCGACTCGGCCTGCTCGCTGCCGCCCTACTCCCTGTCGCGCGAGGTGCAGGACGAGACTGCGCCGCCAGACCGAGCATGATGGCCCGGGCCTCAACGTGTGCGGCCTGATGAACGTGCAGTTCGCCATCCAGAACGAGCACCGTCTATGTGCTGGAAGTGAATCCGCGCGCCTCGCGCACCGTGCCCTTCGTCTCCAAGGCCACCGGCCTGCCGCTGGCCAAGATCGCCGCGCGCTGCATGGCCGGCCGCTCGCCTGGCCGAGCAGGGCGTGACGCGGGAAGTGATTCCGCCCTACTTCTCGGTCAAGGAAGCGGTGTTCCCCTTCATCAAGTTCCCGGGCGTCGATACCATCCTCGGGCCGGAAATGAAGTCGACCGGCGAGGTGATGGGCGTCGGCCGCACCTTCGGCGAGGCCTTCGTCAAGTCGCAGATCGCCGCCGGCGTCAAGCTGCCCAAGTCGGGCAAGGTCTTCATCAGCGTCAAGGCGGCCGACAAGGCGAAGGCCGTCGACGTGGCCCGCGAGCTGCCGGAACTGGGGTTTTCACTCTGCTGGCGACGCGCGGCACCGCGGCCGTCCATCGCCGAAGCCGGCATGCCGGTGACGCCGGTGAACAAGGTGACCGAAGGCCGGCCGCACATCGTCGACATGATCAAGAACAACGAGATCGGCTTCATCGTCAATACGGTCGAGGAGAAGCGCACGGCGATCGCCGATTCGCGCTCCATCCGCACTTCGCGCTGGCGGCGCGGGTGACGCTCTACACCACGATCGAGGGCGCCCGCGCCGCCTGCGCCGGCATGCGCCAGCTCGGGAGCTGGAAACCTACGCCCTGCAGGCCCTGCACGCCGACGCTGCAATGACGCTCCATGAGCAAAGTTCCCCTGACCCTGCGCGGCGCCGAGAAGCTGCGCGCGGAACTGCATCGCCTGAAGACGGTCGATCGGCCGAACGTGATCGCCGCCATCGCCGAGGCGCGTTCGCACGGCGACCTGTCGGAGAACGCCGAATACGATGCCGCCAAGGAGCGCCAGGGCTTCATCGAGGGCCGCATCAAGGAGGTCGAGGGCAAGCTGGCCAACGCCCAGATCATCGATCCCAAGCTGCTGGATGCCGATGGCCGCTGCGTGTTCGGCGCCACCGTCGATCTGGAGGACCTGGAGTCGGGCGACAAGGTCACCTACCAGATCGTCGGCGACGACGAGGCCGATCTCAAGGAGGGCAAGATTTCGATCAATTCGCCCGATCGCCCGCGCCCTGATCGGCAAGTTCGCCGGCGACGTCGCCGAGGTGCAGGCGCCGGGCGGACGTGCGCGAATACGAGATTCTCGACGTTCGCTACATTTGATCCTGGCGGCTACCGCACCATGCGCAGGCTGGCCGACTCGCTCTTCCTGATCGCCGTCACCCTCTGGGTCGGCGGGCTGTGGGCCATCGGCTACCTCGCGGCGCCGGCCTTGTTCGCGAACCTGCCGACGGACCGCATGCTGGCCGGCGCGCTCGCCGGCAAGCAGTTCGCGCTGATGGCCTGGGTGGGCATCGCCTGCGCGGCCTATCTGCTCGCCTACGTGGCGGCGCGCCGCGGCGCCGCCGCTGTTCACTCGGTCGTCGGCTGGCTGGTGCTGGCGATGCTGCTGCTGACTCTGGCGGGTCACTTCGGCATCCAGCCGATCCTGGCGCAGCTCAAGGCCGAGGCCGCGGCACAGGCCGGTGCGCGCGATGTGATGGAAAGCATGGTACGCGAGCGCTTCCGCGCCTGGCACGGCGTGGCCGGAGCGGTGTATCTGGTAGAAAGCCTGCTTGGACTGGCGCTGGTCGTGCTGCAGCGGAGAGAGTTGCGCTAGGACTTTTTCCCGGCAAGTCGACGGCGCGGATTGGCCGATGGCCGCGCCGGCCTGCCGCGCTTGGCGGGGGAAGGCGGCACAGCTTCCGGGGTTTCCGGCGGCGGATTCTCCCGATAGACAACGAGGATGTTGCCGATGTGCTGCACCGCCGCCGCGCCCGTTGCTTCGCAGACCGCGGCGAGCAGGGTTTCGCGCACGTCGCGCTCGTCGCCGTAGACGCGGATCTTGATCAGTTCGTGGGCCGTGAGCGAACGGTCGATTTCCTCCAGCACGGCCGGAGTGAGGCCGTGCTGGCTGACGGTGACGACCGGATGCAGGCCGTGGGCGCGGGCGCGCAGGGCGCGGCGTTGCGCCGGAGTGAGTTCTTTCATGATGGTGTTGGATTGAGGCGGCGCGACATTCTAACGCCCATGGCGACGAGCGCAGATTCCATGCACGAAATGTTGTGGTGCCAGGGGTGTTCCCCGTTCCCGCTGCCCGGTGGGCGAGGGGAACGTCGAGCGCGGCTCGGCGCCGGTTTGTTCGTTCCGGCGATGAAGAGGAAGCCGAGCAGCCAGGCCTGGATGCACGAACACGTCACGGACCCCTACGTGCAGCGCGCGAAGGCCGAGGGCTAGCGCTCGCGCGCGGCGTTCAAGCTGATGGAGATCGATCGACCAGGACCGCCTGCTGCGCTCCGGCATGACCGTGGTCGATCTGGGTGCGGCGCCCGGCAGCTGGTGCCAGGTCGTGGCGCACCGTGTCGGTCCCGCGGGACGAGTGGTGGCGCTCGACCTGCTGGACATGGAACCGCTGGCCGGCGTGGAATTCATCCAGGGCGATTTCCGCGAGGATGAACCCCTGGCGCGGTTGAACTGCATCCTCGGTGGTGCCGCCGGTGGACCTTGTATTGTCGCGACATGGCACCCAATATGTCGGGCATAGCCGTGAGCGATCAGGCGCGCACCATGCACCTGGCCGAACTGACGCTGGAGTTTGCGGCGCTGCATCTGAAACCGGGCGGCGACATGCTGGTCAAAGCTGTTCCACGGCGCCGGCTTCGAGGAAATGCGACGGGCCATGCTGGCGGTGTTTCGGACCGTGGTGGTGCGCAAGCCGAAAGCCTCGCGCGAGCGCAGCAGCGAAGTCTATCTGCTGGGGCGGGACCGGCGCGGGCCGGTGCCCGCTGCGTAATTCGCCATTTTTCGGTGGAGAATCGAGCGTTTGCCTGCCGGAACAATCGGTCTTAGAATGGGTCTGATCCAGGGATTTCATAAGCCGGGCCCCGCGCGGGGCCGATGAGGAGCGCAATTGAACAATCTTTTCAAGAATCTGGCAATCTGGCTGGTGATCGGCATCGTCCTGATGACGGTGTTCAACCAGTTCAACACGCGCCAGGTCGCCCAGAGCTCGATGGAGTACTCCCAGTTCCTCGAGGAGGTGAAGGCCGGCCGCATCGCCAAGGTCGTGATCCAGGGCCGCGTGCTCGAGGCCACCACCACCGAGGGCAAGAAGATCACCTCCTATGCGCCGCCCGACCTCTGGCTGGTTTCCGACCTGCTCAAGAACAACGTCAAGGTCGTGGCCAAGCCGGAGGAGGAGCAGTCCTTCCTCATGAGCATCTTCGTCTCCTGGTTCCCGATGCTGCTGCTGATCGGCGTCTGGGTCTTCTTCATGCGCCAGATGCAGGGCGGCGGACGCGGCGGTGCCTTCTCGTTCGGCAAGCGCGGGCGCGCATGCTCGACGAATCGACCAATACCGTCACCTTCGCCGACGTCGCCGGTTGCGACGAGGCCAAGGAAGAAGTTTCCGAACTGGTCGATTTCCTGCGCGACCCGTCCAAGTTCCAGAAGCTCGGCGGGCGCATTCCCAAGGGCGTGCTGATGGTCGGCTCGCCGGGTACCGGCAAGACCCTGCTGGCCAAGGCCATCGCCGGCGAGGCCAAGGTGCCGTTCTTCTCGATCTCCGGTTCCGATTTCGTCGAGATGTTCGTCGGCGTCGGCGCGGCCCGCGTGCGCGACATGTTCGAGCAGGCCAAGAAGCATGCGCCGTGCATCATCTTCATCGACGAAATCGACGCCGTCGGCCGCCAGCGCGGCGCCGGCCTCGGCGGCGGCAACGACGAGCGCGAGCAGACCCTGAACCAGTTGCTGGTCGAGATGGACGGCTTCGAAGGCACTGCCGGCGTCATCGTCATCGCCGCCACCAACCGTCCCGACGTGCTCGACCCGGCGCTGCTGCGCCCGGGCCGCTTCGACCGCCAGGTGGTGGTGCCGCTGCCGGACATCCGCGGCCGCGAGCAGATCCTGCATGGTGCATATGCGCAAGGTGCCGATGGCGCCCGACGTCAAGGCCGACATCATCGCCCGCGGCACGCCCGGCTTCTCCGGCGCCGACCTGGCCAACCTGGTGAACGAGGCGGCGCTGTTCGCCGCGCGCGCGCAACAAGCGCGCTGGTCGACATGGACGATTTCGAGCGCGCCAAGGACAAGATCATGATGGGCGCCGAGCGCCGCTCCATGGTCATGCCCGAGGAAGAGCGCCGCAATACCGCCTATCACGAGTCCGGCCACGCCGTGGTCGCCAAGCTGCTGCCGAAGACCGATCCGGTGCACAAGGTGACGATCATTCCGCGCGGCCGTGCCCTGGGCGTGACCATGCAGTTGCCGGAGGCGGACCGCTACAGCCACCGACAAGGAACAGCTGTTGGAGAACATCGCGGTGCTGTTCGGCGGCCGCATTGCCGAAGAACTGTTCATGAATCAGATGACCACCGGCGCCTCCAACGACTTCGAGCGCGCCACCGAGATGGCGCGCCGCATGGTGACGCAGTGGGGCATGTCCGATGCCCTGGGACCGATGGTCTACGGCGAGAACGAGGGCGAGGTCTTCCTCGGCCGCTCGGTCACCACGCACAAGAACGTGTCCGAAGCGACGATGCAGAAGGTCGATGCCGAGATCCGCCGCATCATCGACCAGCAGTACGGCTTGGCGCGCCGCCTGCTCGAAGAGAACCGCGACAAGGTCGAGGCGATGACCAAGGCGCTGCTCGAGTGGGAAACCATCGACGCCGACCAGATCAACGACATCATGGACGGCAAGCCGCCGCGTCCGCCCAAGCCGACCAGTGCCCCGCCCAAGGCGCCCGTGGACGACGCTTCGGCGAACGGCGCCGAGCGCGGCGGCGGCCGCGTAAGCTCTCATTGCAGACGAACCGGGCCCAGCGGCCCGGTTTTTTTGTATCCCGGCAGGGGATGTTCCCCGACATGATTCCCGAACTTCATTGCGGCCGCTTTCGCCTGAGGCTCGATCGCCCGCTGATCATGGGCATCGTCAACTGCACGCCGGATTCCTTTTCCGGGGACGGCGTCGCCATCGATGCGGCGCGGGCGGTCGAGCAGGGCCGCCACTTCATCGCGGAAGGCGCGGACATCCTCGACATCGGCGGCGAATCCTCGCGCCCCGGCGCGGCGCCGGTGCCCGAGGACGAGGAATTGCGCCGCGTCCTGCCGGTGATCGAGGCGCTGCGCGATGCCGGCGTGCCGCTCTCGGTCGATACCGTCAAGCCGACGGTGATGCGCGCAGGCGGTGGCGGCGGGGGCGACCATGATCAACGACATCAACGCCCTGCGCGCGCCCGGCGCACTGGAGGCGGTGGCCGCGAAGCGACGCGGCGGTCTGCCTGATGCACATGCAGGGCGAGCCGCAGTACCATGCAGGACGATCCGCAGCTACGAGGACGTGGTGGGCGAGGTGGCGAGCTTTCTCATCGAGCGCGTGGAGGCCGCCGCGCGCAGCCGGCATCGCCGACGAGCGCATCGTCCTCGATCCCGGCTTCGGCTTCGGCAAGACGCTGGAGCACAATCTTGCCCTGCTGCGCCACCTCGATGCGCTTTCGCGTTCTGGGATTGCCGCTGCTGGTGGGCCTGTCGCGCAAGTCGATGCTGGGCAAGATCACCGGCCGCACGGTGACCGAGCGCGTGCCGGCCAGCGTCGCCGCGGCGCTGCTGGCGGTGGCCAAGGGCGCCGCGCATCGTGCGGGTGCATGACGTGGCGGCGACGCGCGATGCGCTGGCGGTGTGGCGCGCAGCCGGCGAAGATCACATTTCAAGGTACGAAAACTCAGGGTAGGAAAACAATGGGAAGAAAATACTTCGGTACCGATGGCGTGCGGGGGCGGGTCGGGCAAGCGCCGATCACGCCGGATTTCGTGATGCGCCTCGGTTACGCGGCGGGCTCACGCTGGTGGCGCGGGAGCAGGCGCGCAGCGACGCGCGGGACAGCGAGCGTCCCGCGGTGCTGATCGGCAAGGACACGCGGATCTCCGGCTACATGCTCGAGTCGGCCCTGGAGGCAGGGCTTTCGGCGGCCGGCGTGGACGTGATGCTGGCCGGGCCGATGCCGACGCCGGCGGTGGCCTATCTCACGCGCGCCCTGCGGCTGCAGGCCGGCATCGTGATTTCCGCCTCGCACAACCCCTATCACGACAACGGCATCAAGTTCTTCTCCGCCGGCGGCACACAAGCTGCCGGATGCGGTCGAGGAGGCCATCGAGGCGCGCATGGAGCAGCCGATGGGCTGCATGGAATCGGCCGCCTCGGCAAGGCCCGCCGCATCGACGATGCGGCCGGGCGCTACATCGAATTCTGCAAGAGCACGTTCCCGAACGATCTCGACCTGCGCGGCCTGAGGATCGCGGTCGATTGCGCCCACGGCGCCGCCTATCACGGTCGCGCCCAGCGTCTTCCACGAACTGGGCGCCGATGTGGTCGACGGTCGGCGTCGAGCCCAACGGCCTCAACATCAACGACGGCGTCGGCGCGACCATGCCGGCAGTCGCTGCGCGCGCCGTGCTCGACGCACCGCGCCGACCTCGGCATCGCCCTCGACGGCGATGGCGACCGCGTGCTGATGGCCGACAGCAAGGGCAACCTCTACGACGGCGATCAGTTGCTCTACGTCATGGCGCGGCAGCGCGCGCTGGAGGGGCGGGTTGCCGGCGTGGTCGGCACGCTGATGACCAACCTCGGCTTCGAGCATGCGCTGGAACGGCTCGGCATCCCCTTCGCCCGCGCCAAGGTCGGCGACCGCTATGTGCTGGAGATGATGCACGAGCGCGGCTGGCAGCTCGGCGGCGAGAACTCGGGCCACATCATCTGCCTCGACCAGCATACCACGGGGGACGGCATCGTCTCCGCGCTGCAGGTGCTGGCGGCCCTGCGCCAGCAGGGGGACACCCTGGCCGAAGCCTGCCGGGAACTTACGCTGTATCCGCAGGTACTGCTCAACGTTCGGGTGCCGTCGGGATTCGACTGGAAGGCGGCGCCGGGCATCGACGCCGCCCGCCAGGCCGCCGAGCGCGAACTGGGGACGGCGGGGCGTATCCTGCTGCGGCCTTCCGGGACCGAGCCGCTGCTGCGGGTCATGGTCGAGGGGCAGGATGCCACACTGGTCAAGAATCTGGCGCAGAACATCGCCGATGCGGTGCAGCGTGCCGCTGCCTGAGGGTCCCCGGGTGCGATGGTGCACTGCAACTTGTCACATGGCCGTAACAAATGGGACATAGACTCTCCCCGTTTATTTCGAATCCGAACAAGGAGAGATTGATGAAGCAGTTCAAACTGGCCGCCCTGACCATCGCCTTTGCCGCTTCGGTCGCGTCCGGCGCCAGCCATGCCCAGGCCCTGGTCAAGATCGATGGTTCCAGCACCGTGTTCCCGATCACCGAGGCGGTGGCCGAGGAATTCCAGAAGGCCAAGAAGGGCGCGGTCCAGGTAACGGTCGGCATTTCCGGCACCGGCGGCGGCTTCAAGAAGTTCTGCCGCGGCGAGATCGACATCTCCGACGCCTCGCGGCCGATCCAAGAAGGAGATGGAGGACTGCAAGACGGCCGGCATCAAGTACGTCGAACTGCCGGTCGCCTTCGACGCCCTGACCGTGGTGGTCAATCCCGAAAAATCCGCTGACCAGCATCAGCGTCGCTGAACTGAAGAAGATGTGGGAGCCGGCCGCGCAGGGCAAGATCACGAACTGGAACCAGGTCAATCCGACGCCTTCCCGAAACAGCCGCTCAAGCTCTTCGGTCCCGGCGCGGACTCCGGCACTTTCGAGTACTTCACCGAAGCCATGGTCGGCAAGGCGAAGTCCTCGCGCGGCGACTACACCGCCTCCGAAGACGACAATGTGCTGGTCCAGGGCGTCTCCCGCGACATCGGCGGCATCGGCTACTTCGGCTTCGCCTACTACTTCGAGAACAAGGACAAGCTGAAGGCGCTCTCGATCTCTCCGGGGGCAGGCAAGCCGGCGGTCGCGCCTTCCGTGGAGGCAGTCATCAACGGCACCTACCAGCCGCTGTCGCGCCCGATCTTCATCTACGTGAACGCCAAGTCGGCCGAGAAGCCCGAGGTCAAGGAGTTCGTCGAGTTCTACCTGAAGAACGGCGCAAAGCTGACCAAGGAAGTGAAGTACGTGCCGCTTGTCGGCTGCCGACTATCAGCATGCCGCCGAGAACTTCAAGAAACTGAAGACCGGCACCGCCTTCGGTGGCGCACTCGGAAGTCGGCGTCAAGATCGCCGATCTGCTGAAGCGCGAATCCGAAGGAGTAATCCTCGCCGTCATCCGCCCCTCGGGCATCCCGTGCCCGGGGGGCGTTTTGTTGCCGGGTCCGAAACACGGGTAGAATTTCGAACATCCAGGTCAGCCATGGCGTCCCTTGCCTCCTTCGATCGAGCGGAACTGATGAATCCCGCCAGCGTCAGCGATCGCCTGCAAGAAGAAGCACTTCCGTCACGTCAAGGAGCGGGTCATCGAGTTCGCGCTTTTCCTCGCTGCCTCGGTGTCGGTATTCACCACCGTCGCCATCGTCTACATCCTGGTCAAGGAATCGGTGGTCTTCTTCAGCCAGGTGTCGCTCCCGGATTTCCTGACCGACACGCAATGGACGCCGCTGTTCGACGACGCCCATTACGGCATCATGGTGCTGCTCTCGGGCACCCTCACCAGTTCGGTCGTGGCCTTGGCGGTGGCGATTCCGCTGGGCACGATCATCGCCATCTATCTTTCGGAGTTCGCTCCCTTCACGGTGCGGGAGGTCGGCCAAGCCGTTCCTGGAACTGCTGGGCGGCGTGCCGACCATCGTCTATGGCTACTTCGCCCTGGTCTTCATGACGCCGCTGCTGCAGAAGATCTATCCGGGTCTGCCGGGCTTCAATCTGCTGTCGGCCGGCCTGGTGATGGGCATCATGATCATTCCCTACGTCAGCTTCGCTGTCGCGAAGACGCCATGCGCGCCGTGCCGATGACCCTGCGCGAAGGTTCCTACGCCATGGGCGCCACGCGCTTGCAGACGGCGCTCCGGGTGGTGATGCCGGCGGCGACCTCCGGCATTGCTTCGGCCTACATCCTGGGCATCTCGCGCGCCGTGGGCGAGACCATGATCCTGGCGGTGGCGGCCGGCATGCAGCCCAACCTCACCTTCAACCCGCCGGAACCGGGCGCGACCATCACCTCCTACATCGTGCAGGTGGCACTGGGCGATCTGCCGCACGGCTCCATCGGCTACCAGACCATCTTCGCCGCCGGCCTGACCCTGATGCTGATGACGCTGATGTTCAACATCGCTCGGCCACTTCCTGCGCAAGAAGTACCGCGAGGTGTATTGAGATGGCGCCACCAGGACCTCCAGGCGATCCGCGCCCTCATCGCCAAGCACAAGCGCTGGGACCTGCCTCTTCGGCCTGCTCGGCCTGCTGTCCCTGATGGTCGGCGTGCTGACCTTCGTCGCCCTGTTCGTCGACATGGCGATCCAGGGCATGCCGCGGCTCAGTTGCGGAGTTCTTCACCAACTTTCCGTCTCGCGGCGCCCGGACAGGCGCCGGCATCCTCTCGGCCTGGGTCGGCACCACGCTGGTGATGATCGTGACCGCGCTGGCGGCGGTGCCGCTGGGGTTGCGGCCGGCGTCTATCTCGAGGAATACGCGCCCAAGAACTGGATGACCGACATCATCGAGATCAACGTCACCAATCTGGCCGGCGTGCCTTCGATCGTCTATGGCCTGCTGGCGCTCGGCCTGTTCGTCTATCAGTTCGGCTTCGGCCAGAGCATCCTGTCCGCCGGGCTGACTCTGGCGCTGCTGATCCTGCCGGTGGTGATCGTCGCCACCCGCGAGTCGATCCGCTCGATTCCGCAGATGATCCGCGAAGGCTCCTATGCCTGCGGCGCCACCACCTGGCAGACGGTGCGGCGACCACATCCTGCCCTATTCGCAGCGCCGGCATCCTCACCGGCGTGATCATCGGCATGGCGCGCGCCATCGGCGAGACCGCGCCGATCATCACCATCGGCGCGCTGACCTTCATCGCCTTCCTGCCGCCGGCGCCGTTCACCGGCGATCCGCCCGCCGGGCTGTTCGACTGGCTGTTCGCGCCCTTCACCGTCATGCCGATCCAGATGTTCAACTGGACCTCGCGCCCCGAGGCGGCCTTCCAGGCCAATGCCGCGGCGGCGGGCTTCGTGCTGGTGCTGATGACGCTGGCGATGAACGGTGCTGGCGATCTGGCTGCGCTATCGCCTGCGCAAGAACATCAAGTGGTAACAGCGACCATGACGAAATCACCGATCGAAGCCAGGCCAACTGCCGATCTCAAAGCCGAGGTCACGCAACCTCAATTTCTACTACGGCAGCTTCCACGCGCTGAAGAGCATCAACATGCCGGTCTACGAGAAGAAGGTGACCGCGCTGATCGGTCCCTCGGGTTGCGGCAAGTCGACGCTGCTGCGCTGCTTCAACCGCATGCACGACCTGTATCCGGGCAACCGCTACGAGGGCGAGCATCCGGCTCCATCCGGACAACACCAACCTGCTTGCTCCAGCACGTGGATCCGATCGAAGTGCGCATGCGCATCAGCATGGTGTTCCAGAAGCCGAATCCCTTTCCCGAAGTCGATCTACGAGAACGTGGCCTACGGCCTGCGCGTGCGCGGCGAGCGCAATCGCGCCGGTGCTCGACGAGAAGGTCGAGCAGGCCCTGCGCGGCGCCGCGCTGTGGGACGAGGTGAAGGATCGCCTCAAGGACCTGGGCGCCAATCTGTCGGGCGGCCAGCAGCAGCGCCTGTGCATCGCCCGCGCGCTGGCGACGGATCCGGAGATCCTGCTGTTCGACGAGCCGACCTCGGCGCTGGACCCGATCGCCACGGCCAGCATCGAGGAACTGATCGCGCGAACTCAAGGAAAAGGTGACCATCCTGATCGTCACCCACAACATGCAGCAGGCGGCGCGGGTGTCCGACTACACCGCCTACATGTACCTGGGCGAGACTGATCGAGTTCGGCGTCACCGACCAGATCTTCATCAAGCCCCAGAAAAAGCAGACGGAAGACTACATCACCGGCCGGTTCGGCTGACCGAACCGGCCGGCTGCTGGTTAGCGGCGCAGCGGCGGCCGAAGCCACTACGCCGCTCTGGTTCGGCTGGAACCGGCCGTGATGCAGCGCCGGAATGCAATCGTGTTTGACCGCGGCGCCCGCCTCGCAGTACACTCCACGGCTTTGTTCCGTTGCCGAGGGATGTCCCATGCGCCGCAAGTTCGTAGCTGGAAACTGGAAGATGCACGGCAGCCTCGCCGACCAACGAGCGCCTGCTGGATGCCGTGTTGAAGGGACTGCCGGGAACCGAGGCCGTCAACGCCGCCGTTTGCGTGCCGTTCCCGTATCTCGCCCAGGCGCAGGCCGCGGCTGGGCGGCACGTCCGCTCGCCTGGGGCGCGCAGAACCTCAGTCGAGCATGCTCAGGGCGCCTATACCGGCGAGGTCAGCGCGGCGATGCTCGCGACTTCGGCTGCCGTTACGTCATCGTCGGCCACTCGGAACGACGCAGCTTCTACGGCGACACGGATGCGGTCGTTGCGGCCAAGTACGAGGCGGCACTGAAGGCGGGACTGACACCGATTCTGTGTCGTCGGCGAGACGCTGGCGCAGCGCGAGGCGGGCGTGACGGCACAGGTGGTCGACACCCAGCTCGATGCCGTCTTGGATGCCTGCGGCGTGGCGACGCTGGCGCGCGCCGTCGTCGCCTACGAGCCGGTGTGGGCGATCGGCACCGGACGCACGGCAACGCCGGAGCAGGCGCAGGAAGTGCATGCGCTGATTCGCGCGCGCATCGCGGCGCGCGACGCCGCCGTTGCGCAGGGCGTGCAGATTCTGTACGGCGGCAGCGTCAAGCCGCAGAACGCGAGGGAGATTTTCGCCAAGCCGGACATCGATGGTGGTCTGATCGGCGGCGCCGCCCTGGTGGCGGATGACTTTCTTGCCATCATCAAGGCCGCTGTTTGACAGACCGAGTCCGGCGCCGGCGCCGGATGGATGAGTTTGCGGAAGGATTCAAGATGGAAATCCTGTTTCCCGTGCTGCTGTCGGTCCACATCCTGGTGGGCCTCGGTGTCATCGGCCTGGTGCTGCTGCAGCACGGCAAGGGCGCCGACATGGGCGCGGCGTTCGGCAGCGGTTCGTCCGGCAGCCTGTTCGGCGCGTCGGGCTCCGCCAACTTCCTGAGCCGCACCACCGCGGTCCTGGCGACGGTATTCTTCCTGACCAGTCTCGGTCTCAGCTACATTGCGGGCAGTCGGCCCAAAGCGCCGAGCAGCGTGATGGAGGCGCCGGCGACCACCATTCCGGTACCGGCCGCGGTGGAAGGAAAGCCGGCGGAAAGCGGCGCCGAGAAGCCGGCTGCACCCGAGCAGGAAAAGGCGGCTCCCGCCGCCGAAGAGAAGGCAGTCTCGACGGGCGAAGAGAAGGCTGCACCCGCAGCAGAATCGAAGGATGGGGCGACCGAGGGGAAGAAGGAGGCGGCGCCGGCCGAGCAGAAACCCGCTGCGGCGGACGAGGCGAAAGCGCAGAGCAAGCCCGCGAAAAAAGCGGAACCGAAGGCCGCTGCCAAAGAGACGAAGGGGTCCGCGGAGAATAAGCCCGCCAAGGCGCCGGCAGCGGCAGGCGAGGGCGGGTCGAAGGCGAAAGAAATCCCGAGATAAGGGTTTTAGATGGAGCGGAAGCAAGATATAATTGCGCCCGCTCCGACGGTTTCAAGGCCGACGTGGTGGAATTGGTAGACACGCCGTCTTGAGGGGGCGGTGGCGAAAGCCGTGTGAGTTCGAGTCTCACCGTCGGCACCAGAGTTCGGTGCCTTGGCAGCAAAGTGGGGTCGGAACAGCGGCCCCGGCCGTGAACAAGAAAACGAGGTGCCGCATTGCGCGGCACCGATTGCCGCGACCAACCCCGCGGCGAAACGCCGCGACAGAGCATGCTGGAAAACTATTTCCCGGTCCTTCTGTTCATCCTGGTCGGCATCGCGTTCGGCCTGCTGCCGATTGTTTTCGGTTGGGTACTCGCTCCGCAACCGCCCGGACAGCGAAAAGCTCTCTCCTTACGAATGCGGCTTCGAAGCGTTCGAGGATGCGCGCATGAAATTCGATGTGCGCTACTACCTGATCGCCATCCTGTTCATCCTGTTCGATCTGGAGATCGCGTTCCTGTTTCCCTGGGCGATCGTGCTCACCGAGATCGGCATGTTCGGTTTCGTCGCGATGCTCGTGTTTCTCGGCATTCTCGTCGTCGGCTTCGTCTACGAGTGGATGAAGGGCGCGCTCGATTGGGAGTAATGATCCGGTGAGCATCGAAGGCGTTCTGCAGGAAGGTTTCGTCACCACCACCCTCGACAAGGTCATCAACTGGACCCGCACCGGTTCCTTGTGGCCGATGACCTTCGGTCTGGCCTGCTGTGCGATCGAGATGATCCATGCCGGCTGCGCGCGCTACGACCTGGATCGCTTCGGCATCGTCTTCCGGCCCAGTCCGCGCCAGTCGGACGTCATGATCGTGGCCGGCACGCTGTGCAACAAGATGGCTCCTGCGCTGCGCAAGGTCTATGACCAGATGGCCGAGCCGCGCTGGGTGATCTCCATGGGGTCGTGCGCCAACGGCGGCGGCTATTACCATTACTCGTACTCGGTGGTGCGCGGCTGCGACCGCATCGTGCCGGTGGACGTCTATGTCCCGGGATGTCCGCCCACGGCCGAGGCGCTGCTCTACGGCCTGATCCAGTTGCAGAACAAGATCAAGCGCACCAACACCATTGCCCGCTAAACCGATTCCGCAGCGACCCGTGAAATGAGCGCCCAGCTGGAAATGCTTCGCCAGAATATCGAGAACCTGCTCGGCGACCGCGTCAGGCGGCTCGTAAGCGACCGTGGCGAGACGACCATCGAAGTGGCTGCCGCGGACTATCTGGGCGTGGCCCAGACCCTGCGCGATCATCCGGATTTGCGCCTTCGAGCAGTTGATCGACCTGTGCGGCGTCGACTATTCCGCCTACGGCGAAGGCACGCGCGAGGGACCGCGCTTCGCTGCGGTCAGCCACTTGCTGTCGCTGCGCCACAACTGGCGCCTGCGCCTGCGTGTTTTCGCCGACGACGACGGTTTTCCCGCGGTCGATTCGCTGGTCGGGCGTGTGGCCGAGCGCGAACTGGTTCGAGCGTGAGGCCTTCGACCTGCTCGGCATCATGTTCGCCGGACACCCGGACCTGCGCCGCATCCTCACCGACTACGGCTTCGTCGGCCATCCCTTCCGCAAGGATTTCCCGGTTTCCGGCTACGTCGAGATGCGCTACGACCCGGACCAGCGACGCGTGATCTATCAGCCGGTGACGATCGAACCGCGCGAGATCACGCCGCGCATCGTCCGCGAAGAGAACTACGGGGACGCGGCATGGCGAGACGTCACATGTGGCTCGACGATCCGCAGTAATCTACACGCTGAACTTTTCGGCGCCGCAGCATCCGATGCTGGCGCGCACGGCGTGCTGCGGCTGGTGCTGGAACTGGACGGCGAGGTGGTGATGCGTGCCGATCCGCACATCGGCCTGCTGCACCGCGCCACGGAGAAGCTGGCGGAGACGCGCACCTGGATCCAGTCGGTGCCCTACATGGACCGGCTCGACTACGTCTCCATGATGTGCAACGAGCATGCCTATTGCATGGCGATCGAGCGTCTGCTGGGCATCGAGGTGCCGCTCCGCGCCCAGTACATTCGCGTCATGTTCGACGAGATCACGCGCATTCTCAACCACCTGCTCGGCATCGGCACCCACGCTCTGGACGTCGGCGCCATGACCATGGTGCTGTACACCTTCCGTGAGCGGGAGGACCTGTTCGACGTCTATGAGGCCGTGTCCGGCGCGCGCATGCATGCCGCCTACTACCGGCCGGGCGGCGTCTATCGCGATCTGCCGGATTCGATGCCGAAGTACGAGGTGAACCGCTTCAAGAACGCCGAGGCGGTGAAGCGTCTGAACGAGAACCGGCAGGGTTCGCTGCTCGATTTCATCGAGGATTTCACCAACCGCTTCCCCAAGTACGTGGACGATTACGAGACGCTGCTCACGGACAACCGCATCTGGAAGCAGCGCACGGTCGGCATCGGCGTGCTCGACCCCGAGCGCGCCAAGGCCCTCGGCTTCACCGGCCCCATGCTGCGCGGTTCCGGCGTCGAGTGGGATCTGCGCAAGAAGCAGCCCTACGAGGTCTATGACCGGATGGAGTTCGACATTCCGGTCGGCGTCAACGGCGACTGCTACGACCGCTACCTGGTGCGCATCGAGGAGATGCGCCAGGCCAACCGCATCATCAGGCAGTGCGTCGACTGGCTGCGCAAGAACCCGGGCCCGGTCATCACGGACAATCACAAGATCGCGCCGCCGCCGCGGGAGGACATGAAGTCGAACATGGAAGAGCTGATCCACCACTTCAAGCTGTTCACCGAAGGCATCCACGTGCCCGAAGGCGAGGTCTATGCCGCGGTGGAGCACCCCAAGGGCGAGTTCGGCGTGTATGCCATCTCGGACGGTGCCAACAAGCCTTATCGCCTCAAGCTGCGGTCGCCGGGTTTCGCCCATCTGGCGGCGATGGACGAGATGGCCAAGGGCCACATGATCGCCGACGTCGTGGCCATCATCGGCACCATGGACATCGTGTTCGGCGAGATCGATCGATAATCATGACCCAGGCTGCCGCCGCAACGACGACGACCGCAATGCTGACCCAGGACGCGCTGCAGCGGATCGACCGCGAGATCGCCAAGTACCCGGCCGATCACGAGCAGTCGGCGGTGATGGCGGCGCTCGCCATCGCCCAGGACGAGAAGGGCTGGCTGTCGAGCGAGACCATCGACTTCGTGGCCAGCTATCTCGGCATGCCGCCGATCGCCGTCTACGAGGTGGCGACTTTCTACAACATGTACGACCTGCAGCCGGTGGGCAAGTACAAGCTGACGGTCTGCACCAACCTGCCGTGCGCCCTGTCCGGCGGCGTCATGCGGCCGAGTATCTGCAAGCACAAGCTGGGAATCGGCTTCAACGAGACCACTGCCGACGGCAGGTTCACGTTCAAGGAGGGCGAGTGCATGGGTGCGTGCGGCGACGCGCCGGTGATGCTGGTCAACAACAAGCGCATGTGCAGCTGGATGACGCCGGAACAGATCGACAAGTTGCTCGACGAGCTGAAGTGACATGACGACCCAGAACATCCTCACGGCGGGAGTGGAGGGCGAGCGCGGCTGGCGGCTCGACGCCTACGTCGGGCGCGGCGGCTACCAGGCGCTGAAGAAGGTGCTCGGAATGAAGATCCCGCCGGAGCAGGTCATCGCCGAGGTGAAGAAAAGCGCCCTGCGCGGACGCGGCGGCGCCGGCTTCCCGACCGGGCTCAAGTGGAGCTTCATGCCCCAGAAATACCGGGCGACAAGTACGTCGTCTGCAACTCCGACGAGGGCGAGCCCGGAACCTTCAAGGACCGCGATCTGCTGCGCTACAACCCGCACCCGGTGATCGAGGGCATGGCGATCGCCGGCTACGCCATGGGCGCGGGCCGCGGCTACAACTACATCCACGGCGAGATCTGGGAAGTCTACGAGCGCTTCGAGCAAGCGCTGGCGGAAGCGCGCAGCGCCGGGTTCATCGGCCAGAACATGCTCGGCTCGGGCTTCGATTTCGAACTCTTCGCGCATCACGGCTATGGCGCCTACATCTGCGGCGAGGAGACCGGACTGCTCGAATCCATCGAGGGCAAGAAGGGTCAGCCGCGCTTCAAGCCGCCGTTTCCGGCGAGCTTCGGCCTGTACGGCAAGCCCACCACCATCAACAACACCGAGACCTTCGCGGCGGTGCCGTGGATCATCCTGAACGGCGGCGACAGGTATCTCGACCTGGGCAAGCCCAACAATGGCGGCACCAAGCTGTTCTCGGTGTCGGGCCATGTGAACCGGCCGGGCAACTACGAGGTGCCACTGGGCACGCCGTTCCGGACGCTGCTGGAGATGGCGGGCGGCATGCGCGGCGGGCGCAAGCTCAAGGCGTGCATCCCGGGCGGCTCGTCGATGCCGGTGCTGCCGGGCGACATCATGATGGAGTGCGACCTGGACTACGATTCGATCGCCAAGGCCGGCTCCATGCTGGGTTCGGGGGCCGTCATCGTCATGGACGAGACCACCTGCATGGTGAAGGCCCTGGAGCGGCTGTCCTATTTCTACCACGAGGAGTCCTGCGGCCAGTGCACGCCCTGCCGCGAGGGCACCGGCTGGCTGTACCGTGTCGTGCATCGCATCGAGAACGGCGCGGGCAGGCCGGAGGACCTTGACCTGCTGCTGGAAGTCAGCGACAACATCGCCGGCCGCACCATATGCGCTTTGGGTGACGCTGCGGCGCTGCCGGTGAAAAGCTTCATCAAGCACTTCCGCTCCGAATTCGAGTATCACATCGAGAACAAGAAATGCCTGGTGCCGCCCGAAGTGCAGCGGGAAGGCAGCAGGATCCACGTGAATCCGTCATGCTAGACATCGAGATCGACGGCAAGCAGTTGCAGGTGCCCGAGGGCAGCACAGTGATGGATGCCGCTCACGGCATCGGTGCCTACATTCCCCACTTCTGCTACCACAAGAAGCTCTCCATCGCCGCCAACTGCCGCATGTGCCTGGTGCAGGTGGAGAAGGCGCCGAAGCCCCTGCCGGCCTGCGCCACGCCGGTCACCAACGGCATGAAGGTGCTCACCCATTCCGGCGTGGCGGTGAAGGCGCAGAAGGGGGTGATGGAGTTCCTGCTCATCAACCATCCGCTGGACTGCCCGATCTGCGACCAGGGCGGCGAATGCCAGCTGCAGGATCTCGCCGTCGGCTACGGTTCGAGCGCCTCGCGCTACCGCGAGGAGAAGCGCGTCGTCGCCAACAAGAACCTCGGCCCCCTCATCTCCACCGACATGACGCGCTGCATCCACTGCACGCGCTGCGTGCGCTTCGGCCAGGAGATCGCCGGGATCATGGAGCTCGGCATGGCCAACCGCGGCGACCGTTCGGAGATCCTGACCTTCGTGGACCGTACGGTCGATTCCGAACTGTCCGGCAACATCATCGATCTGTGCCCGGTCGGCGCGCTGACCTCGAAGCCGTTCCGCTTCTCCGCCCGCACCTGGGAGCTGTCGCGCCGCAAATCGGTGAGCCCGCACGACGGACTGGGCACCAACCTCATCGTCCAGGTCAAGCACAACCGGGTCATGCGCGTGCTGCCGCTGGAGAACGAGGAGGTCAACGAATGCTGGCTCTCCGACAAGGATCGCTTCTCCTACGAGGCGCTCAATTCGGACGAGCGCCTGACGCGGCCGATGATCAAGCATGGCGGCCAGTGGCAGGAGGTCGATTGGCAGGCGGCGCTGGACTACGTCGCCCATGCCCTGAAGGACATCGGCGCCAAGCATGGTGCCGAGGCGCTCGGCGCGCTGGCATCGCCCGCACAGCGACGCTGGAAGAGCTGTACCTGCTGCAGAAGCTGCTGCGCGGTCTCGGCAGTGCCAACGTCGATTTCCGCCTGCGCCAGTCCGATTTCTCCCTCGACGGCAAGCTCGCCGGCGCGCCGTGGCTGGGCATGAAGCTGGCCGACATCGGCAAGCTCGACCGCGTGCTGGTCATCGGCAGCTTCCTGCGCAAGGATCATCCGCTGATCGCCCAACGCCTGCGCCAGGCGGCAAAGCGGGGCACGCAGCTCAGCCTGCTGCACGTGGCGGCGGACGACCTGCTGATGCCGATCCATGCCCGCGCCGTCGTGGCGCCGGCGCCATGGCCGGCACGCTGGCGCAGATCGTGGTGGCGGCGGCGGAAATGAAGGGCGTGCCGATCACCCAGGCCCTGCAGGAGCAAATCGCGGCGGTGCATATCGGCGAGGAGGCGCGCCGCATCGCGGAAAGCCTGGTGGGCGGCGAGAGCGGCGCGGTGTTCCTCGGCAACCTGGCCCAGCAGCATCCCCAGGCCGGGGTATTGCATGCACTGGCGCAGGAACTGGCCCGCATCTGCGGCGTCCCGCTTCGGCTTCCTCGGCGAGGCGGCGAACACGGTGGGCGGTTACCTTGCAGGCGCCGTGCCTTTCGGCGCGAGCGCCGGTCTCGACGCGGCGCAGATGCTGGCCCAGCCGCGCAAGGCCTATCTCGTCCTCGGCATGCCGAGCCGGAACTCGACTGCGCCAATCCGCCGGCAGGCGCTGGCGGCGCTGAAGGCGGCGGAGTCGGTGGTCGTGCTGTCGTCGTTCAAGAACCGGGCGGCTCTCGACTACGCCGACTGTCTGCTGCCGATCGCGCCATTCACCGAAACCTCCGGCACCTTCGTCAACACCGAAGGCCGGGTGCAGAGCTTCAACGCGGTGGTGAAGCCGCTCGGCGAGACGCGGCCGGCGTGGAAGGTGCTGCGCGTGCTGGGCAATCTGCTGGGTCTCGCCGGCTTCGAGCAGGACAGCAGCGAGGCGGTGCGTGAGCGAGATCGTCGGCGACGGGCTCGCCGCGCGCCTCGGCAACGAGGCAGCAGGCGCCACGATCAATCTGGCGGCGGCCGGTCAGGGTATCCAGCGCGTCGCCGATGTGCCGATCTACTTCGCCGATCACGCTGGCACGCCGCGCCCCGGCGCTGCAGCAGACGCGCGATGCGGCGCCGCCGCGGGCGGGCATGAGCTCCGCGCTGGCGCGCGATTTGGGCGTGCGCGCCGGCGACCGGGTGCGGGTACGCCAGGGCGACGCCGGCGAGGCCGTGCTGGCAGTGACGCTGGACGACGCCCTGCCCGCCGGCTGCGTGCGGGTCGCGGCCGGCCATGCGAGCACCGTCGAACCTGGGTGCGATGTTCGGCCAGATCACGGTGGAGCGCGCCTGATGGAAGCCTGTCCTGCAACCGATTCAAGAACTCCTCGGCCCGGCGTTTGGCCCCTGGTGCTGGGGCCTGGTCAAGATCGTGCTCATCATTGCGCCGCTGATGCTGGCGGTGGCCTACCTGACCTCTGGCGGAACGCAAGGTGATCGGCTACATGCAGGTGCGCATCGGCCCCAACCGCGTCGGCCCGCTAGGGTCTGCTGCAGCCGATTGCCGACGGCCTCAAGCTGCTGTTCAAGGAAATCATCATCCCGACCGGCGCCAACAAGGCGCTGTTCATCCTCGCGCCGATCCTGCTCGATCGCGCCGGCGCTGGCGGCCTGGGCGGTGATTCCGTTCACGCCGAATGCTGGTGCTGGCCAATATCGATGCCGGTCTGCTCTACGTCATGGCCATCACCTCGATGGGCGTCTACGGCGTCATCATCGCCGGCTGGGCCTCGAACTCGAAGTATGCGTTCCTCGGCGCCATGCGCTCGGCGGCGCAGATCGTGTCCTACGAAATCGCCATGGGCTTCGCCCTGGTCTGCGTGCTGATGGTGTCGAACAGCCTCAATCTGGTCGACATCGTCAACAGCCAGGGGCAGCGGCTGGTTCGCTGCCCATGGCGTCGGCTTCCTGTCCTGGAACTGGCTGCCGCTGTTGCCGATGTTCCTCGTCTACCTGATTTCCGGCGTCGCGGAGACCAACCGCGCGCCGTTCGACGTGGCCGAAGGCGAATCGGAGATCGTCGCCGGCTTCCATGTCGAGTACTCGGGCATGGCCTTCGCGGTGTTCTTCCTCGCCGAATACGCCAACATGATCCTGGTGTCGACCCTGACCTCGATCATGTTCCTCGGCGGCTGGCTGTCGCCGGTCGGCTTCCTGCCCGACGGCATCTTCTGGCTGTGCGGCGAAGATGTCCTTCATCCTGTTCCTGTTCCTGTGGTTCCGCGCCACCTTCCCGCGCTATCGCTACGACCAGATCATGCGCCTGGGCTGGAAGGTGTTCATGCCGCTCTACCTCGTCTGGATCTGGTGCTGGTCGGCGTCTGGATGATGTCGCCGTACTCGATCTGGAAGTGAGGGCTGACATGGGTTCGATGAGCGATCTGTTCAACAGCCTGCTCGCTCAGGGAGCTGCGTGAAGGGCATGGCGGTGACCGGCCGCTACTTCTTCGCGCGCAAGATCACCGTCCAGTATCCGGAGGAGAAGACGCCGCATCAGCCCGCGCTTCCGCGGCCTGCACGCCCTGCGCCGCTACCCGAACGGCGAGGAGCGCTGCATCGCCTGCAAGCTGTGCGAGGCGGTCTGTCCGGCGCTGGCGATCACCATCGAATCGGAGCAGCGCGAGGATGGCACGCCGCCGCACCACGCGCTACGACATCGATCTGACCAAGTGCATTTTCTGCGGCTTCTGCGAGGAAGCCTGCCCGGTCGATGCGATCGTCGAGACGCGCGTTCTCGAGTACCACGGCGAGAAGCGCGGCGACCTCTACTACACCAAGCAGATGCTGCTGGCCAACGGCGACCGCTACGAGGAGCAGATCGCCACGCGACCGCGAGTCAGGACGCCCCGTACCGCTAACCGGCGCCGAGACCCAGATGGAATTCAAGACCTTCGTTTTCTACTTCCTGTCCGCGATCCTGGTCTTCGCCGGCACTGCGCGTCATCACCGCGCGCAACCCGGTGCACGCCGCGCTGTTCCTGGTGCTGGCCTTCTTCACCGCCGGCGGCCTGTGGCTGCTGCTGCAGGCCGAGTTTCTGGCCATCGCCCTGGTGCTGGTCTATGTCGGCGCCGTGATGGTGCTGTTCCTGTTCGTGGTCATGATGCTCGACATCAACCTCGACCGCCTGCGCGAGGGCTTCTGGGCCAACCTGCCGCTGGCCTGATCGTCGGCGTGCTGATGGTGGTGGAGATGATCGTGGTCCTGTGGCGCGACTACTTCGGCAGCGACGTGCTTCCGCCGCCGCCGGCGCCTGCCGCCGGCTACAGCAACACCAAGGAACTGGGCCGGCTGCTGTTCACCGACTACGTTTATCCCTTCGAGCTGGCCTCGGTCATCCTGCTGGTGGCCATCATCGCCGCCATCGTGCTGACCCTGCGCCAACGCAAGGACACCAAGTACCTCGATCCGGCCGCAGCAGGTCGCCGTCAAGCGCAAGGATCGCGTGCGCCTCGTGTCGATGCCGGCGGAAAAGAAATAACGGACCGGCGCGAAAGCCAGGGAGACAAAGTGATCTCGCTCTCGCATTACCTGGTCCTCGGCGCGATTCTGTTCGCGATCAGCGTCGTCGGCATCTTCCTCAACCGCAAGAACCTGATCGTGCTGCTGATGGCGATCGAACTGATGCTGCTGGCGGTGAACATGAACTTCGTCGCCTTCTCGCACTTCCTCAGCGATGCTCGCCGGGCAGATCTTCGTCTTCTTCATCCTGACCGTGGCGGCGGCCGAGTCGGCCATCGGTCTGGCCATCCTGGTCGTGCTGTTCCGCAACCTGTCCACCATCCACGTGGACGATCTGGACAGCCTGAAGGGCTGATGAGCCGCATGGACATGAAGACCCTCTATCTCGTCGTGCCCCTTCGCGCCGCTCGTCGGCGCCATCATCGCCGGCCTTTTCGGCAGGGCGATCGGCCGCGCCGGCGCGCACTGGGTGACCATCCTCGGCGTGGCCGTCTCCTTCGTCGCCTCGGTGCTGCGTCTTCCAGGACGTGCTGGCCGGCAACACCTTCAACGGCGCCGTCTACACCTGGGCATGGAGTCGGCGGCCTCAAGCTCGAAGTCGGCTTCCTGATCGACCAGCTGACGGTCGACGATGATGGTGGTCGTCACCTTCGTCTCGCTGATGGTGCATATCTACACCATCGGCTACATGGCGGACGATCCGGGCTACCAGCGCTTCTTCAGCTACATCTCGCTGTTCACCTTCTCGATGCTGATGCTGGTGATGACCAACAACTTCCTCCAGCTGTTCTTCGGCTGGGAGGCGGTGGGCCTGGTCTCCTACCTGCTGATCGGCTTCTGGTACACCCGGCCGACGGCGATCTACGCCAACCTCAAGGCCTTCCTGGTCAACCGCGTCGGCGACTTCGGCTTCCTGCTCGGCATCGGCCTGATCGCCGCCTACGCCGGCAGCCTCGACTACGCCGACGGTGTTCGCCAAGGGCAAGGATCTGGCGGCGACCATGACCGAGGCCGGTCACCGGCTGGCCGCTGATCACCGCCATCTGCATCGGCCTGTTCATCGGCGCCATGGGCAAGTCGGCGCAGTTCCCGCTGCATGTCTGGCTGCCCGATTCGATGGAAGGCCCGACGCCGATCTCCGCGCTGATCCACGCCGCGACCATGGTGACGGCCGGCATCTTCATGGTCTCGCGCATGTCGCCGCTGTTCGAGCTGTCCGAGACGGCGCTGTCCTTCGTCATCGTCATCGGCGCCATCACGGCGCTGTTCATGGCGCTGATCGCCATCGTCCAGACCGACATCAAGCGCGTCGTCGCCTACTCGACGCTGTCGCAGCTCGGCTACATGACGGTGGCGCTGGGCGCCTCGGCCTACTCGGCGGCGATCTTCCACCTGATGACCCACGCCTTCTTCAAGGCGGTGCTGTTCCTCGGCGCCGGTTCGGTCATCATCGCCATGCACCACGAGCAGGACATGCGCCGCATGGGCGGCCTGCGCAAGTACATGCCCATCACCTACCTGACGGTGCTGATCGGCGCCCTCGCCAACGCCGGCCTGCCGCCTTTCGCCGGCTTCTTCTCCAAGGACTCGATCATCGAGGCGGTGCATGCCTCGCCACATCCCGGGCGCCGGCTTCGCCTACTTCTGCGCTGCTGGCCGGCGTCTTCGTCGGCGGCTTCTACTCCTTCCGCCTGGTCTTCTTCGCCTTCCACGGCGAGGAGCGCTTCCGCCATGCGCACGCACGGCCACGCACGAGCGCACCACGACGACCACGGCCACCACGGCCACGGTGCGAGCCGCACGAGTCGCCCTAGGTGGTGACGCTGCCGCTGATCCTGCTGGCCATTCCCGCCATCGCTGCCGGCTGGCTGATCGGCCCGATGCTGTTCGGCGAGCTACTTCGGCGAGTGCCATCTTCATCGATCGCGGCCCATCACGGCGATGGCGCACATGGGCGAGGAGTTCCACGGCGTGCTCGGCCATGATCCTGCACGGCCTGACGGCGCCGCCGTTCTGGCTGGCCCTGGCCGGCGCCGCCACTGGCCTGGTTCCTCTACATCGTGCGACCGGAACTGCCGGCCGGTCATCAAGCAGCAAGCTGGCGCTGCCGGCGCATGATCCTGGAGAAGAAGTACGGCTTCGACCGTTTCAACGACTGGTTCTTCGCCGGCGGGCTCGCGCCTGCTCGGGCGCGGTCTGTGGAAGGGCGGCGACCAGGTGCTGATCGACGGCATGTCGTCAATGGCTCGGCCAAGGCTGGTCGGCTGGTTCGCCCAGCGTCGTCGCGCCTGCTGCAGACGCGGCCACATCTACCACTACGCCTTCTCCATGATCATCGGCGTGTTCGTGCTGCTGACCCTGTGGTTCAACCGCGATAGGCATCGCAGCGCCACCGGGAACAGCGAGCGACGGAATAACATGACGGATTACCCACTGCTCAGCCTCGCGATCTGGGTGCCGATCCTCGGGGCGCTTGCTGGTGCTCGCCCCGGCTCCGACCGCAACGCGCCGCTGGCGCGCTGGCTGTCGCCCTGGCCGCGGCCATCGCCGGTTTCCTCGTCACCCTGCCGCTCTACACCGGTTTCGAACCGCCGACCAGCCGGCATGCAGTTCGTCGAGATGGCGCCCTGGATTCCGCGCTTCAACATCAAGTACTTCCTCGGCGTGGACGGCATCTCGGTGCTGTTCGTCCTGCTCAACAGCTTCATCACCATCATGGTGGTGCTGGCCGGCTGGGAGGTGATCCAGGAGAAGGTCGCCCAGTACATGGCCGCCTTCCTGATCATGTCCGGCCTGATGAACGGCATCTTCTCCGCGCTCGACGCCGTGCTGTTCTACGTCTTCTTCGAAGCGTCGCCTGATCCCGCTGTACCTCATCATCGGCGTCTGGGGCGGACCGAACCGGGTCTATGCGGCGCTTCAAGTTCTTCCTCTACACGCTGCTCGGCTCGCTGCTGCTGCTGGTCGCGCTGTTCTACCTGTTCCTCGAGTCGGGCGGCAGCTTCAATCTCCTCGACTGGCACAAGCTGCCGATCTGGCATGCGCCGCAGATCCTGCTGTTCCTCGCCTTCCTGGTCGCCTTCGCGGTCAAGGTGCCGATGTGGCCGGTGCATACCTGGTTGCCGGATGCCCACGTCGAGGCGCCGACCGGCGGTTCGGTGGTGCTGGCGGCGATCACGCTGAAGCTGGGCGCCTACGGCTTCGTCCGGTTCTCGCTGCCCATCGTGCCCGATGCCAGCCACGACCTGGCGCCGCTGATGATCGCCCTGTCGCTGATCGCCGTCGTCTACATCGGCTTCGTCGCGCTGGTGCAGACCGACATGAAGAAGCTGATCGCCTATTCGTCGATCTCCCACATGGGCTTCGTCACCCTCGGCTTCTTCATCTTCAACGCCATCGGTCGTCGAAGGCGCGCTGGTGCAGATGATCTCGCACGGCTTCGTCTCGGGCGCCATGTTCCTCTGCATCGGCGTCATGTACGACCGCATGCATTCGCGCCAGATCGCCGACTACGGCGGCGTGGTCGAATACCATGCCGAAGTTCGCCGCCTTCTTCATGCTGTTCGCCATGGCCAACTGCCGGTCTGCCGGCGACCTCCGGCTTCGTCGGCGAGTTCATGGTCATCCTGGGCGCCGATCAAGTTCAACTTCTGGGTCGGCTTCGCCGCCGCCACGACGCTGATCCTCGGCGCCGCCTACACGCTCTGGATGTACAAGCGGGTGGTCTTCGGCGCCGTCGCCAACGACCATGTGGCGCGAACTGACCGACATCAACAGCCGCGAATTCGCTGGTTCTTGCTCCTGCTGGCCGCTGTGCGTCCTGGCCATGGGCACTCTATCCGCTAGCCCTTCACGGAAGTCATGCACGCCTCGGTGAATGACCTGCTGAAGCACGTGGCCGTGAGCAAGCTGTAACCGGTCGCGAGAGCATCGATGCTGAACAATTTCGTCATGCCCGACCTCTATCCCGCCGCGCCGGAGACTGTTCATGGCGATCATGGCGCTGCGTCGATCCTGCTGGTCGATCTGTTCGTCGGCACGGCACGGCGCGGGCTGACCTACTTCGCTGACCCAGCTGACCCTGGTCGGCTGCGCGGTGATCACCGTGGTGACCAGCGCCACCCTGCTGGCCACGCTGGTGGATCGACTAGACACTGATCAGCCAACATGTTCGTCGACGGATCCCTGTCGCTGGCGGACTTCGCTGAAGCTGCTTCAGCTACATGTACGTGGACGATCTGTCGGCGATTGCTCACTGTGTCTACTCGCCGCGGCTACCTGGTCATGGCCGTACTCAGGCGCGCAACCTGGACAAGGGCGAGTACTACCTGCTGGCGCTGTTCGCCACGCTGGGCATGATGGTGATGATCTCGGCCAACCACTTCCTGACCATCTACCTCGGGCCTGGAACTGCTGTCGCTGTCGCTCTACGCCATGGTGGCCATGGATCGCGATTCGCCGCGGGCCACCGAAGCGGCGATGAAGTATTTCGTGCTCGGCGCGCTGGCCTCCGGCCTGCTGCTCTACGGCATGTCGATGATCTACGGCGCCACCGGCACGCTCGAAATCGGCGGCATCGCGCAGGCGCGTCCACGATGCGGCGTCGCCAACAAGACCGTGCTGGTGTTCGGCCTCGTCTTCCTGGTCGCCGGGATCGGCCTTCAAGCTCGGCGTCGTGCCCTTCCACATGTGGATTCCCGACGTCTATCACGGTGCGCCGACCGCGGTGACCCTGTTCATCGGTTCCGCGCCGAAGCTGGCGGCCTTCGCCATGGCTCATGCGCCTGCTGGTCGTCGGGCCTGTTCGGATCTGGCCGAGCACTGGCAGACCATGCTGATGATCCTGGCCGTGCTGTCGATGGCGATCGGCAACCTGGCCGCCATCGCCCAGACCAACATCAAGCGCATGCTGGCCTATTCGGCCATCTCGCACATGGGCTTCATGCTGCTGGCCCTGATGAGCGGCGTGGTCGGCGAGCGGGACCGATCCGATGGCCCTGATCAACGCCTACAGTTCGGCGATGTTCTACGCCGTCGCCTACGTCATCATGTCGCCTGGGCGCCTTCGGCATGATCCTGCTGATGTCGCGCGCCGGCTTCGAGGCCGAGAACCTGGACGACTTCAAGGGCCTCAACAAGCGCAGCCCGTGGTTCGCCGCCATGATGATGATGCTCGATGTTCTCGATGGCCGGCATTCCGTTCTTCGTCGGCTTCTTCGCCAAGTTCTCGGTGCTGCAGGCGGTCGTCGCCGCCGAGCTACATCGTGGCTGGCCGTCATCGCCGTGATGTTCTCGCTGATCGGCGCCTTCTACTATCTGCGCGTGGTCAAGCTGATGTACTTCGATGCGCCGGCTCGACAGCGCACCGATCGAGGCGAGCCTCGACATGCGCATCCTGCTCTCCGCCAATGGCCTCGCCGTCGCCTGCCTCGGCATCTTCCCCCAGGCGCTGATGTCGCTCTGCGCCTACGCGCTGCTGCGTTCGCTCTGTACCGGCGCGGATCGCGTGAAGGAAAGGCGGGCCGGCGGCCCGCCTTTCGTTTGGCGGGTCGCTCAGGCTGCCTTGCGTAGCGTTCCTTGGCGGCGCGTGCCTGCCGCGCTTCTTCGGCGTAGTAGGCCTTGCGGCCGGACCACAGCATGTCGATAGGCGATTTCCTCGTTGCCGTTTTCGCACAGTTCCAGCACCTGCCTGGAACAGCGGCTGGAAGGTCGCGCTGCGATGCGAGGCCTCATGTTCCTCGAAGGAACGCCAGAAGGTGATGATCAGCGCCTCGCGGTCCTTGACCGGGCTGGCCACTGCCTGGCCGACGGTGCTGCCTTCGTTGGATATCATGCCGCTGTTGAGCACCACCATGCCGCCGACGAAGCCGGTGTCGGAGTGGTAGGTCTTCACGTTTTCGCACAGCATGGCGACGCGCTCTTCGCAGATCGTCGACGCGTGTAGCTCGGGCTTGAGCAGGACGCGATTGACGGTGACGACGCCGTCGCTGTCGAAAGCCGGGAATGAAGTCCGGACATGGTAGTCTCCTGTATCAGGTAAAGTCTAATGTAGATGCGTCTAGCGAGCAATAAGTTCATTCGGCCAGTCGATAAATACATCATTCGCTATCTATGACCCGGACGATTCACCTGAAGGAAACCCTGACAGCCGAGGAGGTATTCGACGGCAAGTCTGCTCAGGTCCGCTCGCGACCGCGTGCGCTTGCCGGACGGCACGGAAAGCGATGCGGGAGTGGATCGCGCATCCGGGCGCGGTGGTCGTCGATCGCCATGCTCGAAACGGCAAGCTGCTGTTCGAGCGCCAGTTCCGCTATCCGCTGCGGCGCGTGTTGCTGGAACTGCCGGCGGGCAAGATCGATCCAGGCGAAGCACATCTTGGACAGCGCGCGGCGCGAACTGCGCGAAGAGACCGGCTACAAGGCGACGATCTGGCGGCATCTGGGCACCATGCATCCCTGCATCGGCTACTCCGACGAGCGCATCGAGATTCTTCCTGGCGCAGGGCTTGGTACGTCGGCCACGCCTCGACCACGGCGAGATTCTCGAGGTGGTCGAACTGAGCGTTGGAGGATGCGGTGCTCGCGGTGCGGGACGGCGACATCACCGACGCCAAGACGATCACCGCATTGCTCTGGGCGGAGAAGATCGGCTCGGCTCAGAGGCGACTGACGGCCGTACACGCAACCGCGCGCCCGCGTGAGCGCCGGGACCAGGTTCGATGCATGCGTGTCGATCCCGGCGCAACCCATGCCGGCGCAGGTTGTCGAAGGCGATACGGAGGATGACGTTGGAGATACGCAACATTCAGGGTCCGGTCCATGGCGGACCGGCGCGGGAGGATGGCGGCTACAAGCTGCAGGCGCTCAACATCATCTCCGAGGTCTCGGCCAGCCTCGCCGACGAGGACGATGTCGAGGAGCTGCTCGGACGCTTCCTCGGCACCATGATCCGGCTGGCCGACGCCAGGCCGGCGCGGTGCGCGTGGTGACCACCGATGGCACGCCACCTGCGCCTGGTCGGCTGCCCGCGGATTGCCGCCCGACGTGGTCGAGCGCGAGAATCTCGTCGGCCATCGACTGCGGCCAGTGCGGCAACGCCATGCGCGACAATCGCATCCTGCTACGAGATCGATCTCAAGACTGTGCCGAGCGCACCGGCACTCAGCTATCTTCGGCGAGGACTGCCACGCCATGGTGGTGGTGCCGCTGCAGCACGGCGGCACGACTGCTCGGCACCTACAACCTGTTCCTGCCCGAACGTTCAGGATGTACCCGAGGAAGTGGCGCTGCTGTTCCGCTCCATCGGCGAGCACCTCGGCATGGCGCTGGAGAACGCGCGCCTGAAGCGCGAGAACCTGCGCATCGCGCTGATGAACGAGCGGCAGATGATGGCGACCGAGGTGCACGATTCGCTGGCCCAGACCCTGGCCTACATGAAGATGCGCATGGCGCTGCTGCAGGATGCGCTGACGGACGGCGAAGACGAGCGCGCCGGCAAGTACGCGCTCGACGTCGAGCAGGCGCTCGACGACGCCTATCGGGCAGCTGCGCGAACTGCTGTCGCAGTTTCGCAACCGCATGGATCCGCTCGGCCTGCTGCATGCCCTGGAAAACCTGGCCGACGGCTTCCACGACCGCACCGGCATCACCATCGAGTACTGACAATCACGTCACCGACCTGCGCCTGTCGGTGGATCAGGAGGTCCAGGTGTTCTTCATCATCCAGGAGGCGCTGGCCAACGTCACGCGCCACTCCGGCGCGAGCCAGGTCACGCTGACCCTGGAGCAGCGCGGCGAGCTACTACGAGGTGACGGTCGACGACAACGGCGTGGCCAGGGCTTCTTCGCCGTCGCCAACCGCCCTCGGCAGCTTCGACGAGCATCCCGGCCTGCGCGACCACTTCGGCCTGTCCATCATGCGCGAGCGCGCCGCACGCATCGGCGGACGCGTCGAGATCGCCAACCTGCCGCAGGGCGGGTGCCGCGTGCGCCTGGTGTTTCCCGGCGCCGCGCAAGCGCGAGGCCACGCCAATGAGCGAGCCGATCCGGGTCGTTGCTGGCCGACGACCATACGCTGTTCCGCAAGGGGCTGGCCGAGTTGCTGGAACAGCACGGGCGGATCCGCGTCGTCGGCATCGCCGGCAATGGCGACGATGCGCTGCGCATGCTGCAGGAAGCGCAACCCGATGCCGCCATCATCGATCTGCACATGCCGCCGCAGGGAGGCCTGCAGCTGCTGCGGCGTCTGCGGTCCGAACACTGGTCGGGGCGCGGCCCTGGTCCTGACCGTGAGCGATGACGAGGACGACCTCGCCAACGCCCTGCGAGCCGGCGCCAAGGGCTATCTGCTGAAGGACATGGAGCCGGACGAGGTGGTGGACGCGGTGCAGCGGGCCGTCGCGCGGCGAGACGGTGGTGGCCCCGGCGATGACCCTGAAGATGGTCAAACTGCTGCAGGCGGGCGGCGCCGCGCAGCCGAAGGAGGACCCGTTCAAGCACCTTACGGCGCGCGAGAAGGAAATTCTGCAGTTCCTCGCCCACGGGCTGTCGAACAAGGCGATCGCGCGCGAGCTCGATATCTCGCCACGACACGGTGAAGCTGCACGTGCGCCACATCCTCGCCAAGCTCAACCTCACCTCGCGCGTCGAAGCGGCGGTGTTCATCGTGGAACGGGCGGCGGCGCCGTTCCTGCCCAAGAGCAGGCTGCAGTAAGCGACCGTGTCCTTGCCGCCCCCTGTCGCCAATCCTCAAAGGCGCAATTGAACCGCCAATACGCCAGGCACGCCAAGATTGCGCGTAATGGTCTTGGTGGCACTGGGCGACCTGTCCGGCGAGCACACCGGAGCGTCCAATACGGGATTTCCTTGGCGATCTTTGCGCCTTGGCGGTAGGGCTGCTTTTCCGTCCTCTACCCCGGACCGCAGGCGCTGCGGCGCGGGCACGGCGTGGTACCCGCCGTCAGGGCTGGGATCCGGTCAACCCGCCGAGTGAGTCGGCCTCGAACCAAGCCAGCTTCTCCCGCAGTTGCACCACCCGGCCGATGATGATCAGGGTCGGCGGCTTTAGCTGGGCCGCTTCAGCCAGCGCGGGCAGGGTGGCCAGTGTGCCGGTGACCACACGCTGCTGCGGTGTGGTGCCCTGCTGCACGATCGCCGCCGGCGTGTCGCCCGGCAAACCGTGTGCGATCAGCCGGTCGGAGAGGATCCTCAGTCCGTGAAGGCCCATGTAGATGACCACGGTCTGGCGCGGCCGCGCCAGACCTTCCCAGTCGAGATCGATGCTGCCGTCCTTGAGGTAGCCGGCGGCGAAGACGCAGGCGCTGGCGAATCCCCGGTGGGTGAGGGGTATCCCGGCATACGCGGCCACGCCGGAGGCGGCGGTGACACCCGGCACCACCTCGAACGGGACGCCGTAGGCGGCGAGCGTCTCCACCTCCTCCCCGCCGCGACCGAAGACGTACGGGTCGCCGCCCTTCAGCCGCACCACGATGCGGTTGCGCTGCGCCTGGCGTACCAGCAGCTCGTTGATCTGCTCCTGGGGGAGCGAATGGTTGCCACGCTCCTTGCCGGCGTAGATGCGCTCGGCCGCCGCAGCGGCAAGGTCGAGCACGGCGGGCGACACCAGATTGTCATAGACGATGACCTCCGCCGCAGCGAGCAGTTTCGCCGCGCGCAGGGTCAGCAGCTCGGGATCGCCCGGACCGGCGCCGATGAGATAGACCGTGCCCTTGCGCGGCGGGCGGGAGCGCGAATCACGGTTGTCGAAGAAATCCAAGGTCTTGTCCGTCTCGTCAAAGAGCGCCGGCAGGGCGCTACAGCATTGCCAGAATTCCGGGCGTGAACAGCTCCTTGCCCGAGCGCGACAAGGCCGCGGTGTAGGGATCGATGGCCGTCTCCAGTTCCTCGCACCAGGACGGGTGGCTGTAGCTCATGTCCTTCAGCAGCCACAGGCCCCGCGGCGACTGGCAGGCGGCGGCGAGCAGATGGATCTGCTCGCCCGCCTCCGGACCGACGATGCAGCCGCCGAGAAGCTGGCCGGTCTCGGTGTCGTGCACCACCTCGAAGAACCCTTCATAGTCGTGATGGGCGCGGGCCTTGACGCATCCGCCGAGGCTGGCGCGTGCCACCTCGGGCGCAAAGCCGGCCGCATCCGCCTGCTCTTCGCTGAGGCCGACCGCCGCGATCTCCAGGGCCGAGTTGATCACTACCGGCACCTTGAGGTAGTTGCGCTTCACCTGATTGCCGAGCACGGCATTGGCCGCGGCGATCTTGGCGTCGTGCAGGGCGGCGTTCGCCGTCATGGGGCCGCGCTTGACGTCGCCCACGGCGTACACGCCGGGAGCGCTCGATTCGAGGTATTCCGAGGTGTCGATGAAGCCGTCGCGGGACACGGCGATGCCGGCCTGCTCCAGACCCAGGTCGCCGGTCACCGGCCGTCTTCCGGTGCCGACCAGCACGCCGTCGAAAACCCGCTTCGTCCCGTCGGAGAATTCAGCTTCGATGCCGTGGGCATGGGAGGTGCAGCGCCTGACCGTGGTGCCCATTTTCATCTCGATGCCGAGGCGCTTGAACTTGCGCTCCAGGTAGCTGACGGCCCGCTCCGGCAGGTGCATGGTGGACAGCAGATGTCTGTCCTGCTCCGCGATGCAGACGCCGGAGCCGAACTGGTGGGCGAAGTAGCCCAGTTCCGCACCGACCGGACCGCCGCCCACGAACAGCATGGAATCGGGCAGGTCCTCCGTGTTCAGCATGAATTCCCGCGAGGAGAACACGCGCGGATCCCGTTCCGCGCAAAGCTCCGGCGCTTTAGGCTCGGACCCGGTGGCGATGATCAAGCGCCTCGCAGTGAGGACGTCGGACGCGTTGTCCCCGCTGGGCCGGATGGCCACCGCGATCTCCTCGGCGCAGGATTCGACGCGGGCTGCGGCGGCGATGACGTGGATGCCGAAGCGCTTGAGCCACAGGGGGAAGTTGCCGCGGATCGAATTGACGACATCGTCCTTGTGCGCCATGGCCTCGCGGAAGTCGCCATGGACGCGCCCCGCGATGCCCCGACCGGAAAGCTCGGCCACGTCTTCCAGCAGCGTCGCCAGGTGCAGCAAAGCCTTTTTCGGTATGCAGCCCAGATTCAGACAGGTGCCGCCGGGCATGCCTTTCTCGATCAATGCCACCCGGGCGCCGAGGTGCGCGGCATTGATGGCGGACTTGTAGCCCCCCGGCCCGCCGCCGATGACGATGACGTCGAAGTCGCTCACGGGCTCTCTATATAGCGCAGCGGACGCGCACCAAGCTCTCCGCTTCCCTTGCCGGAGAGGGGCGGGGAGAGGGGGGATAACGGCAGTGAAGAGCGGTGCCATGCCTACCCGCAACTGCTGCAGCCGCCGCTGCCGCAGCCGCCGCGCGCACGGGTTTCGGCCGGGGGCGGCGCTGCCTCGTTCGGGTTGATGAAGATGAACTGGAACTCGCCCGGCTTCAGTTCCACGAAGTCCAGCGTGGCGCCATTCAGCAGATCGCGGCTCAAAGGTGCGATGAGTACAGTGATGCCTTCGCATTCCAGCACCTCGTCGTTGTCCCGTTCGTCGTCGAAACCCATGCCATAGACGATCGAGCCGTCGAACGTCCCGCTTGGCGGCGACGCGCAGGCCGGACAGGCTGCCGTGATGCTGCGCCGAAGTGAGGATCTGGGCTGCTGCAGCGGGGGTGACATTAAACACGCGGGTCTCCGGTTGGGTAGATCGGTCCTAGCTAGGCGGCGCGGGGCTGGGCTGCCGAAGCCACGGCGCTGCGCCCGCCCATGCATTGGCGGATAAAGGCGACGAAACGCGCCGCCCAGTCGTGCGCCGCCGTGGACCGCAGATGGGTGTAGGAAGCGAGCAGATTCTTGTAGCACGATGCCGTCGCGTTCCCCGTCGATGCCATGGCCGCGCTTACGTCGTAGGCGTAGCGGGTGTCGGCAGGCAGGTTGTCGATGCTCGAATAGTGGAACTCGTGGCAGCGGATCTCGTCCCCGACGGCGGGTTCGCGCGGCCACGGATGGTCCGCGGTCGGCTTCAGCTTGACATAGCCGCGGCCGACCGGCTTGTCGTGCATGACGATGTCGCCGGCGATGGCGCCGACCATGTGCGGCGTCTTGCCCTTCCAGGCAATGGTGCGCGCCAGGTACATGAGGCCGCCGCATTCGGCGTAGGTCGGCAGGCCGGCTTCGATGGCGCTGGAGGATTTCGGCGCGCAGCGACGCGTTCGCCGCAAGTTCGTCGAGGAAACATTCGGGAAAGCCGCCGCCGATGAACAGGCCGTCGCACTCGGGCAGGCGCGCGTCGCGCAGGGTGTCGAAGGACACGAGCTGGGCGCCGGCGGCAGCCAGGGCTTCGATGTCGTCGGCGTAGTAGAAGCCGAAGGCGTCGTCGCGGGCGACGGCGATGCGCACCGTCGGCCCGGCGGTGCGGCGCTGCGGCAGAGCCTGGGGCAGGGCGCCGTCGGAGACGGTGAGCGCGAGCAGGCGATCGAGATCGACCTGCTGCGGCGACGCGGCGCGCGATCTCGCCGATGCGCTCGCCGCGGCGCTGGGTCTCGTTGGCCGGCATCAGGCCGAGATGGCGCTCGACGATGCCCATGCGCGAGTCGTCGGGCATCGCGCCGACCACGGGCACGTCGGTGTAGTGCTCGATCACGGCGCGCAGCTTGGACTCGTGGCGGCTGCCGCCCAGGCGGTTGAGGATGACGCCGGCGATGCGGATGTCCCGGTCGAAGGCCTGGTAGCCGAGGATCAGCGGCGCGATGCCGCGCGTCATGCCGCGCGCGTCGAGCACCAGCACCACCGGCAGCGCCAGCAGGTGGGCCAGGGCGGCATTGCTGTTGGCGCCGTCGAGGTCGAGGCCGTCGTAGAGGCCCTTGTTGCCCTCGACCAGGCAGACGTCGGCGTCCGCGCCGTGGCGCGCGAACTGGGCCCGGATCTCGTCATCCGGCGACAGGAAGAAATCGAGGTTGCGGCAGGGGCGGCCGGCGGCCAGGCCGAGCCAGAGCGGATCGATGTAGTCCGGTCCCTTCTTGAACGGCTGCACCGCGAGTCCGCGCGCCCGCAGCGCCGCGGCGAGGCCGATACTGACAGTGGTCTTGCCGGACGACTTGTGGGCGGCCGAAACGAGGAACCGGTGCATCGGCAGGCGCCCGGCACAGACGATTCAGCCGCCCGCGCGGGCGACCGGCGACAGCGTTTCGCGTGCCCCGGCGCGGGGTGCTCGGGTCGCGCGAAACGTGCTGGCCATGGGACGGGAGTCAATCGGTGATGTTGCCGGCGCCCTGTAGCTGGCTGAAGTCGTCCTCCGGCAGGAAGTGCAGCACGCGCACGCCGATGGTGGTGATGATGAAGGCGACGCCGATGCCGCCGAGGCCGAGGAGGATCTCCGGCAGGCTCGGCACGTAGTGGTCGATCTGGCCGTCGAAGAAGCTGCTGCGTGACCTCCATGCCGGGGAAGATCTCCAGCGGGAAGGCCTGGCCGCCGATGATGAAGACGTAGAGCAGGGCGAAGGCGCCGAGGATCACCAGGACCGAGGCCGTGATGACCGAACTGCATTGGGCGCCGAGCCGCGGATGGTAGAGCAGGACGAGCGGCAGCAGGCTGCCGAGCAAGACCTAGCCGCCCCAGAACAGCAGCGGGTAGATGCCGCCGTCGACCAGGATGAAGTGCTCGAAGTCGATCTGCTTGGCGAAGTAGAGGTTGGTCAGGTGATAGACGGCGACGAAATAGAGCACGGCGGCGACGAAGATGCCGAGCAGGTTCTTCATGCGGCGCAGGATGTCCGGATGGAGCGCCATGTCGTTCCAGGAGAACATCGCCGACTGCACGATGATGAACACCGCCAGGCCCCAGGCGAAGGACATGATGATGAACATCGGCGCCAGCACCGCCGAGTCGTAGGCCTGGCGCGCGACCAGGAAGCCGAAGATGGAGCCGGTACCGGTGGTGAGCACCAGGCGCCAGATGAAGGCGACGAAGCCGGCAGACTTGGAGTAGGGGTTCATGCGCCGCTCCATCAGCGTCCACAGATAGACGCCGACGATGGCGAACATGCCGGGGTAGAGGAATGACGTTCCAGGCGAAGACCGACGTGAAGTTGAAATGGGTCATCGCCACGATCAGGCGGTCGGCGCGGCCGAGGTCGAGCATCAGGACGGCCAGACCGCCGGCCAGCATGGCGATGGAGAGCAGGCCGGACAGCGGCGCGCGCGTCTTGTACGGACCTTGCCGAACACCGAGCCGATCGAGGCGACGTTGAGCACGCCGGAGGCGGCGACGATCAGGAAGATGGCGAAGACGTGCGGCATGCCCCAGACGATCTGGTTGTTCATGCCGGTGACGACGTGGCCGTGGTGCTCCATGTAGCAGCGCGGCGAGCAGGCCGAGGGCCACGATCAGGCCGCCGACTCGCCACCAGCGCATAGAAGAAGCGCTCTTCGCAGCCGGTGAAAGTGCTTCGAATCGCATCGTCAGATTCCCTGGTAACGGACGCCGGTGTTGAGCTTGAGATCGGCGCGCACCTGGGTCGTGGCGCGGGTCTTCGATGCGCTTCGCGATCTCGCTGTTCGGATCGTTCAGGTCGCCGAAGAGCATGGCGTCATGCCGGCGGCGGAACAGGCTTCGACGCAGGCCGGCTGCCGGTCCTTGTCGACGCGATGCACGCACAGCGTGCAGCGATTCGACGCAGCCCTTGCCGCGCGGCACTTCCGGGTTCTGCTCGGTGAGCGGCTCATGCACGAAGGAGCGCGCCTTGTACGGGCAGGCCATCATGCAGTAGCGGCAGCCGATGCAGATGTGGCGGTCGACCAGCACGATGCCGTCGGCGCGCTTCATCGAGGCGCCGGTCGGGACAGACATCGACGCAGGGCGGCTCGGCGCAGTGCTGGCACATCATCGGCAGCGAATGCGTTGCGCCGGTGCTCTTGTCCTTCAGTTCGATCTTGCGGATCCACTGCGCGTCGGTGCGGGGGCGGCCGGTCTGCACCGATGCCGTTCTCGACGTCGCAGGCGTTGACGCAGGCAGTGCAGCCGCTGGCGCACTTGTCGGTGTCGATCAGCAGGCCCCAGCGCTGGGCGGCGGAGGCGGGCTGGTCGGGCAGTACGCGCATTGCGCGATCTCGATCAGCCGGAATGCCGGGAACCAGGGCCAGCGTCGCCAGTCCGGCGATCGATGCGCCGATGAACTGCCGGCGCGAGGGGGTGTCAGTTTTTGCTCGTGCTCGCTCATGGCTTGTTCCCGCTCGTCGCCGTTGCCGCGCGAGCCTGGGCGGCCGGCTGCGGCTTGGTGGAGTGGCACTCGAAGCAGTCGAGCTTGACGGCGGCGTAGCCGTGGCAGCTCTGGCAGAAGTTGTCCCGGCTGCCGATCACCGAACCGGTCTTCCTGCTGGCATGGCATTCGATGCAGCCGTTGAGGCTGTGCTGCTTCGCCCGGATGCCCTCACGCATCGTCTGGTCGCGCTGGTGCTTGAGCATGTCCATGTGCTTGCGCCGCATTTCCTCCGTCGGCGCGACGCACTTGTCGCCTTTCTCGATCACGATGGTCGGCTTCGGCGTGCGCGCCGGCATCCGCCGCAAAGGCGACGGCCGCGGCCGCCGCCCCGAGCAGCCAACAGCGAGCAACGGCGCAGTCCTGCTCGATTCCTCATTCACCCAGGCCCATCTGGATGTAGCCGGTCGGGCAGACGTCGTGGCAGATGTGGCAGCCGATGCACTTGTCGTAGTCGGTGTCGACGTAGCGGCCGGTGGTCGCCTCGGTCTTCTTGACCCGGTAGACGGCGGTCTGCGGGCAATAGACGACGCAGTTGTCGCACTCGAAGCACATGCCGCAGCTCATGCAGCGCTTGGCTTCGGCGATCGCCTGCTTCTCGTCCAGCGGATCGAGGCGCTCCTCGAAGTTGCCCAGCGCCATCCTCGGCGGATAGCGTGATGACTTGCGCTTGTTGCGCGCGCGTGTAGCTGAAGTGGCCGAGGAACAGCTCGTCGTGCGGGATGACGTAGCGGTCGGAGCGGTTCTCGAAGTTGTGCACGGCGCCCTTGGTCGAGTCGGTGCCGCGGATCGGCTCTTGACTCTCCTTGACGGCGAGGCCCTTCTCGAGCATCTTGCGCTGCAGGTCGAAGAGGTGCACGTCGATCTTGGGCCGCTTTTCCAGGTCCTGCCCGCGCAGGACATGGTCGATGCCGTCGGCGGCGATGGCGCCGTGGCCGATGGCGGTGGTCAGCAGGTGCGGGCGGATGATGTCGCCGCCGGCGAAGACGCCGGGCTTGCCCGCGACCTGGTAGTTCTTGTCGGTGGAGACCATGCCGCTGCCGTTGTTGAACTCTTCCAGGCCGGTGAAATCGACGGCCTGGCCGATGGCGGAGACGATCAGGTCGGCCGGCATGTCCTGCTCGGTGCCTTCCTTGATCTTGATGTCGAGCTGGCCGCCGACGAACTTGGCCTCGCACTGGCAACGCGCAGCGCGGTGGCGCGGCCGTCGGCGCCCTTGACCACGCCGACCGGCAGCCAGACCGCCGCGGATGTGCGATGCCTTCGGCCAGGGCCTGCTCGATCTCGTGCTTGTTGGCCTGCATCTTGTCGATGCCGAACACCGAGGTCAGCGTCACTTCGGCGCCCTGGCGGGCGGAGATGTCGGCGACGTCCTGGGCCATCTGGCCGGCGATGGCACCTTCGGCAGTCGGTCGGGCTGGTCGTTCTCGATGTGGCCGAGACGGCGCGCCACGGTGGCGACGTCGATCGAGGTGTCGCCGCCGCCGATGACCACCACGCGCTTGCCGACGTGGCGCATGCGGCCGTCGTTGAAGGCCTTGCAGGAAGGCGGTGGCGGTGACGACGTTGGGCGCCTCGCCGTCGGGCATCGGCAGCGCGCGGCCGGCCTGGGCGCCGATGCCGAGGAACACGGCGTCGAACTCGGCGCGGATCTGCTCCATGGTGACATCGGTGCCGATGCGGCGTCTTCATGCGCGTCTTGACGCCCAGGTCGAGGATGCGCTGGATTTCGGCGTCGAGCACTTCGCGCGGCGTGCGGAAGCCGGGGATGCCGTAGCGCATCATGCCGCCGAGGAATTCATGCTCGTCGAAGATGGTGACATCGTGGCCCTTGAGCGCCAGCTGGTAGGCCGCCGACAGGCCGGCGGGACCGCCGCCGATGACGGCGACCTTCTTGCCGGTCTTCTGCGTCGGCGCGTTGAACTTGAGGTTGTTCGCGATGGCGTACTCGCCGAGATAGTGCTCGACGGAGTTGATGCCGACGTGGTCTTCGACCTCGTTGCGGTTGCAGCCGGACTCGCAGGGCGCCGGGCAGACGCGGCCCATCACCGACGGGAAGGGATTGGCTTCGGTCAGGCGGCGCCAGGCGTATTCCTGCCACGGCATGATCGGCTTGCCGTCCGCGCCGATGGGCGGCTTCTCGATGCCGCGCACGATGTTCAGATAGCCGCGGATGTCCTCGCCGGCCGGGCAGCTACCCTGGCAGGGCGGCGTCGACTGGATGTAGGTCGGGCACTTGTGGGTATAGCTGGCCTGGAAGATGACTTCCTGCTAGCGCTTCCACTTGGTGTCGCCGTCCTTGTAGCGACGGAACGTCAATTGGGTGTTGGTATCCTCTGATTGTGACCGACATGTTTGTCTCCACCTAGTTTGTCAGGAATCGTAGTTACTGCTCGTGGCCGAGCCGGATCGCGGTGCTGACCAGTTGGTGCACGCCGCCAACCATGCTCATCTTGAAACCGTAGTAGGGCAGGACCTTGGTGAACTGCGCCTTGCAGATGGCGCAGATGGTCGCCATGAAATTGACCTTGTTGCTCGTCGACCACGCGCTTCAGCGCTTCCATGCGCGGCAGCGCGCCCTTGACGCGCAGGTCGAGCAGTTCGTCGGTCAGCAGGCCGCCGCCGCCGCCGCAGCAGAAGGTCTTCTCGCGCGTGGTGTCCGGCGCCATCTCGACGAAGTTGTTGGCCACGGCGCGGATGATGTTGCGCGGGATGTCGAACTGGCCGCCGGGCGTAGTCGCCCATGCGCGAGGCGCGCGCCACGTTGCAGGAATCGTGGAAGGTGATGATGCGGTGATCGTTGGCTTCCTTGTCGAACGTCAGGGCGCCGCGCTGGATCAGGTCCCAGGTGAATTCGCAGATGTGCGTGCGGCTGCTGTAGCGGTGGTCGAGCTGCTTCTGCAGCTGCACCGCGAACGGATCATTGGCACCGGCGCCGATGCCGGCCAGCGTGTTCCAGAAGGCTGTAGGCGACGCGCCAGGCGTGGCCGCATTCGCCGACGACGATGCGCTTGACGCCGAGTTCCAGCGCGGCTTCGCGGATGCGCATGGCGATCTTGCGCAGTTGTTCGTAGTTGCCGATGAACATGCCGAAGTTGCCGGCCTCGGAGGCCGTGGAGGACAGGGTCCAGGAGATGCCGGCAGCGTGGAAGACCTTGCCGTAGCCGATCAGGCTCTCGACGTGCGGTTCGGCGAAGAAGTCGGCCGAGGGCGTGACCAGCAGCACTTCGGCGCCCTTCTCGTCGAGCGGGTAGCGGACGTCGACGCCGGTTTCTTCCTTGACGTCCTCTTCCAGGCCGAGCAGCGTGTCTTCCAGCGCCGGGCCGGGCAGGCCGAGGTTGTTGCCGATGCGGTGCACCTTGCCGATGATCTCGTTCGAGTACTTCTGGCCCATAGCCGACCGAGTCGATGATCTCGCGGCCGGCCATGGTGATCTCGGCGGTGTCGATGCCGTAGGGGCAGAACACCGAGCAGCGGCGGCATTCGGAGCACTGGTTGTAGTAGAGATACCACTCGTCGAGCACTTCCCTGGTCATGTCGCGCGCGCCGACCAGCTTCGGGAACAGCTTGCCGGGCAGGGTGAAATAGCGGCGGTACACGCGAGCGCATCAGGTCCTGGCGCGCCACCGGCATGTTCTTGGGATCGCCGGTGCCGATGAAATAGTGGCACTTGTCGGTGCAGGCGCCGCAATGCACGCAGGCATCGAGATAGACCTTGAGCGAGCGGTACTTCTTGAGCAGTTCGCCCATGCGGCCGATGGCCGCGGCCTTCCCAGCCTTCCGTCAGTTCGCCGGGAAAGCCGATCGCCGTCGTTGATCTTGTCGCTGGCGACATAGGGCTTGGACGCTTCCATCGCGCCCGGCTGCAGGGCGGGCATGGAAGGGTATTCCTGCATCGGGGGTGCTTTGACTTCAGGGCCGGCCACGGTCGCTGTCCTGTCTCGCTCGTTCGGTTTAGGGTCTCAGTTCTTCGCGTCGAGCTGCGCCGCCCAGGCGGCCACGTGACGCCGCTCGCGCGGATCGTCGGCCTGGTTGCGGCTCGGGCTGAAGAACACGCCCGGCGCATGCAGCAGCTTGCTGAAGGGGAAGACGATCATCAGGGCCGCCACCAGGAACAGGTGCACATACAGCGCCGGATGGTCGGGCAGCGGCTGCCAGTCGAAGCGCATCAGGCCGAGGAAGAAGGCCTTCACGCCGACGATGTCGGTATGCATGAGGAACTCTCAATGCCAAGCCCGGACCCGCCGATGCCGAGCAGCAGCGCCAGCATCAGATGGTCCGACGGCGTCGAGATGTAGCTTGATGCGCTGCGACCAGGAAGCGGCGTGCCCACAGGCCGGCGAGTCCGGCCGCCATGGCGAAGCCGGCGTACATGCCGAAGGGCTGGACCAAGGCGACCCAGATCCACACCGGCTCGGTGAAGTAGCGCAGGTGGCGCGCCAGCACCAGGAAAAGCGCCCCATGGAACAGCCAGCCGAAGATCCAGATCCACAGATTGGACTTGAACAGGCTTTCGAACAGCACGACCTCGCGGGCCATGCGCATAACGACCCCGGTGCGCGTGGTCGGCGCCGGTGTCGTGGGAATCTTGCAGCGGCGCCGGCGTGCGCGCGAAGTCGAAGATCTTGTAACCCAGCCCGACGACCAGGATCAGCGTCGCGGCGTAGAACAGCAGGGCGTACAGCGTTGATGCAACCGTCATGGCGCACCCAGGGAGGAAAGAAGCAAGGGGTACAGGGGGCGCCGGAACCAGGCCGGAGCCCCGCTGACATCTGAATCAGACGCAGCCGGTCGGCTTGGGCAGGCCGGCGATCTTGCACGCCTGCTTGGCGGGACCGTAGGGGAACAGCTCGTACAGGTACTGGCTGTTGCCCTTCTCCGGGCCGAGCTTCTTGCCGATGGCCTTGGTCAGCACGCGCACGGCGGGCGCGATCTGGAACTCGTTGTAGTAGTCGCGCAGAAAATTGACCACTTCCCAGTGCTGCTCGGTCATGTTCACGTTTTCCGTCTGCGCGATATAGGACCCAACGTCCTCGTTCCACTCGCCCAGGTTGACCAGATAGCCTTCTTCGTCGGTTTCGTAGGTCTTGCCGTTTACTTCGATTGAGCCATGTGTGTCTCCTTCGTAAGTTACATCCAAGATTGACAATTCGGATGCTCTGTCACGAGATCGACAAAGCCGCCGTAATCCACCAGCGTGACGCCTTCCATCACGCGATCCGCCATGCCGCGCGCTTCCAGGTCCGGCTTCAGGACATACACCTTGAGCTTGTCCCATGGCTTCTCGCATCTTGGCTTCGGCCGCGTTGCCGCGGGTTGCGGCGTACACTCCGTCTTCGATCAGCAGCACGGCGGCGCCGGGTTGGGCGGTCGCCAGGCAACTGTCGAGGCTGGTCTTTTCCAGCGGCGATTTGTTAACAATGTGCAGCATCGATTTCCCCTTGTCAGCCACTCGATTGCCGGTCAGAAGCTCAAAACCACGTCCTGCTCGTCCATCAGCCGGCCGATCTCGGCACGCGGCATCACCTGCACCGGAACGCACATGTCGTCTTCGGTGAGACCGCGCGCTGCGAGCGCTTCCTGCTCCACGTACAGCTTGTTGACGTCGTAGTCGTCCAGCGCGCGATAGGTCGGCTGGAAGTTCTTGATCTCGATGCCCTTCGTCTGGTGGCCCTTCTTGAGCTGATAGACACCGTCGTCCATGAACACCAGGCTCACGTCCTGGTCGAAGGCCGCCGCGATCAGCACCACCTCGAGCGATTCGAGGGCGTAGATCGTGCCGTACGGCGCCTTGCGGTTCACGTACATGAACTTCTTGATTTGTCCCGCTTCGTCCATTGCCTCTGCTCCCTGAGCGTTGCCTTAGTCGCCGAACGTGACGAACCGGTCGGCCTTGATGCCCGACTCGATCAGTTGTCCCAGACCGGAGATGCGGAATCCCGGCGCCAGATTGTCGTCCTTGATGCCGCGGCGCAGCGCCGCGGCGACGCAGACGACGAGGTCGACGCCGTGCTCCTGAGCCAGCTTGGACCAGCGATTGACGATGTGGCGGTCGTCCTGCGGCGGCTCCGTCAGGCGCGTCGAGTTGTGCACGCCGTCGTGGTAGAAGAACACGCGCTGGATTTCGTGACCTTTCTCCAGGGCGGTGCGGGCGAACAGGTACGCCGAGTCGGATGCCTCGTGGGTGTAGGGACCTTCGTTGACCAGGATGCCGATTTTCATCGCGTCGCGCCTCTCGCCTCAGAACCGGATGTGGGTGGAAGCGTTGAGGTTGACGCGCGCACCACGCCAGTCGTCGATCAGATACTTGGTGAAGGGCAGCCCGGTCTTCTCGAAGAAACGCGGCCAGCCGATGCGGTCGATCCAGTCGGCCATGCGCTCCCACGGACGTGCATCTTCCTTGTAAGTGAAGAGAATCTTCTTGACGACCTCGCCCACTTCGGTCCAGCGCGGCGGGTTGTTGGGCAGTCCGGCCGCCACCATCTTCATGAACGTGGGCTTGGCGCGGGCGTTGGAATTCTTGCCGCCGACCCAGATGGCGAGCTTGGAGTGCTCCGGATCGTTGATCTGCATCGGCGGGCAGGGTGGGTAGCAGGCACCGCAGCAGATGCATTTCTTCTCATCCACTTCCAGCGAGGGCTTGCCATTCACCAGGGCGGGACGGATGGCCGCCACCGGGCAGCGCGCAACCACGGCCGGGCGCTCGCAGGCGTTGGCCACCAGATCGTGGTCGATCTTGGGCGGCTTGGTGTGCTGAATGATGATGGCGAGGTCGGCCTGGCCGCCGCAGTTGATCTCGCAGCAGGAGGTCGAGAGGTGCACGCGGTTGGGCATGTCCTCGCGCTTGAATTCGTCGTAGAGGTCGTCCATCAGCGACTTGACCACGCCCGAGGCGTCGGTGCCGGGGATGTCGCAGTGCAGCCAGCCCTGGGTGTGGGCCATCATGGAGATCGAGTTGCCGGTGCCGCCGACGGGGAAGCCGTGCTTCTCCAGTTCGGCGATCAGCGGAGCGACCATGCCTTCCTTCGACACCATGTACTCGATGTTGGAGCGGATGGTGAAGCGCACGTGGCCTTCGGCGTACTTGTCGGCGATGTCGCACAGCAGGCGGATCGTATAGACGTCCATCTGGCGTTGCGTGCCGGCGCGCACCGTCCAGACCTCGTCGCCGGTGTGGGCGACATGGTGCAGCACGCCGGGACGCGGCCGGTCGTGGTACTTCCAGTTGCCGTAGTTCTTGGCGAGCAGCGGATGCAGGTACTGCTTGTTGTCCGGCACCCCGCTCTCGATGGCTTTACGCATTTGTGGCTGCGCCATATCGTGTCTCCAACCTTGTGGTGTAAGCAATGGGCGCCGCCCCGCCGGGCGGCGCCGGAACCTCTGCCTTAGGCCGCGGCGGCTTTCTTGGCCTGGATCTTGGCCACTTCGTCGTCCCAGCCGTCCATGCGCACGTACGGGTTGGTACGCGGCGCGGAAACCATGTTCGCGTCGACCTCGATGCCGATGCCTTCGAGGAAGTTGACCAGGCCGATGCGCTCGATCATCTCGCCGGTGCGCTCGTGCTCCAGCGCGTTTTCGGCGAAGAAATCGATGATGTTCTTGCCCATGTCGACCAGCTTCTCGAAATCCTCTTCCGTACTCGAGCTTCATGAAGGGTACGACTACGGTGCCCATCAGGTCGCCGATCTTCAGGGTGCGCTTGCCGCCCACCAGAACGGTGGCGCCGCTGTCCTTGCCCGGGGCCAGCGCGCCGGTCATGACGTTGATGCAGTGCATGCAGCGCACGCAGTCCTTGTTGTCGATTTCCAGAGCCTTTTCGGCGTTGACGGCGACGGCGGAGATGCTGTCGCCCTTGCGCACCTTGCCGATGTCCTTGATCTGGATGGCCTTGGTCGGGCAGCGCGCGACGACGTCGTTCACCAGTTCGTCCATGCCGTGCTTGGCGAACCACTTCTGTGCCAGCGCCTGGTCGGTCTGGATGTTGTCGCGCCAGGTGCCGATGACGGCCATGTCGGCACGCTGGATCGAGTTCATGCAGTCGTTCGGGCAGCCCGAGAACTTGAACTTGAATTTGTAGGGCAGGGCAGGACGGTGGATGTCGTCGAGGAATTCGTTGAGCACCTGGCGGTGCGCCTTGGCTTCGTCGTAGCAGGACTGCTCGCAGCGGGCGTGGCCGACGCAGGACATGGAGGTGCGCACGGCGGGACCGGCGCCGCCCAGGTCGAAGCCCAGTTCGTTGATTTCGTCCCAGGCCTTCTGCACGTTCTCCGTGGTGGCGCCCTGGAACATGATGTCGCCGGACTGGCCGTGGAAGGCGATCAGGCCGGAGCCGTGCTTTTCCCAGATGTCGCAGAACTTGCGCAGCACGTCGGTGTTGTAGTGCATGCCGGCCGGCGGCATGACGCGCAGCGTATGGAATTCGGCGGCGTCCTTGAACATGGGCTCGCCGGCCTCGTTCTTGAGTTGCGTGAAGCGCGGAATGATGCCGCCGCCGTAGCCATACACGCCGACCGTGCCGCCCTTCCAGTAGCCCGTGCGGGTCTTGTAGGAGTGCTCGAGGTGGCCAAGCAGATCGACCATATAATCCTTGTCTTTCGCCAGGCGCTTCAGACCGGTGACGAAACTGGGCCAGGGGCCGGTTTCGAGTGCGTCGAGCATGGGGGTGTCATGCATTTTCTTGGCCATTGGGATGTCTCCTCGTGTTGGGTTCGACGGGAAAAGCGGATCGCATGGTAGGGGCTCCGCAGTGCACAAAACTACTACCCTTAGTGGTAGGGAAACCTACCCGGAAGGGTTATATTCAGCCTACCCACTCCGGTGATATGCGCCGCCGGGCCGGAGGTGACATAGTTCGCGACTTCGCGGCTCGGCACAACAAATAAGGTTACCATGGACACGACGACCCGGATCGACAAATTCCTTTGCCCCTTCGGCGGGCAGGAGGTCGAGTTGCAGCAGGTGAATTACGAGGCCGGCGGCATGGCCGTCCTGCGCTTGCGCATCCGCGAACGCAAGCGCTTCACCATCTTCGAGATCGACCCGGGGACCGCGGCGCGCTGGGGCGAGGCCATGACCAACTGGGCACACTCCCAGAACCAGGAGCCGACTTCCGGCAATGGATGAGGTGTTGCGCAGCGATGTGGTCGATGTCGTGTTCTCGCTGCGCGGCGAGTGCGATCGATCCGGACTACGCGAATGCCCTGTGGCACGGTATCAGCGGCGTTCTTGGCTGGATTTCCCATGAACCCCGCGCCGGCATCCATCCGCTCAAGGGCGTGACCGAGAGCGGCGACCGCCTCGTGGTGGCGCGCCGTGCCCAACTCACCCTGCGTTTGCCCCAGGAGCGGGCGGCAGAAGCCTTCGAACTGCGCGGTTCCCGCTTGGCGCTGGGCGGCGCGGTCGAGGTCGGCGAGGCGGCGGTGCGGCAACTCGCGCCCTATCCGGTGCTGTACTCCCACTTCGTGTCGCTGGGACTCGACGAGGAGGAGCGGTTCGTGGCCGAAGCGACTCGGCTGGTCACGGCGGCCGGAATCGAATGTAAACTGATCGTCGGCAAGCGTCGCGGCGCAAGCGCCGATACGGCCCGAATCTCCGGCTTCAGTCTTATGCTGCACGGCCTTTCGGCCAGGCATTCGCTGCAGGTGCAGGGCGCCGGGTTGGGCGGCGACCGTACGCTCGGCTGCGGCATTTTCGTTCCCCACAAGACAATCGCGGCGGTCGGAACCTGACACGGTCGACAACTTCAAACAATCCGAATGGAGGAGACATGACGACAGCAAAGACCGAATGTGACCCTGGACATGAGCGGCCTGAGCTGCCCGGCGCCCTTGCTGGGTGCGAAAAAGGTGGTGGACGATCTGCCGCCGGGCGAAACCCTGTTGCTGATCTCCGACTGCCCCGGCACGCCGGACGATCTGCACGCCTGGGCCGGCTTCACCGGCAACGACATCGTGTCCGCCGAGCCGCTCGGCGGCAAGAAGGTCGGCTTCCTCATCCGCAAGGGCGGCAGCGCCAAGCCCACGGCCAACGTGGTGCTGGACATCCGCGGGGTGTCGTGTCCCGGCCCGATCGTGGAGGCGAAGAAGCTTCTCGACGGCATGGCCGCCGGCGAAGTGCTGCTGCTTATCAGCAACTGTCCCGGCACGCCGTCCGACGTGGATGCGTGGACCCGCGACCTCGGCCCACATCGAACTGGCCGGCAAGCACGATGCCGCCCGCGGCACCCATGAATTCTATCTGCGCAAGAAATAGACTCGCACGTTTTCAACTGAACCGCACGGTAAGGAGGCAATTCCATGGCGTATGTAGTGGACGGTGTCGAACTGGAAGTGGATGACGACGGCTATCTTCTCGAGCCCAACTATGGCGACGAGATCGTCAAGGTCATCGCCGAGGCCGAAGGCATCACCCTGAGTGATGACCACTGGAAGGTCGTGCAGTACATGCGTGACCAGTACCGGGAGCATGGACATACCCCGAACTTTCGCAACATGCTGAAGGACATGGAGGAGGTCCTGCCGGGCACGGACAGCAAGGCCCTCTACGATCTGTTTCCGACCGGCCCCGCCAAGCAGGGCGCGAAAGTCGCCGGACTGCCGAAGCCCTTCGGCAAGGGCGGCTATTGAAGCAGCGTAGCGGCGGCGCCGCAGCCGCAGGTCGGATCGGGCGCCGCAGGCGCGGATCCGGCTGCCTGCGGCGCGCAATCGGCGGCGAACAGCGGTAACGGAGCATCATGCGCACGAAAAGCAAGTGGTTCGCCAAAGGCAAGGCGCGCGATCCGCAGCAACTGGCGACCGTCGTCGCCATGACGCTGTGGCGGCTCGGCATCCAGACCCTGCGCAGCATGCGCAAGGCGGATTACGACATCGTCACGGGACCGCCCTACTTCGACTTCCTGCGCGAATACCTGGTGTTCCTGACGAACCTCGCCGACCGCTACGTATTCCCCCATGTCGACGCCGAGGGCAGGCGCGACTTCATGACTACCCTGGTGATCCGACTGGCCGAGATGCTGGCCGAGAACCAGGTGGATCTCCTCGGCAGCGACCATGCACAGGCCAGGCAGGCTTTCGTCGATCTCTTCAACCGCCGCAGCGAGGACTATGCCCACTTCGACTTCCGCGACGGCGAGCCGGAGTACGGATTCGCCCGCTACGTCGGCAATCAGTTGATGGACGTGCTGCCGGAGAAAGATCGGGTGTGGGTGGTCGAGCAGGTGGTCTCGATCGAGGCGCCGGAAGCGGTGAAGACGCTGAAGACCGCTTTCGCCAACCTGTTTGCCGCTGCCGCGCCCACCGCCGCGCCGACGGAGTAAGTATCGATGACCGAGGCGGCGCAGTTCGATCTGGACGCTGGCGAAGCGTACCGGGCGTGGCGCGCACGCAAGCTCGCCAGCCACCCCCGGGACATCGGCGAGCTGCTGGTCAAGGTCAACGATCCGCGCGCACTGACCGCAGACGAGAGGGCAGCGCTCGTCGGCCGCTGCGCCGTCGCCAACATGGCGATCTACGCCAGCCGCAGCGGCGACGATCCGGACAAGGAAATCCCGCGCCGGCTGGGCCGGCAGGTCGGGCTGCTGACCCTCGACGGCAACTACCTGTCCGATGAGGACGGCATCACACCGATCGCGGTGGCGGACCAGGGCACGCGTACGGCATACATTCCGTACACCACGCGGCCGATCAAGTGGCACACCGACGGCTATTACAACCCGCCTGAGCGCCAGGTGCGGGGCATGGTCCTGCATTGCGTGCGGCCGGCGGCCAGCGGCGGCGAGAATGCCCTCATGGACCACGAGATCGCCTACATCCTGCTGCGCGACGAGGATCCGCGGCACATCCGCGCGCTCATGGCGCCGGACGCCATGACCATACCCGCGCGCGAAGAGGAGGGCGAAGTGGCGCGCAGCGATCAGCCGGGGCCGGTGTTTTCGGTGGATGGGTCGGGCTGCCTGCACATGCGCTACACCGCCCGCACCCGCAGCATCGTCTGGAAGGACGACGACGCGACGCGCGCGGCGGTGAAGGCGCTGGAGGCGATTCTCGCCTCCGATTCGCCCTACATCTTTCGCGGCCGGCTGGAGCCGGGCATGGGGCTGGTGTGCAACAACGTGCTGCACGACCGCGCCGCGTTTACCGAAACGCCGCAACACAAGCGCCTCTACTATCGCGCCCGCTATTACGAGCGGGTCAGCGCCGTCTGATCCGCGGCAGAACTGTCGTAGGGCGGGCCGTGCCCGCCGATTCATAGGCGTGGCGGGCACGGCCCGCCCGACAGGAGCATGAGCGAGATCGACAGCTTTCACATGACGCCCGAGGAGTTTCGCCGCCATGGCCGAGCGGTGGTGGACTGGATCGCGGACTACTACGCGCGCATCGAGTCGCTTCCCGTACTGTCGCAGGCCCGGCCTGGCGAGCTGCGGACCGCACTGCCGGCGGCCGCGCCGCAGCAGGGCGAGTCGTTCGAGGCCATGCTCGAGGACGTGGACAAGCTGATCCTGCCGGGCATCACCCACTGGCAGTCACCCAATTTCTTCGCTTATTTTCCGGCCAACAGCTCGGGCCCGTCCGTGCTCGGCGAGCTGCTGGCGGCGGGTCTCGGCGTGCAGGGCATGCTGTGGGCGACGAGCCCGGCCTGTACCGAACTGGAGACCCACGTGCTGGACTGGCTGGTCGATATGCTCGGACTGCCGGCGAAGTTCAAGTCCGACGGGCCGGGAGGCGGGGTGATCCAGGACTCGGCGTCGAGCGCCGCGCTGTGCGCGTTGCTGGCGGCGCGCGAGCGGGCCACGGATGGCGCCAGCAATCAGCGCGGCTGCAGGGGAGAGCTCGTCGCCTATTGCTCCAACCAGGCCCACTCCTCCATCGAGAAGGCGGTGAAGATCGCCGGCATCGGGCGCGACAATCTGCGCCTGATCGAGGTCGATGAGCGCTTCGCCCTGCGGCCGGACCTGCTGCGGCAGGCCATCGCGCAGGACCGGCAGACAGGGCGGCTGCCTTTCTTCGTCGCCGCCACCCTCGGCACCACCTCCTCGAACGGCATCGACCCGCTCGCTGAAATCGGCGCCATCTGCCGCGCGGAGAACCTGTGGCTGCACGTCGACGCCGCCATGGCCGGCACCGCTGCGCTGTGCCCCGAAATGCGCGCCATGCACGATGGCGTCGAGCACGCCGACAGCTACTGCTTCAATCCCCACAAGTGGATGTTCACCAACTTCGACTGCGACTGCTTCTATGTCGCCGACCGCGCCGCGCTGATCGATGCGCTCAGCGTGCTGCCGGAGTATCTGAAGAACAAGGCGACCGAATCCGGCGCCGTGTTCGATTACCGCGACTGGCAGGTGCCGCTGGGGCGGCGTTTCCGCGCCCTCAAGCTGTGGTTCGTGATCCGCCACTACGGCGTGGACGGACTGCGCCACCATGTCCGGCGTCATGTCGAGCTGGCGCATCAGTTCGCGCGCTGGGTGGAGGATTCGACCCGCTTCGAAATCGTCGCGCCGGTGCCGCTCAATCTGGTGTGCTTCCGCCATGTCGGCGGCGAGGCCGCGACCGAGCGCCTGCTGGAGCGGCTCAACGCCAGCGGCCGGCTGTATCTCACGCATACCCGGCTGAACGACCGCTACACGCTGCGCATGTGCATCGGGCAGACCTGGACGGAGGAACGGCACGTGCGGGCCGCGTGGAATCTGATCGAAGAGACGGCCGTCGCCCTGGAGAGCGCCTGAGCGCCTTCTGCAAGGGGCGCAGCAGCCTGCGCGAACCCGCCGTCGACTAGTGGCGCGTGGAGACGATGCGGTTGCGGCCGCCGCGTTTCGCGTCGTACATGCGCCGGTCGGCGATCTCCACCAGGTCGTGCCAGGTGGCTGCACCGTCCTGAAGGCGCTCGGCGACGCCGAAGGATGCGGTCACCGTCTGGTTGTCGGGCCGGCTGCCGAGGCCGGCCGCGCGCACACGTTCCAGGGCGGCGACCGCCTGATCGGCCTGAGTGCTGGGCAGGATCAGAATGAATTCCTCGCCTCCCCAGCGCGCCAGAACGTCGCCGGTGCGCAGGGTGGCGCGCAGGCGACGCGTGGCCTCGATCAGCACCTGGTCGCCGACGTCGTGGCCGAACTCGTCGTTCACCTTCTTGAAGCGGTCCAGGTCGATGAACGCCAGCGACAGGGGCGTGTCTGCGCGGGTCGAGATGATGAACTGCAGTTCGAGCAGTTCTTCTCCCGAATGGCGCGAGAACGCGCCGGTGAGGCGGTCGCGGATGGCGTCGCGCACCAGGGCGATCATGAATGCGAGCTGGGACAGTCCCGCCAACATACCCACGGTGGCGATGATGGCGAGCAGCCAGAACTCCACCGCGAACGACAGCGGATTCATCTCGGGCCAGCGCGCGAACGCCGCCAGCGCCTGCACGAGGAAGACCGCGGCGACGAAGGCCCCGTTCTCCGCCAGCGTGAGCGGAAAGATCGCCAGTCCGGCCACCAGCACGAAGGGCAGGAAGTTGTAGCCGGACACCATCGCCGCCGGCAGGCCCGTAAGGGCATAGCGGTGCAGGAAGAAGTAGCTGAAGATGTAGAACACGATCGGGATCCCGATCAGGATCGCGAGGGAACGGTGCACCGCCGCCATGCTATCGGGGCGATCGTAGGCGATCACCAGCGCCATGAATCCGAGGGTGGCGAACATGCGCCCGACCGCGATGCCGAGCCAGACCGGCCAGGGCAGGGTGAGCATGTCCACGATGATCCACAGCGGCGTGATGATGGCGAAGAGCGAAGCGATGAACAGGATGCGCGAACCGATCATGGCCGCGCGGCGCCTCGCCAGCAGCGAGATATGGCCGACCGGTGATACCAGCCAGCCGAGCTCCTGCCGCGAGAGCTCGGCGAACAGCTGAGACCAGATGCGAATCCAGAAGTGGCCAGACATCGCCTTGAGACCGCGAAATGCGGGCGTCATTAGTATTGCGGAGCGCATGGAGCAGGGAAAGTGCCGCTTCACGCCATGTTATCGGCGCCTAGCGTGCCTCTAAGGTCATGTTTTCTCGATGACTTACTTCACGTTTCCGCGGGCCCGTCCGATCCCGGCGGCACAAAGTCACGTCCGCGGCGGGGCGGCTCGAGACGCGGGCCGCACGGCAAGCTGGAGCAGGAAGCGTCATCCGGTGAACTTCGCGGCGATACCCCACACCGCATAGACAGGATCGGAAAAGGGTATCACGCGGGCGTACTTGTCGTCCGGCGGACGTGGCAGGCCCCGCACGGATTCGGTTGCCAGTCCGGTGAATGCGTCGCAGAGGCGAAAGTAGTCGAGCACCAGGCCCATGCGTTCGAAGGGGTGCAGCTCGGTCCAGATGCGCACGACCTTGGGCGGGAACCAGCGCTCGGAGAAGGTGACGACGAACGGTGCGCCGCGCTTCAGGACACGGGCCACCTCGCGGAATACTGCCGATGGCCGGGTGAGGTATTCCACCGATACGGTGCACAGGGCGGCATCGAATTCTCCGTCGCCGAACGGCAGCTCCGGATCGAAGTTGAGATCGTGGGCCACGCGGCGCGCCAGCCGCGAATTACGTTCCAGTTCTTCCCGATTCATCCCCAGTCCCGTCACCCGCAATCCGTCGATGTGCTCGGGCAGGTGCGAGGTCCAGCTGCTCATCAGATCCAGCACCGCCATGCCCGGAACGAGAAGGCGGCCGTACAGTGCGCGCACGCGCTCGATGGCGGTCGCGTCGAGGTGATGCACCAGGCGCGGCGCCTGGTAGAACAGGGTGTCGTCCCCCTCGTCGCTGCGGGCGAACGGATTGCCGGAGAAGAAGTCGGTATCGCCCACCGCCGGCGGCGCCTGCATGCCGGGGCCGTTGTCGGCCAGGGCGGCGGCGATGTTCCGGACCGGCTCGCCGGGCCCATCGACGCTGCCGGACTGAGGCAGCGGGGTGATCTCGACCGTCAGCGGAACTCCGGCGAGGGGATGGTTCAGGTCGGCTTCGAACCGGTCTGCGTCGCGGCCGGTACAGCGAAAGCCGCGGCGCTCGCCGGGTAAAACGTCGGGCACGCCGAGGAGCAGGCTGCTGGGGTAGAAGCGGCCGGACCGCAGCTCGATCGGCACGCCGTTCAGGCTCACGCGCTTGAACTGTTCGCTGAGAAGGCTGCGACGCAGCCGCGCGTCGATATCGGGCAGCGCCTCGCCCGGTTTCATGTCGATCGAGACGGTTTCGCCCGCCGCGCAGTGCGCAAGGCGCTCGGCGAGGTCGCCGGGCAAGTCATGGCGGCGCAAGTCGGCGGCGGCGAAGTAACGGCGGTCGCAGTGGCTGGCATGGCGGCTGCGCCAGCGCAGCGCCGCCTCGACTTTCGCATTCACGCGTCGATAAGCGCGTCGCGGAGTCGCTGCGCGGCCGACTCCGGGCTGATGGTATTGACGAACAGGCCGGAGCCGAGTTCGAAGCCGGTGGGAATCGACGTGCGCGGACAGATCTCCAGGTGCCAGTGGTAGCTGGAGGCATTGTCGGCCTCGCTGCCGTCGTGGGGCACCGAGTGCAGAAAGTAGTTGTACTGGGCGCCGCCGATCACGGCATCGAGGCGCGCCATGGTGCGCCGCAGGACGCGGGCGAGGTCCGCCAGATCTTCCTCCGGCGTGGCGATGAAATCGCTGCGATGGACCAGGGGCAGGATATGCACCTCCCACTCGTAGCGGCTGGCGAAGGGCTTGATGGCGATGAACTTCTCGCCGCGCTCGACCACGTACTGGCCGACGTTGATCTTGCGGCGGATGGCGCCGGAAGCCCGGTCGTAGAGGGTGGCCTCGAAGGTCAGGGCTTCGTCGATCAGGGCGCAGAAGATGCAGTGATGATGCTTGTGATAGAAGGCGCGGCTGTTCCCCACCTCCATCGCGACGTTCTCCGGCACCACCGGCATGGCGATGATCTGACTGTGGGTGTGGGCGATGCTGGCGCCGGCCGCCGGGCCGAAGTTCTTGAACACGAGAACATAGCGCAGCCGCGGGTTGCTCGCGAACAGGGCGGCCATGCGCTCGCGGTAGGCGCGCAGCAGCATCTGCAGGTGCGCCTCGTCCATCTCGTGCACGGCGGCGCCGTGCTCCGGGTGATCGATGATCACCTCGTGCCGGCCATAGCCGTCGATGGTCTGCTGCAGGCCGAAGCTGAAGTTGCTCTGGCTGCGGTCGTCGCCCAGCACCGGGTAGAGGTTCTCGACGATGCGGATGGCCCAGCCTCCCTGCGGCGGATAGGCCGCGATGGCAGGCGGCGTCTTGTCCTCGTTGCCGACGCAGAACGGGCACGTGTCCGAGCGCTTGCGTACGTCCCGCGGCGCCGGTTCCTCGGCCTTCTTCGGGCGCATGCTGCGGGCCGTGGCCACCAGCACCGACTCGGCGGGCACGATGGGATTGATGCGGATCTCGCGGGTTTCGCTCGCTTGCTCGGTCATCTGCACCTCCGGTTAGTCGCCGCGCGACGCGCGGCTTTGCGGGAGGCAATTAGATCATCGGCGGAAACGCCGCGGGCGAAGATTCCTCTATCGACGGATACGCAGGCGTAATGCGCCGGGAGGCTCGCCCGGCCCCGCGAATCTCAGCGGGCGGCTCTGGCGTGCTGCGCCTTGCACACCGACTGCGGGCAGGGGAAGTTGTAGTACTTCTCGTTGAGGTAGCGCGCGACCTCGTTGATATCGTCGTCGGTCCAGGCGGCGCCCAGTTCTCTGTCCCAGCGCGCGACGAAGGCGCGAATATGGTCGAAGGTGCGGGCGCTGCGCGGGTTGCGACTATGCACGCTGAGGTCGTGGCACTTGTCGCAACGGGATTCGTACAGTGCCCTGCCGCGGCCGGTGTCGGCGGCGGTGGCTGCACTCGGGGCGGCCAGCAGGAATAGGGCGATTAACGCAACGGACAGGCATCGCATGGCGTGCTCCAGTTTTTCGGGTCCATGGCGAATGGTAAGCCAAGTTGCGCCGCGCGGAGCCAACGCCGCGGGCGCCGCCGGCGAAAAATGAAACGGCCCGCAGCGAAGGGGCCGTCCGTGCGTCGGTGCGGAGCGTCAGACCTGTTCGCTCAGATCGACGACCTTGGCGTCGGCCGCATTCTTCTTCACCGAGGCGATGCCGCCTTCCATCGAGGCGGCGGAAGCATACATCTCGCTCCTGCCGATCACCTCGCCGTTGGCCGCGCTGAGAATGAAGTACGGTTCTCCCTTGGCTGACGTCTTGCGCTCGAAGCGGGCTTCGTCGGCGGCGTTCTTCTGCACCGACGCGATGCCGTTCTCGGCGTCCGCCTTGGCCTGGTACATGCCGCTCGAAAGAATCACCTCGCCGTTCCCTGCCTTCAGGTTGAAGTGGAACTGTCCGTTCGTGGCCTTCTTCAATTCAAATTTTCCTGCCATCTGACCCTCCTTGATAGGCGTCGCGAAAAAGCCGATTTGGATTGTGCGACGCTGGAATTCTAGCCTCCGGCGACGCCGAAAGCCAACTCGGACCCGCACCTCGACCCCACACAAACCGAAGATGGCGGGTCCATGGGTCGGCGCCGTTTGTCCGGCCGCCGTCTTGCATGTCAGGTGAGCGCGCGTGTCCCAACTTGAGCCTCTTGTGTAGGAGAATTTCCTACGCGGATTGACGATTCGCAAAGACATCCGGGCAGACAGAGCAGAGCATCTTTTGGTCAAATTTTGGAATTTGACCGTCGGCTCCCACGCAGCATCTCGATGAGTCAACCTGACGTTCACCCCCAAGGGTGGCGGCAAGAAGTGAGGTCCAAGTCCTGCCGGCGTAACGCTCTGGCACGGTGCGTCGGTGAAGAGTCGGGGAAGGGCGAAAGCCCTTCCCCGGTACGCTTGTGTGCCAGTCATGATTGAGCGGAGGAGAAAACATGAAAACCCATGATGCGCATTGGCTGTTCGCCGCACTCGGGGTGGCGACCCTGGGAGCAGCCGCCACGGTCGCTGCCGCGCCGCCGGCGCCGTTTGTCTGGTCCACCGTGGTCAATAACGGCGATTTCATGCCGACTGACCTTTGCGATCCGACAGTTCCGAATCCGACGGCACCGCCGTGCCGCACGTTCAACAGCTACAACCAGCCCTCGGTGAACGCGGACCGGATGGTGGTGATCCGGGCGCGCAGCAAGGGCGGGCAGGGCGGAGGGCAGCCCGTGCACGGCGTCTATACGCGCGACATGGCCACGGCGGGCCCGGTGGTCAAGATCCTCGACCGCAACACCTTGGTGCCCCAGCCCAACAACCGCGACTCCGTGTTCGTCGAGCCGCCGTCCTTCCCGCGCATCGACATCGGGTCGGACACCGTGGCCACGCGCGGCAACCACCAGCCGGTGTGGATGGACCTCCTTGACGCTGGCACGGGGGAGATCCGGAGCGTGGGGACCACCGGCATCTACACCAACCCGTTCGGGGACCTGATCACCGGCGCCAGCAAGCTCGGGATCGTCCCGGACTTCTCGTTCTTCGAGGTCCCTGAAGTCCCCGGCACCGCCGTTCGACGTCTTCCCCGGGGCCCCCGCGGTGACCGACGGTGCCACCATCGCCTTCAAGGGCAACTACACGGTGGATCTCGTCGGCAAGACCGGCGTGTACTATCGCGATCTGGAGAACGCGCCGATCCCGCTGGATGGCGCCCCGCTCGCGCCCGCCGGCGGCACCAACCCGGTGGTGCTGATCGCCAACAACACGGACACCTTCATTCCGGGCACAAGCAGCGGTGTTCGGGTCACCGCCCCGCCCAGTGCGGCCAACCGCCAAGCCGTGTTTGCCGGCTTCGACAACGAGGACAACCCGACCCTCGGCGGCATCTACCGGGCGCCGCTGGCCGGAACCGCCCCGCCGCTGGCGACGCTCGTCGCAATCGGCGCGCAGGTCCCGGGGGAGTCGAGGCGCGACACCTTCAACCGTCTCGGCGAGGGCGTCTCCTTCGACGGGCGCTTCGTGGCCTTCTGGGGCGCCTGGGGGACCGAGACCACGACCCTGATCCTGCAGTGCCGCGACGAAGGCAACGCGGACCGCGTGGCCTTCTGCAGACAGCAGCACCCAAGTGGTTTTGCAGTGTCAGGTTCCGTTGCACCAGGGAATCTTCGTGCACGACATCCGGACCGGGCAGACCCGGGTGGTCGCTAGGACGCCAGGGGATTTCGACGACTTCGTGTACTGGAACTTCTCGGGCCGCGTTCCCGGCACGGGCGAAGGAGACGACGACGGCGAACTGGCGCGCTGGCGCTCCGCGAGCTTCGTGGCCGTTTCCGGGCTGGTTGACGGGAGCCTGACCAATGCGACCTTCCACGCGGCTTTCAAGGCCAGGACGGGCGACGTGGTCGAACGGCGCCTACGTGAGCCCGGTGGACGGCATCTACCTGCGTCGGGGTCCGGGGCAGGCAAAAATCCTCCCCGTGGTCGAGACCCGGCATGGACGGAACCCTGATTGATCCGGAGGCGGTCTTCGACGACGACGAGGACCCCGCCACACCTGCCGGTGCCGCTTCCGGTCACGGAGATGGGCCTCGAACGCGACGGCTTCCGCGGCAACTCGCTGGCCATCAACGTAAGCATGGGCACCGAGGAGGCCGGCTGGGCAGGCGTATACCTGACCGGCGTCCCGGCGCGGTAGGGCATCGGTCACCGGCAAACCGCGACGCGAACGATGCGGCCGCCTTCCCGATGGTTGGGAGGCGGCCGCAAGATCTGCCCGCCGTCGGACGACGAATCCAGAGGAGCCGCGAAGCCGTCGCGTCGCCGGACGGCGGCAGCCGCTCGAACGGGAGATCGATAATGAGGAGACCAGCCAGCATCGCGGCGGCCCTGCTGCTTTCGATCGCCGCGGGCAGCACCCAGAGCGCGTCCCTGAGCGCCGAAGCGCAGTTGAGCAGGTTCATCTTCTTCGACGCGGACCTGTCCATCAACCGCAATCAGTCCTGGGCCACCTGCCATGCGCCCGAGCTCGGCTGACCGGCCCGGACAGCTCCATCAACGCAGGCGGTGCGGCTTACGAGGGTTCGTCCCGCGGCCGGTTCGCGGAGCGCAAGCATCCGAGTTCGGCATACGCCACCCAGAGTCCTGTCCTGCGCCGCAACAAGGTCGAAGGCACGTTCGTCGGCGGCAATTTCTGGGACGGATGGGCCACGGGCGAGGCGCTGGGGAGCCCGGCGGCCGACCAGGCGCGCGGTCCAGTTCCTCAATCCGCTGGAGCACGGACTGGCCACCCCCGCCGACGTGATGGAACGGGTCTGGGACGCGAGCTACGGCAGTCGGTTCAGGAAGATCTGGGGAGAGGCCGCCTGCGACCTGCGCAACGCGGACGCCGGCTCCAAGCATGTCGCCCGCTCGATCGCAGCCTACTGGACTTCGCCGGAATCCAACGCGTTCACCTCCCGCTATGACGAATCGCTGAGGCGCACAGCGGTGCTGACCCGCCAGGAGCAGCAGGGACGCGCCCTGTTCAGGATGCGGCATTCCGACTACTAATCTGCGTCAAGCCGCAGCCGCCCCATGGTGCGCTCGGCTTCATCGAGTCGTGAAATGAAACGAGGTCCACGGCTTGGGCGGTGGTCCCCAGTTTGGTGTCCGTGACCCCGGCCGAAACCGGGGTCCTTGTTCAGGCGGACGACGGCTACCCGGGAGTCTCCAGCGTACGGCGCTGTCGTCCGCACGAGCCGGGAGCCGGCGCATGTCGATGCAATCGCGGGCGCGATGGTTTCGTTTGCACCGCAGTGGGCGCAAAGGCTGCCGCTTGCAGCGTCAGGTAAGGGGAAGGCAGGTGGGGCGATCGACGTGGTACGGGGAATCCAGCGCTTCAGCGCAGGCGGTGATCGGGACCGGCTGTGGCTTGAGTTCCGGAAAGCGCGCAATCTGGGACATAGGTCGCCGGTCAGTCCGTTCGGATGATTCGCGCAGGTTTGCCGAGGTCCACACTGAAAGCACCCGCACACGGCTGTCGCCCCGGCAGCCGACCTGCCGGATCGAAAATGGAGAGTTCATCATGAAACCGCATATATTAGTTGGGCTCATCCTGGCCGCAGGCTTCGCGCAAGCCAGCCTCGCGTCATGACAACCGCGGCATGAGGCACTCGTCGATTGCACGGTGCCCAACGCCATCGGTGGAACCTGTCCGGACGCCGGTCCGTGCACGGCGCGAGCGAACTGCACGACGCGAACGCCGCTGGTGGCGTGGCTGGCGCATCGGAGAAGCATGCGTCCACAACGGAAACCGATCGCACACGCGGCCGATTCTAATGCGGACACAGGTCATCACGGTGCCGGCGCGCGCCAGATTGTCGGGCCGGATGCGAGCCCGTCGCAGTGCAGGCGGGGGGCCGCCGCCGAACAGCGGTGTGCGCGCGCGAGCTGCGCCGGTTGTGTGCGTTCACCGTCGCCCGCTCTTGCAGCGGCGAAGCGACAAGGGCTACTCCGGCCGCGCGGCCATGCGCAGGATGTAGCCTCCCGACTTCTCGTCCGCTTCGAGCCGCAGCAGTCCTGCGCGCTCCGCCTCCTCGAGCAGCGCGTTGAAGGAGCGCACGCCGTAGTAGTTTTCGTTGAATCCGGGTTTGCGGCGCTTCAGTGCCTGTTTCACCATCGAGCCCCAGATTTTTTCCTCGTCGCCGCGCTCCGCCGCCAGGGCTTCGAAGGTCTCCTGGATCAGGTTCAACGCCTCCTGGCGTTTGTCTTCCTCGCTGCGCCTTGGCTTGCCCTTCGGCGGAACGTCGCCGGCGCTCTCACTGACCGGCGTTTTCTTTGTGATGCGCTTCTTCTTCGATTCGGTTTCGCGCACCAGGTCGTCGTAGTAGATGAACTCGTCACAGTTGGCGATGAGCAGGTCGGAGGTGGACTTCTTCACGCCGACTCCGATCACCGTCTTGTTGTTCTCCCGCAGCTTGGATACCAGCGGCGAAAAGTCGGAGTCGCCGCTGATGATGACGAATGTATCGACGTGCGATTTCGTGTAGCACAGGTCGAGGGCGTCCACGACCATGCGGATGTCGGCCGAGTTCTTGCCCGACTGCCGCACGTGCGGGATCTCGATCAGTTCGAACGCCGCTTCGTGCATGGCGGCCTTGAACTCCTTGTAGCGTTCCCAGTCGCAATACGCTTTCTTGACGACGATGCTGCCCTTTAGCAGCAGCTTTTCCAGCACGCGCGCGATGTCGAACTTCGGATATTTTGCTTCGCGCACGCCGAGGGCGACGTTCTCGAAGTCGCAGAACAGCGCCATGCTCTTGATTTCGGATTGAGCAGTCATGGGTGGGCAATGGGTTGTGATGGATACTGGGCGAAGGGTACCCGATACCACGGATCGGGTGGGCGTCGATGCCGCGAGAATACCATCGCCGCTACAGCCCCAGCACTTTGGCGATGATGGACTTGGCGATGAATCCCATCATACCGAAGGCCAGCACGAAGAACAGGATGAAGGTGCCCAGACGTCCCGCCTTGGATTCCTTGGCCAGGTCCCAGATGATGAACAGCATGTAGAGAACGAAGGCACCGACGCCGAAGGTGACGCCGAACTCGGAGAATTGCTCTTCGGAGATGCCGAACATGGGGGGCGAAAGGTGGGGGCGTCAGCGGCGGCGGGACGGCAGGTCGGACGCGTCCACCAGGTCCGCATAGGCATGCCAGGTGGCGTGCCCGAGAACCGGAATGACGAGAACCAGACCGATGAACAGGGTGGCCATGCCCAGCAGGGTCAGAACCATGATCATGGTCGCCCACAGTGCCATCGCCAGCGGATTGGCCGCGACCACCTGCACGCTGGTCAGGATGGCGGTCAGCAGGCTCACGTCCCGGTCCAGCAGGAAGGGGACCGACACCACGGTCCCGGCGAACACCAGCGCGGCAAGTACGCCGCCAAGAGCCATCCACACCGTGAACAGGTTGGAATCCTGCGACAGGACCACGTAACGGATGAAGCTCTCGAGGCCGGTGATGGGCGCATGTACGAAGAGGGCGATCAGCACCAACGAGATGAGCACCCAGAAGGTTGCCACCACCGCCAGCAGGAGGCCGAAACCGAACAGCGAACCGCAACTGCAGCGCCAGGCACCGAGGGCTTCGATCAGGGTCGGCGCCTCCCCCAGGGCCAGCCGCCGGCTCAGCTCGTAGAGTCCCGTGAGCAGCACCGGCGCCACCAGCAGGAAGCTGGAGAAGGCGCCGGACAACAGGTAGAGGTGGCTCTGGGCCAGAAACAGGATGGTTAGGCCGCCCATGGCCAGAAGAAAGCCATGCAGTGCGCTCGGCAGGGGCGCCAGGGTGAAGTCGCGCCAACCCTGCCGGAGCCAGCGCAGGGGACGGCCGACCGGAACCTGCCGGATCGGCGGCAAGGTCACGTCGACTCTGTTGTCGGTGGGCTCGGGCGTCGTCATGGCGCAATCGTCGATAGTCGGATGTTGGCGTGGCGCTGGCGAAGGCGCCGTCGGGCGCCGGGGTAAGTTTGCCGCAGTCTCCGTGGCGTCATGCGTTCGATCTCTTGCGGCAGAGCGGACCGTCGCCGGGGATTTCGAGGCTTCGCGCGATGGCTTCCACGAGTTGCTGCGCCTCCTCTGGCGTGAAGCGTTCGAGCAGGAGGTTGCCGGTTGCTGCGTTGAGTTCGACCGTGCGCAGGCTGCCGTCGGCCAGGGAAACCTGAATGCCGACGACGCGGGTCTTGACCAGGCTCTCGTCCAATTCGGCCATGGCGGACTGTTCCGCCATCAGGGCGTCGTAGCGATCCCCGACCGCGTCGAGAATCTCGTCCGGAAGGTTCTCCGCGACCGAGACGATGCGCCCGCCCAGGCTGTCGTCGCGCTGCTCGCTCGCGATTCGATGCTCCTCCAGAAACGCGACGAAGCGGCCGAGGCCGCCGTCATCGAAGAAAACGTAGTCCAGCATCGCACCGCTCCCGTCGCACCTGTTCCCGTCCGCCTATTGTCTCAGGCCGCTGCGACTTGCGCCTAGCGTTCCCCCAAGACGCCTGCCACGCCCGTGACCGCTGACCCTTTCCGTCCGCACTAGGCGGCGTTGACAATTTCGCCGCCGAGCGCCTCGACCAGGTCGGGCAGAAAGCGCGACAGCTCGCCGGTCATGATCGCAAAGTCGGCGTCGAATTGCTCGTCGGCAGTTTCCGCATTCTGCTCAGACTGTTCCTTCAGCAGGTCCAGGAAAGCCAGCCGCTTGACCTGCAGATTCTCATGCAGCACGAAGGAAATGCGGTCGTTCCAGGTCAGTGCCAGCTTGGTGGCCTGCTTTCCGTCCTCGATGTGCCTGCGGATCTCTGGCGTTTCGAGCGGATGCCGCACATAGCGCACGGTTGCCTTGTCCTCGCCGGGGGCCAGCAGCTCGCAGTCGCGATCGATGGAGAATCCGGCCGGCGCATCGTCCGCAGCGAGCCAGGCGGTCATCGCCGATACCGGCGACACTTTGGTCTTGACCAGGGCCAGCGGCACCTCGTCCATACTCTTGCGCAGGACTTCGAGCAATTCGTCGGCCCTGGCGACATTGGCTGCGTCCACCACCAGCCAGCCGCCCACCGGGTCGATCCAGGCGAAAGTCGTGCGTTTGCGCGTGAAGGCGCGCGGCAGCAGTTCATCGGTGATGCGCTCCTTGATCTCGCGCAGTTGCTTGCGTCCCGGGCGGTAGCCCTGCTGCTCCTCGATCTCCTCGGCGCGTGCCTGGGCGTACTGGTTGATCACGGCGGCGGGCAGCAGCTTCTGCTCGACGCCCAGCGCGATCAGCATCTGGTGGTTGAGGGAATGGACCAGCGCGCCGCCGTCGCCAGTCGGTGCGACCCAGCCACGACTTTCCATGTCCATGTTGCCGCAGGCCTGGAAGGCGTTGCGCGCGAGCGCCTCGTCGAGTTGCGCAACGCTGATCTTCCAGCCCGTCGTACGGTACAGCAGCAGGTTCTTGAACCACATGATCGGATCGCAAAAAGGCGCGATTCTACGCGCAGGCGGCCGACCGATGGCAAACTCCGACATCGAAGGGCTGTAATCTGCGCCGCGTGCAGTGCGAAGGGAGGTTCGATGAAGATCTGGGTCGATGCCGATGCCTGCCCGAACGTCATCAAGGAAATCCTGTTTCGCGCCGCCGAGCGGCGGCAGATCCCGATGACGCTGGTCGCCAATCAACTCATCCGGACGCCGCCGTCGCGCTTCATCACCTCGCTTCAGGTGCCGGCCGGCTTCGATATGGCGGACGAGAAGATCGCCCGGCACCTGCAGCCGGGCGATCTGGTCATCACGGCCGATATTCCTCTGGCGGCCGCGGTGATCGAGCGCGGCGGACACGCGCTGGACCCGAGAGGAGACTTCTATACGCCGGACAACATCCGGGAGCGCCTGACGATGCGCAACTTCATGGACCAGCTGCGCAGCAGCGGCGTGGAAACCGGCGGTCCCTCGCGGCTGAACCACGGCGACAGGCAGGCCTTCGCCAACCAGCTGGATCGATTCCTGACCCGGCACGCAGGGCCGTAGCCCGCTGCCGGCGTGAACGTTGACGGCTCAGGCGAGGACCCGGGTCTCGCCGTGCCGCAGACTGAAGAACTCCTCCTCCGGTACCCCATGGGCGAGCCGTGCCGCGGCGAGGTCCTTGATCGGCTGGTCCAGGGCTTCGGCGGTGAGCCGTTGGAAGGTGCCGAAATGGATCGCCAGCGAGCGCCGCGAGCGAATGTCGCGATGCACGCGTACCGCCTCGTCCGGGTTTACGTGGCTGCCGCGCATGAACCAGCGCGGCTCGTAGTGCCCGACCGCGATCGCGGCCAGGTCGAACGGCCCCAGCCGCCGGCCGATCTCGGCGGCATCCGCGCTGTAGGCGATGTCGCCGGAGAAGAAGAAGCGAAAGTTTGCGCCGGCGACGCACCAGCCTCCCCAAAGATTCGTGTTGCGGTCCCAGGGCGTACGCGCCGACCAGTGGTGTACCGGGGCGAGCGTCACCGTCAGTCCCGCGATGTCGGCCCTATCCCACCAGTCGAGCGAAGTTACGCAGTCGGCGGCGCGGCGCACATGGCGTGCGAACCAGCGTTCCAGTCCGAGCGGAACCGCGAAACGGGGCGGGCCGCCGCGCTGTCGCGCCAGCGCACGCACGCTGCGCGCGTCGAGGTGATCGTAGTGATTGTGGGAGATCACCACCAGATCGATGTGCGGCAGGTCACGCAGGCGCACGCCCGGTGGCTGGCGTCGCTTGGGGCCGGCAAACGGCACGGGCGAGGCCCGCGCCGAAAAGATCGGGTCGGTCAGGACGTTGCGCCCGGCGATCTGCAATAGCACGGTGGAATGCCCGATCCAGGTCACGCTCGGCCGGTCGTGGTTTCCATGCAGCAGAGCAAGGTCGGGCGTTACCGGAGAAAAATCCAGGTCCGGCTGCGGGCGCTGCCTCGCCTCGCGCATTTCGCGCTGCAGGCGGGCGAAATCCTCCCCTGAAGGCGGGCGCGTCGGCTGGTTGTTGCGAAATCCGAGCGGAGTGTGGTGGGGCTTGCCGGGGTCGAAATAGGGGTTCTGCGGCGGCGTGAATTTCAGTACCCGCGCCATCCGCAGCAGCGACAGCATCCTCATGCGCGCGCTCCGCCGTCTGCTTCGCGTTCCGCTGCATCGTGGTTCATCGACGTTTCGACAACCTTGAATCGGTTTTGGTTGCGCGCCGCATGCCGAACATCCTGTTACACATGCTCACAGGGTAGACACCATTGGCGGAAGCACCGTCGCTATGCTGCAGGCACCATAACTCGCAGGAGACAGCGATGAACCGCAAACTTGGTTTTGCCTCGGCCCTCCTGGCCGGATCCGTGATTCTCGTCAATTCCGCGTTCGCCTCCGATACGCTGCTCGGGGCGGTGGTCGGCGGTGGAGCGGGCGTGGTGATCGGCCAGGCAGTAGGCGGCCGCGATGGCGCGATCGTCGGCGGAGCATTGGGTGCAGTGACGGGGGCGGCGATTGCGAGCAATCATCGTTACGACCGCGATGTGGTCTATGCCGATCGCCCGGTCGTCTATGAGGCGGCACCGCGCCCGGTCTATCGCTATGCGGAACCGGTTGTCGTGGCGCCGCGCCCGGTCTATCGCATCGCGCACGAACATCGGTGGAACGAGCGCTGGGATCGCCGCGACGACCACCGCTGGGACCGAGGCTGGGATCGCCGCGATGAACGACGCTTGAGCCGCGACTGGGACCGCGTTGACGACCGCCGCGGGGATCGCGGCAGGGGTCGTCACGATGGTGGCCGCGACTGAATTAATCCGGGACCCGGGGCAGGACGCGCAAAGGGCTCAAGCAAACGTGTCGCTGCGCGGCCGGCGAGAGGAGGAGACGCATCATGGGAATGGATTGGGACGAGATCCTGAACTGGGCGACGCTGGCGGCGGTTTCTCCGTACGTCGCGGTCGCTCTGGGCGAATGGGTGCGCAAGCGCCTCCACGGCTGCACCGCCGGTGGCGACGCGACGAAATGAGGCACCATTGCGCCGGAATAGCGGGCCGCCGCCGTTAGTCAAGCCCGGCCATCCGATTCGGAGCGTTCCCTGGTCGAGCGCTAGTACCCGCCCAAATCCTGAATGGCATCCACGATCATCCCGGTCCCGATGGCGATCATCAGGATGTCCAGTCCCACGCGCACATAGCGGTGCCCGGCCGGCGGCGGTCCCAGATCGACGACTACCGCAGGCGGCAGATCGTAATAGATCACGTCCCGGGGAAGCGGGTGACCTACCCGCCACTTCTTCGCCTGCCCCGGCGGCATGCAGCCGTTGTGTTTCTTGGCCAGGCCGGGCGGGCAGTGCCCGGAGCGAAACTCCGCGGCATAGTAGTCGCGGACGACGACGCGCTGGCGATCGCCGAAATACGCATGCGCCCGTACCGCATCGCGGCTTTCGCCGTGGGACGTCCGGTCCTCGGGGCCTGCTTGCTGTTTCTTCGGGCCCTTCTCCTTCTGCCCCTGCTTCTCGGACTTGTCCCCGCCGGCCCAGGACGGCTTGTCCGCATGCGCCGGACCCATCGCGCATAGTCCCGCCATGACCAGAATCAGCACATGGCTCTTCCGATTGCCGGCTCGCTGCATCATTCTTCTCCTGAGCGGGATTCCACGGCCTGCTACTGTAGCGCACCGTTCATGACCCTGCCACACGTGCGCGGCGCCGATCCCGCGCTACCATGAGTCATGGAACGGCGCATCGCCCATCTGGACATGGACGCGTTCTACGCGTCGGTCGAATTGCTGCGCTACCCCCGGCTGAAAGGCCAGGCGGTGGTGGTCGGAGGCCGGCGAGCGGCGCGTGACGACGGTTCCGGACGAGGCCGGCGGCATTCGCCCGGCTGCGCGACTATGCCGGACGGGGCGTGGTGACCACCGCCACCTACGAGGCGCGTGCCAGCGGCATCCGTCTCCGGCATGGGTCTGATGAAGGCGGCGCAGTTGGCGCCGGAGGCGGTCCTGCTGCCGGCCGATTTCGACGCAGTATCGGCGGTACTCGCGCTTGTTCAAGGCCGCCGTGCGCGAGATCGCCCCCGCATCGAGGACCGAGGCATCGACGAAATCTACATCGATCTGACCGACGTGCCCGGCGCCACCGCCGAACTCGCTCAGCGCATCAAGGACGGGGTGCGCGAGGCGACCGGCCTTGTCGTGCTCGATCGGCATCGCGCCCAACAAGCTGCTGGCGAAGATCGCCTCGGATCTGGACAAGCCGGACGGTCTGACGGTGCTTCGGAGAACGACGTCCAGACCCGCATCTGGCCGCTGCCGGCGCGCCGCATCAACGGCATCGGTCCGCGCGCCGCGGCCAGGCTCGACACGCTGGGCATCAGGACCATCGGCGAACTGGCGGCAGCCCGCCTCGATTTGCTGATCGAGCGATTTCGGCACGAACTACGGTCGCTGGCTGCGCGACGCCGCCCACGGCCGCGACGAGCGCCCGATCGTCACCGCCCGCGAGGCCAAGTCGGTGAGCCGGGAAACCACCTTCGAGCGCGACCTGCACCCCCGCGCCGACCGCGAAGCCTTGTCCCGCATCCTGATCGAACTCTGCCGGCGCGTCAGCGGCGATCTGCTGCGCAAGGGATATGTGGGGAGGACGGTGGGCATCAAGCTGCGTTATGCCGACTTTCGCACCGTCACGCGCGATGTCACCCTCGATCGGCCGACGACGGATGCAGAGGTCATCCGCAGTGCGGCGCGGATGTGCCTGAAGCGGGTGGCGCTGGACCGCAGGCTGCGGCTGCTCGGCGTCAGGGTGGCAGGGCTCGCGCGGGCCGGCACCGGCGAAGAGGGCGGCGCGGACGAGGCCTCGCGCGCGGACGCTGTCGAACCGGGAGCAAGCCTGCCGCTGTTCGACTGATCGCTCGAAGAATCCTGCTGCGCGCCGGCCTTGCCGGCTGCGGGCGACTATTTCGACTGAAGGCTCTGCTGGATCTGCTCGGCGAGCCGGCGCGTGCCCTTCGTCGCGGTTTGCTCGAACTGCCCCTTGATTTCCACGACATACTCTCCCACCCGGCGCGCATCCGCGCTTCGAATCAGTTGCACCATCAGGTACGAGAATAGCGGCGACGGCTTGTGCAAGCGTCCGACCGCCACGTAGTCCGCACCAGCGGACCGGGCCAGTTCCGCGGCGGCATCGTCATGGTCGAAAAGATAACCGGACGCCTTGTCCGCCGCCTGCTGTTGCTTCGGGTCCACCCCAACCACATTCTCCCCTGCTGAGGTCAGCGCCTGTCGCAGCAGCGGAGCGAGCCTGGCCGCCTTGTCCCGTTCCTCCGCGGTGTCGGGTGTGAGGGTCAAGTCCCTCAGCTCGAAGTCGAGCACGGCGACGGATCCGGCAGCGTGGGCGAACGCCACCGCCAGGACGAGACTCAGCGCCGCCAGGACGCGAGCGACATAGCCCATGATGAACCTCCCCGTTCGTGGAAAACTGCAGGTGACGGGAATGGCGCTATCTCCCCGGCGCATGTTGCCCGCCATTCTGTATCTCTCAACACCGACCATGCGCTGATCCGCATCCAGCGGCGGATTACGGCGACGCAGCGCATCGACGGTTGGTGCGCAGGGGCAGCGTAGCCAGTCCGCGATAGACCGGGTTGCCCGACCAGTCAGGTACGGGGCTCGCCAGTTCGAGCATGGGCAACCGGCGCATCAAGGTGCTGAAGGCGATGTCCGCCTCCATCGTGGTCAACGCTGCCCCTACGCACACATGGGGGCCGTGGCCGAAGGACAAATGCATGCCTTCGTCGCGGCCGATGTCGAACCGGTCCGGGTCGGAAAAGCGTGCCGGGTCGCGATTTGCGGCGCCGATCAGGGGGACCAGCAGTTGTCCTCGTTTCAGCGTCCGTCCATGCATCTGCACTTCCGCGGAAATGCGGCGTGCGGTGTATTGGATCGGGCTGTCGAAGCGGAGCATCTCCCGGACCGCGGCGGGCATCAATTGCGGGTCGTCTCGCAACCGAGTCCACTGGTCGCGATGACGCAGCAGCCAATAGAGGCCGTTTCCCAGCAGATTGCGGGTGGTTTCGTGGCCGGCGAACAGCAGCATGGCGCATTGCGCCACCAGCTCCTTTTCCGTGATCACCCGACCTTCGCCCTGGGCGCGGATCAACTGGCTGATGAGGTCGTCGCCGGGAGAGTTGCGCCGCAACGGCAGCAGGAATCGGAAGTAGTCGCTCAGGGCGATGGAACTCGACTGGGCACGCAGCGCCAGGTCCAGGGTGGGCTGCGGACTGCCGATGAAGGCCGCGATGTCGTCGGACCAGGCGATGAAATCGGCGCGGTCGGCGCGGTCGATGTCGAGCATGTCGGCGATGACCAGGGCCGGCAGGGGACGTGCGAAGTCCTGCATGAATTCGGCGCTGGCCTGCGACTCGATGCGGTCCAGAAGGTGGTCAACAATGCCCTGGATACGCGGCGCCATGCCCTTCAGAATCGACGGCCTGAAACCATCGCCGACCGCCTTGCGCAGTCGTGCGTGCGAAGGGCCGTCGAAGAAGAGCATGGCCCGGGCAAAGATGCGCTTGAACTCGACGAGTTGCTCGCGGGCGCCGGGTCCGCAACTGTTCAGCCAGCGGCCCACCCGCTGTACCGAGAAGCGGGGATCGCGCAACACGGCCGTCACATCGGCGTAGCGGGTCAATAGCCAGGCCCCGCCGAAAAACTCCTCGCTCCAATGGATCGCTCCCGCCTCCTGCAGCGAGCGGTAGTCGGGGTAGGGGTCCTGCAAGAACTCGGCGCTGATCATTCACTGACCTTCGGTGGTTCCGGTGCCCCGGCGCCGTATGCCGGCGGGGAGGGATACATGGGCGGCAACCTCGGCGGGATCCTGATCCGCCGAGTATGGCACGACACCCAGCAGCGGCGCCGGCAGACGTTGCGCCAGGGCGGCGAGATTTTCTTCGAAGCGCAGCATGTGCGGGTCGATGCGATTGGCGATCCAGCCGGCGAACGACAGCCCGCGGGCGGCGATCGCCTCGGCGGTGAGCAGGGCATGGTTGATGCATCCCAGACGCATGCCGACCACAAGTACCACCGGCAGACCCAGATCGACCGCGAGATCGGCCGTATCATAGGCCGGGCCGAGCGGCACGCGGAAGCCGCCCACGCCTTCGACGATCACGAGATCGGCCTTCGTTCGCAGGGCGGCGAACGCCGCCAGAATGCGCGAAGGATCGATCGTGACGCCTTCGTCCCGGGCCGCGATATGGGGTGCGACGGGTTGTCTCAGGCAATAGGGATTGCACAACGCCGCGCCGGGGTCGAAGCTGGCTGCCTCCCGCAACCGTGCCGCATCCTCGTTCTGGCCGTCAACTTCCCGCGCCCCGGCTGCCACCGGTTTCATGCCGAGGGCGCTCAGACCAAGGGCACGGGCCGCATGGAGCAGGGCGCAGGCGACGAAGGTCTTGCCGGTGTCGGTGTCGGTGCCGGTGAGAAGGAAGGCGCTCAAGGCAATCTCGGCGCCAGACGATTGATCGCCTCGGTCAGCCGTTGCACGTCCTCTGCCGTGTGGGCCGCGCTCAGCGAGATGCGCAGCCGGGCGCTGCCCTGGGGCACGGTGGGTGGGCGGATGGCGGGAACCCACAGACCCTGGTCCCACAACGCGCGGGCGGCAGCGAGGGTATCCTCGTTGTCTCCGATGACGAGCGGCTGGATCGGAGTTGCGGAGTCCAGCAGCCGCCAGGGCGCGGGACGCAGTTCGGCCCGCAGTTGGGCAATCCTTTCGCTCAGGCGGACCCGTCGGGCATCGCCCGCTGCGACGAGATCGACACTCGCCAGCAGGGTGTGAGCCAGTGCCGGCGGCGCGCCGGTGGTGAAGATGTAGGTGCGCGCCTTCTGCAACAGCCATTCGATGACCCGCGCATCGCCGGCGATGAAGGCACCGGCCACGCCCGCCGCCTTGCCCAGGGTGCCGATGTAGATCAGTCGCCAGGAGGCGAGGCCGAAGTGCGCCAGGGTGCCGCGCCCCTGGGGGCCGAGCACGCCGAAGCCGTGGGCATCGTCCACCATGAGCCAGGCGTCGAAGCGCTCGGCCAGCGCCAGCAGTTCGGGCAGCGGGGCGACGTCGCCGTCCATGCTGAACACCGCATCGCTCACGATCAGCCTTCGCTGACTCCGGCTCGATGCAAGCGCCTGTTCCAGCGCCGCCACATTGCCGTGGGGGTAACGGTGCAGCTCGGCGCCGGAGAGGCGGGCACCGTCGATCAGCGAGGCGTGGTTCAGGCGATCGCAGAAGATGGCGTCGCCGCGGCCGACGATGGCTGGTATCGCGCCGCTGTTGGCGAGGTAGCCCGCGGACAGGTACAGGGCGCGTTCGCAGCCGACGAAGGCGGCCAGCCGCGCTTCCAGTTCGTCGTGCGACCGTGTAGTGGCCGCTCACCAGATGCGAGGCGCCGGCGCCCGCCCCCCAGCGCGCCGCGCCGGCCTCGATGGCTTCGGCGAGGGCCGGATCGCCGGCGAGACCGAGGTAGTCATTGCTGCAGAAGGCGAGCATGGGGCGGCCATCGACCACCACCCGCGGGCCGCAGGGGGTATCGACGCTGCGACGGACCCGGCGCAGGGACGCGGCGTCGAGTGCGGCAAGATCCGCCTGCAGCAGGTCGATCAGCATCCGGTCAGTCCAGGGCGCAGGCCAGCGCCGCCGCGGCGCCGTTGATGAGGTGTTCGATCTCCGCGTCGCCGACCACATACGGCGGCATGAAATAGACCGTCCGGCCGATCGGCCTGAGCAGGACACCCTGCTCGATCGCGGCGGCGAAATAGCGCCGCGAAAACTCGGGGTTCTCCGTTACGACGTCGAAGGCGAGGACCATGCCCCGGCTGCGCAGGTGGCGCACCGACGGATGATCGGCAAAGCGCGAGCGGGCCGCTTCAGCCAGCCTTGCGGCGCGGAGCCGGTTGGCGGCCAGCACGTCTTCCTGATCGAAGATGTCGAGGGAGGCGAGGGCGGCGCGGCAGGCGAGGGGGTTGCCGGTGTAGGAGTGGGAATGGAGGAAGCCGCGGCTTACGTCCTGGTCGTAGAAGGCGTCGTAGATCGCGTCCGTGGAAAGGACCAGCGACAACGGCAGGTAGCCGCCGGAGATGCCCTTCGACAGACACAGGAAGTCGGGCCGGATGTCCGCCTGTTCGCAGGCGAAGAAGGTCCCGGTGCGCCCGCAGCCGACGGCGATCTCGTCCGCCACCAGGTGCACCCGGTAACGGTCGCACAGGGCGCGGGCGAGCCGAAGGTATTCCGGATCGTACATCATCATGCCCGCGGCGCACTGGATCAGCGGTTCGACGATCAGGGCGGCAGTCGCGGCGTGATGCCTTTCGAGATGAGCATCGAGGGCGGCTGCGGCGCGGCGGGCGACATCGGCGGGCGACTCGCCCGCTTCGGCAAGCCGGGCGTCGGGACTCGGTACCACCGCTCGCGGCGCGGACCAGCGGCGCATAGGCATCGCGGAAGATCGGCACATCGGTGACCGCCAGGGCGCCGACGGTTTCGCCGTGATAGCTGCCGGCGAGGCAGACGAAGCGGTTCTTCTCCGGGTGTCCGCGGTTGCGCCACTAGTGGGCACTCATCTTCAATGCGATCTCGGTGGCCGAGGCGCCGTCCGATGCGTAGAACGCGTGGCCGAGCCGGCGGCCGGTGAGCGCCGAAAGGCGCTCCGAAAGCTGCACCACCGGCTCGTGGGTGAATCCCGCCAGCATGACATGCTCCAGCTGTTCGAGCTGATCGCGGACGGCGGCGTTGATGCGTGGGTTGCAGTGGCCGAAAAGGTTGGTCCACCACGAGCTGATGCCGTCCAGCAGGCGATGGCCCTGTTCGTCGATCAGCCACGGCCCTGTGCCTCGCACGATCGGCACCAGGGGCAGCCTTTCGTGGTGCTTCATCTGCGTGCAGGGATGCCACACGGCTGCGAGCGAGCGGTTCAGCAAGGAAGGGGTGGTCATCGTGCTGCCGCCTCGTGCGTGCTTCGGACGTGCCGTAACGCGCTGGTACCGCCGCCGTGGGCCCGCATCCGCCCGGACACCGGGAACCTCAAGCCAGGGCCGGGGGCTGCATGGGGTGCAGGCCGAGTTTGCTGAACAGGACCGCATCGTCGGACGTGCTCGGATTGCCGGTGGTGAGCAGCCGGTCGCCGTGGAAGATCGAGTTCGCGCCCGCAAGGAAACACAAGGCCTGGACCGAGTCGGGCATGCTGCTGCGGCCTGCGGACAGACGCACGTAACTGGTGGGCATGGTGATGCGGGTCACTGCGACGGTGCGCACGAATTCGAGGTGATCGAGCGCTGCGGCAGAGGCCAGCGGCGTGCCGGGAATAGCCACCAGTTGGTTGATCGGCACCGACTCCGGCGCCGGGGAGAGGTTGGCGAGCTGGGCAATCAGCGATGCCCGGTGGGCGCGGGTTTCGCCCATGCCGAGGATCCCTCCGCAGCAGACCTTGATCCCGGCATCGCGCACCTGGCCCAGGGTACGGATACGATCGGCGTAGCTGTGGGTGGTCACCACCTGGTCGTAGTACGCCTCGGCGGTGTCGAGGTTGTGGTTGTAGTAGTCGAGCCCGGCCTCGCGCAGCTGCTGCGCCTGTCCCTCCTTGAGCATGCCGAGCGTGACACAGGTTTCCAGACCCAGCCCGCGCACCGCCTTGATCATTTCCAGGACGCGCTCGAGATCGTCCTGCTTGGGGCCCCTCCAGGCGGCGCCCATGCAGAAGCGCGAGGCGCCGGCATCCCTGGCCTTGCGCGCAGCATCGAGCACGGATGCGGTGGACAGGAGTGCCTCGCGCTCGACCTGGGTGGGGAATCGCGCCGATTGGGAACAGTACCCGCAGTTCTCGGAACACCCGCCGGTCTTGATCGACAGCAGGGTGCTGGTCTGGATTTCGTTTGGGTCGAAGTGTTCGCGATGCACGGTCTGTGCGCGGTAGATCAGGTCGCCGAATGGCAGATCGAACAGCGCTTCGACTTGTTCCTGCGTCCAGCGGATTGATCCGGATGCGCCGTCTGCTTCATTCATGGTGCGTTTCTCCGTACAAGGCTTGTGTGAAATGGTTCGACCCGGTCAAGGTCGCTTGCGCGCCGACCTGCCGTCCGCCGGAAACGACGGGCAGGCCGTATCGTGCATGACGGAGCCGAATCCTACAACGACGCGCGCCTGGGCGGCGCCATCAGGGACGCCCAAGAAGTGGGAAGACCGACGACGCTGGCGGGCGCGGGGGGGGCGCTGAGGCGGTTGCTACGGGGTTTCGAACAGGCGCCCGTGCGCAAAGGTGTCGAGCGCCGAGATGTCGTCGCTCTCGAGATCGATGACCTGCAGAGCCTGGGGCGACTGGGTCGCCTTCCATGCTGAGGCGCAGGCCGGTCTGGTCCGCTGCGTGCTGTTCGGAATAGAAGGTGCGGCCGAGGGCATAGACGGAGCCGGAGCGGGTCAGGATGCGTCCGTTCTTGAGTTCGACCACAGCGCTGGTGGTGACCAGCGTGCCGTCCCTGAGCGTACTGTGATTCCAGACGATCCCGCGGTAGCGCGGCCCCGGAAGCACGGGCCAGCAGGGGTCGAGTCGAACCATTCGAACTTTCTCGCTTTCCGAACCGTCGACGCTCATGGCATGACCTCCGTCCGCTTCACTCGGCAACGCATACTTAACGGTCCGCGCCGTCGCGGCTGAAGGCTGAGCACGTGAAAAATCGAGGGTGCCTCAGGGCGAGGCAGCGCGGGATCGAAGCGGGCGGGTGCCCCCAACCGCGTCCGATGCGCGACAATCGATGCCGTGACTCATCCACTACGATACTTTTCCCTATGGCGCGCGGTGGGTTGGCTGCTGGTCGTACTGGTCGTCTATCTCTCATTGACGCCGGCTCCTCCGAGCCTTCCCATGGACGGCGGCGACAAGCTCGGCCACGTCCTGGCGTACGCCGCGTTGATGGCGTGGTTCTCCTGGCTTTACGCCGGCCTCGGCGTGCGCTTGGTGTGCGCGGTCGGTTTTGTGATTCTCGGGATCGGTCTGGAATTCGCTCAGGCGCTGACGGACTACCGCTCATTTCAATTGGCGGACATGGGGGCGGACTGCGTGGGCGTCGCGCTCGGATGGATCAGCGCTCGGCCGGCTTTCCCCAATCTGCTCGTCTTCCTGGAACGCCCTTTCCAGGGCGCTGACGCCAATCGACGGTGACGTGAGCTCCTGGCAGAGCGTGCAGCGTTTCGGTTTGCGATGGTTGGTGCACTGCCGCATCAGGTCGCGCAACCCGATCAAGGTCGGGCGTCGGACGCGACCTCCCGTACCATGAGGCCACTGGCGGAGACTCGGATCTCGATTTCCTTCGGTTGCGCTGCCGGGACGAAGGTTGCCGAACCGTACTCGGCGTCCACCAGTGGTGCCAAGAACGCATAGCGACTGCGCAGTTCGAACAGGTCGAAGGCTTTTGACGAACCCAGGGACTGAACGGTACGCACGCCGTCGCGCTCGCGGGCGATATCCCGGTACCGCCCCGCAATGCGATCGAGCTCATAGGCGGTGTGCAGACCGAGCAAGTTGGCAGATGGTTTCCACTTCAGGATTTGCGCGTCGACGTAGACTTCGTCACCCGCCAATTCGAACCGCTCCTGCCTGCCATCGGCCAGCGTCACCCGCGCCTCGAAGCGTTGCGGTGCCAGAGGCGTGATGGAAATTCGCGCCGCGACCTCCTCCCGCGTCAGGGCGCGGTAGCCCTGGATGCCGAAGGCCAGTGCCCACACGGCAACACCGGCCGCTAGCATCGCCGCCCCCACCGCCATGCGCGCGGAGAAGAGAAGCAGGCGACCGCGAAACAGGGCCTGGAAGGCCGCGAGCAGCATGATGGCGCTGAGCAGGGCGGAGGCCGCACCAGCCAGGAGGTAGCCCGGGTCGATCAGTGCGCTGGTATGAAGGATCTCGATCATAGATTTCGGTGTGGATGTCGGCTGGATGACCCATCAGGGAAGTGATGGTGACGCTGGCAGCGCGCCAGGGATCGTCTGCAATGTGTCCCGGTATTATGAAACCCTCCGCTCGCCGACGCATCCGTTGGGCGGTTCTCCTGCCAATGGGAACGGCGAATGCGGCTCCAGAGTCTCCCCGACCGAGCCCGGCAAACGTGCGCGAGCGCGCGGCCGCGTTTCGATGCGTTCTCCGGTCTAACCCGAGATCGGTGCAACGTGATCGCGCTCGGATGCGGCCCTAAACTCCCCGGTCCGTTCTTCCGTTAGGTGACGCTATGCAGCTCTTGGGTGCTATGCGAGAGTATGCACCCGAAGGCGGTGAATCGAAAAACGACAAAGGGGGTTCCAATGACTGGCGAAAGAGGAGTGACCGTCGCGACCTTGCGCACGTTCTCCATGTTCAACGGCATGCCGGAGGATGCGCTCCACGCAATCACCCGTGTCGCAATGATGCGCCGCGTGGCGCGCAACACGACCGTCATTCATGCCGCGGACCGCATCGACTTCGTGTACCTGATTCTTTCCGGCAGTCTCAAGGTGCTCGCGACCGACGAACAGGGGCGTGAAGTAATCTTTGGCGTTCTCGGTCCCGGCGAACTGTTCGGCGAGATGGGAGTACTCGACGACAACCCACGCTCCGCCACGGTCATCGCCTTGAGCCCAAGTCAGCTGGTCGTCATCGGCAAGAGCGATTTCAAGCGGTTCCTGCAGGAAAGCACCGATGTGTCCTATTACATCATACGCAACCTGGTGCGCCGCTTGCGTCGAGCCGATAGGAAGATCGAGAGCTTGGCCCTGATGGACGTTTGCGGTCGTGTCGCCCGCCTGCTGCTGGATATGGCCGAGACCATCAATGGCCAGCACGTCGTCGCGCCCAAGATTCACAAGGTGGATATTGCGAAGATGGTCGGTGCCTCGCGCGAGATGGTCAGCCGGGTGATGACAGACCTGCAGCAGCAGGGTCTCATCGAGGAAGGCGGCGGACGCATCGTGCTGCACAGTGGTATCGCCGCATGAGTCTGGCCTGAGTCCCCCGCGCGCGCCGCACCGTTCTGGACTGGGAACTCGCGCGGTGCGCTTCGAGATGATGCCGCGTCCGCCATCCTCCGGGCTGATGTCGAACTGCCGTGGACCTGACGCCCCTGTAATGCATCATGAATCCAGAATGCGCTATTCTGGAAGCATGGGTGGATCGGCGCGACCGGGTACGGACGAGCAGGTGACGGGGGGCGGAATGGGGATAGGGCCGGGCGGGAAGGGGAGAGGGTCCGCTTCATCCGAGGCACCTTCTGCTGTCCTGTCGGACCCCTTCGGTGAGGAGCAGGGAGGCCGCGCTCGCGCTGTCGAGCATGATACCTCGGCCCCGCGGTCTCGTCCGGGCCTGCCCCATGAACTCGCCCCCGCGCTCGCGGCGATCGCCTTCGAACAGAGCAGGCTCGGCATGGTCATGGCCGATGCGGAGGGTGGAATTGTTGCCGTCAATGGAGCGTTTTGCGGGTTGACCGGCATCGGTGCCGACGAACTGGTCGGTTGGAGTCTCGAGTCCTGCTTCCTCGAGGGGCACTGGAGCGCGTTTCTTGCCGGCTTGCACGACGCGATCGCGGACACGGCCGAGGTAAAAGGCGAGATCCGGGAGCGTCGCAAGGACGGCAGCAGCTTCTCCGCATGGATGTCCATCAGCCCGGTGCGCAACGGGTCAGAAACGGTTGCGCATTTTCTTGGAACGCTCGTCGCCCTGGACGGAGGAGCGCTGGCGGGAGTGGCGGATCATCGGCGCCCGGTCGCCGACGATGCGCTGACCGGACTGGCCAGCCGCGGTCGGTTGCAGGAGCGCCTGGAGCACACGATCGCCAACGCCGGCAGCTCGGGGGAACGGCTTGCGGTCCTGTTCCTCGACCTCGATCGGTTCAAGAACATCAATGACTCGCTCGGCCACGCCGTCGGGGACGAGGTCCTGCGCGGCATCGCCGAGCGTCTGCGGCGCTGCGTGCGCGCCGACGACATGCTGGCCCGGGTTGGCGGCGACGAATTCGCACTCGTGCTGCGCGGCATCCTGGACGCGCAGGTACCGGTAGCCATGGCGAAGCAGATCTGCCAGCAGATCTACCGGCCCTTCGTATTCGAGGGGCGCGAACTCAATCTGACCGCCAGCCTTGGGATCAGCCTTTTCCCCCAGGACGGAACGACCGCCCAGAGCCTCATCGAGCACGCGAATACGGCGATGTATCGCGCCAAGGAGCGAGGCTCCAACAGCTACGCGTTCTATCGGCCCAAGATGACGACCCGGGTGCAGGAGCGGCTGCTGCTCGAGCAGAGTCTGCATCGCGCCCTGGAGCGCAACGAGTTCGTCGTCTACTACCAGCCGCAGGTCGAGATTGCCAGCGGCCGGGTGACGGGAGGCGAGGCGCTCGTGCGTTGGGATCACCCGGAACTGGGTCATGTCGGGCCGGATCGTTTCATTGCGCTGGCCGAGGAGATCCGGATGATCCGGTCGATCGGCAGCTGGGTCATGCGGGCGGTGTGCGGGCAGATGGATACCTGGCGCGCCGCCGGACTGTCGCCCCTGCGCATGGCGGTGAATCTCTCCGCGCAGCAGATCCTTCGCCCCAGGCACACGGATTCACTGCGCGCGGTCCTCGACGAGTGCTGGATACCGGTCGACGGTATGGAACTGGAGATCGAAATCACGGAGTCGTCGCTGCAGACCAGCGAGAACGCACTCGCTACGGCAAAGTTGCTGAAATCCCTGGGCATCACCCTGGCGATCGACGATTTCGGAACAGGGTACTCCTCGCTCATGGCGCTCAAGCTGCTGCCCATCGACCGTATCAAGATCGACCGCTCGTTCGTCGCCGGTACACCCGGCAACGCGGATCACGCCGCAGTCACCGCGGCGGTGATCGCCATGGGCAAGGCGCTGGGCCTCAAAGTCCTGGCCGAAGGCGTCGAAACGCCGGAGCAGCTTGCCTTCCTGCGCGCCCACGGCTGCGACGAAGCCCAGGGCTACCTCTTCAGCAAGCCCCTTCCGGCAGCCGAGTTCCAGCGCTTCATCGAACATGCACGCAACTGTGCCGAATAATGCGCGCATTGCGCGCAGAACCGCGGCTCGCTGCGACGTATTGAACGGACAGGCAGGGCGCCCGGCGCTAGAGTTCAGGCACCGCTGCGAGGTAAGCAATGATGCCGATGGTTGCCAAGGAGAAGCGCCACGCCCTGCGCTACAAGCCGGCCGTGCCGGTTAGGGCGTCGTACGAGTGGTTCGACCCTTCACTCGTCTGCAGAGAGGGGGCAGTGACGGATTTCTCCGTCGCCGGTGTCGCACTCGAGTATCTTGACTCCTGCGGGCCGACCGAGTTGGCGGACAGCGGTCGCGTTTGCCTGAGGCTTGGTTACGCGGCAGAGATTTTTGAAGTCACGCTTGCCCGCGTCGTACGCAAGTCCGGGGGACACATGCTTGCCGGTCTGTCGTTCTCGAAGCGCAGGGAATGCCGCAGCCACGCACACAGCGTCATCGAACACCTCAAGGTGGCCTACAGAGCGGGCGCGGTAAAGGCAAAGCGCACGCCGGTCGGTACGGTCGCCCACGTCGTCGGCAATCTCAACTTCAACGTCGTCATGAGCCTGCACCGGATGCTGCGTGGGCCGGAGCCGCCGCGGCTCATCGATCTGGATCGTTGCTCCGGCGCTGACCTGTCCGGGGTCGAGTTCCTGTTATCGGCGCGGGTGCAGGGGGTACACCTGAAGCTCGACGTGGGAAGCAGGATTTCCGGCCTGATCCAACGCCACTCTTTGATTCCTCAACTCGATCCGGTGAGTTGAAGCGCAAGAAAGGGCGGCGTTTCGGGCGGCGGACCGGCGGTGCGAGCGGTCCGAATTCGTCCTCTCGCTGTCCGATATTCGCCCGCCGATACTGTGGCGGGCTCGGCTATCGGTTCGGTTTCCTGGCCTTCTTGCCGGTTGGTCGGACCGGCGGATGTCGCTTGGACGGCTGGCGTGGCGGGGGCGGGGCGGATGAGGGCTCGCCGCGCCTGGCCGGCTCGATCCGGTTGCCCGGTGCGAGTCGCAGTTCCAGTTCGGCAATCTCGTCCCACTGGGCGTCAGTGCGATCGCGCTCCGGCACTGCGAGCAGTTCCCGCAGGCGACGGCGATGATCGCCGTCCTGTTTGTTCAAAGCCGTGTCACTCATGGTTTGGGATATCCGCGTCTTGCGTCGATTCTCGTCATCGCCACCCGCCGTCGCCGCCCGCCACGCCTGCGGAGCACTCGGCGCGAGCGGGAAGAAGTGGCCGGCTGTCCAACTTCCGGGGGGTGGGGCACCGGATATTGTACTGGAGGCGCAGTCGGCGTATGGGGTCTGTTTCGTGCGCCAGACCCGGGCAGGCATGGTTGCAGGCTGAAACGGTCGCGCCGGGACTGCCGACGATGTCATGGTGGCATACTGCGCAGGTGAATCGTTGCCAGGTGTATGAAACCATGACCGTTCCTGCCCATCTCCAGCGGACTTTCGGCTCTTGTGTCTTGCTGACGGCCTTGGTAGTCGGCAGCGGCCTTGTGCAGGCACAGACCTTCGACGGATGCATCGACGCGCAGGGCCGCGCGGTGCCATCCATTGCCGACGATCTGCTTCCCGGCGTGGCGCAGGCGACCATCGAAGACGGTCATGCCGTGGTGCGCTACAGCTCCGCGGCGTTGCCGCGCCTGTCGCCGACGACTCGCATGTTTTTCTTCGCCCACGAGTGCGCCCGCATTGCCCTCGGCCATCCCATCGTAGCGCCGCGCACGCCGGGTGCGGCGCGTCAGGCGGATTGCTGGGCGCTCGTCGCGCTGCAGGGATCGAATTTCATCACGGGGGATGCGGCTTTGCGCGAGCTGCAATCCGAGCTCCAGTTCACCGATGCCGAGTGGCGGCTTCTGCCGGGCCCGAAGCGCGAATTCCACCTGGATGCCTGCACGGTGCGGGGTGCATTGCGCATGCCGGGGGGCGCCGCGCCGTCGCAGGTGCAGTTGGGCGCCGATCGCTGCGTCCACGCCTGCGGCGATCGCCTCTGGCAATGTCAGAGCCGCTGCCCCGATGCCGGTTGCCGCAGCCGCTGCGAGTCCGCCTTCGGCCGCTGCGAGGCGGGCTGTCCCGACCGGTAGCGTTGCCACGCCTGGCTGTCCTCACGGCGATGGCGCTAGTTCTTGATGCCCACGCGCGGCGACTCGCCCTCGCTGCACTGTGCGCATGCCTGTTCGCTCTCGCCGGCACAGTCCGGAGCGCCCAGGAAGCGGCATCGGGCCAGGGCCAGCCACGCCATGCCCTGGTCGTCGGCGTCGGCCGCTATGCCCAATCGCCGTTGGCCAATCCGATCCATGATGCCGAGGCGATCGCCGAACTGCTGCGGCGCTATGGCTTCGTCGTCACCGTCACGCTGGAGCCGTCGAAGCAGGAACTCGAAGAAGCCTTCGACGCCTTCGGGCGCGTACTGACGGAACGCCCCGGAGTCGGGCTTTTCTTCTTCGCCGGCCATGGCGTACAACTGGACTGGCGCAATTTCCTGCTGCCGGTTTGACGTCCGGCTGCGCACGCGCTCCGATCTCGAGGCACAGGCAGTGGATGTGTCGCGCCTGCTCGACCGGCTGCGCGACGCCCGGAATGCGATGAACGTCGTGATTCTGGACGCGTGCCGCAACAATCCGTTCGGCCCCCTGTTCGACCCCCGGCAGAAGGGTTTGAGCCAGATGGATGCCCCCGCCGGGACGCTGATCGCCTATTCGACGGCGCCCGGCAATCTGGCCGACGACGGCGAAGGTCGCAACAGCCTGTACACCCAAAACCTGCTGCGCGAGATGCAGACGCCGGGGTTGCGCATCGAGGAGGTGCTCAAGCGCGTGCGTCAGAGCGTGCGCCGCGCCTCCGGCGGCAGGCAGGTGCCATGGGAGAGCACGTCGCTGGAAGACGATCTGTACCTGGTTCCCGGTAACTACGCGGTGCGGCCGGGCGACGCGCAGCTGGACCGCGAGTACGAAGAGGATCTCGCCCTGTGGGAGTCGGTCAGCGCCGCCCGTGAGCCGAGTCCGATCGAGGAGTACTTGAAGCGATTCCCGGACGGCAAGTTCTCCGAACTCGCGATGTTCAAGCTGGAGCGGATCCAGACGCGACAGGGGCGACCCACCGTTCAGGTTCCAAGCGCGGGGCCGACCCCGGTATCAGCCGGAACTCGCCGGGTGGGACCGTACCGGGTCGGCGACCGGTTCGTCTATCGCGAAGTCGACCCGGCGAGCGGTGCGGAGAAGAAACGGTACACGTACGTCGTCACCCGGATCACCGATGGCGAAGTCCATTTCAACCAGGGGAAGCGCGTCAGCGACCTGCTGGGAAATGTCCTGGTGACGCCCGACGGCCGGCGGCGCACACCGTATCAGCATCTGGTTGCCGAATACTGGGTCGGCAAGACCTGGTCGACGCGCTTCGACGTGACACTGAAGGACGGCCGGACACGGCATGCCTATTACGACGTGCGCGTCGCCGCCAGGGAAACGGTCACCGTTCCTGCCGGGACCTTCGATGCCTTCCGCATCGAAGCGAAGGGACGCAATTCGGCCGGTGCGAAGCTGTCGGTCACGCTCTGGGTGGCGCCGGACAAGGTCAACGGCTTCGTCATCCACGAACGGGGGCACCGCAATCGGCGGGGCGAGGTTTTCGAACGGGCTCGGATCGAACTTGTCAGTTTCACGCCCGCCGCGCGGTGAGCGCCGGTCCGCGCCTCGTCCGGCAGAGCTTCCGCACCTCAGCGCCGGTCGCGTACGACGAAAGGTTCGACCAGGGCGTCCTGTACCGAGGGCGGGCGGTTGCGGGCGCGATCGAAACTGGCATTCCAGACGTCGGCGTTGGCTAGGTCAGCCCCGTCCATGTCGGCACCGGCGAATACGGCGTGGCGCAGAGTGGCGCCGAGGAGCTTGGTGCCTTGGAGGCGTGCCCCGGAGAAATCCACACTCTCCGCCGCGGCTCCGGTCAGATCGGCACCGGAAAGGTCGGTCCCGACCAGTTTTGCTCCCGTCAGCACCCCCCGGAACGTGTAGCAGCCCTTGATCGACCCGCCGGAGAGATCGATCCCCTCCATCAGGACGTCCTTGAGGTAGGCGCCAGCGAAATCGGCTCGTGGTGCCTTGGCGTTGATCAGATTGGAGCCGAACAGGTAGGCGCCGCCGAACCGCGCATCGGAGAGGTCTGCGTCGTCGAAAGTAGCATGGAAGAGGTCGGCATCCCGCAGATCCGCCTTGGCCATCCGGGCGCCCGCGAAGTTGGCCCACTTGGCATTGCTGCCGCGGAAATCCGCCTGTTCGAGGCGCGCCTTGCGGAAATCGGCGTTTTCCAGCTTCGCCCCGGCAAAGCGTGCCCCCCGCAGGTCGCGCCCCGCCAGCTTGGCGCGGGACAGGTCGCAGGCCGACAGGTCGGTTCCGGCAGCCGGACGCCGGCAGTCGCCGGGCGGAAGGTCGGCCGCCAGCACCCACGTCGAGCCGGCCGCAAGCACGCCCCAAAGCCATGAGGTGTTCATCACCATTGCCTGGTCCTCCCCCCGTTGCCGATGACGCAGTCCCGCGTCCCCCGGGGTGACTATCCGTGATCTCGCGGCCGCCGTCAATTTCACCGGTGGAGGAGCGGACCGGGCGCCCCAGGGACGATACAGCCGCATGACGAAATGTCAAAACACAACGGCGACCGCGAAGGCTCGATGTCATCCGTCAATCGGCACGGGCATTTTTTCCCGGCCCCCATATCCTTCAGTTACGGTGGGCTGACTCGGGCGATCTCAGGGGCTGCGCGGGTGATCGCTGCGCCAGACGTCGAGCAGAGCAGCGAATTTCCCGGCGTTGGACAGCCGCTCGTCCGACAGTGCTTCGAGGAAATCCGACAGGCGTTTCGACTTGATGACCGTGTACAGAGTAAGCACGGCGATCGGGACGAACGTGAGCAGTAAGATGAGCCACCTCGTCGCCGCCGGGCTGTCGGCCTCCGCGATCAGATTCATGCCGAGGAGGCCGGTGGTGACGGTGCCGATCAGGCCGAAAGTGGTGACGACGGTGAGCCGGACCACGGTATTCGCCTGGCGGCGCAGCGAGTCGCTGTCCAGATACTGGCTCATGTCCCAGATCTCGGCGCGCAGGTCGGCGTAGAGCCGGTCGGTGCCGAGGAATTCCCGGCACATGCGATACAGATCCTTCACCTGGGCTTGGTCGGATACCTCGTGAAACCAGTAGCGGTGGGTGAAGCGCAGGAAGATCTCGAGCTTCTGCCGGATCGTGCGCTTGAAGCGCTTGACCGACTCCGGCTCGTGTATGTCGAGGCGGTTCAGGGCGTCCACCAGGCGGTCGGACATCATGAGCAGCGCCGCCTTGTGAAAATGGGGGACGAGAAAGAGCAGGAAGTACTGGTGGCGGAATTGCTGCAGCAGACCGGTGTGACGATCGGCGACGAACGGGTCGCGCTGATCGCCCACGATCACCAAGGCATGACCGCAGCACAGCAGGCGGGTGCCGGGTCGTCCCGATTGCGCCCCGGTCCAGTAGCGGTCGTAGCAGTAGCGGCTCTCGAAATCCCGCAGGTGCCCATCGGAATAGGGCGCCGTGTCGGCGCTGCCGGGGGCGCTCACGAGGCCGAGCCGGACGAAATCGGCGCGCGACAGCGAGGTCGCGTCGTCCATGGCCAGGAACGCCAGCAGCGGCATGCGATGGTATTCGACCTGGCGGTAGCGGATCGGCCCGGAGCGATCGGAGTGGTGCAACGCCAACGGACTCAGCAGGAACTCCCAGTGGGAGGCGATGCTGGGGGCGCGGTGGCGGCAGACGAAGGAGAGGTATTTCTCGCGGTTCTCGAAGTCGGAGCTTGCCAGCACGCTGCCGTCGCCGGCGAGCCATTCGGCGCGCTTCAGGCAATGGCCGCCGTTGCCGTCCGCCTCCCAGTAGGTGGGGTAGCCGCGGCCGAAGCGGTACAGGGTCTCCTGGGCGCGCGCCAACGGCAGGTCGTCGGCGTGGATCTCGACCACCAGCACCACCACGTCGATGTCGAAAAAGAAGTAGAGGTCGACGTGGGCAACCTCGAACGTGATCGCTTGCGCCGCGTCCGGGTAGGTCATGCGCACGCGCGCGACGTCGCTGCGCCGGAAGACGCGGATCGGCGACTCGCCGTAGCCGCTGCCTGCCACCTTGCCCTCACCGTAAAGAAACCGCTGGACGAAGGGCAGGAAGGTCACGAACTCGTTGTAGTGGCGTTCCTGGAACTGGGTCGGGTCGCCGGTGAATTCGTCCGCCACTTCGCGCCAGGGATTGTCCGGGCCGGGTTGCAGCAGCGGTTCCCAGTGCTTCTGGATCTGGGCGCCTTCACGAATCGGCATGAGCTGCAGAGGCCACAGCAGAATCTGGCGAAAATGCCGCACCAGCTTGGTCTTGTCATCGCCGGGCACGGCAACTCTCCTGAGCCGGCCAAGCCGCAGGCCGCGAGCCACGTGCCGCCGCGAAACGGCAGCGCGCCCTACTGTCTATCTCCGCTTCCGGCAACACGGCAGGACGAGGGGGCACGCTACTGCACCAGTTTCCACGATGCGTTCTCGATCTTCACCATTACCCGCGCCCGCTGGTCGAGGCCGACATGGTCTTGTGGGCTCATGTTGTAGACGCCGTGAGCGCCGACCACATTGCGCGTGCCCTCCAGGGCGTCGCGCAATGCCTTGCGAAACTCCCTCGTGCCCGGTTGCGCCTTCTTGAGCGCCACCGGGATGGCATTGGCAAGCAGGATCGCTGCATCCCAGGTATGGGCGCCGAACGTAGTGGCGCTGCCTTTGCCGTGTGCCGCTTCGTAGCGGGACACGTAGTCCAGGGCGACCTTCTTGATCGGATTGCTGTCCGGCAATTGCGCCGCGACCAGTACCGGACCGGCTGGCAGGAAGGTGCCTTCCACGTCCTTTCCGCCGACGCGCAGGAAGTCGCTGTTGGCCACGCCGTGCGTCTGGTAGATGACGCCCTTGTAGCCCTTTTCCCGCAGCGTCTTCTGCGGCAGCGCGGCAGGCGTGCCGGCCCCGCCAATCAGCACCGCCTCCGGCTTTGCGGAGAGGATCTTCAGCACCTGGCCGGTGACCGATGTATCGGGGCGATTGAAGCGCTCGTTGGCCACGACCCGGATCTTGCGCAGTTCCGCCAGCTTGCTGACTTCGCTCCACCAGCCTTCGCCGTAGGCGTCGGCAAATCCGATGTACGCCATGGTCTTGACGTTGTTGTTCGTCATGTGCTCGAAGATGGCGGTCGCCATATGCGAGTCGTTCTGCGCATTCTTGAATACCCATCTGCGCTTCTCGTCCATGGGTTCGACGATGCGGGCGGAGGCCGCCATCGCGATCATCGGCGTCTCCGATTCGGCGGCGACGTCGATCATGGCCAAGGAGTTGGGGGTGATGGTAGAGCCGACGATGACGTCCACGTTGTTTTCCGATACCAGCTTGCGGGCGTTCTTCACCGCTCCCGTCGTGTCGGAGGCGTCGTCGAGGATGAGGTAGTTGATCTTCTGGCCCGCTATCGTCGTCGGGACGAAGGCAAAGCTGTTCTTCTCCGGAATGCCCAAGGATGCGGCGGGGCCGGAGGATGAAATCGTCACGCCGACGTTGATGTCCGCAAGGGCCACGGCAGTCCAGGTGGCGAGGGCAAGGGCGAAGCAGAATCGTTGTTTCACGGCAATTTCTCCCTGAGTCCAATGAGCAACGTACCCGTCTGGTCCGCTGCTTCCCGTCGGGCGGGGCGGAGGGATTCTCCACCCGCATCGAGGGTGTCAACAAGCGCGTTCGGCGCAAAGTCCTCGGCGGCGAACGGCGCCGCGAGCGAGGAGCGGCCCTCAAGCACGGTGCGACGGCTGCCGTTCTACCGGCTTGGTCGGCAACTGTCCCAGGAGTCAGCAATGCTCAGGATTCTGCACCAAAAGAAGAGACCCGGTGTCCGGTCCCCGCTCCGATGCTGCGCCCCGACTACGGTGTGCGAGCAACCGGCGCTGGGCGCTGCGGGAGGCATCCATGAATGATTCCTTGCTCAAGCCCGGGAGGCCGTGCCCGCCGGCGGCTGCGGCGGATTCCCTTTTCGCTGCCGGCAGCACCCGTGTCTGGCCGCCGGCCGTCGGCGCGTCCACCTTGATCGACTTCTCTGTGCTCGATCAATGGAACGACGAACTAGGCAAGGACACGGTGCGCAACCTGATCGACATCTACCTCAAGAACAGCGCCGAACTGCTCGACACCCTTGCGGCGGCGGCCGCGGAAAAGGACCTGGCGAAGCTTGCCCGGACTGCGCACGGGCTGAAAGGCAGTTCCTCGAATCTGGGGATCAGCGCGATGTTCGGGCCGGCCCGCACTCTGGAAGCGGCGGCGCGAGGCGGCGACGAGGAGCGCGCGCTCGCGCTCACCGCTTCCCTGCGCGCCACCTTCGACCAGGTCGTCATGGCCCTCGGAGAGTACGGCAAGAGGTAGATCCGCGACCGAGAGGACGACGATGTGAGCGGCTCCCTGTCCAAGGGCGACGCCAACCTCCACCGAACAAGGGAAAGAGCAGGCAGAAGAAAAATGGGGTCGGATGACCCCATTTGTTTCAGACCGGCCGCCGCCGGCGGCTCACTTGCGCTTCGGCTTCTTCGGCAGCGCGCCGCCGATGACTGTGTCTTTGATCAATGTTCCGACACTCAATGCGCGACTTGCGACCGACTTTGCGGCAGGTTTCGCGGCAGGCTTCGCAGCGGTCTTCCCAGCCGGTTTCGCAGCGGTCTTCGCGCCAGTTTTCGCGGCGCTCTTAGCCGCAGGTTTTGCGGCAGGTTTTGCGGCAGGCTTGGCCGCGGGTTTCTTCGCTGCGGCGGCCTTCTTGATCAAGGCAGTTGCCTTCTCGGTATCCTCCTCGCTGCCGAAGCCGAACGCGGCAACGAACTTCTTCCCCATCGCCATGGCCGAAAGGAAGGCGATGTTGATGCCTGCGCCGGCCAGCGCCTGGGCGATCGAATTGCCAAGGCCGGCTTTGTTGTCGCCCTGCACCAGCAGGACCGACTTCGAGGACTTGAGCTTGGCGGCTTCGGCGACGCTCAGCGGCTTCTTGCCCTTGACCGGGAAGAGCGACACGACCGCGCTCTTGCCGCCTGCGGTGCCATAGCCCATCACCACCTGCAGATCGGCGCCTATGTCCGCCAGCGGCGCAAGGACGCCAGCCAGAGAACCCACCTTGTGGGTCACGTCCTTCTGCCACATTTCGACCTTCTTCACGCTCAGTGCCATGGTCATTCACTCCTCGGTTGTTTGTGATCGTCGGGCCATTGACGGACGCATAATTCGCTTTGGGTCGCGTCTGGGGCGCAGTCTATCAGCAGATGCACGAGCGGTGTAGGAGCGAGGGGGCGAAAACCCGCAATTTCCACAGCTGGATCGATCGCGCCGCGCGACGTCGCTACCCCCAATTCTGGCGCGCGACGTCAGAGGATCGGGCCGTTCTGGTGCTCTCCCCGTTCATACACGACGTGGGCACGGCCGACCAGCAGCGGGTCGAGCGGCCCGATGTGGTCGATATCCTTCTTGGCATAAGGCAGTTTGTGCAGCACATAGCGCAGCGCGTTCAGACGTGCGCGCTTCTTGCAATCTGACTTGATCACGGTCCACGGCGCGTCCGCAGTGTCGGTGTAGAAGAACATCGCCTCCTTGGCCTTCGTGTAATCGTCCCACTTGTCGAGGGAGGCCAGGTCGATCGGGCTGAGCTTCCATTGCTTCAGGGGGTGGGACTCGCGCTCCTTGAAGCGCCGCCGCTGTTCCTTGCGGCTCACCGAAAACCAGAACTTGATGAGATGGACGCCGCTGCGCACCAGGGTACGCTCGAAGTCCGGCGTCTGGCGCATGAATTCAGCATACTCGTCCGGCGTGCAGAAGCCCATGACGCGCTCGACGCCGGCGCGGTTGTACCAGGAGCGGTCGAACATGACGATCTCGCCGTTGGTGGGCAGGTGCTGCACGTAGCGCTGGAAATACCACTGGCCGCGCTCGATTTCGGACGGCTTTTCCAGAGCCACCACCCGGGCGCCGCGGGGATTCAGATGCTCCATGACCCGCTTGATGGTGCCCCCTTTGCCGGCGGCGTCGCGCCCTTCGAAGAGAATCACCACCTTCTGGCCGGTCTCCTTGACCCACGCCTGGAGCTTGAGCAACTCCACCTGCAGGCGGTATTTTTGCTTCTCGTAGTTCTTGCGCGACATCAGATTGCGGTAGGGATAGCCCCCGTCGCGCCAGTCGTCCGCCAGTTCGTCGTCGGGGCTGACCGGGAGCCTGGGCACCACCGGTTCCGTCTCCTTGAGCAGCACATTGCGCAGGACCGCCGCATCCTCGGGCGAAGCGCCGGCGAGGATGGCTTCCAGCGTCTTTGCCAGAGCGGACGCGTCGCCGCGCGAGGCTACCGTTACGATATCCCGCAGCGCCACCACCTTTGATTCCTGTGCCGCGGCGACGGCTTCCTGCACCGCATACTCCTCGATGCCCTCGGCCGTGATCACCGGTGCGATGTCGCCGGCGGCGACCCGCCGCGGCCGCGCCGCGCGCTCCCGCGGCGGCGCCTTCGCCGCTGTAGGCTCGGGCTTGGGAACTGCATTCGCCTCTCGTTTCGTGTCCATGCTTCTACCTTTCATTGATGCCGAATTTCATGCGCTGCCGTCTCGATGCGCGCTACGCCGGGAGACTCCAAGCACGGGGCCCGCGACCGCTGCGTGGTCGCAGACGGTTTGTCCAACCGAATCCGGAGCGGGAAGAACTGAATTCAACCGCAATTCCTTGCCACCCCGCAAGCTGCCTTCTGCAAGAGTGCGGGCGGCGTCTGTCCCGCCGGGCGCATGGGTGTCGATTTGTTTCAGGCGCCACCGAGTCGAAAGCGTTGCCACAGCCGACGATGCGTGCCGGAATCACCCAGTTCGAGACGCACGAGTCGCACTGCAGGTCCCTCCGAACTGGCGATGACTTGAAAGCCGAAGGCTCGGGCCAGCCTGAGCATGCCGCGATTGTCGGCGTAGACCAGTCCCTCAATGCAATGGAGACGACGTCGCCTGCCCTCCGCGATCAGGGCGTCGAGCAGGCGCGAGCCGATGCCTTGCCCCTGCCAGCCGTCGCCAACCAGGAGCGAGAATTCGCTGCTCACGCTGTCGTCACGGACGACCAGACGACCGCCTCCGACCGGCGCTTCTCTCCCGTCGTCGGCGCGCACGACCAGCAACGCCAGTTCGCGTTGCGGGTCGTAGTGGGTAAGCCGCCGCACCATGTCGTCCGAAAATTCGCTGATGGCACTGAAGAAGCGATTCCGCCGCGTGGCATCCGATAGCGTCCCCAGACCCCGCCTGACAATGGGGGCGTCGCTCGGGCGTACCGGTCGCAACGCCAGCGGCGTCCCGTCGGCGCTACGCCAGCGTGCGAGAATGCGGGATCTGCTCATGGGAATGACAAGTGCAGCCGGTAGCCGGGATTTTCGCGCGGCCGCGAGCTTCCGCCAAGGGGAATTCAGGGGCGGCGACGGGCCGGCCCTTCCTGCGACCGGCATCGGATGGTCGGGTCGAGGTGCGCAGCCGCCACGCAAGCATGGCGGCGGGCGGCACCCCGCTCGGTCAGCCTCCCTCGCCTGCGCGCGACGCCTCCGGGCACTGCGGGACCTTGCCCCAGTATCCAGAGCAGTATTTCCACCTCACCCGCTCCTGGCAGAAGACGTTGAAGGTGCCGCAGGCGCGCAATTCATCCCGCATCCTGGCAAAACGCGCGGTCTGCGGGTCCGGTTGCGGTGCGGGTGCCACCTGGCGCTGCGGTGCCGCGGCAGGCTCCGGTGCTGTGGGCGGTGGCGGCGCCTGGGATGTCGTTTCGGCAAGTACTTTCTTTTTCGCCTTCGCGGGGCGGGCGGGCTTGTCTTTGGCGATCTCCCCGGGCTTGCCTGTGGCCCCGGATTTCGGGACCGCCGATGGTTCAAGAGTCGTTTCGGGTTTGGGCGGAGGTGCGGCAGCCGGGGTCCGGATGTCCGAGACGGCAGGGACGACAGCCGGTTCCGGGGTGGGTGCCGGGGCGGCGTCGGCCGCACTGGGTCGCGCCGGTTCCGCCGCAGCGGCAGGTGGCGGCGGAGCCGCTGGTGCTGTCGCCACCGGTGCCCGGGCCACGGCAGGAGGGCTCGCCAGTTCCGGCTCGGCGGGACGCGTCAGGGTCCACGCGAAGTAACCTCCTGCGCCCAATACGGCCACCGCCAGGGCGACCACGCCGAGGCCGATCAGCAGCGGCACCTGATTTCTCTTGGCCAGCGGCGACGCGGCGGCGCCACGGGGTGCCGCCCGCGCCGCCTGTGGCGGCGCGGGCGGAGGCGGAATCATGGTATCGGCGGACGAAACGCGGCGCGTCGCCTCCGGTGGGAAGACCGGAGTCATGTCGGCGCCGGCGGTCGCGGCCGGCGCTGCGGGCTTGACCGGCGCGGCGCCGGGAGGCGGTGGCGGCGGCATCATCACCGTGCGCTCGTCCTCGCCGCCCGCCGCAGGTACCGCCGCGACTGCCAGACTCGCGCCGCACTGGCGGCAGAATTTCGCCACGGCCTTGTTGTCTGCGCCACAGGCGGTGCATCGTGTCATTTTCCAGTCCTCCCGGATGCGCTCACTTCGTCACCCCGACGTCCTTCATCGCTTCCAGTTTTGCCAGATCGACCGCTGCCACCGCATTCTTGAGCGCTTGCAGGTCGACGTTGTCGCCGCTGGCCTCCACCAGGAAGCGCTGTCCGACCACGAGGGCAAACTCGCCGGAGTGCGCCTTGTCGTCGTATTTCTCGTGGAAGGGACGGCCGCCCAGCTTGCCGGTTCGTTCGCGGCCGCTCTCGGTTTCCCGGTCAACCTCGACCATCGCCCACGCCGCGAGCCCCATCATGCCGAGGCCGGCGCCGCCCATGTCCACGAGTTTGAGTTCGACCGAGCGCTCGCCGTCGCCGCCGTAACTTGCTTCGGCGGTGGCCACCATGAGTCCGCCCATGCCGCTCTTCTCGCCGCGCGCTTCCGTCCGCTTCATGCCGGCGACGCTTTCCGGCAGCAGCGCCTTCAGTTCGCGGAAATCCACCGGCTCCACCTTGCGTCCGCCCGAAAGCGCGGCGCCGAGGGCTTCGGTCGCCGCGGCCGCGGCGGCGGCCGAATCGCCGGATTTCTCCGCCGCCTCGATCTTCTTGTTGGCTTCCTCCATTTCCTGCGTCATCGCCTCCAGGCGCTTGGCCGCATCCTTTCCGCCCAGACCGTCGAGCACGGCGCCGGCCGGCCCGGACTCGCCGATACGGGCGGCGCCATGCCCGCCGACCCCGATCAGGGCCGCCATGCCGCCGGTGATCATTGCAATCACGACCGACAGCACGATGGCGACGACCACGATGACAACCGTATAGACGGGAGCCTTCTCCCGCGGGCATTTCATCAGCGGGGGCAGACCCAGATAGAGCAGGTACAGGCCGTAGAGCGCGAACAGAATCATCAGCGGAGCCAGGAACGGGAAGATCATCAGCAGTCCGCCGATGAAGCTCGGCGTATAGGCGTAAGCGACGAGCTTGAGCGCGCTGAGCTGGTTCTTCTGTCCGCCGAAGGTCGGTGCCAGCGCATTCACCACCAGCGCGATGACAAAGACCAGCACCAGAGCCAATACGAAGCCGACGATCGAGGAGGCGAGGCCGCCGAAGAGCGCCGTGCCGAGGCCGAGGCGCGCCAGTACGAACATCGAGCCGAGCCATCCAGCCACGGCCGCCGCTGCCTGCAGCGGAATGACGAAGCGCTTGTAGAGGCCAGCCACCGTCTCGGCTTCGGCGTCGATCACCGGCCATTCGTCCTTGGGCTTGAACAGGATGTTCCTGACCCGCGAGATCAACCAGCCGAGCCAAGCGTGCCGCGCCTGCGCACCGGCGAAGGGATCGGCCTGCGACGCCGACGGCGCGGTGGCCGTGGCACCTGCTGTTCCGGCGCCACCGGTACGGGACTGGCGCTCGGGCCCGGGACGGGGCAGCGGCGCGGATCCGGCGCCCGCGGCGTCGGAGCCCGACTCGGCCGGCTTGCGCGGGGGAATGATCCTGGTCTTGTCCGGATCTTCGTCCGGCGGGGAGGACGGGGTGGCGGGCGCCGGCTGATTCAATTTGAAACCGCAGTTCTGGCAGAAGCGGTCGCCTGCTTCCATCGAGGATCCGCATTGCGGACAGAATCTCATCGTTCCTCCCATCTTGAATTGTCGGGCGATTATAGCAACGGACGGAGGACGTTCCCTTGCCTGGCGCCGCGACCCGCCATGCCCGGCGTATGACGGCAAACCAACGCTGCGGAATCTCGACCAGGCGGTCTGTTGCTACAATGCGCGGGTTTCGAATCCGGCAACCTGTCCGTCCGTCAACTGCCATTCCGATAAGGACCCGTAATGAACCGAATTTCCCCCGCTCGCACCGCCCTGATCGCCGTCGCCGTGTCGCTCGCCCTTGCGGGGTGCGGCAAGACTGACGAGAAGAAGCCGGGCGCCCCCGTCGCTGCAGAGAAGAAACCCGCTGGGCAGGCCGCGGCCAGGGTGAACAAGGAAGACATCTCCGCCGACCAAGTCAATGGCATGCTTGCGCGTGCCGGCAATATCCCGGAGGACGAGGCGAAACAGGCGAGCCGACAGATTCTCGACCGGTTGATCGACCAGGAACTGCTGGTCCAGCAGGCCCGCGCCAGGAAGCTCGACACCGACCCGCGCGTGGTCCAGGCGATCGATGCCGCGACGCGCGAGATTCTGTCCCGTGCCTATCTGGAGCAGGCGGCGACGGCGGCGGCGAAGCCTTCCGAGCAGGAGGTCAAGGACTACTACGACAAGCACCCGGAGTTGTTCAAGGCGCGCCGCATCTACAACCTGCGTGAGATCGCCATCAACGCCAAGGAGGACTTCATGCCCGCGCTGCAGGCGCAAATGGGCAAGGCGAAGTCGCTCAACGATATCGTCGAATGGCTCAAGAGCAACAACGTGCAGTTCGCGACCAATGCCGGCGTCAAGCCGGCCGAGCAACTCCCGCTCGACCTCCTGCCCAAGTTCCACCAGCTCAAGGATGGGCAGACGGCAGTCATCCCGACGTCCTCCGGTCTGCTCGTGGTGCAGTTGGTGGCCTCCCAGTCCCAGCCGCTGGACGAGAAGCAGGCGGCCCAGTTCATCGAGCAGTTCCTGACGAACCAGCGGCGGACCGAGCTTGCCTCCGGCGATCTGAAGAAGCTGCGCGAGGCGGCGAAGATCGAGTATCTGGGCGAGTTCGCCAGGGCGCCCGAGGAGAAGGGCAAGTCGGTGATGGAAGGTGCCGACGCCGCACCGGCGCAGACCGCTCCGGCTGCGTCGGTCCAGCCGCCGGCGCACCCGCCGGTCGCTCCGGGCGCTGGAGCAGGCAAGGCACAGGGAGCGGCGAAGTAGGGCGAAGCCCGGCGTTGGCGCGCCCTCGGCGGCGCGGCGTGCCGGCAACGGCAGGCGGTCCCGCGCATCGGCGGACGCCGCGCCGGCGGCATTGCCGTGAACGGTCGATGCCAGCGTGCTGAAACCGGTCGACGCCTTTTCCGCCGACGGGCCCCTGGCGCGGGCGATCGCGGGCTACCGCGTGCGCGCCGCAGCAGGTCGAGATGGCCGAGCGCATCGCCGCCGCCATCGCCGCCAACTCGGTGCTGGTCGCCGAGGCCGGCACCGGCACCGGCAAGACCTTCGCCTACCTGGTGCCGGCGCTGCTCGTCGGGCGGCAAGGTGATCATCTCCACCGGCACCAAGACCCTGCAGGACCAGCTGTTCAACCGCGACCTGCCGACGGTGCGCGACGCGCTCAGGGTGCCGGTGACCATCGGCGCTGCTCAAGGGCCGCGCCAACTACGTCTGCCACTACCACCTCGAGCGCGCGCTGGCCGACGGCCGCTTCCTCGACCGCGACGAGGATGCCGCACATCCGCACGCATCGCGCGCTTCGCCAAGACCACGCAACACCGGCGACAAGGCCGAACTGCGCCGACGTGCCGGAGAACTCCGGCGGTCTGGACGCAGGCCACCTCGACGCGCGAGAACTGCCTGGGCCAGGACTGCCCGCACTACAAGGACTGCTTCGTCATGCAGGCGCGGCGCGAGGCGCTGGCGGCCGACGTGGTGGTGGTCAATCACCATCTGTTCTTCGCCGACGTGATGCTGCGCGACGAAGGCATGGCCGAGCTGCTGCCGGCCTGCAACACGGTGATCTTCGACGAGGCGCACCAGTTGCCGGAAGTCGCCAGCGCTGTTCTTCGGCGAGAGCGTATCGCACCGCGCAGGTGCTCGAACTGGCGCGCGACACGCGGCTGGAGGCGCTCGCCGGCGGCCAAGGACTGCCTGCGACCTGCCGAGCGGCTGCGCAGCGCTGGAGAAGGCCGCCACGCGATCTGCGCCTGGCGCTGCCGGCGCGAGGCCGGCGCGCTTTCGCCTGCGGCAGCTGGCAGGACAGCGCCGGATTCCGGCGCGGCGCTGGCAGGCGCTGGAAGCGGAAGCTGGCGAAGCTTCGGCCGCCATGCTCGAAACGCCAGGCCGAGCGCTCGCGAGGGGCTGGACAACTGCTGGCGCGCGCGCCAGGAATCTGGCGGCGCAGCGCTGGCGCGCTGGCAGCAGCCGACGACGAGGCGACGGACGTGCGTGCGCTGGGCCGAGGTCTACACGCCAGGCCGCTGCAGCTGAACCCGACGCCGCTGATCGGTCGCGGACATCTTCCAGCGCCAGATGGAAGGCCATCCGCGCGCCTGGATCTTCACCTCGGCGACGCTGGCGGTGCGGGCAGGACTTCGCCCACTACTGCGGCGAACTGGGCCTCGGCGAGGCGGACACCGGCGTGCTGGGACAGCCCCTTCGACTACGCGCAACCAGGCGCTGCTCTATGCGCCGCAGCGGCATGCCCGAGCCGAACAGCCCGGCTACACACGAGGCCGTGGTCGGACGCCGCCTGTCCGGCGATCCGCGCCGCGGGCGGCCGCGCCTTCTTGCTGTGCACCATCCTGCGCGCGATGCGCCGCATCCACGAACTGCTGCAGGAGCGGCTGGCAGCACGACGGCCTCGACTTTCCGCTGCTGCTGCAGGGCGAGGGCTCGCAAGAGCGAACTGCTGGAGCGCTTCCGCCGTCTCGGCAACGCCGTGCTGGTGGCAGCCAGAGCTTCTGGGAAGGCGTCGACGTGCGCGGCGAGGCGCTGTCGCTGGTGGTGATCGACAAGCTGCCGTTCGCGCCGCCCGACGATCCGGTGCTGGCGGCGCGCATCGAGCACATGCAGCGCGAGGGGCGCAACGCCTTCATGGAATACCAGTTGCCGCGGGCGGTGATCAGCGTCAAGCAGGGCGCCGGCCGCCTGATCCGCGACGAGACCGACCGCGGCGTGCTGATGATCTGCGATCCGCGCCTGATCGCCAAGCCCTACGGCCGCGCATCTGGCGCAGCCTGCCGCCGATGCGGCGCACGCGGGACTTGTCCGAAGTGCAGTCGTTCTTCGCCGCGGTCGAACGCGATGGCTAGGTCCGGCTGCAGGGCGGCACGCCGCGGAGCAGGGCGCCGGCGATGCTAGAATCGGATTGCGCGATGCCGGGCGCGGCTTGGACGGCGCCGGCCGGTGCGCAAGCGGACTCCGAATCCTGACCCGACATCCCGATGGCCGACCCCCAAGGCAGTTGCGATCTGATCCCGCCCGTCACGCAGGGCGGGCTGGCCCACGGGCTGACCTGCACGCAGCTTGCGGCGAAGCTGAACCGGGTGTGCCAGTGCCTGTCCCTGGACCGTGCACTGCTGCGGCGCGAACTCACGGCGAACGAGAGCGGGGCGGACCTGCAGCGCATGATGTCCGAGGGCCGGCCGCACCTGTTCTCCGATTCGGCAGTGTTCGTCGGCGAGCGCGAAATCGAGCGCATGGCGCGAATCGGTCGCCGCGGTCGAAGCGGTGGTCGCGACTCCCGTCCTACCAGGCGCACGTGCTCGCCTATGCCCCGACGGCGGCTCGCTTCGCGCCGCGGGCGGCGGGCGTGTTTCTCGGCTATGACTTCCATCTCGGTGCCAACGGTCCGCAGCTGATCGAGATCAACACCAACGCCGGTGGCGGGCTGCTCAACGCGGTTCTGGCGCGGGCGCAGCAGGCCTGCTGCGACTCGGTGACGGCGATGCTGCCGGGCTTGGTCGGCTCCGGTTCGCTGGAGCGGTGTTCGTCGACATGTTCCGCGAAGAGTGGCGCCTCGAGCGACGGCAGCTCGCCGCTGGCGCGCGTCGCCATCGTGGACGAGTCGCCCCAGGAGCAGTACCTGGCGCCGGAGTTCCTGCTGTTCCAGCATCTGTTCGAGCGCCACGGCATCGCCGCCATCATCTGCGATCCGGAGGATCTGTCGTTCCAGGACGGCGCGTTGTGGCACGGCGAGGAGCGCATCGGGCTCGTCTACAACCGCCTCACCGATTTCGGGCTGGAGGCGCGGCAATGCCGCCGTGCTGCGCGAAGCGTACCTGTCCGGCGCCGTGGTGGTGACGCCGCATCCGCGCGCCCACGCCCTGTACGCCGACAAGCGCAACCTGATCGCGCTCACCGATGACGCAGCGCTGGCGGCATTCGGCGTCGATGCGGCAATGCGCGAGATCCTGCTGTCGGGGATACCGCGCACGGAAGCGGTGGCGCGCGATCAGGCGGAGGCTCTTTGGCAGCGGCGCAAGCAACTCTTCTTCAAGCCGGCCGCCGGTTACGGCAGCCGCGCCGCCTATCGCGGCGACAAGGTGACCAAGCGGGTGTTCGAGGAAATCCTCGACGGCACCTATGTCGCCCAGGCGCTGGTGCCGCCTTCAGCGAGCGCCGCATCGAGGTCGACGAGACACCGGTGGACCTCAAGGTCGATCTGCGCAATTACGTCTATCGCGGCCGCGTCCAGCTCATCGCGGCACGTCTCTACCAGGGGCAGACCACCAATTTCCGCACGCCCGGCGGCGGCTTCGCTCCGGTGCTGACCGTGCCCTGCGCAGCGGATGTGGCGGCTCTCGGACTCGGGGAGCACTCGGAACGTGACTAGTCCGGTCTCCTCTGCGCTCGCGGGAGCGTCGCAGCAATGAAGATGTTCGGCTTCGCCGGCTATTCGGGCTCGGGCAAGACGACGCTGATCGAGAAACTGATCCCGCGCTTCGTCACGGACGGGCTGTTGGTATCGCTGATCAAGCACGCCCACCACGGTTTCGACATCGATCGTCCGGGCAAGGACTCCTACCGCCACCGCGAGGCGGGCTGCACCGAGGTGCTGCTGACCTCGGATCAGCGCTGGGTGCTGATGCACGAGCTGCGCGGCCGGGCGGAACCGGCGCTGGCGGATCAGCTCACAATCCTGTCGCCCTGCGATCTGGTGCTGGTCGAGGGCTACAAGGCGACGCCGATACCGAAGCTGGAGGTGTATCGCCCCGCCAACGGCCAGCCGCCGCTGTATCCCGGCAACCCGAACATCGTCGCCGTGGCGAGCGACGAGACCGATCGGCGTGCCGCTGCCGCTGCTCGACCTGAACGACCACGACGCGATCGCGGATTTCATTATGCGGCATCTTGGATTCAAGCAATGAACCCCGGTCTGCTGAGCTTCGACGAGGCGTTGGCGCAGCTGCTGGCCGGCGCACGGCCGCCCGCGGAAACGGAGGTCGTGGATACGCTGCGCTGCCGGCGGCCGGGTGCTGGCGCAGGCTCAGGTGTCGGGCCTCGACGGTGCCGCCGCTGGACAATTCGTCGATGGACGGCTACGCCGTGCGCTGCGCCGACGTGCCGGCGCCCGGAACGCCGGCTGCGGTTGGCGCAGCGCATTCCCGCCGGCAGCGTCGGCGCACCGCTCGCGGCCGGCACCGCGGCGCGCATCTTCACCGGTGCGCCGATGCCGCCCGGCGCCGATGCCGTGGTGATGCAGGAACTGTGCGAGCATGCATGGTGGCGAGGTGACGATCAATCATGTGCCGCATGCCGGCGAGTAGATTCGGCGCGCCGGCGAGGACATCCGCGCCGGCGCCGAGATGCTGGCGGCCGGCTCGCGCTGTCGGCCCGCAGCAGGCGGCACTGGCCGCCTCGGTCGGACTTGCGCGGCTGCCGGTGCTCCGGCGCGTCCGGGTGGCGGTGTTCTTCACCGGCGACGAACTGGTCATGCCGGGCGAGCCGCTGCCGCCGGGCGCGCATCTACAACTCGAACCGCTACCTGCTGCGCGCGCTGCTCGAAGGGCTCGGCTGCGAGGTGACCGACTTCGGCATCGTGCCCGACAAACTCGACGCCACCCGCGCGCGCGCTGCGCGAGGCCGCGGCCGGGCACGACCTGATCATCACCAGCGGCGGCGTGTCGGTCGGCGAGGAGGATCACGTCAAGCCGGCGGTGCGAGGCCGAGGGCGCGCTCGACACTGTGGAAGATCGCCATCAAGCCGGGCAAGCCGCTGGCTTTCGGCCAGCGTCGGGCGGAGGGAAGCGGCGGCGTGCGTTCATCGGCCTGCCGGGCAATCCGGTGTCGAGCTTCGTCACCTTCCTGCATGCTGGTGCGGCCCTTCATCCTGCGCCTGCAGGGGGTGCGACGAGGTGCTGCCGCAAGCGCTCGCGCTGCGCGCCGATTTCGACTGGCCGAGGCCGGATCCGCGCCGCGAGTTCCTGCGCGGGCGCCGCAACGAGGCAGGCGGAGTCGAGCTCTTCCCCAACCAGAGTTCGGCGTGCTCACCTCCACGGTCTGGGGCGACGGCCTGGTCGACAACCCGCCGGGGCAGGCCGATCCGCACGCGGCGATACGGTGCGCTTTCTGCCCTTTTCCGAGTTGTTATACTGACTCCATGAGCGTACGAATTCTCTATTTCGCCGGGCTGCGCGAGGCCGCTGGGGCAGAGCGCGGAGGAAATGGCACTGCCGCCGCAACGTTGCCACGGTGGCGGATCTGCGCGATGCACCTCGCTGCGGCGCGGCGGGGCGTGGGACGCGCTGGCGCAGGGCAGGAACCTGCGGTGGCGGTCAATCAGGCATGGCCGAGCCTCGACACGTCCGATCCGCGATGGCGACGAGATCGCCTTCTTCCCGCCGGTGACGGGAGGCTGAGCATGACGGTCCGGGTGCAGCCGGAGGACTTCGATCGTCGGCGCGGAGATGGCAGCGATGACGCGGGGTAATCCTGCGATCGGCGCGGTGGCGAGCTTCGTCGGCCTGGTGCGCAACGTCAATGACGGCAGCGGCGTCAGCGGCATGACCCTGGAGCACTATCCGGGCATGACCGAGAAGTGCGCTGGAGGACATCGTCGCCCAGGCGCGCGCACGCTGGGATCTTGCGGACGTGCTGGTGATCCATCGTCATCGGACGGCTGGCGCCGGGCGATCGCATCGTGCTGGTGGTTGCGGCCGGCGCGCATCGCGGCGATGCCTTCGCCGCCTGCGAGTTCATCATGGACTACCTCAAGACCCGCGCGCCGTTCTGGAAGAAGGAGCAGACACCGCAGGGCGAGCGCTGGGTCGAGGCGCGCGCCGCCGATGACCGGGCCGCGCAGCGCTGGCAGTAGGCCTAGATCCGGCGGGTACGAGTTACCGCGGCGGCGACTCCAAGAGGGAGTCGCCGCCGCAGAAGGACGCCCGGCGCTCCGGAGCGCAGCGTCCGGGGTCCCGATAGACGTGTGTCAGTCGCCCTTGCCCTTGCCGCCGCGCTTGGCACCGCCGGTGGCCACACTGCCGAGGTTTTCGAAGGTGTCGGTGGAGACGCGGGTGATCTGCTCGAAGGCGCTGCGCGCCATGTCCATCGCCTGCTGCAGGGATCCCATGGCTGTCTGCGCCGCCTGGCCGGCGGACGGATTGAAGCTGAACATCTTTTGCATGGCCTCTGCCATCTCCTTCCCGCCGCCCATCATCTGTCCGCTCATCAGCTTGCCGAACTCGGACTGGGTTTCCGTCGCGATCTCGGCGATCCGGCGCGCGGCCGCAAGCATCGTTTCGGTGGTGGTGCGGGCGTACTCGGTGCGCAATTCCAGCGCCGCCTTGGGGTCCTTGACCTCGGTCAGCGCCTTCGCGCTCTGCACGCCCTCCTGGAACAGCGCCTTGGCCGTCTCGACCTGAAGCTCCATGATGCGTTGGGAGTTCTCGATGGACAGTTGGGCGAGCCGCATGGCGGCATCGAGGTTCCTCTGCTGGAGTTCGCTGAATTGTTCCTGCGGTTTGGTGGTCATGGATCCTCCGGTCGGTTGCGGGTTAATCGAGCCTGCTTATGCGTCCCTAAGCTCGAATTTAGCATAAACCCGCTGTTCGCGGCAGGCCGGGGAATTGCACGGCGCCGCCGCCTCATGATTTCGCGGCTTGTGTTTCGAGTTCCAGCAGGTGGGCGCGCGCCTCGTCGGCGCTCTCGTAGATGTGGGGCGCGACATGCCGCCTGGCCAGGGCTTCGCCCAGCTTCATGCGCAGGAATGTGCTTGTCGTGTAGCGCGTCACTCCGGTGTAGAAGCGTTCCACGATTCCCTTCACCATGCCGATGTACTCCTCCTCCAGTTCCGGGGCGATGGAGAAATTGTCGTAATTCACGATCGCCGCGACCTTGTATCCGATGGGTACGAGGTGCCTTTCCACTTCCCTGCGGATGCGCTCGACATCGTCGCGCGACAGGTGTCAGGGCTTGCCGGCAGCGATGTCGCGAAACCGGTGAGTGATCACGCCCTGCGGCAGGTTGTAGGCCTCGATGCGGTCGGTGATGGCCAGTTCCTGAATTTTGGGCACCAGTCCCCAGTGGCCGCCGATCACGCGCTCCACCAGCCCTGGGTGGCCGAGGTGATTGAGTCCGCGCTCCTTGCCGTCGCCCTGGCCGGCGGCGTAGACGAGGGTGAGGTCGCGCGGCGAGCCGACGCCGTGGGGATCGGTCTCGCGCTCGGCGAGGAAGCGTTCTTCCAGGGCGACGGCGATACCCTCGGCGAAGCCGATGCCGACGGTTACCGGCCCGGAAGCGCCGTCTGCACCGGAGTGAGGTTTGCCGCGTCGCTTGAAATAGACGGGGACATCCCCATCTTTGCCGTAGTGGTTTCCTCGCGGAGATTCTGCAATGCGCTTCGACAAATTCACCACCAAGTTCCAGCAGGCCCTCGCCGATGCCCAGAGCCTGGCCGTCGGCCACGACAACCGTTCATCGAGCCGCAGCACCTGCTGCTGGCCCTGCTCAATCAGGACGACGGCGAGCACCTCCTCGCTGCTGCAGCGCGCCGGCGTCAATGTTGCGCGCCCTCAAGGCGGCGCTGGAGAAGGCGCTCGACCGCCTGCCCAAGGTGAAGGGCACGGCGGCGAGGTGCAGGTCGGCCGCGATCTGGGCAACCTGCTCAACCTCACCGACAAGGAAGCGCAGAAGCGCGGCGACCAGTTCATCGCCTCGGAGATGTTCCTGCTCGCCCTGTGCGACGACAAGGGCGACACGGGACGTCTGCTGAAAGAGCACGGGTTGCAGCGCAAGGCGCTGGAACAGGCCATCAGCGCGGTGCGCGGCGGCGAGAGCGTGTCCAGCCAGGAAGCCGAAGGGCAGCGCGAGGCGCTGAAGAAATACTGCCTCGACCTCACCGAGCGCGCGCGCCAGGGCAAGCTCGACCCGGTGATCGGCCGCGACGACGAGATCCGCCGCGCCATCCAGATCCTGCAGCGGCGCACCAAGAACAATCCGGTGCTGATCGGCGAGCCGGGCGTCGGCAAGACGGCCATCGTCGAGGGGCTGGCGCAGCGCATCGTCAATGGCGAGGTGCCGGAGACGCTGAAGGGCAAGAGGGTGCTGTCGCTCGACATGGCGGCGCTGCTGGCCGGCGCCAAGTATCGCGGCGAGTTCGAGGAGCGGCTGAAGGCGGTGCTGAAGGAAATCGCGCAGGACGAAGGCCGCATCATCGTCTTCATCGACGAGCTGCACACCATGGTCGGCGCCGGCAAGGCCGAGGGCGCCATCGATGCCGGCAACATGCTCAAGCCGGCGCTGGCGCGCGGCGAACTGCACTGCATCGGCGCCACCACGCTGGACGAGTACCGCAAGTACATCGAGAAGGACGCGGCGCTGGAGCGGCGCTTCCAGAAGGTGCTGGTCGACGAGCCGAGCGTCGAGTCGACCATCGCCATCCTGCGCGGCTTGCAGGAGAGGTACGAACTGCACCACGGCGTGGACATCACCGACCCGGCCATCGTCGCCGCGGCGGAGCTTTCGCATCGCTACATCACCGACCGCTTCCTGCCGGACAAGGCCATCGACCTGATCGACGAGGCGGCGGCGCGCATCAAGATGGAAATCGACTCCAAGCCGGAGGTCGATGGACAAGCTCGACCGGCGCCTGATCCAGCTCAAGATCGAGCGCGAGGCGGTGAAGAAGGAGAAGGACGAGGCCTCGAAGAAGCGCTTGCGGCTGATCGAGGACGAGATCGCGCAAGCTGGAGAAGGAGTACTCCGACCTGGAAGAGATCTGGAAGGCCGAGAAGGCGCAGGTGCAGGGCAGCGCCCACATCAAGGAAGAGATCGACAGCGTGCGCGCCGAGATCGCCAAGCTGCAGCGCGAGGGCAAGCTCGACAAGGTGGCCGAGCTGCAGTACGGCAAGCTGCCGCAACTCGAAGCGCAGCTGAAGGCAGGCGGCGGAGGAGCGAGGGCAAGGTCACGCAGCTACAAGCTGCTGCGCACGCAGGTCGGCGCCGAGGAAATCGCCGAGGTGGTGTCGCGCGCCACCGGCATTCCGGTCGCCAAGATGATGCAGGGCGAGCGCGAGAAGCTGCTGAACATGGAAGAGCGGCTGCACCAGCGCGTGGTCGGCCAGGACGAGGCGGTGCGGCTGGTGTCGGACGCCATCCGCCGTTCGCGCGCCGGGCTGTCCGACCCGAATCGGCCCTACGGTTCGTTCCTGTTCCTCGGCCCGACGGGCGTCGGCAAGACCGAGCTGTGCAAGGCGCTGGCCGAGTTCCTGTTCGATTCCGAGGATCACCTGATCCGCATCGACATGAGCGAATTCATGGAGAAGCATTCGGTGGCGCGGCTGATCGGTGCGCCGCCCGGCTATGTCGGCTACGAGGAGGGCGGCTACCTGACCGAGGCGGTGCGGCGCAAGCCGTACTCGCGTGATCCTGTTCGACGAAGTCGAGAAGGCGCATCCGGACGTGTTCAACGTGCTGCTGCAGGTGCTCGACGACGGGCGCATGACCGACGGCCAGGGGCGCACCGTGGACTTCAAGAACACCGTGATCGTCATGACCTCGAACCTCGGTTCGCAGATGATCCAGCAGATGGCCGGCGACGACTACCAGGTGATCAAGCTGGCGGTGATGGGCGAGGTGAAGAGCTATTTCCGGCCCGAGTTCATCAACCGCATCGACGAGATCGTGGTGTTCCACGCGCTCGACGAGAAGCACATCGAGTCGATCGCCAAGATCCAGCTCGGCTATCTGGAAAAGCGGCTGGCGCCAAGCTGGAGATGAAGCTCGACGTGTCCGACGACGCGCGCTGGCGGAACTGGCGAAGGCCGGTTTCGACCCGGTGTTCGGCGCGCGGCCGCTGAAGCGCGCGATCCAGGAGCGCATCGAGAATCCGCTGGCCAAGGCGATCCTCGAAGGACGTTTCGCGGCGAAGGACAGGATCCGCGTCGCCGCCAGGAACGGCGTGATCGGCTTCGAAAAAGCCGCTGGGTGAGGCGAGTCGAAGTGGGACCGAACGCCGGGTCAGCGGACAATGCGCCGACGGGCGCAGCGCCGTTACCCTTGTAGGAGCAATTCCTACACGATAAGGTAATGGCCTCCGATTGCCCTGCGGGCGTCCGGAGCGTACGGTGATGCGTGTTTCGGAGGGTTAAGGGAGCAATACCGTGAGCGTCTCGGCCATCGTCCTCGGTTTCATCCTGTTCAATGTCGGTTTCATCGTCGGAGCTTTTTGGGTTTCGGCCAAGGAGTCGGATGACCGCGAGTACGGCCGTCAGGACTTTCCCTTGCGGCGCGAACCGGGCTGAGCCGGTGCGCTTGACTCCACGGCCTTTCCCTTTGGCTGGTCACAGATAACACCCGTCGGCAGGATCTCCTGTTGAATTGCCGGAGCCGGGAAACCGCTCCGGCTTTGTTTTTTCCGGCGTGGATCACCAGCCCCGCGCTCGAAAACGCCGCTACCCCGGCCGTCCCGTTTTTGGTTTAGTGTTTGGCGACCTGCCCCTGCCGGGGTCTGCGCGAGAGCTGCTGCGATGAGTGATACCCCTCTTTCCTGGTCGCGCTGGGTCGGCATCATCGTCAAGGAATTCATCCAGCTCCGGCGCGATCGCCTGACCTTCGGCATGATCGTCGGCATTCCGATCATCCAACTGGTCCTTTTCGGTTTTGCCATCAATTCCGACCCGAAGAACCTGCCCACCGCGGTTCTGGCGGCCGACAACAGCGCATTCGGCCGCTCGCTGGTCACCGCCCTGCAGAACAGCGGCTATTTCAAGGTGGTCAAGCAAATCGGCAGCGAGGCGGAAGCTGACGAACTGCTCACCCGGGGGGAGGTGCAGTTCGTGGTGACAATCCCGCAGGATTTCTCGCGCAAACTGGTGCGCGGCGAGAAGCCGGTGCTGTTGATCGAAGCCGACGCCACCGATCCTTCGGCCACGGGCAACGCGGTGGCGGCGCTGGCCGGGATCGGCGCCGGCGCGCTGGCGCGCGACCTGCAGGGGAGCCTGCGCTATCTGGCGAAAGCACCCGATCCGCTGGAGATCCGCGTTCACCGCCGCTACAACCCGGAAGGCGTGACCCAGTACAACATCGTTCCCGGCCTCATGGGCGTCATTCTCACCATGACCATGGTTCTGATGACCGGCCTTGCCATGACCCGCGAGCGCGAGCGCGGCACCTTCGAAAACCTGCTCGCCACGCCCGCCCTGCCGCTCGAAGTGATGACCGGCAAGATCGTTCCCTACATCCTGATCGGCCTGATCCAGGTGACGCTGGTGCTGCTGGGCGCGCGCTTCATTTTTGCCGTCCCGATGCAGGGCAGCCTGCTGCTGCTCTATGCCGTGGTGCTGCTGTTCATCGCCGCCAACCTGACGCTGGGAATCACCTTTTCCTCGATCGCCCGCAACCAGTTGCAGGCGATGCAGATGACATTCTTCTTCTTCCTGCCGTCGATGCTGCTTTCGGGCTTCATGTTCCCTTTCCGCGGGATGCCGGATTGGGCGCAGGTCATCGGCAACCTGCTGCCGCTGACCCACTTTCTGGTGCTGGTGCGCGGAATCATGCTCAAAGGCAATGGCATCATGGTCCTGTGGCCGCAGGTATGGCCGATCCTCGCGTTCATGCTGGCGGTGATCGCTGTCGGTCTGCGATTCTATCGGAGCACGCTGGACTGAGAACGTCGTTCGGCCTGGGCAGCAGACCCACAGCATGGGCCGCCGCTCCCGCTCCGGTCTTGTGGCGTCCGCGCATTCCAGCGCTTTTCAGACAGACCTCCCGCGCCAACGGCGCAACGCCAGGACGCGGCGGTCCGGATCTCCGGTTACCGCCGGGTGCGACCTTATGCCGCAGCGCCCGCAAGCCTTGTCAGATCTTGTTCTCCACGCGATGTAGGAAGAAATCCTACATCGATTGCGAATTCGCAATTCTCCGAATATGAGCAACGAGCAATATTGCTGCGCAGGTACGGACTTCGACCATCCGGTCCAGGTGCAACGCGTCGATGGCCGAAGAGATCATTACCAGCAACAATGCGGAGGATGAAATGAAAACAGACACTGCTAGGAGCAGGGCGTTTGGCTTGGTTTCAAGCGTCGCGTTAGCGGGCTTTCTCGCGTTGGGCAGCGGCGGCGTTCTCGGGCAGGGTGGCCCGGGCAGCGGTGGCGGTGGCGGGGTGGCGGTGGCGGTGGCGGTGGCGGTGGCGGCGGCGGCGCGGCGGAGGCGGCGAGCACCCGATTTCGGCGACATTATCGTCCTGCTTCGCGATGCGAGCGGTGTTCCGATCCCCAGCCCGAAACATCCGTCGTCGACCCGGAGAGCGGGCAACCGTTGCCGACGGCGAGTGCCAGCAGCCCCTGGCGGCACCCGGCGTGACCTCGTTAATCCGGCCGACGGAACGATTGCGAGCGTTACCGCGTCGACGACCGAGTCCTGCCTGATTCCGGTCGATCCCGCGACCTGCTCGCATCGTGGTCGGTTACGAGATCTACGCCCAGGCGATCGATTTCGGGCGCACCAACGTGGCGCGTTCGCCGGCAACGGTGATGGAGCGGCAGTTCGCGGACTGTCGTAATCTCAGTTCCGGCGCACTGCCTGACCCTCGATCCGGCCGGGCGGACGTGGTCACCGGACCGACACGCTCGACAGCGACGGCGACGGCGACACGTCGAATTGATCTCCGGCCAGTCGACTCGCCGCTGCAGAACCTGGCGATCTACCGCGACATGATGACCAAGGGCTATCTGGGCGCCGCCGCCGCTCCGATCGTGCTGCCAAGCCGGGATTCCAGGCTACGGCATCCTCGACATCGCAGCCAAGGGCCTCGGCGCCGCCTCCGACAAGGCGGGCAAGGTCGACGTCGACGTGGTCGTCTATCTCAACCAGATCCTCGGCCTCTCGGACGAGACCGTGCCACCGAGCTGCCGAAGATAGTGCTTCGACGATCGGGAAGAAGTGCAGGGCAACATGCAGCTGGTCGCGGAAGTGCTTCCTCGACTACAGCGCGCACGCCTACCTGACGCGCAGCGACACTTACGGCCAGCTTCCCGCCCGGCCTACATTCCGGCTGCCGCGCCATGCGCGGGCTGGTTCGAGTATCTGACGCTGTATCCGTGGTAGCCACCACGGCCGACGGCAGCCCACTTTCTGGACATCCGAGGGCCCGATCCTGGCCGGTCGTGTTCGCCGCCTGTCCCGGCTTCACCGGCGGACAACATCGGCGGTTTCACCCAGGCGGCCGACGATGCCCGTGCGGTGATCGACTTACTCTGCACCACCGGCTGCTGCCGGCTATGGAACCGAGTCCCTGCGGCACCTGCAGCCGCCTCCGCCGCGACTCGACATGACGTATCGACGTGCGCGCTGAGTACGCTGCAGGTGCCGATCCGCATGGTGGCGGAACGGCGCGCGAAGGCACGGTGACCGTCACCAACCGCAAGGGCCCGGATCCGGCGTCGGGCACGGTGACAGTACGGCCGTACAGAACGGGACCTCCGGAGCCTGACTTTCGAGCGCACCTATTCAGCTTCACCGACCTTGCGCCCGGGGCCAGCCAGAGCTGGACGATCGCCTTCACGCGGTCCGAGCTACGCGACGACGATCACCTGGACGGCGACCGTCAGCGCGCCGTTCGACGTCCTGAGCAGCAACAACAGCCTGACCGCGACCACGAAGGTCAGCAAGCCGCGCGGCAGGAGTGGTTCGGGCGAAGGGGAATAGGCAGCGAAGGCCGCCGGCGAATTTCGGCTGCCCGGTGCTGAAGTGGCAGCGCCAATTCGCTTCGAAAGGCAGGTGCGCCGCCAGCAGACCCCCGCCCGGGCGCAAGCTCCGGGCGGGGTTGGACATGTGTAGGGCCGCGTGCTCCGGTTCATGGAGCATGGGGCCGCTGCCGCGGGAGTGCGGCAGCGGACGCGCCACCGCCCGCGACTGCGGAGGCTGCACCGGTGCGGACGCTAGCCGTGCGTGCCCGGCGAGGAGGGCTTTCCGATGCGGGCCGGATACACGCACGAACTCGCGGCCGGTGATCCGGGCGGCACGCGGCTTGTCCGCGTCTGCGCCGAGATTCCCGACCTGGCCCTGATGCTGAGCAAGGGCGGTTCGCCGGATTGCCGGGCTTTGTCGATGGCAAGAGTCGGCTGGCTTCGCCCAGGCGTCCGGGTCGATGCCGGCGCGGCGTCGACCGCGGACTTGAGTTCGCTCCTTCCCCGATGCAAGCTCCGGAAACGTAGGCGAATCCACTGGAATCCATCGATGCTGCCTGGCTCCCTCGTGCTGGCACTGCCGGATTGGCTGATCGCCCTCGGTGACAGGAGGAGTTACCCGCACCTGGAACAGCGCATGCGCTTCGTCGTTGACCTTTCGCGACGCAATGTCGAGGAGGGCAGCGGCGGACCGTTCGGCGCCGCGGTATTCGAAATCGAAAGCGGCCGGCTGGTGGCTGCCGGGGTGAACCGTGTCGTGCCCGCGCGCAGCGGCATCGCGCATGCCGAAATCCTGGCGCTCGCGCTCGCTCAGCAGCGCGTCGGCTGCTATGACCTGGGTGCGGCCGGCATGCCCGGCCACGAGATCGTGTGCAGCACCGAGCCCTGCCTGATGTGCCTGGGGGCCATACTCTGGTCCGGTGTGCGGCGTGTGGTGTGCGCGGCGCGCGGCGACGACGCCGGCGCCGTGGGCTTCGACGAAGGGCCGAAGCCGGGCGCCTGGGTCGAAGAGTTGGCGCGACGCGGCATCGAAGTGGTGCGCGACGTCTGCCGCGACGAGGCCGTCGCCGTGCTGCGCGCCTATGCCGCCGGCGGCGGTCCCATCTACAACGCGCGCTGCGGCGCGGCGGATCGGCTCTAGGCAGCCAGCATCGGCGCGGCGGCGTCGGGCGTCACGATGCGAAAGCCGGCGAGACCGTATTTGCGCCTGGCCAGGGTCAGCAGAGCCTTGTCGCGGGTCACCAGCAGGTCGGCGGCAGCGTCGCGTGCAAGTTCGAGGAATTTCTGGTCGTCGCGATCCCGGCAGCGGGGGAGCCCGGGCAGCGGCTGCGAAGCCGTGAACTCGTCGCCTAGCGTGACCACCTCCCGGTACGTGCGTAACAGCGCAGCCACTGCGGCTTCCTCCAGGCCGAATTCGGGGCGGCGGATGACATGCTCCAGCTCGGCAAGGCAGGCCGAGTTCGTCACCAGGGTGACGCGGCCATGGCGCGCGGCGGTGAGGATTCCGGCGGCGACCGGATTGCGCCAGTGAAACATATCCAGCACGACGTTGGTATCCAGCACCAGGCGCATCGGCTCTAGCGGGCGCGAAATTCGGCGCTCTGCGTCGCTGCGGCGAGCACGCGCGCGAGGCGCGCCTGGCGGTCGTCTTTGGGCAGGGCGGCGAGGCGCTTCACCTCGCCATAGAAGCGCGGCAGGTCACCGGCATTGCGCGTCAGCAGCGCCTCGAAGGCCGGCACCAGTTCGGTATAGATGCCGACCGACGCCAGGGTGGCGTTGTTGATCTCCTGCCCGAACCAGCGGTCGTAACCCGCGAAGCCGTTCCAGGGACCGTTGCGCAATGCCCGGTATTGTTCCTGCAACTCCCCCAGGGTCTGTGTCTTGAGCCGCGCCATTTCCTGCGGCGTGCGGTCGGAGGCATAGAGACTCTTCAACTGCTCGCGATAACGCAGAACGAGGTCATGGAAACCCTGGCGCCGTGACTGCGCCTGTTCGAAGGCTGCTCGTTGCGCCGGCGTGCCATGGCGGGTCAGCCACCGCTCGACGCCCGCCGTCTCCACTGCCGTGGCGAAGGACTCGTTGAATGCCGAGTCGTCCTTCACATAGACCACCTGGTGCGCCAGTTCGTGGAAGACGAGCCGTGCCAGTTCGGTTTCGGGATAGTGGATGAACGTGTTGAGCAGCGGATCGTCGAACCATCCCAGCGTCGAATAGGCCGCGACGCCGCCGACATGCACGTCGAAACCATCCCGGCGCAAGGCTTGGGCGTAGGCTTCGGCGTCGTCCTCGGCGAAATAGCCGCGGTAACCGACGCAGCCTGCCACCGGAAAGCACCACTGCTTCGGCTCGATGGAGAACGCCTCGGCGGCGAACACCGTCCATACGGCGTACGGACGCTTGACATCGGCGTAGCTGCGGTAGGAGCCGTTGGCGGGCAGGCCGAGGTCGGTGCTGGCGAAATCCCGGATTAGACGCGCGATGTCCAGCTTGTCCCGCAGGGCGGCCTGGGTGGCGGCGTCGGCGCGCACCTGCTCGACCGGCCGCGCTTCGCGCCACAGTTCGATCTGTCCGCCGACCGCCTGCAGGTAATAGGTAGGAGAAGCGCAGCCGGCCAGCGCTGCGACGGCGACGAGTGCGAGCCTGCCCCCGCCGCTTATCCCGCGCCGGGTGGGTGACGGCGCCGGCATCCTCGCCTCAGGCCGCCCGGGCCGCATGGTCCTCGTGCCGGAAGCGGCCGCAGCGCAGGAAATGGCATGCCTGGCGGGCAACGCTGGCAGCGACCAGCATTGCGGAATGCGTCACCGGCAGGACGATGTGATCGGCCGCGCCGGGCACGCGCGTTTCGCTCACGGCCACCACGCCGTCATGGGGGCGCGGCAGTTGCGGCGCCACCAGCGAGCCCAGGCCGATACCGAGGGAGCCGGCGACGACGCCGAGTTCGCGCGGCGCGCGGCGCGGCGGCGCACCGTCTTCCAGCCAGTCCCACATGCTGGTGCCGAGCAGCATATGGCCGAATGGATTGACCCCGAAGCGGCGTGCCGCGTAGCTGTCGAGGAAGGGGCTGCCGAGCAGAACGGCGCGGCCGGGCGGGAGATCGGCATGATCGAGGAGGGCGCGATAGACGATCAGTCCGCCCAGACTGTGGCCGATGAAATGAAGGGTGGAGGCGCCGATGCTGCGGGCGAACGCGGCGAGACAGCGCGCGTTCTCGGCGAGCGGCTCGCGCATGGTGGCGTAGGAGAAGGCATGGCCCTCGAAGCCGTGCTGTTGCAGATGCAGACGAAGGGGCGTGAGCGCCCAGCCGCCCATCCACAGGCCGTGGACCAGGATGACGGGTTCAGGCACCGGCCCGGTGTGGTTGCCGAAGGGGATCTTGGGAGCAGGCATTGCTGTTCGAAGCTTACACCGCGGCGGCCGCCGCAGCGGGATCCGGGGAATGCTAAACTGCCGCCTTCGCAACAAAAGTGCAATAAAAACGCAATGTTCGCGCGCTTCATGCCCCAGGAGGGCAAGTTTTTCGAACTCTTCAACGCGCACGCCGAACTGATCGTGCAGGGCGGCAGGGAGTTGGCGGCGCTGGTGTCGGAGTTGGGCGAGTCCCCGGACGAAACCGCCCAGCGCGCCAAGGCCATCAACGAGATCGAGAAGAAGGCCGATCGCATCACCCACGAAACCATCGCAGCTGCTGCACAAGACCTTCATCACGCCGCTGGACCGGGACGAGATCCACAGCCTGATCACCTCGCATGGACGACATCCTCGACCTGACCCAGGACGTCGCCCAGACCGTCACCCTGTATGACGTTCGCCGGCTGACGGAGCAGGCCAAGCAGCTCGCGGACATCTGCCTGTCCTGCTGCGAGCGGGTGCGCTCCGCGGTCGGCCTGCTGCGCAGCATGGACAATGGGAGCGCCATCCTCAAGACCTGCCAGGAAATCGATCGACTGGAATCCGACGCCGATCGCGTCATGCGCTCCGCGATGTCGAAACTGTTCCGCGACGAGCCCGACGTGCGCCAGCTGATCAAGCTCAAGGCCATCTACGAGCTGCTGGAGACCATCACCGATCGCTGCGAGGACGTGGCCAACATCATCGAAGGCATCGTCCTCGAAAACTCCTAGCGCTCCGGAGCACCCTCTCATGCAGGGCGTCGAGATCAGTCTTGCGGTGGTGGCGATGCTCGTCCTGCTGGCGCTGGCCTTCGATTTCATGAACGGCTTCCACGACGCCGCCAACTCGATCGCCACGGTGGTGTCCACCGGCGTGCTCAAGCCGCATCAGGCGGTCGTGTGGGCGGCATTCTTCAACGTCGTTGCCGCTGTTCGTGTTCCAGCTCAAGGTGGCGACCACGATCGGCAAGGGCACCATCGATCCGGCCATCGTCGACCATTACGTGGTGTTCGGTGCGCTCGTCGGCGCCATCGCCTGGAACATCATCACCTGGTACTACGGCATCCCGTCCAGTTCCTCCCATGCGCTGATCGGCGGTCTGGTGGGCGCCGCTCTGGCCAAGGCCGGGCCGGGCTCCCTGGTCCTGGGCGGAGTCGGCAAGATCGTGCTCTTCATCTTCGTCTCGCCGCTGCTCGGCATGCTGCTCGGATCGCTGCTGATGCTGGCGGTGTCGTGGCTGTTCTTCCGCACGACGCCGATGCGCGTGGACAAGTGGTTCCGCCGCCTGCAACTGCGTTTCGGCCTCGCTCTACAGCCTCGGCCACGGCGGCAACGACGCGCAGAAGACCATGGGCATCATCTGGATGCTGCTGATCGCTGCCGGGCTGTCGCAGGCGAGCGACCCGATCCCGGTATGGGTGATCATCTCCTGCTACGTGGCGATGGGCCTGGGCACGCTGTTCGGCGGCTGGCGCATCGTCAAGACCATGGGCCAGAAGATCACCAAGCTCAAACCGGTGGGCGGCTTCTGCGCCGAGACTGGCGGTGCGCATGACCCTGTTCCTGGCCACCGGTCTGGGCATTCCGGTATCCACCACGCACACCATCACCGGCGCCATCGTCGGCGTCGGCTCGGCGCACAAGCTGTCGGCGGTGCGCTGGGGCGTGGCCGGAGGCATCGTCTGGGCCTGGGTACTGACCATTCCCTGCAGCGCGCTGATCGCGGCGCTGGCCTGGTATCTCGGCCGAATCCTGATGTGAAGAGCGAGCGATGCGGGAGGCGGCTCGCGGTGGCACGGAACCGGCGGGCGCAGCCCGCCCTGCGCGGGAGTCCGGTGGCGGCGCGGCGACATACTCCTTGCCTGCGGGCTCGGGTGCGGGAACGGACCGAGGCTGGGTAGCCCAATGGACAATCTCCATGCGGCCGTCGAGGTGCTCGACGATGGCGGTGCAGCTATCGACCCAGTCGCCGCAGTTGATGTAGGTCACGCCATCGCGCTCGCCGGATCGCGGCGCTGTGGATGTGGCCGCAGATCACGCCGTCCAGGCCGCGATCGCGCACGGCGCGGATCACCGAATCCTCGAAGTCGAAGATGAAGCCGACCGCGCTCTTCACCTTGCGCTTGGCGTAGCCGGCGAGCGACCAGTAGCCGGCGACGCCGAGGCGGCGCCGCAGCCAGGACAGCCAGGCATTGACGCGCACCAGCAGGTTGTAGCCGACGTCGCCGAGCAGCGCCACCCAGCGGTGGTAGCGGGTCACCTGGTCGAACTCGTCGCCGTGGATCAGCAGGTAGCGCCGGCCGTCGGCCGCGGTATGCACGTACTCCGCTTGGCGACGCGGATGTCGCCGAACGACGTGCCGACGTACTCGCGCAGGGCCTCGTCGTGATTGCCGGGAATGAAGATCACCTTGCTCGCCGTGGCGGGCGCGGCGCAGGATCTTCTGCACCACGGTGTTCTGCGTCCGGCGTCCAGTGGATGCCGCGGCTCATCGCCCAGAAGTCGACGATGTCGCCGATCAGGAACAGGTATTCCGACTCGTGGCTCGCGCAGGAAGTCGAGCAGCCGCTCCGCCTGGCAGCCGCGCGTGCCGAGATGGATGTCGGACAGGAAGACGGAGCGGAAGCGCGAGCCGCTCATGCCGGCCTCGGGGCTGCGGCAGCGTCGGATTGGCGTTGGTCAGGAGCGCACTCGAACTGGGTCGAAGAATGGCATGGCACGATGTCCGGGGAGCATAGACCCGTCGTGTGACAGGATGGTTACCCCGCCGCCCCGATGCGGCTCACTTCGGCGCTGCGCGACGCGCCGGCCGGGTTCACAGTAGCATCGTGCCATGACCAGCGAACTCAATCCGTGCACCCTCTGCGGTGCCTGCTGCGCCGACCGGCGGGTCGTGTTCCACGTGTCCGAGTCGGAAGAAGCGCCGGGCGGTTTCGTCCCGGAGTGGCTCAGCGTCGAGGTGACCGACACCCTGCGCTGCATGGAAGGGACCGACCGCGTTCCGGCGCGCTGCGTGGCATTGCAGGGCGAGATCGGCAAGGAGGTGCGCTGCGCCATCTATGCTGTGCGCCCGTCGCCCTGCCGCGACTATGCTCCCCATGGCATCCTCGGCATCAGCAACGAGGAATGCAACTGGGCCCGGGAACGTCACGGCCTGCCGCCCCTGCCCGATCCCCTTGTTCCGAACCGGGCGGCACCGGGAAACCGGGCTTAGGTCGATTCGAGCGCAGCGCATGCGGCGTCTGGAGTTCGATGAACCGATGGCGGCCGGTCGCTGCCAGGGCCGGGCAACATCCGCTTACAACTCTTACATTTTCAGCGTGGAATCGGTTCCCTGCCCGGCGTACCTTGCGTGGGCGTCGAACCCTTACCCACTGCCACGAGGAGAATGCAATGAACCTGCGCCATGGTCTGATCGCCGCCGCCGTTGCCACGCTGTGCGCCGGCAGCGCGATCGCGTTCCCACGATTATTCCGGATTCATCCAGCGCAACATCCATCAGCAGCAGCGCATCGACGAGGGACTGCGTTCCGGGGAACTGACGACGGAAGAGGCGGCCTGGCTGCAGCGGGAACAGGGGCGCATCGCCCGCGTGCAGGCGGAAGCGCTGCAGGACGGCGATGTGACGGAGGGCGAGGGCGAGCGCATCGCCCGCATGCAGGACCGCGCCAGCGACGACATCTACCAGGAGAAGCACAACCGGGAAACCGGCGATCCCGAGTCGCCCTCGGCGCGGCGCATGCAGGCCGGCGTCGAACGCAATATCCGCCAGCAGATGCGCATCCAGCGCGGCATCGACGTCAGGCGAGCTTACGGCGCAGGAAGCGGGGGAATTGGTCTACGGTCAGGCGCGGCTAAACGGGCGCCTGGCGCGAATCGCTCGTGACGGCCGGGTCGAGACCGGCGAGCAGGCGCGCATCGAGCAGGCCCAGAGCCGGCAAAGCGAACGCATATGGGAACGCAGGCACGACCAGGCGACGCGCTGGTAAGACTGCGCCGCACGGCTCTCAGAACAGTTCCAACACCTTTTCCGGCGGGCGGCCGAGGACGGCCCGGTCGCCCAGCACCACGATCGGCCGCTCCATCAGGATCGGGTCGGCCACCAGCGCGTCGAGCCACTCCTCGTCGGTCAATGCGCGGCCGGCGTACTTCTCCTTGAAAACCGCCTCGCCGCGGCGCACCAGATCTTCCGGCTTCATGCCGAGCTTGGACAGGAGCGCCTTCAGCTCGGGCCGGGTGGGCGGCGTCTCCAGATACTCCACGATCTCGACCGGGATGCCCCGTCCCTCGATCAGGGTGCAGGCGGCTCGGCTCTTGGAGCAGCGCGGATTGTGGTAGATGCGGAGGGTTTCCGTCCGCTGCGTCATGGTGGTGTCCGTCGCTTCGTTCCCGGAGCCGGAATTCTATCCGGAATCGTGCGCTGGCCGTCCGGAAGCCGGCAAAAGCGCCGTCCTGACGTTTGTCGGCTTCCTCCCCGGCTCCTTCACATATCCACAAGCCATTGATTTGAATCAAACGGGCCCACTGGGCAGCCGCTACATTCTCCGCCACTGCGGCGCCTCGGCGTTCGGAGGGGCCCGACCGGCACCCCCTGTCGCCTTTCGTACGGCGGGCTGGCGCGACGTCATGGGGGAAGGAAATGCTTGATCCGCTGCGAACTCTTTCCGAGCAGGCGGCTGCAACAGGAACCGCGGAATCCGCTGGCTACACCTCGGAAGACCTGCGCGACATCGGCTGGGTGAAACAGAACGTGCCGTGCCAGACCGCCTGTCCGGCGGGCACCAACGTGCCGGCCTACATCCGCGACATCGTCGAGCGGCGCTACGGCCGTTCCTACGAGATCAATCGCGGCGCCAATGTGCTGCCCGGCGTGCTGGGACGCATCTGCTCGCGGCCCTGCGAAGCGGCGTGCCGCCACGGCTGGCCAGGCAACGGCGAGCCGGTGGCAATCTGCCATTTGAAGCGGGTGGCCGCCGACATGAAGGATTCCGGTCACCGCATCACCGAGCGCCTCTATGCGCCCACCGGCAAGCGCATCGCCATCGTCGGCGCCGGGCCGGCGGGGGTGGCGGCGGCCCACGATCTTTCCCTCTTCGGCCATGACGTGGTGATCTTCGAGCGCGAGGAGCGGCCCGGCGGCATGCTGCGCTACGGCATCCCCGAGTTCCGTCTGCCGCGCGACGTGCTCGAAGTGGAACTGCACAACGCGCTGCGGCTGGGCGTGCAGTTGCGCACCGGCGTCGCGGTGGGCGCAGGACCGGACGAGATCCGGGTGTCCACGCTGCTGCGCGACTATGACGCTGTGTTGCTCGCCACCGGCTGCATGGCGCCGATGCCTCTGCCCCTGAGCGGCGAATGGGAGAACCGCGATCCGGCGCAGGAGCTTTCGGATTTCGAGTATGGGCTCGATTTCCTGATGCAGATGCACCGCGGCGAGCGCAAGCGCGTCGGTCGACGCGTGGCCATCGTCGGCGCCGGCTTCACGGCCCTGGACTGTGCGCGGGTGGCGGTGCGGCTCGGTGCGGCGGAGGTGACGATCCATTTGCGCACCGGCGAGGACTATATCCCCGTGGCGCGGGAGGAGCTGTTCGAGGCCAAGCGTGAGGGCATCCGCATCAAGGGTCTGCGCACTCCCGTCAGCCTGCGGCGCGACGACAACGGCCGGCTGGCCGGCGTCGAGTTCATCCAGAACCGCCTCGGCGGTTGGCGGCCCAACGGCCGGCGGCTGGCGATTCCGATCGAGGGATCGGAGTTCTTCGAGCCTTGCGACACGCTGATCGTCGCCATTGGCCAGCAGTCGGTGCACGAGTTCCTCGACGTGAAACCCGATCTCGGCCGCGGCGGCCGGGTGCGGGTCACCGACAGCGGCATGACTTCCCTTTCCGGCCTGTTCGCCGCCGGAGACTACGTGCGCGGGGCGCTGACGGCGGTGGAGGCGATCGGCCACGGCCGCCAGATCGCCCTCAAGATCGATGCCTGGGTCATGGGCTGGACGCGCCGCCGCGCCATGGTGCGCATCGAGCCGGTGGCCGCTCCGCTGCGGGAGCGGGCCTTCGACTTCATCCCGCGCCAGGCGATGCCGACGGCGCCGCTGGCGGAGCGCGTGCGCAGCACCACCCGCGAGGCGGAAACCGGGATGGACGAGGCCATCGCCATCGAGGAGGCGAAGCGCTGCTACCTGTGCAATCTGCGCTACCAGATCGATGTGGACCGCTGCATCTTCTGCCGCGCCTGCATCGAGGTTGCGCCGCGCAACTGCATCAAGCTGGTGAAGGGAGTGGAGATGGCCGACGACGGCAGTTGCGGCCAGCTTCTGGAGACCAAGGAGTGGAACCAGGTGGGTGCGATCTGGATCGACAACCGCGAATGCATCCGCTGCGGCGCCTGCGTCGCCGCCTGTCCGGTGCATTGCATCTCGATCTCGCGCTGCGAGCTGGTGGACGTCGATGTCTAGCCGCTTGCGGGGGGGCGGGAAATGAGCACTGCGCGCCATCACATCGTCATCGGCAGCGGCGTGGCCGGCAGCCAGGCGGCGGAAACCCTGCGCGACCGCGACCCGGACAGCCGCGTCACCATGATCACCCTGTCCAGTCTGCCGTTCTACAACCGCTACGACCTGCCCAAGGTGTTCCGCGGCGAGCGCGATTGGCGTCACTTCCTGGTGCGCCCGCCCGGGTTCTACACCGAGCAGCGCATCGGCCTGCGCCGCGCCTGCCAGGTGACCGGCGTGGATACGCGGCGCCGCGCCATCGTGCTCACACACAACGAAGCCATTCCCTTCGACACCCTGCTGGTGGCCTCGGGCGGCCGCAGCTATTTGCCGGAGGAATTCTCGGACTATCGCCACCTGATGCACGGCTTCGGCAGCTTCGAGCAAGCCATCACCGTGGCGCAGGCGCTGCCGGAGGGCGGCCATGTGCTGATGCTGGGCGGCGACATGATCGGCCTCGACCTGGCGCGCACGCTGATCGACACCGGCTACCGCGTCACCCTGGTGGCGGGCGAGCCGACCTTCTGGCCCCACGAAGTGGATGCCGGGGAGCGGCCGCGGCTGCTCGATTCCCTGCGCAAACGTCGGCATCGAGGTGCTGGACTGCGTCGCCTGCGGCGGTGTCGCGGCGGTGGAGCAGGGTGCGCCCGGTCTCGCTGCGCGGCGCGTGCTGCTGCGCGACGGCACCGAGGTGCATGGCGACGTCGTGATGCCCTTCTTCGGGCTGGTGCCGTCGGTGGAGTTCATGATCGGCGCCGGCGTGGATATCGAGCGCGGACTGCTGGTGAACAAGGCGCTGCGCACGACCGACGAGACCATCTACGCCGCGGGCGACGTGTGCCAGATCTGGTCGGACGAGGAACGGCGCTATCGCTTCTATTACGGCTGGAAGAACGTGCGCGCCATGGGCGAACTGGCCGCCCGCAACATGACCGGCGACGATGACGCGTTCATCTCCGCGCAGGATGAGCGGCTGCAGGTCTCGGCGGACGGACAGATCCGGTCGCCGTTCTGGGAATACGAATGAGGGGTTCATGAACGGCACCGACATCCAGATCTCCATCTGCGGCTCGGCCGGCGACGGCACCATCGCGGCCGGCGAAATCCTGCGCAACGTGATGGCCGAGATCGGCTATCGCGTCATCTGCTTCGACGTCTATCCATCGGAGATCCGCGGCTTCGGCAAGTGCATCGCGCGCCTGCGCATCAGCACCCAGCAGGCCTACTCGCTCAAGGAGCAATCCGACGTGCTGGTGTCGCTCAACGACAGCCATGCCATTGCCCACGTCGGCGAGGTGCGCGACTACGGGGCGGTGATCTACGAGCGCAGTTCGATCGTGGACATCCCCGAGGGCGGCCACATGAGCGCACACCTGGCGCCGGGCCATCTGCCCTATCCGCTCGCCATGCGCGATCTGTCGGAGAAGGCCACCGGCGCCAACCGCTCGCGCAACATCGTGGCGCTGGGCTTTCTGGCCGGACTCTTCGGTCTGCCGGCGGAGACGTTCCAGCGCGCCATCTGCCGCCAAGTTCAAGCGCAAGGGCGGGGCCGCCGACGCCAACGTCAGGGCGATGCAGGCGGGATACGACGCCGGTGGCGGCACGTTCAAGCTCGACGATGTGCGTTTCGGCCCGCCGGCGGCGACCCTGGTTCCCGGCGCCACGGTGGCGATGATCAACGGCAACGCGGCGGTGGTGCGCGGCTGCCTGGACGCCGGCATCGGCAACTACTTCGGCTACCCGATCACGCCCGCGACCTCCATCATGGAACGTCTGGCCACGGAGATGCCGAAGCACGGTGCGCGCCTGTTGCAGACCGAGGACGAGATTGCGGCGATCTCGGGCACCATCGGCGCCGGATTCGCCGGTGCCCGCGCCGCCACCGCCACCTCGGGGCCGGGCCTGGCGCTGATGTCGGAGATGATCGGCCTGGGCGTCATCGCCGAGGTGCCGGCGGTGGTCTTCGTGTCCCAGCGCGGCGGGCCGTCCACCGGCATGCCGACCAAGACCGAGCAGTCGGATCTCAACATCGCGGTCTACGGCGGTCATGGCGATGCGCCGCGCATCGTCATCGCGCCGACCAACGTCGACGGCTGCTACCGCTGTGCCGGCAAGGCGTTCGAGATGGCGGAGGCGTACCAGACGCCAGTGATCGTCCTGCTCGACCTGTATCTTTCCAACCGTTATGAAACGGTGGTGTTTCCGGCGCGCCCGCCCTTTGCGCCGGACATGAACCGCAGGGCCGACAAGAGCACGCTCGGCCCGGGCTACCGGCGCTATGCCCTGGGCGCGGATCTGGTCAGCCCGCGCACCCTGCCCGGCGAGCCCGACGGCATGCACGTGGCCACCGGTCTGGAGCACAACGAACTGGGGCGTCCCAGTGATGCCGCCGACATGCACCTCGCCATGAGCCGCAAGCGCCACGACAAGCTCAAGGCGGCGCTCGGCCACCCCGACTTCACCCACTACAAGCGCTTCGGCGACGCGGGAGCGGTGGAAGTCGGCCTGCTGGCGTGGGGCTCGACCTTCGGCGAGTGCCTGGAGGCGATGTTCCAGGCCCAGGCCGAAGGCATCCGCTGCGCGGCGATGAAGGTGGTGATGCTGTGGCCGTTCCCGACCGAGGCGGTGGCCGCCTACATGGCGGACTGCGGCCAGGTGCTGGTGCCGGAGGTCAATCATCAGGGCCAGTTCGCGAGCCTGGTGCAGGCCCATGTGGCGCGGCCGGTGACACGGCTCGCCCGCGCCACCGGTGCGCCGATGCGAGTCGAGGAGATCCTGGGCGAGATCCGGCGCCTGGCGGGGCGCACGCCCGCGGCACGTCAGGCCGCCTGAAGGCGCCGCAATCTGCCCACAGCAATGGAGAGAATGCCATGAACATCGTCGCCAAGCCGGTCTATCTGGAGGAAAAGTTGCGTCAGGTGCAGGCCAGCGGCCGGCTTGCCTTTCGCTCCAAGACGCTGCCCTCCTGGTGCCCGGGCTGCGGCTACTTCTCGGTGGTGGATGGCGTCACGACGGCGCTGGGCGAACTGGGCATCGCCAACGAGGACGCGGTGATCATCTCCGGCATCGGCTGCGCCTCGCGTTTCCCTTTCTTCGTGAACAGCTACGGTTTCCACACCCTGCACGGCCGCGCGCTGCCGGTGGCCACCGGCGTCAAGATGGCGAACGAGGCCCTGACGGTCGTTGCCGTGGGCGGCGACGGCGACGGCTTCGCCATCGGCGGCGGCCATCTGCCCCACGCGGCGCGGCGCAATGTGGACATCACCTACCTGCTGCTGGACAACGGCATCTACGGCCTCACCAAGGGCCAGACCTCGCCCACCTCGGTGACGGGCTTCCACACCTCCACCAGCCCCTACGACAACACCGACCGGCCGGTGAATCCGCTGCTGATGATGCTTTCCTACGGCGCAAGCTGGGTGGCCCAGGGCTACGCCGGCCGGCCGGACCAGTTGCAGCGCCTGATCGTCGAGGCGGTGTCGCACCGCGGCTTCTCCTACCTCCACATCCTGTCGCCCTGCGTCACCTTCGACAAGACCACGCGCACCTACCATAACCTCGACATCGCGGTGCACGATCTGCCCGCGGATCACGACTCGTCCGATTCACTGGCGGCGATGCGCCAGGCGATGCGCAGCGATCCGCCGGCGCTCGGCGTGTACTACCGCGAGCAGCGCCCGACCCTCGGCGATGCGCTGGATTCGCTGGTGGAGAAGGCGGGCGGCCGACTCGCCGGGCAGACCGCCACCAAAGCCCGCGCAGCATATTGACCCGGTAGGGTGCGCCGCGCGCACCAATGCATGGTCCGGTGCGCAAGGCGCACCCTGCGCCATGTCCTCTGATCCGCTGATCGTCTTCGGCGCCTTCGACCGCCACAATTTCGGCGATCTGCTGTTTCCCCATGTCGCCGAAGCGCTGCTGCCGGGGCGGGAGTTGGTCTTCGCCGGTGTGGCGCGACGGGACTTGAGGGCGTTCGGCGGCCATCAAGTGGAGTCGATCGTCGCGCTGGCGAAGCAGCGGGGCGAGCGCCCGGCAAACGTGCTGCATATCGGCGGCGAGATCCTGACGGTGGATGCCTGGCAGGCGGCGGTCATGGTGCTGCCGGCGGACGATGTCGGCGGGGTGATCGGCCTGTACGAGCGGCGACGAAGCGGGCTCGGCTGGCCTGGGCACAGGGCTATCTCGGCTTCGATCACTCGGCGGCCTATGTCGTGCCGCGGCGCCTGTTCCGCCGTCCCGGGCGCTGGCTGTTCGGCGGCGTCGGCGGCGTGGCGCTGGATCGTAGCGAAGCGCGGCTGCGGGCCGAGGTCGAGGCTGAGCTGCACGGGTCGGACTTCGTCGGCGTGCGGGATGCGCAGACGCTGGCCCATGTCCAGTCCGCCGGAATCACTGCGCATCTGATGCCCGATCCGGCGGTGATGGTCGCGGAGTTGTTCGACGGTGCGCATCCGCCGCCACGGCGAATGCGGCGATCCGGCGCTGGTGCGGGAGGCATTTCCCCAAGGATATCTGGCGGTGCAGTTCAGCGCCGATTTCGGCGACGACGCGACGCTCGCATTCATCGCCGCCCAACTGGATCGGGTGGCGGCCGAGACCGGTCTCGGAGTCGTCCTCTTCCGTGCCGGGGCGGCGCCCTGGCACGACGACATCGAGGTCTTGCGCCGCATGCTGTCGCGCATGAGGGCGCGGGGACGGATGTTCGAGTCCCTCGATATCTGGGACATCTGCGCCTTGATCGCGGGCAGCCGCGGCTTCTGCGGCAGCAGCCTGCACGGACGCATCCTCGCCCTGGACTATGGCTTGCCGCGCGTGAGCGTGCTTGCGGCCGACGGGCTTGCGGGCAAACAGGAGGCGTTCATTCGGACCTGGGACGCCGATCATCCACCCGGCAGTGCCGGCGTCGGGCAGATCGGCGATGCGCTGCTGTCAGCGCTGGCAGCGAGCGCAGACACGGAGCGGCACACCGCGACGTACCTGGCCGCGCTGTATCGGCAGCGCTTTGCGGAACTGCGCGACGCGCTCGATTGAGGCGTAGGGCGCGCCGTGCGCGCCGGTCCTGCGGACGGCGGCCACGGGCCGCCCTACGGATTGCCTCGGTCGTGGGGCGCGCCATGCACGCCGGACCCGGGAGCGGCGGCCAAGGGCCGCGCTACGGATTGGAGTAGGGCGGGCCCCCGGCGCAGCGCATGTAACGCCGATTGCGCGGCGACTCAGCGCTCGAAGCGGCTGCCGCGCCGCTCGCTTCCGGGCCTGCCCGAACCCCAGGACGGCGTCCTGCGGTCGGCGTAGCCGCCCTTGTCCGAGCGCGGCTGGAAGCCGCCGGGGCGGCCCTGGCCGCGCGGCTTGGCGGGGACGGAACGCGCCCGCTGCGAAGGCTCCAGCCCGGCGATGACGTCCACCTGGATCGCCTGTGCCGTGTAGCGCTCGATGCTGCGCACCTGATGGCGTTCGCTGTGGGCGACCAGGCTCACCGCGGTGCCGGCGCGGCCGGCGCGGCCGGTACGGCCGATGCGGTGCACGTAGTCCTCGGCCTGGCGCGGCAGGTCGAAGTTGATGACGTGGCTGATGCCGGGCACGTCGATGCCGCGGGCCGCGACGTCGGTGGCCACCAGCACGCGCATGCCGCCGCGGCGCAGCAGGGTCAGGGTGCGGTTGCGTTCGCGCTGGGTCATGTCGCCGTGCAGCGCGGCGGCGGCGTAGCCCTGCTCCAGCAGGCTCTCCGACAGGTCGTCGGCGGATTTCTTGGTGGCGGTGAATACGATGGCCTGGGTCAGTGCCGTGTCCCGCAGCAGGTGATCGAGCAGGCGCGTCTTGTGGCCGAAGTCGTCGGCGTAGAGCAGGCGCTGGTCGATCTGCGGGCGCTGCTCCGGCGCCGCCGCGACCTCGATGCGCTGGGCATTGCGGGTGACGCGGCTCGCCAGCTTGCCGACCACGCCTTCCAGGGTGGCGGAGAACAGCATCGTCTGGCGCGTCGCCGGCAGGCGCGCGATCACCGCTTCGATGTCGTCGATGAAGCCCATGTCCAGCATGCGGTCGGCTTCGTCCAGGATCAGCACTTCGATGCGGGCGAAATCCACGCGCCGCGCCTGAATGTGGTCCAGCAGGCGTCCCGGCGTGGCCACCAGCACGTCCAGCGGCTGGCGCAGCGCCTTCAACTGCAGCGCATAGGGGGTGCCGCCGACCACGCTCGCCGTGCGCACCCGGCGCATGTCGCGGCCGTAGTCGTCGGCCCGCCTTGTGCACCTGCTGTGCCAGTTCGCGGGTCGGCGTCAGCACCAGGATGCGCGGGCCGATGCCTGCGGCGGCGGAAGGCTGGTTCAGGCGCTGCAGGCAGGGCAGCATGAAGGCGGCGGTCTTGCCGCTCCCGGTCTGGGACGAGACCAGCAGGTCGCGGCCTTCCAGCGCGGCAGGAATCGCCTGGCGCTGCACCGGCGTGGGTTGGTCGTAGCCCTTGTCGGCAAGGGTCTTGACGAGAAGCGGAGTGAGGCCGAGTTCGGCGAACGTCATGGATTTCCTTTCGTGGCGCACGACGAAAAAGCCATGCGCAAAGCGGCCGTCCCGGCAGGCACGATGGCACCGGGCTGGCGAATAAGCAGCGTCGCAGCATGATTACTGCACGATGGGCTGCGCTGGAATCACCGGCGCCAACCGAAATCCAGGATGCCCGCCGGAAGGAATCTCCGGGCGGCGTGGGGGAGGTCAGGGACGATGAGACTGTGGAATACAGTCTTCGGAGAACTTCAACGCAGCCGCGTCCGGGAAGGATCGCGCCGCGCAATAAACCGTTTGCTGCATTGCACTGGCGCGCATTATACAGACCGACGGGCATTGTGAAAGCATTGTTTGCCGCTACGGCCGGGATAGCGCTGCTATGCGGAGGGGCCGCTGCGCAGCGCGCGCCGAAATCCCCGTAGGGCGGGCCATGCCCGCCGGGCGTATGGATCGGCGGGCACGGCCCGCCCTACGATGCTGCGGGCACTTGGGGGGCGGGCATGGCCCGCCCTACGATTCGGAGAGCAGCCGCAGCAGATCGTCGCCGTAGCGCTCCAGCTTGCGCGCGCCGATGCCGGATACGAGGCTCAGATCGTCCTGCTCGCTGCGCGGACGCAGGCGCGCCAGTTCGCGCAGCGTGCTGTCGTGGAAGGATGACGAAGGGCGGCACGCCCTGCGCCTCGGCCAGTTCGCGGCGCCAGGCGCGCAGCGCTGTCGAACAGCGGCGCATCGCCGGCGTCGAGGCGGCTGTGCCTGGCGGGTACGGGGCGCGGCGCCTTGCTTCGTGGCCGGCTTGGGCCGCACGCGGCGCAGTTGCAGCGTGTGCCTCGCCCTTCAGCACCGGGCGCGCGGCGTCGGTCAGTTGCAGCGCGCCGTAGCGCTGCGCGTCGGCGTGCAGCAGCCCGGCGGCCACCAGCTGGCGCGCGACGCTGCGCCAGGTCGTGCTCGTCGAGGTCGGCGCCGACGCCGAAGGTCGGCAGGCGGTCGTGGCCGAACTGCTGCACCTTGTCGGTCGTCTTGCCGCGCAGGATGTCGATCAGGTGGCCGGCGCCGAAGCGCTGTCCGGTGCGCAGCGCCGCCGACATGAATTTCTGCGCGGCCACCGTGCCGTCCCAGAGTCTGCGGCGGGTCGAGGCAGGTGTCGCAGTTGCCGCAGGGCGCCGCTTCCTCGCCGAAGTAGTTGAGCAGCACGTCGCGCCGGCAGCTGCGCCGCTTCGCAGTAGCCGAGCATGGCGTCGAGCTTGCGCGCCCTCGACGCGCTTCTGTTCCTGCCGGCGCTCGGACTGGTCGATCCAGCTGCCGCAGCAGCACCACGTCGGCCAGGCCGTAGGCCATCCAGGCTTCGGCCGGCTCGCCGTCGCGCCCGGCGCGGCCGGTCTCCTGGTAGTAGCCCTCGAGGCTCTTGGGCAGGTCGAGGTGGGCGACGAAGCGCACGTCGGGCTTGTCGATGCCCATGCCGAAGGCGATGGTGGCCACCATGACGATGCCGTCCTCGCGCAGGAAGCGCTGCTGGTTGCTCGCGCCGCGTCTCGGCGTCCAGGCCGGCGTGGTAGGGCAGGGCGCGGATGCCCTGCTGGGACAGCCAGTGCGGCGGTTTCGTCGACCTTCTTGCGCGACAGGCAATAGACGATGCCGGCCTCGCCGCGATGGCCGGGGTTATCCGCGTCGCCGCGCAGGAACTGCAGCAGCTGCTGGCGCGGGTTGTCCTTCTCGACCACGCGGTAGCGGATGTTCGGGCGGTCGAAGCTGGAGACGAAGCTGGCGCGCCTCGGCGAGGCCGAGCTTGGCGACGATCTCGGCGCGCGTGATCGGCGTCGGCGGTGGCGGTGAGCGCGATGCGCGGCACCTGCGGGGAAGCGCTCGTGCAGCACGGACAGCTGGATGTACTCGGGGCGGAAATCGTGGCCCCACTGCGAGACGCAGTGCGCCTCGTCGATGGCGAACAGCGCGATGCCGGCGCCTGCGCGCAGCATGCGCTCGAGCAGGCCGAGAAAGCGCTCGGTCAGCAGGCGTTCGGGCGCGACGTAGAGCAGATCCAGCTCGCCCGCCAGCAGGCGCCGCTGCACCGTCGCGCGCCGCGTCCGCAGTCCGAGCGAGGAGTTGAGGAAGGCGGCGCGCACGCCGAGCTGCAGCAGCGCATCGACCTGGTCCTGCATCAGCGCGATCAGCGGCGAGACGACGATGCCGACGCCGCGGCGCAGCAGGGCGGGAATCTGGTAGCACAGCGACTTGCCGCCGCCGGTGGGCATCAGCACCAGCGCATCGCCGCCGCCGACGACGTGGTCGATGATCTCGGCCTGGGCGCCGCGGAAGGCGGCGTAACCGAAGACGGAGCGCAGCAGCTCCAGGGCGGCGGATTCGTCCCCTCGCTGCGATACCCGTAGGGCGGGCCGCGCCCGCCATTCGTCCCTAGCGGCGGGCACGGCCCGCCCTACGCCGCCAGCAACTGCCTGCAGCACGAACGGCAAGAATGCCGCCGTGCTTGAAGTAGTCCACCTCGATCGGCGTGTCGATGCGCAGCAGCAGCGGGACGCGCTGGCTGAGCTGCCGTCGGCGCGGCGGATCACCAGGGTGACGTCCTGCTGCGGCTTGATTTCGCCGTCCACGCCTTCGAGGTCGAAGTACTCGTCGCCCGTTGATGCCCAGCGATTGCGCGCAGTCGCTTGCCCTTGAACTGCAGCGGCAGCACGCCCATGCCGACCAGGTTGGAGCGGTGGATGCGCTCGAAGCTGCGGGCGATGACGGCTTTCACGCCCAGCAGTTGCGTGCCCTTGGCCGCCCAGTCGCGCGAGGAGCCGGTGCCGTATTCCTCGCCGCCGAACACCACGGTCGGCACGCCGTTGCGCACGTAGCGCATGGCGGCGTCGTAGATCGACATCTGCTCGCCGGACGGTTGGTGGACGGTGATGCCGCCTTCGATGCGCGCGCCATCGGCGCTCAGGGGCACCATCAGATTCTTGATGCGCACGTTGGCGAAGGTGCCGCGCATCATGACGTCGTGATTGCCGCGGCGCGAGCCGTAGGAGTTGAAATCGGCCTGGCCGACGCCGTTCGCCAGCAGCCACTTGCCGGCCGGCGAGGTCTCCTTGATCGAACCGGCGGGCGAGATGTGGTCGGTGGTCACCGAGTCGCCGAAGATGCCCAGCGCGCGGGCGTTGCGCACGCGGCCGATGGCGCCCGGCTGCATGCCGAAGTCCTGTCGAAGAACGGCGGCTCGGCGATGTAGGTGGACTTCGGCCAGTGGTAGACCTGGCCCGTGTCGGTCTCCACCTTGCTCCACAGGTCGCCCTCGCTCGGTGAGGCTGGCCGTAGAGGCGCTGGAAGGTCTTGGCGATTCATGGCGTACTTCAGCGCCGCGTGCATTTCCTCGCCGCTCGGCCAGATGTCGCCGATGTACACGTCCTCGCCCTGCTTGCCCTTGCCCAGCGGCTCGGTCATCAGATCCTTCAGCACGGTGCCGGCGATGGCATAGGCCACCACCAGCGGCGGACTGGCGAGGAAGTTGGCGCGGATGTTGCGGGTGGATGCGCGCCTCGAAGTTGCGGTTGCCGGAGAGCACCGCCGCGCACACCAGATCGTTGCTGCACGACGGCCTCTTCGATCGGCTCGGCGAGCGGACCGGCATTGCCGATGCAGGTGGTGCAGCCGTAGGCCGCCACGTTGAAGCCGAGCTTTTCCAGGTAGGGCAGCAGCTTCGCCTTGGTCAGGTATTCGGTGACCACGCGCGAGCCGGGCGCGAGCGAGGTCTTGATGTGCGGCTTGACCGTCAGGCCGCGTTCCACCGCCTTCTTCGCCAGCAGGCCGGCGGCGATCAGCACGCTGGGGTTCGAGGTGTTGGTGCAGGAGGTGATGGCGGCGATCAGCACGTCGCCGGAACCGATGTCGATGCCGTCCGCGGTGGTGAAGCGCCTGGCAAGTTCCGCGCTTGGCCTTGTTGAAGCCGTTGTCGGCCACCGGCTTGGAGAACAGCCTGGCGAACTGCGCCTTCAGCTTGCCGATCTCGATGCGGTCCTGCGGGCGCTTCGGACCGGCGAGCGAGGGCGCCACGGTGCCCAGGTCCAGCTTCAGCACCTTGGTGTAGTCGATCTCGCCCGCCTTGCGGAATGCCGAACAGGCCCTGCGCCTTGAAGTAGGCTTCGAAGGCGGCGATCTCTTCCTTGCTGCGGCCGGAGCCCTGGAAGTATTCGATGGTCGCCTCGTCCACCGGGAAGAAGCCCATGGTCGCGCCGTATTCCGGCGCCATGTTGGCGATGGTCGCGCGGTCCGGCAGCGCGAGGCTGGCGGTGCCTTCGCCGAAGAACTCGACGAACTTGCCCACCACCTTTTCCTTGCGCAGCATTTCGGTGATGGTCAGCACCAGGTCGGTGGCGGTGACGCCGCCGCGCAGGCGTCCCTTCAGCTCCACGCCGACCACGTCGGGCGTCAGGAAATACACCGGCTGGCCGAGCATGCCGGCCTCCGCCTCGATGCCGCCCACGCCCCAGCCCACCACGCCGATGCCGTTGATCATGGTGGTGTGGGAGTCGGTGCCGACCAGGGTGTCGGGGTAGACGACGCCGTCCTTCTGCCACACGCCGCGCGCCAGGTATTCCAGGTTCACCTGGTGCACGATGCCGATGCCCGGCGGCACCACCTTGAAGGTGTCGAAGGCCTGCATGCCCCACTTCATGAACTGGTAGCGCTCGTTGTTGCGCTGGAATTCCAGCTTCATGTTGAGGTCGAGCGCGTCCTTGGTGCCGTAGTGGTCGATCTGCACCGAGTGGTCGACCACCAGATCCACCGGCACCAGCGGCTCGATGACCTTGGGATTCTTGCCCAGCCGGTCGGCCACGCCGCGCATCGCCGCCAGGTCCGCCAGCAGCGGCACGCCGGTGAAGTCCTGCAGCACGACGCGCGCCACGACGAAGGGGATCTCGTCCACGCGCTTCGCCTTCGGCTGCCAGCTCGGCCAGCTGCTTGACGTGCTCCTCGGTGACCTTCCTGCCGTCGCAGTTGCGCAGCACCGATTCCAGCACGATGCGGATCGACACCGGCAGGCGCGAGATCTTGCCCAGGCCCGCTTTTTCCAGCGCCGGCAGTGAATAGAACTTGGCCTTCTTGCGTGCCGATCTTGAATTCTTGGAGGGTGTTGAACAGGTTGTGGCTCATCGGGACTCCTCGGGGTTTGGGGTTGCGGCGCCAATTCTAGGGGGTATCGCCGGCCTTGTCTTTCGTCGGGCCGTCGCCGGAAGCGGGGAGTGTATGATTCCTGGGCTTTCGCATCCGCAAGGCGAGCCCGCCATGTCCGAATTCTTCGATCACGATCCTGCCGCCCCCTTACCCGAACGCAGTCATCGGCATCCCGCGTCAGGGCGATTTCGACCCCGTGGCCTTCGAGCGGGCGGTGACCGATCTGCTGCGGGCCTGCGGCATCGCGCCCGACACGGTGCATACCGGAAAGACGGCGCGGCGGGTGCGGGAACTGTGGCAGCGCCGGCTGCTGGGCGGCTACGAGATGAACCCGGCCGAAGCCCTCGGCGAGGGTTTCGAGGATCACCGCAAAGACATGGTGGTGGTGCGCGGCATCGCGGTGCATGGGGTGTGCCCGCACCACCTCGTACCGTTTCGCGGCGTGGCGCATGTGGCCTACCTGCCGGGCGGACGCCTGCACGGCTTCGGGCGCATCGCGCGCATGGTGGACGCCATCGGCCACCGCTTCACCTATCAGGAATGGATGACGCGCGATATCGCCGAGGCCCTCATGCATCACGGCAAGGCCCAGGGGGCCGCCTGCGTCATCGAGGCGGAACAGCTCTGCCTGCTGCTGGGGGAGGATCGGCGCGGCGACGAACGCGTGGTCACCCAGGCCTTCACCGGCGTTTTCGAGGGCAACGATCAGTTCCGCAGCGAGTTCCTGCGGGCGATCTCGGGGCGCGCGCCCTGAGTTCACGCATCGCGGCGGTCGGGGCCGGTTACCGCTGCCGGCCGCGGCGGAACGCGCTGGCGAAGACCCGCGCGTCGGGAAAGAAGGCCAGGAAGTCCTGCTCGAATTCACGGTAACACCCTCCCAGATCTGCGGCCGAGCCGGCCAGTCCATTGGGTCGGGTGAGCCGCTTCTCGGCCATGCGGTCGAGCGCAGTGGCGATCGCGTCGGGCGAGCGGTAGCTGCTCATCCAGTCCTGCTCCCGCATGTAGGGGAGGATATGGGCGAGGCGCGGCGGCAGCAATGCGGTGTGATCCGACATCAGCTCGTAGATGCCGGCCGCGAAGTCCTCCAGCGGCTCGCCGCTGAAGCTCTCCCAGTGCAGCGCCAGGAAATGATCGTAGAACATGTCGATCATGATCCCGGCGTAGCGGCGCCGCTGCGGGCTGACTCTCGTCCGGCTGCGATGGAAGGCGGGATGGGTGTCGGCGAAGCTGTCGATGCGGCGATGCAGTTCCACGCCTGATGCCACCGGCGCGGGCAGTCCTGCCGGCAGCGGTCCCTTCACGAAATCTCCGAGCATGGCGCCGAGGCGGTCCGCCGGGTCGGGTCCGGCCAACAGGGCGTGGGCGAGGAAGTTCATGGCGTGACTGTGATTCCTTGGCGGCGATTGACAGGGACTAATTCCTGACTAATAATGTCGGGTATTCGCACCCCGCGACCCCACATACAGAGAGATAAACATGATCGTCATCGATGGCAAGCAGATTGAAACGGACGCCGAAGGTTTCCTGGCCAGCCTGGACGATTGGTCGGAAGAGGTCGCCCGCAGCCTGTCGCAGCAGGACAATCTGGAGTTGACCGATGCGCACTGGCAGATCGTGAACCTGATCCGCAGCTACTATCAGGAAAATGGCGTCGCTCCCAACCTGCGCATGCTGCAGAAGGTCCTGAAGGCCGAACTCGGCGAGGATATGGCCGACAAGCGCTACCTGTTCGACCTGTTTCCCTACGGCCCCGCCAAGCAGGCAGCGCGCTACGCCGGCATGCCGAAACCCACCGGCTGCGTCTAGGCGACCGAGTCTCCTGCGGCACGTAGGGCGTTGCGGCGGCCGCGCGGGCCGCCCCGTCGCATGCCGCGAGGCGCCTGATCCGGCCTGTTCCCGCACTGCAGAGTCGTTCACCCCGCCGCCAGCAAGGTCGCCGGCTCGATGTGGACGACGTCCTTCCCGTTCGCCAGCCACAACTGTCCCTCCTGAATCGTGCACTGCAGTTGCATGCTGCGCTGCGCCAGCGCCGCCGCGGCCTGAGTGCCGGCCGCGGGCAGGTCGATCACCGTCAGATTGTCGAGCCGGTCGAGCTTCCCGGCGATCTGGCTCCACCAGACATCGCTGCCGCGGCCGCCGTAGCTGACGACCACCACCCGCTCGGCGCGGCCGCAGGCCTTGCGGACGGCGCGTTCGTCGGGCAAGCCGACGTCGATCCAGAGCTGAATGGCGCCGGTGAGATCCTTCTGCCAGAGATCGGGCTCGTCCTCGGTCGATAGTCCCCGGCCGAAGGCCAGATCGGGGTGGGCATGGAGGGCGAAGGCCAGCACGCGCACCATCATGCGCTCGTCGGTTTCGGAGGGGTGGCGGGCGAGCGTCAGGGCATGGCTCGCGTAATAGCCGCGGTCGATGTCCGCGACATCCAACTCCGCCTTGAAGATCGTTGCCTTGAGGGCCATGGAGGGGAGGGGTCAGTCGTCGAAGTGCGGCGCGCGTTTCTCCCGCATTGCCGTCATGGCCTCGCGCAGGTCGTCCGACAGCAGCATCGATGCGTTCCAGGTGGCGACGTGTTCGAGGCCGTCCGCCACCGAGTGGTCCCGTCCGTAGTCGAGCATCTGCTTGATGCCGCGGATCGCCAGCGGCGACTTGGCGGCGATGGTGCGCGCCAGTTCGCCGACGCCGGCGGCAAGCGCTTCCGGCGTGTCGAATACGCGATTGACGAGACCGATCCGGCGCGCCTCCTCGGCATCGACGTTGCGGCCGGTGTAGGCAAGCTCGCGCGCGATGCCATCCGGCACGAGACGCGGCAAGCGCTGCAGCGTGCCCACGTCCGCGGCCATGCCGACGTCCACCTCCCGCACCGAGAACAGCGCCCCGGCCGATGCGTAGCGCATGTCGCAGCAGGTCACCAGATCGATCGCCCCGCCGACGCAGGCGCCGTGGATTGCCGCCAGCACCGGCTTGCGGCAGCGCTCGACGCTGGTGAGGCAGTCCTGCAGGTCGAGGATCAGCCGGCGCAGCGCCTCGCGGCTGCGCGCTGCGTCGCGATGGGCGATCCTGGGCGCGATCCCCAGGAGCATGGCGAGATCGATGCCGGAGCAGAAATTGCGCCCCGCGCCGCACAGCACGGCGACCCGCACGGCGGCGGTGCTGTCGGCCCAGCGGAAGGCCTCGCGCAGTTCCTGCCACAGCGGCTCGTTCATGGCGTTGGACTTGTCGGGGCGATCGAGGCGGATTTCGGCGACGCCGTCGGCCAGGCTGACGGCAATAGTGGAAAGTTGCGGCACGGTCTGGGACATGGAGCATTCTCCGGGAGGGACGGGGAGTTTCGATGACTCGGGGCAGAGGAATGGATGGGCGGCGCCGGCCGCGGAACGAAGGCGTCTCGGGCCGCGGCGACCGGATCCTGGTGCGGCATTCTATGAGACTACGGGCGCTCGCGGTACCGGATTCCTGCCGCCCGGCCGCGGCGCCGCCGCTTCGGCGGCAGAGCCGCCGCAGGGGGCGTGGCGGTCTGCCCAGACCCTGTGAGCCCACGCTTCACGGCGTGCACGGTAGACTCGCCGGCACAACCGGAGATCCGCCATGGAACGCTTCACCATCTCCCTCGACGCGAAGCTGGCCGCGGCGTTCGACCAACTGATTCGCGACAAGGGCTACCTCAACCGCTCGGAAGCCGTGCGCGACCTGTTGCGCCAGCAACTCGGCGAGCACCAACTGGCGCACGACGAGGCGCCCTACTGCATCGCCGCCCTGTCTTACATCTACAACCACCACGAACGCGAGTTGGCGGAGCGTCTGACGGCGCTGCAGCACGAGCACCATGACCTGTCCGTGTCCACCATGCACGCCCATCTCGACCACGACAACTGCATCGAAACGGTGATCCTGCGCGGGCCGACCGCGGCGGTGCGCGAGTTCGCCAATGCCATCCAGGCCGAGCGCGGCGTGCGCCACGGACTGCTCAATCTGGTGCCGGCCGACATCGACGCATCGCGCCGTCATCACCATCACGCGCACCACGAAGGGGAAGGACACACGTACGTGCACGTGCATAGCAAGCCGAGGACGTGAGCGCGCTGCGGCAAGGGTTTTCGTGCCGGAAAAATTCTGACAGATCAATTGGTGCGGCGCGGTGTGGCGCCGGATAAGAAAAAAGGAGTATTCTTCCCACGCCTTTCCGGCACGGGAGCGGTCACATGGAAAATCTTCCGAACGACTGGGTGGCGCTGCTGACTCTGGTCCTGGTTCTCGGCCTCAAGCATGGGCTCGACGCGGATCATCTGGCGACCATCGACGGCCTGACGCGCTACAACGCGCGCCACCATCCGCGACTTGCGCGCTGGTGCGGGATGCTGTTCTCGCTCGGCCACGGCGTCGTGGTGATCGCCATTTCCCTGACCGTGGGCGCGTTATCGACGCGCTGGCAGGTTCCGCCCTGGCTGGAGGACGTGGGCGCCTGGGTCTCCATCGCTTTTCTCTCGCTCCTCGGCGTTGCCAACTTGCGCGCCGTGCTGGCGGCCCCGGGCCATCTGCCGGTGCAACCTGTGGGACTGAAAGGGCGGTTTCTGGGACGCCTGAACCGGACCGGCAATCCGCTGCTCATCGCCGCCGTCGGCGCCCTGTTCGCGCTGTCGTTCGACACCGTGAGCCAGGCTTCTCTGTTCGCCCTGACCTCCACGCAGTTCGGCGGTTGGGAGCATGCATTCGCGCTGGGACTCGCCTTCATGCTCGGCATGATGCTCGCCGATTCGGCGAACGGCCTGTGGATCTCACGCCTGCTGCGGCGCGCCGATCAACTCGCCCTGATTGCCTCCCGCGTCATGGGGTTGATGGTGGCCGGCATCAGTCTGCTGGTGGCCGCCTTCGGCGCGAGCAAGTATTTCTTTCCCTCGGTCGATGCCTGGAGCGACGGCAAGGAACTGGCCCTGGGCGTGGGTGTGATCGCCGTCATCGCCGCCAGCTTCATGCTCGCCTTCTGGTTCACCCGCGTGCCGGTCGCCGCGGCGGCGTCGAGCACCAACAACTAACGAGGCTTGCCCTTCGCCACCAGAGGGCGGCCGCGCAGCGCCAGCCATAGCGTTGCGCCGGTGGTGAGCACCAGCAGCGGCAGCGCCGCCAGGTTGAGCATCTGCCAGCCTTCCCGCGTCAGCATCCATCCCGACGTCAGCGACGACGCGGCCTGGGCTGCGAACACGAGGAAGTCGTTGGCGCCCTGGGCCTTCGCCTTCTCAGCCGGGCGGTAGGTCTCGGTGAGCAGCGTGGTGCCGCCGATGTAGAGGAAGTTCCAGCCCACGCCCAGCAGCAGCAGCGCCCACCAGAAGTGCATGATCGATTCGCCGGCAACGGCGATGCCGACGCAGGCGAACATCAGGGCCGCGCCTGCCAGCAGGATGCGGAACACGCCGTAGCGCCGGATCAGCGAGCCGGTGAAGAAGGACGGCGCGAACATGCCGATCACGTGCCACTCGAGGACGAAGGCGGTGTCGGAAAAGGGGTGGCGGCAGACGTCCATCGCCAGCGGAGTGGCGGTCATCAGCAGATTCATCACGGCGTAGCCCACCACCGCCGCCAGCACCGCGACGAGGAATGCCGGCTGGCGCGCGATCTGCACCAGCGGGCGACCGGGTTCGTGCCGTTCCTCGGCCGATTGCGCCGGCAGATCGAGGGTGCGCACCAGGACCAGCGCCAGCAGGGCGAACAGTACGAGCGCACCGTAGGTCGCAACGTACTGCGGCGCGAGCAGGTCGCGCGTCAGCTTGCTGGTCTCGGGACCGATCACGCCGCCGATGATGCCGCCCGCCAGCACCCAGGAAATGGCGCGGCTCTTGAAGGCGAGCGGCGCCACATCGGCGGCGGCGAAGCGGTAGTACTGGCCGAAGGCGTTGTACATGCCGGAAAACAGGGTGCCGAGGCAGAGCAGCCAGAAACTGCCGGCCCAGGCGGCGCCGGCGCACAGCACCGCCCCGAAGACGCCGAGGACTCCGCCCAGGGTAAATCCGGCGCGCCGGCCATAATGCTTCATGTAGAAGGAGGCCGGCAGGGTGGTGAGCGCCGCGCCGATGACATAGGTGGTGACCGGAAGGGTCGCCAGTTGCTTGTTCGCGGCCAGGGCGTAGCCGAGCAGGCCGTTGATGGCGATCAGCGTCACACCGTTGGTGAGCAGCAGCCCCTGGCATGCCGCCAGCAGGCCGGAATTGCGGTATACCGGATTCATTCAGAAGGGGGCGAGGTACCGGAAACCCGACATCATCGCCTTTGCCTCGCCGCGGGGTACATCAGCCTGCGTTCAGGACGAACGCGGCTCGACCACTTCCTGATACGCGTGCCAGGTGGCGTGACCGATCAGGGGAATGGTGAAGATGAGCCCGATGTACAGCGTAGCGAAGCCGATGCCGGTGAAGGCCAGGATCAGCACTGCCCACACCACCATGGCGGGGAAGTTCTTCACCAGGGCGAGGAAGCTGGTGATCATGGCGGTGACCGAGTCCTGGTCGCGGTCGAGCATGAGGGGGATGGAGACGACGCTGACGGCAAAGACCAGCGAGCCGAAGATCAGGAGTACGCCGGCATAGACGGCGAGAAACTCCGCGTTCTGCAGCGACAGCACCTGGCGCAGGAATCCCTCCAGCGTCGGCATTTCGCTGGTGTAGAACAGGGCGAAAGCCACCAGCGAGGCGCGCGCCCACACCAGGAAGATGACGCTGAGAATGAGCGAATAGACGCCGATGTTGCTGGCATTGCTGCGCCAGGCGGCCAGCGTCGGCCTGAGCGCGCACATCATGCCCTTCTGGCGCCGGCGGCTCACCTCGTAGATGCCGATGGCGAGGAACGGGCCCAGCAGCAGGAAGCCGCAGGCCAGGGCCGACACGTACTGGTAGTAGCGCGCCAACACCGCGTTGAGCACGAAACCCATCGCGGCGAAGCAGCAGCCGTAGAACATGCTGGCGGTGGGGCAGGCCTTGAAGTCGTCGAGTCCGCGCGAGATCCAGCGGAACGGTGCGAGCAGGGAAAGGCCGGAGCGGACTCCGGGGAATGGCGATTGGGATTCCGATTGGGATTCCGTCTCTTGCTGCGGGGGTGTCTCCATGTCTCCTCCTTTTTGTGCTTGTTGTGGGTGGCGTACGCTTGTGCCGCGGACTGCCGGTAAATCCTTCTATCCATCCATGATAAACCCTCGCAGCGAATCCAGCACCCGGTCCGGCTGTTCCGCCATCAGCGCGTGGCCGCAGCCCTCGATCGTTATGGAACGTACATTCTTCAAGGCGGCGGCGAGGGCGCGTGCGGACCGCGGCGGCGTCATCTGGTCGCGGCTGCCGCTTACCAGCAGCGCCGGGCAGACAACCTTGCCTGCGCTTTCGGGGCCGTCCCGGTAGTCGTTGCAGGCGGCGAGGTCGTTCGCCAGCACGCCGGCGGCGGCGCGCTCCATCAGGCGCCGATTGACGCCGAACATCCACAGCCCGGGCGCCGTGTTGCCCCCCAGCAGCGCGCCCGGGCTGTGCGACCAGACGTTGATCGTTTCCATCGCCTGCGCTTCGTCGTGGTGCGCGGCTTCCAGCAACGCGGCGGAAACCGGCATCGGCACGGCGCAGCCGAGCAGGGCAATGGCGTCGACCCGTTGCGGGTGGCGCGCCGCCGCCTCGAGTGCGGCGAGGGATCCCATGCTGTGCCCCACCAGGGTCGCCTTGTCGACGCCGGCGGCATCCAGCAGGGCTGCGATCCAGTCGGCGATTGCGGCGATGGAACTCAGGGCCGGCGGTGCGGAGCGGCCGTGGCCCGGCAGGTCCACCGCCAGCACGGCCCGGCCGTGGTGGGCGAAATAGCGGCTCTGCAACTGCCAGCAGCTATGATCCTGCTGCGCCCCATGGAGGAAGACGAGGACCGGCAGGCGCGGGTCGAAGGGCTTGCCGCCGGTGTACGCATACACCTCGCGTCCGCCGACAGCGCACTGCATCGCCGTCATGCCTTCTGCGCCGCGTACAGGCCGCGTTCGAGATCCTCGATCAGGTCCTCGGGATCTTCCAGTCCGACGGACAGCCGCACCGTGCCTTCCTCGATGCCGGCGGCGCGCAGCGCCTCGGGACTCATGCGGAAGTGGGTGGTGCTGGCGGGATGGATCACCAGCGACTTGGCGTCGCCGACGTTGGCGAGGTGGGAGAACAGCCGCAGCGCCTCGATGAACCTTTGCCCGGCGAGCTTGGCGCCGCCCGTCCCGCCCTTGAGAGTGAAGCTGAACACGGCACCGCAGCCGTCGGGCAGCAGGGTCCGGGCCAACTCGTGGTCGGGGTGGCTGGGCAGTTCCGGGTAGGCGACGGCCGCCACCGCCGGATGCTGCGCCAGGTGGGCGACGAGGAGCCGCGTGTTGGCCACGTGGCGCCCCATGCGCAGGCCCAGGGTTTCCACTCCCTGCAGAATCTGGAATGCCGTCATGGGCGACATGCAGGCGCCGAAGTCGCGCAGTCCTTCGCGTCGGGCGCGCAGCAGGAAGGCGGCGACGGTGGATTCTTCGGCGAAATCCATGCCGTGGAAACCGGCGTAGGGCTCCGTCAGCGTCGCGAACCTGCCCGATTTCTCCCAATCGAAGGCGCCGCTGTCCACCAGCAGCCCCCCGATCACCGTGCCATGGCCGCCGAGGAACTTGGTGGCGGAGTGGAACACCAGGTCGGCGCCCAGATCGAACGGCCGCATCAGGCAGGGCGTGGTGAAGGTGGAATCCACCAGCAGCGGCAGGCCGTGGTCGTGGGCGATCGCCGCCACGCCCGGCACGTCCAGGACATCGAGTCCGGGATTGCCCAGCGTTTCGCCGAACAGCAGGCGCGTGTCGGGCCGGATCGCGTTGCGCCAGGCGTCGAGTTCGCGCGGATCGACGAAGCTGGTCTCGATGCCGAAGCGCGGCAGGGTGTACGCCAGCAGGTTGTGGGAACCGCCGTAGAGGGCGCGCGAGGCCACGATATGCTGGCCGGCGCCGAGCAGGGTGACGATGGCCAAATGCAGGGCGGCCTGGCCCGAGGCCGTCGCGACGGCGCCCACGCCACCCTCCAGGGCGGCGATGCGTTCCTCCAGCACCGCCGCGGTGGGGTTGGAGATGCGCGAATAGACATGGCCCGCACGTTCCATGTTGAACAGCGCGGCGGCCTGATCGGTGTCCCTGAAGACGAAACTGGTGGTGAGATAGATCGGGGTTGCCCGCGCGCCGTGCCGATCGTCGGGCGCCTGGCCCGCGTGCAGGCTCAGGGTGTCGAAGCGGGGCGGCTTCGGCCGGGTCATCGAGGGACGGGCTAGGCCAGGACGTCCGGTTCGAGCATACGTTCGATGAGGGAGATGCGGTCTTTCAACAACAGCTTGCGCTTTTTCAGGCGGCGCAGCAGTAACTCGTCGTGGGGCGGGGCATCTTCGAGACGTGCGATCACTTCGTCCAGATCCCGGTGCTCCACCTGTAGTTCGTGCAACTTGCTGCGCAGTTCAATGCTGTTGGCGAGATCCGTCATGTTGGGGTGTCCGTGATCAGACATCGAATTCTGGAGTGAAAGCCATGCCGGCGGCGTCGCCATCCGACCGCGGTTATGGTATGCCCCGGCAACACGAAAGACAACCAGCGTCATGGCCTGTCCCTTGAAACCGGGTGAGTCGCCCCGACCTACCAGCCAGGGACAGCATTGGGGTCCAGGTGGGGCTGCCATACGAAACCCAAACCGCCGCCGAGACCCGCGAAAGGAAACCACATGATGCAGATCGTCTTCAACAATCCCGTGCTCTATGTCGCTGATTATCCGGCGCAGAACGGCGTCGAGGTCATCGACAAGCGGCACGGCGTCGGCGCCTTCATCCGCGACGCCGCGGCCCAGCGCTTTCGCGAGGATTTCAGCCAGTTCGTCTCGGGCGAGCCGGACATCGAGGCTTTCGGCGATTTCATCGACGACTACCAGGCCCTGCTCAATCAGCCTGCCCTCATGCACTGATGTTGGGCAGGGCGCTGTGGGGCCGCGCCTTGTCAGGAGCCGGTACGGCTTCTACCATTGGTTGATCCGAGCCAGCCGCCCACCGACATGAGCAAGGCCTTCACCCGGGAAACCGACCAGGAAGACGAGGAACTCGAAGCCCCCTCCGGCTTGCCGCCGGGCACCGTCAACTACATGACAGCGCGGGGCTACGCCGCGCTGAAGGCGGAGGCCAAGCACCTGGTGGAACGGGAGCGCCCCGATCTCGTCCAGGTCGTGGCTTGGGCCGCCTCCAATGGCGACCGCTCGGAAAACGGTGACTACATCTATGGCAAGAAGCGGCTGCGCGAGATCGATCGGCGCATCCGCTTCCTGCTCAAGCGCATCGAGTCCGCCGTGGTGGTGGACCCCGCCCAGCAGCAGAATGTGGACCAGGTGTTCTTCGGCGCCACCGTCACTCTGAGCGACGCGAGCGGGGAAGGCGGCGAACAGACCTTCCAGATCGTCGGGGTGGATGAGGCCGACGCCGGGTCCGGCCGCATCAGTTGGATCTCGCCGCTGGCGCGCGCGCTGCTCAAGGCGCGGACGGGCGATGTGGTGCGCTTCCAGAGTCCGGCCGGACTGCGCGAGATCGAGATCCTCGGTGTGCGTTACCTCTGACGTGCACTGCTGCCGGGCAGCCGAGACGCCGGCGCGGCCCCGGGCTTGAAAACCGCCCCACCGTCCCCATACTTTCCCGGTCATTCCGTGGAGAGGCCCATGACCACCGCAACCGCAAGGAAACCCTCGGCTTCCAGGCCGAGGTCAAGCAGCTGCTGCACCTGATGATCCACTCCCTGTACAGCAACAAGGAGATCTTCCTGCGCGAACTGATTTCCAACGCCTCCGACGCCTGCGACAAGCTGCGCTTCGAGGCGCTCAACAATCCCGGCCTGTTCGAGACCGATCGCCGATCTGAAGATCCGCGTCACCTTCGACAAGGCGGCGCGCACCATCACCATCTCCGACAACGGCATCGGCATGTCGCGCGACGAGGTCGATCGCAACACTCGGCACCATCGCCAAGTCCGGCACCCGCGAGTTCTTCGGCAGCCTGACCGGCGACCAGGCCGAAGGACGCCCACCTGATCGGCCAGTTCGGCGTCGGCTTCTATTCCTCCTTCATCGTCGCCGACAAGGTGACGGTGGTCACGCGCCGCGCCGGCCTGGCGGCCGACCAGGGCGTGCGCTGGGAATCCGACGGCGAGGGCGAGTACACGCGTCGAGACCGGTCGAGCAGGCCGCAGCGCGGCACCGAGGTCACCCTGCACCTGCGCGAGAGGCGGAGGACGAAGCCTCGCTGCTCCGGCTGGCAGCTGCGCGCAGATCATCCGCAAGTACTCCGACCACATCACCCTGCCCATCGTGATGAAGAAGGAGGAATGGGACAAGGACAAGGGCGAGCAGGTCGCCACCGACGAGGACGAGACGGTCAACCAGGCCAGCGCGCTGTGGGCGCGGCCCAAGTCCGAGATCACCGACGAGCAGTACAAGGAGTTCTACAAGCACGTCGGCGCACGATTTCGAGGCGCCGCTGGCCTACGTGCACGCCAAGGTCGAGGGCAAGCAGGAATACACCCAGCTGCTCTACATCCCGGCGCGCGCGCCGTTCGACCTGTGGGACCGCGAGCAGCGCCACGGCATCAAGCTCTACGTGCGGCGCGTGTTCATCATGGACGACGCCGAGCAGCTGATGCCGCTCTACCTGCGCTTCGTGCGCGGCGTGATCGATTCCAACGACCTGCCGCTCAACGTCTCGCGCGAGATCCTGCAGGAGTCGCAAGGACATCGAGGCGATCCGCGCCGGCTGCACGCAAGAAGGTGCTCGGTCTGCTGGAGGACCTGGCGCGCGAGAACGCGCAGAAGGAGAAGTACGCGCACCTTCTGGAAGGAATTCGGCCGCGTGCTCAAGGAAGGCGTCGGCGAGGACATCGCCAACCGGAGCGCATCGCCAAGCTGCTGCGCTTCGCCTCGACGCACACCGACACGCGAAGAGCAGAACCGTCGTCGCTCGCCGACTACGTGTCGCGCATGAAGGAAGGCCAGGACAAGATCTACTACGTCACCGCCGACACCTTCACCGCGGCGAAGAACAGCCCGCACCTGGAGATCTTCCGCAAGAAGGGCATCGAAGTGCTGCTGCTGTCCGACCGCGTGGACGAGTGGCTGGTCGGCAATCTGACCGAGTTCGACGGCAAGCAGCTGCAGTCGGTGGCCAAGGGCGACCTCGATCTGGGCAAGCTGGAGGACGAAGCGGAGAAGAAGGAGCAGGAACAGGAAGGCCGACGAGCTCAAGGATCTGATCGAGAAGATGAAGGCGAGCGCTGGGCGACAAGGTCAAGGACGTGCGCGTCACCCATCGCCTGACCGATTCGCCGGCCTGCCTGGTGGCGGACGAGCTACGACATGAGCGGCAACCTGGCGCGCATGCTGAAGGCGGCCGGCCAGAAGGTGCCGACGTCCAAGCCGATCCTGGAGATCAATCCCAAGCATCCGGTGGTGCAGCGGCTGAAGTACGAGCGACGAACAGCGCTTCGACGACTGGGCCAGCCGTGCTGTTCGACCAGGCGCTGCTGGCCGAGGGCGGCCAGCTCGACGATCCGGCTGGATTCGTCAAGCGCATCAATCAGCTCATGCTGGAGATGAGCGGGGCGGAAAGCCGCATCATCCTGCCGGGTTGAGGGGGCTCGTGTGAGAACGAAAAAGGCGGCCCAGAGTCGCCTTTTTCCCTTGGGGTTCCTCCCCGGCGTGGTGCCGGGTGGCGGCGCGGGTTTCTAGGCAGCGAGCGCCATTTCCGGTTCCCTCACCGTGGCTGTGGCGCCGGCGAGCGCGAATTCCGGTTCCCTCACCGTGGCTGTCGCGCCGATGAGCCGGTCCTGGGCCTTGACCAGGCGATCCATCATGCGCAGATCGCGTGACTCCAGGCGGCAGGCAGCGTCCACCCACTCCCGCGTCACGGCCAGAAGTTCCTCGTAAGGCACGCTCAGCGGCGTGTGCATGCGGGCGCGCTGAAACGCGCGCAGGCCGTTGCTGGCACGGGAGCGCCGGCGGATCAGTTCCTGCACCAGTTCGACGCCTTCGCCTTTCTCGGCCAAGTGGTCCACCAGTCCGAGGTCGTGCATTTCCTCGGCCGGGAGGATCTCGCCGTCGAGGATCAGCCGTTCCGCGACGCGCTGGCCGGCACGGCGCGCGACGAAGCTGAGGGCGCCCATGCCGGGGAAGAGGTTGAACATGATCTCGGGAAAGCCCATTTTCACGCCGCGTTCAGCCACCACGATGTGACAGGACAGCGCAGCCTCCAGTCCGCCGCCCAGGGCGTCGCCCTGCAGCAGCGCGATCGAGGTGACGCCGGCGCCGAAGCCGGAGATCGGTCCGTAGAGCGCCTGCACGCAGCGCTCGGCATAGTGCATGAGGCCGGCGGCGTCCCTGGCGGCCACGGCGCGCTGAAACAGGTGCAGGTCGCCGCCCAGGTTGAACACGCCCGGAATGTCGGAGGCAGCGACGAAGAAGTCCACATTCGCCGCATCCCGCCGCAGATCGTCCTGGGCCGCGAGGATGTCGGTGAGAAGTTCGGGGGTGAAACAGGGCCTTGGCCGCGGCGACATGTACAGCCAGAGGGCGCGGCGCTGGGCGTCGTATTCGGTGCGGACGGTTTTTTTTCGGGTGATCGGGGAAGGATTCGATACGTGCTGATTGGGTTCCAGGCGGAAGGCAGGGCGGTGGGTGACGCCATAGAGCATGATCTATCTCCTCTCGTTGAGCGCCCGCGCATCCGTTACGCCGATCTCTCGTCGGGGCCGGCTCTGCGCCCACCCCGGCGGGGAGCGCTGGAACCTGTTGCGGCCTGCACACGCTTCCGGTCGGCTGGGACCGACCCTGTCGGATGCGCTGGGCGCGGGAGAACCATGTTATTTGTGCGGGCCGCGCTGCCTCGCGCGAAGGATGCCACAGATATAGCGGCATTAATTCACGAACATAAGAGGGTATTGTCCTTCTTTTTCGCGGAACGGGCCGGTCTCCGGCGCGGTTGCGCGGAACCGGGGGCAGGTGCCACGGGAATGCAGCGGGGGCAGCGCGCCCGGACGCCGGTGCCTGTGTGCGGCGGAACCGGGCCAGGTGGGGGTTTTCCCGCGACCCGGCATCAAGTCAAGCGGGGCGTCCGGTCAGGCGTTCCTGGGCGCGAGCCAGCCGTTCCATCATTTTCAGGTCGCGTGCGTCGAGGCGGCAGGCGGCCCGCGCCCATTCCCGGGCGATTTCGAGCAGTTCGCGATAAGGCACGGCGAGGTAGGAGTGCAGCTTCGCCATCTGGAACGAGCGGTAGCCATTCAGGGTCCAGGCTTTGTCGCTGATGACGTTCCTCGTCACGCGCTCGCCCATTCCTTTCTCCGCCAGATAATCCACCAGCCCGATCTGGTGCATTTCCTCAGCGCTCAATACGCGGCCGCTGGTGATCAGGTCCTCGGCAATGCGCGGTCCGACCTTGCGCGTCACCAGGCTGTAGGCACCCATGCCGGGAAACAGGTTGAACATGATCTCGGGAAAGCCCATCTTTGCGCCTCGCTCCGCTACCACGATGCTGCAGGCGAGGGCCGCCTCCAGGCCGCCGCCCAGCGCATCGCCCTGCACCACGGCGACCGTCACGATGCCGGCGTCGAGGCCCCGCGCCGCGCTGCGCACCGCTCGTGCGCAATGTTCGGCGTAGCGCACCAGACCCGCCTCGTCCTTCGCCAGGACAAGGGTGCGGAACAGATCGAGATCGCCGCCCAGGTTAAAGACGTTCGGCACGGCGGATGCCAGAACGACGAAATCTACACCCTCCGGTTCCTCGGCAACGGCGTGCTGCTGGGCGAGGATGTCACCCAACAGATTGGCGCTGAAGCAGGGCCGCCCCCCTGGACACATGTATATCCAGACGGCCCGCTGCTCGACGTCGTACTCCGCGCGCAGCGAGCCCGTATTCAGCAGCCTCGGCGGACGCACCGCCGCGCAGCCGACACCGGGCACCGCACGCAGTTGTGGGCGGCCGTGGGTGTTGGTCGGCATGATTTCTCCCCCTCTATATAGAGAATGCGGGCGTTTCTGCTGCTCTGCCGGGGACTGCCTGGCGCTGGACGTGAAGCGGATCGCGTGAATCGCGGACCTCGAGTGCGCATGCAGTCTTCTCCGGGCATTGCGGTGCTGCCGGATCGCTGGCGCGGACCCGGGCAGGAACGATGGAATTCAGGGGTGCCACAGCGGGCGGCAGGGTGGTGGAGCGCGAGATCGTGAGCTTGGTCGGCACGATGACGATCTTGCAGGGGGAGCCACGCTTGGCAAGGCTTCCTAGGCTAAGCCAGAGCTGGAAAAGGGAATTGACCTGAGTCGATTGCAGGGCGCGCGTCGTTGAGCCCTGTTCCTGAGTCGGCTATAGTCGGGCGCACCGTGCCCAGGGAGCCGCGCACCGCCATGACCACCGTCCATAGCCGTAGTGCCCAGACCGAGCGCCGCCTCACCCTGCACGACGTGCTGGACGCATTGGTCGCCGACGGTTTGGTACGGGCGGAGGATGCCGCGGCGCTGCAACGCGAGCGTCGCTATTTCCGCGGCGATACCCATCCCCTGGTGATCGTCGCCGACCAGAAATTGAAGTCGGCGCAGCCGCCGCACAAGATCCTGACCCTGGATGCGCTGGCCGAATGGCTGGCCCATTTCGCCGGCCTGGAGTATGTCCACATCGATCCGCTGCGCATCGACTTCTCCACCGTGACGGACGTGATGTCCAACGCCTATGCGGCGCGCTTCAAGATACTGCCGATCCGGGTGACCAGCAAGGAGGTGGTGATCGCCACCGCCGAGCCCTTCGTGCGCGAGTGGGAGGACGAGCTCAAGCCCATCCTGCGCAAGGACATCAAGCGCGTCATCGCCAGCCCGGTCGACATCAGCCGCTTCCTGGTGGAGTTCTACAACCTCGCCCGCTCGATCAAGAAGGCGGTGCAGGCGGGCGACAAGAGCGCCGCGGGGGTGTCCAGCTTCGAGCAGCTGGTGGAGATGGGCAAGGCCAATCGTCAGCTCGACGCCAACGACCAGCACATCGTCCATATCGTGGACTGGCTGTGGCAGTACGCCTTCGAGCAGCGCGCCAGCGACATCCACATCGAGCCGCGGCGCGATCTGGGCATCGTGCGCTTCCGCATCGACGGCGTGCTGCACCAGGTCTACCAGATCCCGGCGCCGGTGCTGACGGCGATGACGAGCCGCATCAAGATCCTCGGTCGCATGGACGTGGTGGAAAAGCGCCGCCCTCAGGACGGCCGCATCAAGACGCGCACCCTCGAAGGCCAGGAGGTGGAACTGCGCCTGTCCACCCTGCCCACCGCCTTCGGCGAGAAGATGGTGATGCGCATCTTCGATCCCGAGGTCCTGGTGCGGGACTTCTCCGAACTGGGCTTCTCCGAAGACGACGTCGCGCGCTGGAACGAGATGACGAACCAGCCCAACGGCATCGTCCTGGTCACCGGTCCCACCGGCTCCGGCAAGACCACGACCCTCTATTCGACGCTGAAGCTGCTCGCCACCCCCGAGGTCAACGTGTGCACCATCGAGGACCCGATCGAGATGATCGAGCCATCCTTCAACCAGGTGCAGGTGCAGCACGGCATCGACATGAGTTTCGCCCAGGGCATCCGCGCCTTCATGCGCCAGGACCCGGACATCATCATGGTGGGCGAGATCCGCGACCTGGAAACGGCCGAGATGGCGATCCAGGCGGCGCTGACCGGCCATCTCGTGCTGTCCACCCTGCACACCAACGACGCGCCCACGGCCGTCACGCGCCTGCTCGACCTCGGCGTGCCGGCCTATCTGCTCAACTCCACGCTGCTCGGCGTGATGGCGCAGCGCCTGGTGCGCACCCTGTGCCCGCACTGCAAGAGCGCCTCGGGCGCGCAGCGCGTCGAGGACGAGAAAGCCTGGACGGACATCGTCGCGCCGTGGAAGGCGGCGCGTCCGGCCAAGCTGTACCAGCCGGTGGGCTGCCTCGAATGCCGCATGACCGGCTACCTGGGCCGCGTCGGGCTGTACGAGATCCTGCTCATGTCGCCGGAGATGAAGAAGCGCATCACCCCGTCCACCGACCTGGCTGTCCTGCGCGAGCAGGCTTATCGTGAGGGCATGAAGCCGCTGCGGGTGAGCGGCGCCATGAAGATCGCCGCCGGTGTTACCACTCTCGACGAAGTGATGAAGGTCGCGCCGCCGGCGCAGGCCAATTAGCCATCCGCCGGGCGCGGCGCGAATAGTGCGCGCAGCCGGGCGGATCGCCGATAGAATGGACACCGCCCGCCGCCACGAAATGCAGATCGCGGCGGCGGCCTGCGAGCCCGGCAGGGGCCCAAACCGCAACACGAGGCATGAATGGCAGTCGAGCTTTACAGGGACGGCAAGCACATCTGTCTTGCATTCCACGATTTGGTGGAGGAGCAGGGTGATGCGCCCATCCAGTGCAACCAGTTCCTCGTCATCGACGATGGCGAAGCGGCGCTGATCGATCCGGGCGGCGGCATGACCTACAACGCCCTGCTGCTGGCGATGCAGAAATTCGTCCCGACGCGGGACCTGAAGTACATCCTGGCCTCCCATACCGATCCCGACGTCATCGCCTCCGTCAACCGCTGGTTCGTGTCCACGCCCTGCCGTCTCGCCATATCGCGGCTGTGGGGGCGCTTCGTCCCGCATTTCACCACCGGCAACGTGAACCTCGGTCGCATCATCGGCATTCCCGACGAGGGCGGCGACATTCCCTTGGGCAAGTGCGCGCTCAAGGCGGTGCCGGCCCACTTTCTGCATTCGGAAGGCAACTTCCAGTTCTACGATCCGGTGTCCAGGATCCTGTTCTCCGGCGATCTCGGCGCCTCCCTCGTGCCGCAGCAACTCGCCGGCGAGCCGGTGCGGGACTTCGACGCCCACCTGCGCTTCATGGTGGGCTTTCACCGCCGCTACATGGCTTCCAACCGGGTCTGCCGCTTCTGGGCCAACATGGCGCGCAGCCTCGACATCTCCATGATCGTGCCCCAGCACGGCAGCCGTTTCGAGGGTCGGCCCATGGTCGAGCGCTTCATCGACTGGGTCGAGAACCTGAGCTGCGGCGTCGACCTCATGACCCAGGACAACTACCGCGTTCCCCGCAGCGGCTCCGGTGTGAACGGCGCATAACGCCGCCGCGCGGCAGGCGCCGCCAGGCTGGGCTATGGTGAAGCAGGGGCGCCGCCCCGGTCCGACCTGGAGGATTCCATGGCCTACACCCACGGCAAGTTCGTCTGGTACGAGCACGTCTCCCACGACGTGTCCGGCGCGCGCCGCTTCTACGACCCCCTGTTCGGCTGGAAGTCGGACGGCGTTCCTGTCGGCGGCAGCACGTATCACATGATCATGAGCGGCGCCGACGGCATCGGCGGCTATCGCCAGGCCATGCCCGGCGTGCCGAGCCATTGGATGGGCTATCTATCGGTGTCCGACGTGGATTCCACCGCCGCCCGCGCCCAGGCGGCGGGGGCCAGAATTCTGATGCCGCCGACGGACTTCGGGCCGGTGGGCCGCGCCGCGACGCTGGCCGACCCCACCGGCGGGGTGTTCTCGATCTGGAAGGGCGCCGAAGGCGACCGGCCGGAGGCGCCCCAGGTTGCCGCCGGCGACTGGACGTGGAACGAACTGATGACCACCGACACTGCCGCGGCCCTGGCCTTCTACGAGGGCGTGTTCGGCTACGCGCGCCAGCCCTGGGACATGGGCGACAAGGGCACCTACTACGTCCTCCATCACGGCGACACGCCCCGCGCCGGCCTGATGGCCACCCCCAAGCCCGAGTCCGGCTCGTTCTGGATTCCCTACGTGGCGGTGGCCGCCTGCGACGCCATCGCTGCCCAAGCTAAGGAACTGGGCGCCGAGGTCGTCCTCCCGCCGACCGACATTCCCGATGTCGGCCGCATCGCCGCGTTCGTCGATCCGGGCGGCGCCGTGCTCGGCATCCTGCAGGCGGCGCAGCGGAGCTGAAGGTTGTAATGCATGCCGATGCGGCGGGCGCGACCCGCCCTACATTCTCTTGGTATGGCGGAAGGCCGAACAACCGTAGGGCGGGCTGCACCCGCCGCGTCCATCCGCGACTTCGGAAAGCGTCGCATCGAGCCCGCGGCGCCGATCCAGCACGTGCGGTTCAAGCGTGGGCGGATGTAGGGCGGGCCGTGCCCGCCAAGTCCACGGGCCCGTTCGGGGGAGTCGTAGCGGGCGTGCGACGCGGATCGAACAGGTGCGCGTAAAGCATGGAACATCGGGCCCCCTTTGCTTGCCCGACCTGGAGTCGCTGCAGCAGTGGTGGAACGCGGCCCGGTATCCCGCGGGAATATTCTGGGAACAGATCAACGTGCCGCCAGCATTTCCCCCAGTTCCCGCAGGCTAACCGCCTCCACCTTCTCCGCCAGCGGATAGCGCTCGCCGCCCGCGTAGACCACGAAGCTGCGCTCGGGCCGCAAGTCTTCGCGTGCCTGATGAAATCCCTTGCCGAGCTTCGGGGCGAGGCTGCGTTTGATCTCGATTGCCCATCGCGCGCCACCGGGAAATTCGAGTACGAGGTCGATCTCCGCCCCGGCGGCGGTGCGGTAGAAACCGGACACCGTGCGCGCAGGCGCCGCGTCGATCAGGTTCTCGATGACGAACCCTTCCCAACTTGCCCCTGACACCGGATGGCCCAGCAGGGTCTCCTGGTCGGCGATGCCGAGCAGCGCATGCACGATTCCGCTGTCCCGCACATAGACCCTCGGGGATTTCACCAGCCGTTTGCCGGTGTTCGCATGCACGGGGACGAGCCGGCGCACCAGCAGCAGATCGACCAGCAGGTCGAGGTAGCGGGCGACCGTCTTGCCGTCCACCGCGAGACTGCGCGCAAACTCTGCGGCGTTGAACAGTGTGCCCTGGCTGTGGGCGAGCATGGTCCAGAAGCGGCGCAGCGTTTCCGCGGGCACCCGCGGCCCGAGTTGCGGGATGTCGCGTTCGAGATAGGTACGCAGAAAATTCTGCCGCCAAGTGATGCTTCGGCCATCGTCCGCCGCGAGCAGGCTGTCGGGAAATCCTCCCCTCACCCACAGCGCCGGCTCGATTCGCGCCTCCACCTCCAGGACGTCGATCGGCGCCAGCTCCATGTAGGCGATCCGGCCGGCGAGGCTCTCCCCCGATTGGCGCAGCAGCTCCGGCGATGCCGACCCCAAGAGGAGAAAGCGCCCGGTCCGGCGGCCCGTGCGACGCCCCTGATCGATCAAGCCGCGCAGCGTCTGGAAGAGTTCGGGGATGCGGTGAACTTCATCGAGGACGACCAGCTTGTCCTCGTGGCTGCCCAGATAGAGCGCGGCATCGGCCAACTTCTCGCGGTCCGCAGGCGCTTCCAGATCCAGATAGATCGAGGGCTGCCCATCCGCGATTTGGCGAGCCAAAGTCGTCTTCCCCACCTGACGCGGCCCCAACAGGGCAACGGCGGGGAAGTGTGCCAGGTGGTCGAGGACTTGTGTGTGAATACGACGAACTATCATCCTTGCAATTATGGATCTGTGTACCCGTTTTGCAAGGATTTATTGGCGAGTCGAGTGCTATGTGGGTTAGGTGGGTAGGTTCTTGCCCATCTCGAACAGTTGATGCTCGATATCGTCCTCCCCAACCTCAGCCGTAGCCATCTCACCAACCCGCTTCAACAGAAGCCGGTAGTTTCGCCAACACCATCCCGAATGAAATCGCCGGTCCAGCCCTTCAACATGCCGAAGTGCTCTCGCGACGAACGCGTCGAGTACTATGGGGCGCTGCGACTTACACGCGTCGGCTTCGTAGCCGCCGAAGTAGAGGATCTTGGTTGCAAGGACGCTCCGAGCCAGGGTAACCCGGCAAGTCGCCGATCCTGGATGCGCCGATTAGCCTCCCGAATGCCGTCGCAATCGAGGGCATCCAGCACAGAAAGAACCCGTGATGCGCAGTCGGCTTCCAGGGTCATTTGAGCAACACGCCATGGTCCGCGCCCATCAGAGTCGGAGTATCCCCAAAGCATGGTTGCGACGAGGAAACGCATTGCCTTGCCTCCGCGATCCTCGCTGGCGCTTGCAGCCAGGCCAAGAATGTCCTTGCGCGTCAGTCCGCGTGAACCAAAGGTCTTGTCGAGTTCCTCGAACGCGTATTGGGCCGCGCTTTAACCCTTGCACTCAAGCCATTTTCCACAGTGTCTGGAATCCCACTTCATGGGTCCTTGTGTTGCTGCGCCGCTATCCTTTGCCCGACCGAGCAGTGCGTCCCACGTCAAGTCCATGAACGCTCCTTCAACATGCTATTGGTGGCGGAAGGATTGTTGTGAAGAGACGGTGTTCCATAATGGTTTCGAACCACTGAACGGGCCACGCTCGAATATCCTGCGTTGCCACCGAAATCGACTGCCGCGCTCAACTTCGCTTTATCAGCATCCGTATCCCCCGCTCCAACCCCTCCAGCGTCAGCGGGAACATGCGCCCGCCCAGCAGGTTGCGGATGATGCTGATGGAATGGCGGTAGGGCCAGTACTGCTCGGGTTCGGGGTTGAGCCAGATGGCGGCGGGGTAGGTGTCGGTGAGGCGGCGCATCCACACCGCGCCCGGCTCCTCGTTCATGTACTCGATGGAGCCGCCCGGCTGCATGATCTCGTAGGGGCTCATGCTGGCGTCGCCGACGAAGATCAGCTTGTAGTCGGCGGCGTACTTGTGGAGGACGTCCCAGGTGGCGCTGCGCTCGGCCTGGCGGCGGCGGTTGTCGCGCCAGAGGTGGTCGTAGACGCAGTTGTGGAAGTAGAAATATTCCAGATGCTTGAACTCGGCGCGGGCCGCCGAGAACAGTTCCTCGCACACCTTGACGTGCTCGTCCATGGAGCCGCCGACATCGAGGAACAGCAGCACCTTGATGGCGTTGTGCTTCTCCGGGCGCATCAGCATGTCGAGCCAGCCGGCGTTGCGGGCGGTGGCGGCGATGGTGCCGTCCAGGTCCAGTTCCTCGGGCGCGCCCTCGCGCGCGAAGCGACGCAGGCGGCGCAGCGCGACCTTGATGTTGCGCGTTCCCAGTTCCACCGAGTCGTCCAGGTTGCGAAAGCTGCGCTGGTCCCACACCTTGACCGCGGTGCGGTTGCCGGCCGACTCGGGGCCGATGCGGTAGCCTTCCGGATGGTAGCCGTGGGCGCCGTAGGGCGAGGTGCCGCCGGTGCCGACCCACTTGTTGCCGCCGGCGTGGCGCCCTTTCTGTTCTTCGAGGCGCTTGCGGAATTCCTCCATCAGCTTTTCCCAGCCCAGCTTCTCGATCTTCGCCTTCTCCTCCGGCGTGAGGTGGCGCTTCATCATGAGCTCGAGCCAATCCTCCGGGATCTGCGCCTCCAGTCCGGGAATCGCCTCCACGCCCTTGAAATACTCGCCGAAGGCGCGGTCGAACTTGTCGTAGTTCGACTCGTCCTTCACCAGGCAGGCGCGGGAGAGGAAATAGAAGTCGTCGATCGAATGCCCGCAGACGTGCTCGCGCACCGCCTCCAGCAGCGTCAGGAACTCCTTGGTCGAGACCGGCAGCTTGCGCGACTTGAGGTGGAGGAAAAAGTCGACGAGCACGGCTCAGCGCGCGGGCGGCGCGGTCACTGGATCGCGGTGTCGAAGGACACGCCGCCCTTGCCGTCGGCCCGGTACTGCACTTCGACGGTGACGATTTCGCCGCAAACCGCGTAGTCCCAATTCTCGGACCAGGTGCCGCGCACGATGCGGCTCCTGGCCAACTCGGGCAATTCGATGGGCAGAAACTCGGCGTCGGTCAGCGGTTTGCCGGGGCGCATGGCGCTCAGCACCGGCACCGGCACATCGCAGTCCGCGTCCCCGGCCAGGCGCTCGCCCTGGGCGGTGGCCCGCGCCACGGCGGCGTACTCGGCATCCTGGATGAGCTTGATGGTGGTCGGCGAGTCGCCGAGCGGTTCGAGTTCGCCCAGGGCTGTCTCCAGCTTGCCCAGCAGCGGCGTCTTGCGCTCGAGGGACGACAGGATCGCCAGCGCCCGCCCGCGATTGCCGATGCCCGCGGTCTCCACGAAGTAGGCGGCAAGCTGCAGTTTGGCTGCAGGCAGGTCCTGCTGCGCGGCTCGCCCCAGCATCTCCAGGCCGAAGATCTGGTCGCTTCCCGCTGTCAGGGTGCTCGAACCCGGTGCGGCGCGCGAAGCGCGGTAGGCCAGCAGTTGCGCCTGCGCATGGCCCGACTGGGCTTGGCCGCGCACCGCATCGAGCGCCGCCTTGGGGTCGTGCCGGGTGCCGCGTCCCGCCAGCAGGCTTTCGGCGACGAACACCACGGCTTCGGCGTCCCCGGCGTCCGCCGCCTCCTTCGCCACCGCAAAGGCGCGCTGCGGATCCGCCGCCGTGCCCAGGCCGCGCTGCAGCATGGTGGCATAGGCTACGGTGGCGCGGCGATCGCCAGCCTCGTGGGCTTTCTTCAATGCCTCGAAGGCAGTCCCGAGCTTCGTCGCGCCGGGTTGGAGGCTGGTCGTGCTCTCGGCGATGCGGGGAAACGCGGGCAGCGACGTGGCGAGGGCCGCTGCCATCAGTCCTGCAGCGAGCACGACTTTCTTGAACGGTGGCATGGTCTCTCCTCGGTTGGCGGCGGTCGATGGGGTGCGAGCGATGGACGATAGCAAACGCGCCTGCCATCGGACAAGCATTTTCCGTTCCGAGATGATTTGTTGCGGCGCAGCAGCGTCGCCAGGGACGGCGGGGGGGCTTACGGTTTGATTTCCTTGAGGAAATCTGGACTAGCGATTCTGCCGCGCCATGAAGATCAGGCGCTCGAAGAGATGCACGTCCTGCTCGTTCTTGAGCAGCGCACCATGCAGGGGCGGGATGGCGGTCTTCTGGTCCTTGCTGCGCAGCACCTCGGGCGGGATGTCCTCGGCCACCAGCAGCTTGATCCAGTCCAGCAGTTCCGAGGTCGACGGCTTCTTCTTCAGGCCGGGGATTTCGCGCAATTCGAAGAACACCTCCAGCGCCTCGCGGATCAGCGCCTTCTTCAGACCGGGGAAATGCACGTCGACGATCTTGTGCATCGTCTCCCGGTCGGGGAAACGGATGTAGTGGAAGAAGCAGCGCCGCAGGAAGGCGTCCGGCAGTTCCTTCTCGTTGTTGCTGGTGATGAAGACGATCGGCCGGTGCCTTGCCTGCACCAGTTGCCGCGTCTCGTAGACGTAGAACTCCATGCGGTCGAGTTCCCGCAGCAGGTCGTTGGGGAACTCGATGTCGGCCTTGTCGATCTCGTCGATCAGGACCACGGTCGGCGTCTCGGCCTGGAACGCCTGCCACAGCACGCCGCGCACGATGTAGTTGGCGATGTCCTGCACCTTCGCCTCGCCCAGTTGCGAGTCGCGCAGGCGCGACACCGCGTCGTACTCGTACAGCCCCTGCTGCGCCTTGGTGGTGGACTTGATGTGCCATTCCAGCAGCGGCAGTCCGAGCGCGGCGGCGACTTCCTGCGCCAGCATGGTCTTGCCGGTGCCCGGCTCGCCCTTGATCAGCAGCGGGCGCTGCAGCGTCACCGCGGCATTGACCGCCAGCGTCAGGTCGGGAGTGGCGACGTAGCCTGATGTGCCTTCGAAGCGCATGTGGGCGAGGGAGGATTGGGTCGCGGGATTATACGACGCGCACGGCCGGGTTCAGGGAAGGGCGCGGATGTCCCAAAGTGATTACATGAATGGTCACTGCGTTCCCTTGCCCACTTTGCGGAGGAGGACACACGTAGGGTGCGCTGTGCGCACCCGATGACCGCGGTCGAAGTGGTGCGCGCGGCGCACCGTACGCGACTGCCTCGTTGCTTACCGGACTCGGAGTGCTCCAAGAACCAGAGGCCTTTCGAGACTTCAGGGCACTTGAATCATGCTCTGATAGGAAAGAAGGTATTTGACGCCACCGGGGCAGATGGTTTTAGATCACGCTTCCTAGCGCATAGCAGCACGCCTCCAGGCCATGCCGACCCTGACGATCAACGGCGCCCGCATCACCTTCGACTGTCCGCCCGATACGCCGCTGCTGTGGGCGATCCGGGAGGGGGCCGGCCTGCACGGCACGCGTCCCGGCTGCCTGGTGGGCCTGTGCGGCGCCTGCACCGTCCATCTCGACGGCGAGGCTGTGCGGCCGTGCAGCATCAGCGTGGCGCAGGCCGCGGGTCACGCGGTCGAGACCATCGAACGGGTGCTCGACACACCCCTCGGGCGGGCGCTGGAGCGGGCGTGGTCCGGAGCCCGGCTGCATTCCTGCGAGCAGTGCCGGCCGGGGCGCATCATGGCATCGGCGGCCCTGCTGGCCCGCCGTCCGCGAACCCTCCGACGATGAGGTCGAGGCGGCGCTTGGAGGACACGTCTGCGAGTGCGGCGAACCGGGCGATGTAGGCGAAGTGCTGCGGCAGGTGGTGCGCTGCGCCGTCGGGGCTTGAAGCTCCCCGGCGGAACATCGGCAGGAATCGACGGTTGACGCGACATCCGTCCCGGCGGCCGACCCCACGTTTCCACGGAGGACACATGATCGACCTCAACATCAACGGCAGGCGCCACAGCGTCGATGCCGATCCGGGCACGCCGCTGCTGTGGGTGCTGCGCGACCGTCTCGGCCTGACCGGCACCAAGTATTCCTGCGGCATGGCCCTGTGCGGCTCGTGCACCGTGCACGTGGATGGCGTGCCGCTGCGCTCCTGCACCACGCCGGTGTCGTCGGTGGCGGGCAAGCGCATCCTCACCATCGAGGGCGTCGGCGGCGACCGGGTGGGAAAGGCGGTGCAGCAGGCGTGGCAGAAACTGGACGTGGTGCAATGCGGCTTCTGCCAGTCGGGCCAGATCATGAGCGCCGTGGCGCTGCTGGCGAAGAATCCCAAGCCGAGCGACGCCGACATCGACCGCGAGATGGCGGGCAACCTGTGCCGCTGCGCGACCTATGTGCGCATCCGCGCCGCGATCAAGGATGCGGCCAAGTCGCTGGCCTGAGCGAGAGGAGAACGGCATGGACGAAATCCGTATCGAAAACGAGAGCCGGCGCCGTTTCCTGCAGGGCGCTGCAGGCCTGACCCTGGCCGTTCTACGTGTCGGGCGCCGCGGCGCAGGCCGCCGGCGGACCCGGCAAGACCGTCGCCAAGGCAGCACCGGCCGCCTTCGAGCCGAACGCCTTCGTGCGCATCGGCACCGACAATTCGGTCACCGTCATCGTCAAGCATCTGGAAATGGGGCAGGGCACCTACACCGGGCTGCCGACGCTGGTGGCGGAGGAACTGGACGCCGCCTGGTCCCAGGTCAAGGTCGAAGGCGCGCCGGCGGACGCGAAACGCTACAACAATTTGCTGTGGGGACCTTCCCAGGGCACGGGCGGCAGCACCGCCATCGCCAACTCCTTCGAGCAGATGCGCAAGGCGGGGGCGGCGGCGCGCGCCATGCTGGTGGCGGCGGCGGCGGAGCAATGGAAGGTGGCGCCGGCCGCAGATCACGGTGCGGGACGGCATGGTGATGCATGCTTCGAGCCGCCGCAAGGCGAGCTTCGGGCAACTGGCCGCGCGTGCCGCACAGCGCCCGGTGCCGGAGGAAGTGAAGCTGAAGGACCCGAAGGACTTCGTTTACATCGGCAAGCACGTGCCGCGCAAGGACAGCGCCGCGAAGGTCAACGGTACCGCGATCTTTACTCAGGACGTCAAGCTGCCGGGCATGCTCACCGCCGTGGTGGCCCACGCGCCGCGCTTCGGCGCCAAGGTGCGCGGCTTCGACGCCACGCGCAGCAAGCAGGTGAAGGGCGTCGTGGAGGTGGTGCAGATCCCGAGCGGGGTGGCGGTGCTGGCGCAGGATTTCTGGGCCGCCAAGCTGGGGCGCGACGCCCTGACGGTGGATTGGGACGAATCCGGCGCCTTCCGCCTCGGTTCCGCGGATATCATGGAGAGCTATCGCAAGCTCGCCGTCGATCCCGGCCTGGTGGCGCGCAAGGAGGGCGACGCGAATGCCACCTACGCCGGGGCCGCGAAGAAGCTGGAGGCGAGCTTCGAGTTTCCCTTTCTCGCCCACGCCGCGATGGAGCCGCTGAACTGCGTCATCCGGATCGAAGCGGGCGGTTGCGAGGTGTGGAACGGCGAACAGTTCCAGACCGGCGACCAGATGGCGCTGGCCGGGCTGCTCGGCCTCAAGCCGGAGCAGGTCAAGCTCAACATGCTCTACGCCGGCGGCAGCTTCGGCCGCCGCGCCAATCCCCATGCCGATTATCTGCTGGAAGCGGCGAACATCGCCAAGGCCATAAGCGGCAAGGCGCCGGTCAAGCTGATGTGGACGCGCGAGGACGACATGCGCGCCGGCTACTACCGGCCCCTGTATTTCCACAGCCTGCGCGCCGGGCTCGATGACAAGGGCAATGTCGTGGCGTGGCAGCATCGCATCGTCGGCCAGTCCATCATCGCCGGCACCGCGTTCGAATCCGCCCTGTCGAAGGACGGCATCGACGTCACCTCGGTGGAGGGCGCGGCTACGCTGCCTTACACCATTCCCAATCTGAGCGTCGACCTGCATACGTCCAAGCTGCCGGTGCCGGTGCTGTGGTGGCGCTCGGTGGGCTCGACCCACACCGCGTTCTCGACCGAGACCTTCATCGACGAACTGGCCCACGCCGCCGCGCGCGACCCGGTGGACTTCCGCCTCGATCTGCTCGGCAAGCATCCGCGCCATGCCGCGGTCCTCAGGCTGGCGGCGGAGAAGGCGGACTGGGGCAAGCCGCTGGCGGCCGGGAAGAACGGCGAGAAGCGCGGGCGCGGCGTAGCGGTGCACGAGTCGTTCCACAGCTACGTGGCGCAGGTGGCGGAGGTGACGGTGAAGGGCGACGGCAGCTTCAGCGTGGACCGGGTGGTGTGCGCGGTGGATTGCGGCATTGCCGTCAATCCCGACGTCATCCGCGCGCAGATGGAGGGCGGCATCGGCTTCGGCCTCACCGCCGCGCTGTACGGCGAAATCACGCTCAAGGACGGCGCGGTGGAGCAGTCGAACTTCAACGACTATCCGCTGCTGCGCATGGGCGAGATGCCGAAGATCGAGGTGCATATCGTGACTTCCACCGCCAAACCCACGGGCGTGGGCGAGCCGGCGGTGCCGGTGATCGCGCCGGCGCTGGCGAATGCGCTCTTCGCCGCCAGCGGCAAGCGCCTGCGCAAGCTGCCGCTCAGTCTGGCGTGAGGCGCCGTGGACTCCGCTGACATCGAAGTTCTGAAGGCGGCCGTCGGCTGGCTCGAAGCGGGACATCGGGTCGCGCTGGTCACCGTCGTCGCCACCTGGGGCTCGGCGCCGAGGCCGGCCGGTGCCTGGCTCGGGCTGCGCGACGACGGGCTGCTGGTCGGTTCCGTGTCGGGAGGCTGCATCGAGGACGATCTGATCGGGCGTATGCGCGACGGGGAATTCCGCGGCAGCAAGCCGCAGGTCGTCACCTACGGCGTGACCAAGGACGAGGCGCGCCGCTTCGGCCTGCCCTGCGGCGGCACCCTGCGGCTGGTGGTGGAGCCGGCGCCGGACGCGGCTACGCTGCGCGATCTGCGGGCACGCATCGAAGGGGGCGAACTGGCGGCCCGCACCGTCGATCTGGCGAGCGGGGCGGTGACGCTGGCCGCGGCGCAGCGCGGCGACGCCCTGCGCTTCGACGGCGGGCGGATGACCAATGTCCACGGCCCGCGGCTGCGGCTGCTGGTGATCGGCGCCGGACAGGTTTCCTTCTACCTGGCGCAGATGGCGCAGGCTCTGGACTATCAGGTCATCGTCTGCGATCCGCGCGAGGAATACGCGGCAGCGTGGCAGGTGCCGGGGCGCAACTGGTCACCACCATGCCGGACGATACCGTGCTGGCGCTGAAACTCGACGGCCACAGCGCGGTCGTGGCCCTGACCCATGACCCGAAGCTCGACGACATGGCGCTGCTGGAGGCGCTCAAGTCGCCGGCGTTCTATGTCGGCGCCCTCGGCTCGCGCGCCAACGATGCCAGACGCCGCGAGCGTCTGGGCCAGTTCGATCTCACGCCGGAGCAGATCGCGCGCCTGCACGGACCCGTCGGCCTGCGCATCGGCAGCCGCACGCCGGCGGAAATCGCGGTGTCCATCCTGGCCGAGATGACTGCCGTGAGGAACATCGTGGCACTGCCCGCGTGTCGGAGGCTGCGACGGCGTGACGGCCGCTGTCGCCGGCGTGCTGCTCGCCGCGGGGAGTTCGTCGCGCTTCGGCGCGGACAAGCTGCTGCATCGCCTGCCGGACGGCGAGGTGCTGGCGGTGCGCAGCGCCCGCAACCTGTGGACCGCGGTGCCGCGCTCGATCGCGGTGGTGCGCGATTCCCGCAGTGAACTCGCATCGCTCCTGCAGGCGGCAGGGCTGACGTTGGTTGCCTGCGATCGCGCGGCGGAGGGAATGGGCGCGAGCCTCGCCTGCGGCGTGGCGGCAAGCGCCGACGCCGAGGGCTGGGTCATTGCCCTGGCGGACATGCCCTTCGTGCGCCCCGACACCATCGCCGCCGTGGCCGCGGCGCTGGCGCGGGGGGCGCCCATTGCGGCACCCGTGCATGACGGGCGGCGCGGCCATCCGGTCGGCTTCTCGCGGCCCTTCCTGAACGATCTCCTGGCGCTCTCCGGCGATAGCGGCGCGCGCCGCGTCGTCGTCGCCCACGCCGATGCCACCTTCCTGATTCCCTGCAACGACCCCGGCGCAGTGCGGGATGTGGACCTGCCGGGCGATCTTCATCCGCTCTGATGCTGCTTTGCAGCGTAAGGCGGTTTTGACCGCGACCCCCGCGCTTGGCTAGAATCTGCGCGGTTTACCACTCCCGAGAGACAGGACAAAACGATGAATATCCTTCACCTTGCCGTCGTCGCGGCTCTGGGTGCCGGCGTCATGGCCGCACACGCCGCCACTGGCGATCCCGAAGCCGCGAAGAAGAAAACGGTCATGTGCGCCGGCTGCCATGGCATCCCCGGCTACAAATCCACCTTCCCCGACGTGTATCCCGTGCCGCGGCTCGGCGGCCAGCATCCGGCGTACATCGTCAAGGCGCTCGAAGGCTACAAGAGCGGCGAGCGCAGCCATCCGACCATGCGCGGCATCGCCGCGGGCCTGAGCGAGCAGGACATGGCCGACCTTGGCGCCTATTACGGCGCGCAGAAATGAGGGGAGGGAAGATGAAGAAGACGATGATCGCCGCGTGCGGCATGCTGTTCGCCGTCGCGCTGGCTTCGGGCAGCGCCGCCGCCGGCAACGCGGCGCAAGGCAAGGAGAAGTCGAAGACCTGCGCCGCCTGCCACGGCGCCGACGGCAACAGCCAGTCGCCCGACTTTCCCCGCCTCGCCGGACAGCACGAGGGCTACCTCTACCACACGCTGAAGGAGTACAAGGCGGGCAAGCGCAAGAATCCCATAATGGCGAGCCAGATCACCAATCTGACGCAGCAGGATTTCAGCGATCTCGCGGCGTATTTCGCCAGCCAGCCGGGGCTTTACGACAAGCGCTGACGAGGAGCGGACTTCCGGTGCGCGCAGGGCGGGCCAGGGCCCGCTCTTTCATCCGGCATGGCGCCGGACGCACTCCAGATACGCCTCGCCGTCCGGCGGCGTGCCCTCGCGCTGGGCCTGCCAGATCGTCTCTCCCAGACATTCCACCACTGCGTGCAGCGCGTCGTGGCGCTCCGCCTTGCGCGCCAGCAGCAGATCGAAGGCCGGGCGCAGGCCGGGCGGCTGATCGATGGCAAGCTGCTCCTCGACGGCGAGGTGCAGCGACAGATGCAGAAAAGGATTGAGCTCGCCCGACTCGGGCGCATAGTCGCGCGCCAGCGCCCGCTCCTCGTCGCCGAGCAGGGGGTGGTACTCCGGATGGGCGAGGACGATATCCACCGCGACATGTTCCATCTGCGTCAGCAGTTCGCGCTGGCGGTACTTGCGCCAGGCGTCGATGAAGAAGCGCCTGGCCTGGTCGCGGGACGGGCTAAACATCCGACTTGAAGGCGGCGATGACCGCGCTGTTGTGGATCAGGCGGTTGCCCACGGCGAGGGCCGCGATCTCCCCGCCGCCGTAGGTACCGATGATGGGCACGCCCGGCAAGCGCTCGCGGGCGAGTTCGAGATCGCGCTCGGCGCCGCCGAAGAAATACGGTCCCCGTCCCAGGCACGAGAACAGGAGCGCAAAATCCGGCGTGGCGCCCAATTCCGCGACGGCCGCATCGAGGGCGACGCGGGTGTCGCGCTCCGCCGCCAGTGCCTGGCGCATGCACCAGAAGATGTGGCTGCCGGATTCGAGCCGCGCCGCCAGGGTCAGCGAGCGGTCGTCGCTGTTGCCGGCGATGATCGATACCAGAATGTAGCGGCCCTGCTCGATCGCGCCTTCGGCTTCGCCCACGATGATGCCGGCAAACAGCAGGTGGTGGGGCAGCTTTTCCATTTCCCTCAATTCCAGCGGCAGCACGCGCAGCAGCGTGTCGAGCGCCGGGTGCCCGGCGACGCGTTCCACGTCGTAGGCGTGGGCCACGGTGACCTCCAGCGGTTCCGACAGGATGCGGATGCCGCGCGACACGGCGATCGCGCCGCGCGCGCCGCGGAATGCCGCTTCGAAACGGCCTTCGGCCAGCACCTGGCCGTGGCCCCAGATGCGTCCGGGATTGTGTCCGGCGCCGTCGCTGGAGACCAGTCCGAAGCGTCTTGCGCCGGACTCGATCCAGTCACCGGTCGCGTTCTGCGGCAGCGCCAGGCTGAGGATCGGCCCGGACGTCGGGTCTGCCGCGCCGAGCGCGACCTCGCCGGCAAACACCATGGCGCAGGCGGCCGGCCGGTCGAGCACCCAGTCCGCTTCGGTGAACACGCCGGGCCCGGTGCAGCCGGACACCTGCAGGCAGCGTGCGGCGCGCGATGCGGCCAGCACCGAGTCGCGCGCCAGGCGCAGGAAATCGCTGGTCAGGAACAGCAGCACGCTGCGCGCGATGCTCGCGCCGGTGCGCCCGAGTGCTTCCGCCACCACGTCGGCGGCGAGTTCCGGTGCCGGTTTCGCGGCACTGGCGATGGCGGTGGCGACGGGCGTGATGGGCGGGCCGTCAGCGCGGGTCGGGAGCCGAGTCAGGTGTCTTGTCGGAATAGTCACACAGGTCGCGTATCGGGCACCGGCCGCAGCCGGGTTTCTGCGCCTTGCACACATAGCGGCCGTGCAGGATCAGCCAGTGGTGCGCATGCAGGAGGAATTGAGGCGGAACGCATTTTAGCAGCTTTTCCTCGACCTCCCGTACGTCCTTGCCGGGTGCCAGCCCGGTGCGGTTGGCGACGCGGAAGATGTGGGTGTCGACGGCGATGGTCGGCTCGCCGAACACGATGTTGAGCACCACGTTGGCCGTCTTGCGTCCGACGCCGGGCAGGGCTTCCAGGGCCTTCCGCTCGCGCGGCACCTCGCTCCCATGGTGGTCGATCAGCAGGCGCGACATGGCGACGACGTTCCGCGCCTTGCTGCGGTAGAGGCCGATGGTCTTGATGTATTCGGCCAGGCCATCCTCGCCGAGGGCAACGATGGCCTGGGGCGTGGCGGCCTGCGCGAACAGTCTGCGGGTGGCGAGATTGACGCTCTTGTCGGTGGCCTGGGCCGACAGGATCACCGCCACCAGCAACTGGTAGGGCGTCCGATACTCGAGTTCCGACCTGGGATCGGGATTGGCGGCGGCGAGGCGTTCGAACAGGCTGCGGATCTTCTTCGGCGACATGGCGGTGGATGGATGGCGGCGTGCTGCGGATTATCCCGGATTGCGCGACTGCTCAGGCGCCTGTTGCGGCCACCGTCGGACGGAAAGCTGGCGCGGGCGCGGCCTGCCCGCCCTCCTCTATGTCAAAAGTGATAGACTTTTTCGCGCAGAACACGGGTAGTGAGGCGGCATGCAGCCGCGCCGGAACCCGGCATGCGAGGGCCGCGCGGGATTGCAAAAAACAAGAGGAGAGGAGGTGGCGCCATGTTCCACCTGATCGCACAGCGGCCGCAAACACGAGCCCCGGGCAATACCGGCCGGGAAGGGGGGCAGGCATGACCTACATGCTTGCCAGCGTCATCGACGCGGGGGAAGTCCGGATCGCGCTCGATGCCGGCGCAGACATCATCAATCTGAGGGATGCGGGGGGCGGCGCGCTGCCTGCCGCCGTGGTCAGGGAAGCCGTGGCCCTGGTGGCGCGGCGCCGGACCGTGAGTGCTACCGTCGGCAATCTGACGATGGAGCCGGCTGTGCTGGTCGAGCGTGTCGCGGAAATGGCCGAGACCGGGGTCAACTACGTTTGCGTCCGCCTCTGCGTCGATCCCGGCCTGCACGCCTGCATCGAGGCGCTGCGCAGCGTTTCGGGCAGCGTGGCGCTGGTGGGGGCAATGCTCGCCGATCAGCGGCCGGACCTGGGTATGATCCGGCACGTCGCCCGCGCCGGATTCGCCGGCGTCATGCTGGACACCCTGCACAAGGCCGAAGGCGGACTGCTGCGCTATGTCACGGAAGCCGGCATCGGCAACTTCCTCGGCCGTGCCGCGACCATGGGCCTGTTCAGCGGCCTGGGCGGCTCGTTTGCCCTGTCGGACATTCCGCTGCTGCTGGAACTCGGCCCGGACTTCATCGGCTTTCGCGGCACGCTGTGCGCCGGTGGGCGGCTCGATTCCGCCTTGGCGAAAAAAGTGCGCATGGCGATACCGCGGCATGGCGAGGCGCTGAGCGAGCATCGTGAGCCGGCCGAGCGTGCCGCTGCGGTTCCCGAACCCTCCCTCCCCTCAGCCCGAACCTAGCGACCGGATCAGGCCTGAGCCGGTTCGGGGGCGGGAGGCGCCGACGGGGCGTTGGCGCGGCGCGCCTTGCGCGCGTCGAGCCAGTTCTTGCCGGCGATCAGACAGCCCAGCAGAATGAAGGCACCCGGCGGCAGGATCGCCAGCAGGAAGCCCGGATAGTCGGCAGGAAGGATCTGCAGCCCCTCCAAGCCGGGAATGACCATCTCGATGCCCGAGAACAGCGTGCCCGCGAACCGATCAACTCGCGCATGCGCGCCCAGCACGGCGAGCACCAGCACCAGGCCCGACGCCCATGGCGATGCCGTCCACCGTGGAGGCCCAGGGCGCCGTTCTTGGCGGCGAAGGCTTCCACCCGCGCCAGCACGATGCAGTTGGTGACGATGAGCGGAATGAAGATCCCCAGCACCAGATACAGCGAGTGCAGGTAGGCGTTGAACAGCAGGTCTACGACCGTCACCAGCGCCGCGATGATGAGGATGAAGATGGGGATGCGGATCTCGTAGGGAATGAAGTTGCGCAGCGCCGCCACCGCCAGGTTGGAGATCGCCATGACCAGATGGTCGCCAGCCCGAGACTGACGGCGTTCACGATGTTGGTGCTGACGGCCAGTATCGGACACAGGCCGAGGATCTGCACCAGATCCGGTGTTCTGCTTCCAGATGCCGTTATGGGTGATTTCGCGGTAGACGCTCATGTCCATGGTCGGACTCCAGGGGCATCGCTTGGACCCGTCGGCAGTTCGAACAGTTTCTCTCGATTGTCCGCGGCGAAGGCCAGCGCGCGCCCGACGGCATTGGTGACGGCCCGCGCGCTGATGGTGGCACCGGTCACCTGATCGAAGCGGCCGCCGTCCTTCTTCACGCGCCACTGCTCGCGCGCTCGCTCTCGTCGTAGCGCGTGCCGTCGAACTGGGTGATCCAGGGCCGCGCCTTGTTCTTGTCCTTGCGGATATCGATGTAGTCGCCCAGCCCCGGCGTTTCCTTGTGCTGGCGTCACGCGCACGCCGACCACTTCGCCGTTGGCGCGCATCGCGATCAGCAGGCGGATCCTGCCGCTGTAGCCGTCGGGCGCCACCGCTTCGACGACCAGCGCCATCGGCTGGCCGTTCCTTGCGCGCCCGAAACAGCCGGCTCGGCTCGTCCAGGCCGAGGGACTCGATCGGCGGCAGCTCGACGTAGTCGGCCAGCAGCGGGTTGTCGTATTCCGTCGGCGGCAGCACTTCATTCACCAGCTTCATCTTCTCCGCCTCGGCGCTGGCGGCGATGATGTCCTTGGTGGCGCGGTAGGCCAGGGCCATGAGGGCGGTGAAGATCACGGTGAAGGTGACCAGCACGATGCCGGTGCGCAGCGAGACGACGGTGATGGAGCGGCCGGTCATGACTTCTCCTTGCGTCCGAATACCGGCGGCTGCGTGTACATGTCGATCAGCGGCACGCAGATGTTGAGCAGCAGCACGCCGAAGGCGATGCCGTCGGGATAGGCGCCCAAGCTGCGGATGACGAAGGTGATGAGGCCGACGGCTGCCGGCGAAGATCAGCTTGCCGCGCGGCGTCGTGGCGCCCGAGACCGGATCGGTGGCAATGAAGAAAGCCCCGAGCATGGCGCCGCCGGTGGCCAGGTGGAACAGCGGGCGAGGCGTACTTGTCCGGACCGAGCAGGTGGAACAGCCCGCCGTCAGGCCGAGGGCCGCGATGAAGGCGACGGGAATGTGCCAGGTGATCACGCGCTGCTGGATCAGCCACAGGCCGCCGACGAGGTAGCCCAGCGCGATCCATTCCCAGCCGCGGCCGCCGGCAAAGCCGAAGATCTGCCTGCGCGCCGCCGATGACGCTGGCGACGGTGGCGGCGCCCGCTCTGGGCGCCGCGCAGGGCGGTGCGCAAGCGCGTCCAGCGGCGTGGCGCCGGTGATGGCATCCAGGTGGCGCGCGCCGCCGAGGATGAGATCCAGTTGCGGACCGAAGTCCAGCCCCACCGGCGGCCACTGCGAAATCAGCGCCGGGAAGGCGATGATCATGGCGCAGAACGCCGCCATCGCCGGATTGAAGGGATTCTGGCCCAGCCCGCCGTACAGATGCTTGACGACGACGATGGCAAACAAGCGTCGCCACCACGGTGATCCACCACGGCACGATGGGCGGCAGGGTCAGCGCGATGAGCCAGGCCGTGACCAGGGCGCTGCCGTCGCTGACGAAGATTGCGACCGGCTTTCGCGCGCAGGGCCAGGATGCGCCGCCTCGCCGAGCATCGGCGGCGGCCGAGGCGATGGCGAGCTGCACGAGGATGCCGGCGCCGAAGAAATAAACGTAGGCGGCGACGCCCGGCAGCAGCGCCGCCAGCACCTTGAACATCACGACCTGAACGCTGGCCGGCTGGCGGAGATAGGGGGAGTTGTTCATGACCTGAGCGGGCCAAGCCGGAACCAAACAGGTCTGCCCGGTCCATGGGGCCGGGAAACCTGCCATGTACGAACAAGGGGAGATTCCCCTGTATCCCCCACGAAGTAACAAGGGGGCCTGCCCCCTTGTAACCCCCCCCCAGCCGCCTTCCCGGCTATTCGTCGCCGGAATTGGCATGATTGCATTCGTAAGCGGCAATCGTTTGCGCCGGCGGTCGCGGCCGCGCGCGCATCCCCCGGCGCCGGGCTCGGGCCTCGCGTCGCGCCCGCCTGCAAACGCAGGGCACGTTCATCCCGCCATGCCTGGCTTCGGTTCTAATCGGACGATTCCTCGGGCGTCTTCGCCATCTGCCGGATCTTCGCGCGGCGGGCCTCGATCTCCGCGATTTCCGCCTTCTGTTCAGGCGTCAGGTGTCGGATGTTCTTCGGCTTCGACGGCGGCCTTCTGCACCCTGGCGCGTTCGCATGGCGGCGGCGATCAGCGCCTTCTTGCGCGCTTCCTCCGAATCCGCGGCCGCAGCAGGTGCGGCGGGAGTGCCTTCGACTCTGGCCGCGACGGCAGTCAGCCTGCTTCTTCTGCGCTGCCTCGCGCGCGGCGCCGGTCTTTGCCGCCAGCTTTTCCGCCTTCTCCTGCTTCTCCCGCTCCAGGCGCAGGGTGCGGTACTCGAAGCGCTCGCGCGCGGCGTCGGCCGCCTCCTTCTCGCGCTCGCGCGCCCAGATTTCCGACTTGGCGAAGCGGTAGTAATCCACCAGCGGAATGTGCGAGGGGCAGACGTAGGCGCAGCAGCCGCATTCGATGCAGTCGAAGAGGTGATACTCCTGCGCCTTGCCGAAGTTCTTCGAGCGCGCGAACCAGTACAGCTCGTGCGGCTGGAGGTCGGCCGGGCAGGCATCGACGCAGGCGGTGCAGCGGATGCAGGGCATTTCCGGCGGCGGCGGCGGGAACATGCGTCGGGCTGGCGGCGATGACGCAGTTGGTGGCCTTGACCACCGGCGCGCTGCGTGCCGGGCAGGGTGAAGCCCATCATCGGCCCGCCCATGATGTAGCGGTTGGTGTCGCTGCGCGGCCGCGCGTGGGCCACCAGTTGCGCCAGCGGCGTGCCGATCAGCGCCTCGTAATTGCGCGCTTCCTCCACGTTGCCGGCGACGGTGACGATGCGCGAGATGAGCGGCTGGCCGAGCTCCAGCGCGCACCAGATGGAATACGCGGTGGCGACGTTGAAGCACTGCACGCCGTAGTCGGTGCTGCGCACGCCGTGCGGCACCTCGATGCCGGTGAGCACGCGGATCAGCTGCTTGGCGCCGCCCGCCGGATAGCGCGTCGGCACCGCGACCACTTCCATGCTCTCGCCGAGCTGGGCCACCGCGGCGCGCATCGCCGCGATCGGCCTGCGGCTTGTTGTCCTCGATGCCGACCAGCACTTCCTGCGCCTGCAGCAGATGGCGCATGATGGCGCCGCCCTTGACGATGAGGTCGGCGCGCTCGCGCATCAGCAGGTCGTCGCAGGTGATGTAGGGCTCGCATTCGGCGCCGTTCAGCACCAGGGTGCGCGTCGGCTTGTCCTTGCCCGGCTTGAGCTTGAGGTGGCTGGGAAAGACGGCGCCGCCCAGGCCGACGACGCCGGCATCGCGCAGGTAGTCGCGGATCTCGCCCGGCGAAGCGCTGCGGTAGTCGATGCGCTCCGGTTCGATCCAGCGCTCCTCCCCGTCCGGCTCGATCACCACTGCCAGCGCCGACAGGCCCGAGGCGTGCGCCATGAGGCGCGGTTCGATGGCCGTCACGGTGCCCGAGGTCGGCGCGTGCACCGCGGAGGAAAAGTTGCCGTCCGCGGCGCCGATGCGCTCGCCCTTGAGCACCTTGCTGGCCGACCTTGACCAGCGGCCGCGGCGTGCCGCCGATGTGCTGGTGCAGCGGCACCACGCAGACGCTGGGCAGCGGCGCGACGGCGATCGGCAGCGCGGTCGATTCGCTCCTTGCGGTGTCGGGCTTGACGCCGCCGGTGAAACTTGAACAGGGTACTCGGCATGGAGGAGTTGCGGAGGTCTCAGGCCGCCTTCCGGATCTCGAATGACCGGGTACTTCCACTTCCAGTTGTCCACCGACTCCGTCGATCGGCTCCATGTGGATGCAATCGACCGGGCAGGGCGGCACGCACAGTTCGCAGCCGGTGCACAGGCCGGCGACGACGGTGTGCATCTGCTTGGCGGCGCCGACGATGGCATCCACCGGGCAGGCCTGGATGCACAGGGTGCAGCCGATGCACAGGTTCTCGTCGATCACCGCCACCGCCTTCGGCTTTTCGACGCCGTGCTCTGCCGACAAGGGCTTGAATTCCTTGCCCAGCAGATCGGCCAGCTTGCGGATGCCTTCCTCGCCGCCGGGCGGGCACTGGTTGATCTCCGCCTCGCCCTTGGCGATGGCCTGGGCGTAGGGCTTGCATCCGGGAAAGCCGCACTGGCCGCACTGGGTCTGGGGCAGGATGGCGTCGATCTTGTCCACCAGCGGGTCGCCCTCGACCTTGAAGCGGATCGAGGCGTAGCCCAGCGCCGCGCCCAGCACGAGGGCGCCCAGCGCCATGACGAGGATCGCGCTGATCATCGTCTAGTGGTACTTGTCCAGTCCGGCGAAGCCCATGAAGGCGAGGCTCATGATGCCGGCGGTGATCATGGCGATGGCCGTGCCCCGGAACGGCGATCGGCACGTCGGCACCGTCGAGCCGCTCGCGGATGCCGCGCGAACAGCACCAGCGCCAGCGAGAAGCCCAGCGCGCTGCCGAAGCCGAACAGCAGCGACTGCAGAAAGTCGTTGTTCACGGCGATGTTGAGCAGCGGCACGCCGAGCACGGCGCAGTTGGTGGTGATCAGCGGCAGGTAGATGCCCAGCACCTGGTGCAGCACCGGGCTGGTCTTCTGGATCACCAGTTCGGTGAGCTGCACGATGGCGGCGATGGTGACGATGAAGGACAGCGTGCGCAGGTATTCCAGGCCGAAGGGCGCCAGCAGGTAGTGGTCGATGACGTAGCTGGTGCCGCAGGCGAGCGTCAGCACGAAGGTGGTCGCCGCGCCCATGCCGACCGCCGTCTCCAGCTTCTTCGACACGCCCATGAAGGGGCACAGCCCGAGGATGCGGACGAAGACGACGTTGTTGACGAGGACGGTGCCGAGAATGATGAATAGATAGCTGGTCATGGAGCCGGAGGCGGAGGCCCGGATGCAGGTTGTCAATTATCGCCTTGCCATGCTGCGCCGCTCAACCCTGATGCCAGCTCGGGTTAAGACTCGGCATACGCCATTGCGGACGACCGACGGCGGCATGCGCAACGTGTCACAGTCCCAGGGCGGCATCGGGGCCGACACAGGCGCGTGCCGCAGATCCTGCGCCAGGCCGGCGTGGGTGACCTGGCCGTCGATGGATCTGCAAGCCTTGCTGCAGGCCGGCGTCGCGCAGCAGCGCCGCGCGCAGACCGAGGCTCGGCGAGCGCACGGCATAGGGCAGGCGTGGCCTGGGCCAGCGCCAGGGTGGAAGTGCGGGCACAGGCGCCGGGCATGTTGGCGACGCAGTAATGCACCACGCCCTCCTCGACGTAGATCGGGTCGGAGTGGCTGGTCGGGCGCGAAGTCTCGGCGAGACCGCCCTGGTCGATGGAGACATCCACCAGGACCGAGCCCGGGCCGCATGCGGCGCAGCAGGGCGCGGGGAATGAGCCGCGGCGTCCGCTTGCCCGGGAATCAGCACGGCGCCGATCACCACGTCGGCATCGGCGACCTGGTCCGCGCAGGGCGAGAGGATCGTTGACGCAGGTCTTGATGCGGCCGCGGTAGAGGCGATCCAGGCATCGTCCAGCGGCGCCGTGCCGCGGTCGAACAGGGTGACGTCAGCGCCCATGCCGACCGCGATGCGGGTGGCGTTGGCGCCGACCGTGCCGGCGCCGATGACCAGCACCCGGGCCGGCGGCACGCCCGGCACGCCGCCCAGCAGCAGACCGGAGCCGCCGTTGGCCATCTGCAGCGACCAGGCGCCCATCTGCGGCGCAAGGCGACCGGCGATGCGCGACATCGGCGCCAGCAGCGGCAGGCCGCCGTGCGCGTCGGTGACGGTCTCGTAGGCGAGGCAGGAGACGCCGGCGCTCGATCATGCGGCCGCGCCAATTGCGGGATCGGGAGCCAGGTGGTGATAGCAGAACAGGATCTGGCCGGGGCGCGCGAGGGCGTATTCGCTCGCCTGCAGTTCCTTGACCTTGACGACCATGTCGGCGCGCGCCGTAGACCTGCGCCGCGTCGTCGGCGATCGTCGCTCCCGCCGCGGCGTAGGCGGCATCGGGAAATCCGACCCGCAGCGCCGGCATTGCGCTCGATCAGCACTTCGTGGCCGGCGGCAGACCAGGGCATGGACGCCGGCCGGCGTCAGGCCGACCCGGTATTCGTGGTTCTTGATCTCCCGCGGGGTACCGACGATCATGCCGGCTCCATGACGCTGCCGTGTCGGAACGGGGCCGTGGCGTCGACGCACTCGCGCACCAGATCCGGGCCCGCGGTAGATGAGGCCGGTGTAGAGCTGCACCAGTGTGCGCCGGCTTCCAGCTTGGCGCGGGCCTGCGTCGCCCGAGAGGATGCCGCCGACGCCGATGATCGGGATCTCGCCCTGCAGCGCGCGCGCCAGCTGCCCCACCACGGCCGTGGATTTCTCGAACAGCGGCGCGCCGGACAGTCCGCCGGCCTCGTCGGCGTGGGGCGGCCTTCCACGCCGTACGCGCGACCGTGGTGTTGGTGGCGATGACGCCGTCGATGCGGTGGCGGCGCAGCGCGTCGGCGATGGCCGCGATCTGCGCCGGCGTCGAGGTCGGGCGCGATCTTCAGGGCCAGCGGCACGTAGCGGCCGTGGCGCTCGGCGAGCCGCGCCTGCGCCTCCTTGAGGGCGCCGAGCAGGGCGTCGAGTTCGTCCGATTCGTCCTGCAACTGGCGCAGGTTCTTGGTGTTGGGCGAGGAGATGTTGACGGCGACGTAGCTGGCGATGCGGATAGACCCGCTGCAGGCAGAGCAGGTAGTCGTCGGCGGCGCGCTCGATCGGCGTGTCGAAGTTCTTGCCGATGTTGATGCCGAGCATGCCGCCGCCGCTTGCGGACGCGGCGAAGCGCGATTTCTTGACGTTGGCGATCAGCGCTTCGACGCCGTGGTTGTTGAAGCCCATGCGGTTGATGATGGCCTGCCGCTCGGGCAGGCGGAACAGCCGCGGCTTGGGATTGCCGGGCTGCGGGCGCGGCGTGACGGTGCCGATCTCGACGAAGCCGAAGCCGAGCGCCGCCAGCGCGTCGATGGCCTCGCCGTTCTTGTCCAGACCGGCGGCCGAGGCCGACGCGGTTGGGAAAGTCGATGCCCCATCACGCGCACCGCGGTCGCCGCCGGCCGCGCCGCACGGCGTGCAGCAGGGGCGTGCGCTGTGCAGGATGCGCAGGCCGGCGATGGTCAGATCGTGGGCGAACTCGGGATCGAGGGCGAACAGGAAGGGGCGCGCGAGGCGGTAGAGCATCGCGCGAATTCTAGCCGAGTTTCAGGCGCAGGTTTTGCGGCGCATCATGACGGCGAGGGAGTCGCAGGTCCGCCTCGGCCGAGCTCGCGCCACAGGCCGTTGACGCGGCCCTCCAGCGGGCGGAAGCGCGCCTTGTAGGCCATCTTGCGGCTGTCGCGGATCCAGTAGCCGAGATAGAGATAGGGCAGGCCGAGGCTGCGGCACTGCGCGATCTGCCAGACGATGCAGTAGGTGCCGAAGCTGGCGCCCGTCACGGTCCGGATCGAAGAAGGTGTAGACCGACGACAGGCCGTCGGACAGCACGTCGACGATGCTGACCATGCGCAGCGCATCGCCCTCGCGGAACTCGACCAGCCGCGAGTCGACGTGGCTCTGCAGCAGGAAGTGGGCGTACTGCTCGCGGCTGTCCTGGTCCATGCCGCCGCCGCTGTGGCGCGCCGCCTGGTAGCGCTGGTAGAGGGCGTAGTGCTCCTCGCGGAAGGTGAGCGGCAATTCGCGCGCGACCAGGTTGGCATGGCGCGCCAGGGAGCGGCGCTGGCTGCGGTTGGGCGCGAAGCGCTCGACCGGAATGCGCACCGGCACGCAGGCGCGGCAGGCGTCGCAGTACGGCCGGTAGGTGAACACGCCGCTGCGGCGAAAGCCGTTGCGCACCAGTTCGCCGTAGATCTCGGCGTCGATCAGGTGGCTCGGCGTGGCCACCTGCGAGCGCGCGACGCGGCCCGGGCAGATAGGAGCAGGCGTAGGGCGCCGTGGCGTAGAACTGCAGCAGCGGGAAGCGGCAGCTCTTTAAGCAGCGTCATGGTGAGCCACCGCGAAACAGTCGCGATACGGCGTCGGCCGGCCACGCGCCCGGCGCGTCGCCGTGCTGCGTCAGTTCGCGCAGGCCGGCGACGAATTCGCCGCGCGGAATCTCGCGGGCGCCCAGGGAGGCCAGGTGGTCGGTGCTCATCTGGCAATCTATCATGCCGAAATCCACGGCGTCTCAAGATAGCGCACCAGATGCGCCAGCGCAATCTTCGAAGCGTCGCTGCGGCGCGAGAACATCGATTCGCCGTAGAACACGCGACCGATGGCCATGCCGTACAGGCCGCCGACGCAGTTCGCCTTCCACCCAGGTTTCGACGCTGTGCGCGCAGCCGAGTTCATGCAGCCGCAGGTAGGCGCGCTGCATCTCGGGCGTGATCCAGGTGCCGTCCTGCGCCGTCGCGCGGCTGCGGCGCAGGCGCGCATGACCTGCGGCGAAGGCGGTGTCCAAGCGCACCTCGAATCGCGCCGGCGCAGGCGTCTTGGCCAGCGAGCGCGAGATCTTCAGTTCGCCGGGGAACAGCACCATGCGCGGGTCGGGACTCCACCACAGGATCGGTTCGCCGGCGCTGAACCAGGGAAAGATGCCGTGCCGGTAGGCGTCGAGCAGCCGCTGCCGGCGACAGATCGCCGCCGGCCGCCAGCAGTCCGTCGGGATGGCGCAGCGCGGACTCGACCGGCGGAAACGGAGTTTCGCGCCGCAGCCATGGGATCATGCCGGCTTGACGAGGTGGACGACGTTCGGTCCCGGCACCGCGCAGGCGGGGGCGTCGAAGTCGTTGCGGAAGGCGACGACGTGGTCCACGTCGAGCCGGATGCCGATGCGTTCGCCGATGGCGTGGTTGTGGTGCGAGGGCACCAGCGACAGCACGCGCGCGCCGCTGGCCAGCCGCAGGGTGTAGAGGATCTCGGCGCCGCGGAAGGCCTTGTGCACGCACCTCCGCCTGCAGCGGACTGGCGTCGTCGTGCACGATGTCGTCGGGCCGCAGCAGCACGTCCACACGGCACTCGCGGTCGCAGGACGCGCAGCCGTCGGCCGCACTCGACCGGCGCCTCGCTCGCGAGCACGCCCAGTTCCATCTCGCACGCTGCTGCGCGTCGAGCACGGTGCCGGGCACGAACACGCCCTGGCCGATGAAGTCGGCGACGAAGCGGTTTGCCGGCCGGTGGTAGAGGTTGTAGGGCACGTCCCACTGCTGGATGCGGCCCTCGTGCATGATGCCGATCTCGTCGGCCATGGCGAAGGCCTCGTGCTGGTCGTGGGTGACGAGGATGGCGGTGGTGCCGCTGGCCTTGAGGATGTCGCGCACCTCGAGCGACAGGCGCTCGCGCAGGTCGACGTCGAGGTTGGAGAACGGCTCGTCGAGCAGCAGCAGGTCGCGGCTGCGGCGCCAGCGCGCGCGCCAGCGCCACGCGCTGCTGCTGGCCGCCGGACAGTTCGTGCGGGTAACTTGCCGCCCTGCGCCGGCCAGGCCGACGGTGGCCAGCAGCTCCTGCTACGCGCGCGGCGCGTCCGCCGCCGGGCATGCGGCGCAGGCCGAAGCCGACGTTGTCGCGCCACCGTCAGGTGCGGGAACAGGGCGTAGTCCTGGAACACCATGCCGATGCGGCGCTGCTCCGGCGGCAGCGTGCACTGCGGCGCTGCTGACGACTCGTCGCCTTCGATGCGGATCTCGCCGCGCTGCAGCGGCTCGAAGCCGGCGATGCAGCGCAGCACCGTGGTCTTGCCGCAGCCCGAGGGCCCGAGCAGGCAGCCGATGCTGCCGCTGCGTCCAGCGACGAACGACAACTGGTCCACCACGCGGTGCGTGCCGTAGGCGTGGGCAGATGCTCATGGCAGTTCGAGCAGGGGCATGAGGTCGAGTAGCGGCGCACGGCGATGAGGATTCGGCTGGGACCGCGTAAGCAGTCAATTATAATTCGCATTTATGCGGTCCTCGCACGTCCGCGCGTGGCCTCCGCATGCCACGCGACCCTTCATGCCATCCGCCTGCTGCCGGCATCCGCCGCACGTCGCGCTGCACCGGCCTCGCCGCTGCTCGCACTGGCCATCGCCGCCCTGGCCGCGGTGCCGATCCTGGCGGTCGGCACCAACATCTTTGCCGGCGGCACCGGCGACACCTGGGCGCATCTGGCCGCCACGGTGCTGCCCGAATACGTCGGCCAACACGCTCTGGCTGTGCGCGGGCGTCGGCGCTGCGGCGTGGCGATCGTCGGCGTCGCCACGGCCTGGCTGGTGACCATGCACGATTTTCCGGGCCGGCGCGTGCTTCGAGTGGGCGCTGGTGCTGCCGCTGGCCATGCCGGCCTATGTCATGGCCTACACCTATACCGACCTGCTGCAGTTCGTCGGCCCGGTGCAGACCTGGCTGCGCGAGCGCCTTCGGCTGGGAGCACGGGCGACTACTGGTTTCCCGACGTGCGCATCGCTGGGCGGCGCGGTCGTGATGTTCGTCGTTCGTGCTCTACCCCTACGTCTACCTGCTGGCGCGCACCGCCTTCCTGGAGCGGGCGAGCGGCATGCTGGAAGTCGGCGCGCTCGCTCGGGCTCTCGGCCCGTGGAGCAGCTTCTTGCGCGTGTCGCTGCCGCTGGCGCGGCCGGCGATCGCCGCCGGCGCGGCGCTGGCGCTGATGGAGACCCTGGCCGACTACGGCACGGTGTCCTACTTCGCCGTGCAGACCTTCACCACCGGCATCTACCGCGCCTGGTTCTCGCTCGGCGACCGCGTCGCCGCGGCCCAGCTGTCGGCTGGCCTGCTCGGCTTCGTGGTGCTGGTGCTGCTGCTGGAGCGGCTAGCCGCGGCCGGGCGCGCTTTCACGACACCAGCCGGACGCAACCGGCCGACGCCGCGGCGGCGCCTGCACGGGCGTCGCGCGCGCTGCTGGCCTTCGCTCGTCTGCCTGCTGCCGATGCTGATCGGCTTCCTGCTGCCGGCCGGCGCTGCTGCTGCAAGCATGGCGCTGACCGAAGGCGACGCGCAGTTCGGCGCGCGCTTCCTGCAGCTGGCCGCGCAACAGCTTCACGCTGGCCGCGCTGACCGCGCTGCTCGCGGTCGCGCTGGCGCTGCTGCTGGCCTATGCCGCGCGCATGCAACCGCGGCGGCTTGCCGGGTGCGCTGCAATCGCCTGGTCGGCCTGGGCTACGCGGTGCCGGGCTCGGTCATCGCGGTCGGCGTGCTGATTCCGGTGACGCGGCTCGACAACTGGCTGGCCGCCTGGATGCAGGACACTGGCCGGCAGTCAACCCGGGACTGCTGCTTCACCGGCGGCATCGCCGCGCTGGTGTACGCCTATCTGGTGCGCTTCCTCGCGGTGGCGCTGCAGACGGTCGAGGCCAGCCTGGCCAAGATCACGCCCAGCATGGACGACGCGGCGCGCAGCCTCGGGCTACGGCGCAGGGCGCGACGCTGCGGCGGGTGCACGTGCCGCTGCTGCGCGGCAGCCTGCTGACGGCGGGTCTGCTGGTGTTCGTCGACGTGATGAAGGAACTGCCGGCGACGCTGGTGATGCGGCCGTTCAACTTCGACACCCTGGCCACCCAGGCCTACACCCTGGCTTCCGACGAGCGCCTGGCCGAAGCCTCGACCGCGGCGCTGGCGATCGTCGCCGTGGGTCTGCTGCCGCTGATCGTGCTGTCGCGCCAGATCGCCCGCAGCCGGCGTTAGGCCGACGGACGCGGCAAGTCGGGTCGGCGGCGGGCCGGAGCAGACCAGCGTCCCGCACAAGATCCCCCTTGGGTACGGTCAAAAATGGGCAAGACGAAGATGGCGCGGGATCTCGCCCAGAACGGATGAGGACAGAGGGTGGAAACGCAGTTCTGAAACGCCCTTTCTCCCATGAGCAGGAACTGACCGTGCCGAAGAAATGGGCTGCTGAGCGCTGGTGTCCGCCGCATTAGGGACCCTCGCCGATATGGGCTCGGTGACGCAAAGCTCGGCGGTTGCCGACATTCGCCCCTCCCGGAAGGGGTCGCTCTGCACTGATAATCATATAGCCGGCCTCCTCGCCGCGGTTAAGCGGCGGGGTTAAAGTCAGGGTGCGAAACTCACTTTGACCCGAAGGAGGCCGAGATGGAAGTATTGCGGCATAGACCTGCATTCGAACAATAGTGTCGTGGTGGTCAGTGACGAGGAAGATCGGATCGTGTTCCACAAGCGATTGCCCAACGATCTGCGGCAAATAGCGGGGGCGGTGGAGCCCGACCGTGCGGAGCTCGTCGGCGTGGTTATCAATCGACATATAATTGGTACTGGCTGGTCGATGGCCTCATGGACGCAGGGTATGGGTGCACTGGCGAACACGACGGCGATCAAGAAGTACGGAGGGCTGAGTGCGAGCGGGGACTTCGCCGATGCCGCCTCTATCTGGCGCAGTTGCTGCGCCTGGGCTTTCTTACCCGAGGGCTACGTCTACCCGCGCGAGCAGCGCGGGGCGCGCGACCTGGCGCGCAAGCGCCTGCAGCTGGTGCGCTACCGCACGGCCCAGATTTGTCGATCGAGAACACGCTGGCGCGCCAGACCGGCGCCCGGCTGAGCGGCGAGGCGGTGGAGCGTCTGACGGCGGAGCAGGTCGAGGCGCTGGGCTTCGTACCCGATGTGACGCTGGCCCTGGAATCGACCGCGCGGTCAGCCAAGTGCTGCAGCAGCGCATCGAGGTGCTGGAGCAGCGGCTCAAGGAGCGTGTGAGCTTGCGCTCGGAGTGTACAGGCTGCGTGAAAACGACGCCGGGCATCGGCGAGGTGCTCGCCAGCCACGATCATGCTGAAACGGGTACAAGGCGTTCACACGCTTTGCCCAGGTGGGCAACTTCAGCTCCTACTGCCGTTGCGTGGACAGCCGACGCGGAGCAACGGCAAGAAGAAGGGTGAGGGCAATGCCAAGACGGCAACAAGTACCTCGCCTCGGCCTTCGTCGAGGCGGCCGACTCGCCCTACGCTGCCCGCAAGCAAAGCGATTCTACGAGCGCAAGAAGCGCAAGACGAACACCATTGTGGCGACCAAGGCGCTGGCGCACAAACTTGCGCGCGCCTGCTACGGCGCTGCTGCGCGAACGAGAAGCCTTTTGATGTGAGCCGATGTTTCGCGTAACGGAATGGCCAAAGACGGTGAGCCAGAGAGCGGGATTGGTGCACGTAAGCCACTGATTGGACACCGTCTTTGCGCCACCTAATGGAATGCAGATTACTGAATCGCCCAAGCTGTGAGCCAGTAGCGGACTGGCGTCGCCATCGCGACAGCCATGCAACTGTAAGCAACCCCTTGGACACGGCTTGGCACCAACGTTTCTCTGGGACGGCGCAGGCCGCCAGGGCGCTCGCAGCGCATCGCGGAACGCTTGATCCTGATGGGTGACTGGCGCGATTCGGTTCGCAGCCGGCAGAGCGACGGATTAATCGAGATTGCAGGAATGAAGGTGGCAGTACAGCTGTAGCACCGTATGGACGCAATCAGTATGCGACGGTTTGATATTGTCCTTGACACGGCCGGCTAATGGGTGACCGC
>CAWGLO010000026.1:0-35534 GCA_963823455.1 uncultured beta proteobacterium
TGGTCTTACATTCCGCACATCGGCAGACGCATTAAGTGCGAATTTCCCGCCGGCGGGCTGGGGTCAGGCCTGACTGTGCCTGCTCGGCGTCGATGAGGCGCTCGGTTTCCACCTCCCAGTCGCGCAGTAGCTTCTTCACCAGCCGGTAGTTGGCGATGGCACGGCGCAGCGCTGCGGCGTGCTGCGCGGATACCTGCCGGTGCACCAGCTTGCCGGCGTGCATGTGCCCCCACTCGAAGTACGGTCCGTGGCGTGCGGCGGGATCGGTCGCGCAGGCGCAGCCCGGGCGACCGCACATCTTGGTGCGCTCGAGCAGCGTGCCCGAACACAGGTAGTCGATGCGGCTCAGTGCCTCGCGGATGCGCGCGATGCGCTCGCGGGCCTGCCTGGCGATGGTCTCTGGTCGGCGGGTAGCCATGCGAAGGGGTTTGACAATGGGGATGTTGTCGTTAATAATAACGACAACATGCGCGGTCCGCAAGTCCCGACCCGGCAAGACGCCCGCTTCAGCCTGCACAGCGAGCGACTGGGACCGCTTCCCCTGGTCAATGCCTTCCTCCAGCGCATGGGCCTGGAGGCACTGCTCGACAAGTACGTTCCCACCACCGACCGGCGCAATGCCGTCTCGCACGCCCAGGCGCTGGGCGTGCTGTTGCGCTCGATCATCGTCGAGCGCGAACCGATCTATCGCCAGCAGGAGACCGTGTGCGGCTTCGCCCCGGGCTGTTCGGCGTGAGCGCCGCAGGCGATGGAGCGGCTGAGCGACGACCGCATCGGTCGCGCCCTGGACCGGCTCTTCGACGCCGACCGCGCGGCGCTGCTGACCGAGGTGGTGGTCGCGGTGGGCCAGCGCTTCGGGGTCGGCTTCGAGCGGCTGCACAACGACTCCACCTCGATCGCCTTCTGCGGCCAGTACCGGGCGGCCAGCGGCCGGGAGCTGCGCGGCCGCAGCGCGCCGGCGATCACCTACGGTTTCAGCAAGGATCACCGTCCCGGATCTCAAGCAGCTGCTGTTCATCCTGAGCGTGACCGCCGAGGGCGTGCCGGCCTCATTCCGCTGCGCCGACGGCAACACCGGCGACTCGGTCACCCACATCGAGACCTGGAACACGCTGCGCGCGGTGGCGGGCCGGGCCGACTTCCTGTACGTCGCGGACTCGAAACTGTGCTCCTACGACAACATGCAGTACATCCACGGCGCCGGCGGGCGCTTCGTCACCGTGATGCCGCGCATCGCGCCAGGAGGACGGGCAGTTCCGCAAGTGGATCCAGACCCAGACCCCGGACTGGCAGCTGGTGTGGGATCGTCCCAACGCCCGCCACAGCGACGGCCCGCGCGACCGCTGGTACGTCTTCCAGCCGCAGGTTGCCCTCCATGGAGGTCTGGCCCATCACCTGGGTGTGGAGCACGCTGCTCACGCTCCACCAGAGGGCCCGCGCGCCAGCGCCTGATCAGCGCCGCCTCGGAAGAGCTCGAAACCTTGCACCAGAGCCTGATCAAGGCCCGGGCACGGCTGCGCGGCGCCAAGGAGATCGACCAGCGCGTGCGAGGACATCCTCGAGCACTACCACGTCGGCCGCTACCTCAAGGTGCAGCGCGTGGTCCGCGAGGAGCACCGCTTCAAGCAGACGCACCGCGGGCGTCCCGGGCCCAACACCGCCTACCGCAAGCTCACCCGCCGGCGCTTCGATATCGAGTGGAGCATCGACGAGGACGCCGTCGCCTACGACGAAAAGAGCGACGGTATGTACCCGTTGCTCAGCAACGACCGCAACCTCACCGCCGCCCAGATCCTCGAGGCCCACAAGGGCCAGCCCACCATCGAGAAGCGCTTCGAGCAGGTCAAGACCGTGCACGAGATCGCCCCGGTGTTCCTCAAGAACGAGGGCCGCATCGAGGCGTTGTTCACGCTCTACTTCCTCGCCCTGCTGGTGCAGGCGCTCATCGAGCGCGAGCTGCGCCTGGCCATGAAGCAGCACGGGACTCGACGAGCTACCCCTCTACCCGGAGCAGCGCAACTGCCGGCGCCCCACCACCGAGCAGGTGCTGCGCCTGTTCAGCCTCGCCCAGCGCCACCGCCTCACGCAGGACGGCCAGACCGTGCAGTTGTTCGACGCCGAACTGACCGACCTGCAGCGCCAGGTCCTCGGCCTGCTGGGCGTCCCGAGGTCCGCCTACCGCGCGCCGCGACTGACCCCGACACCATCCGCCGGAAATTCAGTCTAAATGCGTCCGCCGATGTGCGGAATGTAAGGCCGGTGATTCTGGTGAACGTTTTTCAGGTGGCCGAATCCGATATTCCAGCCCTGATCAAGGCGTGGGAGGCGGACGCCAATTGGATGAAAAGGCAGCCCGGTTACATCTCCACCCAACTGCATCGAGGCATCGCAGGCAGCACGGTCTTTCTCAATTACGCGGTCTGGGAGTCGGTGGCTCACTTCAGGGCTGCGTTCAACCACCCGGAATTTCAGAGTGCGCTGGCTCATTATCCGCCGTCTGCCGTGGCGTCGCCGCACCTGTTCAGCCGCTTGACCGTGCCCAACCTCTGCGTCGGCCCCTGATTCAACCTCGACGAGGACGCTATGCTGAAGCAGGTTCATTTCGCCGCTGGGTTGCTGTCGATTCTGACCATCGCGACGTTTTTCGTAGCCACGGTTTTGTCCGAAATCTTCGGAACAGCGGCAACCATTGCGAGCGTCAAGTCATTGGTCGTCATGCCGGGGCTCTTCATCCTCGTTCCCGCAATCGCGGTCACCGGTGCCAGCGGCTTTCAGCTATCGAAATCCCGGCAGGGGCGGTTGATCACCACCAAGAAGAAGCGGATGCCATTCATCGCGGCCAACGGCATTCTGGTCCTGATCCCTTGCGCCATCGGGCTGAACCGCTGGGCAGCGAACGGCGAGTTTGCTGCGATGTTCTATGCGATTCAGGCCTTGGAACTCCTGGCTGGCGCAACCAACATGGTACTCATGGGGCTTAACGTCCGGGATGGACTCCGGATGTCGGGGCGCTTCCATAGGAAATGATCGCGGCCCAAGTCACCCCAACTCAGAATCCGCATTGGCAGAGCACTTGCAGGTGACGACGCTGGCGAGGGCGTCGGCACTGCCGCAACTTGCCGCCGTTGGGGTCCCGAATTCGCCTCCGGCGGGAAAAACTCTCGGGCCGGGCCGTCTAGTTCGACTTCCGCTATTCGGCGGTATGGTCGAGCGCAAGCGATTGATTTTCTGAGGTCGAGGTGCCGAAGGTCGGCACTACGCGGCGAGTTCGGCGGACGCTGTGACGGGTGCGCAGGTGGCGATGCGTGGCGGTGGTTGTTCGGGCAGTTGCAGCTTCAGTGTGGCCAGTAGCAGGCGCTGATCGGCATCCGGCTCGCTGTAGCGGGTAAGGGTCAGCTCGCGCCCATCGGTGGTGGGCAGATGCACATCGACCATCTGAATGCCGGCAAGCTTGTCCAGCGCCGCGCGCGGGGTCAGTCCGGGTGCATGGGTTTTCAGTCGTGCCTTGAGGCTCACTTGCAGGCAATAGGCGAGGACGGCCACGAAGATGTGCGCCTCGATGCGTTCGTCCTTCTGATGCCAGATCGGTCGGATTGCCAAATCCGACTTCAGCTCCTTGAACGCCTGCTCGACCTCGGTAAGCTGGATGTAGAACTGCCACAGCTTGGCCGGTGATTCGCGGGCGAGATTGGAGCGCAGCAGGTAGTGTCCCTCGCGCCGGCGCACTTGGCGCAGCTTCGCGCGGTTCAGACGGAACTGGAAGCTCTCGGTCTTTGCTGCCTGCTCCTTGGCCGGCAGTTCGATCGCGATCAGGTTGTAGGCGCGCCCGGCTTCCTTCTTCGCGCCGCCCAGCTTGAGCAGCAAGGCGTCGCGATCGAGCTTGTGCGCCTTCGAATCCCTTCTCCAGCAATTGGCCGCCCCCTGTCTGTCGGCCCGTCACTCGCCCCTCCGCTGCGGCCAACCACTGAAGCGGATACCTGGATACGCACCCGGTTGCCACAGCCGCAAGTCCTGGACGCATCATCGCCGAACAGCGCATCGACATTGAGCGTCGCATGAAGCGCACGAACCACTTCGATACCGTCGTCCAGTCACCGGTACGAGATGATGTACCGGCCGCACAATGAGATCCACCGCTAGCGTCGGGGCGGGTTCAGTCGCGGATCCAGATCGAGGTCTTCTTGGTATTGCAGGGCGTACTTGCCGGGAGCGCGACCAGCATCAAAGATGAGGTTCCAACTCCGGCGCGATACTGCGCTCGGAATCGCAATGAAGTCGTGCGCGCTCAACAGACGGCGCCCGAAGTCCTGTTGAGCGGCGCTGAACGCGCACGGATGCAGCCAGAGTTTGTTGGGGACGTCCTTGGGTTGCACGACGTGGACCTGGGCCCAAGGGATTGCCAGAGCCGCGGCTGACAGCACGTGGGCAACGGTGTTGAGCGTGTCGAACCCCTTGTGCACGGCGAGTTCGAGGATGGCGGTGGCCGGGTCAAGTGAGCAGTAGACGGCTGGCACGCCGACCGGACTCCAGCGGCCGCCCTTCAGGCGCGCTCCTTCACCGTTGTCCCACGTCTTCGCGTACCGCTTGTCGTCCAGCCGCCAGAAGAGGGCGGGACCGGTGTGGCCCGGCAGCGGGGTCATTGATAGACGCCGTAGCGCATCCGTTCGATGACGTCGTTTACCAAGTGGGCGCCCACCGGGGTGGTAAGCAGTTCAATCGGCCGGCGGTTCTCGAGCGCCATCGCGGGCCTGAGCATCCAGTCGACGGCGCGCTCGCTGGAACCAAAAACATCCTCCGCCTTCGCGAGCAACTCCGCGAACTGCCAGACGCGGCCGCTTTGTTCAGCGTCCAGCAGCTTGTCGGGCTCGGTCTTAAGGCGCATATAAGTACGTGTGCTGATGCCGAACACCGGCAACAGCTCCGGTACAGGGATCCCACCCGACTGCATGGCCCTGAGCAACGCGCGACGCGGCAGCCCGGCATGAAGAACTTCGTGCACCGCCACTGCCGAACCCGTGCCGCGCCTGAAACGCCTTGCCACGCCGAGCATTTCTGCCACGCGACCCGCATACGCGGGCGCGTCACCGGTCTCGACCATCGTACTCATCAGCCACTCCTATGGACAATTTGCCATGTGACACATCGAACTATGCCACATGGCGCCACTGAATTCAAGGCCGCCTCAGCCGGTTGCGACCGGCTGAGGCGGTTGTCTGCAGCAGCTTTCTTCATCTTGCCCGTCCGGGGCCAGCGTGTCGTGGATTGAAACGTCCCGTCCCAGCGGAATTTGGGGCGCCGCTTGAACGACAGCAAGTGGCCACTTGTGTGAGTTCGCAACCAAGCCAGTAAGCTGTCCTTGGCGGCAAGAGCCGGATTTTCCAACGGCCGCTTTCAGCGAACATGGGTAACCGCGGCTGTCGGCCATCACCGGTCGTCCATTCGCCGGCCGGTGTAGAGGACAATATCAAACCGTCGCATACTGATTGCGTCCATACGGTGCGACAACGCATGCCACCTTCATTCCTGCAGACTCCAACCGCGTCCGTTTTCTCGCTCTGCCGGCTGCGAACCGAATCGCGCCAGTCACCCATCAGGATCAAGCGATGTCGCGATGCGCTGCGAGCGCCCTGGCGGCCTGCGCCGCCCAGAGAAACGTTGGTGCCAAGCCGTGTCCAAGGGGTTGCTTCAGTTGATGGCTGTCGCGATGGCGACGCCAGTCCGCTACTGGCTCACAGCTTAGGCGATTCAGTAATCTGCATTCCATCAGGTGGCGCAAAGACGGCGTCCAATCAGTGGCTTGGGTTGTGTACCAGACCGCTTCTCTGGCTCACCGTCTTTGGCCATTCCGTTACGCGAAACATCGGCTCACATCGAAAGGCTTCTGCTCGCGCAGCATGTGGTAGCAGGCGCGCGCCAGTTTGTGCGCCAGCGCCTTGGTCGCCACAATGGTGTTCGTCTTGCGCTTCTTGCGCTCGTAGAATCGCTTTGCTTGCGGGCAGCAGCGAAGGGCGAAGTTGGCCGCCTCGACGAAGGCCCAGGCGAGGTACTTGTTGCCGTTCTTGGCGTTGCCTTCTACCCTTCTTCTTGCCGTTGCTCTCGCGCCGGCTGTCCACGCAGCGGCAGTAGGAGCTGAAGTTGCCCACCTGGGCAAAGCGTGCGACGGTGCCCGTCTCGAGCATGATCGTGGTGGCGAGCACCTCGCCGATGCCCGGCGTCGTTTTCAGCAACCTGTACTCCGAGCGCAAGCTCACACGCTCCTTGAGCCGCTGCTCCAGCACCTCGATGCGCTGCTGGAGGACTTGGCTGACCGCGCGGTTCGATTCCAGGGCCAGCGTTGCCGTCCGGGTCGATGCGGAGGGGCGATTCGAGGGCGCACTGCCGCCCTCACACTTCTGCCGCGCCGGTGCTCGACTTGAGCGCCCGGGCGCTGGCGTCCTTGCGCAGCGACAGCCACACCGAGATGCCGATGATGGCGGCGACCACGGCCAGCGAGAAGCCGACCGGGATCTTGTACAGGTCGATCAGCAGCATCTTGACGCCGATGAACATCAGCACCAGCGCCAGGCCGTACTTGAGCAGCGAGAAGCGGTCGGCCATGTCGGCGAGCAGGAAGTACATCGCGCGCAGGCCGAGGATGGCGAAGACGTTCGAGGTCAGCACGATGAACGGGATCGGTGGTGATGGCGAAGATGGCCGGGATCGAGTCGACGGCGAAGATCAGGTCGGAGATCTCGACCAGGACCAGCACCAGGAACAGCGGCGTCGCGTAGCGCACCAGTTGCCCGCTCTTCCTTGATGACGAAGAAGCGCTCGCCGTGCAGTTCGCTGCGTGATCTTCATGTGGCCGCGCAGCCACTTGATCACCGGGTTGTTGTTCCAGGTCCGGCTTCTCGTCGGCGAACCACCACATCTTGATGCCGGTGATCAGCAGGAAGGCGCCGAAGACGTAGAGGATCCAGTGGAACTGGGCGATCAGCCAGGCGCCGGCGAAGATCATGATCGTGCGCATGACGATGGCGCCGAGCACGCCGTAGAGCAGCACGCGCTTCTGCAGCTCGAGCGGAATCGCGAAGAAGCGCGAACAGCATCAGCCAGACGAAGACGTTGTCGACCGCCAGCGATTTTTCGATCAGGTAGCCGGTGATGAACTCCAGCGACTTGCTCGTTGGCGACTTCGCGCCCCGCTGCGCCGTCGAGATACCACCAGAGCGCGCCGGCGAAGAGCAAGCGAAACGCCGACCCAGATCCCGGACCAGGTCGGCCGCTTCCTTGAACGAGACGCGATGCTGCTTGCCGCCGCCGACCACGAACAGGTCGATCGCCAGCATGACCAGGACGATGGCGAAGAAGCCCGCCCACATCCACCACGTTCCGATTGTTTCCATTGACAATGCTCTCCTTGTCAGACGATATCGCTCAACGGCCGGCGCCCGAAAGCGCAACGGCCCTGCGTCCAGCGCGGACGAAGGGCCGTTCGTATGTTCTGACAAGGGACCTTCGCCATCGCGGCAAAGGTCTTGCTCGCAGCATCGGTCTTCGATGCCGCCCGGGCGCCGGGAAACCTAGTCCAACCATGACTTCCGAATTGACGACGCCGCGGCGGAGAGCTACTCCCCCTTGGGACGAGCGGAATCTACCGAACCCGAGCAAATCCGTCAACTATTACGGCTGGTCTCGACCACAGGAAATGTTGCATCGCAGCAATTGTTCGGTTAGCATGGGGTCGTCAGCAGTCCAAATCAGGTCGAGCACGCACGCCGACCGCCATTTCGTTTCAGCAGGCTCCCCGCCTCGATCCCCACTGCCCTCTTGTGGTACGCCGTACCCACGGCGCGGCATCGATGGCACATTCAGCGATGGGAGACACACCATGTTCGGATTTCCTTTGATCGACGTCTTTGTTCTGGTCTGGTTCATCCTGTGCTGGGCAGGCTATGCGTCGTTCGCATGGCATCGATCGGGCACGCACGCGAGCCTGGTCGTCGCGATGCGCGTCTACCGCAGAGAGTGGTTCAAGCGGATGCTCGGCAACGAGAACCGCATCGGCGATACAGCCGCCCTCAACAGCCTGTTGAGCGTTTCCACCTTCTTTGCTTCGACCTCCTTGCTGATCCTGGGCGGCCTGGTCGCGCTGCTCGGGACCACCGAGCGCGTCATCGACGTCGTGTCGAATCTGCCCTTTACCCGCCATGACTCGGAGGTCGTCTGGCACGTCAAGATCATTCTGATGATCGGCGTGTTCATCTACGCCTTCTTCAAGTTCACCTGGTCGATCCGGCAATTCAATTTCTGCTCGGTCCTGATCGGTGCCGCGCCGAATTCCGACCAGCCGGACGATCACAAGGATTTCGTGGACACGATCGTCAGCGTCGCCAGCTTTTCGGAGGAGAGTTTCAATCACGGCCTGCGCGCGTTCTACTTCGCGCTGGCGGCCCTGAGCTGGTTCCTGCACCCATGGTTGTTCGTCATGGCGTCGGCCCTGGTGGTGTATGTCCTGTACCAGCGGGAGTTCCACTCCAAGGCGCTGTATGCGCTGACCAGCCCGAGTTCGGTCACCCAGTCTCTGCACCTGCCGGAACGTATGCTGGAGGAACTGCGCCTCGGCGCGCGAAGCAGCTGAATCGGCGATCTGCCACGATCTCCTGACCGCAAGAGAAGATCTCGATCCTACGGCAGCCGTCCTTCTCGATCATCGCTCGACTGCGAAGTAAGATTCCGTCAGCAACCGACACAGCAAGGCATCCAGGGAGAATCGAAGTGTCCGAAGCGGAAACTCTTGAGTTACGTTCTGCCGCATGGCGCCCCTTGAGGTCGGCGGCGTTTTTCGCGGCCCTGCTGTTGGCAGGCGCATGTCAGACGCCGTCGGTAGCTCCGACCGCGCCGGTCCCGACCGGCCCGACGCTGCCGACTGCGCCGCCGGCCGCTCAGGCCACCCGCTACTCGATCCGCTCGGACCTGTCGGATGTGCGCTTTCTGGTTTACCGGACAGGCCGCCTCGCAAAGCTGGGGCACAATCACGTGATCCAGCCCCGGACCATCACGGGGGAAATCTATCTGGCCGCCGATTTCCACCGCTCCAGCTTCTCCCTCGTTGTTCCCGTCGCGGACCTCCACGTCGATGACGCCGAAGCGAGGTCCGTGGAAGGCGAGGAATTCGCCACGCCGCCGGAAGCAGAAGCGATTGCCGGCACCACAAAGAACATGCTCGGCGACAAGGTGCTGGATGCGGCGCAGTTTCCCCATATCGACATCCGTTCGGTCGGCCTGGTCGGTCCCGCCTGGGCACCGGACGTGACCCTGCGCATCAAACTGCGCGGCGTGGAACGCGACATTACCGTGCCCGTAGCGATCGACTACCGCGACGGCCAGCTCGCCGTGACGGCGGTCTTCGAGATCAAACAGTCGGACTTCGGCATCACCCCGTTGAGCGTGCTGGGCGGGGCGCTTCAAGTCGCCGATACCGTAAGGGTGCGTATGCGCATCGTGGCACAGAAAGGGTGAAACACGGCTTGGGGGAGGCATTCGCGCCTTCGCCGCAGGGGAGTTTCCGTTTGGTCTTGGCACAACGCGGACGGGCGCCGCGACCGGCGGCATGGCTGGCGACGAATCGCCTGCCCGGCGATGCGGTCCAGCCCAGAGAATGCGGCTATTCCTTCGGGACGTCGCGCAGCTCGCGCCGCAGGATCTTTCCGATCGGCGTCTTCGGCAAGCGCGTCGCGGAACTCGACTTGGCGCGGCAGCTTGTAGCCGGTAAGCCGTGTCTTGCAGTGTTCGATCACGGCTTCCTTCGTCAGGTTCGGGTCCTTCCTTACGATCACCACTTTCACCGCCTCGCCCGATTTGTCGTCGGGCACGCCGACCACCCCGCATTCGAGCACACCCGGATGCGTCGCGATCACGCTCTCGATCTCGTTCGGATACACGTTGAAACCGGACACCAGGATCATGTCCTTCTTGCGGTCGGTGATCGTGACGTAGCCCTCGGCATCCACATGGCCGACGTCGCCCGTCTTCAGCCAGCCGTCCTGCAGCACCTTGGCGGTTTCCTCGGGGTTGTTCCAGTAGCCCTTCATCACCTGCGGGCCGCGGATGCAGAGCTCGCCGGTGTGCTTTTCGATATCGCCGGCACCGGTCCATACCGGCAATTCGTTGAAGCTGTCGTCGCGGATCGACATATCGGTGGAAGGAAGCGGCAGTCCGATCGTGCCGTTCCAGGGCGCGTCCAATGGAACGCAACAGGCCCCCGGCGAGGATTCAGTCAGGCCGTAGGCTTCGGTGATGTAGCGCCCGGTCACTCGCTGCCAGCGTTCGGCCACCGGCTTCTGCACGGCTGCGCCGCCGCCGACCACCACCTTCAGCGCGGAAAAGTCGAGCTGCTCGAATCCGGGCGTATTCAACAGGCCGTTGAAAAGCGTATTGACGCCGGTCATGACGCTCCACTTCCACCGCCCGAGTTCCTTGACGAAGGCCGGCAGGTCGCGCGGGTTGGTAATGAGCACGAGCAGGCTGCCCCACTTCATGAACGACAGCGTCGAGGTAAGGCAGAAGATGTGATACATGGGCAGCGGCGCGATGACGATTTCGGTGCCTTCCTTGAAGCTGCCCGAGATCCAGATGCCCGTCTGCTCCAGGTTGGCAAGGATGTTGCGGTGGGTCAGCATCGCGCCCTTCGCGACGCCGGTCGTACCGCCGGTGTATTGCAGGAACGCGATGTCCTCGCGCGTCACCTCGACCGGCTTGAGCGGCGCCGCCGCGCCGCGCGCGAGCGCCGCCCGGAAGCCGAGGGCACCCTCGATGCGCCACGCCGGCACCATCCTCTTGACGTGCTTGATGACCAGGTTGACCATCCAGCGCTTCGGCGCCGGCAGCAGGTCGCCGATCTGGCTGGTGATCACGTGGTCGACCGGCGTGTTCCCGAGCACCTGCTGCAGGACGCCGGCGAAGTTTTCGAGAATGACGATGGCTCGGGCGCCGGAGTCCTTGAGCTGGTGTTCCAGCTCGCGCGGTGTATACAGCGGATTGACGTTCACCACGCGTCATGCCGGCGCGCAGGATGCCGAACAGCGCCACCGGGTATTGCAGCAGGTTCGGAGACATGATGGCGACGCGCTCGCCCTTGGCCATGCCCGGCAGTCCCTGCAGGAAGGCGGCGAAGTCGCGCGAGAGCCGCTCCAGCTCGGCATAGCTGATGGTGCAGCCGAGATTGTGAAAGGCCGGCTTGTCGGCGAACTTGACGGCGAGCTTCTCGATCAGGTCCGGGAGAGACCCGAATCGGTCGGGGTCGATCTCGGCGGGAATGCCTGCGGGATAGTTCTTGAGCCAGATCTTGTTCACCACGATCTCCTGCTGCTACGGTTGATCGAGCCGCGCCGCTCGACGCTTCCCGCAGGCACATGCCGGGGCAATGACGCCTGACGTCTGCCGCAAGCGCGGCCCCGATCCGGTGCCGGGATTCCGGGTCGAGCGTAGGGTCCGAGATCGAGCATGCCTCACGCGCGTCCTAGTCGACCGACGCGTGGGTCTTGCGCTCCCTGGCCCTGCACCGGTACGGGCGTAGCGGACGGCAGAACTGGGATTCGTCCCGCTCGACCCCTGGCTCAAGCCGCATTCGTGTCAGGGCCGGCGTCGCGCTTGGCACCGGGCTTCCGACCGCGTGCAGGCGCCGGCATGTTGCAGGCCAGCCGGCAGCTAACGCCCTCGACCTTCCGTCCGTCGATGTATCGCGTCACTTTGCAGCAGATCACCTCTCCTGCAGAGGATAGTTGCGACACGTGGCTGGTTACCAGTGTCACCGGCACCTGCAGCGCCTCAGCGATCTCCGCGTCGAGCCGCTCGCCGTTGGCTTTCAGGAAATCAAGAATCGATGCGTTCATCCGGGTAGCCCAATGCTGTCTGCGAATGTGAGAACGGTGCGCCAGTTTGCGCCACTGCCCTTCCTGACGCAAACCCCGGCGTCGGCTCGCAGGGTGTCCAACGAGCGCCTGGTCGTCGATTTCGAGCCGCGGCGCAGCGCAGGCGCCCGCCGTGCCGCTCCGTTTTCATTCGAGGAATGGCCAGACGATGTGGCCTCATCCCGATGCCCGGCAGCGCGACTGTCGCTCCCTGGCCGACGGGTCCGTGGCCACGTCGGTCATGCGCCAACGATCGCAATCTGGTTATGCCGCAACCTGGACGGCGAATGGAGAGTCGCCGGCAGCACGCGGACTCGGCTGCGCTCGTAAACGCACTCAGGCCGGACCAAGGTCCGGCCTGAGTGCGGCCGTCGAATCGGCGCCGAACGCCGATTTTCCGGGTCAGCCGTGCTGCGCTTGAGCGGGAGCCGGCGGCGCCGCTTGGGGTTGCGGCTCGGACTGCGTGCGCATCTGCGCATCCATTTGCTGCGACTGCAGTTCGAACATCCGGTCCTGCAACTGGCTGGCCAGCACCGGGTTCCCCTGGCTGATCACCGGCAACAGCGCCTCGGCGACTTCCGGCCTGTTTTGGTCGATCGCCTTGTTGGCGGCATCGAAGTAGCTCTGGGCGGCTTGCGCGATCCAGCCGGTCGCGAAAAGCACGTTACCCAATTCGCCCATGGCGTCGATGTCGTCCGGGTTCTTCGCCAGCACCTCACGGTAGCCGTTGACGGCGCCCTGCACGTTGCCGCTCGCGAAGGCCTGGCGCGCTTGCGTCAGGGCGTCTTGCGGGCTCGCCGTCGCGGTGGCCGACGCGGGCAGGACGGCGCTCAGCACTTCCTTCGCCTTGTCGGCGCCTGCCTTGAACCAATGCTGCGTATAGCCGAAGGCCAGAACGATCGCGACGATCAGTGCGAGCGTCACATACATCGCCCATTTCGGGATGCGCTTGAAGAGCGACTTCTTTTGCAGAACGGGGGCTTGCTCGCGTTGCGCTGCCACTTGCGGTTCCATGACGGTATCCATTGCTTTTTCCCTTTCAGGGTACGTTCGGTTGTTTGGTTCGGGCAGGATTCAAAAAAAATGCTGGGCAGACGCGCTGCCCAGCATGATTTTTCAGACAGTCAGCGGCTTATTACCAGCCGTTGTTCCAGCCGTTGTTGCCCCAGCCGTTGCCCGAGCCGCTCATGTCGCCGCCGAAGCTGAAGCCGCCGCTTGCACGGCCGGAGCCACGGCCATAACCGCGGCCATAGCCGTAGCCGTCGTTATAGGGGCCGTAGCCGTAGCCAGGGCCATAGGCCGGACCGTAATAGCCGGGGCCAGGACCGTAGCCCGGGCCGGGACCGTAGGGGCCGGCGGGAACGACTTGCTGGCCGGCTTGCGGGGCCTGGACCGGCTGGGCCAACGCCATGGTGCTGGCGGCCAGAACCACTGCTGCGATCAATCCTTTGGTGACGATGCTCATTGCTCTCTCCTCTGCATGTTTGAAAAAGGCGAAGTCGCTGTTTTGAATTCGCTGTTTGCGCTAACCCCCGCCTGTCCCCGAACTCGGGCGATACAGAAGAACCGTCGATCCTGAACTGCCCTGGATCACGCGGCGTGGAGCATTAGTGGACGCTAATATACACGTTTCCCGGGGCCGTATATCAGAATATTCTGATATGTTCATTCACTGGTTGATTGCTCAGCCCTTGGGGGTTGAGCGACGGGCCTCGACACAGGGGACAATGCAGCGGCTTGTGGGATCTCGATCGCGGCGCAGGTCAACGGGCCTCTCGGAGCTTGAGAACATGCTCCTGCGGGTCAGGGTGAATCGATGAAGTCGCGTAGGTCGAACTGCCTGCGATATACGCACTGACGCGCTGTTTGGATTCACCGGCTGTCCACCCGGCAAGCGAGGAAGACCGGCAAGCGTAATCACCGGTGGCGCCCGGCGTGGGATACGCGGCACGAATCGGATTGCGAAGCGTCCCGGGGTGGGCAATCTCGAGCGCGCGAGTGCTCGTGACGCGCGTCCCGGCGGAACGGCGGGTGCGCCTCCGAGGCTCGTTGCGCTAGAGCTCGCGTAGACGCGCCGAGGCGCTGCGGACGAGCGGCTTCTGATGCAGGTGTCGGCCCTCGTACGGCGCGCTCGACGGCGGATTGCTTGCGGCGAGCCGGTCGACCGTGGCGCACCGCGACTGCCGGATGCGATCGCGCAGCTCGGAAGCGAGGTACTTCTGTATATGTCAAACCGACAGCGCGTTGTGCTCCGGCAACGGCGCGATGGGCACTTCGGTGCCGCCCGGCGAACGCGTCCGCTTTGGGCACGACATAGCCGGACCGCCTTGCGGAGGACCACCGGTATGCGCGCTTGTCGGCCCCGGTCGAGGTCATCGTGAGCTCGTCCCCCACCGTCCAGAAGCTCAGCAGCCCGATCCCGACCGCCCTGTTGCCGGCGGCCCTCGTCTTACTGGGATAGTGCGATCTCAATCGATCGCCAACGCACTGCGAAGAAAGGCTCCAGCGGCACGCCGTGCTCGGGTGCTCTCCCAGCCGTTTCTCCATTGCGCCACCTGTTTCTCCAAGCGCTATGTACGCTAGCGCCCAGACGGGGCGATGAGCTCGCCATAGGATCACGCCGGTAGCAGGCGGGGCGATTGTGTGTGCGCCATCGGCGGATTTGGACACTGGCCTGCTGCGCCGAAGTGGAGGAATGTCGAATGACGGAAGGTGAGATGCAAATCCAGCGCGCGCCGGCAACTCGCGGGAATACCTGCGGCCATGGAAATTTTTGCGCAGCCGACGGCGCCAGTATTCAATTGGACATCAACCGCGTCAGGCGGCCCTGGCCTGGCCGTCGGCTGGTGCCCGAGGTCCCGTGGTATGTGTCCGGAGGCACACAAGATGAAGTCCTCTAGCCTGCATTCTGAATCCGTCCTTGCGTGCTACTTTGCATGCGCCGCAGGGGTCGATCACGAAGACGACTGGATTGACGATGCGCTTGGACGCATCGAAACCCAGATCAACCACCGTGAGTGGGCAATGGCGCGGGCAACCTGCGAGAGGTTTGCGGTCGATATCGAGGGCCATTTCGCCTTCGAGGAATTGGTCATCGCACGAACGGGATTTGCTCCCGAACGCGAGCGTCGCCTGAACCACGCCGCTGGTCTTGCGGTCATCAATGATCTGATCAGGGGCCTCGATGCTATTGGGGCGGCATCCACCGCCGACCGGGATGCGACATCCCTGCTGGCAAGATTGCGCGACTTCGGCCTCCACGCCAAGGCGCACGCGTACATGCATGTTCATTCTCTTTGGCTTCATGCCCGCCGCTTGGCGGGCATGCCGAAATCCCAGTCCAAGTGCTCATAGCCGTGCCGACCGCGGCGGCCACGCAGAATCCGGCCGTGTGCCTCGCATCGGCGAGGTAGTGGTCGGCAGCGTTGCGGCGTGGCTTCTTCGGGCGCGGGATCCGGCCAGCCGCAACACGGTGGGCGGAATGGCGGCTTCCGGCTGGGTACCGCCAATGAGGCGCCGCTCGGCTCGCTCCGTGTTCCGGCCGCCCGCGCTCCCCACAGGTAGCCGTTCAATGTCTCGCGGTTGCCAAGCGTCGCCTTTGGCGGTCCACAGGCATTTTGCTCGGCCGGTCTTCTCCGTGCCGCCCCGGGCGCGTTGTCCGTTGCCTGTGCACAACTCGATACGTGCCGTCGTGGACCGTCAGGGCGAAATCTGGATTCCCCCCATCCGAGCAATCCTCAGCGGTCACGGGGTCGGTGCAGTGGGTTCGCCTCACCGGGCCGCGAACCGTGGCTGCTGTTCGGCGGGGCACGGGCCACCACGACCCATCCTTGCGCTCGGCCGCACCCGTGCAGGCGTGCAGTCCTCATTGGTCCCGCTGCCGACTTGGTTCGCGCCTTGTCAGTCTTTCCGTCTGTCATGATTTCGTGTTTGAATATGACATGGGCCCATTGAGCCTTGGTGCTTACCGGCTCGGGGCGGGATATGCCATGGACAATACGCATCTGTGCCCCGTAGTCGGCATCGGCGCCTCAGCCGGTGGTCTGGAAGCGTTGAAGAAGCTGTTCGCAGCGATGCCGGCCGATTCCGGTGCGGCGTTCATCGTCGTTCCCCATCTCGACCCGACCCACGAAAGCCTGATGGTGCCGCTGCTGGCAGCGTGTACCACGATTCCGGTCAGCGAAACGACCCCCGAGGCGCTGATCGAACCCAACCACGTCTACGTCATTCCTCCCAATCGGTACCTTTCCATCGCCGACGGGCGGTTCCTTCTCGACGGGCCGGTCGAGCGCAGCCAGGCCGTGCTCGACCTGTTCCTGCGCGCGCTTGCAGCGGATCAGAAAGACAACGCCATCTGCGTCATCCTGTCGGGCACCGGGGCGCACGGCAGCCAGGGTGTGCGGGCGATCAAGTCGCAAGGCGGGCTGACCATGGCGCAGGAACCCAGCGAGGCCCAGTTCCCGGAGATGCCGAAGAATGCCATCGCCACGGAGATGGTCGATGTGGTCTGTCCGGTTGAGAAGATGCCCCAGGCACTGCTGCATCACCTGCGCCATTTCGCCGGGGTCGAGTCGGCGACGGCGGTCACGGACAGCCTGGACGAGATCCTGGCGCTGCTGCGCGCGCAGGGCCTGCTGGATTTCCGCAGCTACCGCAAGCGCATGCTGCAGCGGCGTATCCGGCGGCGCATGGGGCTCGCGCATCTCAAGGCGATGAGCGACTATCTGGCGTTGCTGCGCAGCGACCCGCAGGAGATTAAACGCCTCGAGAGCGATCTCACGATCAGCGTCACGCGCTTCTTCCGCGACCCGGACCTGTTCCTGGAATTGGAGAAGAGCGTCATCCCAGCCCTGGTTTCAGGCAAGGCCGACGGCGAGCCGATCCGCGTCTGGGTCCCCGGTTGCGCCACGGGGGAGGAAGCCTACAGCCTGGGCATGCTGCTTCTGGAGGCGCTGTCGGCCGCGGGCAAGCGCTCTCCGGTCAAGATCTTCGCCACGGATGTCGACGAGTCGGGACTGGATGTGGCCCGAACCGGCCTTTATCCCCACAACATCGAGGCCGACGTCTCCGCGGTTCGCCTTGCGCGCTTCTTCCACCGGACCGGGAGCCGTGCCTGGCGCGTGGCGCCGGAGTTGCGCGAGGCGGTGACGTTCGCGCGTCACGACATTCTCGGCGACACGCCCTTCTCCAAAATGGACCTGGTGAGCTGCCGCAACTTGCTGATCTATCTGGAGCCGCCGGTGCAACAGCGCGTGATCCAGATGTTCCACTTCGCCCTCAACCCGGGCGGCTGCCTCATCCTCGGCACTTCCGAGACGGTGGGACCGGATGAGGCGCTGTTCCAGACCGTGGTGAAGAAGTGGCGGGTGTTTCGCAGGATCGGCCGTGGGCCCGCCAGCGCGAGCGGACTGCCGGGGACCTCGTTGCCGTTCTCCGGGCTGCGCCCGCTGGGCGGACATCCGAATCCAGTCCGCTCGGAAGACGAGCAGATCGCTCACCGCGCCGAGCAGGCACTCCTTGCCCATTTCGCTCCGGCCTCGGTGGTCGTGCGCCCGAAAGGGCAGATCGTCCACTTCCACGGGCCCACCAGCCTGTTCCTCAGCCAGCCCACGGGCAAGCCCACGCACGATCTGTTTCTGATGGCGCCGATCGGTCTGCGGGCGAAGCTGCGGGCGCTCGTGCGCAAACTGACCTCCACTCCGGCGCGCTCGGTGCGCGCCACGGTTCGCCTGACCGGTAACCAGCGTCGGGTCGGCGTCAGCGCCATCCGGCTGCCCGGGCCGCCGGATGGCGAACCGCTGATTCTGCTGGCCTTCGACGAGGAGCCGTCGGGCAGGAGGTCAGCCGCCAGGGCTCAGGAGACGACGCTCGCGCCCGCAGACAGCCACCTCGACGAGGAGGTGAGCCTCCTGCGCGAGGAACTGCAGACCCGGGTGGGCGAGCTGCAGGACGCCAACGAGGATCTCAAGTCTTCGGCCGAAGAGCTGATGTCGATGAACGAGGAGATGCAGTCGGCCAACGAGGAGTTGGAGACCTCGAAGGAGGAACTGCAGTCGCTCAACGAGGAGCTGACGACCGTCAACAGCCAGTTGCAGGACAAGGTGGAGGCTCTGGAGCAGGCCACCGGCGACATGGACAACCTGCTGCGAAGCAGCGAAATCGCGGTGCTGTTCCTCGACCGGGAACTGCGCATCCGCTGGTTCTCCCCGGCCATCCAGCCGCTGATCAGCCTGATTGCCGGCGACGTGGGTCGGCCGCTGGTCGACATCGCCTTGCGCGTGAGCGACCCCGACCTGCTCGACGACGCACGATCCGTACTGGAGACACTCGCCCCGGCGCCGCGCGAGATCCGCGACGATCGCAATCGCTGGTGGCTGCGCCGCATCGTGCCCTATCGCAGCGCCGACCAGCGCGTTGAACGGGGTGGTCACTACCTTCACCGACATTGACGCCGTAAAGATCGCGGCGGCGAAGGCCCAGCGCCTGGATGCCGTGCTTCTGGATTCCAACGACGCGGTCATCGTGCGCGACCTGGCTGGACGCATCACCGCCTGGAATCGCGCGGCCACCGACATTACCGGCTACAGCGAAGCGGAGGTGCGCGGGCTCGATCTTGCGCACTTCGTCCCCGCCGCCCTGCGCGCGCAGGAGCAAGAACGCTACGCTCGCCTGGCACGCGGCGAAGCTGTGCCCTCCTGGGAGACTCAGCGCATCGCCAAGGATGGGCACCTGATCGATGTCTGGGCGACCGCCACAACGCAGCTTGACGAGCAGGGCCTGCCCGTGGCCATCCTCACCACTGCGCGCGACATCACCGAGCGCAAGCGCAAAGAGGAACAACTGGGCGAGCTCAACCTGAATCTGGAACGGCTTGTCATCGAGCGCACGCAGGCTCTCGAAGAGGCGAATCGGCGGCTGACACAGGAGATCAAGGAGCACCGGCAGGCCGAGACGGAAATTCGTCGTCTCAATGAATCCCTGGAGGAGCGTGTTGCGCAGCGCACCCGTGAGCTCACGCGCGTCAAATGAGAACCTGGAGAAGTTCTCCTATTCCATCGCGCACGATCTGCGTGCGCCCCTGAGGGCGATTCACGGCTTCGCCAGCATTCTCGAAGAGTCACTGGCCGATCCGGCCAACGGCGAGCAGCGCGAGTACTTCGATCGCATCAAGGCCAATTCGGTACGCATGGGCGACCTGATCGACGACATCCTGGCGTTTTCGCGCCTGAGCCGGGCCGAGATGCAGATTCACCGCGTGGACATGGAGGCCTTGGCACGCAAGACCGTGGCCCAGATGGCCGGCCTTTGCCCGCAGGCGCAGGTGCACATCGCGCCGCTGCCGCCGGCCTACGCCGATCCGGCCCTGCTCCAGTGCGTATTCGAGAATCTTCTGTCCAACGCACTGAAGTTCTCCGCGAAGCGCGAAGACCCTGTGGTGGAGGTTGGCGTCGAGGAGAGCGCAGAGGGGGAGACGATCTTCTTCGTGAGCGATAACGGAGCTGGATTCGATATGGGCGTCACGACCCATTTGTTCGACCCCTTCATCCGCCTGCATGACTCCGCGGCGTACCCCGGCACCGGCGTTGGCCTCGCGATCGTGAAGAACGTCATCGAACGACACCACGGGCGGATTTGGGCGCAAGCCGCGCCCGGCCAAGGGGCAAAATTCAGCTTTACCTTGGGCAATCAGAGCGGCGAGCCCGAGGCCCGGAAGACCAGTTCACCGGCACAACCGTAGTTCCGGCAATCGGATCGGCGCCGTCATGCCGTCGCGCCGCACGGACCGGCGCTGACGCTCAGGCCAGGCGATCCATCTCCTCCAGTTCGGCGTGGAGCGCCAGCCAGCGTTCCTCCACGGCTTCGATCTGGCGCATCAGGTCGGATTGGCGCCGCAGGGTATCGCGCAGGGCAGCCGTGTCGGTCGAGCCATAGGTCGCCGGATCGGCGAGCCGCGTCTCCAGGTCGCGTTTCTCGTCGCTCCACTGCGCCAGTTGGCGCTCCAGTTGTTCGATCTCCCGTTGCAGCGGTCGCCGCCGAGTGGAACGGCGCTCCCGTTCCTCCGCTTCCTCGCGCCGCTGCTGCCTGCGATTCGGCGCCGGCGCCGCCGCGGTTTCCTGAACGCTGCGCTGCGCGTCGAGCCAGGCCCGGTAATCGTCGAGGTCGCCATCGAAGGGCGCCGCGGCGCCATCGGCCACCAGCAGGAAGCGGTCGACCGTGGAACGCAGCAGATGGCGATCGTGGGACACCAGCACCACCGCGCCCTCGTATTCCGACAGCGCCAGCGTCAGCGCATGGCGCATCTCGAGATCGAGATGGTTGGTCGGTTCGTCCAGCAGCAGCAGGTTGGGGCGGCGCCGGATCAGCAGCGCCAGGGCGAGCCGCGATTTCTCCCCGCCCGAGAAGCTGCGCCACCGCCGCCGTCGCCATGTCGCCGCGGAAGTCGAAGCCGCCGAGGTAGTCGCGCAGATCCTGCTCCCGGGTCTGCGGTTCGAGTCGCAGCAGGTGCCAGAGCGGGCTCTCGTCCGGCCGCAATTGCTCCAACTGGTGCTGGGCGAAATAGCCGATGGCGAGTCCCTTGCCTTCCAGCCGCGTTCCGCCCAGCAGCGGCAACTCCCCCGCCAGGGTCTTGATCAGGGTCGATTTGCCGGCGCCGTTGCGCCCCAGCAGGCCGACGCGCTCCCCCGGCCGCAGCACCAGCGTCACCCGTTCCAACACCGGATTGCCGGCGTATCCCGCGCTGCCGTCCTCCAGCATCAGCAGCGGATCGGGGCTCGCCGCCGGCTCGAAGAAGCGGAAGGTGAAGGGCGAGTCGACATGGGCAGGTGCAACCTCCTCCAGCCGTGCCAGCGCCTTGATGCGGCTCTGCGCCTGGCGCGCCTTGGTGGCCTTGGCGCGGAAGCGGTCGATGAAGCGGTGCAGATGGGCGATCTCGCGCTGCTGACGGTCGAACATCGCCTGCTGCGCCGCCAGATGCTGGGCGCGGGCGCGCTCGAACGCCGTGTAGTTGCCGGTGTAGAGCTTGAGGCGGCGGCCCTCGATGTGGGCGATGCTGCCGGCGACGTTGTCGAGGAAATCGCGGTCGTGGGAAATCAGCAGCAGCGTGCCGCGGTAATCCTTGAGCCACTGTTCGAGCCAGATGACGGCATCGAGGTCCAGGTGATTGGTGGGCTCGTCGAGCAGCAGCAGGTCGGAGCGGCACATCAGCGCCCGCCCCAGGTTCAGCCGCACGCGCCAGCCGCCGGAGAAGCTCGCCACCGGCTGCAGGAACTGCCCGTCGGAAAAACCCAGGCCGTGCAGCAGGGCCGATGCCCGGGCCCGGGCGCCGTAGCCGTCGATGTTGCGCAGCAGCTCGTGGCCGTGGGCGAGGCGCTCGCCGTCATGGGCCGCCTCCGCCTGGGCGATCTCGGCCTCGACCTGGCGCAGTTCGGCGTCGCCGTCGAGCACGTACTCCAGGGCGGGTGCGGCAACGGCCGGCGTCTCCTGCGCCACGTGGGCGATCACCCAGCGCGGCGGCAGTTCCAGATCGCCCGTGTCGGGGTGCAACTCTCCCCGCAGCATGGCGAACAGGCTGGTCTTGCCGCAGCCGTTGGCGCCGACCACGCCCACCTTCTGTCCGGGGTGGATCTGGAGGGTGGCGCCTTCGATCAGCGGGCGCGCGCCGCGAGCGAGGGTGAGATTGCGCAGTTGGATCACGGATCGGGGAAGCGACGGCGAAAGGCGACTATTCTATCTTCCCTTCGCACCGCCCTTCCTGGCGGTACGCGGCGCAAGGGGTCAGGCGCCGGTGGCTGATGCTATGCTTGCGACGTTCCCGCTGTAGGCGCGGGTTGCCTCCGCTGCTGCGGCTGCCGCAGCAACCCGCCTTCGTATCCGATGATCGCCTTCGCACGAACCTGCGCCGTTCTCGGCGTACTGACGCTGGTCACCGGGTTGGCCGGGCGCGGCGCGCTTGCGGCCGACGCCGCCGGGGCGGAGCCCTCCGTTGCCCTGCAGGCCGAGGACGAGCGGCAGCTTGTCGAGCGTGCCGCCGCAGTGCGCGCCGAAGCAGCACAACGGCTGCAAGCGGCCGAGCGTCGGCTGGCGGAGCACAACGCCGCCTGTCATCGGAAGTTCCTGGTCTCTTCCTGCCTGGAGGATGCGCGCCGAGAACACATGCAATCGAAGCAGGAGGCGCGGCGCCTGGAGCAGCAGGCCAACGACATCGAGCGCGAACTGACGCGCCGCCAGCGTGCGGCCGACGCGGCAGAGCGGGAGCGACGCGCCGCCGAGAAGCAGCAGGATGCGCAGCGTTTCCGCGCCGAGCGCGAAGCCCAGGCTCAGGAGTCCGCCGCGCGCGACGCCGACCGCGCGCGGCGGCACGAGGAAGGCCAGGCCCGCGCTGGGCAGGAAGCCCGGGCGCGCCAGCAGCAGGACGCCGAAAAGGCCAAGCGCCGCGCCGAGAAGGTGGAGCAGGCGCGACAGCGGGCGGAGGATGCGCAGCGCCAGCGCGCCGAGCTGGACCGCCGCATCGAGGAGAAGGAGCGCAGGAAAGCCGAAAAGGCGGCGCGGCAAGGCGACGCCGCAGCCGACGCGGCAACTGCAAAATAGGACGTGACGCCTTGGATTCTCGAGTGACTGATTTGTCGGGAGTGCGATGAACATGGGATGGGAATACCTGGTCGCCGGCCTCGCGCTGGCCATTCTCCTGATGCAGATCGTGCCCCTGATCCGTGCCCGGCGCATGCGCGGCCGCGCCGTGCCCGAACTCGACGCGATGCTGAACGACGAGCAACGCGCCCACGAGCGCCTGCTGGTCTATTTCTGGAGCCCGGGGTGCGGCGCCTGCCGCCCGATGACACCGGTGATGGACAAGCTGGCGGCGGAGCGCGGCAATGTGCTGAAGGTCAATGTCGCCCAGTCGCTGGCGCTGGCGCGGCGCTTCGGCGTGATGGGGACGCCTTCGCTGGCGCTGGTGGAAAAGGGAATCCTGAAGCGACTCGTCGTCGGCGCCCGCTCCGAGCCGCAGATCAGGGCGCTGCTGCAGCAGTAACGCCGCCCGCTGTGCGCGCCCGGATCAGCCCGAACCCGGCTTGACGCGGATCGGCCCCTGCAGCTCCGGATGCTTGCCTCGCTTTGGCGCGTAATAGCCGCGCAGGGCGGCGAGGTTGACTTCGACGTCGCCGCTCAATTCGATGTAGGTGTCGATGCCGATCTCGCGCCGGTCATAGTCGATGAAAGCCAGCCCCAGCGGGACGCCGGCCGCGCGCGCCAGATGGTAGAAGCCGGACTTCCAGTATTCGGCGCGGGAACGGGTTCCCTCGGGTGCGATGGCGAGATAGAGCGAATCCTCGCGCTCGAACTCCTCGCACAATCGTCGCACCAAGCCGGTGGTCTGCCGGCGATTCACCGGAATGCCGCCGAGCCTCCGCAGCAACGCGCCGAAGGGCCAGCGGAACAGCGTGTCCTTGCCCGCCCAGCGCACCGGGAAGTCCAGCGCGGCGCGGGCCAGGATGCCGATGACGAAATCCCAGTTGGAGGTGTGCGGGTAGAAGACAACCACTGCCTTCGGCACCGGCGCCGGGCGGAACACCAGGCTCCAGCCCACCAGCCGCAGCAGCCGGGTGGCGATGCGCCGGACCGGCGTCGTTCCCGGCAATGCCGCAGCAGCCGCCATTGCGCCTATTCGATGCCCTGGCTGTGCAGATAGTCGTCGTAGTTGCCGCGGTAGTCTGACGATGCCGCCGGCCTTGATCTCGACGATGCGCGTGGCGAGCGAGGAGACGAACTCGCGGTCGTGGGAGACGAAGATCAGGGTGCCGGTGTAGCTTCTCCAGCGCGGTGTTGAGCGACTCGATGGATTCCATGTCGAGGTGGTTGGTCGGCTCGTCCATCAGCAGCACGTTGGGCGCAGCAGCATCAGCTTGCCGAACAGCATGCGCCCCTGCTCGCCGCCGGAGATGACCTTCACCGGCTTCTTCACCTCGTCGCCGGAGAACAGCAGCCGGCCGAGGGTGCCGCGGATCAGAGTTTCGACGTCGGCGCCGTCGTAGCCGCCCAGTCGCACCCAGTCGCCGATCCAGTCGGTGAGATTCGTCGGAGGCGAAGTCGGCGCAGTGGTCCTGCGCGAAATAGCCCGGCCTGGCCTTCTCCGCCCATTTGACGGCGGCCATGCTGCGGCTTGAGCTCGCCGACCAGCAGGCGCAGCAGGGTGGTCTTGCCGACGCCGTTCTCGCCGATGATCGCGACCCGGTCGCCGGCATCGATGGCGGCGGAGAAGCCGCGGATCAGCGGCGAGCCGGGTCGTAGCCGAAGCTGCAGATTCTCGACCTCCAGCGCCATGCCGGTGCAGCTTGTCCTTGTCGTCGAAGTCGAAGCGGATCCACGGATACTGGCGGCTGGACGGCTTGACGTCCTCGACCTTGATCTTCTCGATCTGCTTCATGCGGCTGGTGGCCTGGCGCGCCTTGGACTTGTTGGCGCGAGAAGCGGCGCACGAACTCCTGCAGCTCGGCGATGCGTTCCTTGGCCTTGGCGTTGGCGGCGAGCAGGCGCTCGCGCGCCAGCGTCGAGGCTTCCATGTAGTCGTCGTAGCTGCCGGGATAGACGCGCAGCGTGCCGTAGTCCAGGTCGGCCATGTGGGTGCAGACCGCGTTCAGGAAGTGGCGGTCGTGGGAGATGATGATCATGGTCGAGTTGCGCTCGTTCAGCACGCTCCTCGAGCCAGCGGATGGTGTTGATGTCCAGGTTGTTGGTCGGCTCGTCGAGCAGCAGGATGTCCGGATCGGCGAACAGCACCTGCGCCAGCAGCACGCGCAGCTTCCAGCCCGGCGCCACTCGCGCTCATCGGGCCGTCGTGCTGTGTCGCCGGGATGCCCAGCGCCCAGCAGCAACTCGCCGGCGCGCGCCTCGGCGTCGTAGCCGCCCATCTCGGCGAACTTCGACTCCAGTTCGGCGGCGTGCATGTAGTCGTCTTCGGTGGCCTCCGGATTGGCGTAGATGGCGTCCTTCTCCTCTCGCCGTCGCCACATCTCGCTCGTGGCCCATCATCACCACGTCGAGCACGCGCTCGTCCTCGTAGGCGAACTGGTCCTGGCGCAGGTTGGCCATGCGCTCGTTGGGATCGACGCGAGACGTTGCCGGCGGACGGCTCCAGATCGCCGGCCGAGGATCTTCATGAACGTGGACTTGCCGCAGCCGTTGGCGCCGATCAGGCCGTAGCGGTTGCCGTCGCCGAACTTGACGGAGACGTTTTCGAACAGGGGCTTGGCCCCGAACTGGATGGTGAGATTCTGCGCCGACAGCACAATCGCTCCCCCCGCGGCGCGCTACGTGGCGCGCGCAAAACCAGTCATTCTAGCCGATACCTCCATGAGTCTGCCCGCAGTCCGCGACGTCGCCGTTCTGGGACAGGTGTTCACCCCGCCCGAAATCGTCGACGCGATGCTCGAGCTGACGCCGAAACGGCGGCCGCGTGCTGGAACCGGCCTGCGGCGACGGCGCCTTCTCGCTGCGCATTCCCGAGTGCGTCGCCATCGAGATCGACGCGCGCCATGCGCCGCCCGGCGCGCTGACTCTGGATTTCTTCGCCTATCCGGAGTCGAGCGGTTCGACACCATCATCGGCAACCCGCCCTACGTACGGCTCGGGACATCGCCGCCGGAACCGCGGCGCCACTTCTCGACGCAACTGCTCGACGGCCACGCCAACCTTTATCTGTTCTTCATCGAGAAGTGCCTGCGCCACCTCGACGCCCGGCGGCGAGCTGATCTTCATCACGCCGCGCGATTTCCTCAAGGCGACCGGCGCGGCGCGGCTCAATACCTGGCTGTTCGACCAGGGCACGATCACCGACTTCGAGGAACTCGGCGACGCGCGCGTCTTCGACGACGTGGTGCCCAACTGCGCCATCTGGCGCTTCGAGAAGGGCGACTTGCGCCGCCGCACGCGCTTCGGATGGCCGGCGCACGAGTCTTGCGCACGCGCTGGACGCAGGCCGCCTGGGAGGCGCGCGAGTTCCTGGAGTGCGCCGGCCAGCTCCTGTTCACGCGCGGCATCTACAGCGTGCCGCTTCGCCGAGCGTGTTCTTCGGTCAAGGTCGGCGCGGTCTCGCGGCGCCGACGAGATCTTCACCAACGAGGAACTCGGCAACGCCGATTTCGTCTGCTCGAAGACGGCGCAGACCGGCGAGCTGCGGCGCATGATCTTCGACGCGCCGCTCCCCTATCTGGAGCAGTTCAAGGAACGCCTGCTGGCGCGCCGCGTGACGCGCTTCGACGAGTCCAACTGGTGGAAGTGGGGCCGCCGCCATCACGTTTCCGAGCGCCGCGCATCTACGTGAACCACAAGACGCGCAACCGCAGCCGTTCTTCGTCATCGCCTGCATGAACTACGACGGCTCGGTGCTGGCGCTGTTTCCGCACGCGATCCGCGGCAGAGTCGTGCATGCGACGGCTGACCGCGCTCAACGAGGTCGACTGGACGGACCTCGGCTTCGTCTGCGACGGCCGCTTCCTGTTCTCCCAGCGCAGCCTGGAGAACGCCCCTGCTGCCCGAGGACTTCTCGCGATTCCTGCCGCGCAATTCGCCGGCAGCGGCTTGGTGTAAGATAGTTTTCGATCCTGCGGCCGCCGCACCGGCCGCCCAACGCCTGCAAGCCCATGGTCCCGCATCTCACCACCGCCCTCACCGGCCCGCTGCTCGAGCTGGAGCGGCGCTTCCTCGACGCCGAAACCGCTCATCGAGCACTGGCTGCGCGGCCAGTGGCAGGAGCACACGCCGCCGTTCTACGCCTCGGTGGATCTGCGCAACGCCGGCTTCAAGCTGGCGCCGGTGGACACCAACCTGTTCCCGGGCGGCTTCAACAACCTCAATCCGGCCTTCCTGCCGCTGTGCGTGCAGGCGGCGCAGACGGCGATCGAGAAGATCTGCCCGGAAGCCAAGAACCTGCTGCTGATTCCCGAGAACCACACGCGCAACCAGTTCTACCTGATGAACGTGGCGCATCTGGCGACCATCCTGCGCCACACCGGCCTCAACGTGCGCATCGGCTCGCTGCTGCCGGAGATCACGGCGCCGACGACGATCGAGCTGCCCGACGGCCAGACGCTGACGCTGGAACCGCTGCGCTGCGGCCCGAGCGGCCGGCGTCTGGGCCTGGAGGACTTCGATCCCTGCTCGATGCTGCTCAACAACGACCTGTCGGCCGGCGTGCCGGAGATCCTCAGGGATCTGCACGAGCAGTTCGTGATCCCGCCGCTGCATGCCGGCTGGGTGCGCGGCGCAAGTCGCGCCACTTCGCCGCCTACGACGAGGTGGCGAAGACCTTTGCGGAGGAGCTCGGCATCGACCCCTGGCTCGATCAATCCGGAGTTCGAGGTCTGCGGCAAGATCAACTTCCACGAGCGCACGCGGCGAGGAGTGCCTGGCGGCGAACGTCGATGACGTGCTGACCCGCATCCGCGCCAAGTACCGCGAGTACGGCGTCAGCGAGAACCCTTCGTCATCGTCAAGGCCGACGCCGGCACCTATGGCATGGGCATCATGACGGTGCAAGGACGCCGCCGAAGTGAAGGAACTCAACCGCAAGCAGCGCAACAAGATGGCGGTGGTCAAGGAAGGCCTGGAGGTCACCGAGGTGATGATCCAGGAAGGCGTGCAGACCGTCGAGACCGTCGACGCCGGCATCGCCGAGCCGGTGGTGTACATGATCGACCGCTACGTCGTCGGCGGCTTCTACCGCGTGAACACCAAGCGCGGCATCGACGAGAACCTCAACGCGCCCGGCATGCACTTCGAGCCGCTGGCCTTCGAGACCGCGTGCATGCTGCCCAATCCCGGCGCCAATCCCGACGCGCCGCCCAACCGCTTCTACGCCTACGGCGTCGTCGCCCGCCTGGCGCTGCTCGCTGCCTCGCTCGAACTGGAGCGCAGCGCGCCCGACGCATGAAGTTCGCCTTCATCGTCGATCCGCTCGACCGGCTCAAGGCCTACAAGGACTCCAGCGTCGCCATGATGCGCGCGGCGCAGCGCCGCGGCCACGAGATCCATGCCATCCGGCGCGAGGCCTTGTGCTGGCGCGACGGCGTCGTCTTCGCCGATGCCGCGCGGCTCGCCGTCGGCGACGACGACCATCACTGGTATACCGCCCGCGGCAGTGCGCCGGCGGCGCTGCAGGAATTCGACGCTGTCCTGATGCGCCAGGATCCGCCCTTCGATTTCGAGTATGTGACAGCGACCTGGCTGCTGGAAGCGGCGGTGCGAGCCGGAGCACGCGTGTTCAACGATCCGCGCGCCATCCGCGACCATTCGGAGAAGATCGCCATCACCGAATTTGCGCAATTCACTGCGCCGACGCTGGTGGCGCGCGAAGCCGAGCGGCTGCACGCGTTCATCGACGAGATGGAGGACGCAGTGCTCAAGCCGCTGGACGGCATGGGCGGCAGCCAGGTGTTTCGCGTGCGCCGCGGCGATCCCAATCGCAACGTCATCATCGAGACGCTCACCCACGACGGCATGCGCACCGTCATGGCGCAGCGCTATCTGCCGGAGATCGCGAACGGCGACAAGCGCATCCTGATCATCGGCGGGGAAGCGGTGCCCTATTGCCTGGCCCGCATCCCGAAGCCGGGCGAGACTCGCGGCAACCTTGCCGCCGGCGGCACCGGCGTGGCGCGCCCGCTGTCGCAGGGCGACCGGGAGATCGCGGCGGCGCTGGCGCCGGTGCTCGCCGCGCGCGGCCTGCTGCTGGTGGGACTGGATGTGATCGGCGACTGCCTCACCGAAATAAACGTCACCAGCCCGACCTGCTTCGTCGAGATCGCGGCGCAGACCGGCTTCGATGTTGCGGGCATGTTCATCGACGCGCTGGAAAAGGCCTGTTCCTGAGCGCCGGCCAGCCTGCAGAGCTCTTACGGATGCAATCGTGACGATTCCGGCGAAGATTTGCCTGGACCGGCTGCGGGGGATTTACAAGGGGGCCTGCCCCCCTTTTCCTTCGTGGTGGATATGCAGTGGGAATCTCCCCTTGTTCTCAGAGGGCAGGTGTTCCGGCCGCAACGAGGGGGCAACTCGTCTGGTTCCGGCTCGGCCGGCTTAGGGAATGCGAAGAACCCTGATCGCCGGCGCGCGCCCTGCGCTGAGCGCTTTCCTCTTGCTTGTGCTGCTGACGACCGGCTGCGGCCGCGAGCAGGTCCATCAGCAGGAATCCTACGTCTTCGGCACCCGCGTCGAGGTGCTGATCCAGGGCGCGCCGACCGACAAGGCACGCGCCGCCGCCGCCGACGTGCTGCGCGAATTCGACCGTCTGCACCGCATGCTGCATGCCTGGCAGCCGAGCGAGCTGACGCGGCTGAACGACGCCATCGCGCGCGGCGAGCGCAACGTGGAGGTGAGCGCCGAGCTGGCCGCGATCGTGGCCGACGCGGCGCGCATCGCGGCGGTCTCGGACCGGCTCTTCGATCCCGCCATCGGCAAGCTGATCGGACTGTGGGGCTTTCAGAGCGACGAATTCAAGCCGCTGCTTCCGCCCGCAGGGGAAATCGACCGGCTGGCGCGCGAGCGGCCGGTCATGACCGACCTCGCCCTGGAGGGCGCGCGCGTCTCCAGCCGCAATGCCGCCGTGCGGCTCGATCTCGGCGGCTATGCCAAGGGCTATGCCCTGGACCGTGCCGCCGCCATCCTGCGTGCGCAGGGCATCCGCAATGCGTTGATCAACATCGGCGGCAATGTCATGGCGTTGGGGGACAAGGGCGGCAGCCCATGGCGGGTGGGTATCCAGCACCCGCGCGCACCGATGCCGATCGCCATGCTGGAGCTGCGGGACGGCGAGGCGATCGGGACCTCGGGTGACTACCAGCGCTATTTCGAAGTCGACGGCAAGCGCTATTGCCACATCCTCGACCCGCGCACCGGCTGGCCGGCGCAAGGCACGCAGGCAGTGACGATCCTTGTCACGCCCGGCCGCGACCGGGCCGCCGCCGGCGCGCTGTCGGATGTCGCCAGCAAGCCGCTGTTCATCGCGGGAGCCGACGCCTGGCGGGAGCATGGCGCGCAGGCTGGAAATGACCACGTCTTGCGCGTCGATGCCTCCGGCAGCATCGCCGCCACTCGCGCCATGCGCCAACGCCTGACCTTCGCCGAGGACGCGCCGGCCGTCGAGGTGATCGAATGAGCGATCCCGCGGCCAACGACCGCGGCCGCAAGCGGCCCATCTCCCCGACATCGCTGAAGGCGGAGGCGGCTCTGGTGCGCGCTCTGGAACGGTCCCGGGAAAGCCAGCCGGAATTCGAGGCCATGCGCGCCCTGCACCTGCGCATTGCGTGCGCCGGCTTCCTCGCTTCCATGGTCGCCGTCGCCGTCGGTTGTGCCCACTACCTCGCACAGTAGTCCGCCCCGCGTGGCGCGCGCCCGGCTGGTAGAATCCCAGCAGGAGCGCCATCAGATGATCGGACTCTTTCTCATCACCCACGGCAGCTACGGCGAGTCGCTGATCCAGTGCGCCTGCCACGTGCTGAACAAGCGACCGCCGCAGATCGCTCAGCTCGGCGTTTCGGCGCAGGACGATCCGCTCGACGTCCTGCCGCTGGCGCGACGCTGCTCGAGCTGGTGGACACCGGCGAAGGCGTGCTGATGCTGACCGACGTCTTTGGTGCCACGCCGAGCCAACATTGCCATGCAAGCTGCTCAAGCCCGGCCGCATCGAGGGCGATCGCCGGCGTCAATCTGCCCATGCTGCTGCGCGCGCTCACCTATCGCGACAAGGACATGGAGACCCTGATCACCAAGCCGTCGCCGGCGGCCGCGACGGCGTGCTTATCGGAATATCGGAGCAGCAATGCCAAGAGCGGAAGTCGGAAATCGTGAACAAGCTCGGCCTGCATGCCCGCGCCTCGGCCAAGCTGACCCAGCTGGCCGGCAGCTATTCCGTGCGAAGTCTGGATGGAGCGCAGCGGCCGCCGCATCAATGCCAAGAGCATCATGGGCGTGATGATGCTGGCCGCCGGCAAGGGCGCGACGGTCACTGTCGATAGCGAGGGCGCGGACGAGGACGCGGCCCTGCGGACGATCCTCGCGCTGATCGCAGACAAGTTCGGGGAAGAAGAATGATGCTGCGCGGCAGGATTTCCGGCATCGTGCCGGCCAACGACGGCAGGGCGGCCCGGGCGGCGTCCGCGCCGCGGAAAACTGAATGACCTTCACCCTGCACGGTCTCGCGGTTTCCTCCGGCATCGCCATCGGCCGTGCGCACCTCGTCTCGCACGCGCACGCTGGAAGTGGCGCACTACCAGGTCCGCGGCGAACGCCATGCCGGCAGGAGATCGAGCGTTTCGACGGCGCCGTCGCCACCGTGTCGCACGGAGCTCGAGCGCTCACGGCGAAGCCTCGGGGCCGGGCTCGCCGTCCGAGGTGGCGGCCTTCGTCGACATCCACGCCATGTTCCTCGACGACCCGCTGCTCGCGCGAGCTGCCCAAGGACCTGATCCGCGATCGCCGCTGCAACGCCGAGTGGGCGCTGGTGCAGCAGATGGAGCTGCTGGTCGAGCAGTTCGACGAGATCGAGGACAGCTACCTGCGCGAGCGCAAGCACGACGTCGTGCAGGTGGTCGAGCGCGTGCTCAAGGCCCTGATGGGCAAGGCGCGCAAGGTGGCCAAGCGCGGCAAGGACGAAGACATGTCATCGTCGTCGCCCACGACCTGTCGCCCGCCGACACCATCCAGTTCAAGCAGCTGAAGATCGGCGGCTTCGTCACCGATCTCGGCGGCGCCACCTCGCACACCGCCATCGTCGCACGCAGCCTGGCCATCCCGGCCGTGGTCGGCCTGCACCACGCGCGGCCGCTGGTGCGCGAGGACGATCTGCTGATCATCGACGGCACGCGCGGCGTGCTGATCGTCGATCCCGACGCACGCGTGCTGGAGGAGTACCGGCTCCGCAAGAGCGAGCTGGAACTCGAGCGCTCCAAGCTCAAGCGCCTGAAGACCGCGCGCGCGGCGACCCTCGACGGCGAGGATATCGCGCTGTACGCCAACATCGAACTGCCGCAGGACATCGAGCAGGTCAAGGAGGTCGGCGCCGACGGCATCGGCCTGTTCCGCACCGAGTTCCTGTTCATGAACCGCGACGAACTGCCCGACGAGGACGAGCAGTACGAGGCCTACCGGTCGGTCGCCAAGGCCATGGCCGGCAAGCCGGTGACCATCCGCACGCTCGACGTCGGCGCCGACAAGGGACTGCGCGGTATCGAGCGCAACGCGCCGAACCCGGCGCTCGGCCTGCGCGCCATCCGCTACTGCCTGGCCGAACCGCAGATGTTCCTGACCCAGTTGCGCGCTATCCTCCGCGCCTCGCACTACGGCAAGTATCCGAATCCTGGTGCCGATGCTCGCCCACGCGCTCGAGATCGAGCAGACGCTGGTGATGATCGAGCAGGCCAAGGCGCAGTTGCGCGCCCAGAACGTGCCCTTCGACGAGACGATGGAAGTCGGCGGCATGATCGAGATTCCGGCCGCCGCGTTGTCGCTCGGCGCCTTTCTCAAGCGCCTGGACTTCCTTTCGATCGGCACCAACGACCTGATCCAATACACGCTGGCCATCGATCGCACCGACGAGGCGGTGGCCCATCTCTACGATCCGCTGCATCCTGCGGTGCTGCGGCTCATCGCCCAGACAATCGAGGCCGGCGCTCGCGCCGGGGTGCCGGTGTCGGTGTGCGGCGAGATGGCGGGCGATCCCACCATGACGCGCCTGCTGCTGGGCATGGGGCTGAAGCAGTTCTCCATGCATCCGGTGCAGATCTACGAGGTCAAGCAGGAAGTGCTGCGCAGCGACGTCGTCGAGCTTCGCGCCAAGGTCGGGCGCATGCTGCGCCTCGACGATCCCGACAAGCTGCGCGAACACCTGGAGCGCATCAACGCCTGAGCGACTAGCCGGCGCGGGCCAGAACCGGCAACCGCAAGGTGGCGGATATTGCGCTCGATCACGAAAAGCCGCTGGTTCGGCTCGAGGCGATGCAGAAGGTGGCGGCGGCGGCCAATACGATCGGCGGCCCGAAGGCGCGCAAGCAGGAAGGGGCTTCCGGACCAATCTCCCCTGCCGCTGCACTTTCGCAGACGTGGCCCTGAGGGCGCGGCGGTCCATCCGCTACAATCCTCCCCATCCCTCTCACCCTTCCGTCATGACCCCCCAGCAATTTATCGCCAAGTGGCACGGCAATACGCTGTCGGAGCGGGCCGGCGCACAGGCGTTCTTCCTCGATTTGTGCGAGTTGCTGTGCGTCGCCAAACCCAGCGACCCCGACAACTACTGCTTCGAGCGCGGAGCCACCCGGACGGGTGCCGGCCACGGCTGGGCCGACGCGTGGAAGCGCGGCTGCTTTGCCTGGGAGAACAAGGCGCCGGGCGGCGATTTGGGCAAGGCCCTCAAGCAGTTGATGACCTACGCCCTGGCCCTGGACAATCCGCCGCTGCTGGTGGTCTGCGACCGCGAGCGCATCGAAATCCACACCCACTTCACCGGCGCCCCGTCACAGGTCCACACCATCCACCTGGAGGACATCGGCGAGCCGGAAAACCTGCGCAAACTGCGCTGGGTGTTCGATGAGCCGCAGCAGTTCCACCCCGGCACCACGCGCCACGACATCACCGCCGAGGCCGCGAAGCGCTTCGCCGAAATCGCACAGCGCCTGCGCGACCGTGGGCACGACGCCGAATCGGTGGCGCGCTTCCTCGACCGCTGCCTGTTCTGTTTGTTCGCCGAGGATGCCGGGCTGCTGCCGGTGCAACTGTTCGAGCGTCTGGTGGGCAAGAGTCAGGGCGATCCGGCCAAGCTCACGGCGCGGCTGTCGGAACTGTTCCGCGCCATGCAGAGCGGCGGCGATTTCGCCCTGGAGGACATCCAGTGGTTCAACGGCGGCCTGTTTGCCGAGGCCGAGGCGCTGCCGCTGGATCGGGAGGACATGGCGGCGGTGCTGCTCCAGGTGTCGCAACTCGACTGGAGCGCCATCGATCCCAGTATCTTCGGCACCCTGTTCGAGCGCGGCCTCGATCCGTCGAAACGATCCCAACTCGGCGCCCACTACACCGATCCTGCGACGATCATGCGCCTGGTCGAACCCACGGTCGTCGCCCCGCTCACCGAGGAATGGAATGCAGCCAAGGCCGGGGTCGAGGCGCAACTCGCCAAATCGAAGAAGCACGGCGACAAGGCGCACAAGGCGGCGCACGACCGTTTCGCGCAATGGCTGGAGCGGCTCAAGGACTTCCGCGTGCTGGACCCGGCCTGCGGTTCGGGCAACTTCCTCTACCTCGCCCTCAAGGCGCTGAAGGACATCGAGCACCGGGCCAACCTGGAAGTCGAGGCGCTGGGCCTGCAACGCCCGCTGCTGCTGCAAACGTCGCCGGCCAACGTCATGGGCATCGAACTCAACCGCTACGCGGCGGAACTGGCGCGCCTGACGGTGTGGATCGGCGAACTGCAATGGCTGCTCGCCCACGGCTACGAGATCGAGCGCAAACCGATCCTGCGGCCCCTGGATCACATCGAGTGCCGCGATGCGGTGATGGACTCCGATGGCAGCGAGGCGCAGTGGCCGCCATGCGACGCGATCATCGGGAATCCGCCGTTCGTCGGCAACAAGCGCATGCTCGCCGAATTGGGCGAGGCCTACGTCATGGCCTTCGCGTGCCTGCTACCGGGAACGACCAACTCAGTGAATTGCCGGATAACGCGTCGTATTTTACAGGCCCAAGCTGCTGTCAGGCCTGAACCAAAAGGTAGGGGGTCTCCTAAGCGTTGGGAACGCTGACATGTCACCGGCGCATAGGCAAGGCTAACCCATCGTGTCACTGGAGAGGAACAGGGAAGCCCGTAGCCGCCCGCGAGGGCAAGCCGACCGCAAGGAAGCCATGGTGAAGGAGCGGAGCAAGCGAACGCCGTCCTGTAATGGGACGGATGGGTTGCAACATCACCCGCTCGAAGAGCGCTGACTTCCGCGTGGTCTCTTTCAAGAGACCTGCGAACCGTCATCCCGGGGCGAGAGCCCGGGGTCACGCCTTCCCGACGGTAACCGAAAGGAGGAGCAAGTGAGTGCGCCATCAGAGGCGCTGCCTCCGCAGCCCCACCGGACTGGCACCAGCCGATGGGCCAGGCTGCACGGGACTGTGAGGCGGCTGCAGGCGCGTATTGTGAAGGACCCAGGCCGGGGACTGGCGCAGGGTGAAAGCCTGAACGATTCCTGACCCGCTGTTCGCCGGAAAGCGGTCGCCGTCAAGCGAGTGACCGAGAACCAAGGCAAGAACACTGGGGTAGATGGAAGATTGGTCGACCCGGAGAGAGCGCCAGGCCATGAACACTCGAACGGCGCGGCTACCGGCCGCCCGCTGAGGAGGTGTACTCCGAAAGCAATGCAAGATGCGTCCCTGGCACCCTGCACGACGGCGACAAGCGCTGACTGCTCGGCTCGCGCCCGTGGCCGAACGCTGGCGGACCGAACTCTACGGATCCGGCCGAGCGCGCGACGGCCGACGCCACTGCCAGTGCCACACGGTGCTGTCGGGCACGACAAGGCGCAGTGGGTGCTGGAGGGAGAAGCTGTTCGACCACATCAGTCACGACGGCTGGTCGCCAACGTCTGCATGAAGGGATCCTTGAAATGGCTGAAGCCGGTA
>CAWGLO010000027.1:0-125779 GCA_963823455.1 uncultured beta proteobacterium
TTCGACGTCGAAAAGCCGACGTAGCGTGCGTAGCCAATATTGCAGGAACGCTCGATCGCCTCTTGAAACTACGGCACCGGCTGGCACCATGCGCATATCGACGACCATGACCAACCCGGTAAATGCACCGCATCACCGTTTGGGGTTCGCCAATTCCGGCATGGGTGCAGCCCGGCGCGCGGTGATCCGCCGCGGCGACCGCTAACCCAAGGCAACTTCGAGGAGGCGACGCTCGATAAGGTGCAGGCCCAATGCCAATAACTCCTGGCTTTCAGGTACTGACAGCCCGATGCAGTGGCTCGGGGCCCCGGTGCAACGCGAGGTGCCTTGCGGTAACGACCTCATTGGGTGCTCGCCACTGGCAATGAGGTCGTCACCATCTCTTCGACCCGAAGTCGAACTGTCCATGTGGCTGCCACATGCCAGTTGCGTTACAGTGTTCGCCAGCGCACAGTGGATCGGCCCACGCGGGATTACATTGGTAAGCGCGAGGCCAACATCAGTTGTGCAGGTCGGCCTTGGTTCAAACCACTTGACGCAAGCAAAGGAGCAGAACCGTGAACCGAATCATCTGGCTCGTCGGTGCCGTCGTCATCATCCTGTTCGTCCTCGGCTACTTCGGCCTGCGCTGATCGCGCGCGCTCTTGCGATGCGTGCTGACTGGGACGGCAGCCACTGCATGGTCAACCCGTTGTGCGGCCAGCCCGACGATCCTGCGCCTAGTGCACCGTACCCGGATTGCGACGACCCGATATGGTGATGTCTGGCGGTACGAAGCATTGGTCTTCGGTGGGGAGCTTGCCTCGGTCAAATGGCAGGCTGGGTCGCCGGCGGGCCTGACCCGTCCGCACCCGTGTCCGATCCTGCGTTGCCTCTTGATCCTCGCCCATCCGCGACGAAACAGCCTGTGCGGTGCGCTTTGCGACGCCCTTGGCGAAGGAGCGCGCCAAGCCGGCGTCGGATATCGCGAACTGATCCTGAGCGAGATGCGCCGCTTCGATCCGAACGTGCATGCCGACTCGGCTGAACACCATCCTCTGGAGCCGGACCTGGTGCACGCACAGCGCGTCATTCTTTTGGCAGAGCACTTGGTCTTTGTGTACCCCACTTGGTAGGGTATCCGCCGCTTCTGCTGGCATTGACTGCAGGAAATGGAGTCTCGTATGTCCCAGGAACGTCGTGCAAATCGCAGCGACCTCATCCGTATCGCTGGCGAAGTGATGGCCGAGCGTGGATTGGAGCCGGAGTTCCCGGCCGCCGCCCTGACCCAGCTCGCCACGATCATCGGCCCCGGCCGCGACGAGGATCCGCGCATCCGCGATCTCACCGCGCTGCCCTGGTGTTCGATCGACAACGACGACTCGCTCGATCTCGATCAACTCACCGCCTGCGAGCCGCTGGCGGCCGGCGCAGTGAAGATCTTCGTGGCCGTGGCGGATGTCGATGCCCTGGTCACCAAAGGTTCGGCCATCGACACCCACGCCTGGACCAACACCACCTCGGTCTACACTTCGGCGCGGGTGTTTGCGATGCTGCCCGAGCGCCTGTCGACCGATCTGACCTCGCTCAATGCCGACCAGGACCGGCTCGCGATCGTGACCGAGATGGTCGTCGCGCCCGACGCTTCGATCACGCAGGCCACCCTGTACCGGGCTAAGGTACGCAACCACGCGAAGCTGGCCTACGACGCGTTGTCAGCATGGATCGACGGCGACGGCGCGTTGCCCGAAGCGGCGCGCGCGGTCAACGGGCTCGACCGAAGGTTGCAGACCCAGGACGATGTGGCCCAGCGACTGCGCGTGCGGCGGCATGCCCAAGGCTCGCTCGAGCTCGAAACCTTTCAGCCGCGCGCAGTGTTCGACGGCGAACGCGTGGTCGAGATACGGCAGCAGGTCCAGAACCGTGCCCGGCAGCTGATCGAAGAATTCATGATCGCGACCAACGAGTGCAGCGCGCGCTTTGTGGCCGCCGCCGGTGTCGCCTCGCTGCGCCGCGTGGTGCGCTCACCCGAGCGCTGGCTGCGCATCGTCGAGGTGGCCCGCAAGTACGGCGAGAGCTTGCCGAAGACGCCCGACTCGCTCGCGCTCGCGGCCTTCCTGGCCAAACGTCACCGGGCCGACCCGTTGAGGTTCCCCGATCTCTCGCTGGTGATCGTCAAGCTGATGGGATCGGGCGAATACGTGGTGGAGCGTCCGGGGGGGCCGCCGATCGGCCACTTTGGCCTGGCGGTGCGCGACTATACCCACTCCACTGCGCCCAACCGGCGCTTTCCCGACCTGATCACGCTGCGCATGGTCAAGGCCGTCCTCGCCGGGCGCCAGCCGCCCTACAGCGTGGCCGAGTTGGAGGCACTCGCCGAACACTGCACCGCGCAGGAAGATGCCGCCCAGAAGGTCGAGCGGCGGATGCGCAAGTCCGAAGCCGCGCTGCTGCTCGAATCCCATGTCGGCCAGCAATACGATGCCATCGTGACCGGCAGTTCGGAATCCGGCCTTTGGGTACGCATCTTCGCGCCGCCAGCCGAGGGTCGGCTCGAATCCGGCCCGCCTGCGCTCGAGGTGGGCCAGCAGATCCGCGTCAAGCTCGTGTCAACGGACGTGGAGCGCGGATTCATCGACTTCGTGACCGTCGATTGAATGGCAAACCGGAAGACGAAGCCGTCAATGCTCCGGCTGAAAACTCGGCGACCGGGCGCCATCCGCATCAGACGCGCCGGGTTCGATGAAGCCGGCAACGCCGTTATCCGGGCCGGTCTGAGGCACGGACTCGATCGAGCCGGTCTTATGCTCGTCGACACTTTCGATGCTGATCCGCCCCGGTTTCGCAGGCGCGCTGGAGAGTTCCACGGGCGTTTCGCTCGTGCCCGGGGGCGGCAAATCCCGGCTTCGGCGAACCTTGGCTTTGCGCTTCATGGCATGCTCCGTTGGCGCTAAATCGGTCTTGTCTGGTGCGACGAAATAAGACCGAAAGCGGCGCTTACTCGTGGCGGCGTCCTGAGGATGACCCTCCCAGATGGTGCAAGTCTGCGTCAACGTGCCCGCCCAGCAGCTTCCAGGGCAACTGCGCATCCCCGGCGTCGTCGTGCATTACCACCGGCGCGCCGCTCGTGCCGCGATGGGTTCGTGCATCGGTCAGGACGTAACCCTGGCCCTGGAAGCGCAGGCCGAACGACGAAGCGATGACGGCCTGCCGCACCACCGGCAGATGGTGCAGCGTGTCGTGGAAGCCAAGCGGGAACCCCACCACCAGCAGCGGCGTGCCGACCTTGACCTCCTGAAGCCGGTCCTGCAAGTATGCCGGCGTGAAGGCCCGCAGCATGACGGTGGCTGTGTAATCCCACCGCCGCGTAGCCGCATCCTGGCGACCAGCTTGCGGATTCTTCCGGCGCGAGGTTGACCAGACGAGATGCCAGGAAGCTGACCGCCGCCACCGTCGAACTGATGGCCGACACCGGCCACCGTCGATCGGACTGCTGCGCCGTCCTGCACGGCGACACTGATGCCACTGTCGTCGGCGCGCCGGCAGCGATGAGCACGGCGGCCGACCTGGTACTCGGGGCGATGGGGCAATTGCGGCCCCGGCCCCAATGGCACTACCTTAATGCGGCAGCAACATGCCGCTGCTGCTGTGTGCGAAGTCGTTGTTGGTAGAGGTGGCGGGGTTGGTTTTCAGTAATGCGTCGGTTTCGGTCGATGGACTTGACGGCTCGGGGCTCGACGCGATTGGGCCGGACGGGCAGAACCATTTGGCCAATGGAGCCCAAGACAATCGCATGGCTGGTGCGCAGCTGGGCACGCGGGCTGTGGCGCAGGTTTTCCTCGAAGACGTGGACCACTTGCAGCGTCGCCTTGAAGCTCAATTGACGCGGCAGAAGATGAGCAAGACACGCCGCCTGCGCCATGACGGCCCGCACCAGGTTGTAGGCCAGCAGGTGCACCGCGATTTTCTTTCGTACCATGTCCGGACTTTTGCAGCGCAGCCCGCCCATCTGCATCATCGTCTTGATCGCACGAAAGTCCAGTTCGATCTGCCAGCGCATGCCGTAGAGATCGACCAGCTCGCGCTTTTTCCACTTCTTTGTCATCGAGCAGCGTGGTGACCAGGGTCAGATCCGCGAGACGCACTTCGCGCATCACGATGGATTCAGGCATGAGGGCGTAGGTGGCCGCATCCATCCAGGAAGGACGCTGCGGGCGAGACCAGCTCACCACATGATCGCGCTTGCCCAGGCGCTGCCCGCGGCGGAAGTCCGTGTGCCGGCGCTGATGCTGACGGATGAGCACATCCACCCCCAACTGGCGCAGGCGCGCGATGGCGAAGTAGCCAGCGAAGTAGCGATCGGCCACGACCACATCGCCGGCGGCGAGCTTGTCCATCAAGCGCCACAGCAGCGCGGTCTCGCCCGAGTTCTTGCCCTCGCACGGACCACTCGCCCACTCCAGTACCGCCCCACAGGACAGCGAGACGATCCCGAGCAGGCGCGCCAGCGGAAAGCCCAGCCCGGGCTTCTGCTCCTGGCTCTGCGGGAAGGCAAGCTGGTTGGACTCGGTGTCGGGCATTGATACCGTCGTGCCATCGACCAGCTTGACGGCGCGCCCGTGCCACAGCCATGGCGCCGGTTGCGCCGCGCACAAGCGCGCTGCCACCTCGCGACCCAGATGCTCGATCAGGCCCAAGGCCAGACGCGCACGCGCCTTGCAGTAGGGGCCGGTGTTCAGGCTGCACGGCGCCTGTCCCATGGCGACACGCGTGCTCAGCCCTCGGGCCACGGCGTCCTGACAGCTGTGATCGGCACCGAGGGCCTGCTCGATGAACAGCACCAGGGTCGTGAGCGGGCCATACAGGCGTTCGCGCCAGGATCCAGTCTCTTCGAGCACGGTGTTCTTGAGCACCTGGGCCGTGAGCACTTTGCCCAATGCCGCGCCCGCCGACTGCACAAACCGGGCACGAAACCGCCGAACCTGATCGGCCAAACCAGCTTTCTTGCTACCATCCATTTGGGCTGACCCTCCGGTGTTATGCATCACGGATTCGACACCCGCATCATAACGCCGACAGGTGCTCAGCCCACTTCTATCCTATTGATCCTGAACCTGTTTCGCTTAAGGTAGTGCCATTGGGCCCCGGCCCGCATTCGGGGAGTCGGCTGCGACGATCGCACTGCCCGCGGCGAAGACGCGCGGCGGTCTGCCGCTGATGGAGGCGCTGGCCAGACGCCACTCGGCACGCGAGTTTGCGCCGGATGCGCTGCCGTTGTCCTTGCTTTCGAGCCTGCTGTGGACGGCGTACGGCGTGAAACGACCTGACGGCGGACGCACGGCACCTTCGGCGCTCAACGCGCAGGAGATCGATGTGTACGTGGCGCTGCCGTCCGGTGCCTGCCGCTACGACGCGCCGGCGGACGCGCTGAGTCTGGTGGCGGCAAGCGACCTGCGGCGCGTGACCGGTTATCACGGCTTCGTGGACGAGGACACGCGCGACCTGGTCTACGTGGCCGACCACACGCGCATGGGGCTGGTTCCGGTGGGGCAGCGCGAAAGTTACGCGTCGGCTGCCGCCGGCGCAATCGCGCAGAACGTGTACCTGTTTGCCGCCGGCAGCGGCCTCGCTACCGTGATTCGCGCCTGGATCGATCGCGCCGCGATGGCCGACGCGATGGGACTCACGCACGATCAGCAGGTTCTGTTGTCACAGACCGTCGGCTACTCCATGTCCCGCGAGGCGCAATGACAAAGGGATGGGGCGGCCGACTCATTCGTCCGAGACAGCCGCCGGCGCGCGCCCCTTGACCAGGAAGACGCGCATCGGCCCCTTGCCCTTGACCGCAATCTCGCCGCGATCCTCGCACACGAACTCGGGCGGCAGCAGCGCGCGGGTGGCCTCGCTGATCTGGATCCCGCCGGAGATGCCCTGCGACTCCATGCGCGCGGCAATATTCACGGTGTCGCCCCACAGATCGTAGATGAAGCGCTTCTTGCCGATCACCCCGGCAACTACCGCGCCGGAATTGATGCCGATGCGGATTTCCAGCCCTGGAAACTCCTTGATCGCCGCCTGCATGCGCAAGGCCAGCTCTGTAACCGCCACTGCGTGATCGGGACGCGGCTCGGGGATGCCCGCGGCAACCATGTATGCGTCGCCGATGGTCTTGATCTTTTCCAGCCCGGCCTGCTCGGTGAGGTCGTCGAAGCGCGAAAAGATGGCATCCAGCAGATGGACCACGTTGGGCACCGACTCGGCCAGGGTCGTATAGCCCACGATGTCGGCGAACAGCACGCTGCAGGCGCCGAACGCGTCGGCGAAGGTGCGTCCTTCCCGCCGCAGGCGCTGGCTGATCTTCGGCGGCAGCATGTTCTCCAGCAGCGCTTCCAGCCGGGCGTTGGCGTTGGCGAGCTGCCGGTCGGCCTCGGCCAGATCGGCAAGAAAAAGCCGGGCCACCAGCACGAGGGAAACGAAGTTGGCGAAGAACAGGATCCAGCGCCCGGTCCGCTGCTCATCCGGGCTGTAGGCAAGGCCCAGGGGCGGCAGCGTCACCAGGCCGAGTTCTACGGAAACGAAAATCGCTAGGCAGACGCCTGCATAGATCCGCTGCCCGCGCTCGCTGTGCTCGAAGAAGAGCAGGTATGCGCCCAAGGTCAAGGGCAGCAGATGGAAGTGGCTCATGCTGCGGAACGGGCCCGACACGCCCTCCAGCGCAATCAGGCCGACCACCGCCGGAACGACAGTCCAGAAATAGGCATGACTGGCGAGTCCGAGCCGGCCGCGCGACACGGAAAACCACACGAAGGCCGCTGCGCAGAACGAGACGCCTTGCAGCGTCAGTGTCGCGCAATCGTCTCGTGCCAGGGCGACCCCGCTCCAGGCGAACGCATAGGCGAGCAGAAAAACCGCGCCGGTGCGCAGCAGGCGCTCAGCCCGACCGCGGCGGTATAGGCGAAATTCCACATCGGTGTAGACGAAATCGCCCGCAGCGCTTCGTTCGGTCACAGCCCTCCCGAGTCCCAGCGGCCGGCTGTCAGAGGCCGGCCCCGCTCATGCGGCCGGAATTCTACGGTGATTCGTTGAGCACGGGGCCGCCGGCCGCACGGCCACGCGGTTCGCTTTGTGGTTTAATCCGCCTTCCGCCGCGCGCCCTGGCGCCGAACCGTTTCGATCAACATGACGACCCCGCTGCCGACCTACATCCTGACCCTTTCCTGCCCCGATCGCACCGGCATCGTCTTCAGCGTCTCGGGATTTCTGCTGGAGCGGGGGGGCAACATCATCGACTCCGCCCAGTTCAACGATTCCGAGACCGGCCTGTTCTTCATGCGCGTGCTGTTCTCCATCAGCCGGCCGGAAGTCGATATCGCGGCTCTGCGCGGGCAGTTCGAGGAACTGGGGCAGCGCTTCGCCATGGCCTGGCAGATCCACGATGCGACGGTGCGGCCCAAGGTGATGATCCTGGTGTCGCAGCACGGCCACTGCCTCAACGACCTGCTCTACCGCTACCGCGCCGGCTACCTGAAGATGGAGATCCCGGCCATCGTCTCCAACCACATGGACTTCTACCAGTTGGCGGCGTCCTACAACATCCCGTTCTTCCATCTGCCGGTGACGAAGGAAACCAAGGCGCAGCAGGAGGCCAAGCTGATCGAAATCGTGCGCGAGAAGAACGTGGATCTGGTGGTTCTGGCGCGCTACATGCAGATCCTGTCGGCGGACGTGTGCCGTGAACTGCAGGGCCGCGCCATGAACATCCACCACAGCTTCCTGCCCAGCTTCAAGGGCGCGCGGCCCTACGCGCAGGCGCACCAGCGCGGCGTCAAGCTGATCGGCGCCACCGCCCACTTCGTCACCACCGACCTCGACGAGGGACCGATCATCGAGCAGGACGTGGCGCGGGTCGACCATTCCATGGACCCCGACACCATCGCCGCCATCGGCCGCGACGTGGAATGCGTGGTGCTGGCACGCGCAGTGAAATGGCATACCGAGCACCGCATCATGCTCAACGGCCGCAAGACCGTCATCTTCCGCTGAACAGGGGCGCCGAGCCGGGGGCGCTCCGCGTCCTCTACAGCCGCAGGCCGCGCGGCTTGCGCCCGACGCGGGCGAACAAGGCATCGTTTACGGGATTGGGAAGCAGGCGCAGCAGCCTGGCGACGATCGCCATCTGCCACGGCACCACGGCGTAACTGGCGCCGCGGTCGATGGCGCGGGCGATGCGGCGCGCCGCCTCGTCCGCCTTGAGCAGGAACGGCATGGGGTAGCGATTCACCGCCGTCATCGGCGTTTCGATATATCCGGGACAGATGGTAGACACCCGGATACCGCTGCCGCGCAGTTCGACGCGCAGGCTCTCCAGATAGTTGATGGCCGCCGCCTTCGATGCGCTGTAGGCGCCGGCGCCCGGCACGCCGCGGATGCCGGCGACGGAGGCGATGCCGACCAGCGTGCCGTGATGGGCGGCGCGCATCGGCGCGACGAATGGCTGGAAGGTCGCTGCCATGCCGACCAATTGATCTGGAACACGCGTGCGGAACACCGGCAGGTCTTCCGCGTGCTCGGTGAGGGTGCCGACGGAGACTCCGGCATTGGCGATGACGATGTCGGGGACGCCGGCGCGAGCGATGAAGTCGCCGGCCGCCGCCGCCACGGCGCCCTGGTCCGTGACATCGAGCGGGTAGCGGAGATGAGATCGCCGGCAGGCGGGCGGCGAGCGGATTCGAGCAATTCGCGGCGGCGTGCCGCCAGATCCGAGCCGGGCTCCGTGCCGCGGCATAGCGGACCGCGAGCGCCGCGCCGAGGCCGCTCGATGCCCCGGTGAGGAAGACCCGCAGCGGGCGGGCGGACACGCTGGGCGCCGCGGCTTACTTCTTCTTGCGTTCGGTGCGCGCCTTCTGAATCAGTTGGTCGGTGCGACAACATGGACTCGAAGCTGCCGGTGAGCGAGGCCGCGGTCATGAACTTGCCGTCGATGATCAGTGCCGGTACGCCCTGGATCTTCGACTGGCGCGAGAGCTGCTCTGCTCGCTTGACCTTGGTCTGAACGTTGAAGGAGTTATAGGCTGTCGACGAACTTCTTGCGGTCGATGCCTTGCTTGCCATCCAGTCGAACAGCCCGGCTTCGTCGTTGAGATCGACGCGATCGACGTGCAGGGCGTCGAACACGTCGCCGTGCAGGCGTTGAATTGGCCGAGGCTCTCGAGGGCGTAGAAGATCTTGGCGCCGGGAACCCACGAGGCATTGCGGAATATGGTCGGACTGACGCCGGAACTCGACGTCTTTCGGCAGCTTCTTCACCCACTGGTTCATCAACGGTTCGAGATCGAAGCAGTGCGGGCAGCCGTACCAGAAGAACTCCGTCACCTCGATCTTGTCGCCGGAGTCCACCGGCAAGCGGCTGCGACAGGGCGACGTATTCCTTGCCCGCCGTTATCGTGGCAAAGGCGAGACCGCCGAGCACCCAGCAGGGCCAAGCCGCCGATTCCCAGTCCCACGAACGTTCTGCGTTTCATATTCGGCTTTCTCCGTTGGTGTGCGTCATCAATTGCCGCGCCGTCCTTGCTTTCACCAACCGTGGCCTGGATACCGTTCTCGGCCAGCAGCGACCGAGCACGATTCATGTCCTCGGTCTTGACGAAAGGCCCGAGGCGCACGCGGTGCACGGTCCCCTTGCCTGGAAGTTCCGCGGTCTGCACACCGGCCTCCAAGCCCATTAACGCGAGTCTGGCTTTCAGGTTGTCCGCGTCGGCCGGTTTCTGGAAAGAGCCTGCTTGCAGGAACACCGGTCTCGGCGGACGCTTTCTCGCGCTCCGTCTTCTCCGCGGGCTGCGGAGGCGTCGCGGCCGAATCGTTGCCGCCGGGAAGCATCTTGTAGAAAGTCGAAGCGCGGGCGTTCCTGCGGCTTTTCACCGGGCTTGCCGGGCAGGGCGAGGGCGGTCCCGCCGACGCACCGGGGCTCGATGTTCGGCGCGGCCCGGCGCCGCCCTGTCCCGGCAGGCTTGAGCATCTTGCTCTGGAACGGCAGCAGGCGCCTGTGTTCACGTACCAGGCGACGCCCAAGGCGATGAGGATTCCGAGTACCAGTCCGAGCAACACGCCGAGCAGCGTGCTGCCGGGCCGGCCGGTTGCGGACGGGTGGATCGATTGCGCCTGTTTGTATGGGCCACGGCAGGAAACTTCTTCACATCGATTCGGGGGCGCTGACACCCAGCAGCTGCAGGCCGTTGCGCAGCACCTGCCGTACCGCGACCGCCAGCGCCAGCCGGGCATCGCGCAGCGCCGGAATCATCCACCAGAATGCGTTCGGCATTGTAGTAAGCGTGGAAATCAGCGGCCAGATCCTTGAGGTAGAACGCGATCTGATGCGGCGCAAGACTCCTGCGCCGCGCTTTCGATGACCTCGGGAAATTCCGTCAGGTGTGCGCACAGCGCCAGTTCGCGATCGCTGACGTCAGCGGCGACAGATCCGCACCGGCAAGGTCGACGACGCCCTGCCGCCCCATTGGTGCAGCACCGAGCAGACACGGGCATGGGCGTACTGGATGTAGTACACCGGGTTGTCCGCGCTCTGCGACTTGGCGAGGTCGAGGTCGAAATCCAGGTGCTGGTCGGACTTGCGCAGCACGTAGAAGAAGCGTGCGGCGTCGTTGCCGACATCGTTGCGCAGCTGACGCAGTGTCACGAACTCGCCGGCGCGGGTGGACATGGAGGTCTTCTGGCCGTCGCGGTAGAGCACGGCGAACTGCACCAGCGCGACCTCGAGTTTGGCGGGATCGAGGCCCGAGCGCCTGCATGGCGCCCTTGACCCGCGGGATGTAGCCGTGGTGGTCGGCGCCCCAGATGTCGATGATGCTGTCGAATCCGCGCTCGTACTTGTTCAGGTGATAGGCGATGTCGGAGGCGAAGTAGGTGTACTGCCCGTTCTCGCGCTTGACCACGCGGTCCTTCTCGTCGCCGAAGGCGGTGGAGCGGAACCACTTGGCGCCGTCCTGGCAATAGAGGTGGCCGTGCTTTTCGAGCTGCGCCACGGCGCGGTCGATGAGGCCGGTGTCGAACAGCGATCTCTCCGAGAACCAGTGGTCGAAATGTACGCCGAATTCGGCCAGATCGTCGCGGCAGTCGGCGAGCTGCTCCGACAGGACGTGGTTGTGGATGTAGGCGAAGTCGTCGCCGAGCAGTTCCTTGGCGTTGCTGATGAGGCGCGTCGAGATGCGCTTCCCGGGCCGCGTCGGACTCGGCATCCTTGCGCTCCGCCGGCGGCAGCGGCGGCACGCCGGACAGCACGGCCTCGCCGAAACGCACGTAGCGGTCGCCGTGGGCATCGCGAATCTGCGCGGCCATGTCCCGCACATAGCTGCCCTGGTAGGCGTTGGGCGGAAAGGCCACATTGACGCTGAACAGTTCCAGGTAGCGTAGCCAGGCGGACAAGGCCAGGATGTCCATCTGGCGGCCGGCGTCGTTGACATAGAACTCGCGCGTCACGTGGTAACCGGCGAAAGCGAGCAGGTTGGCAAAGGCTTGCGCCATACGCCGCGCCGCGGCCGTGACCGACATGCAGCGGCCCCGTAGGGTTGGCGGAAACGAACTCGACCTGCACCTTCCGGTCGGCGCCCAGCTTGCCGCGGCCGTAGTCATAGCCCTGCTCGCACACGCGGCGCACCACCTGCTGCTTGGCGGCATTGGTGAGAAACAGATTGATGAAGCCGGCACCGGCGACTTCGGCCCTGGCCACCCAGCGGCGACACCGGCAGTTCGGCAACGATGCGGGCGGCAATGGTGCGCGGAGCGAGTTTGAGCGGCTTGGCCAGTTGCAGAGCAAGGTTTGCGGCGACATCGCCGTGGGCCGCCTGTTTCGGGCGCTCCAGCAGGATCGGCATGTCCGCGTGCTCGGGCGCGACGATTTCCAGCGCCTGCCGCAGCAGGTCGGCCACCGTTACCTTGAGATCGACAAGCATCGCAGCGGGGTCATCAGAAAAGCGGGCATTATAGCCGACCCAGGAGCCGATTCGGCTCGCAATCGGAACGGCGTCAACAGCATCCGGCCCGCCGTTACTCGAGTCTCGTGGCCAGGGCGAATCTGTTACATTGCCCGCTTTCTCCCGCGTTGGTCCCCGCCTTGCGCCTTCTGCGACTGCTCAAAATCGCCACCGTCAGCGTCCGTTATGGCCTGGACCAGATGATTCTGGAGCACGAGCCGAGCGGCTGGCTGGCGCCGCTGGCCAATGTCTTGTTCTTCTGGCGCCGACTGCGTACGCCCAGCGCCGTGCGCTTGCGCCAGGCGCTGGAGGCCCTCGGCCCGATTTTCGTCAAGTTCGGCCAGGTGCTGTCCACACGCCGCGACCTGTTGCCGGCGGACATCGCCGATGAGCTGGCGAAACTGCAGGACCAGGTTCCGCCCTTTCCGTCCGCAGCGGCCGTGGCGGAACTGGAAAAGACATACGGCAAGCCGGTGAGCAAGGTCTTCAAGACCTTCTCTCTCGAACCGGTCGCGAGCGCGTCGGTGGCCCAGGTGCACTTCGCCACCCTGGCCGACGATACGCAGGTCGCCGTCAAGATTCTGCGGCCCGGCATTACCAGTGTCATCGCCAACGACGTCGCCCTGCTCGACACCGCCGCGGGCATGGTCGAGAAGCTCTGGTCCGACGGCAAGCGCTTGAAACCGCGCGAGGTGGTGGCGGAGTTTTCGAAACACCTGCACGACGAACTGGACCTGATGCGCGAAGCCTCCAACGCGCTCGCAGTTGCGCCGCAATTTCCGCCATCTCGCCGCTGCTCGCCGTGCCGGAGATCTACTGGGACTATTGCTCCAGTTCGGTCATGGTGATGCAGCGCATGTACGGTACGCCCGATCAGCCAGGTCGACAGGCTGCGCGTCCCAGGGCGTAGACATCCCGACCCTCGCCCGTGCCGGGGTCGAGATCTTCTTCACCCAGGTGTTTCGCGACGGCTTTTTCCACGCCGACATGCATCCGGGCAACATCTTCGTGACCAACACCGGCCAGTACGTCGCGCTCGATTTCGGCATCATGGGAACGCTCGACGGATGTGGACAAGAACTATCTGGCGCAGAACTTCCTGGCGTTCTTCCAGCGCGATTACAAGCGCGTCGCCCAGGCCCATATCGATGCCGGCTGGGTGCCGAAGGATACCCGGGTGGACGAGTTCGAGTCTGCGATCCGCGCCGTCTGCGAGCCGATTTTCGACAAGCCGCTGAAGGAAATATCGTTCGGCAAGACTGCTGCTGCGGCTGTTCCAGACCTCGCGCCGCTTCAATGTCGAAATCCAGCCGCAACTGGTGCTGCTGCAGAAGACGCTGCTCAACATCGAAGGCCTGGGACGCCAACTCGACCCCGACCTCGACCTGTGGAAGACCGCCAAGCCGTTCCTGGAACGATGGATGGCGCAGCAGATCGGCGTCGCCGGACTGCTGCGGAACCTCGCCATGGAAGCGCCGGGGTGGGCCAACTCGCTGCCGGAAGTGCCGCGCCTGCTGCACCGGGTTCTGACGGAGCGCAGCGGCATGCAGACCGGTGAAGACCTGACCCGGTTGCTGGCGGAACAGAAGCGGACCTCGCGCCTGCTGCTGCTCGCGGTCGGCCTGCTGCTGGCCATCGCACTGGTGCAGGTGCTCGCGCTGCGGGTCTAGTTCGAAGAGACGGGGCGCTCAGCGCGGGATCGCGCCGCCGAAAAAAAGGCGGCCCGGCAAAGGCTCCCCGTTTTGCCGGGCCGTGTCCGCCAACAGTCGGAGGTTTGGCGGGACATCAGTCGGCAGCGCAGCATGTCCAGTGCTGTTGCTGCCGCATCAAATCTGTACAGCATTTCCGATACCGGATCGCTCCGACGCTCTGCGCACGGGCGGCTCGTCCAGCAACCGCGTCAAACGCAAAATCGATCCCCACCCCCGTCTATGCATTCCCCGTGCCAGGCAGCTCGCGCTGCAATTTGAACGTATCTTATTGATTACGCTAGTCATCGGCGGAAGTTGCGGCGATCCGTCGAATCCATCAAAGCGACGCGGGGCAAATGCCCCACCCACTTGGGTCAAATCACCTTCCCGTCGCGCCCAATTGTTCATCAATGCGGTTCATCAAGCGGTCAATGCGGTTCATCAATGCGCCTGCGACAGCCCGAATTTCTCGATGCGGTAACGCAACGTGTCGCGCGACAATCCCAGGAGCTTCGCGGCGCGCGTCACGTTCCAATCCGTCTTCTGCAATGCCTTGAGCAGCAGGCCGCGTTCGACGTCCTCCAACTGCATGCCTTCCCCCGGAATCTCGAAGCTGGCGCCGGCGTCGTATTCCTCCTGCTTTTCCCGCTCTTCGGACTGGAGCCCAAGGGGTGCGCAGAGATTCATCTGCTCCGCGTCGATCACCTCGCCCCGGGACAGCAGCACCGCTTGCTCGATCACGTTGCGCAGCTCGCGCACGTTGCCCGACCAGCGGTGGTTCGCCAGCAGCCGCTCCGCCGCCGGAGTGAAGCTGAGGCCGGCCCGTCCGTAGCGGCTGCCGTGAACTTTGAGGAAGTGCCGCGCCAGCAGCAGGATGTCGCCGCTGCGCTCGCGCAGGGGCGGAACATTGAGGTGAACGATGCGCAGGCGGAAGAACAGGTCGGAGCGGAACTTGCCTTCGCGCACCAGACGCTCCAGCGGACGGTGGGTGGCGGCGACGATCCGCACATTGACCTTCTGATCGCGCAGGCTGCCGATGCGGCGCACCAACTTCTCTTCCAGCAGCTTGAGCAGCTTGGCCTGCAGGCCGAGGTCCATGTCGCCGATCTCGTCGAGGAAGAGCGTGCCGCCGTCGGCGGTTTCCACCAGGCCGAGCTTGCGCTCCTTGGCATCGGTGAAGGAGCCGCGCTCATGGCCGAACAGCTCGGATTCGAGAAGCTGCTGCGGAATCGAGGCGCAGTTTATTTCGACGAAAGGCTTGTCGCGGCGCGGGCCGTTGTAATGCAGGGCGCGGGCGACGACTTCCTTGCCGCTGCCGGTCTCGCCCGTCACCAGCACCGCTGGCGCATCGGCATCCTGCAGACTGTGCTCTGCGTCAAGCAGGCGCCGCATGGTGTCCTTCAGAGTGCGCATCGATTCGGATTCGCCGATCAGGGTATCGAGGCCGTACTGCTTCTTGTCCTTTTCCAGAAAGTACGACAAGGTGCTCTCGATGCGCTCCTCGCCGATGGCGCGCTCCAGCAGGATCTTCAGCTTGCCCAGAGAAATCGGCTTGGTGAGAAAGTCATAGGCGCCGGCCTTCATCGCCTCCACCGCGAGTTCCACATTGCCATGGCCGGTGATCATGATCACGTGCACGCCCGGAGCCAATGCTTTGAGCTTTGCCAGTGCCTCCAGGCCGTTCATTCCGGGCAGGTTGAAATCGAGCAGGACGGCATCCGGCTTGAAGACGTCGATCTGCCCCAAGCCTTCTTCCGCGGTGGTCGCCACACGCACCTCGAAACCGTGCCGCATCAGATAGATATTGATGTTTTTCGCAATCGTGGCTTCATCTTCCACGATCAATACCGCTTGTCCCATTCTCAGACCTCACTGAACGATAGGGAATTGAAGGAGAACTGTCGTCCCCTTTCCTGTTTGGCTGTTGATCGAGATGCTGCCGCCGAAGCGCTCGATGATGCGCTTGGCGAGCGGCAGACCGACGCCCAGTCCTTTTGTTTTTGTCGTGTAAAACGGTTTGAATGCGCGCTCGCGCTGCTCCCCGGTCATGCCCGGTCCGTTGTCGGCGACGGCAATACGCATGACCTTGCGGTCCTCGCGCAGAGCCGCGGAAACCGTCAATTTGCCGGGCGCACCGGCTTCGTCGCCTGCCATCGCTTCCAGGGCGTTGGCGATGAGGCTGGTCACCACCTGCGCCAACAGCATCGCATCGCCCTGAATCGGCGGCAGGGTGTCCGGCACCGCGACGGTGCAGGCAACGCCGCGCTTTTCCATCTCGCGGCCGAACTCGTTGGCACAACGCCGCAGTATGGGAACGACGTCGATCGCGTCGAGCTTGCCCGCCACCGGCCGCGAATAGCTCAGCAGCTCCCGCACCCACTGTTCCAGTCGGTCCACCTCGGCCATGATGTCGCGGGCAGCTTCGCGCGACAAATCGGGATCCCCTTCGAGGGCCAGCTCGGCCGACGAGCGGATCGCCGTGAGCGGATTGCGGATGCCGTGGGCCACCGCGGATCCGAGTTCGCCCACCGCCGCCAGCCGCTCGCTTTCCACCAGCCGCTCCTGCTGGCTGCGGATCAGGTTGTCGGCGCGCCGGATCATCGAGAACAGCGCCAGAAAGAGAAACACCCCGCCGGCCAGCGCGCCGCCCCAGATCAGACGCTTGCCGGCCTGGATCGCCTCGAACAACGGGCGGGGGTTCTTGTACAGTTCGACCGAGCCGACCACCTTGCTGCGCTTCTCGTTCCATACCGGTATGTAGAATTCGACGAAGTAATCGACGGTATGGGAGAGATTCGCGTGTTCCGACTTGGGATGGGCGGAATCCTTCTCCTCGTCCTCCTCGTTGATCGTGAGTTCCCCCGCGAGCGAGCGATCCAGTTCCGGGTTGGCGTCGAACTGCTTGCCGATGAGGGTGGCGTCGCTGGACCAGACCAGCCGCCGGTCCGACGAATAGAGGTTGGCGCGCAGCACATCCGGCATTTGGGCAATGTGCTCGAAGGCTTGGCGGGTACTGTCTGTCGCTGCATCGGGGCCGTTGGAAAACACCTTCTCCGGGCTTTCGACCAGGATCACCGTCTGCACGAACTCCATGCTCAGGATCGCCTCCTGGCGCAGCATGCGGTCGGTCATGAAGCGGGAAAGCAGGGCGGCGGCGAAGATGCTCAGTGCCGTGATGGAGACGAGACCGACGACGGCGAACCACGCTCGAAGATCGAACGCCCGCGTCGGGTCGGCGCCGTTCCTACGCCAATACGACGCGAAGGTGTGGAACGGGGGTCGCAAGATTCGCGCAGGGGAAGCCATATGCACTACTCCGAATTATCATCCTTAGCCTGCCCTGATACCCGTCGGGCGTGGGTCTTCGCCCGCGTGCCGACTGCAGCCGTGCGTTACCGGCCTTTGCCGCTGTGGGAGCGATCCGGACGGTCGACCTTCTCGGCCATCTCGACCTTCTCCGGGCGCTCGACCTTCTCGGGGCGCTCGACCTTCTCCGGGCGTTCGACCCTCTCCGGACGTTCGACCTTCTCCGGGCGTTCGGCCTTCTCCGGACGTTCGGCTTTCTCGGCACGCTCGATTCGCTGCGGGCGATCCGCCGAGGATACGCCGTCGCCCCGCCTGTCGTCGGGGCGGTTCTCCGGCCGATCCGATTGACGCTCGGATTGACGGTCTTCGCGCTGCTGCCTGGCTCCGCTCTGGGATGGCCCGCCTTCACCCGGCTTCGCCAAGTTGCCGGAGCCTTGCACCAGGTTGGCAACCAAACCGCGATCGCTGCGAAATTCCGTGCGCACCCGCTTGCCGTCGGCGTCAATCCCTTGAATCCGCACACGATCGAAACCGGTCTGCTGCACCAACTGCTGCGCGAGTTCCGCCCTCTGCACCGCGCTCATATTACTAAAGTTAATGTCCTCCACGCGCAAACGCAAGCTGCCGTCGGGCTTTCGTTGAATCCGTGCATCCACGGCACCGCGCAGCCGCACCGTCGCTTCGCCTCCGCCGGCGGGCATGATGTCCGCGATCTGCCGCAGCAGATTCTGATCACGGCCGAGAGCGAGCAGCAGATCCCGGGTCTCCTGATCATCGAGAGAAGCTTCGCGGATCTGGATTTCCCGAGCGCCGGCATCGAAACGCGCATCGAGCGTGCCGAGAAGGGCGGCCACGTCCACGGACCCGTCGGCGCTTCGCGGCAAACTCACCTGCGCACCGACGCCGTCGTCCTGGCGTCGGTCTTCCTGGCGGTCTTCCCGAGAAATGTCGTCGCTGGCGGCTTGTGCAATCCGCAGCAACCGGGTCTCCCCTGTCACGTCGCCATCCGCCGCGCCGACACCGCCGGCCATACAGATAAGCGCAGCGGTTACAGCCACAATGTGTTGTTTCGTCAACATATCTCCATCCTCTCGCCAATCTGACCGTCAGGACGTAGCCTTCGGTATGAATAGTGGGAAATATTCCCACCTAATGCCAATGTAAGTGGCGCAATGCCTGATGTCAAGCATTTCTGTGAAAGTTTCCCACGCGTGATAAACTGGCATGAAATCCACATATGATCATAGTTACCCATGGAAAACGCGACCCCCTCCAGAACGCTGGTCAAGGCGCTACGTCAGGTTCTCCATCCCCTGGTACGCCTCATGCTTGCGAATGGGGTCACTTACCCTTTTCTCATTGAGCTGCTGAAGAGCGTGTTCGTCGCCGTGGCGGAGCGCGAGTTCCGGATCGGCGACAAGCCCCAGACGGACAGTCGAATCAGTCTGCTTACGGGTGTTCATCGCAAGGACGTGCGGCGGTTGCGTCTAATCGCCCGCGGACCGGCAGAACCCCCCCCGGCGGCGATCTCGCTCGGCGCACAACTGGTGGCGGTGTGGACCGGATCGCCGCAATACCTCGATCCGGATGGGCACCCGTTGCCCCTGGCCAGGCTGGCGAGCGTCGCCGGCGACCTCTCATTCGAGAGTCTGGTGGCGAGCGTGAGCAAGGACATCCGCTCCCGCGCCGTACTCGACGAGTGGCTGCGACTCGGCGTCGTGCGCCTGGACGACGAGGATCGGGTAATCCTGAATACGGAGGCGTTCGTGCCGCAGAAGGGCTTTGACGAGAAGATGTTCTATTTCGGGCACAACCTTCACGACCACATTGCGGCCGCTTCGCACAACGTGATGGGCCAAGGCGCACCCTACCTCGAGCGCAGCGTACACTACGATGGGTTGGACGAGCGATCCATGTTCGATTTGGCGGAATTGGCGGAACGAGCAGGGATGCAAGCGGCGCTGACGTTAAACCGCAAGGCGATGGAACTGGAAAAGAGGGACGTCACTTCCACGGAACCGAAGCAGCGCATCACATTCGGCATTTACTTCTACAGTGAGCCGGCCGACAGGGACATTAAGCTTGACCATGAGTAATCTCCCTTCCAATCCATGGCGACCTGTTTCACGCTGCGCGCTGACTGCCGCGGCATTCGCCATGCTTTTGGTCGCTGTACCGGCAACCTCCGCGCCCGTCTGCGTTGATCCGGAGAAGGGCATTGGCGGAACGGGTGCGGCTGGCTATTCGGGAGCAATCGGCGGAACGGGCGCACCGCAAGCGGCAGTTGACTCCACCGCCGCGTCCGCCGGCGCCATCGGCGGTACGGGTGCGATCGCAGGCGCGGTCGGGGGAACAGGCGCGACGGCCGGTGCCATCGGCGGGACGGGCGCTCCACAAGGATCGATCGGCGGAACCGGCGCAGTTGCCGGCGCCATTGGCGGCACGGGTGGGACGCAGGGAGCGATAGGCGGAACCGGGGCCGTCGCCGGGGCCATCGACGGGACCGGAGCGGCACAGGGAGCGATTGGCGGGACCGGCGCCAAGACCAACGGCGGCATCGGCGGCACCGGACGTCACGTCGCCGACGGAATGGGTGGGACCGGCATCGTCGGCACCATCACCGGGTTTGCCAGCGTCTGCGTGAATGGCCTCGAAGTGCATTATGACGACAGCACCCCGATGACCGTCAATGGCGCACCAGCCAGCGCGAGTCAGCTTGCGGTCGGACAGGTAGTGGCGATCGGAGCCGTGCCCTCCCAGCGCGGCTTGAGCGCGCAGCGAATCTCGGTCTTGCATGCGGTCGTGGGTCCGATCACGGAAGGCCAGGCATCCCACGGCATGCTCCGCGTCATGGGCCAGCCGGTCCGACTGAGCGGGGCCACGCGGGTTGCCGGAGCGGGAGGCATGGTTTCGCCCGATGCTCTGCAGCCCGGCGCGGTGGTGCAGGTGAGCGGATATCGGAATGCGCGCGGGGAGATTGTGGCAACCCGCGTGCAGTACGACGATGGTCTCGCCGGGCACAGCTCGATCGGCCAGGTCGCAAGGCCGTCGAATAGCGGTTTCGATGTGGGCGGCACACAGGTCGAAGGGCGGGCGGCAGCGTTGCGCGACGGGGAGGAAGTCCTGGTTCGGGGTCGTTGGGAAGATGGCCGGCTGCGGGCGAGCGATGTCCGCGCCGAGCCGACCCTGGCGGCGATCGAGGGCGCGAAACACGTGGTCCTGGAGGGGCTGGTGCAGGGAGGCGCTCGCGGCGAACTGAGCGTCGGCGGCATCGGCGTGCGCCTGTCGCCGGACACCCGCATGGACAGCGCCGATCGCGACCTGCAGGAGGATCAGCGCGTCAAGATCACCGGCCGCATCGACAGTGATCGCCGCATCCGCGCGGAGCGGATCGAGATCGAGCGCGATATGGACTCGGGCAGTTCGCGGTCTGGCAGCGGGCATCGCGGCGGCAGCGATTCGCGCGTCGATGGCGACGATGACCGAAGCGCAGACGATCAGCGTGGCAGCGATGGCAACGACGCTGCCCGTTCCGCATCGGATGACCGCGGTTCCGGAAGCGACTCATCGGACGACCGTAGTCCCGGAAGCGGCGGATCGGGCGAACGCAGCTCCGGACGCGACGGAAGCGATCGCAGCGGCTCCGGCGGGAGCGACCGAAACGTCGTCAACCGGACCGATCGCAGCGATCGTCCGGAAAAGATCAATTCCAGCGATAGGGTGGAAAAGCTGGAGCGCGTGGACAAAATCGAGCGGCCAGAGAAGGTGGAGCGACCGGAGAAAGTGGAACGTATCGAAAAAGTCGAGCGGCCGGAGAAGGTGGAGCGCATCGAAAAAATCGAACGGCCGGAGAAGGTGGAACGCATCGAAAAAATCGAGCGGCCGGACAGCTCCGGCTCCGGCAGCAGCAAGAATTGAGCGCCCCGAATTAATTGTTGCACCCGCGCGACAATGCTCCGGCACGGCCTCAACGATCGTACTAATATTGCCGTTGTTGGAAGATCAATGGTTCTCCGGAGAGCATCATGAAACGACTCCTCATGCCGATTGCCGTCGCATCGGCATTCGCAATGGTCGGAGAGTCCGCAGTGGCGCAGGGACTCGGCCAGGGCGCAGCCGCGGGTACCGGCTTGACGGTCACCACCGGTGTCGACTACTCGGAGGGCGAGTACAACACCGGATCGAGCGACAACTGGACGTGGGTCGTTCCGGTCATCGTCAAGTACGAAACGGGCCCGGTGACCTTGAAGCTGAACGTGCCCTACGTCAGGACCAAAGGCGTCAACCGCGAGGTAGGCATCGCCCAGGTCGCTGCCTCCGAAACCCAGTCCGGACTCGGCGATACTGTGGGCAGCGTTTTCTATTCGCTGCTCGATCCGAGCAAGGCCGTGGTCGGCCTCGATCTGGGTCTCAAGGTGAAGTTTGTCACCGCGGACAAGGACGACGATCTGATCACCACCGGCAACATGGACTATTCGCTGCAGGCCGATGCCTACAAGGCCTTCGGCGCACTGACTGCATTCGGCACGCTGGGCTGGGTGGCGAAGGGCGATATCGATTTTCGCGACCGCGCCACCAACCAGTGGGAAACGGCCAATCCCAAGGATCCCTGGTACGTATCCATCGGCGCTTCCTACAAGCTGACCCAGGAGACATCCATGGGTCTGGCCTATGACTGGCGGGAGAAGCTCTTCGATGGCCAGGACAACATCAGCGAGGCAACCCTGTTCGTCACCCACAAGCTGACGGGACGCTGGAAGCTGCAGGGCTACGGCGTGGCCGGGTTCTCCGAGGCCAGCCCGGACTGGGGTCTCGGCGCGACGGTGGGATACGGCTTCTAACCGGCGCCCGGCGCCAGAAAAGCGCGGCGGGCTGCGACAGCGGCCGCCGCGCTTTTTGCTACACTAGCGCCACCCCTGCGGGCCCGCCCTGCGCCGCCGCCCTGACTGTTCATGCTGATCTGGTTCGTCGTTCTCTATCTGATGGTTTCCGTGGGGATCGGACTCTACGCCGCCACCCGCGTCCACAACACCAAGGATTTCGCCGTCGCCGGCCGCAGTCTGCCGCTGCCGGTGGTCACGGCAACGGTCTTCGCCACCTGGTTCGGTGCCGAGGCGGTGTTCGGCGTTTCCGCCACCTTCGTCAAGGAAGGCCTGCACGGCGTGGTGGCCGATCCTTTCGGCTCGTCGATGTGCCTGATCATCGCCGGCTTCTTCTTCGCCACCCAGCTCTACAAGCTGAACATCCTGACCATCGGCGACTTCTACCGCATGCGCTACAACCGCACGGTGGAAGTGCTCACCTCGCTGTGCATCGTCGTCTCCTACCTGGGCTGGGTTTCGGCGCAGATCAAGGCGCTCGGGCTGGTCTTCAACGTCGTCACCGACGGCGCGGTCAGCCAGAGCCTGGGCATGATGCTCGGCGCCGCGATCGTGCTCACCTACACCACCTTCGGCGGCATGTTCTCGGTCGCCATCCTCGATTTCGTGCAGATGATGCGTGATCATGGGCGGGCATGCTGTACATCGGCTACGTCGGTCTCGCGGCATGACCGGCGGCGTTGAGCTCGGTCATCGATCACGCGTCGGCTGCCGGCAAGCTCGATTTTTTCCCGCCGGCCGACCCTGGGCGTGGCTCACCTTCCTCGGCGCCTGGATCACCATGATGCTCGGCTCGATTCCGCAGCAGGACGTCTTCCAGCGCATCACCTCGGCCAAGAGCGCCCGACGATCGCGATCTGCGGGCTCGGTGCTCGGCGCCTCGATCTACTTCTGCTTCACCTTCGTGCCGATGTTCATCGCCTATTCGGCCACCCTGATCGATCCCGAAGCTGTTCGGCGACCTGCTGGAGAAGGACTCGCAGCTGGTGCTGCCCGACCCTGGTCCTGCAGCACACGCCGCTGTTCGCCCAGGTGCTGTTCTTCGGCGCGGTGCTGTCGGCCATCATGAGCTGCTCGTCGGCGACCCTGCTCGCACCCTCGGTCACGTTCGCCGAAAACATCGTGCGCGGCTTCTTCCCGAACATCGGCGACCACCAGCTTTCTGTGGGTCATGCGCGTCACCCTGGTCGGTTTCACCTGCATCGTGCTCGCGTTCGCGCTCAACTCCGAGCTCTCGATCTTCAAGATGGTCGAGAGCGCCTACAAGATCACGCTGGCCGGCGCCTTCGTGCCGCTCGTTGTTCGGCGCGTTCTGGAAGCGCGCGACGACCCAGGGCGCGCTCTGCGCGCGACTCTTCGGCGGCTTGATTCTCCTGGATCCTGATCGAAGTGCTGGTCGGCGAGGACAGTCTGGTGCCGCCGCAGCTGATCGGCCTCGGGGTCAGCGCTGCTCGGCATGGTCGCCGGTTCGCTGCTTCCGCAGCGGATCGGTTTGCCGCGGCATGTCGAGCCGGCCCACGCCCACCTTCATCACCATGCGGCAGCGCAGACCCACCACGTGAATGAAGGCCACCAGCGCCCCGCGGCACGGCGCGAGTCGTGAAACGATCCCCGCTGTCAGCGGGCACGAGCGAATAGATCCAACTGCCGCCTGCCATGGCGCTCCTCGAAATCCGCAACGTCAGCCGCCGCTTCGGCAGCCTGGTTGCCGTGGACAACGTCAGCATCGCCATCGAAGCGGGCGAGTTCTTCACCCTGCTCGGCCCCAGCGGCTGCGGCAAGACGACGCTGCTGCGCATGATCGCCGGCTTCGATCTGCCCGACGCCGGGCAGATCCTGCTGGACGGCCGCGACTTGGCGGACACGCCGCCGGAGCGGCGCCCGATTCACACCGTGTTCCAGAGCTACGCCCTGTTTCCCCACATGACGGTGGCGCAGAACGTCGCCTTCCCGCTGCGCATGTCGGGCAAGTCGCCGCAGGACATCGAACGGCAGACGAGGGCGGCGCTGGACAAAGTGCACCTGTCGGACAAGGCGCTGCATTACCCGCACGAACTGTCGGGAGGCCAGAAACAGCGTGTGGCCCTGGCCCGCGGCATCGTCGAACAAGCCGCGCGTGCTGCTGCTGGACGAGCCGCTCGGCGCCCTCGACGCCAAGCTGCGAGAGGAGATGCAACTCGAACTGATCAACCTGCAGCGCGACGTCGGCATCACCTTCGTCTTCGTCACCCATGCCCAGTACGAGGCGCTTGCCCTGTCGCACCGCATCGCGGTGATGAACGAGGGGCGCATCGAACAGTTGGACGAACCTTCGCGGATCTATGGATTTCCGCGCAATCGCTTCGTCGCCAACTTCATCGGCAACATCAACCTGCTCGACGCCGAAGTGACGGAGGCAAGCGACGCAGAACTGCGGCTCGAGGTCCACGGACTGGGCGAGGTGCACGCGCCGCCGGCGGCAGCAAGACTCGGGCAAGAGGGCTCCTTCGCCATCCGGCCGGAGCAGGTGCGCATCAGCAGCCACCTCGACGCGCCGCAACTGAAGAATCACTTTTCCGGCCGCGTGCGCGATCTGCTCTATATCGGAGACGTGACGACCTACATCGTCGATCTGGCCGAGGGCGCGCAATTCGAGGCGCTTCTGCCCAACTCGTCGCCGGGTCGGGCCAAGTTCTTCGAGGTCGGCGATCCGGTCATCCTCGAATGGCGCCACGATGCGGGAGCTTTTCTCGGTGAGTGAAAAGCGGTGCAACGCGCCGGGTTCCGGGCTGGCGCCGCGGCTTTCGCGCTGGGCGGTGAGCGGACCGCCGCTGCTTTTCCTTTTGCTGTTCTTCGTCCTGCCCAGCCTCATCATGGTGGTCGCGTCGCTGCGCTATCCCGGAGAATTCGGCGGCCTCGCGCCCCTGATCGCTCAAACGCCGGGGGAGGAGGCGGGACTAACCGTCGAGAACTACCAGTTCTTTTTCGGCGACTGGATCTACGCCGCGATCTTCGCCAAGTCCTTCGGCGTGGCAGCCCTCACCACCCTGATCTGCCTCGTCATGGCCTACCCGGTGGCGTTGCTGATCGCACGCAGCCCCAAGCGCCACCGCAATCTGATGACCCTTCTGGTGATCCTGCCCTTCGCCAGCAATTTCCTGGTGCGGGTGTATGCGTGGATGATCATCCTCGGCCCGCTGGATCTCCTGTTCTCCCGCGCCGCCGTCATCATCGGCATGGTGTACGTGCACCTGCCGTTCATGATCCTGCCGCTCTACACCAACCTGGAAAAGCACGACCCCGTGCTGCTCGATGCCGCACAGGATCTCGGCGCCAATTCCTGGCAGCGCTTCTGGCGCGTCACCTTTCCCCTTTCGCTGCCGGGCATCTTCTCCGGTTCGGCCCTGGTATTCATTCCCGTGCTGGGCATGTTCGCCATTCCCGAGATCCTCGGCGGCAAGGACGACTGGCTGGTGGGCAACATGATCAAGGAGTCGTTCCTCGGCACCCGCGACTGGCCCTTCGGCTCGATGCTCTCGATCATGCTCACGGTCGCCGTCCTGGCGGTGGCCGGGATGGCCGCCTGGCTCGGCACAAGGCGTACCACATGACGAGCAGATCCTCTCCGTCCACTCCTTTCCGCGCTCGGGATGAGAGCGGACAGCGGCCTGCGGCCGCAGTGCGATATGCGTAGGAGCTGGTGGCTGTGGGCTGCCGCGATCGCGGTCTATGCCTTTCTCTACATCCCGCTCGCGGTGGTCGTGCTGTTCTCGTTCAACGATTCCCGGCTCAACGCCGAGTGGGTCGGGTTCACGCTGGATTGGTACGGCAAGCTGTTCCGCGATGACGAGATGCTGCTCGCCGCGCGCAATTCGCTCTTCATCGCCCTCGTCGCCAGCCTGGTGGCGACGGTACTCGGCACCATGGCCGGCATCGCCATCCACCGCTACAAGGCGCGCTTCCTGCTGCCGATGGTGCTGACGCCGGTGGCCATGCCGGAGATCCTGCTCGGCGTCTCCCTGCTCATCTTCTTCATTTCGGTGTTCGGCCAGGAGGCCCTCGGTCTGGCGACCGTCATCCTGGCCCACATCACGTTCAGCATCGGCTTCGTCGCCATCATCGTGCGGGCGCGGCTGTCGGGCATGGACGAGAGCATCTTCGAGGCGGCGCGCGATCTCGGCGCCACGCCCTGGCAAGGTTTCCGCCTCATCACCCTGCCGCTCATCCTGCCGGCGGTAGTCGCCGGCTTTCTCATGTCCTTCACCCTTTCCCTCGACGACTTCGTCATCACCTTCTTCACCGCCGGCGTCGGCGTCAAGACGCTGCCGCTGGAGATCTATTCGATGATCAAGATCGCCGTGACACCGGAGGTGAATGCGGTGTCCACCCTGCTCATGACCCTGACGCTGGCGATGATCGCGGCGGCCTCGCGCATCGCACCGGAAGTGATCAAGGCTCAGGCATGAGCGCGAGCCGCGTGACGCTCCGGGTACATTCCTTCCTTTTCGCCCTCGGCGTACTGATTGGTGCCTTCGTTCCTGCGAGCGCCACCGAGCCGGTCGTCTATCTCTACAACTGGAACAACTACATCTCCGAGGAGACGGTCCGGCGCTTCGAGGCCGAGTGCCAATGCCAGCTCAAGCAGGACTACTACTCCAGCAACGAGGAAATGCTGGCGAAACTGGCGGCGGGCGCCAGCGGCTACGATCTGCTGGTGCCGACCGGCAATGCGGTGGAGACGCTCATCCGCCAGAACGCGCTGCGGCCGCTCGACAAGTCGCTACTGCCCAATATCAGGAACATCAAACCGGAATTCCTCGACACCCACTTCGATCCGGGCAACCGCTACTCGGTGCCCTATGCCTACTCGATCACCCTGCTCGGTTACAACGAGCAGAAGATGAAGGAGCTGCGGCTGCCCGCCGACACCTGGGCGGTGATCTTCGAACCGCGTTATCTGGAGCGGATCAAGGGCAAGGTGACGGTGCTGGACGACCAGCGCGAGCTTATCGGCGCAGCGCTCAAGTACCTCGGCCATTCGGTCAACGAGGCCGACCCGGAGCGGTTGCGCGAGGCACGCGACCTGATCGTACGCGCCAAACCCTACTGGGCGGCGTTCAATGCCTCGTCCTACATCAAGGAGCTGACCATCGGCAACATCTGGCTCGCTCACGGCTACTCGAACGATATGTTCCAGGCACAACAGGACGCAAGGAGCGCCAGGCGGCCCTTCACCATCGGCTACGCAACGCCGAAAGAGGGCGCCATCCTGGCGATCGACTCGATGGTGCTGCACAAGAGCGGCCGACGCCCGGATCTCGCCCACCGTTTCATGAATTTCATGCTGGACGGACGCAATTCCGCCGATCTCACCAACCTCATCGGGTCCGGCAACCCCAATGCCGACGCCATGCAGTACATCCACGACGAGATCAAGGCCAACCCGGCGGTGTTCCCCGATGCGCAGAAACGGAAACGCCTGGAAATGGTGCGGGACCACGACCGCAGGACGCGGCGCCTGCTGAACCGCATGTGGACGGAGATCAAGGTCAGGTAGCAACGGACGGGACAGCCACCCCGTCGCCCGACCGACTGTACGTCTCCCGGCGGAAGACCTGAAGCATCGATATTTCAAGTATCTGCGCGCTTCGCAGGGTTGATCTGGGTCAAGTTTCGGCACCATCGTGCCCCCTATAGTCGCCGCTTCGTTTTTGTGCGTGAGATCTGCGGTGACTGCGGCTGCAAGTTTCGAACTCGTCTGCCCCGCCGGCAGTCTGCCGGCGCTGAAAGCGGCCGTCGATAACGGCGCCGACTGCGTCTACGCCGGCTTCCGCGACGCCACCAACGCGCGCAATTTCACCGGGCTCAACTTCGACGACGCCTCCCTGCGCGAAGGCATCCGCTACGCCCACGACCGCCGGCGCAAAGTCCTGTTGGCGCTGAACACCTACCCCAGCGGTGACAACTGGGAACGCTGGACTCGCGCCGTGGACCGCGCCGCCGATTTCGGCGCCGATGCGATCATCCTCGCCGACGCCGGATTGATGGAGTACGCCCGCCGCGCCCATCCCGGGCTGCGACTGCACCTGTCGGTCCAGGCGTCGGCGACGAACTACGAGGCGATCGAGTTCTACCGCGAGCAATTCGGCATCCAGCGCGCCGTGCTGCCGCGGGTCCTGTCGCTGGCCCAGGTGGAACAGGTGGTGCGCAATACGCCGGTGGAGATCGAAGTGTTCGGCTTCGGCGGACTTTGTGTCATGGTGGAAGGACGCTGCGCCCTTTCCGCCTACGCCACCGGCACTTCGCCCAACTGCAACGGCGCCTGCTCGCCGGGAAGCGCCGTGCGCTGGCAGCAGACGGCCCAGGGTCTGGAGACGCGGGTGAATGGCATCCTGGTGGACCGCTATGCCGCAGGCGAGCGCACCGGCTATCCGACGCTGTGCAAAGGCCGCTTCGAGGTGGCGGGCGAAACCTATTACGCCATCGAGGAGCCCACCAGCCTGAACACCCTGGAACTGCTGCCGCAACTCATGGCGATGGGCGTGCGCGCCATCAAGATCGAGGGTCGCCAGCGCAGTCCGGCCTACGTCGCCCAGGTGACGCGGGTCTGGCGCGAAGCGATCGACCGCTGCCGCCGCGATGGGGCCGGTTTCCGCGTCGCCCCGGCCTGGATGGCGGAGCTGAACAAGGTGTCGGAAGGCCAGAGCCACACCCTGGGCGCCTACCACCGGCCGTGGAAGTAGCATGAAGCTCGCATCGCTTGGAGCGCTCGGATGAAGCTCGGAATATCAGGAACGCTCGCATGAAGCTCGGACTGTCTGGAACGTTCGCATGAAGCTCGCGTTGGGGCCGCTGCAGTATTACTGGCCGAGGCAGGAGGTGCTGGATTTCTACCGAGACATTGCGGCGAGGCCGGTTGACATCGTCTACCTCGGCGAAACGGTATGTTCGCGCCGCCACGAACTGCGCTTCGACGACTGGCTGGCGCTGGCGGACGAACTGGCCGCCGCCGGCAAGGAAGTGGTGCTCGCCTCCCTCACCCTGGTCGAATCCGAGTCGGATCTCAAGCAGTTGCGCAGGCTGGCGGAGATCGGCCGCCACCGGTCGAAGCCAACGAGATGGGCGCGGTGCGCCTGCTTTCCGGCGCTGTCGGGTTCGTCGCCGGACCGTCGCTCAACGTCTTCAATGCCCACACGCTGGGCCTGCTGCATCGGCTGGGCGCCACGCGCTGGGTGATGCCGCCGGAGATGTCCGCCGCCATGCTGCAGCCGTTGCAGGGGGCGCGGCCGGCGGCGATGGAAACCGAAGTTTTCGCCTGGGGCCGGCTGCCGCTGGCCTACTCGGCGCGCTGCTTCACCGCCCGTCACTTCAACCTGCAGAAGGACTCTTGCGAGTTTCGCTGCCTCGGATGGCCGACGGCCTGCCCCTGAACACGTCCGAGGGTCAGCCCTTTCTCAACCTGAACGGCATCCAGACGCAGTCGTCCCAGGTGTTCAACCTGGCTGGAGACATGGATGCGCTGCGCCGCCTGGGCGTGGACGTGATTCGCATCAGCCCGCAGGCGGTGGGCACCGCGGCGGTGGTCGACGTCTTTCGCGCCGCCGCGGACGGCGGCCTTACGCCGCGCGAGGCGGCCGCGCGCCTCGCGTCGTTCCTGCCCGGTGCCCCGTGCAACGGCTTCTGGCATGGACGGCCGGGGTTGGAGTATCTTGCCGAGGCCGCCTGAAAGGAACCGATCATGAAGTTGCCCAACCTTGTCGTTCCCGCACCGATCGGCCGCGCCGTCGCCCGCCTGCCCCAGTTGCCGCCGACGCTGCTGCTGGTGACCGGGCTAAATCTGGCTCTCGGACGCATCCTGCCACGCGAGCAGCTTGAACCCCTGCTCGGCAAGCGCCTGCGGATCCGGGTTTCCGACGCCGGTCTGAGCCTGGGCTTCGGACTCACGGCGCGCGGCTTCGTGCCGACCCCCCCGCACCCCGACCCGGACCTCGTCATCAGTGCCACGGCGCGGGATTTTCTCGCCCTGATGCTGCGCGAGGAGGATCCGGACACCCTGTTCTTCAGCCGGCGCCTGCTGATGGAAGGGGACACGGACCTTGGCCTGCTGGTGAAGAACACCCTCGACGCTGTGGAACTGCCCCGACTGGCGCTACCGCGCCTCGATCCGGTCCGCCTGATCGAACGGCTGCTGTTTCGCGCTGCCCCGCGCTGACGCTCGCGCGTCGCGGCGCTGCCAGGCCGTAGAATCGTGCTCTCTCATGCACGGAGGGCGCGATGATCGGCGGCTTGACCCTGTTGCTCGTTTTCCAGCTCGTCGGCGAACTCCTGGTCCAGGCGGCGAAGCTGCCGGTGCCCGGCCCGGTACTCGGCCTGATGCTGCTGTTCCTGAGCCTGACGCTGCGCGGCGAGGTGGCAGTGCCGTTGCGCGACGCGGCCAACGGGCTGCTGCAGCATTTCTCCATCCTTTTCGTTCCGGCCGGCGCAGGCGTGCTGCTGCATCTCCATCGCCTCGGGCAGGACTGGCTGCCGATTACCGTGGCCCTGGTGGGCAGTACGGCGCTGTCGGTGGCGGTCACCGCTCTGGTGCTGCGCTCGCTGCTGCACCGGCGCGGCGGGAGCCGACCATGACGCCGCGCCTGGGCGACATCTGGGTCTATCTGTCGGCCTCGCCGCTGGTCTGGCTCACCGCCACCCTGGCGGCCTACCAGTTGGCGCTGTGGATTTCGCGCCGGGCGCGGCAACATCCCCTGGCGAATCCGGTGGCCCTGGCGGTGAGCGTCATCGTCGCGGTGCTGACGGTGTCAGGAGTTCCCTACGACACCTACTTCGCAGGCGCGCAGTTCGTACACTTCCTGCTCGGACCGGCCACTGTCGCGCTGGCGATCCCGCTCTATGCCCAGTTCGATCGCCTGCGGCGCATGGCTGTGCCGCTGGCGGCCGCCCTGACGGCGGGGTCGGCCGCCGGTGCGGCTTCCGCCATGGCGATCGCCTGTCTGCTGGGGGCGGAGCATTCGACCGTACTGTCTCTGGCGCCCAAATCGGTGACCGCGCCCATCGCCATGGGCATCGCCGAGCGCATCGGCGGCTTGCCTTCGCTGACCGCGGTCCTGGTGGTGACCACCGGCATCGTCGGCGCCGTCCTCGCTCCGCCACTGCTGCGCTGGCTGCGGGTCGACGACGACGCCGTGGCGGGCTTTTCCATCGGCGTCGCGGCGCACGGCATAGGCACCGCGCGGGCCTTCCAGATCAGCGAGTCGGCCGGGGCCTTCGCCGGCCTCGCGATGGGGCTGAACGGCCTGCTCACGGCGCTGCTGCTGCCGCTGGCTCTGCGCCTGACCGGAGCCCTGCCGTGATCATCCGGCACGGGGCGGCGATGGCGCGGCAACTGGCGGAGGCCTATCTGCTGCTGGTGATCTACGCCAGCCTGCATCCGCTCTCCGGCTGGAGCGACACCGGTGCGCCGCCGTTCGAGTTCCTGTGGGCGCCCTGGCCGCGCTACTACACCGTACTGGACCTGATCCTCAACGTCTGCGCCTACCTGCCGCTCGGGTTGCTCCTGGTTCCCGCACTGCATCCGTGGCTGAAACCGGGGGCTGCCGTGGTGATGGCGGTGTCGATAGGCGCGGCACTGAGTCTGACCCTGGAAACCTTGCAGAACTTCCTGCCGAGCCGCGTACCGTCCAACCTCGATCTGGCGACGAACATCCTCGGCACCTTCATCGGGGGGCTGCTGGGAGTGCGCTTCGGCCGTACTTTCGCCGCGCGCAGCGGCTTGGTGCGGTGGCGCACGCGCCGCATCATCCACGGCAGGACCGGGGACGCCGGGCTCGCATTGATCCTGATCTGGCTGGTCGCGCTGCTCAGCCCGGAGAACTTCCTTTTCGGCCATGGCGACCTGCGCCCGCTGTTGGGGCTGGGGGCGCCCCTGGCCTTCACCGTCGAGCGCTATCTCGCCATCGAGCAGGGTATCGTCGCCAGCGGGACAGTCGCCGCCGGCCTGGTGTTCTGGCAGATGATGCGAAAGCCCAGCCCGTGGCTGCTGGGGGCGCTGTTCGTGGCCGCCCTGCTGGTGAAGACGCTGGCCGGGGCAATCCTCGTCGATGCCCGCGAACTCGGGCAATGGATCACCCTCGGCAGTCTGATCGGGATAGGGATCGGACTGGCGTTGCTCGTGGCAGCGCTGTTTCTGCCGCGCCAGGCCCAGACCGTGGTGGCGGCGCTGGCGCTGCTGGCGGGCACCGCCATGGTGAACCTGGCGCCGGAGAATCCCTACCTGGGGCAGGTGCAGGCCCAGTGGCAGCAGGGCCATTTCCTCAACTTCAACGGTCTGACGCGGCTGGCTTCGACGCTATGGCCGTTCCTCGCCCTGGCATTCCTCATGGCCGCGCGGCCGCAGCGGGATTCCTTCCCGCCGGATCGCGGCTACCAGGACATGCGCTCGCCGCCGTAGAACTCGCGCTGTTGCATGGTCGAGACAAGGATGCCCTGGTCGTCGAACATGACGCTGAAGATCGCCGGGTAAGACCAGGCGTCGGTGAATCGATAGTCCCAGGCGGTCTGGCGCAGGCGGTCGAAGCGCATGACCCGGTAGGGAGGCCCGAACAACTGTTCCACTTCCTGCTCGGTGGTCTTGCCGACGCGCAGTCGGGCGAAGCCCCTGTCGGTGAGCACGTCCTCGAAAATCCGCAGTCTGCCGTCGGCACCGAATTCTGCGACATAGGTGTGACGCCCCATCGGACCGGTCGGGTAGACCCAGCGCGTGCCGCCGTCCGCTTGGCGCGTCGCGGCCCAGGGTTCGCCCATGACGCCGCGAACCTCGTCGGCAGAGGAGCCGGGCGGCAGGCGGTACAGTGGATTAAGGGCGCAACCGCCCGCCAGCGCGGCACCCGCCAGGATTCCGAACCAACGTTTCCCGTTCATTTTCATCCCCCGTTTCGTGCGTCCTCGACATGCCTTGGACCAGAGTAGGGCGGCAAGGTTGTCAGCCGCGGATCGTCCACCGCTCCGCCCACCGTGAAGTGATACAGGCTCTGCCAGTTGCGATCCCGCAGGCCCAGCAGGCGGTGCATCTCGTCGTCGAAGAAACAACCGATGCCGGTGCCGCGCACGCCGGCTGCCTCGGCTTCCAGATAGAGGGCCTGGCCGATCATGCCGCATTCCCAGTAGCGCAGTCGATAGCGCCAGGGGTCGCGCCCGATATCGCTCATGCGCGCCAGCATGCCGAGGGAAAAGCACGAATCGGCGGCAATGTCCTGATGGCAGGAAATCGTGCGCGCCGCCTCGCGCAAGTCATGGGGCAACAGCAGATAGAGTGGAAGATGTTCCGGGCCGACCTTGCGCCACAGCCAGTCGGCGCGCAGGGCCGTGCGCAGTTCGTCGCGGTAGGCCGCGTCGCGCAGCAGGAAGTAGAGGCCCGGTTCGAGTCCGTCCACGCGGTGCACGAACAGGGCGAGATGGACCGCCGCCGGCTCGTTCCAGGCATTCCACGGCGGCGCCTGTGGGCGCGGCAGGGTCGCCTCGAGCAGGGCAAAGAAGACCTCCGCGCCGATCGCAGTCTCGCCGTCGAAGGCCATCGCGCTGCGGCGCTGGCGGATGATCCTTGGCGCAGTAAGATCGAACTCGGGCGCGGCGGGTAGCGGCAGGGGCGCGGGCCGCTCCGGCGCGGATTCGGGGGTGTCCGGCTTGTGGCAGGCGGCGTGGACGCGGTCGATATCGGGCCAGTCGCGGTGGTCCGGGCTGAGACGGTTGGCGCGGCCTTGCCATAGCGCGGTCGCGGCGCATTCCAGGAGCGGCGCCGGATCCGGGACCACAGCGTCCGCCCCGATCCAGATCAGGCAGTCGGGGGCCTCGCGCTCCGCGGCGGCGAAGTCCTCGTTGCGATCGACGCCCAGCAACGCCGCCAGCGCATCGTCGCCGATGGCCGCGAGACGTCGCGCGCGCCACCCCAGGGCAGCCGCAGCATAGGCAATGGCGGCGATGGCATGGCCGACATCGTGCTGGCAATAGCGGAAGGCGCGCAATCCGTATTTCCACGCCTCGCGCCAGAAGATCGACGTAACGCCGACGAAAATGCCGCCGACGGAGGCGTCGTTCCAGCGCGGATCGGAAATCGCGGCGCGGTGCTCGAGACAGTGATCCCGGCTCACGTAGTGGTGCACCCCCTCCGCGAGTCCCGGCAAGGCGGGCGCGAGCAGATAGCCTTCGGTCGGATGCAGGTTGCCGCTGGATGGATTGCAGCGCAATGCCCAGCGCGAGGCGCCATATTGCTTCCAGGCCGACAGGCCGAGGGACAACTCGAACAGTACGGCGACGGAGTCGAGGTCGAAGGCGGCCGGCGGAGGCAGACGGCCGACCCGCAGATCGCTGTACGGGGTGGCTAGGCGGTCGGCGAGCAGCGGCAGTTGCGTGCGCGGCGCGCCATCGTAGGTACGAAACGGATCGGGCTGGTTGGCCCAGTCGAGATGGCCCGGCCCCGGCGCGTAGCGCTGCAGGTGGTGCTTGCTGAGCTGGTGGTAGTCGAGGGTGTCCAATGGCCGGCCGTGGCGAAGCGGCCTTGCGCTGGGTTCGGGGCGCGAAGGTCGTCGGGCGATTATAGCGGCACCGGCGAGGAGATACGGGGCTGGCCCGGGTTCGCTCGGGGCTTATAATTTTCGCCTGTCATCCGCACCGGAATCGCGCCGCCGTCGTGTCGTACCTGTCCCGCTTCGGGGTCGCGCTGCTCGCCGGCGTGTTCCTGTCCCAGGCGGCAGCGGAACAGCTCCTGCATCACACGCTGACGGACTACCCGCCGCGGGCGATGCCGACTATGTGAAGGGCTGCCTGGAACAGATCGACCGGTACCTGACGGAGAAGAAATTGTAAGCGCCCGCATCCCCGCCCTGCTCGCCGTGGCGCTGCTGGCGGCGGGCTGCGTCACGACGTGGACCCGCATCGAGCAACCCGTGGTGAGCGGCCCGGAGAACCGCTACCGGGTCGAGGCGCCGCCGGTCTGGGTGCGCTTCTCCTTCAATCAGGATCGCATCACCATCACCCGCGACGGCCTTCCGATCCAATTCATGGAAGCGGCCCGGCTCGCCGGCGACAAGGCGTTTCCGAAGAGCAAGAAGACCCTGCCGACCGATGCCCTGCCCGCCGAAGTCGCCGCGCTGCAGCTCGCCGAGTTGCGCGCCTTCCCGGCGATGGCCGATCTCGGCGTCCGGGAGAACACGCCCCGCACCGTGGCGGGACTGCCCGGCTTCCGCGTCGTCGTCCAGTACCGCAACGAGCGCGGGGCACGCTTCGACCGCCTGATCTACGGCGCCCGGCAGGGGACGGAAGTGCTGCTGTTCACCTACCAAGCCCTCGACACCCACTACTTCGCCCGCGACCTGCCGACCTTCGAGCAGTTCGTCGCCTCGTACAAGGCGACCGGGCCCTGACCCGCCCGGGGCGTCCGGCTCGGGGCAGTCCCGGACGGGCCTGGCGGTGCAGCCGGCTATAATCCCGGCATCCCTCGCGGAGATTGCCATGAGCTTCTACAAGTACCACGTCTTCTTCTGCTGCAACCAGCGCGAACCCGGCGCCACCTGCTGCAACAATCACGGCGCCCAGTTGCTGCGGGACTACGCCAAGGACCGCATCAAGGAACTGAAGCTCAAGGGACCCGGCAAGGTGCGCATCAATTCCGCCGGCTGCATGGACCGCTGCGACGAGGGCCCGGTGATCGCCGTGTATCCCGAGGGCGTCTGGTACACGTACGTGGACCAGAGCGACATCGACGAGATCATCGAGGAACACCTGGTCAAGGGAAACGTCGTCAAACGACTGAGCATCTGAGGGCGGCGATGACCCGCCCCCCACCCGAGAGGCTGCTGATCGAAGGCGCCGCCGGTCCGATCGAAGTCGTCATCGACCTGCCGCAGCAGGTGCGCGGCCTGGCTCTGGTCTGCCATCCTCATCCCCTGTTCGGCGGCACCCTCGACAACAAGGTGGCGCAGACCGTCGCCCGAACGCTGCGCGACCTAAGCTATGCCAGCGTGAGGCCCAATTTCCGCGGCGTCGGCAAGAGCGCCGGCAGCCACGACCACGGCGTCGCCGAGTCCGATGACATGCTGCGCGTGATCGATTACGCGCGGCAGCGCTTCGGCGATCTGCCGGTGGTCCTGGGCGGCTTTTCCTTCGGTGCCTTCGTCCAGACGCGGGTGGCCAAGCGCCTCACCGAGGGCGGAACGCCGCCGCAGCGAGTCGTCCTGGTCGGCACCGCCGCCGGCCACGTCACGGGAGCGCGCAGCTACGCCACGGAGCCGGTGCCCGCCGATACCATCGTCATCCATGGCGAGCTCGACGTCACCGTGCGCCTGTCCAACGTGCTGGACTGGGCGCGGACGCAGGATCTGCCGGTGATCGTGGTGCCGGGTGCCGACCACTTCTTCCACGGCCGGCTCCACGTCATCCGCGACATCATCACGCGCTGCTGGCCGCACTGACGCCATGTCCCCGCTCGTCGTCGACGGCCTGCGCAAGCGCTACGGCGATCACGAAGTGGTGGCCGGCGTCAGCTTCGAGCTTCGCCCCGGCGAATGCTTCGGCCTGCTCGGTCCCAACGGTGCCGGCAAGACCACCACGCTGCGCTGCATCCTCGGTCTTTCCCGGCCCCATGCCGGGACCATCATGCTGGGCGGACTGCCGGTCCCGGAGCAGGCAAGGCAGGCGCGCATGCGCGTGGGGATCGTGCCGCAGATGGACAACCTCGATCCGGACTTCACCGTCAGCGAAAACCTGGTGGTGTATGGGCGCTACTTCGGGCTGGCGGACGTCGCGATCCGCGCCCGGATTCCGCAGTTGCTGGCGTTCGCCGGACTGGAGGGGCGCGCCAGCGCGAAGATCGTCACGCTGTCCGGGGGAATGAAGCGGCGCCTCACCCTGGCCCGGGCTCTGGTCAACGATCCGGATCTACTGGTGCTGGACGAACCCACCACCGGCCTCGACCCGCAGGCGCGTCACCTGATCTGGGAGCGGCTCAAGCATCTTCGCGCGGAAGGCAAGACGGTCCTGCTGACCACCCACTTCATGGACGAGGCGGAGCGCCTGTGCCATCGCCTCGCCATTCTCGACCGGGGCAAGCTGATCGCCTTGGGCGCTCCGCGCGAGCTCATCGCGGCCCAGATCGAGCCGCAGGTGGTGGAAGTGTATGGCGAGGATGCGGGCGGCTGGGCCCACACGCACGCCGCGCGTCACGCGCGCCGCTTCGAAGTCACCGGCGAGACTGCGTTCTGCTATCTCGACGACGCCAAGCCGTTGATCGAGGATCTGGAGGAGCGCCCGGGGCTGCGCTATCTGCACCGGCCGGCGAATCTGGAGGATGTATTCCTGAAGCTGACGGGCCGGGAATTGCGGGACTGAGGGATGCGATCCTCACCCGGCCGGGAGCGATCAACGGGGATGGGCGGCAGGTAGGCGGTTCAGGGCAGGACGCCGACGCCGCGGGAGCCATCGAACACGTCCAGAGCGGAACGTTCCGCACTCTCCTGCGGCTGGCGCTTGAGCTTCATGATCAGCGAATACGGCCAGCGCGCGTTGCTCTGGGTGGCCGCCTGCTCGGCCTCGATCAGTTCCTGCAACCGGTCGATTGCGGCCTTGGAATGTTCCGAGCTGCCCACTGTCCCGGTCTGGTCGGTGGCGTGACGGACGGCATCCACCCATAGTTCTTCGGCGCGTTCCTCGGAGATACCTGCCCTGTGTGCCAGCCAAGGCAACATTTTGAGTGCTGTCATGATTATTGCCCTTTCTCTCTGTCGTTGTCGGCAGTTTGGCCCCCCTCCTCGCCCCGCCGACCTCATCTGCTGCGTTGCAGCAGAGATCTCCTTATGAGACAAGTCACACATTACTCGTCTCTAGGCAAGTACGCCGTGACGCAATTGCTGCCGTGCACAATATAAGTTCGGGGTGATGGACGAGATGCATCGTGGCTCTTGGCCTACCCTGCGAGCCTGATCTAGTATTCCGGGCTTCGTGTCCGACGCGGTAATCGGACACGGCGCAGCGAACCGGGCCGATCCGGTCCGGCTTCCCGTCACCGCCGCAGGATTCGCCATGAGTAGAATCATGCAACTGCCGAGCCTGAGCCTGCGCTTCGTCCCGGTCTGGCGCCGCAATTTCCTGGTCTGGCAGAAGCTGGCGATCCCCTCCCTGCTGGGCAACCTGGCCGACCCCATGATCTACATGCTCGGCCTCGGCTACGGTCTGGGGGCGATGCTGCCCGAGGTGGGAGGAACGTCCTACATCACGTTCCTCGCCGCCGGCACGCTGTGCTTCTCGACCATGAACAGCGCCTCGTTCGAAACCATGTATTCGGGTTTCTCGCGCATGCACGTGCAGCGCACCTGGGATGCCATCCTGAACGCCCCCGTCACCCTGGATGACGTGATGCTGGCGGAACTGGTCTGGGCGGCCTCGAAGAGCTTCCTTTCCGGCGCCGCCATCCTGCTGGTGATCTGGGCCCTCGGACTGACCGAATCCTGGCTCGCATTGTGGGCAGTGCCGCTGGTGTTCCTGATCGGTCTCGCCTTCGGCGCGCTCGGTCTGATCATGACGACTCTGGCGCCGAGCTACGACTTCTTCATGTACTACTTCACCCTGTTCGTGACGCCGGCGGCGTTGATCTCCGGGGTGTTCTTTCCGCTGGACCAGTTGCCGACCGCCTTTCAGACCGTCGCCCACCTGCTGCCGCTGTCCCACGCGGTCGAATTGGTGCGTCCGTTGCTGCTGGGGCGGATGCCGCAGGACGTGCCGCTGCATCTCGCCGTCCTGCTCGCGTACGCGGCGCTCGGCTTTCACCTGGCACTGATACTGGCGCGGCGCCGGCTGCTGAAATGAGGGGAAGACGGTCGCTGTACTGTGGCTCCAGCCGATCTTCGTTCCGGAACGATGGGCGGGTACAACCCGCTCCGGTGCATTAGAATCGGCTCATGGGAAGCCTGCTCGTCATCACCAACCTGCCGGACCAGGCCGCCGCCGAGGCGTTGGCGCGAATGCTGGTCGACGCAGCGAGTCGCCGCCTGCGTCAATGTGCTGGCGCCGTGCCGCTCCGTCTACCGCTGGCAGAATGCGGTGGAAACAGCGGTCGAGGTGCCGTTGCTGATCAAGACCAGCGCGGAACGCTACGCCGATCTGGAGGCGGCGATCCGCGCCGGACACCCCTACGAACTTCCCGAAATCATCGCTGTCCCTATCGAGCGCGGGCTACCCGATTATCTGGCATGGGTCGCCGCCGAAACCGCTTTTGGTCCCGCGACCGCCTGAATTACGACATCTCATGTTCAAGAGACTGCTCATCACCCTGTATCTGCTGCTGCCGCTGGGCGCCGGCGCCCAGGAATTGCTGGAAGTGGAGCAGGCGTTCAAGTTTTCGGCGCGCGCGCTGGACGCCAGGACGATCGAGGTGCGCTTCGATATCGCCGACGGCTACTATCTGTACAAGGACAAGTTCAAGTACGCTGCCGACCCGGCCGCCGTGAAGTTGGGGACGGCGCAATACCCGCCGGGCAAGGTCAAGGACGACGAGTTCTTCGGCAAGGTGGAAACGTTCCGCGACGGCATCGCCATCCGCCTGCCGGTGGAAGCGGCCGATGCCATATCGGATCTCAAGCTCACCGTCACGTCCCAGGGTTGCGCCGACATCGGCGTGTGCTACCCGCCAACGCCCCAGAGCGCCCGCATCAGCCTCACCGCCCTGTCGTCGCCCGCCGGTGCCGTGGGCGACGCGTTGCTCGGCGAGCGGCCGCAATCCTCTTCCGCTGCCGCGCCGGCGACCGGACAGCCTTCGAGCGGCGACGAATCCTCGCAGCTTGCCCACCTGCTCAAGAACGCCGACTTCTGGCTGATCCTCACCACCTTCTTCGGCGCCGGTCTGCTGCTGGCGCTCACGCCCTGCGTCTTTCCGATGATTCCGATCCTGTCCGGGATCATCGTCGGCCACGGCCACAACATCACCAAGAGCCACGCCTTTCTGCTGTCACTGGCCTACGTTCTCGGCATGGCCGTGACCTACGCCCTGGCTGGCGTCGCCGCCGGTCTGTCCGGAACGCTGCTTGTCCAATGCGCTGCAGAACCCATGGGTGCTCGGCGCCTTCGCCCTGGTTTTCGTGGCCTTGTCGCTCTCCATGTTCGGTTTCTACGAACTGCAGATGCCGACGCTGCTGCAGAGCAAGCTGTCGGAAACGGCAAGTCACCAGAAAGGCGGCTCGCTCGCCGGGGTCACCGCGATGGGAGCAGTCTCGGCCATCATCGTCGGCCCCTGCGTCGCGGCACCCTTGGCCGGGGCGCTGCTCTACATCGCCCAGACCGGGGACGCGGTGCTGGGCGGCACCGCGCTTTTCGTCATGGCGCTGGGCATGGGGGTACCGCTGCTGGCGGTGGGACTGTCGGCGCGCACCTTCCTGCCAAAGGCCGGGCCGTGGATGGAAGCGGTGAAGAAGTTCTTCGGCGTCATGCTGCTGGCGGTGGCGATCTGGATGTTGTCGCCGGTCATACCCGGCGTGATGGCCATGCTGGCGTGGGCCGCGCTCCTCATCTTCTCCGCCATGTACCTGCACGCCCTGGATCCGCTGCCGGCCAACGCCCACGGCTGGCAGCGTTTCTGGAAAGGCATGGGGGTGGTGGCGCTGCTCACCGGCGCGTCGCTGCTGGTGGGCGCGCTCGCCGGCTCGCGCGACCCGCTGCAGCCGCTGGCGGTTCTGCGCGGCGCGGTGGCGGCGGCCGAGAATCATGTGAAATTCGACCGCGTCCGGTCCGTTGCCGAATTGGACGCACGTCTGAAGTCGGCCACCAAGCCGGTGATGCTGGACTTCTACGCCGACTGGTGCGTTTCCTGCAAGGAAATGGAGAAGTTCACCTTCGCCGATGCCCAAGTGGCGTCCCGCATGGGGCAGATGTTGCTGCTGCAGGCGGACGTCACCGGCAACACGGAGGAGGACAAGCAGTTGCTCAAACGCTTCAAGCTATTCGGTCCGCCGGGCATCATCTTCTTCGACCAGTCCGGCAACGAGATCGACGGACAGCGCGTGATCGGCTACCAACCGGCGGACAAGTTCGCGCTCGCCCTGGAGCAGGTGCTGAAGCGCTGACCCCGGCGCCCCAACCGCGTCCGATCGTGTCCGGTGTCACTCGCGGCGGAGGCCACGGCGGACGGGCAGCCGCGACAACCTGCTAAAATAGAGGCCTTTCCGCATCCTGGCGCCCCATGTTCTCCGGAATCATCGCTTCCACCGGCCGCATCGCCCACATCGCCAGCGCCGAGAAGGGTTTGCGCCTCACCATCGATGCCGGCGCGCTCGGCCTCGGCGACGTCGCCATCGGCGACAGCATCGCGGTAAGCGGCGTCTGTCTCACGGTAATCTCGATCGAGGACAACCACTTCGCGGTGGACGTGTCGCGCGAGACGCTGGATTGCACGGTCGGACTCGACGCTCCCGGCGACGTGAATCTGGAGAAGGCGCTGCGACTTGCCGACCGCCTCGGAGGGCACCTGGTGAGCGGCCATGTGGACGGCGTGGGCAAGGTGGTGAAGTTCTCGCCGCTGGGAGAGAGCCACGAGCTGGTGATCCACGCGCCGCGCGAACTGGCGAAGTACATCGCGCGCAAGGGGTCGATCACGGTCAATGGGGTGAGCCTGACCACCAATCGGGTCGAAGGCAGCGAGTTCTCGATCAACCTCATTCCGCACACCATCGCGGCGACCACCCTGAAGAGTCTCGCGCCCGGCGCCCGGGTCAATCTGGAAGTGGATCTGATCGCCCGCTACGTCGAGCGCATGCTGACGGCCGAACAGGAAACGATGAAATCATGACGGCGCTTTCCCCCATCCAGGACATCGTCGCCGACATCCGCGCCGGCAAGATGGTCATCCTCGTGGACGAAGAGGACCGTGAGAACGAGGGGGACCTCGTCGTCGCCGCCGAGCACGTCACGCCGGAAGCGATCAACTTCATGGCCAAGCACGGCCGTGGCCTGATCTGCCTCACCCTGACGGAGGCGCGCTGCCGGCAGCTCGGTCTGCAGCTCATGGTGCGCGACAACCGCACGCCGCACGGCACCGCATTCACCGTTTCGATCGAGGCGGCGGAAGGCGTCACCACCGGCATCTCGGCCCATGACCGGGCGCGCACGGTACAGGCGGCGGCGGCGAAGCATGCCACGTCCGATGACATCGTCCAGCCCGGCCACATCTTTCCCCTTATGGCGCAAACCGGCGGCGTTCTGGTGCGCGCGGGGCATACCGAGGCCGGCTGCGATCTGGCGTCGCTGGCGGGGCTGGAACCGGCAACGGTGATCTGCGAGATCCTCAAGGACGACGGCACCATGGCGCGCCTGCCGGACCTGATCGAGTTCGGTCGCGCGCACGGGCTCAGGATCGGCGCCATCGCGGACCTCATCCACTACCGCGCCGCTTCCGAGCGGCTGGTGGAGCGCGTCGCCGAAAAAGAGGTCGTGTGCGCACACGGCGCGTTCCGCCTCTGCGCCTACCGCGACCAGACCAGCGGCGAGGTGCACCTGGCGCTGGCGAAGGGCGAAATCTCGGCGGACGCCGAAACCCTGGTGCGGGTGCACGAGCCGATCTCGGTGGTGGACTTCCTCGATTGCGGCAGCCGCCGCCACAGCTTCAGCGTGGACGAGGCGATGCGCATCATCAGCGAGCATGGCTCGGGCGTCATCGTGCTGCTGCGGCGCCCCGAATCCGGGCCGGATCTGCTCGCCGCGCTTGGCGACGAGCGGCCGGCGGCGCGCCCCGGCGCCAAATGGGACCCGCGCCTCTACGGCATCGGGGCGCAGATCCTGCGCGATCTGAACGTCGGCAAGATGCGGCTGCTCGCCAGCCCGCGCCGCATGCCGAGCATGACCGGCTTCGGGCTCGAAATCACCGGTTACCTGGCGCCGACCGAAAAGCAACGCTGACGCATCCAAGGTACGACCATGTCACGCTACGACAACATCTTCGAAATCGAACCCAGCCTCGCCGGCGCCGGCTTGCGCGTCGCCGTCGTCATGAGCCGCTTCAACCAGGACGTGGGGGAGGGCCTGCTCGGCGCCTGCACGGCGGAGCTGAAGCGCCTCGGCGTGAAGGACGGAAACCTGCTGATCGCCACCGTTCCGGGAGCCCTGGAGCTGCCGCTCGCCCTGCAGCATCTGGCCCAGAGCGGACGCTACGACGCATTGGTGGCACTGGGCTGCGTGGTGCGCGGCGAGACCTACCACTTCGATATCGTGTCCAACGAATCGGCACGGGGCATCACCGACGTGCAACTGCAGACCGGCGTGCCGATCGCCAACGGCGTACTGACCACGGAGGACGATGATCAGGCCCTGGCGCGCATGCAGCAGAAAGGCGCCGACGCCGCCCAGACGGCGGTGGAGATGGCCCTTCTGATACGCCGCATCACGGTCCTCGGCGCATGAGGTCGGCGCGCCGACGGGCGCGGGAGTTCGCGCTGCAGGGGCTCTATCAATGGCAGCTTACCGGCCATGACGTGGCTGCGATCGAGGCCCAACTGCACGAGGTGACCGGTTTCGACAAGGCCGACCGCGAATTGTTCGCGGCGCTCTTGCGCGGTGCGGTGCACGAGGCACCTCGCCTGCAGGAGATGCTGGCGCCGCACCTGGACCGCAGGATCGAGGCCTTGTCTCCGGTGGAGCGCGCCATCCTCCTGCTCGCCACGTTCGAACTGGCGCACCACCCCGAGACTCCTTATCGGGTGGTGCTCAACGAGGCCATCGAATTGGCGAAGGACTACGGCGGTACCGAAGGCCACAAGTACGTGAATGGCGTGCTCGATAAGGTGGCCGTCCAAATCCGGCCCCTGGAAGCCGCGAGGGCTGCCGCACCAGGACGTTGAGGCGCCGAGAGCCGCGCAATCCGGTCCTTCCGGCCCCCCGCCCGCCTCCACCGCCCAATCCGGCATGGCTTCCGAATTCGACCTCATCCGCCGCTACTTCACTCGGCCAACCACACACACGGTGCTGGCCGTGGGCGACGATGCCGCCATCGTGCGGCCGCGGTCGGGGATGGATCTCGTCATATCCACCGACATGCTTGTTGCCGGCACCCATTTTCTCCCCGACGCCGATGCAGAAAGTCTCGGCTGGAAGGCGCTGGCGGTGAATCTCTCCGACATGGCGGCGATGGGCGCCGAGCCGCGCTGGGTGGTGCTGGCGGCAGCGCTGCCGGCGGCCGACGAGGACTGGATCGCCGCCTTCTGCCGCGGCTTCTTCGGCCTGGCCGAGCGCTTTGGGGTGGACGTCATCGGCGGCGACACCACTCGCGGGCCCCTCAACCTGACGCCCACGATATTCGGTGAGGTACCCGCAGGCCAGGCGCTGACCCGTTCCGGCGCACAACCCGGGGACCTGATCTGGATCTCCGGCACTCCCGGCCTGGCGGCACTAGCCCTCGCCCACCTCCGGCGCCGGGTGGTGCTGGCCGAGCCGCAATCGAGTTCCTGTCTGAAAGCATTGCAGCGACCGGAGCCGCGGGTGGCACTGGGAATCGCGTTGCGCGGACTGGCCCGCGCCGTCATCGACGTATCCGATGGTCTGCTGGCCGATCTGGGGCACATACTGGAGCAATCGGGGGTGAGCGCGGAACTGGACGAGGCGCTCCTGCCCCGCGCTTCCTTCGAGGCGGCGCCACGGGACGGGAAACTCGCGCGCCAGTGTCTGCTGGCCGGCGGCGACGATTACGAGTTGATATTCACGGCGGCGCAGGACAAGACTGACGCGATTCAGGACATCGGCCGCCGACTCGCGCTGCCGCTGACCGTCATCGGCAGAATTGGCTCCGGCCCCATGGCGGAAATCCAACTGCGGGGCCCCGAGGGCCTGCTGGCAGCGCCTTATGTGCGCGGCTTCGACCATTTCCTTTGAGACCATGCAACGACCCGACCGCAGCTTCCTCTTCGCCCACCCCTCCCATTTCCTGGCCTGCGGCCTCGGCAGCGGGCTCTCGCCCTGGGCTCCTGGCACCGTCGGCACCTTGTTCGCCTGGGCCATGTATTGGCTCATCAAGCCCCAGTTCAGCGACGGGGCATTCCTGGTCTTCCTCGCCGTCGCCTTCGCCATCGGTGTCCTCGCCTGCGACCGGACCGGCCGCGACCTCGGGGTACCGGACCACGGATCCATTGTCTGGGACGAGATCGTGCCGTTCTGGCTGGTGCTGCTGCTCACCCCGCCCGGCCTGTCGTGGCAGGCTGCGGCGTTCCTGCTGTTCCGGGTCTTCGACATCGTCAAGCCGCCCCCGGCGAACTGGATCGACGCGCGCATGAAGAACGGCCTTGGCGTCATGCTGGACGACCTGGTCGCCGCCGGCTTCACCGTACTGGCGCTGGCCGTGCTGGTGCGCATGCTTGGTTGACATGGACACGAAGATGGAAGCTCTGGCGCACCGTGTCGGCGCTTGCCTTAAGAGTCGTCAGTTAGTGCTGGCTGTCGCCGAATCCTGCACTGGCGGATGGGTCGCGGAAGTCATCACTTCGATTTCAGGCAGTTCGGAGTGGTTCGACCGCGGCTGGGTGACCTACTCCAACGCCGCCAAGCAGGAAATGCTGGCCGTCGCGGAGAAAACCTTGCGCGAGTTCGGCGCAGTGAGCGAGGAAACGGCGCGGGAGATGGCGGCCGGCGCGCTGGCCCGTAGCCATGCCCACGTCGCCTTGTCCGTTACCGGCGTCGCCGGTCCGACCGGAGGTACGCCGCAAAAACCGGTCGGCACGGTTTGCTTCGCCTGGTGCCTGCCGGGCGTTGAGACCGCAAGCTCGACACGGCGCTTCGACGGCAACCGGGACCAGGTCCGACGGCAATCCGTCGTGTTCGCACTGGAAGAAATCCTGCGAAGGCTCGATACACAGTAGGCCAACACTCACTTGCCGGAGGTTTGATCGGGGCCGCGTGCCGCCACCCCCCGGATCGCGGGATACGCGCAATTTCTGTGCCATAATGCTTCGACGCATTCGAAAGGACACGCCATGGATGAAAACAAGAGCAAAGCCCTGACCGCCGCCCTGGCCCAGATCGAAAAGCAGTTCGGCAAAGGCTCGATCATGCGGCTGGGCGACAAGGAGGTGGAGACCGATATCCAGACCGTCTCGACCGGCTCGCTCGGGCTCGACATCGCCCTCGGTATCGGCGGACTGCCGCGCGGTCGCGTGGTCGAGATTTACGGGCCGGAGTCCTCCGGCAAGACGACGCTCACCCTGCAGGTCATCGCGGAAATGCAGAAGATCGGCGGGACCGCCGCCTTCATCGACGCCGAACACGCCCTCGATCCCCAGTACGCATCCAAGCTCGGAGTCAAGGTGCCCGACCTGCTCATCTCGCAGCCGGACACCGGCGAGCAGGCGCTGGAAATCGCCGACATGCTGGTGCGCTCGGGCGGCATCGACATCGTCGTCATCGACTCGGTCGCGGCGCTGACACCCAAGGCGGAAATCGAAGGCGAGATGGGCGATCAGTTGCCCGGCCTGCAGGCGCGCCTCATGTCTCAGGCGCTGCGCAAACTCACCGCCAACATCAAGCGTACCAACACGCTGGTGATCTTCATCAACCAGATCCGCATGAAGATCGGCGTCATGTTCGGCAATCCGGAGACCACCACCGGCGGAAACGCGCTCAAGTTCTACGCCTCCGTGCGGCTGGACATCCGTCGTACCGGCTCGATCAAGAAGGGCGAGGAAGTGATCGGTTCCGAGACCAAGGTCAAGGTCGTCAAGAACAAGGTCGCGCCGCCGTTCCGGCAGGCCGAGTTCGACATCCTGTACGGCGAGGGTATCTCGCGCGAAGGCGAGATCGTCGAGCTGGGTGTCCAGCACCGCATCGTGGAGAAGTCGGGGGCGTGGTATGCCTATCAGGGCGATCGCATCGGACAGGGCAAGGACAACGCCCGCGAGTACTTGAAGGAACATCCCGACACGGCGCGCGAGATCGAGAACAAGATCCGCGCCGCGGTCGACCTGCCCGCCCGGGAGCCCGCTGCCGCAGCGGCGTGAGCGACGAATTGCGCGGCTTGGCGCTGAGACTGCTGGCGCGCCGGGAGCACTCCCGCGCCGAGTTGCGGCAGAAGCTTGCGGCCCATGGCAGCGCCGAGGATGTCGATGCGATTCTGGATCATATGGAGCAATGCGGCCTGCTCTCGGACGCACGCTTCGCCGAAGCCTACATCGCCTCGCGTCGCAATCGCCTCGGCACGTTCAGGCTGCGGCGCGAACTGCGCGACAGGGGCGTTGCGGATGCACTGATTGTGCAGGCCCTCGATCAGTCGGGCGGCGACGAGTTGGCGCGCGCGCGAGAGGTGTGGCGGCGCAAGTTCGGCGTTCCCCCCGCGGACGTCCGCGACTATGCGCGACAGGCTCGATTCCTGCAATCGCGCGGATTCGCCGGGGACGTCCTGAAACAGATCCTGCGCGAGATCGAAGAATGATGGGCGGACAACCATGAGCCTGCTGCGGGTCACGGGGCTGAAGAAGCGCTTCAAGTCGCGCACCGTCGTCAAGGATGTGTCGTTCGAAGTCGCCTCGGGCGAGGTCGTGGGCCTGCTCGGCCCCAACGGCGCCGGGAAGACGACCTGCTTCTACATGATCGTCGGACTCATTCCGTCGGACGGCGGCGAGATCCGGCTCGACGATGCTGCCCTCACCCACCTGCCGATACACCGGCGGGCGCGCATGGGGTTGTCGTATCTGCCGCAGGAAAGCTCGGTTTTCCGCAAGCTCGACGTGGCCGAAAACGTACGCGCGATCCTGGAACTTCAGCCCCTCGACGACAAGGAGATCTCCGAGCGGCTGGATGAACTGCTGCATGAGCTGCACATCGCCCATCTGCGCGACAGTGCCGCCATATCGCTCTCGGGCGGAGAACGCCGGCGGGTCGAGATCGCGCGCGCGCTGGCGACCAATCCGCGGCTGATCCTCCTCGACGAACCCTTCGCCGGTGTCGATCCGATCGCGGTGCTCGACATCCAAAAGATCATCCGCTTCCTCAAGGAACGGGGGATCGGTGTACTGATCACCGATCACAACGTGCGCGAGACGCTCGGCATCTGCGACCGCGCCTACATCATCAACGAGGGTGAAGTTCTCGCCGCCGGCCGTCCCAGCGAGATCATTTATAATGAAACTGTGCGCAAAGTCTATCTCGGCGAGCATTTCAGGCTGTAGCATTTCCCTGTCTGTCGTCCGCCGCCAACCATCGCGCTTCGATTCATGAAGCAGACGCTTCAGCTCCGGCTTTCCCAGCATCTCGCGCTGACACCGCAACTGCAGCAGTCCATACGCCTGCTGCAGTTGTCCACGCTCGAGCTGAATCAGGAGATCGAAAAGTTCCTGCAGGACAATCCCCTGCTGGAAAGGGAAGATATCGAATCCGATACCCGCAGTTTCGGGCAATCGGGGGATGCGATGTCCCAGACTTCGGAGGAACCGCGGCCCGCCGAGACCGAAGCGGCTCCGAGCGAGGCTCCGGGTCAGACCGACTGGGCCAGCGAGTCCGGTCCGCAGCAGCCACGCAGCGACGACGACGATACGGACTATGCGGACATCCAGGCGGCGGCGACCACCCTGCGCGAGCATCTCAATGCCCAATTGGCCATGACGCAGCTCTCGCGGCGGGATCAGGGCCTGGTCCGTTTCCTGATCGAAGCTCTGGACGACGACGGCTATTTGACGCAGAGCCTGGACGAGTTGGCCGAACTGTTGCCGGAGGAATTGGGAATCGACCTGGACGACCTTCAGATCGCACTCAATCACTTGCAGAACTTCGATCCGACGGGGGTGGGCGCGCGCAATCCGCGCGAATGCCTGGCGCTGCAACTAAAGGCCTTGCCGGTATCCGCCGCACGCGATTTGGCGCTGGCGATCGTCGAGCGTTACCTCGATCAGCTCGCCGCCCGCGATTTCGTCCGCCTGAAGAAAGTCCTGCAGTGCAGCGACGAGGCCCTGCGCGACGCGCACGCCTTGATCAAGGGCCTTAATCCGCGTCCCGCCTCGGAATACGCGCCGCTCGACGCGCGCTATATCGTTCCCGACGTCATCGTCCGCAAAGCCCGCAACGCCTGGACTTGCGCTCTCAACCCGGATGCCATGCCGAAACTCAGGATCAATCGGCTGTACGCCGACATCCTGCAGGGCCAGCGGGGCAACGGCAGCGCCGGAGGTCTCGCCGGCCAGTTGCAGGAGGCGAAGTGGCTGATCAAGAACGTCCAGCAGCGGTTCGACACCATCCTGCGCGTGTCGCAGGCGATCGTGGATCGTCAGCGTCAGTTCTTCGATTATGGGGAAGTGGCGATGCGCCCGCTGACGTTGCGGGAGATTGCGGAGCAACTCGGCCTGCACGAATCCACCATTTCCCGCGTCACGACCCAGAAGTTCATGGCGACGCCGCGAGGCATCTTCGAGCTGAAATATTTCTTCGGCAGTCACGTGGCGACCGAGACGGGCGGTGCGTGTTCGGCCACGGCCATCCGCGCGCTGATCCGCCAGTTGGTGGGCGCGGAGGACGGCCACCGCCCGTTGTCGGACTCCAAGATTGCGGAAATCCTCAGTCAGCAAGGAATCATGGTGGCCCGGCGCACCATAGCGAAGTATCGCGAAGCGCTCAGTATCCCGCCGGTCAATCTGCGCAAGTCAATCTAAACTTCCCGGAGGAGCGAGCATGAACCTCAATATCACCGGCCACCACCTTGACATCACGCCGGCCATTCGCGATTACGTCGGCGGCAAGTTGGACAAGGTCATTCGACACTTCGACTACGTGACGAGTGTCAGTGTGATCCTGTCGGTGGAAAAGCTGAAACAGAAAGCCGAGGTTACGGTGCATGTGCGCGGCAAGGACATCTTCGTTGAAGCCATCGACGGCGACCTTTACGCCGCGATTGATCTGCTGGTGGACAAACTCGACCGGCAGGTCCTGAAATACAAGGAAAAAACCGGCGACCATACGCGTGACACCCTGAAACGACAGCCGTCCGAATAGGGTGTCAGGGTTGTTGCGCCGCCCCCTCGGGAGCGTATAATCCCCGCCGATTGATGGAGCCAGCAACCCTATCGCTTCCAGAGTCTCAACTTTCCGCAGGATGATTCGCCAAAAGCGCGTCGAACTTGCGAGCGACCGATGAATCTCGTTTCCAAACTTCTGCCAGCTTCGAACGTCGTGATCGATCTCGAGGCTAGCAGCAAGAAGCGCGTCTTCGAACAGGCGGGGTTGCTGTTCGAGAACAACCAGGGTATCGCCCGCAGCCAGGTTTTCGATAGTCTGTTCGCACGCGAAAAGCTGGGTTCGACCGGCCTCGGCCAGGGCGTAGCCATTCCGCATGGGCGTATCAAGGGCCTGCGCGATGCGGTCGGCGCATTCATCCGCATGACCACCCCGGTTCAGTTCGACGCCCCGGACGGCAAGGCGGTAACCTTGCTGTTCGTATTGCTCGTGCCTGAACAGGCCACCGAACACCACCTGCAGATCCTCTCGGAGCTGGCGCAGATGTTCAGCGACAAGGGATTTCGCGACAACCTGGCCAACGCTGCCGATTCCGCCGCCATTCACGCGCTGTTCTCCAATTGGGAGCCGCATGCAGCAGGCGAGCGTCGCGCAGCTGTTTGAGCACAATGCCGACCGGCTGCGCCTGAGCTGGATCGCGGGTTCCCGCGAGGCAATCATTCAGGTTACGCGGTCGGATGCGACTCCGGCCGATCTGGTCGGTTATCTCAACCTGATTCATCCCGATCGCATTCAGGTGCTCGGTACCGCCGAGATCGAATGGTCGCGCCGCCATCCGCCGGCCAAGGTGCGGCATCTGTTCGAGGAAATCGTCCAGGCAGAGCCACCCGCGATCATCGTCGCCGACGGCTGCACCATTCCCGACAGCATGCGCGTGAGCTGCGCCACAAGGAACATCCCGCTGCTCGCAACGCCCGCGTCCGCCTCAGGCGTGATCGATCAGTTGCGCATCTACCTCGCGCGCCATCTGGCAGAGCGCATATCCGTGCATGGCGTGCTCATGGACGTGCTGGGGATGGGCGTCCTGATCACCGGAGAATCCGGCGTCGGCAAGAGCGAGCTGGCGCTCGAGCTCATCAGCCGCGGTCACGGGCTGGTGGCCGACGATATCGTCGAGATCCTGCGTGTCGGGCCCGACATGCTGGAGGGTCGCTGCCCGGAGATTCTCAAGGATTTCCTCGAGGTCCGCGGTCTCGGTGTCCTGAACATCCGAACGGTGTTCGGCGAAACGGCCTGTCGGCGCAAGATGAAGCTCAAGCTGGTCGTGCACCTGCAGCGGCGCATCATGGGCGAGCCGGAATCGGCGCGCCTGCCGCTCGATGCGGAGACTCAGGACATCCTTGGTGTGCTCGTGCGTCGCATCACCATCCCGGTCGCGGCCGGACGCAACCTCGCCGTGCTCCTGGAAGCCGCCGTGCGATCCACCATCCTGGCGCTGCGCGGCATCGATTCCACAATGGAGTTCGTTGAGCGCCAGAAGCGCTCCCTTACAGGCGAGTGAGGGCCACGATGACGCCGTCGGCGGCGTCGTCATTCACCAACCGCGGAATGCCTATCCGGCAACGACGGTTCCGTGACCTCACTGGTCGTACCTGCTCCGCGATCCAGGTGCTGTCGCAGCCAGCGTACGCGTCTTCTGAAGGAACGCATGGTGCGCCGACGCCGATTGCGTCCTGCCTCTGCCATTGGGCTGCCCGCAGTGATCCCCAGGGCTATCATCGAAACGGCAAGAAATTTTTCGATTATCACGCTCGTCTCCTTTGGTCGGTTCCGCTTTTGTGCGGACTATTTTCCATGGGACCCTCCGCACAGCTCGTGCCAGGCATGGGTCTCATCGTTTGAAAATAGTTACTTAGCGCCTATTTGCAGACAAGCAACGCCGGTTTGGGTGCGTCCGCCGCACGCTTATCGTCGTCGCATGGCGACGCTTGAACGGCGTAGCGCCGCAAAGGCCTGTCCGGCGCGGGATTACGCTGTCGTCCCAAGGCGACGGTTCAGATCCGACCGGGGTACGGTGGGGGGAGGGAACCTTCAGATCGTGGGCGCTGCAGTCGGGTGCCGCAATCCCCTTCGGCAGCGCGCAGGTTCGGCGAGCCGGTGAGGCACCGGACGCCTGCTCGGCAAGAAACGGCCGCTAATCGTCCAGTTCGAACTCGACGATCTCGGCGGAGACGTCGCGGGATGAATGCCCGAAGGCGATGCGGCCGCGGCCGCGCAGCGGAACCTCTTCCTTCTTCAGCGCAATCTCGAGTTCGCCGTCGAACGTCACATAGGTTCCGTTGGTGCTCTGATCGACCAGGAAGTAATGATTGACGCGGCGCTCGATCCGCGCGTGGATGCGCGACGCGCGCCGGTCGGCAACGATCAGATCGTTTCCCGCATCGCGTCCGAAGCTGAGGGCATCGCGCATGGCGTCGAGCTGCACATCGATGCCCTCGTGGCGCAGCCTCAGCATGGGAAGCGGCTCCACCTTCATGAACTGCGAAGTCTTCATCGTCAGCTCGGGATTGTCGCGCCAGATCACCTCGAATACGCCGACGCCCTCGGGCTTGCCCTGAGCGTCCTGCGCATCGAGGGCCCGGGCCGCTTCCCGCAGAAGCTGCGACAGGATAACAACTGTGGCAGCGGTCGTGACGATCTGACCGCCCTTGGCCAGCGCCACCATACGTGCCGCCATGTCCACCGTATCGCCGAAGACATCGTTGTTCCGTACCTGTACCGGTCCGAAGTGGAGACCGGCCCGGACCGAAAGCTTTACTCCCGACACCGGCGGCAGGCTGTCGATGCGCTGCTGAACCTCGCATGCTGCCTGGACAGCCGATTCGGCGTCCTCGAACACCGCCATCATCTCGTCACCGATGATCTTGACGACCCGGCCACTGTGGATCGCTACGGCACGTTCCATGCGCTTCATGCAACGGTCGACCGCGTGCAATGCCTCGGCATCCCCCAGCTTCTCGTACAACCGGTCGCTGCCGGCAACATCCGCAAAGAGCACACACAGGTTTTGCTGCAACTTAGGCATTGTCAGGGCAAGCGCCTGTTATTTCGATAGAATATTCTAGCAAAAAGGCCCGTCTGGTAGTGTGTCGGCCTTCACAATATTCGCCACGGGCGTCGTGTCGCATGTCACATTTCCCTTTAAGGCGCCCGGAATGCCGCCCATCAGGGGCTTGAGGGCGGTGCGCAGATTATTGAACAGTTTCGCATTTTCCGCCTCCAGCGCGACCAGCTCTTGCTTCATGCTGTAGCGCGCGGTGGGCATGCTGAAGCAGGCCGGGCAATTCTCCATGATCACCGGCAATGCCGCAGACTTGGCAAACGCGGCAGTCTGGCGTTCGCGCACATACACGAACGGCCGGATGATGCGCAGATCGCCGTCGTCGTTGATGTAGTGAGCCTGCATCGTGCGCAGGCGGCCGCCATAGAAGGCAGAAATGAGAAATGTCTCGGCCAGGTCGTCCAGGTGCTGGGCCAGGGCGAGCACATTGTAGCCTTCGCGCCGTGCCGCCCCGTAGAGCATGCCGCGGCGCAGGCGCGCGCAGAAGGCACAAAACGATTTGCCGCTCATTGAGGTTTCCGCCTGCTTGACGATGGGGTAACTCTCGACGAAGTAGGGCACACCCAGTGCCAGCATGTAGGGCTTGAGCGGCGCGGGAAAATAATCCGGCGATTGCGGATCGACGGTGGCTGCGCCCAGTTCGAACCGCACCGGAGACTTGCTCGCCAAGTGGAGCAGTACGTGCAGCAGGGACAGCGAGTCTTTGCCGCCCGAAAGTCCAAGCAGCACGCGATCGCCGGGACGGATCATCGCGTAGTCGCCGATGGCACGGCCGGTGGCAACGAGAAGCGAGCGCGGCGGCTTCACCGGATGGACAGTGGCAGTCGGCGCTTCCATGTTGGCACTCACTACCTGCACCTGCTGACTATAGTCGTGGCCGACGGGATCAAAGATGCGCCGAGCGGCCGCCGTCGAACGGCGAGCACTTGACCGGTGACGTAAGGCGCATCAGCCAGCAGGAACAGCACGGCGCGGGCAATATCGGCCGGCTCGCCGACGCGCTTGAGCAATGTGTGGCCGATGATCGCGTCACGTGCGGCCGCATCGAAGTCGTCGCTCTCGGGCCACTGGATCGGTCCCGGCGCGACGGCATTGACCCGTACCTCCGGTGCAAGCTCGACGGCAAGGGCGCGCGTCAGGCCGACCAGTCCCGCTTTCGCGGCGCAATACAGCGGATAGTTCTTGAGCGGCCGTTCGGCATGGATGTCGGCGATGTTGACGATCGCACCGCGATTCGACTTCAGGGCAGGCGCGGCAGCCTGGCTGAGAAACAGGGGCGCCTTCAGATTGGTTCCGATCAGGTCCGTCCACTGCGTTTCATCGATCGCTCCGAGCGGCGTGGCGAAAAAACTGGAGGCGTTGTTGACCAGTCCATCGAGTCGGCCGAAGCGCTCGAGCACCCTCTGCACCAATTCGGCGAGGCGTGGCTGGTCCAGCAGATCCGCTCGGAACACGGCGGCGGAATCGGCACGCACTGCGTTGCACTGTTCCATCAGCGCCTCAGCCTGATGGATGGCGGAACGATAGTGCAACGCCACCGACGCGCCGGCGGCATGGACATGGCGTACGATCTCGGCACCGACGCGTTTCGCCGCCCCCGTAATGAGAACCACCCGGCCGTCCAATAGCGCTCCCATGGCAAGTCCGCAGAATTGCGAATTCTAGCGGAATCGCCGATCATCCCCGCTCATACAAGAGTCCTATTGCATCCTTGAGCCTGCCTGATCCCGACTCGAATGCCGCTGCCCAGAGCGGGAGGCTGTGTGCCCGTATCGCCGACGAGATCCGCCTGGCGGGCGGCTGGATTTCCTTCGCGCGGTATATGGAGCTTGTCCTGTACGCTCCCAGCCTGGGCTATTACAGCGGCGGTGCCGCGAAGTTCGGCGGCGCCGGTGATTTCGTCACTGCACCCGAGCTGTCGCCGCTCTTCGCCGACACGCTGGCCGCTCAGATGGTCCAGATCATGGCGCGAAGCGCTGGGCAGATTATCGAGGCCGGTCCCGGAACCGGTGCGCTTGCCGCTGAAATGCTGCTGGAGCTCGATCGGCGCGGCGCATTGCCGGAGCGTTACATGCTCCTGGAGCTCTCGGCCGAGTTGCGTTCCCGCCAGCGCACCACGATTGAGCAACGGGCACCGAAGTTGGCCGAGCGGGTCAGTTGGCTGGACCGGCTGCCGCAGCACTTTTCCGGCGCCGTGATCGCCAACGAGGTCCTGGATGCGATGCCGACCCACCTCGTTGCCTGGGGCGAGGATGGCATCTTCGAACGCGGGCTGGCGACGGAGAGGCAGAACCGATTGCGCTGGGAAGATCGACCGGCCACGGGAGCGCTGCTGGAAGCAGCCCGGACGATTCCGGTCACCCCTCCATACCTGTCGGAAATCGGTCTGGCCGCCCGCGCTTGGGTAGGGTCTTGGGGTGAAATCCTGGATCAGGGAATCCTGTTGCTGCTCGACTACGGTTTTCCGGCGCGGGAACTGTACCACCCCCAGCGCTCCGGCGGCACCCTCATGTGCCATTACCGCCACCATGCTCACGACGATCCCTTGTACCTGCCGGGCTTGAACGACATCACTGCCCATGTCGATTTCACTGCCATGGCGGAATCCGGAGCAGACCGCACCCTGAATTTGTATGGCTATACCTCCCAGGCACAGTTCCTTTTCAATTGCGGCATTACCGAGGTTCTGGCGCGCTTCTCCCCGGAAGACATGACGAATTACCCGCGGCAAGCGTCCGCCGCCCACAAGCTCCTCAGCCCGTCCGAGATGGGCGAACTGTTCAAGGTCATGGCATTGGGCAAGGGCATCGAAACACCCCTGATCGGTTTTGGCCGCGGTGACCGCAGTCACCGGCTATAGAAAGCCAATCGCGCCGGTGCGGACCGATTTCTGCTCGGCTGCCGGTCGACGCCGACGCGGAACGGACCTGCCGTCGCCTGGGGGCAATCGCATCATTTCGGCAGCATTTCCCTCAATAGCGCTCCACATTGGTGCATGACGCCGCGGGATGGTGCTTTTCAACCGTACCGTTTCAGGACGTCTCGATGGTTTTTTCCTGGTGATACCGCAGGCGCCGCAGACAACTTCACAGCCCGGCATCGATGGCTTCGGGAAAGGTAATCGGTCGGTGGAAGCGGCAGAAGGGCTCTACTGCAAGCCCACGATCTGGTCGTGGTGTATGTCCAGTCTGCCTTCGCGGATCAGGTACTCGTTGATGACGTTGTCAAAGCAGGCGCAGGAAACGAAGTCATTGACGTCACCGTAGACGTCGTTGTCCATCGAGCGCGTCGGAATGACCAAGAACAGGCCGTGTGCCTGCCCGCGTATCGGGGTAGTGCGCCATCGGCTGCGGTTTCCGCTATCGACAACCGGGAGGCACCGATCACAGCAGATACGCACCAATCGGAATCCTGCCGGCTCATTCCTGATTCAAATACACCGTGCGCAGAAATGCCTCCACATCCCGCGGTGGCTCGCGTCGTGCGGGGCGGCGCCGCATTTCCGGCACTACTTCCTGAAGCTCCGTCCGCGACATGGGCAGGCGCATCCAGTTGGCGCACAAGACCTCATCTTCGAACGGGCCGAATTCCTTCTCGTCGATCCGTCTGCCAGTGCTCATATCCATCGTCACGATCATTTTGACCTCCAAAACAACGCTTTCGGTGCGCACAGGATGTCAATTGTTCTAACGTCTGCAGCGGGGAAAGGGTTAAATCCCCCCCCATTTCTGGGGTTCTCAGCCACCGGCCGGACGCGTAAGCTTTCCCGAACCCGACCGAAACTACCATGCCCCCGCGCTGCGCCTTCGCCACCCTGAGCACCCTGCTGCTGGCGCTGTCCTCATCAAGCGCAGGTCAAGCCATTGCTACCGACAATCAGGCGCTGGTGGTCCAAGCTCAGACCCGCTGGAAAACCAGTCCTCACGGGGAGCTGCTCGCAAGAATCCTGCCACCTTGGAGAAACCCCAGCAATCTGCCGCAGGCCGAATCCCGCGGGGCGCGACTTGTCGTGCGCTACTGTGTGCAGTGCCATCATCTGCCCAACCCTGCCATGCACCCGGCCGTCCGATGGCCCAAGGTGGTGGAGCGCATGGTGGCCCGCATGCAAGGCAAGGGCAACATGGGCGCGTTGATGAAAGACATGATGGCGGAGGTGACAGCCCCCAGCGAGGAAGAACTCCACGTTCTTCTCGACTACCTGTCGCGACACGCTCAGAAGCCGCTCGATCCCAGGCGCTATCCCGATCTCGCCACCCGCGGATATGCCTTTCGCGAAGCCTGCTCGCAGTGCCATGCGCTGCCAGATCCCAAGTCTCACGACGCCAGGGAATGGACGGACGTGGTGGCACGCATGGAGCGCAACATGCAGTGGATGAACCGGATCGCAGGATCCAGGCCCGACCCGGGCGAGCCTCAACTCGCGGTAGACGAGATCGTCGATTACCTAAAGCGACACGCTGCGACAAACCTGGCGCGCTGAACGATCGATCAGATTCCGACGCTCTGCAGCCAGCCCTGGGTGCGCGCAGCCACCTGCGACCAGTCCCGTTCGAGCATCAGCCCGTGACCCATGCCGGAAAAAATCTCGACCTCCGCGCCATAGGTGCGGGCCGTCATCTCGACCACGGACGCCGGGACGAGGTGGTCGAACTCCGCACCCAGCACCAGCATCGGCACGCGGTGCATGGCCCCGGGGCTGGGCAGGTTGAACAGGGTCATGTCCCAGATGGCGCGGTGCGACTCCGGCTGACTGAGCTGGTAGTACCGGCGCAACAGCTCGGCGGGCATAGGCTGGGCGAACAATGCCTCACTCAGCGCGTCGAGCGCCACGCGGCCGCCCCCGAGCAGGCGATTCAGCTCGCCGAGCAGCCCCGGCTTCTTGAGGGCCAAGCCGACGGCGGAGGTCCACAGGCCCTGCGGCGGCACCGAGCACATCAACACGGCCGCGGGGACTGCAGCCTGTTCAAGGTACTTCTGCACCACCATGCCGCCCATGGAATGGCCGACGAGTACGGGCGCCGCCGGCAGCTCCGCCACCACCGTCGCCACGTCCTTGACATAGTCGGCAATGCTGAAGCTGTCGAGGTATTCCCGCCCGCCGCTCCTGCCATGACCACGCAGCGAAACCGCATAAGCGGCGTAGCCGGCCTCCGCGAAGAACGGCAGGAAATGCTCCTCCCAGCACCAGGCTGCGGTATAGGCACCGTGGACGAAGAGCAGCGGTACCGGGCGTGGCTCGCCCGGAGGGAATCGGGCGAGGACTTCCAGACCCCCGAAGCGCGCCTTGATCACGGGCTTACGTCGTTTTCGGTACCGCCATCCCGCGCTGCACCGCCGGGCGCGCACCGATGGCGTCGAACCAGCGCTTGACCGCGGGAAACAGGGACAGTTCGACCTCGTGGAACTCGTGGCGCGCGACCCACGGATAGGTGGCGATGTCGGCGATGGAATACTCGCCCGCCAGGTAGTCGACCTTCTCCAGCCGCGCATTCATCACGCCATAGAGGCGGCGCGTTTCGCTGCTGAAGCGTTCGATGGCGTAGGGCACCTTCTCCGTGGCGAAGCGCAAAAAGTGATGGGTCTGGCCGAAGCCCGGGCCGATCGAGGCCATCTGGAACATGAGCCATTGCAGCGCTTCGTACTTGCCGCGGTCGCTTGCTGGCAGGAACCTGCCGGTCTTGGCGGCGAGGTAGACCAGGATCGCCCCGGACTCGAACATGCTGATCGGTTCGCCATCGGGGCCGTCGTCATCGACGATCGCCGGAATCTTGCTGTTGGGACTGATCGCCACGTACTCCGGTGCGAACTGCGCCCCGGACATGATGTTGATCGGATGCACCTGGTAAGCCAGACCGCATTCCTCCAGCATGACGGAAATCTTGCGTCCGTTCGGGGTGCCCCAAGTGTAGAGTGTGATCATGGTTACGCTTTCTTCTTTCCCGTTTTCGACCATGCGCAGTGTAGCGGGAATTCAGCGGCCTGGTAGCGATGGGTCCGCTCCGACGATGAGGATTGCCGCATGTTGAAGTGGGCGATGGTGATCGCGGTGACGGTGGTCGTCGCGGCCGTGTTCATGCCGCGGCTAACTGCCCGCATGAAGGTCGGCCGCCTTCCGGGGGATGTCACGGTGCGGTTTCGCGGCCGCGACTACTTTCTTCCCTTCGCCACCACCCTGCTGCTGTCACTGCTCGCCACCCTGCTGTTGCGATTCCTGTAGGGTGGGAGCGGCTCCGCGCACCTCGAAGCTCACCGCATCCACTTCCTTGCCTTGCACGTCGAGCAGCACCAGGCGATGTCTGCCCGCTGCCGGCTGCCACGGTGCCTGCCCGCCTTCCGCCTCCAACCGCACCCCGTCCAATTGCCACCTGAGACCGGAGGCGCCGCCGCGCGCAGCGAACATGATGCGCTGGCGCCCCGCAGGGATGTCCGGGTCGAGGGCGATGACCGTGCCCTCCGCGGGGTAGGTGATGCGGGGCGACGGCTCCGATGCTTCCACCTTGGCCGCCACCACCTCCACCTCGGTGCCGGCGACGAACCATTCGCGCCGCGGCGGTTCCAGGGGCGGTTCGAATCGCACCAGCCGCGACGTCACACCCTGGGGTGGCTTCGGCGCCATGCTCGGAACCTCGCCGTGCAGGAAGTGCACGATGTCGCGCCACACCGGCGCCGCGCCGGTGATGCCGGACAAGTCGCGCATCGGGCTGCCGCTGAAGTTGCCGACCCATACGCCCACCGTGTAACGGGAAGTGACGCCGACGCACCAGTTGTCGCGCATGTCCTTGCTGGTGCCGGTCTTGACCGCGCTCCACACCCGCGTCGCCAGCGGATTGTCGAGGCCGAAGGTCAATGCTCGCGCCGCCCGGTCGGCGAGAACGTCGTTGACGATGAAAGTCGCATCGCGACGCATCACCCGCTTGCGGGGCGGCACCAGGTCATCCTCGCGCAGCCTGGTACCGCTCCATTCACCGCCGTTGGCGAGGGCGCGGAACGCATTCGTCAAAGCCAGCAAGGTGACATCCGCGGAGCCCAGCGCCAAAGCATATCCATAATGATCGCCCGGCTCGGTCAGGCTGTCGAAGCCCAGCGCATGCAGACGCTCGTGAAATGGCTCCACTCCCGTCAGCACCAGGGTACGCACGGCGGGAATGTTGAGGGACGAGCCGAGCGCATTGCGCAGACTTACCGGCCCCTTGAAATCGCGGTCGTAGTTCTGAGGGACGTAGAGCCCGCCCGGCGTCGCCAGATTCACCGGTGAATCGTCGAGCACCGACGCCGCCGTGAGCCAGCGCTTCTCCAGCGCCAGTTCATACAGGAATGGCTTCAGGGTCGACCCCGCCTGTCGCAGCGCGATCACTCCGTCCACATCCGCCGCGCCGGAAAGCTCGCCGCTGGAACCGACATAGGCGAGGACGTCGCCCGTGGCGTTGTCCAGCACCACTACGGCACCGTCCTCCACATTGCGGCCGGCGAGTTCGCTTAACTGGCGCCGCAGCGCATCGATGGCATGGCGCTGGATATTCGCCTCGAGGGTCGACCATTCCGCCGTTCCCGCATTCCTCAACAGCCTGCGCGCCACATGGGGCGCGACGTTCGCCGCGTCGATGCGATAACGTCCCGACAGGTTGGCCACCGCCAAGTCGCGGATCGGCGCACAAGCGGCGCCCTGTCTGGCCTGGGCAGCCACGGCGCAGGCGCGCTGCGCGACGATCTGCGGCGCGGCGTTCGGCCCGCGCAGCAGCGCCGTGAGGATCGCCGACTCGCGCGCGTCCAGCCCGTCCGGTTGCTTGCCGAACAGGCCGCGCGCGGCGGCGCCGATGCCCACGAGTTCGCCGCGAAAGGTGACCAGATTGAGGTAGGCCTCGAGGATCTGCGCCTTGCTCCAGTTCTTCTCCAGTTCCCGCGCCGCCAGGGCCTGGTCCCACTTCTGACCCAGGGTGCGCGCCGGACCCTTGAGCCGGAGCGCATCGTCCAGCATGCCCACCAGTTGCATGGAAATCGTGCTCGCGCCGCGCGGCCGCTTTCCCTCCAGGCCGCGGCGCAGGTTGTCCCACATGGCGCCGGCGAAGGCCTGCCAGTCCACCCCGTCGTGCTCGTAGAAGCGCTTGTCCTCGGAAGCGATCAGCGCCGCCTTGAGGGCCGGGGAGAAGTGCTCGATCGCCACCCAGTCGAGGCGGCGCTGGCGCGGATCCATGCGCACTTCCGCCAGCAGTTCGCCGTTGCGGTCCAGCAGTCTGGCTTCCGACGACACGTGCGCACTGCGTACCTGATCGAAGCCGGGCAGGGCCGCCGCCTGCGCCGCGGTCGCCGCAGCAAGTGCGGCGGCCACGACCAGGTGGCGGGATCGGAGCACCCACGCCGATCGCGCCATGTCAGGGCTTCACCACTACCGGCTGGTTCGGCGACGCGCCGAACATCTCCGGGGCGTACATCGCCTCGACCCGTGTCTCGGGCAACTGGAACTCGCCGGAGTTGTTGAAGCGAACGGTGTATTCCACGCTCCATTTGCCCTTGGGCACGAAGTGATAGTAGGCGCGGAACGCTTCGAAGCTCCGCTCCTCGAACGCCGGCCAGACCACGTCGCGCTTCTTCTCGCCCCGTCCCAGAATCCGCGAGTCGCCGCCGAGGCCACCGCCCAGGATCTGGCTGCCGGCGGGAATCGGATCGCTTACCACCACCCAGGTCATGTCGGACTGGGCCTCCAGGTCGAGCCGGATGCGCGCCACGTCGCCCCGCGACCAGCGCTCCTTGACCTTCTGCTCGATCGGCGTGACGCTGCGGGCGATGCGATAGCCGCTGAAAAGCGGCTGCCTGAGCGGAACCGCGGCAACGCTTTGCAGCGTCAGCCACGGCTGGCCTTTGCCCTCCTGGCGCGCCGCAAGCTTGGCCGGCCCCGACGGCCAGGGCAGGAGCTTCTCGCCGACCTCGCTGCCGTCCCTCGCGTCCCTGCCTGCCGACCAGACGTGCTCGAACGTCGCACCGTCCAAGGCAGCGACCGCCTTGCCGGTGACCGGCACGGCTTCGAACCGCCCGGAATATTTCTCCATTGCCAGCACGCCCCAGGCGTTCGCCGTGGTGGTGTTCCAGTGGCCGCGTTGCTGACGCCCCAGGGCTCCGCGCACCATCCGCGGCACGTCCTCGCGCCAGCGCTCGTTGTCGAGCAGCGCCAGCAGCGCCCGGTTGGCATTGGCATCGGCGGAAACCATCAGCCACCACAGGGCATCGCTGCGTTCGGTGGAGAAACCCATGGTGGTGCCGCGAAAGTCCAGCCGCGACCGCAGGATCTGTTCCGCCTGCTGCAGGCGATCGCTGCGCTCGGGCAGTCCGGGCGCACGCTCGAGGATGGCATACCAGTCCAGCACCGCAGAGGTGGGCCACAGGTTGGGTTCGATGGAGAACGAGTCGAGCCACTGCGGCTGCACTGGTGCACCGTGACGCGACACGGCTTCGATCGCCGCCAATCGGCGCAGGGCGAGGTCTGCCACCGGCAATGCGGAGCCGCGGCTGATGCGGCCCTCGATGAAGCCCTGCAGGCCCTGCTGCATGCGGGCGCGGTCCGCTTCCGGCAACGGCCAGCCGGCCTCGTGGGCGATGGCCAGGAGGTAGGCCGTGAGCGTGTCGCTGCCCTCGATCATCGAAGGAAAGTATTTCACCAGGCCGTCGCGATCCAGGTAGCTGCCGAGTTCGCCGGTGACGCGCCGCCACAGTTCCCCGTCGCGCAGCGCCACCGCCTTCGAGGCCCGCTGCTCGATGCAGGTATAGGGGTAGCGCTCCATGTACTCCCGCACCCCGGCGAGGTCGCCGGCGAGCCGGTCCTGAAAGCGCACCTTCACTCCGCCACGCCCGGGCAGGGCATCCGGCGGCGGGCGTACCGCGAGATCCAGCGGCTGATCGAGGCGCGCGATGGTGGCCTGAACGGTGCTCACCGGCACCGCCGCTGCGACCTTCTGGGACACCCGCAGGGCATCGGCGGCAGCGCCGCCCTTCTCCCTCGCCTTGGCTTCCCAATCGAGGATCTCCGCATCCGCCGGCACGGCGATGTCCCAGCCCAGTTCCTGCGCCGCTCCCGGTTCCAGCTTTGCCGTCTGCGCCGGCAGTGAGGTCGATTTCACCACCTTGCCGCCAGCCTTGACGCTAATGGTGGCGCCGAGTCCGACCTCGAGCGCCCGCTCGGTGGCATTGCGCACGGTGAAGCCGGCGCGCAGCCGGTCACCCTCCCGCGCCACCGGTGCCAATCCGGACACGAGGACGAGATCCTGGGTCGAGCGCAGCGTGGCGAAACCGCTGCCGAACAGGTCATCGCCGCCGCTGGCGATGGCGACGATGCGAAAGCGGGTGAGCGAGTCGTTGAGCGGCACTTCGGCCCGCGCCGTGCCGTTCGCGTCGAGCTTGATGCGCGCCTTCCAGAACAGCAGCGTGTCGAACAGTTCGCGCGCCGATTGCCGCCCGCCGCCACCGCCCGCCGCCACCGCCTTGCGGCCGTAGTGGCGCTTGCCCACCACCTGCATCTGGGCGGTCGCGGTTTCCACTCCCAGGCCGCGCCGTTTCATCATGGCCTCGAGCAGCTTCCAGGAGTCGTTGGACAGGAGTTCCAGCAAGCCTTCGTCCACTGCCGCCAGAGCGATTTCGCTGCCCGGCGGCGGCATCGTACCGTCGTTGCGCCGCACTTCGACGCTCACCTTCGCCTTCTCGCGCACCTGGTAGACCGGCTTGTCCGTTTCGACCTTGACTTTCAGTTCGTGCGCCGCCCAGCCGACGTTGATCTCGGCCACGCCCATCTTGAACGCCGGCTTGCCCAGATCCACCAGCGCGGTGGGCTGCACGCCGGCGACGCGGCCGCGCACGGCCAGCGCGGTGACGAAGACGTTGGGCGCATAGCCGCCCTTTACCGGCACCTCGATTACCGGGTCGTCGCGCGCGACCTGGCGCACGAAGCTTTCCATCACGCCTTCGCGCTCCACCGTCACCAGCACCGTGGCGCGGGGGAAGGGCATGCGCACCTGGAAGCGCGCCGTCTCGCCCGGTTCGTAGCGCTTCCGTTCGGGCAGCAGGTCCATGCGGTCGTTGTCCGCGACGTCGAACCACCAGTCCTCGCCCGACGCCACCCACACCTCGCGGTTGGCGATGCTGCGATTGCCATCCGCATCGCTGGCACTGGCGCGCAGGATCAGGTTGCCCGACTTGGGGGAAACGATGTCGCAGATCACCAGTCCCTTGGCGTCGGTGACGCCGTCACAGCCCTCGCCCAGGCGCTTGACCTCGCTGCTGTGCTCGTAGGCGTAGAAGCCGCCCAGCAGCCGCCGGCGGTGGGTGTAATGCTCGCGCAGCAGCAGGTCGACCTGCACCTTCACGCCCGCCGCCGGCTTGCCGGAAAGATCCAGGACCACGGCCTGGAACCGGACATGATCCTTCGTCGCCACCCAGGAGTCCGGCTTGATGCCGACGATCACCTTCGCCGGCCACAACGGCAGGCGCGTGCTGCTGGTCAGCGTCTCGCCGTTGGCGTCGCGGTATTCGAGTTCGACCTGCAGATCCTGCGGCTTGTCCGACTGCGGCAGATTGGCGAGCGTGACGCGCGCCGCGCCGTTGGCGTCCAGGGTCAGGCTCCGGGTCGCCGCCGGCCCGGCTTCGCCGGCCGGACTGCCCGCTCCGGGTTGCTCGGTCTCCTCCTCGTCCGGCTCGTAGTCGCCGAAACGCCAGGACCAGGGCTGCTCCGTTTCCGTGCCCACTTGGACATCGCCGTTGGCGAAGACGAAATCATCGTAGTCGGCGAACTGCACCCCTTTCTGCTGCGCCAGGCTGCGCAGCTTGACCGGGGCGAGCCTTGCCGCACCGCCGGCGAGATAGTTGAGCTGCACGTCCACTGTTGCCTGGTCCGCATTCACCAGCGGCGCGGCGGGCCCCTGCAGCGTCGCCTTCATGGTCGGCACGCGGAACTGCTCGACACGGAAGGAACCGGCACGGCGCAAACTGTCGCTCCCGCGCCCCTTGCGCCCGTCCTGCAGGGAATCCTGCACGAAGATCTCGTAGGCGCCCTGCTTCGCGTCCCGGGGAATCGACCAGCTTGCCTCGGCAACGCCGCCCTCCCATTTCACCGCCAGTTCCGAATCCTTGCCGGTGCCGGTGTGGCGCACGACGACCTTGTCGCCGAGATCCTGGGCCGGAGGCAGCGTGAACCCTCTGCCCGTCTGGCGGCGCAGAAACAGCTTCATATGCACGGTTTCGCCGGCGCGCAACAGGGTGCGGTCGAGCACGGCATGGGCGACATAGGGACCCTCCCAGGCAACCGTCGGCACGCCGAATCGCCACGGGGCGATGCCTTCGTTCCAGTCGGAGAAGGCGAACGTCAGGTCGTCGCCGGAGCGGGCGGTGACGAAATACTGCCGGTCGTACTTGTCGAGGCAGCCGGGCAGCTTGTCGCGCGCCGGCAGGGCCTGATCGATGCGCAGGATGCCGGCGGCGTCGGTGCGGCCGCGGAAATGAATCGCGCCGCCGCAATCCCGCACCGCCACCTCCGCGCCCCTGACCGGCTGTGCCTTGTCCAGCGTCGTCACCCACACCAGGGAGTTCTCCCGCCCGAGCTTGAGATGGGCCGCCAGATTGGTCACCAGCGCCGCGCTCTGCACATGGAAGGGCTGGTGCTTGCCGAGCAGCGCCGCGCCCAGCCGCGGGCTGGCCAGTTCGGCGACGTAGAAGCCGGGACGCTTGAGCGGAATGCCCGTTACCTCGAAAGCGCGGCTTCCCAGCGGTTTGGGCAGGACGAAACGCTGGCGCCGGTCCGCCCTGGAAAAGATGGATTGGGCACCGGCGTGACGCTCGATCACCTCGCGCTCCTGTTTCGGGTCCCAGCGCGAGCGGTTTTGTTCGGCAATGCGCAACCGGCGCAGCCAGGAAACGATCTCCATGTCGCTGTCGACGCGGTGCAGTTCGCCCGCCACTGCGACAGACTTCGCGGCGGCAGGCTGGGCGAGGCTCGCGGCCAGTTGCGGCTCCACGTTGCGCAGCGTCACCGGCAGGGCGGCGTCGGGGCCGCGCTCGATGATGCCGAAGCGCGACGCAAACTTGGCCAGGGGAGGATCTTCGTCGGTGCGCACGGTGAGCGGATAGCGCCGGGCATTGACCAGCGCGCGACCGGCGTCGTCCTTGAGGTCGGCGGGAATCTCGAGCTTTAAGGACGAGCGCTCGGGAAACGGGCCGGCGAAGGTGACCCGGTCGACCAGTCCTTCCACCACCTCGGCCTTGTCCAAGCGCGGCTTGAACACGCGGCCGCCGGGTCCGACCAGACGAATCCCGGCCGCCGCGGCGAACGGCACGGGAGCGCTGAACTCCAGACTCATCGGCAGGATCGGAATGCATTGCGCCTTGCGATTCACCCGCTGGCAGCGGAATCTGGCCTGGAATGCCGGCCGCGTCTTGAACGCCACGACCTGATCCTGGGACGACGCGATGCCGCTGGCCGACTCGATCCCCTTGCCCCACACCAGCTTCACCTGCGCTTCCGGCGGCAGGGCGCGCCGGCACTGCAGCACCGCGAGCGGCGAGTCTTCCGCATCGCGCAGCCGCAGCAATCGCTCCTCGTCGCTGCCGGAACGCGGCAGGCGCAGGATCAGCAGCCAGGCGCGGCCGCCGCCGGTCAGGATGGCGCGGGCGTATTGGCGGACGAAGTCCTTGCGCGCATCGAGGATGCGGCGCCGCTCCTCGCCCTTGACCAGTCGCACCGGAATACGCTCGCCCACGCCGTCCACGGCGCAGTAGGCATGCTTTTCGATGCTCTCGGGGCGCGCGGGCGCATCGAGGCCGAGGATGAACGCCTGATTCTCGTCGATGCGCTCGTCGCCTTCGTAGGGCAGGCTGTGGCGGATGGCGGGACCGCCGGTATGGAAATCGAAGCGCTGGCCGGCGGGGAGGGGATTTCCGGAAAGCGCTGTGACGCCGCTCTTGAGAACGAAGCGGCAGGCGACGCCTGCCGGCAGATCCTCGGCGAAGTCATAGGCCCAGTTGCGGCCATCCACCCAGCGGCCGCTGCCGGAGACGGGGCATTCGATGTCGAAGGGCACCACCTCCGCGCGGCTCGCCGAAGGCCACCATCTGCTCGGCGAAGCGGGCGGTCACCTGGCGCACCTGCTTCACTTCGCCCTGCGGCGAAAACAGTTCCACCGGTTCCGCCGCTCCAGCCGCGACAGCCGTGCCGGCAAGGAAGGACAGGACCAGGGCACGGAAGAATGGGCGATGCATGCTTGCTCCGGGGCGCGCGGCGGCCACCGTGCCACGCGCGTGGGAAAGTGATTGCCGGGTAGGAGGGGGTAAGCTCAGAACTTGTGAAGAAATCGTAGCGAGCGGCCCGAGGGCAAGGCGCAGGTCGCGCAGCGACGAGACATATCAACCCGATAGGCGAGGAGCGAGCACCCGAATTGTCCACTGAGAACGCAGCCATCGGGACGCGCAGTAGATTTATTCACAAGTTCTCAGTCGCGCCGGGCTCGCACGGCGTGCACCCGCGCTTCATGGATACTCGATGGAATCCGGGCCTTGTCGCTGCAGGCGGCGGCGATGGCGCCCGCATCCACCTCCTGCACCGCGGCCAGGGCGCCGAGCAGCAGTTCGCGCGGTGCATAGGGCCGCAGCTCGAAGCCGGGGCGGCCGTGGAAATCGCAGGCACAGGCATCCAGCAGTTGGGCGAAGCGCTCCGGCCGCCGCAGCGCGTCGCAGCGTTCGAGCAGCTTGACGATGGTGTTGGGCCGCATCTTCTCCGCTTCGTGGATGTTGCCGTGCTCGCGCGCCGCCAGCACCGCCAGATCGCGGCAGTCGTTCGGCACCTTGATGCGGCGGCAGATGGTTTCCACCAGTTCCTCGCTCTTGGCCTCGTGGCCGTAATGGTGCGGCCACTCGTCCGAGGGCGTGAGGCCCTTGCCCAAGTCGTGGGTCATGGCGGCGAAGCGCACCGGCAGCGGATAGCCGCGGCGCGCGGCGTGATCGATCACCAGCAGCACGTGCACGCCGGTGTCCCGCTCCGGATGGTGATCGGCCGGCTGCGGCACGCCGAACAGACCCTCGACCTCCGGCAGGATGCGCGCCAGGGCGCCGCATTCCCACAGCGTTTCGAGCATGCGCGAGGGCCGCGCTTCCATCAGCCCGCGCGACAATTCCTGCCAGACGCGCTCCGGCACCAGGTGGTCGACCTCGCCCGCGCCACCATCTGCCTCATCAGGGCAACGGTTTCGGGAGCGATGGTGAATTCCGGAAAGCGCGCGGCGAACCGCGCCACGCGCAGTATGCGCACCGGGTCCTCGGCGAAGGCCGCGCTGACGTGGCGCAGCACCCGCGCTTCGAGATCCCGGATGCCGTGGAAGGGATCGATCAGGGTTCCGTCTTCGGCCCTGGCGATGGCGTTGATGGTCAGGTCGCGCCGCGCCAGATCCTGCTCCAGCGTGACGTCGGGGGCGGCGTGGAAGGCGAAGCCCTTGTAGCCCGGCGCGGTCTTGCGCTCGGTGCGCGCGAGCGCGTATTCCTCCTGCGTTTCGGGATGCAGGAACACCGGGAAGTCCTTGCCCACGGGACGGAAGCCGCGCTCGACCATGGCTTCGGGCGTGGCGCCGACGACGACATGGTCGCGGTCCTGCACCGGCAGGCCGAGCAGTTCGTCGCGCACCGCGCCGCCCACGGCGTAGATCTGCATCGCGCTCTCGTCCATGCGGCTAGGACTTCCGCTCGGGTTCGTCGAGGGCTGCGGCGAGCCATTCCTGCATCGCCGGCAGCGCTTCCATGGCTTCGGCGTAGGCGCGGGCGGCGGGCGGCAGCGCCACCGCGTAGGTACGGAAGCGCCACACCACCGGGGCATACATGGCGTCGGCGATCGAGAACGCGCCGAACAGAAACGCCCCGCCGCCGCCGAAGCGTTCGCGGCATTCCTCCCACAACGCCGCGATGCGGGCGATGTCCCGCTCCACTTCGGGCGTGCGTCCCTCCCCGGGCAGCGCAGCCTTGCAGTTCATCGGCATCTCGGAGCGCAAGGCGGCGAATCCGGCGTGCATCTCGGCGCTGACCGCACGCGCCACTGCGCGCGCCGCGCGCTGGCGCGGCCACAGCGACGGTTCGAACTCGGCGGCGTATTCGCAGATCGCCATCGAATCCCACACGGTCAGTCCGGCGTCGATGAGCGCCGGCACCTTGCCGGAGGGCGAATGCTTCAGGATCCGCGCCTTCGAATCCGGCCCGTAGAGATCGACCGCCACCTCGTGAAACGCAATGCCCGCCTGCTTCAGCGCCAGCCACGGGCGCAGCGACCAGGACGAGTAGTTCTTGTTGCCGATCACCAGCGTCAGCATCGCCTGCTCCTGCCCCGCATGATCTTCACGGCCCGGATCGGCTCAGCGTCCTGCCTTCTCGCGGAACGGGTAATAGCGCGCCCGCGGACCATGATGGGCGAGATAGGACGGCGCCACCGATTCCAGCGCCACCGGCTGCCGCTCGAAGGGAAGGGCGCAGCCGCCGCACACCGAATCGATCTGCATCGAATGGTAGTTGTCGCGCGACATGAGGGTCTTGCCCGGCGCGAATTCCAGCATCATGGCCTGCAGATAGGAAAGCCCGCCCGAAAGGCCGACGATGGGCCGCGGGCAATCGATCAGTTCCGATACGTACTCGACCAGTTGGCGCAGCGTATAGACCTTGGGGCCGCATAGTTCATAGGTCTTGCCGAAGGATTCCGGCTTGTCGAGGCTGTCCACGATGCTGTTCGCCACGTCCTCCACGAACACCGGCTGGAAGCGGGCATTGGGGGAGGCCAGCGGAAGGATCGGGAACGTCCGCGCCAGTTGGGCGAACATGTTGAGGAAGGAGTCGCCGGGGCCGAACACCACCGAGGGCTGGAAGATGGTCCACGGCAGGGCATCGCCGGCGGCGCGAATGGCGGCCTCGCCATCGGCCTTGGAGCGCAGGTACTGGGACGGTCCGCTGCGATCGGCCTTGAGCGCGGACACGTGGAGCAGGCGCTGCACGCCGAGCTTTCCGGCGGCGGCGACGATCTTCTTCGGCAGGTCGACGTGCGCCTGGGCGAAATCCGGGCCGTAGGGCGTGCCGTTGCGCGAATGCAGGACGCCCGCCAGGTTGATGACCGCGTCCTGGCCGGCGAGCACTCGCTCCAGCTCGGCGATATCGTGCACATCGGCCTCCACCACGTCGATGGTCGGCAGCGGCAGCAGGTGCTTGGCGCGTTCGCGCCGTCGCGTCGGAACGGTGAGGGAATAGCCGCGTGCGGACAGCAGATGGGCGACATGGCTGCCCAGGAACCCGGAACCGCCGATCAGGAGGATGTTGTTGATTTCCATGATTGCTCAGAGGAGGGAAAGTGCAGGCGGCCCAGCGCCGCCGGACAGCTCGGATTCTAGCTCGAATTCGCCGCCTTGACCCCCGGCGTCACGGCACATCATCGCCTGCGACCGCGTCGACGGCACCGTTCGGGCGAATCACGCCGAGCCGCGCCTTGAGGGATTGCGACTTGCCTTCGAACAGGGTGGCGTAGTAGACCGTGTTGCTCATGACCTTCTTGACGTAGTCGCGCGTTTCGTTGAAGGGAATGGTCTCGACATAGATCGCACCCTCCAGCGGCCGGCTGTCGCGCCAGCGCTCGGCGCGGCTCGGGCCGGCGTTGTAGGCCGCCGACGGCCAGCACCGGATGGTTGTCGAGACGGTCGAGCACGATCTTCAGATAGCTGGGTGCCGAGGGTGACATTGGTGTCCATGTCGTCATCTGCGAGACGGCAAAGTCCTTCAGGCCGATCTTGCGCGCCACCCAGCGGGCAGTGGCGGGCATCAACTGCATCAGGCCGCGCGCGCCCGGCGGTGGATTTCGCATCCATGACGAAGCGCGATTCCTGCCGCATCAGGCCGTACACCCAGGCTCTCGTCGAGCGCCAGCTCGCGCGTCTTGGGCTCGACCCGATCGCGGAACGGCGCCAGATAGCGCAGGTCGTAGTCGTGCTCGTCCCGGGTGCGGTCGGCGCTGCTGATGGCGCGGTCGAAGATCTGGTTGCGCTTGGCGAGGTCGGCGCTGGCCAGCAGGAAGCGGTCGTTCTGGCCGCGCAGAGCCCAGTCCACTCGCGCACGGCGTCGGGACGCAGATCGACGGTGGAACAGGGCGAGCGCCGCTGGATTCGCCGGTGTGTTCGACACGGCGTCGATTTCTTCCCGGGTCGGCTTGACGGCGCGCGGCGGCACGACTATCGGCAGGCCCAGTTCCTCGTTCGCCAGATTGCTGTAGAAGTTCGGTTGGCCGGCGATCGAGCGGTACAGCAACTGGGCGTCGTCGCGCTGGCCGAGCGCCGCCAGCGCGCGGCCGCGCCAATAGATCCAGTCCGGCTGGGTGGCCAAGCTTCGGACGGCAGGTCGTCGATGGCGTCCCGCACCATGCGCCAATTCTGCGCCCGCAGCGCCGCCCGCACCTTCCAGGCCGTCTGCTCGTCGCTCATCGGCGCGTTGCCGGCGGCCTTGTACCAAGCCGGCGCCTCGGGCAGATGCCGCAGCGCGCCCTGCCACCCCAACTGGCGCATAGATGTAGCCCCGCTCGGCAGCCGGAGAACTTGCCTTTGAGCGGCTCGAACGCGCGCGCCGCCGCCTCGGGATCCTGCCGCGCCAGCCGCGCCAGCGCAGCCATCGCCAGTTCGCGTCCGGCGCGCGTCGCGGCAAAGTTGGGCTTCAGCTTGTGCAGGTAAGCGGCGGGGGCATCGATGATGCGCTCCAGCGTCGCGGCGTCCGGCTGCTGGTTCGCGGGCAAGAACGCGGCGGTGGATTTCGCGGCGCTCAGTCGCTTCGTTTCCAGCAGCGAGCGCAGGCGCTGCCAGATCTCGTCATCCCTGACACGGCCGGCGCTCACCAATGCTTCCAGCACCGGCTCGCAGGTCGGCGGCAGAGTCGGATTCGAGCCAGAGTTCCCTGGCCTCGGCGAGCGTTGCCTGATCGCGGCGTGCCACCCGGCTCTGCAAGGCGTAGCAGGCGATCTCCTGATCGCCGTAGACGAGTGCCGGGTATTCGCGCTCGAATTCTTCCCAGCGACCGAACTTGCCCAATTGCTTCAGCCACTCGCCGCGCAGCCTGTCGGCCACCAGCGTGCCGCGGTGACGCTGCAGGAAGCCGGCCACCTCTGCCGTCGGCATGTCGTCGAGCCGCAACTGCAAGTTCCAGTAGTCGACATAGGCTTCCAGCTCATGGCCGCGGCTGGCCTCGAGCTGCAGCGCGAGCTTCACCTTGTCGCCGGCGCGAAAGGCCTCCTGGGCGGCGACGACAATCTCGTCCGCCGTCGCAGCCGCGGCGGCGATCGGCATGCTTAAAGCCAGAACGATCGACGCGGCGCAACGCCGCCAGCCGCACAGGCCGTGTCTCATCCCTTATAGTCGAAGTCGCAACAAAGTGATTCGAGCATAGCACACGTGAAATCCGGGAACAATGACGATGACGGAGCACCGTGTACGAGCCGCGCCAGGCGCTGCGCGATCGCCTCATCGCCGCGCGCGAGGCGATGCCCGCGCACCAGGTCCTGGCAGCGAGCGAGGCCATCGAAAGGTCCCTGGAGCAGCTGCTGAGCCGGCTTTCTCCGGCAGTCGTCGGCTTCTGCTGGCCCTACCGCGGGGAATTCGACTGCCGGCCGCTGGTCGCGCGCTGGTTGCGCGGTGCCGCCGGACGCCGCGCCGCGCTGCCGGTGATCGTGGCACCGGCGACGCCGATGCCGTTCCGCCAATGGTCGCCGGACAGCCCCATGCGCGCAGGGCGATTCGGCATCCCGGTTCCGGCAGGCGGCGCGGACGTCGCGCCGGACCTGCTGCTGATGCCGGTCAACGCCTTCGACGATCAGGGTTACCGCCTCGGCTACGGCGGCGGCTATTTCGACCGCACCCTGGCGGCGCTGGCGCCGCGGCCGGTCGCGGTCGGCATCGGGTTCGAACTGGCGCGGGTGGCATCGATCGACCCCGGCCCCTTCGACATCCCGATGGACTACGTGGTCAGCGAAGCCGGCATTTTCGCCCGCTCCGACAGCACTGCCTACACCGCCAGTCAGCCAAGGAATAACTCGTAGCCGGGATTGGCGGTCTCCTCGACGTAGTCGTAGCCCACCCGCCCCAGGAAAGCGCGGAACTCCTCCAGCTCCGCGCGCGGCACCTGCATGCCCACCAGCACGCGGCCATAGTCGGCGCCGTGATTGCGGTAATGGAAGAGGGAGATGTTCCAGTCGTGGCGCATGCTGTTGAGGAATTTCATCAGCGCGCCCGGCCGCTCGGGAAACTCGAAGCGGTAAGATCACTTCGTTGTCGCACTTCGGGCGCATGGCCGCCCACCATGTAGCGGATGTGCAGCTTGGCCATCTCGTCGTCGGTCAGATCGAGCGTCGGCAGGCCGTGACGGCGCAGCGAGTTCCACCAGCTTGCGCGATTCGCCGCGGTCGTGCACCTGCACGCCGACGAAGACATGCGCTTCGTTCGGATCGCGTAGCGGTAGTTGAACTCGGTGATGTTGCGCTCGCCCAGCAGGGCGCAGAATTTCTTGAAGCTGCCCGGTTTCTCGGGAATGGTCACCGCCAGCACGGCCTCGCGCTGCTCGCCGACCTCGGCGCGCTCGGCGACGAAGCGCAGGCGGTCGAAATTGATGTTGGCGCCGCTCGCCATCGCCACCAGCGTCTTGTCCCGGATGCGCCGGTCGCGCACGGCGTACTCCTTGGCCCCGGCCACCGCCAGCGCGCCGGCGGGTTCCAGGATGGAGCGCGTGTCTTCGAACACGTCCTTGATGGCGGCGCAGATCGCGTCGGTATCCACCAGGATCATCTCGTCCACGTACTGCCGGCACAGGCGGAAGGTCTCCTCGCCCACCATCTTCACGGCGGCGCCGTCGGCGAACAGTCCCACCTGCGCCAGGCGCACACGCCTGCCGGCGGCGAGGGAGCGCGCCATGGCATCGGCGTCCATCGGCCTCGACGCCGATGATCTTGGTCTGCGGACGCAGGCGCTTGACGTAGGCGGCGACGCCCGAAATCAGTCCGCCGCCGCCGACGCAGCAGAACACGGCATGGATCGGCTCGGGGTGCTGGCGCAGGATCTCCATGCCGATGGTGCCCTGACCGGCGATGACGTCCGGATCGTCGTAGGGATGCACGAAGACGAGCTTGTCCCGACGTCTCCAGTTCCACCGCATGGGTGTAGGCCTCGTCGTAGGAGTCGCCAGCCAGCACGACTTCGGCACCACGCGCCGTTCACGGCGTCGATCTTGATCCGGGGCGTGGTGGTCGGCATGACGATGACGGCGCGGCAACCCATCTTCTGCGCCGCCAGGGCGACCCCCTGGGCATGGTTCCCGGCCGAAGCCGCGATCACGCCGCGGCGCAGTTGCGCCGCGGAAAGCTGCGCCATCTTGTTGTAGGCGCCGCGCAGCTTGAAGGAGAACACCGGCTGCATGTCCTCGCGTTTGAGCAGGATGCGGTTCTGCAGACGGGCCGACAGATTGGGCGCCGGCTCCAGCGGAGTCTCGATTGCCACGTCGTAAACCTGCGCGGTGAGGATTCTTTCGAGATAATCCGGCTGCATGGAGGGGCGAGTGGGCAAAGAGGCGGAGATTAGCAGCAGCCGGCGAAGGGCGGCAAGCCGCAGGGCGCCGGGGAGCGCGGCCGGCGCAGGAGGGCGATGATCGATATTGCGGGTCTGCTGCCGTTCGGCAGCCAGTTGGGAATGGTCGGACTGCTGGTCTCCGGCTTTCTTGCCGCCACCCTGCTGCCGGGAGGCTCCGAGGCGGTGCTGCTGGCGGTGATCAGCGCCGACCCCAGCCGCTGGCCCGAGGCCCTGGCGGTGGCGACCGTCGGGAATACCGCCGGCGGCATGAGCACCTATATGCTGGGCCGGCTGTTTCCGCAGCGGCCCCTGCCGCCGCGCCTGGACACCGTCAGGAAATATGGCAGCGCCGCCCTGCTGCTGGCGTGGACGCCGTTCATCGGCGATGCCCTGTGCGCCGCCGCCGGCTGGCTGCGTCTGAACTGGGTGGCGTGCACCTTCTGGATGGGGCTGGGCAAGCTCGGCCGCTACGGCGTCATATGCTTCCTCCTGCTGGCCGGCCTGGGCGAGGCGGCCGCGGCATGAGTTCGCGCCCATCCGGGCGATTTGTCGCAAAATAGCGCCTTTTCATTTGGAATCATGTCCTCTGCCGCCATGCACATTCTCGTCACCGGCGGAGCCGGCTTCATCGGCTCCCATTCCGTCGAACAATTGCTCGCCATCGGCGCGCGCGTTCGCGTACTGGACAACTTCACCTCCGGCAAGCGGGAGAACCTGCCGCAGGACCCGCGCCTGGAGGTGGTGGCGGGGGATATCCGCGATGCCGCCGTAGTGACCGCGGCGCTGCAGGACATCACCCACGTTCTGCACCTCGCGGCCCAGGTTTCCGTGCAGGCGTCGGTGGACGACCCGGTGACATCGGCGGCCAACAACATCACCGGCTACCTGAATGTGCTGGACGGCGCGCGCCGCGCCGGCGTCAAGCGCTTCGTCTATGCCTCCAGCGCCGCCGTGTATGGTGTACCCGCCAGACTGCCATTGGACGAGACCGCTGCCACCGGACCGATCTCCCCCTACGGTCTCGAGAAGTCGATCGACGACCAGTACGGCGCCCTCTACGCCGGGCTGTACGGCATGGCGCCCCTGGGCATGCGCTACTTCAACGTGTTCGGTCCGCGCCAGGATCCCGGCTCGCCTTATTCCGGGGTGATCAGCATCTTCGTGGACCGGCTGCGCGCGGGGAAAGGCTTGACGGTGTTCGGCGATGGTCTGCAGACCCGTGACTTCATCTACGTCGGGGACGTGGCGCAGGCGAACGTGGCGGCATTGACGGGTATCTGCACCGGCACCTGCAACGTCGCCACCGGCAAGACGGTGACGCTGCTGGAGCTGATCGACAGCCTCGCCTTCGTCGCCGGCGCCACGACGCAAGTGAGCTTCGCCGCGGCCCGCAGCGGCGACATTCGTCACTCCGCCGCCGACAATGCCCGCCTGCGGCAGGAACTCGCCTGCACCACGTTCACTTCCCTGCAGGACGGTCTGCGCGCACTGTGGGCGGCCACCGCTTGACACGGTTCGCCGCATCCTGCTGGCTGGTTCTGCTGCTGCTCGCGGGCCCAGCCCTCGCCGGCCCGCCGCCGAGCGTGGCGCTGTTCTACGGCCGCAATGCGCCCCTGGACGAATTGCGCACCTTCGACGTCGTGGTGGTGGAACCGGACCACGGCTACGACCCCCAGGCCTACCGGTCGCCGGCCAGCGAGCTTTTCGCCTATGTAAGCCTGGGCGAACTCCATCCCGGCCGCGGCTACTTCAAGGATTTGCCCGAAGCCTGGAAGATCGGCGGCAACACCGCCTGGGGTTCCGTGGTGATCGACCAGACCCAGCCGGGCTGGGCGGCGTTCGTCGCCGACCGCCTCGTCGCCCCTCTGTGGCAGAAGGGCTATCGCGGGCTGTTTCTCGACACCCTCGACTCCTACCATCTCGCCGGCGACAAGGCGAATGCCAAGGCGCAGCAGCAGGGGCTGATCGAAGTCATCCGCACCCTGCGCGCCCGCTTTCCGGGCATCCGCCTGATCCTCAACCGCGGTTTCGAACTGCTGCCGGCGCTCAAGGGGGATGTCATGGCGGTTGCGGCGGAGTCCCTCTACCGCGGCTGGGACCAAGCCAACCAGCGTTACGTGGAGGTGAGCGAGAAGGACCGGGAGTGGCTGCTGGGCCAACTCCGCACGGTGACCGACACCCACGGCCTGCCGGCGATCGCCATCGATTATGTGGACCCGCGCGACCGCGCCCTGACCCGGGCGACGGCGCAGAAGATCCGGGCGGCGGGCTTCGTGCCGTGGGTGGCGGATGGCAAGCTTGCGACCCTGGGCATCGGCACGCGCGAGGTGATGCCGCGGCGCGTCCTGGTGCTGCACGACGGGCGCGAGGCCAAGGCCCTCAATTACACCAATGCCCACCGCTACATCGCCATGCCGCTGAACCATCTCGGCTATGTGCCGGAGTATGCGGACGTCACCAAGGAACTGCCCGAAGGCCCGCTGGCGCCGCGTTACGCCGGCATCGTGACCTGGTTCGCGGGTGGCATCCAGGGCGCTGCGGGGGCCGGGGTGGCGAAGTGGCTGCGGCGGGAGATCGATGCCGGCATGAAAGTGGCCATGCTGGGCGACTTCGGCATCCCCGCCACGGAGGCCAACCTCAAACCGCTCGGCCTCGACCTGGCGAATGCCTCCCCCAGCGGCAAACTCGCCATCGCCGTCCAGGACGCGATGATGGGTCTGGAAATGCAGCCGCTGCCCGATCGCCGCACGTTGGCGGCGGTGCGCCTGGCCGACAAGTCCGGGCGGCCGCTGCTGACCCTGAAGGACGGGGGCGGCCGGAACTTCGATGCCGCCGCCGTCACGGCCTGGGGCGGCTATGTACTCGATCCGTTCGCCGTCATCGAGCCTCCCGGTGTGGCCGATCAGGCACGCTGGGTGGTGGACCCGTTCGCCTTTCTGCAGGCGGCGCTGCGCCTGCCGGAAATGCCGGTGCCGGACACCACCACGGAGAACGGGCGCCGCCTGCTGTTCGCCCATGTCGATGGCGACGGCTTTCCCTCGCGCGCCGAATTCCCCGGCTCGCCGCTTGCGGCGGAGGTCCTGCTCAAGGAAGTGCTGCAGAAGTTCCGCATTCCCCACACCATGTCGGTGATCGAGGCCGAGGTCGCCGCCGACGGCCTGCATCCCGAGATGGCGCCGGAAATGGAGGGGCTGGCGCGGCAGATGTTTGCCCTGCCCCACGTCGAGATCGCCAGCCACACCTATTCCCACCCCTTTCATTGGGACCAGGCCGAACTCAAGGGGAATCCGGACGACCCGGATGCCTACTACGCGCTGAAGGTGCCGGGCTACCGCATCGACGTGGAGCGCGAGATCACCGGCTCGGTGGATTACATACGCAAGCGGCTGGCACCGGCCGGCAAGCCGGTGAAGATCCTGCTGTGGTCCGGCGACGCGGCCCCGGGCGAGCGCTCCCTGCGCATCGCCGCCGACGCCGGGCTGCTCAACATGAACGGCGGCTACACCGTCATAACCCGCCGCTATCCCAGCCTGACGGCAGTCTCGTCGCTGGGCATCGAGAAGGGCGGGCTGTTCCAGACCTATGCCCCGGTGATGAACGAGAACGTCTACACCAATCTGTGGCGCGGACCCTTCTACGGCTATGAACGCGTCATCGAAACCTTCGAACTGACGGAGAAGCCGCGCCGGCTGAAGCCGATCGACATCTACTACCACACCTACTCGGCATCCAAGCGCGCCGCCCTCGGCGCGCTGCACAAGGTCTATCGCTGGGCGCTGGCTCAGCCGGCCCACCCCATTTACGCTTCCGAGTTCATCCGCAAGGTCGCGGACTTCCAGCGCATGGTGATCGCCCGCGACGACGGCGCCTGGATCGTGCGCGGCGCGGGCGAACTGCGCACCCTGCGCGCACCCGCGGCGCTCGGCACGCCGGATCTGGCAAAGTCCGTCGGCGTCGCCGGCCACAGCGAGGCAGTGGAAGGCCGCTACATCCATCTCGCCGGCGGCAGCGCCGACCTGCGTTTCGCCACCGAGGGTGCGCTCGGCCCCTACCTGGCGGAGGCCAACGCGCGGCTCGGCGCGTGGAAGACGGAAGCGCGCGGCCTGCGCTTCGATCTCAAGGGGTACGTGCCCCTGGAGTTCGCCCTCGGACGTGCCGCCGGCTGCACCGTGCGTGCCGACGGCCGTCCGCTGGCGCCGCGGCGCAGCGCGGCAAACATCAGCCACTACCGCCAGCCCAATGCTGCTGCAACGATCCAGGTTATCTGCAGCCAGCCTTGAGCGGCCGCGCCTGGTCCAGCCCTGGCTGCTGCTGACGCTGGGCGGGCTGACGGTAATCGTCCTGATGGCGATCTTTCCCTTCGAGACCCTGGTGGAAAGGGTGGTCGCCAGCCAGCGCGGCGATCCCCTGACCACCAGCTACCTGCGCAACCTGCTGCGCACCGACCCTGAAAATCCGGAGTTGCGCCTTTCCCTGGCACGGCAACAGGGGGCAGCAGGCGACGCGGCAGCGGCGCGCCGGACCCTGGCACCCTTGATCGCCTCTCCCGATCCGGCACTTCGCCGCGAGGCATTGTGGACATCCTGGCTGATCGCCCGCCGCGAACTGGACCGCAACCCGGGCGACGCGGCCTCCCGGCAGCAACGCAATCGGGAGCTGCTGCTTCAACTGGAACGGATCGCCGGCGAGGACTGGCACGAATCGACCTTGACGGAGCTGGCGGCACAGGCGCTGCAATTGGGCGACCTGAAGCTGGCCGTCGGCTTGCAGCGCAAGCTGGAAGAGCGCGGACGCAAACTGGATGCGGGCTGGTTCGGACGGGTCGCGCAGCTTGCCCTCGGCTACGGCGATTACCGCCGAGCCGCCGAACTCTACCTCGATGCGCGGCGCCGCGCCGCCGGCCGCGCCGAGCGGCGCGAGTACTTCTTCGCCGCCGTCGGAGCATTGCAGTCGGGCAATCTGCCGGGGGAGGCGGTGCAGTTCGCCGACGCCAACCTGGGCGAACTGAGCCAGGACCAGGACGCCCTGTACCGGATGGTGGAACTGGCGCGGGCGGCGAACCGGCTCGATCTGGCGGAAAAGTATGTGCGTCTGCTGCTCAAGCTGTCGCTGCTGCAGCAGCTGCTGCCCCCCGACGTCGCCGCGGTGCGGGATTTCCAGGTGCTTCGCGCCGCGGCCCCGGCCGCCGGGGCGCCGAATGCGCCTCGCGCAGGGCCACAACTGCCCTTCGACGACAAGATCTACAGCCTCGGCTACGACGTCTTCCTCGCCAACCGCAAGCTGGAGGACGCCTACCAGGTGGCTGCCGCCGCCGTGCGCCAGGCACCGGAGAACGCGGCGTGGCGCCTCAAGCTTGCCCGCGCTGCGGAATGGACCCAGCGTCCCGCCGAAGCCCTGACCCATTGGCACTGGCTGGCGCAGCGGCAGGGCAGCGACGAGGCCTGGCAGGCGGTGCTGCGCCTGGCGCCGGGACTGTTCGACGATGCCGCGCTGCTGGCGGCGCTGCAGCACCAACTGGCGCGGCAGCGCCCCGATGCGCGCCAGATCCGGGAACTGGTGGCGCTTTACGAGCGCATGGGCGACCCGCAGGGTGGACTGGCCATGCTGGGCCGTCTCTATGCGTCACAACCCTCGACCCAACTGCTGGGGGCGATGGCGCAACTCGCCGAGCGCGCCGGCGACGACGACAAGGCGATCGGCTACTGGCGCCGGGCCATCGCCGCCGAGGGAGCCACCCCTGAACGCGCCGTCCACCTCGCCAGCCTGCTGGTGGCGCGGGGCGACATCGCCGGCGCCTTCGGCCTGCTGCAGCAGGCGAAGGATCAGGTCGGAGACGACGCCGAATTCTGGCGCTTCTACGCCGAACTCGCCCATCTCAGTCAGGAGGACGAGGGCGCTGTGCTCGCCTACGACAAGCTGATCGCCGGCGGCAAGGCCGGCGAGGCCGACTACGCGGCGCTTCTGGCGCTGCTGCGCGACGTCAATCCGGGCCGGGCGGCGCGCCTGGCAGAGGGTATGTGGCGCCAGTTCGGACGCTTCACGTTTTTCCTGCAGGCCCTGGGCCTGTGGGTCGGCGAGGCGCAGTGGGTCGAGGCCGGGCGGCTGCTGGCGGCCCTGCCCCGATCCCAGCTTGGGGAGGCGGAACAGACGCTCGATTTCCTGCGCCTGCGGGCCCAGTACTACCAGCACACCGGACAGCTGCGGCTGGCGCGGCGCGACATGGAACGGGCACTGGCACTGGCGCCGGACGACGCCGCGCTGCGGGAAGCTCTCTTGTGGCAGGCCATCGACAGCAACGACCCGCACCGCCTGCGGGCGCTGCTGGCGCGCCACGAGGCGGCCTGGTCGCGCGACGCCGGCCTGCACGATGCACTGGCGGCGGCGCACCAGGCTCTCTCACAGACGCACATCGCGCTCGTGCACCACCTCACGCCGCGCCTCCAGGCGCACCGGAACGATTTCCTGTGGCTGATGAACTATGCCGACGCGCTGGAACAGGATGGGGCCGCGGATCGGGCCTGGCGCCTGCGCCAACATCTGTGGCGTCAGGCGCGCGCGCCCGCTTTCGTCCTCGGCGAGCGCGAGCTGGCAGCGGTGCGGCGCGTGGCGCGGGCGCGGCTGGCGGCGGCGCAGCGGCCGGGAGACGCCCAGTTCGCTCTGATGCGGGAGCTGGTCGCCCTCGACCGCAAAGAGGGCGGCGTCCTGTCGCCGCCGGTGAAGGAGATGGTCACCGCCTGGCTGCAGAACGCCGGCGAGTACACGGCGGTGCGCGGCTTCCTGTGGCAGCAGTACGCGCGCGATCTGAGCACGCCCCTGTGGGCGGAGATCACCGCGGCGCTGGCCCTCGATGACCGCGCCGACATTGCCGAACTGCTGGAACGTCATGGCGAGCGCCTGCCGCGCTCAGACCGCATCAATGCCGCGCTGCGAGTCGGCGATCTGGCGCTGGCCCAGACCTACGCCTTCGATTCGCAGAGCGTCCAGCCCGAGGACGACGCCATCCACCAGCAACTCGCCGAGATCCTGCTCGGCGGTGCCGACCGGGCGCAACTGGCATTCAACCGGCGCCAGGTGGGCGAACTGAACGAGCGCGAGGCAGCGCTCGATCTCGGGCTCGGCCTGGCGCCGGACTTCGGACTCTCGCTCGACCTCGGCCGCATCGCGCGCAGCAGCAGCAACGACAGCACCATCACCAACGTGCCGCCAGTGGAGCGCCATGCGCAGGCAGAGCTGGCATGGCGCCATGGCGACGGCGAAACCCGCCTCGCCGTGGGATGGCGCGACAGTTTCGCCGCCTTCCAACCGATCGCCCTGCAGCGCGACCAGTACATCGACCAACGCCTCGGCCTCACGCTGCGCCTCGGCCATCACCTGCCGGCCCCGGAGAGCGCCGCCTTGCGCGTGGCGGGCATGAAGGACCTGTTCGGGGTCGCGGCGCGCTATCAGATCTCGCGCATCGACCGCGTGGCGGCCGAGTGGAGCCGCTCGCGCTACTACGGCCAGACCGGCACCGGATTCGGCAACGGCGACCAGTGGAACGCCGAGTACGCCCACGCACTGCGCTCCGAATTGCCGGACATGCAGGTTTCCGCCTTCATTTCCGCGTCGACCTTCAGCGGCGACGACGGCGCCAGCGATGCGGCGCTCGGCACTCTGGTGCCGGGCGGCGGGCCGGCCACAGCGGCATTCTTCATACCCGAGGGATCACGCCTGTGGGGCCTGCGGCTATCTTCCGATGTTCGACTGCGGCAAGATTACACACGTGCGCTGCAACCGCTGTTTTCCGCGGCGCTGACCCGCAGCGGCACCCTGGGAGCGGGTTACGATCTGCTCTTCGGGATTGCCGGCAGCATCGTGGGCAACGATCATTTCCAGATCGGCTGGAGCCTGACCAAGGGCGGCAGTGCCGCCTTCAATCGCACGCGCGACGTGGGAGTGAGCTACCGCCTCTATTTCTGAGGCAGACAAGGGAGTACCAACATGAAAAACAAATGGATCGGCAAGCTGCTGGTGGTCCTGGGAATCGTTCTGGGGCTCACCGCCTGCGCCGTGCTGGATACCAGCGGTCCGTCAGGCGCCGACCCCGCTGCGCGCTGGGCGCTGCTGCCCTTCGCCAATCACACCGAGACGCCGCTGGCGGCAAACCGGGCGGAGGCGATCACCGCGGCCCTGCTCGCCGCCAAGGGCGTGGCGGAAGTGGCGCGCTACCCGGCGGGCCTGTCCCAGGAATCCCTGTTCGACGCCGGCGCCGAGCGCAAGCAGCAGGACGAGGCGCGCACCTGGGCGCGCAGCCAGGGCGCGCGCTACGCCATCGTCGGCAGCGTGGACGAGTGGCGCTACAAGGTGGGCGTAGACGGCGAGCCGGCGGTCGGCATAGCCCTTTCCATCATCGATCTCTCCAGCGACAAGGTGATCTGGAACGGCGTCGGCGGCAAGAGCGGCTGGAGCCGGGAGGCACTGGCCGCGGTGGCGCAGAAGCTGATCGGCTCCCTGCTCGACCAGGCGCTGGCATCCCCCCGCAAGTAAAGCCCGGCGCGCCATGACGCGGCTCGCTCGCGCCCCACGCCCGGCACCGGCGCATACTCCGCTCATGCCTCTGCGGGCGGATTTCCGTTCGTCGTCTTGTCCGTGACCGCTTCCGCCTCGTCCAAGTCACCCCGCATGACGCTGCTGCGGCTCATCGCGCCGCTGACGGTGAGCCGCGTCGCCGTAATGGAGTCGCTGCTGCTGCCGGTCCTGGTGCTGGCCGTCGGCATCTGGATCAGCCCCCTCGACCCCCTCGCCGTGTCGGCGACGTTTCCCTGGGCATGGCTGGCACCGTTGATCCTCGCGCTGCGCTACGGTCCGTTCGCCGGCCTGACCGGGGCAGCGATATTGCTGGCCGCCTGGTTCGGCCTGCAGCCCCTGGGCTTCATCCGCGGCGATTTTCCCAAGGTGTACTTTCTCGGCGGGCTGATCGCGGTGATGCTGTGCGGGGAGTTCTCTTCGATCTGGCGCGCCCGCGTGCGGCGCGCCGAGGCGATGCAGGTCTATCTCGACCAGCGGCTGGAGCATCTCACCCATCAGCACTATCTGCTGCGTCTGTCCCACGACCGGCTCGAGCAGGACCTGATCACGCGGCCGATGGCAATGCGCGACGCCCTCACCGCCCTGCGCAGGCTCACGGCGGACGCAGGCTACGCCGACGTGCTGCCGGGGGCGAACATGCTGTTGCGGCTGCTGGCCCAGTTCTGCCAGCTCGAAAGCGCCGCGCTCTACGCCCTGCCCGGCGATGGGCAGCCGCCCGCCCGCGCCGCCCAGCTCGGCGCGCCATTCGAGCTGGATGCCGGCGATTCGCTGGTCCGGTTCGCCTTGGCGCAGGACCATCTCAGCCACATCCAGTCCGAGGGCAGCGAGCGGCGCTCGCGCTATATCGTCGCCGCCCCCGTCACCGGCGGCGACGGCGTGCAGCGGGCGCTGCTGGTGGTGGATCGCATGCCGTTCTTCGCCCTCACCGACGATACGCTGCAGACCCTGAACCTCATGCTCGGCTACTACCGCGACGGCCTCGACGCGCGGCTTACCGCCCAGCCGGTGCTGGCGGCGGTGCCGGACTGCCCGATGGACTTCGCCTTCGAGCTGATGCGCCTGTGGCGCATCCGCGTCGAATCCGGGGTCAGAAGCGCGCTGGTCGCCCTCGTGTTCGGCCAGAAGGGGATCTACGAGGATCTGCCCTTCGCCGTGAGGCGGCAACAGCGCTCGCTCGACGTCACCTGGCTGATCGAGGCGGCCCCGGCCCCGGTCCTCGTCACCCTCATGCCGCTGGCGTCGCTGTCGGGCGCTGAGGGCTACCTCGCCCGCATCGAAAGCTGGATGCGCAAGCTGCATGGGGTGGATCTCGCGGGTGCCGGCGTGTCGCAGCACGTGCTGCTGGTGGACGAAGTGCAGCCGGTGGCGCTGCTGGAGCAGCTGTTCAGGGTGTGCCGTGTCCCTCGCAGCGACTAAGCTCGGCCTCTCGGCGCTTGCCCTGGAGACGGCGGCTTACGCGCAGCTTGCCCTCGCGGAGCAGCAGCGAGCAGGACCTCGCCCTCTACCTGCTCGCCCACGGCGGCGCATCCGGGCTGCTGGCGGCGTTCAATTACCTTTTCCTGCCCGCGGGTTACCGCAAGCCACGGCTGCCGATCCTGCTGCTGCTGTTCGGGCTGATCTTCTTCATACCGGTGCTGGGTTTCATCGGCGGGATCACCAGCATGCTGCTGATTCGCTTCATCCCGAGCCTGGCGCGGCCGGTGAAGTTCAGCTCGGTGCAACTGCCGCAGCTCGATCCCCACGATCAGGTCGGCGGCGTGGGTTTCCGTCAGCCGGGCATGCGCGGCTTTCTCGGCAACGTCCAGGCGCCGGTGCCGGTGCGTCTGCGCGCCCTGGTCGCGCTGTCGAACGTACCGACGCGCCTGGCGAGTCCGCTGCTGCGCGACCTTCTGGCCGATCCGGCGGAGGACCTGCGCCTGCTCGCCTACGGCATGCTCGACGGCCAGGAAAAGAAGCTCAACAGTGCCATCCATCTCACGCTGCAGGGCTACAACGGCGCCGCGGACGCAGTGGCGCGGGGGCAGGCGGCGCGCAAGCTTGCATTGCTGTACTGGGAACTGATCTACCAAGGCCTGGTGCACGGCGACCTGCGACGCCACGCCTCCGAGCAGGGTCTGCGCTATGCGGCGGAGGCCCTGGCTGCCATCGGCGCGGACCCGGCCCTGCATTTCCTTCATGGCCGCCTGCTGCACGAGGACATGCGCCACGCGGAGGCGCATCGTGCCTACGAACGAGCGCTCGAGCTGGGACTGCCGACCAGCCGCGTCGTGCCGTATCTGGCCGAGCTGGCGTATGACCAGCGCGATTTCGCCGAGGTGCGCCGCTTGCTCGGCATGCTGCAGGGATGGCCCGCCATGCCGCGCATCGCGCCCGTCGTGAGCTACTGGTCGCTGCCGTGACTTTCCCGCGCGCCGCTGCCGCCGACATCGCGCTGCTGCTCGAGGGCACCTTTCCCTACGTCTCCGGCGGCGTGTCGAGCTGGGTGAACCAGATCATCCGCGCCTTTCCCGAATACCGCTTCGCCCTGGTTTTCATCGGCAGCCGCCGCAGCGACTACGGCGACATGAAATACGCCCTGCCGGACAACGTGGTGCATCTGGAAACCCACTACCTGCACGAGCAGTGGGGAGGCGCGGCGGAGGGCATCCGCGGCAGGGCGGCGACGCCGACGCCTTCGCCCGGGCCGAGCGCTGCACGATGTGTTCGGCGCCGCCTTCCGCCGCCGCCGACCTGGCGCTGTTCCGCGAAGTCGGGCGCGATCTGCTGCCCGGCGGCCGAGCTCACTCTGCAGGGGTTTCTTCACAGCGAACGGGCGTGGCGCGCGATCACCGAGCACTACCGGAGCTCTGCACCGACCCGTCCTTCGTCGATTATTTCTGGACCGTGCGCATCATGCACGCAGCCGATCTGGATGCTGGCGCGCATCGCCGACGAACTGATCCCGGTGCGCGCCTATCCACACCGTGTCCACCGGCTACGCCGGCTTCCTCGGCGCGCTGCTGGCCAAGCGCGCCGCGGCCGGCCGCTGATCCTCTCGGAGCACGGCATCTACACCAAGGAACGCAAGATCGACCTGTTCCAGAGCGAATGGATCCGCGACAACCGCAACGTGTTCCAGAAGGATCCGGCGGAGCTGTCCTATTTCCGCCAGCTGTGGATCCGCTTCTTCGAGTGCGCTGGGCACGCTGTGCTACGACGCCGCCGACCCGATCGTCGCGCTCTACGAGGCCAACCGACTGCGCCAGATCAGCCGACGGCGCCGCTGCGGCGCGCACCCGCAACATTCCCAACGGCATCAACCTGCCGCGGCTCGCCGCCGCTGCGCGAACGGCGCCCGGCCGGTGATCCGCCGCCGGTGCTGTGCCTGATCGGCCGCGTGGTGCCGATCAAGGACATCAAGACCTTCATCCGCGCCATGCGCATCGTCGCCACCCGCCTGCCGGCAGCCGAAGGCTGGATCGCGGGCCCGGAGGACGAGGACCCGCGCCTACGCCGAGGAATGCCGCAACCTGGTCGGAGAGCCTCGGTCTGACGGACCGCGTGCAAGTTCCTCGGCTTCCAGAAGATCGACGAACTGCTGCCGAAGGTCGGGCTGGTGGTGCTCTCCTCGATCAGCGAGGCGCTGCCGCTGGTGATCCTGGAAGGCTATCGCCGCCGGCGTGCCCTGCGTGTCCACCGACGTCGGCTCCTGCCGCCAGTTGATCGAGGGCCTGGACGACGAGGACCGCGCGCTCGGCGCCGCCGGCCGCGTCGTGCGCATCGCCGACCCGCAGGCGCTGGCCGAGGCGGCGCTCGCCCTGCTCGACGACCCGGGCGCTGGCGCGACGCCCAGCGCGGCGGGGATCCAACGGGTGGAACGCTACTACACGCAGGAACTGATGTTCGAGCGCTACCGCGAGGTTTATCGTGGTGCCCTGGAACCGGCCCGGTCGTAGCTGAAGTGTGCGGCGGGCACCCTGATCGGGAGTGAGCGAAGACCCATGGCCGGCATCGGCTTCGAGCTGCGCAAGCTGCTGAAGAGCGACAGCCTGGTCGGGCTGCTGCAGGCCTACGCCTATGCCGGCGTCATCAGCTCCGGGCCGTGGGTGCTGTCGATCATCGGCATCCTGGTCATCGGCCTTCTGAGCGTCGACGGTGGTGGTGCCCGTCGTTCCTGGTGCACGCAGTTCCAGGTGTCGGTGACCTATCTCATCGCCGTCAGTCCTGATCTTCACCGGCGTCGCTGCAGCTGGCCTTCACCCGCTTCATCGCCGACCGCCTGTTCGAAAAGCGCGACGACCTGGTGCTGCCCAATCTGCAATGGCGTGCTGCTGGTGGTCATCGGCGCCGGCGGCGCGGCGGGACTGCTGCTGCTGTTCCTGCCCTTCGCCGGCCTGTCCATCACTGTACCGGCTGCTGATGCTGGCGGGATTCGTTCTCCTGTGCGGCATCTGGATCGCCACCATCTTCCTGTCGGGCCTGAAGCAGTACAAGTCCATCGTGGCGCTGTATGCCGTCGGCTACGCGGTCACGGTGGCGGCGGCGCTGCTGCTGCGTTCCTACGGCCTGGAGGGGCTGATGGTCGGCTTCGTGCTCGGCCATTTCGTGCTCTTTCTCGGCATGTGGCTGCTCACCTACTACGCACTACCGGCCGCCCCACGCCATTTCCTTCGAGTTCGCGCGCCGCGACCTGATCTATCCCAGCCTGATGGCCATCGGCCTGCTCTACAACCTGGGCATCTGGGTCGACAAGTTCATGTTCTGGTACTTCCGCCGATACCTCGGAGCCGATCATCGGTCCGCTGCGCGCCTCGGTGATCTACGACCTGCCGGTGTTCCTGGCCTACCTGTCGATCATCCCCGGCATGGCGGTGTTCCTGGTGCGCATCGAGACCGACTTCGTCGAGTACTACGAGCGCTTCTACGACGCGGTGCGCACCGGCGGCTCGCTCGAGTACATCGAGACCATGCGCGACGAGATGATCTACGCCATCCGCCAGGGCATGTCGGAGATCGTCAAGATCCAGACGCTGGCGGTGCTCGTGATCTTCGTCGCCGGACCGGCGCTGCTCAATGCGCTGGGGATCTCGGAACTGTACCTGTCGCTGCTCTACATCCAGACCATCGGCGCCAGCCTGCAGGTGCTGTTCCTGGCTCTGCTGAACGTGTTCTTCTACCTCGACCAGCGCCGCATCATCGTGCTGTTGTGCGGCTTGTTCCTCGGCCTCAACATTCTGTTCACGGCGATCACGCTCAAGCTGGGAGCGCCCTATTACGGCTACGGCTACGCGGCAGCGGTACTGGTCGCCCTCGGCGTCGGCCTGTTCCTCCTCGACCGCAAGCTGTGGCGACTGGAGTACGAAACGTTCATGCTGCAGTAGGCAATCCGATGCAGACAGGACCATGGTGACGATATTCATCAGCTACCGGCGGGGCGATTCCGCGCCCTACGCCGGCCGCCTCTCCGACCGCCTGGTGGCGCGCTTCGGCGCCGAGGCGGTGTTCATGGATATCGACGATATCGCCCTGGGCGCCGACTTCCCGCGGGTTCTCGCCGAAACCCTCGCCCGCACCGACGTGCTGCTGGTGCTCATCGGTCCCGGCTGGCTCGGCGCGCGCGCTCCGGACGGCAATCCGAGGCTGGATGACCCGCGCGACTACGTGCGTTTCGAGATCGACACCGCGATCCGGCTCGGCAAGCGCGTGATTCCCGTGCTGGTGGGCGGGGCTGCGATGCCGGACGCGGCGCAGTTGCCGCCGCAGCTTGCCCCGGTGAGCCGCTACAACGCCCTGGAACTCGGCGATGCGCGCTTCGATCAGGACGTGAAGCGGCTGCTGGACGCGATCGATCCGGCGCCGGCGGCCGGTGGCGCTGCGAGCCGCCGGCCGCAGCGTGGTTCGTGGACCCTCGCATCGGCGTGCCCTGCTGTTGGGAGCGCCTTTGCTGCTGGCCGGGTTGGGGTACTGGGCTTTCAGCTTGCTGCGCGGGAACGACGCAGGAGCAAGCAAGGATCCGGAGGCCGCCGGCAGCGGCAACCTCGACGGCACCTGGAAGGCATCCGTGACCTATGGCTGGGGCGCGAAGCACGAGGAAGTGTTCGTGCTCGCGGTGCACGGTGGGGAGGTCCTGGGCGCGGCCGGGTTCCTCGGCATCGCACGCCCCATCGTCGGCGGCACCATCCGCGGCGACGAGATCGCCTTTTCCACCCGGACGCAGGAGATTCTCGGCCGCGATGCGACCCGGGATCTCACGCATCATTACCGCGGCAAACTCAGCGGCGACTCCATCCGCTTTCTGCTGATCACCGAAGGCGGCAGCGGCTCCGGCGGACCGGTGGAATTCACCGCCCGCAAGACTCCGGCACCCTGACGCCGGGCGGGATCAATTAGGGCGTAGTGTCCCGCCGTCTGCCGGCGCCGGAGACAACGCCGGCGTGTCGGGGGCGGACGGCGTCTGCGCCAGAATCGCCGGAGTGGCCGGGGCGCAGCGCGCCGGACGCTGCGGGTCGAAGAAGGGCAGGATCTGGGGCGCCAGGACCTTCAGAATCTGGACCGGCAGGGCGCTGGTGAAGCTGTATTCGTCCGCCTTGGCGCCGGCGACGAAGGCTGTGAGCGTGCCGAAGTGGCGGTCCCCGACATAGAAGACGAAGGTGGCCGTGCGATTGAGTGCACGCGAGCCGACCAGTTGCCCCTTCGTGCCGTAGGACTCGATGCGGTTGTCACCGGTGCCGGTCTTTCCCCCGACCCGGATTTCGGTGCCGTCGGGCAGATCGAAGGCGCCGAACAACCGCCGCGCGGTGCCCGCCGCCACGACACCCTCCAGCGCCTCGCGCAGGGCGGCCGCAACTTCGGGCGCCATGACCCGCTCGCCGGACGAGGCGGTACGCCGCATCTCCGTTTCGTAGGGCGTTCCGGCGGCGAAGTGCAGGCGCTCCAGGCGCACCGTAGGCAGCCGCACACCGTCGTTGACGATGACGCCCATCAGTTCCGCGAGGGCGGCCGGCCGGTCGCCCGAACTGCCGATGGCCGTGGCATAGGACGGAACCAGGCGCTCGAAGGGATAACCGAGGCGCTTCCACTGATGGTGCACTTCCTCGAAGGCCTCGATCTCCAGCAGCGAATTGATGCGCTGTTCCTGGGCATTGCGGTGGCGCGTCTTGAACAGCCACGAATACACGTCCTGGCGCTCGGCGGCGCTGGCGTCCAACACCTGGGTCAGGGTCGCTCCCGGGTTATGGCGCAGGTAGCCGACGAGCCAGAGCTCCAGCGGATGGACGCGGGCAAGATAGCCCTGGTCGGCAAGGGAGAACTTGCCCGGAGCGTAGCGCTCGTACAGATCGGCGACCTGGTTCTCCGACAGCTCGCCGCGCCGATGCTGGTTCAGGAAGGCGGCGAGCGCCTCGGGTCCGGCCTCCGGCTGCACCGAGCGATAGATCGCCGCCAGGCGATGTTCGCTCGGACGGATGCCCGCCACCAGCTTCGCCAGCAGTTCATCCGCCGACGTGCCCTGATACTTGCGGTAGTAGCGCTGGAGAAAAACGCGGCCCTCGCGGTCGGCGAAGCGCGACAGGTAGGCAGAGCGGCCGGCGCCGCCGGCATCCTGCAGCGCGCGGGCGGGCGAGCCGGGCTGATACGTGTAATATCGCACGACATCTCGCATGATGCGGATGAATGCCAGATTCACGGAATCGCGCAGCGCCTCGCGCACCGTCGGATTGCGGGAGTCGTCCTCGCGCTTGAAGTTCTCGAAGGTGTGCAGTCCGCCGCCGGTGAAGAAGCCCTCGCCCGGACTCGCCGAGTAACGGCGTTCCAGCGCCGCCTTCAGCATCGCTTCGAGGCCTTTGTCCTTGGTCGCGATCAGGTAATCGACTGCCCAGCGGCTGAGGCGGTCGCGGCGATCGACGTCCGCCTTGCGCAGCGCAGCCACCGGCAGGGCGGAATAGCGCTGGTGCAGCGCCGCCACGATGTCGAGGTAGGTCGCCAAGGTTCGCAGTTTGGCCGTCGAACCCAGCTCCAGCTTGGTGCCTTCGTTGATGTCCAGCGGCTGGTCGAAGTTGTCGGTCTGCACGCGCACGCGGTTCGCGTCGGCACCGCGTTCGAACAGGGTGAAGCTGTAATACACCTTGGCGGCGCCGCGCTCGGAAAGCAGGCGCTCGCCGATCAGCCCGGCCGCCTTGGCATGCTTCGGATCACCCAACTGGAGCAGCGTCGCCGTCACCGTGTCCTGCATGTCCCGGTCGATCGTCGTGCCGGCGCTGAGGTCGAGCCGGTCCAGGCTGTAGACGGGCAGTTCCAGCGTGCTGGACAGCCGCCCGCGCACGACGCTCGCAGTCTTTCCGGCGGCAGTGGGCTGGACCGCGGGTTCCAACCGGGGATCGCGGAAGGCGGGTCGCAGTTCGAGGGCGACGTCGCGCAGTTCCGGCGTGATGACGCCGGCCCCACCGAGCAGTCTGAGGTAACTGTCCGTCAGCGAATTGAGCTGTTCCCGCCCCGACGCCAGCAGATACGACGGACGCCGGTGCGCGATCATGAGCGACAGCACCTGGCGGTAGGCCTGGGCCTGGGCGCGCAGATCTCCGCGGTCGGTGGCCGCTTCGCGGATGAGGCGGTTGGCCTCGTCGAAATCGGCGCCGTACCAGGCCCACAGGCCGTCGCCCAGGCCGTTCACCTCGCCATAGCCGGCGATCGCCGCCAGCGGCACGGTGTTGAGGTAGTCGAGCACGATCTGGCGCCGGGCACCGAGCGTATCCTCGCCCTCGCGATAAGCGCGCAGGCTGGCGGACATCATCTGCCGCAGCTTTTCACTGGCGGACGTGGTGATGCCGTCGGGCGAGTGCCGGTATTTCTCGATCTGCGTCGCGAGTGTGCTGCCGCCCGGCACGTCGAAATCGGAGTCGACGACCTTCACCGCCTTGCTCATGACCGCTTTCGCGAGCCGGGTCCACTCCACCGCGGGATTGCGGGTCGGATTGGCAGCGTCGAGCAGTTCGCGGTTCTCGATGAACAACAGGGTGTTCAAGACGAGAGGCGGAATCGCATCGAAGCGCGGATAGATATGCTCGGGATGCCGCGCCAGGAACAGCGGCTCACCGCTGCAGTCGAAGATCTGCAGCCCGGCCTGGGTCTTTTCCCGGTAGGGCGCGAAGTAGCCGCGATCGCTGAAATCCAGCAACGCCGGCGACAGCCGGGCCTGGGCGTCCACCGTGAAGTTCTTCTCCGCCAGCCGTGCCACCAGCGCCGGCAGCCGGCTGTAGCCGAGCCGCTCGTCGAAAGGTCCGGCCTCCGGGAAACGGATCGCCGTGCTCGGTCCTTGCTCGACGCGGTAGGTCAATTCCCGCGCCAGATCGGAAAAGTGGGCCGCCTGGATGCGTGAGGATTGCACCTCCCTGACGACCACGAAGGTCACCGCGAACGCAGCGAGGCTGACGGCGACGATTGCCGCGGGCCGGACGGTGCTCCGCAAAGGACTCTGCGGGCGAACAGGATCGGTTTGCACGGCTCGGGGAGGGGGTGAAATCTTCTCTTGTAATGCTTTAGTCCAATTTTCGCGGATTGAATTCAATCTGGGTAGAGCTTTGCGCGAATTCTTTTTTCTTTGTTGCTGGCGGGCAACACTTCCGTCCGGGCGTCTGACAGTTCGTCGCGTCGCGCGCATCCACGTCCTCATTTCGCTTCCTGCTGCGCTGCAATAGCCTAAAATGGAATGTTTCCGGAACGGGTCGAATTTCACCCTTGCAACCCACGCCCGAATTCGTCAACCAGGAGCGCTCCGACGCAGCCCCGCGCCTGCGCGAGATTCCCTACAACTACACCTCTTTCTCCGACCGCGAGATCGTCATCCGCCTGCTGGGGGCGGAGATGTGGCGGGTGCTCGACGACCTGCGCGCCGAACGCGTCACCGGCCGCTCGGCGCGCATGCTGTACGAGGTCCTGGGCGACATGTGGGTGGTGGAGCGCAATCCCTACCTGCAGGACGATCTGCTCGACAACCGCGACCGTCAGGAAGCCCTGATCGGCGCCTTGCGCCATCGCCTGGACGAGGTGGACAAGCGCCGCCTCGCCTACGACACGCGGGCGGAAAGCGAAGGCCAGCGTGGCGCAGCGCCCGGGTGGCGCAACTGGTGACGGCCGCCCACAAGGCAGTCGATGCCTTCGCCGCCGGTTTCGCCGACACCGCACGACTGCGCAAACGGGCGATGCAAGGCCTTGGCGAAGGCCACGCGCCGGGACAACATCGACTTCGACGGCCTGGCGCGGGTCTCCCACGTCACCGATGCCACCGACTGGCGCGTCGAGTATCCCTTCGTGGTGATCTGTCCGGACACGGAGGACGAAGTTCCGCCCATCGTCAAGGCCTGCATCGACCTCGGACTCACCCTGATCCCCCGCGGCGGCGGCACCGGCTACACCGGCGGCGCCGTTCCCCTGACCCGCCACTGCGCCGTCATCAACACCGAGAAGCTGGACACGCTGGGCGCCGTGGAAGCGACGGCCCTGCCCGGGTGTCGCCCGCCGGTGCCGACGGTGCATTGCGGCGCCGGCGTCGTGACGCGGCGCGTCATGGAAGCGGCGGAAGCAGGCCGGCTTCGTCTTCGCGGTGGACCCGACTTCCGCAGACGCCTCCTGCATCGGCGGCAACATCGCCATGAACGCCGGCGGCAAGAAGGCCGTGCTGTGGGGCACGGCGCTGGACAACCTGGCCTCCTGGCGCATGGTGACCCCGGACGCCGACTGGCTGGAGGTCGAGCGCCTCGACCACAACCTGGGCAAGATCCACGACCATCCCCATGGCGCGCTTCCGCCTCCGCCGCTATCGACTCCGGAACGGCAACACCCCAGGCGCGAACCGAGATCCTGACCATCCCGGGTGCGCCTTCCGCAAGGCTGGGCTGGGCAAGGACGTCACCGACAAGTTTCTCGCCGGCCTGCCCGGGGTGCAGAAGGAGGGCTGCGACGGCCTCATCACCTCGGCACGCTTCGTCGCTGCACCGCATGCCGGCGCATACGCGCACCGTCTGCCTGGAGTTCTTCGGCCAGGTGCGCGAGGCCGTGCCCTCCATCGTCGAGATCAAGGCCTATCTCGACGCGCACGCCGGCGGCGCAGCTCGCCGGCCTGGAGCACCTGGACGAGCGCTATGTCCGGGCCGTGGGCTATGCCACCAAAGCGCGGCGCGCACGGCCGGCCCAAGATGGTGCTGCTGGCGGACCTGGTCGGCGACGACGAGATCGGCCGGTGATGGCGGCGGCGAGCGAGGTGGTGCGCATGGCCAACGCGCGCGACGGCGAGGGCTTCATCGCCGTGTCGCCCGAGGCGCGCAAGCAGTTCTGGCTCGACCGCGCCCGCACCGCCGCCATCGCCAGCCACACCAACGCCTTCAAGATCAACGAGGACGTGGTGATTCCGCTGGAGCGCCTGGGGGACTACTGCGACGGCATCGAGCGCATCAACATCGAGCAGTCCATCGCCAACAAGCTGGCGCTGCTGGACGCCGCTGGACGAATTCCTGGGCGGCGACCTGCCGGTGCCTCAGGAGCGAGGACGACGCTGCCGAGAGCGGAGGTCACTCGGCGCCAAGCGCGAGACTGCGCGCGCGCTGATCGCGGCGTGCGCCGGACCCGCTGGCAGTCGGTGCTGGAGCATCTGGACGCCGCTCGCCGGCCGGTGCAGCCGGTGGCTGCCCACGGCTACCGGACGCGGCACTCGGCCCACGCCTCGGCGCCACCCTGCATCGCAGCCCGACGCCGCTGTTCAACGCGCTCCAGGATCGCAGCCGTGCGCGTATCGTGGAAGGCGGAGGTCGCAGACACCGCTGGATGCAGATCTTCGCCGGCCGCACCTCCGCCGCGGTGCGCGAGCGCATGCGAGGCCATCCACCACCGGGTGCTGCGGACTCGCGGCTGTTCGTCGCGCTGCACATGCACGCCGGCGACGGCAACGTGCACACCAACATCCCGGTCCACTCCGACGACTACGCCATGCTGCAGGAGGCGAACGCGGCGGTGGCGCGCATCATGGCGCTGGCGCGCAGCCTGGGCGGCGTCATCTCCGGCGAGCACGGCATCGGCATCACCAAGCTCGAGTTCCTCGAGGCCGAGGAGATCGCCGCCTTCGTCGACTACAAGCGCAGCGTCGATCCCGAAGGCCGCTTCAACAAGGGCAAGCTGCTGCCCGGCGCCGACCTGCGCGACGCCTATACGCCCTCGCTTCAGCCTGCTGGGCGCGGAGGCGCTGATCCTGGAGCAGACCGAGATCGGCGACATCTCGGACGCGGATCAAGCACTGCCTGCGCTGCGGCAAGTGCAAGCCGGTGTGCACGACCCATGTGCCGCGCGCCAACCTGCTCTACTCGCCGCGCAACAAGATCCTCGGCACCTCGCTCCTGATCGAGGCCTTCCTGTACGAGGAGCAGACCCGGCGCGGCGTGTCGCTGCGGCACTTCGACGAGTTCGGCGACGTGGCCGACCACTGCACCGTCTGCCACAAGTGCGTGAACCCCTGCCCGGTGGACATCGACTTCGGCGACGTGTCGATCGCCATGCGCAACTTCCTGCGCCGCCACGGCAAGAAGAAGTTCAATCCGGGCACCGCGGCGGCCATGCTCTTCCTCAACGCCACCGACCCGCCACCATCAAGCTGCATGCGCAAGGGCATGATCGAGTGGGGCTACAAGGCGCAGCGCCTGGGCCACCGGTCGGCCAAGCGCCTCGGCCTGTCCGCGAGCAGGTGAAGCACCCGCCGTGCCACCACTCGGCCAAGCCGCCGCTCAAGGCGCAGGTGATCCACTTCATCAACAGGCCGATGCCCGGCAACCTGCCCAAGCAGCACCTCGCGCGCGCTGCTGGACATCGAGGACCACACCGTCGTGCCCATCATCCGCGACCCGGACAAGGTCGACCGAGGATTCCGATGCGGTGTTCTACTTCCCCGGCTGCGGCTCGGAGCGGCTGTTCTCCCAGGTGGGCCTGGCCACCCAGGCCATGCTCTACGAGGTCGGCGCGCCAGTGCGTGCTGCCGCCGGGCTATCTGTGCTGCGGCTATCCGCAGACCGCCGCCGGCGACGAGGACAAGGGCACGCAGATCACCATCGACAACCGGGTGCTGTTCCACCGCGTCGCCAACACGCTCAACTACCTCGACATCAAGACGGTGATCGTGTCCTGCGGCACCTGCATGGACCAGTTGCTGAAATACGAGTTCGACAAGATCTTCCCCGGCTGCCGCCTGCTCGACATCCACGAGTACCTGATGGAGAAGGGCGTCGAGCCTGGAGGGCGTGCACGGGCGTGCGCTACATGTACCACGACCCCTGCCACACGCCGATGAAGACGTACCAGCCGCTGAAGGTGGTCAACCAGCTGATGGGCCGAAGCGTGGAACTGACCGACCGCTGCTGCGGCGAATCGGGCACGCTGGCGGCTGTCGCGCCCCGACATCTCGACGCAGGTGCGCTTCCGCAAGGAAGAGGAGATGAAGGGTCGCCGCAAGCTTCGCGCCGATGGCGGGCTCGACGAGACGGCAGGCGCCGTCGAGGGCGAGGTGAAGATCCTCACCTCCTGCCCGTCCTGCCTGCAGGGCCTGTCGCGCTACGGCGACGACACCGGCACCGAGGCCGACTACATCGTGGTGGAGATGGCGAAGCACCTGCTCGGCGCGGACTGGATGGAGAACTACGTCGCCAAAGCCAACACCGGCGGCATCGAGCGGGTGTTGCTGTAGCGAAGCAGCGTTCAGGCCGAACCGCGGACGCGCTCCCACCAGTCTGCCCGACCGGGCCCGAGGCTGGCAGAAGGCGCCGCCGAGCGGCCTTCCGGTCCGGGCCGAGGATAGCGGGCGGCCGCCGCATCCGCCGGCGCTATTCGGATACGGCGCTCTGGAATCCGGGGCCGATCCGGTGCGCGGCGGATCGCTGCGATTTCCGTGCAGTTCGACGGTGAATGCCTTTGACAGCAAACCATGCCCGGCGTTGGGACCCTCGGCAGTCAGCGGCGGCTTACGAATGTGCTGCTGTCATCGTCCATTTCGGTTCCGACGACTCTTCGTCGGCCAATGGCCGCTGTGGCCGAACTCCGGGAATAGTGCCATGCTAATCGAATGTCTCTTGTCGCCGTCCAACGGGACAGTCATCGCCACACCGTGCGCGCGATTCAGCGCAGCGTGGCCGGCGCCGTGGCCTACCGCGAGCGAGGCCCCAACCTGCTTGTTCGCGCGGGTAGCGCTCTCCCGATTCTGCGCCAGCGATTCGTACATAACGGGTAGGGCGGAGGCTTGACGTTGCGGCGCGTCGAGCGCCGGCACGTCGTTCAAGCCCTACCGGGGCCATCGATCGGGGCGGCTCGGCTGGATGGGGACGGGGCGCGCGCGCAGATGCGTTGATGGAATGCTCGCGTGACTCATGGCCCCGGCGCAGCGACCCATAAAGCGCGTGTGGCTGTCATCCATCCCTCGTCGCGACCATCCCTTCGACGACGGAGGGTTTGCTCTGCTCGCCAAGGGCAGACGTTCATGTGTAACGGCGCTGCGCGCATAATGGGCCGGCAAATTCGTGAGCGCCGCCCCACCGCCAAACATGCCGCGATTCACCCACACGCTTGGCCAACGCCGCTACGTCTTCGATGACCTGAAGAGCCTGCTGGCCAAGGCCAGCCCGCCAAAGTCGGGCGATCAGTTGGCCGGCATCGCTGCCGCCGGTGACGAGGAGCGTGTCGCTGCGCGCCTCGCCTTGGCGGAAGTCCCCCTCAGGACCTTTCTGGAAGAGCCGCTGATCCCGTACGAAGAGGATGAGGTGACCCGCCTCATCCTCGATAACCACGACCGCAGCGCCTTCGAGGACATCGCTGCTTTCTCCGTCGGCGAGTTGCGCGACTGGCTGCTGTCCTACGAGGCCGAGGGCGTCGCGCTGGCCCGAGTGGCACCCGGGCTGACGCCGGAGATGGCGGCGGCCGTGGCGAAGATCATGCGCAATCAGGATCTGATTCTGGTGGCGAAGAAGTGCAGCGTCGTCGTGCGCTTTCGCAACACCCTCGGCCTGCCCGGCCGGCTGGCGATACGGCTGCAGCCCAACCATCCGGCGGACGATCCACGCGGAATCGCCGCCGCCATCCTCGACGGTCTGCTCTACGGCGCCGGGGATGCGGTGATCGGCATCAATCCGGCGTCCGACAGCCTGCAGAAGACCATCACCCTGCTGGAACTGGTGGACGAGGTGCGTCGTCGCTTCGACATCCCGACCCAGTCCTGCGTGCTGGCCCATGTCACCACCACGATGCAGGCGATCGAGCGCGGCGCACCGGTGGATCTGGTATTCCAGTCGGTGGCCGGCACCGAGGCGGCCAACCGCAGCTTCGGCATCACCCTCAAGCTGCTGGAGGAAGCGCGCGAGGCGGCGCTCTCGCTCGCAGCGCGGCACGCTGGGCAACAACGTCATGTACTTCGAGACCGGCCAGGGCAGCGCGCTGTCCGCCAATGCCCACCATGGCCTGGACCAGCAGACCTGCGAGGCGCGCGCGTACGGGGTGGCGCGGCATTTCGAGCCGCTCCTGGTGAACACGGTGGTGGGTTTCATCGGCCCTGAGTACCTGTACGACGGCAGGCAGATCATTCGCGCCGGGCTGGAGGACCATTTCTGCGGCAAGCTCCTGGGCGTGCCCATGGGCTGCGACGTGTGCTACACGAACCACGCCGAGGCCGACCAGGACGACATGGACAACCTGATGACGCTGCTGGCCGTGGCCGGCTGCAACTACTTCATGGGCGTGCCCGGCGCCGACGACATCATGCTCAACTACCAGAGCACGTCCTTCCACGACGCCTTGTACGTGCGACAGGTGCTGGGTCTGCGGCCGGCGCCGGAGTTCGAGGCCTGGCTGGAAAAGATGGGCGTCATGCGCGGTCAGCGGCTGCGCCAGATCGATGACCGCCACGCGCTGGTACGCGCCGATCTGCCGGCAGGATAGCCATGGCGAACAAGGATTTCCTGACCGCCAATCCCTGGCAGGTGCTGCGTCAGTTCACCGGCGCTCGCATCGCCCTCGGGCGGGCGGGTGGCAGCCTGCCCACGGCACCGATGCTGGCGTTTCAGCTTGCCCATGCCCGAGCCCGCGATGCGGTGCATCTGCCCTTCGACGCCGCCGGGATCGAGGCTGGACTGGCAGAAAGGGGGCTCGCATCCCTTCGCGTTCGCAGCGCCGTGGCGAGCCGCCAGGAATTCTTGCAGCGACCCGATCTGGGACGACGACTCGATTCGTCCTCGCGGGAATGGATGCAGTCTTGCGCCGAACGTCTGGCGCAGGACTTTGACGCCGTATTCGTCATCGCCGACGGCCTGTCGGCACTGGCGGCGCACCGCCACGCCCTCGGCGTGCTGGCCCTGGCCGACAAAGCGCTGAGCGAACGCGGCTGGCGTCTTGCGCCGGTGGTCGTTGCCGAGATGGCGCGGGTGGCGCTGGGCGACGAAATCGGCGAGCTGCTGCGCGCGGCTCAGGTGGCCATTCTCATCGGCGAGCGGCCGGGCCTGTCTTGTGCCGACAGCCTGGGCATCTACCTGACTCACGCCCCACGCGCCGGGTGCACCGATGCGCAGCGCAACTGCATCTCGAACATTCACACCGACGGTGGCCTGAGCTACGTGCAGGCGGCCCATAGACTCGTGTACCTGATGACCGAGGCGCAACGCCGCAAGCTCACCGGCGTTGCGCTCAAGGACGCAAGCGACGATGTGCCGTTGTTGGTGCGGCCGTCTGATTCAAGCTGATGGATTCCGACGACGAAGACCCGGGTCATCCTCGTCCGATGTAGACGCGCCATTCTGACAGCGGGATGCCTCCATAACGGGTCGGCGGGATCCCCAGGCTGATCGCACTGACCCATTATGGAGTGTGCGCGGCAAGGCCCATGCAGTCGACCTCCGCAAAAGTCGCTGACAATCATGGATCTATGGGCATGTCTTGTGAACTCGCCGATCCCTGGCAAGCGGCAGGGCGCCCCCCAAGCGCCCGTGAACGACGAGCTACCGTCGCCCGTGGCCCCATTTGCCGCGGTGACCACGGTGACCGCCCCTGAACCGAAAGTCCAGATACAGAGGCGACCCCCAATACACCGGCGGCGCAACGTAGACCTGCGGCGCGGCGTAGATGGGGGCGCCATAGTCTTCCACCGGATAGGGTGTGTAGGAGGAATACGGCGATCCGTAGTACGGCGACCCATAGGGTACCGCAACGCATCCGGATAGCGCGACCACAGCGAGTAGCGAAATGAACAGGCGTGTCGCTGTTCTTTTCAGAGTTTCATCCATACAACTTGGATGGGTATGTTGCTCGTTCGTTCAGGCAAGCCGCCGCCTTTACGCTCGCGTTTTGTTACAAGATGTAACCTGGAATCAGGTCGGGCGGAAGCCTCGACCGCCGAGACATCTTTGCGATCGTCTCGTTGCTGTCGGCGACCTGTCGGTCAGGATCGGTTGCGCCGCCGACGACCGCTCCCACTTGTCGAGCGGCCGTGAGCCAAGGCGTCATGGCGTTCTTGACCTCGGCCACAACAGCCATTTATGGCTAGCTGCTTGCCCGACCGCAACTTGCCCCATTGCAGCCGCTCGAACATGGCCAACGAAGAATTCGTAGAAAAAGGATTGAGCGACTGTTATCGAAAATCACTACTCACCTTTTAGCCCCAGGGTTGGTCACCGCTTCGTTTTGGTCTCGTCTTCGGCCTTGTGAAAAGCTTGCCATTGAGAAGAACTCCGAACTTGGGGTGCTGCAAGTTGGCGGCGCCCATCAGAACGCCGAGAACGGAAAGGGCCAAGCTGAAAGCCATCGCGTGGGCCCTCCATTTCATTGTTTGGGACGCTTTTCGAAGACATCTTTTGCCACTGGCAGCGCGGAGAACGCATTGGGCCAGCCGATGTAGAAGGCCAGATGCGTGATGACCTCGCCAGCCTGGGTCTGTGTCAAGCCCCCGTCCATCGCCTTGTTAAGGTGATACGGCAATTGCGCGACGTAGCCGGACGCAATGAGTGCGCTGACGGTCACGAGACTCCTATCACGGGGAGCCAGGTCGGGACGCAGCCACAGGTCGCGGAAGAGTACGTCGGTGGTGTACTGCACCAGCCCCGGTGCGGTCGAGCCGAAGGACTGGCTCACCAGTTGGGCGCGTTTGGCCTCTGTTGCTTCGTCCAGCGCCAGCAGTTTGGGTTCGGCGGCGGGCAACTGATCCGTGCCGATTTTGCGCTCGGCGAATACCTGACGCACTATGGGGACGGCCGATAAAGCATTCGCACGGCTCGCATAGAATGCCAAGTGTGTGATGATCTCGGATATCTCGCGCGGCTTGACGCCATTGTCGAGAGCCTGATCGACGTAGTACGGCAACTCATTGGTCTGATCTCGTGAAATCAGCGCCGCCAGGGTAACGATACTGCGGTCGCGTGGCGAAAGTTCGGGGCGTTCCCACAGCTTGCACAGCACATCATGCGAGTAGTGCATAAATGCGGGGGCGACCTGACTGACCTCGTTTGTGTTGAAAGCGTAAGCACCGCGACCGGCGATAGCGGTTGGAGCCCCCACAAGCAGCAAGGTGGTCACGGAAAGTGCGGCTAGGACTTTTAGGTTCTTCATAAATAGACTCCTTTGTGTATAGCAAACAGCCATCGAGTACCCGTTACGGCACCTGTTTGTGTTGTCATTGCTTGTATTGCTCGTCGCTGACCTTCTCCATCCACTCTACATTCTTGCCTTCCAGAGCTTCCTGAATGGCGTAGTGCGACATTCCGGTTTTGTCGGTAGCGCCGTGCCAGTGTTTGACGCCTGGAGCAATCCAGACCGCATTGCCCGGCACGATTTCACGTCGCTCCTTACCCCATTCCTGTACCCAGCCCTTGCCGGAGGCGACGATCAGAATTTGCCCCGCTGGATGAGTGTGCCAAGCCGAGCGGGAACCGGGCACGAAATCGACAAGGAATACGGTAGTACGCGCTGGTGCTTGCGGCGTTGCCAGCATCGGGTCCACATATTCCAGACCTGTAAAGGTCTGCTGGGATCCGATGAAATGATCGCGCGCAGCGCTGCTCGTGATGACGATGCCTGTAGGTTTTGCGTCTTCAGCGAAGATCGGTGCCGACGCCAAGATGGCGAGTGAAGACGCGATAGCGAGTATAGGTTTCATCGTGATGCTCCGGTTCAAGGAAAATCAGGTGGTGTCATGACATGTGGCCGTCGAACCAATCCAGCATCGCTTGCGGTTCGCGACCGAAGTGGTTGTAGCCTTGGAAGCGCTGGTCCGTGCCTTCGATCCAGTACAGTTTCTTGTCCGTGGCCGAGATATAGCCGTAGATCTCCTCGATCAGCGAGGGGCGAAGGTGAAGTCGCGGCGCACCTGCGCCACCATGGTCTGCACGGTCACCGACTTGGCGAATTCCGTGGGCCACAGTTCCTTCAAATGAAGCCCTGTACGCTGATAAAGAGCCTGCTCAAAGCGCACAGTGCCGTTAGGGATGCCGACGCGCTCCATGCCCCTCCGAACCAACGACAATCGGCTCGCCAGCTTAATCAATTCCATCAATTCGTTCTTTTCCATAGACCAAACTTCCTTGCTTTTACTCCAACTCATGGGGGATCGTTACAGTTCCGGAACTCGCTGCGACAGCAAAGTGCTGGGCACTGCCTGGTTTCGGAAAGAATTCAAGTCGAGGCTGCGCCGTGGGAAGATCCTTCCCTGTCCGCCTTGCGGCGTAATCCCTCGATATCGCGCTTGGGCGGTGCGCCAAACAGCCGGGTGTACTCACGACTGAATTGCGAGGGACTTTCGTAGCCCACCTCAAATGCCGCGCTTGCTGCATCCGAATCCTCGTTCAGCATCAGCCGACGCGCTTCATTCAGTCGCAGCCATTTCTGGTACTGCAAGGGACTCATGGCGGTCAGCTGGCGAAAGTGATGATGCAGACTGGATGGACTCATCTTGACATGCGAGGCGAGATCATCAATTCGGAGTGTTTCCGTGTAATTTACTTTCAACCAGTCGATCGCCTTGGCGACACGATGCCCCTGACTCCCCACTGAAGCGATTTGCTGCAGACGTGCAGCCTGATCGCTCATCAGCAGGCGATAGTGGATTTCCCGTTCGATGAGCGGCGCCAAGATGGGAATGGCACTCGGCTCATCAAGCAAGTCGAGCATCCGCTTGAATGGCTCAAGCAGCATCGGCGTGACGGTACCAAGACCGATGACGGCACCTCGATCGCTCGAACGGTCTTCCGGCAACGGCAGTCCGCCCTGAGCGATCAATTCCGCCATGGTGCGAAGATCGAGTTTGAGGGCCAGCCCCAAGCAAGGGTTATCGGGGCTGGCCGTGACCACTTGGGAATTAGCTGGGATATCCAGCGATGTAATCAAAAACCGATTGATGTTGTAAGGGTAAGCCTCCCCGCCTGCCAACATTTGCTTTTCGCCTTGAACGACAAGAACGATGCAGGCCTCCACCAGGCAAATAGTGGGTGGCATCGGGGCTTCGCGCCGGAAAAAAGTGAGGCCAGATATTGGGGTCGAACAGTCGAACTGGCCGATGGTCCGGCGTCCAATGCTCGCAATCATCGCCTCGCGCATGGCATCGAGCGTTCCTGCGTGTTCTTGAGTGGGCATGTCATTTCTCCAAACAGTTTCTGTCTGAAGAATATCTGCTCAAATCTCAGGCGCCAACCAATAAACCGATCCCGTGGAGTATCAGGCAATAAAAACGGAGGATTGATATATCGATGAGCGGTTCGGATCGCAAAAAATACATCCTGTCGAACAACACTCTTGGCAACAAAGGACAGGAACATGGAAAACTTTACCTTCTTCAATCCGACTCAAATCGAATTCGGTACCGACAAGGAAAAACAGATCGGTCAGCATTTGGCGGCGCACGGTGTCAAAAAGGTGCTGCTTTGCTACGGCAGCGAACGGATTAAACGCGAAGGATTGTTCGATGTCGTCAGCAAGAGCCTCGCCGAGCAAGGCATCGCGTTCGTGGAATGTGGCGGCATTATCAGCAATCCAATCATCTCTAAAGTACGCGAAGGGATTGCCCTGGCGAAAGCGCACCAAGTCGATGCCATCCTGAGCGTCGGTGGCGGTTCCGTTCTCGACAGTTCGAAGGCCATTGCTGCCGGCGTTTGCCACGATGGCGATATCTGGGATCTGTTCGTTGGCAAGGCCCGTGTTGAGACAGCGCTTCCCTTATTTGCCATTCTGACTTTGGCCGCCACGGGAAGTGAGATGAATCCCTCAGCGGTGGTGACCAACGACGAGACCAAGGAGAAATTTTTCATCTCTGCGGCTTCGCTGTTCCCCAAGGTCTCCATCGTCAATCCTGCACTCATGCAGGGCGTGACGCGCGACTACCTCGTTTACTCGGCATCGGACGTCATTGCGCATTTGATCGAGGCCTATTTCACGGCGACCGTCCATCCGAAGTTGCAATCGCGTCTGGTTGAATCTCTTATCAATACGGTCATCGAAACAACCGAGGCGCTCCTGACCGATCCCGCCGATTATGGAGCTCGCGCCCAGTTCGCGTGGGCAGCAACACTGGCACTGAATGGTCTGGCCTACTCGGGAGCAGCCGGCTTTGGCTACCCAAATCACGCCATCGAGCACTCGCTCTCCGCACTGTTCAACGTACCGCACGGTGCCGGCCTGTCGGTGATCGTCCCGGCCTGGATGAAGTGGTACCTCGACCGCAACCCGGCGCAGTTCGAACGATTTGCGCGGAAGGTGTTTGGTGTCGATACCAGCGAGCAGGGCATTGCGGCGCTACAGGCTTGGTACGACAAGATCGGCACGCCAACACATCTGCCGCAACTGGGCATCAAGGAGATCGATCTGCCGGCCATCGTCGAGAACGTCCAGCGCAATGTGCGCATCTTCGGCATCGCCGAAACCTACACCCCGGAAGTGGTGACGGCCATTCTGAAGAATGCGCTGTAGCCGTTCGTTTTTTCTATCCAAACCAAGGAGCAGCCCCCAAATGACCACCCTGCTTTCCCGCAAGAAATTCATCCAAAGCGCCATCGTCGCCTGTGCTGCCCTGTGCGTCGGCGTGCCATCCGTTCAAGCACAGACCAGTCCCACTGCAATCGGAGGAAGCACCTTGAACTTGACCCAGGAATGGGACAAAACTTTCCCGAAGAGCAACAAGGTCGATCATCAGAAAGTGACCTTCAAGAATCGCTATGGCATCACGCTGGCGGCCGATCTGTATCTGCCGAAGAACCGCGGCAACCAGCGCCTGGCCGCACTGGTCGTCGGCGGCCCCTTTGGCGCCGTGAAGGAGCAGTCTTCCGGTCTGTATGCCCAGACCATGGCCGAGCGCGGTTTCGTCGCGCTCGCCTTCGATCCTTCCTATACCGGCGAGAGCGGCGGCGAGCCGCGCAATGTTGCGTCTCCCGACATCAACACCGAGGATTTCAGCGCCGCGGTGGACTTCATCGGCCTGCACGCTTCGGTCGATCGTAACCGCATCGGCATCATCGGCATTTGCGGCTGGGGCGGCATAGCATTGAATGCAGTGGCGGTGGACAAGCGCGTCAAGGCTGTCGTCGCCAGCACCATGTACGACATGTCGCGCGTCATGTCCAAGGGCTACAACGATAGCGTGACGCCCGAACAGCGCGCGCAGACGCTGGAACAGTTGGGTCAGCAGCGTTGGAAGGATGCGGAAAGCGGTAGTCCGGCGATGCTCCCGATGTTCAACGAGCTCAAGGGCGGCGAGCCGCAATTCATGGTGGATTACGCCGACTACTACAAGTCGAAGCAGCGTGGCTTCCACCCACGCGCGATCAATTCGAACGGCTCCTGGACGATCACCAGCGGCCTGTCCTTCATGAACGCGCCGCTGATGAGCAACATCAAGGAAATTTCACCACGCCCCATCCTGTTGATCCACGGCGAAAAAGCCCACTCGCGCTACTTTAGCGAAACCGCCTATGCGGCTGCGGCGGAGCCAAAGGAACTCGTGATTATCAAGGGCGCCAGCCATACCGATCTGTACGATCAGATGGACAAGATCCCGTTCGATAAGATCTCGGATTTCTTCGGCAAGAATCTGAAGTAACTCAGACGGAGGCCATCTGGGCGGAGGTGCGTGACTGTTCTCAGGTGGCCTCCTCAGGCGTCACTAATGTTTAAGAATTGGATTTTTCTGTTGACTGCGATTGTCAGCGAAGTCGTGACAACCTCTTCCCATTATTGGCCATCGGTGGTGGTCGTCGTCGGCTACGGCATCGCGTTCTATTGCCTGGCACTCACCCTGCGCGTTATCCCGACGAGGGGCGTGGTTTGCGCTATTTGGTCCGGCCGGGCCTTGCGTCAGCTTGGCCTGCTGCTGCTTCTCCTTGCGCTGTGCGCTGCCCCTGTCACCCGGGCGGCAGGCCCTACGGCGCCCACCGCCGCACCGGATGCCGCTCAGGCATCCAAGAGATCGGAGGAATCACGCATGTGGATGACCGTCGGCGAACGCCGCTTCGCCATCACCCTGGCCGAAACCGAGGCCGCTCGCGCATTCACCGCCATGTTGCCGCTGACACTGGACATGGAGGAACTGAACGGCAACGAGAAGAAAAAGGAACTGCCGAGCCCACTACCCACGGACGCAAGCCGGCCCGGTACGATCCGCAACGGCGACCTTTTGCTGTGGGGATCGCGCACCGTAGTAGTCTTCTATCTGACCTTCGAATCGCCCTATTCGTACACCCGTCTCGGCCGCGTGGACGACCCGTCTGGGCTTCCCCAGTCGCTCGGGCTGCACGATGTGCGGGTGGTGTTTTCCAAGAACTAGCTTGCGATGAAGGACAGGGGCATTTCAATGAAGAAACCCCTAAAGGGTTGCTAAGACATTACCTCGTGGTCTGAACCAATCATCGCAACGGAGAAGCGTTTCTTTCAGCGATCCAGCCAACAAGTGGCCGCTGTCGAGCGCACTGCAGCCTTTCCCGGAGTGGCAACTGACTGTCAGGAATGGCCGAACTCTGTGAATTCACGGCGGCCTGCTGGAAGTCAGCTCACTGAAGGGGAAGCGCCATTGGCGCCACTGCCGGCTTACGACGACTGGCTGTTGTGCCCGGCGGTCGATCGGCAACCAGGCCGCGTCATTGGCGGCTTGTCAGGGGCAGTGCGGTCGGTTGGGTACCGACGAACTCCGTGCCACCGCACCTTGTGTGCCGGCGGCGTCACCCCTCACAATTCAGGCGGATCCCTGTCGAAGAGGGTCTCGATGTCGCGCGCCGAGTGCAGCAACCGCACCACCTCGATTCCGTCGGAAAGGGGCAGATAGAAGATCACGTAACGTCCGAACGGCAGGCTGCGCACCCCCGGTTACAGTTCATCCCGGGCGCGCCCCATCAGCGGCTGCGCGGCAAGCAGGCGTAGCTTCGCGTCCAGGCGGTCGACCCAGGCGTCTGCCTCGACCATGCTGTCCTCGGCGATGTAATCCCAGATCTCGTCGAACGTCGGCCCCGGCCAGCGGCCGGCGCAGGATGCGCGGCATCCTACGGCTTGCCCGCGCGTGCCTTACCCTGGCGCCGCACGCGCCCTTGTTGCTTCACCTGCTTGGGATCCCACGAAGCCGCCGGACCGCTGCCCAGGCCGGCGCGCACGTCCTGGCGCAACTGTTCGAGCCTTGCCGCCCGCATCCGGTCCTGCTCCTCCATCAGCCGCAGAGCCTCCCGCACGACTTCGCTCGCCGAACCGTAGAGCCCCGATTCGACCTTCTGCCGCACCATCTGTTCGAGCTGCGGCGTCAGATTGACGTTCATCCCCATCGTGGATCCTCACTTCGCAGGCAGTACGCCCTGACGCCTATCGTATCAACAATTGTCAAAGATGGACATTGCGCTCGATCGGCTCATCCGCCCGGGCGCAATGGCGGCGGCGTACGCTGCGCCGCCGCGTCCAACGAAAGGAGTTCATCATGGAAGCGACTACTACCCCGAATCGACGGGAACCCTGGAACAAGGGCAAGCTGGTGGGCCAGAAGGCCCCGCTCAAGCTCAAGGAGATCTGGGCCATCCGGGTGGGCCTGCAGATGCAGCAGCGAGCGCGCGAACTCGCGCTCTTCGATCTCGGCATCGACAGCAAGCTGCGCGCCTGCGACCTGGTGAAGCTGCGGGTGCGCGACGTGTGCCACGGCGAGCACGTGGCCTCCCGGGCGAGCGTGCTGCAACAGAAGACGCAGCGTCCGGTGCAGTTCGAGATCACGGCACCCACGCGCGAGGCGCTGGAGACCTGGATCAAGACGGCAGGGCTCAAGTCGGAGAACTACCTGTTTCCGAGCCGCATCCACAACTCGCCCCATCTGGGAACGCGCCAGTACGCGCGCATCCTGGACGGCTGGCTGGCGGCGATCGGGCTGGACCCCACGGGTTACGGGACGCACTCGATGCGCCGCACCAAGGCCTCGCTGATCTACCGGCGCACCAAGAACCTGCGGGCGGTGCAACTGCTGCTTGGTCACACGCGAGTTGAAAGCACGGTCCGGTATCTTGGCATCGAGGTCGATGATGCGCTGGAGATGGCCGAGCAGACGGAAGTCTGAAATCCCGGTATGACGTTCCGGCAGCGACGAGGACGCGAAGCGCTCGGGGTGCGTTGAGTGCTTCGTGCCCGCAGGCTGACGGGATTGCCGGGCAAGATCTGACACCCGTCGCCAATGCGGCAACCGCTGGCGCGCACAGGCGACGGTTCGGGCGGCACCGTCGCCCCTCTGTCACAAGGCCGCCTCCCCTTCGGCTTCCCGCCGGCAGAGGTATGATGGCCTCGTGCTTTCGATCGACATCTACTCCGACGTCGTCTGCCCATGGTGCTTCATCGGCAAGCGCCGCCTCGAGTCGGCCATTGCGCGGGTGAGGCAGGACAATCCGACCTTCGAGTGCCAACTGCGCTGGCGCCCCTTCTTCCTCAACCCGGACACGCCGCCGGAAGGCGAGCCGTATCTGCCCTTTCTGGAACGGAAGTTCGGCGGTCGCCGCCAGGTCGAGGTGCTTTTCGAGCGGGTGCGCAGCGCCGGTCACGGCTGCGGCATCGAATTCGCCTTCGAGAAGATCCGGCTGCGCGCCAACACCCTCAGCGCGCATCGACTGCTGCACTGGGCGCAGGAACGGGGAAGCGCCGATGCCCTCGTGGAGCGGCTGTTCTCGGCGCAGTTCCAGCGCGGCGAGCATGTCGGCGACGCCGCCGTGCTGGTGCGCATCGCCGCCGAGTGCGGCTACGATCCAGGGGATGCCGCGGCGTGCTTATCCCAAGGCCGCCACGAAGATGTGGTTCGCGCGAACGAGCGCGAGGCCCGGCAGATGGGCATCACCATGATTCCCACCTTCGTCTTCGACGGCCGAATCCGCATCGTCGGCGCCCAAGATCCTACGATCCTTGCCGAGGCCATCGGGCAGGCACTTCATTCGAGGTAGCGATGGGCCGCCCGGGCCAATCCTGCGGACCGGACGGACGGTTCAAACATCCCTTGCATCCCCCAAGGTGTCCCGCATGATTGAAGTCTACGTGAGCACAGACATCGAAACCGACGGCCCGGTCGCGGGAAAGCACTCCATGCTGAGCATCGGATCGGCTGCCTACACGGCCGACAAGGACCTGCTGGCAACGTTTTCCGCGAATCTCGAAACCCTGCCGGACTGCGACTCCGGATCCCAAGACCGCTGCCTGGTGGGCCACGCAGCCGGAGGCCTGGCTCGCCTGCCGGCGAGATCTCGAAGCGCCCCGGCTCGCCATGCAGCGTTACCTGGCGTGGCTCAAGTCGCTTCCCGGAAGGCCGGTGTTCGTCGCCTATCCGGCTGCGTTCGATTTTCCTTTCGTCTATTGGTACCTCATGGAATTTGCCGGCGAGAACCCGTTCGGCTACTCGGCGATCGACATCAAGACCTACGCCATGGCGCTCCTGCGCAAGCCGTACCGCGCGTGCGGGAAGCGATCGATGCCGGCGGAGTGGATCGACCCGGTGCCGCACACCCACGTCGCGCTCGACGATCCGATCGAGCAGGGCCGGTTGTTCTGCAACATGCTGAGAGCGAATGGCGCGACGTCCAAAGATCCAACAGGGCCGCCCGCCTGCTCGTGAGGCGGCGGGGCGGTCCTGGCGTGAGGTCCGGAAGCGTATCTTGCACTCACCGTTGTGATTGCCTGCCAGAGTTCGAGATCCCGGTCCCCTTGAGCTTTCTCCCCATCGGCAGGCAGTGGCAACTGCCGCGAGCCGGCGGCAGTGGAGCGAGCATCGCCACGACCATGTCGATCTGACCCAGGCTCGGTCCGCATGTCTGGACGAGTCGTGTCATCTGTATCTGCCTCTATCTGGTTGCAGGAAAGGGCCCCACTGGGTGTGGCAAACTTGGGGATTGCCACACCGTATCAGCCGATGGGTTCAGCCGCCAACTTCCGTTTCGACAATTCCTTCGCCCGCGAGCTCGAGGGTTTCTACGTTGCCTGGCGGCCGGCCCCCGTGCCCGAACCACGGCTGCTGTTCCTCAATCATTCCCTGGCGGCGGAACTCGGCCTCGACATCACGGCGCTGGACGACGCCGCATGGGCGGCGACATTCGCGGGAAACACCCTGCCCGAAGGCGCCGAACCGCTGGCCCAGGCTTATGCCGGCCACCAGTTCGGCGGATTCTCGCCCCAGCTCGGCGATGGCCGCGCGCTGCTTCTCGGTGAAGTAATCGACCGCCAGGGACACCGCCGCGACATCGCCTTCAAGGGCTCGGGCCGCACGCCCTTCGCCCGCAACGGCGACGGCAAGGCCGCCGTCGGGCCCATGCTGCGCGAAGTGCTGATCGGCGAGGCCATGCACGCGCTGGGCATCCCCACCACGCGGGCGCTGGCGGTGGTGGCGACGGGCGAGCCGGTCTATCGCGAACGCACGCTGCCCGGGGGCGGTGCTCACGCGCGTGGCGGCAAGCCACATCCGCGTCGGGACCTTCGAGTTCTTCGCCTCACGCGGGGATGTGCAACGGGTGCGGAAACTGGCCGAGTACGCGATCGCGCGCCACGACCCCGAACTGGCAGCCGCAGCGCAGCCCTTCCTGGCACTGCTGCGGGCCGTGGCGCGAACGCCAGGCGGCCCTGGTCGCGCAGTGGATGAACGTGGGTTTCATCCACGGCGTCATGAACACCGACAACATGGCGATCTCGGGCGAGACGATCGACTACGGCCCCTGCGCGTTCATGGAGGCCTACGATCCGGGTGCAGTGTTCAGCTCCATCGACCACCGCGGACGCTACGCCTTTTCCAACCAGCCCGACATCGCCTGTTGGAACCTGGCACGCCTGGCCGAAGCGCTGCTGCCCCTGATCGCCGACGATGTCGAGCAGGCCGTGGCGGTGGCCACCGAGGTCATCGATGCGTTCCCGGGGCAGTTCCGCAGGCACCTGCTGCATGGACAGCGCGCCAAGCTTGGCCTGCGCCGGGGCGAACCGGAGGAAGACAGCGCCGATGCCACGCTGGCCGAGGACTGGTTAACGCTTCTTCATGCCGAGCGGGTCGATTTCACGCTCGGCTGGCGGCGGCTGGCCGATGCCGCGGCCGGTGACGAGGCGCCGCTGCGCGCGCTGTTCGCCGATCCAAGCGCTCCAAGTGCCTGGCTTGCGCGCTGGCGCGCACGCTGCGCCAGCGAGGACGGCGGGGCAGGTACCGATTCAGCGATGGCGGGTATCGCACGCGCCGCTGCGATACGCAGCGTCAATCCCTGGGTAATCCCCCGCAATCACCGCGTGGAGGAGGCGCTGGCCGCCGCCTCCGACGAGGGCGACCTCGCACCCTTCGAACGGTTGCTCGACGCCCTCCGGCAGCCGTACGCGGAGGCACCCGAACGGGCCCAGTACGCCGCGCCGGCGCCGGCCGACGTGACAGCGTGCTACCGCACTTTCTGCGGAACCTGATCCAGGGGATGCGCCTCCCCGCGCGCGGCGAACAATTGCCGGGCCGCCTTCCCGGGTCACTCGCGCCCGGTCGGTGCCTCCAGAAGTACTTCCATTGGCGCGACACGCAATCCGCGAGCGGGACAGCAGCAGACCGTTCGGTTCAATGACGAGATCGAAGACGACCGGCAAGTTGGCTGACGCCTGGCGCCGGTCAATTTCGACCGCTCAGCCCTTCTTCAGGACGGCGACCTGAGTGGCGGCATCGCTTCCGTAAGCCGAAATTCGCCGTCTCGTGTTGGTCTGCCCCAGTTCGGCCATTGCGGTCAGACGACTGCGTCGAGCGAGCGGCAGGTATCCGGCAGTCAACGGACCTTGGGGCCCACTTGGCGTCGAACGTCAGCTTCCAATCCCGCGAACGCGAACCCCCCGGTAGAGTCGAGATGTGGCGCGGTGGCAGTAGGTTCGGTTTGTCTGTTGCCGCCCCTTTCGTCTGGCGGTGCCCAAGTACCCTCGCCATAGCTCCGTTTCCACATCCCGCTCATCGAACCGGACGTGCAGATCGCCCGCATCCGGCTCTCGGACAAGACGTCACGCCTTCGCCCACGATCGGTTGCGTCCCCGCCAAGTCAGCCGCACGAGCCCGAGTCGGTCGTAGAGGATCGAGGGTGGATAGCCCCCTCCCCGTTGTCGGCGCTTCTTGAATTTGGTCCACAACCACCGGCGCAACCGCGCCACGGTGTAGCTGTCGATCGCTCGGTACGCATCGCTGACCGTGCCTACTTGGAAGTAGTTCGCCCAGCCGCGCAACGTGCGGTTCAACTTTCCCACCATGTGCGTGGTCTCTTGCCACGTCATCGACGTTGCCGTCATCGCATGGAGCTTTTCCACCATGCGCCGAATGCTCTTCTTCGACGGCCGCATGCCCAGATAGGCCTTGCCGGTCGCCGGCGAATACATCCGCCCAAACGTATAACCCAGGAAGTCGAACTCACCTTCCGGGACCGTGCAGATGCGCGTCTTCTCCTCGTTGACCGTCAACTTCAGCTTGCCCATGAGTTCGCGCAGTCTCTGCAAGGCATCCTCAGCCTTGCCCTTCCTGCACAGGATCACGAGATCGTCAGCGTAGGTCACGATCCGAGTGCCAAGGCTCCTATCCAACCCGAGTCTGTTCCATCCCAGCACGAAGCGGCGCATGTACAGATTGGCCAGCAGTGGTGAGAGGGGAGAACCTTGCGGAATGCCGCGGCGCTTATCCTTGGCTTGCGTCGTTCGTGTCTTGCGGCCGCGATCGTCGGTCTCCTCCACGGTACATTCGAGCCACATCTTGATCAGATGCAGCACGCGCCGGTCCACGATGCGTCGCGCCAGCGACAGCATGAGTTCAGCGTGGGGAATGGACCCGAAGTAGTCGGCGAGGTCCGCGTCTACGACTTCCGGGTGGCCTCGGAACAGCCCCTCTTGCACCTCAATCACCGCCTGCTGGGCATTGCGACCCGGCCGGTAGGCGTACTGCTCTGGTGGAAGATCGGCTTCAAAGATCGGATCGAGCACCAGCATCACTGCTGTCATGCATACCCGATCGCGCAAGGTCGAGATGCCCAACGGCCTGAGCTTAGGGCTCTTCGCCGTTGAGTTGGCCTTCGGTATGAACACTCTTCTGATGGGGTCCGGTCGGTACGTCTCCTGCCTGAGCGCAAGCGCCAGCTCACCGAGCCACCGTTGCACGCCGTACGTTTCGACATCCGCGAAATCCTGCCCGTCCACGCCCGGTGCGCCCTTGTTGGCGCGGCACTGGGCAAAGGCGTGAGCCAGAATGTCGTCGCGGTTGATCTTGTCATACAGCGCGTAGAAACGGTAACCCGGCTCTGCCTTCGCTTTCGCGTGCAACGCCATCTGCAGTTTCTGAACACTGATCGGAGTTGATAGGTTGCCCAATCTCCACGTCCCTCACCACGTATTGCGTCTGTCTTGAACTGAGGCTCCTCCACCGGCGTTACCCGGCTTCAGCGGTACTACGAGCCTCTCCGCCACCCCAAGGCGCCCGGCCTGTCCGTCACCGGCCACCGGTTGATCGTCTCCGACCACGCCAAGGGGCTTCCCGTGTTGCGTGCGCTTTCCTTGTGTACGTGCTGTCGCCACTACCCCGGCGCAGTCCCTGGCGGTACTGCTTCGCTCTTCCGTCCAGTGATGTCAGCCTTCCCCGAAAGGGTTGTCGGGTCGGCCTGCGCATCGTCCTTTTCGAGGTTTGCTCAGCGGTTACGGTAGGAACGGTGGTTACCCACCGCCCCCCGTCCAGATCCGTACGTGCCCGACTCAGGCATACGGCTCCTGCCTTAGGTAGTAACGCGGAGACGCTCCAACGGGTGGCGATGGACAAGGCGCAGCGGGGGCAGAAAGCGTGCAACGAGCGGCGCGAAACGCGACCACGGCATGCGAGGCCGCTGGCTGCGCCGGCGCAAGGCATGCAGCCAAGCCCGTTCCACCTCGGCCCGAAAGCCGTTGAGGCGATAGATATTGCCGGGGACCGCAAAGTAGTTGTAGTACCCACGCAAGACCTGTCCGAGCCAACGCCCCACGACTGCCACGGGTTCGTGCCGACGGCGCAGTAACGTCTCCCGTATCGCCGCCAGCGTGGTACGCATGCGCTTTTTGACCGTCAATCGTAGGAGTTCAAAGGCCCCACGCTTGCTGTGAGTGCAGCAGTGGGTAAAGCCCAAGAAATCGAACGTCTCTGGCTTACCGCTCTTCCGCTGTCGCCGACGCTCATGGGCATAGCGACCAAACTCAATCAGACGCGTCTTCTCCGTATTGAGAGACAGCCCAAAGTGGCCCAGTCGTTCTTGCACCGCAGTAAGGAACCGCTTGGCATCGTCTTCGTGCTGGAAACCTAGCACAGCATCATCGGCATACCGGACAATGATGACGTCACCCTTCGCTTCCTGCTTGCGCCAACGGTGCGCCCAGAGATCGAGAGCGTAGTGCAGGTAAATATTGGCGAGCATCGGGGAGAGCACAGACCCTTGCGGGCAGCCCCGATTACTCACCGTCCTGCGTCCGTCCTCAATCACCCCTGCCTTGAGCCCCTTGCGGATCAGCCTCAGCAGCCGCCTGTCCGCGATTCGATGTTCCAGGAACTTGACCAGCCATTCGTGCGAGATTTCATCGAAGAACGCCCGGATGTCCAAATCGAGAACCCAGTTCACCTTCCGGCTCTTAATCCCCATGTAGAGCGCATCCAACGCATCGTGTTGGCCACGCCCGACACGGAACCCGTATGAGAATCCAAGAAAGTCCTCCTCGTAGATCGTACTCAGTACAGTCGAAACCGCCTGCTGCACGATCTTGTCCTCCAGGGAAGCAATCCCCAGCGGCCGCTGCCTGCCATCTGCTTTGGGTATATACACTCGCCGCGATGGCTGTGCCCGATACGCACCGGTATGAATCTCCCGGTGCAGTTCGTGCACCCGCGTATAGAGAATTCGCTCGTACTCTCGCCACGTCACTCCGTCCACACCCACCGCCGCATTCCGATGCAAAGCGTAAAAGCTCTCCACCAGCAAGGACGGCGTGATGTGGTGCATAAGTGCCGTGAGCCTCGCCCGCCGATCCCGACGTGCGACTTCGCGTACACCGTCAAGTCCCATCGACGCGCCAGTCCGGCTCTGCGTCCGGGGCGCGGGAGTCTTTTCGGTGTTCCCCTTGGCTGCGTCCCTTCCCTCCATCACCTCCGCAGGGGCACTCCCTTTGTTCGGCGACTTCTCAGGTAGTACTGACGCATCCGACTTCTCATCAACGTAGACGACGGGCGTACGGCTTGTGGCCTTCCCCGCCCCATCCGAGCACAAAGCCCCGGATACCGATGAGATCTCCCAGTTCCTGTGCAAGAAGCTTCCCGACATGCTCAGGGTCTCCGACCGCGCGGGATCGTCACATGACTCGCATCTAGCGCCATGTGCCGTGTTGCCTTCCGAGAAGTGAAACTCCGTCGGCATCCCGAACTCCTGATTTCGCGGCTCAATGGCTGGCCTGCCGGTTTCCCCTGTCAACGCTTCGATGGACACCTCGCGATGTCCACCGCATGACTCGGGGTCAGCGTGATTTGCTAGATCTTCGCTGCATCGAACTTTCATCGACTACCTCTTGCCAGTTTGTACTGGCGCACTTCACTCGCGTTACGGCCCGCACACTCGCGCTGCCACCAATTTGTGGCACGCTTATCCGAAGGCTTCAGCTATTTCGTCTCCTCCATAGCTGCTCCGGTTGCTTCCGGCAGGAGCGGTTGCCGGGTGGGCCTCGCACCCACTGGAAAACGCCGCCTTGTCACGGCGCACACCCAAAGCGGTCGAAGTTTGGAACTGCGTGCACACGCCCTCATGGCTTTCACACGGGCCGTGCAATACCGCTTCCGACCCTCGCCCATATCGAACTGAGGCTCGTAACGTAAGCCGGTCAGGCAGCCAGAGAATCGCCAACGTCGAGTGTGGATCGCGTACAGCCTGTCAGTACGCGACGCCAGCCCCAGCCTCGTCATCAGGCACGTCCCGGCCATGACCTGCCGTTGGCGGTGCCGTCCAGATTTTTCTCTCTGGACTCAGCTGGATGACCGGTTTGCGGCGAGCAATTTGAAACCTACTTTTCCTCGACTCGGCTAAGAGCCGTCCGTCATCGATTCAGCACAGCAGTCATTCGAATGACCGCTCCGTTTTGAAACCCACCGAACCACCTACCCGTCCAACTCGGCCCGGGCAGTTCTTCACCGAGCTTTGAATCAAAGTCGGGTCAATGCATCCGGGCGGAAAGAACGCTGGCAGCTTTTCTCCCGCCACTTCAGAAGATATTGGGCAACTCAGGTTCTACCTTCCAGCCTTGGCGGGCGCTCAAAGGAACAAAGGAAGTCCGCTACAGTTTTGTTATCCATGTGACCTGGTTGCGCATTTCACGGGGTCGTGAGCGAAGCGGAGAAATGCACCCCCAGGCTCAGGCTTCGATCAATAATCGGTGTAGCCCTTTTCTCCCGGCGTATAGAAGGTGGAGAAATCGGGCGCCACCAGTTCCTGCCGCGACTTAAGCTTCGAGACCAGGTCCGGATTTGAGATAAATGGACGACCGAAAGCCACCAGGTCGCCACGCTGTTCCTCGAGATCGGCACCGGCTCATGCGACGTCATTGCCACCGGAGAGAATGTATTGCCCGTTGAACGCGGCACGAATTTTGGCCTTCAGAACGGGGCTGACTTCCGGCGCCCCCATGGCGCTGTGATCCACGATGTGGATATAGAGCAGGCCGAGCGCATTCAACTCGTCGATCAAACGCAGGTACAGCGCATCCATCTCGGCATCCGGTACCTGGCCGTTGAATACGCCATATGGCGAGATACGCATGCCAACGCGCTCGGCACCAATGGCCGCGATGCTTGCCTTGGCGACCTCGACAGCGAAACGGATGCGGTTTTCGATGTTGCCGCCCCAGCGGTCGTTGCGCTGGTTGGAGGCCGTGTTGAGGAATTGGTCGATCAGATAGCCGTTCGCCGCATGCAGCTCGACCCCATCGAAGCCGGCCTGCATGGCCAGTTTGGCCGCGGCCGCATATTCGGCGATGCTCTGGGCTATGTCGGCCTCGCTCATTTCACGGGGCACGGGATGTGGCTGCATTCCGTCGGCGTCGGTCCACATCTCTCCGGGAGCGGCGACCGCCGAGGGGGCGACGACGCTGGCGCCGGCCGGCAGGTTGGCGGGATGGCCGACCCGCCCGGTATGCATCAGTTGCACAAAAATCCTGCCGCCGGCCTGATGGACGCCATCGGTCACGCGTCGCCAGCGCCTGCACCTGTTCTTCGTTGAACAGTCCGGGAATGCGTGGGTAACCCAGGCCGTTGGGCGACGGCGAGGTGCCTTCGGTGATGATCAGTCCGGCATCCGCACGCAGGCGGTAATACTGCGCCATCAGGGCATTGGGCAGGTTTCCGATGGCGCGGCTACGCGTCAGCGGTGCCATGACGATGCGGTTCTTCAGCGGCAAGCTGCCGAGTTGGGTGGATGCGAACAGCGTGCTGCTCATATAAATCTCCTGGGTGTTGGATTCACGTCAAGTCGCATTGAATGCAGTGCTCAGGCTTATGGCCGATAGCGCTCCGCCGCGTGTGCTTGTCGAAGGTCCGACATCAGCCCCTGGCGCGCACCCTCCAGCGCATCCCAGCGCTGGGCAACATGAAGCGGCGGGATGGTGACCAGCTCGCGACGATCGAAGCCGACCAGTGCCGCATCGACCAGTTCGCCCACTTCCATCACCTCGGGGAGGGTGTTCACGTCAATGCCGGCACGCGCCCAAATCTCGGTGCGGGTCGATGCCGGTAGCACCGCTTGCACGTACACGCCCTTGGGGGACAGCTCCAGGTTCAGACCCTGGGACAGAAACAGAACGAAGGCTTTGGTGGCACCGTAGATCGACATGCCGAACTCGGGCGCGAAACCCACCACCGAGCCAATGTTGACGATCGCGCCGGTACCGGACTGCGCGAAGCGCGGCGCGATCGCAGCGGCAAGCCGCGTCAGCGCTGTGGTGTTGAGCGTGATCAGGCGTTCGATGGCCTCGGCGGATTGCTCCAAGAAGCCGCCCATCTGAGCCATGCCGGCGTTGTTGATCAAGACGCCGATACGGGGGTCATCGCGCAGTCTAGTTTCAAGGGCAGACAGGTCGGCGGGGCTTGTGAGGTCGGCCTGCAGCACTTCAATGGCCACATTGCTTTCCTCACGCAAGCGCACTGCCAAGTTGTCCAGGCGCGACTTGTCGCGCGCAACGAGGACGAGGTCGTGGCCACGGCGGGCGAAGCGCTCGGCGTAGGTGGCGCCGATGCCGCTGGAGGCACCGGTGATGAAGACCGTCGGAAGCGTAGTCATGGATGTTTTCCTTTGCATGAGTCGTTCTGGTGGGGGGCAAACACGGGGGCCATCACATCTTGACCACGACCTTGCCCTTGGATCGTCCCTGGGCAAGGTACTCAAGCGCTTCCTTTGCCTGCTCGAAAGGAAACACCTTGTCGATCACTGGCCGGATGCGCTCTGTCTCGAGGAGTTCGCCGATTTCGTTGAGTTGAGCGCCATCGGGGCGCGCAAAGAGAAATGAGTAGGAGACGTCCCGCTTCTTCGCAAGGCGCATGATCTTGCGGCTCATCAACCCGAACACGAACGTCAGGACGAAGTTCAAGCCGTCGAGCGCGAGCGAACGCCGCGTCCAGCGGCCCGACCAGGGAAACGATCGTGCTACCCTGGCTTGAGGATGCCGATGGATTTCTCAATCGCGTCACCCCTGACCGTGCCAAGCACCGCGTCGTAGCCGCGCAGCACTTTCTCGAATTCCTGCTTCTTGTAGTCGACGACCTCGTCTGCGCCAAGGCTGCTCACCAGTTCGACGTTGCCCGTGCTGGTGGTCGTCCCCACCTTGGCGCCAAGGTGCTTGGCCAGCTGGATCGCAAACGTGCCGACACCGCCGGACCCTGCCGGGATGAACACCTTCTGGCCGGCGCGAAGATTGAGCGCGCTCCTTCAGCGCTTGCCACGAGGTGAGCCCGACCATCGGGATCGAGGCCGCCTGCACGAAGTCCAGATTGGCCGGCTTCAGCGCGGCAAGCGCTCTCCGGCACCACCGCGAACTCGGCGATAGCGACCCGTACCCAGGTCGAAGATGTTGGCGAAGACGGCATCGCCTGGCTTGAAGCGAGTCACGCTGGCTGCCGACCTCGGTCACCACACCGGCCAGATCGCTGCCCAGCGTGGCCGGAAGCTGGAAATGCAGGACCGGTTTGAACATCCCGGTCGGGATCATGTTGTCGATCGGGTTCACGCTCGCAGCGTGGACCTGTACCAGCAGTTCGTCGGCCTTCAGCGTGGGGCGGGGAACGTCGGCGAACCCGATTTCGGGTGACTTGCCATAGCGTTTGAAGGTCAGTGCTTTCATGGTTTGATGCTTTCATTTTTGGTCTTTCATTGCTGATCAGATCAGTCGGCGAGGAAGTCCAGAACCGCAGGCACAAAGGCCCGGTGGTGCTGAAAGACGCCGCCGTGCCCGGAGTCCGGATAGATCGTGAGCCGGGCATTCGGCAGACGGCGAGCCATGTCGGCCGAAAGGCTGCTGTCGACCATGAGGTCACGGTCGCCGTTTGCGACGAACACAGGTTGCTGAATGACCGAGAGATCGTCGGGCGCGCTCAAGCCCCACTGACGGATCGCCTTGAGCTGGGCACGACGAGCCTGGAGCGAGATGGGCTTGTCGCGGTCCTCGGTGCGTTCCTTCAACCGCGGCGAAGTAGTCTTTCGCGGCGCGCTTGCCTTCCGGCGTGCGGGGGAAGAACAGGAAGTTCCTCGCGTCGCTCCAGGTCAGCGCCGCCTTGATGTAGGCAATGACAGCGACTCTGGTGATCTCGTCGATGCCTCCGCCACCCCGTGGGCCTGTTCCGGCGAGGATCATCCGTCGCACGAGGTCAGGCGCCTGCAGAGCTACCGTTTGCGCCACGCCGCCGCCCATCGAGAAGCCGAGAAGGTCGACCTTCCTGAGCCCCAATGCACGAATGAAGGCGATGGCATCGCGCCCCATCTCCTCGATGGTGTGCGGTACCGATCCGCCCGAGGCACCAACGCCGCGATTGTCGAAGGCGATCACCCGGCGATGCGCGGCGATGCCGTCGATAACACGCGGGTCCCAGTCATCGAGCACGGCCATCAGGTGGTGCAGGAAGATCACCGGCACGCCGGAATCGGGACCGAGTTCCCGATAGACGAAAGGCACCCCGCCAACGTCGATCGTGCGGGTCGGCACATTTTTCCATTTCACATTGCTCGTCTGCCGCGCCAGGACATCGACAGGAACATCGTGCCGGATCCCTCTAGCGGCTCCGCCGATGCCCGAAGCGGCCCCGGTTGCCAGGGTGATACTGTTCTTGTTCATCAATGAAATCTCCGTGCGGGGTGGATTGCTGGTCGTCGAGGTGTTACTATCAATCTGATACGAACAATACTACCAATTTGAAAGCAAGTCACTACCAAAAGTGTATGGACGACGAAAATATTTGCAATGAACCCTGCCCGATCGCCCGCAGCCTGGCTTTCGCGGGTGATGCGTGGAGCCTGTTGATCCTGCGGGACGCCCATGCCGGCCTGACGCGCTTCGACCAATTCCGCAAAAGCCTGGGCATCGCCCCGACGATGCTGACCCGGCGGCTGGCGACGCTGACCGAGGAAGGATTACTGGAGAAACGGCGCTACTCGGAGCATCCGCCGCGTGAGGAGTATCTGCTGACCGCTGCCGGTCACGATTTTCTGCCGGTGCTCTTCATGATCGGCGCGTGGGGACGGCAGTACCGGGGCGGCGGCAAGTTGGTCCGTTTCTTCGACGCCGAAACGGGAACGGAAATCAAGGCGGTGGCCGTGGATGAAGTCACCGGGGCGAAGATCGGGACTCGTCCGATACGCATGGTCACGCCAGAGGAAAGCTGACAGGTGATCTGACTGACCGGATGGCTGCCCTACGTTTAGTCGATGGGGGATGCAGCCCTTGGATCACCAAACTTCACCAGTCAGCAATCTGCTACTTTGCTGACATTGCTACTGAAGCCAGCCAACGGCAGCATAATGGCCGAGGATCTGTCCCAGAGATCATCGGTCCCTCGGTCTCCACCTCGGCCTTATGTGGAGCTCCACATAAGGCCGATCAGGCAACCGACAGAGGGTGAAGCCCTCCGACCGCGCGATTCCAACCAGCCGCCATTGGTGGCTGCTTACCCGCACCGCTCCAGATACCGCCACACATGCCGGCAGGCGATCGTGTCTCCCAGGGCACGGTGCCATTCGATGTCGGAATCGAATCCCGTCGCGCGCGCCGCAACGTGAAGCTTGTGCCAGCGGGGGTTGCCGTAGCGGTGGTTCCAGTCGCCCTTCCACTGCGCGTACCGCAGCATCGCGCATTCCACCCGCGAGGCACTGAACACTGCTTCGGGGAAGAACTGCAGGTCGAAGGCTGCGTTGTAGATGACCACCAGGCAGTCTCGAACCGCATCGGCGACGGTGGGCAACAGCGCATCGAGCGTCGGGGCTCGATCGACCATCGCCGGCGAGATGCCGTGAATGCGCTGCGCCTCGGGCCAGGATCTTCGCCGCGTCGGGCGCACCAGCTGATTGACGATCAGCCTGCCCCGGTTGTCGAGGATCGCCAGCTCCACGATTTCGTCCGTCCCGCCGGCGTAGCGGCCGCGCAGCCCCGTGGTCTCGGTGTCCAGGAATACGGTTTTCATGGGAGAGGGAGGGTTGTGCGTGGCAGGGTGCCGGTTCTGAACCGCCGAGGGTTGGCGCAATTATCGCTGACCGCAGTGGCCGCGCAGCAGGGTTGTGAGGGCCACGTATACACACCCGATTCGGCCACCCCCCGCAAAGCCACGTCCAGCGCGGCTTCCTGCGCCTATGTCGGCCGTTGCGTGCCGCGGGCGAAGCGAAGCGCCTCCCCACGGGTACCGCGGACCGCGCGCTGGCCGATCTACTGCACGTGCACGTCGGCGGCTTCGCCCGCTGCCCGATGACCCTGGATCTCGGCGAAGGCGTCCGAGCTTTCCGCGAAAGGCGCAAGCCCTCGCTTTCCGACAGATAGGCCAACCCGACGTCTGACCGTTCGTTCGCGGTTGCCATTGCGCGGTGTCATGGACAACGCATCATTCAACGCGCTAGCGTGATTCAGTGTGGCGGTGATGCCCATGTTGTTTCCGTCTGTGGGCAGCTGCCTCGTAACCGGTAGCTACCGAGCGTTCTTGTCTATTCGCGAAGAGTGTGCAGGGGCGATCGCAGAGGATCGGCAGCGAACAGTTGCTTCCACAGGCGCGGTGTGAGTTCGTGGACGCGGTTGGCCGGATGCTGGCCGACACGCTGCAGCACATCGACCAGATAGTCGTAGGGATCGATGCCGTGTAGCCGGCAGGTGACGATCAGGCTGTGCATGATCCCGACGTGTTTGGCCCCGAGTTCGGTCCAACAAAATAACCACGCCTTGCGACCCATGGGAATTGCGCGAAGGGCCCGCTCCAGATGATTGGTGTCGATCGGCACATCCGGGTCGGTGAGATAGACCTCCAAGCCGACGCGTCGGTCGCGGGCATAGGCCAGTGCCTTGGTTAGCGGGTTGGTCGGCAAGAATCCCTGCGCCTCGAACTGCTGGTTGACCCAGGCGAAGAACTCATCGACGATCGGTTTGGCATGCATCAAGCGATAGTCGAGCTTCTTGGCGGATGTTAATTTCTGATCGCGGATGCACTCTTCCACCGCGTAAAGGCCGCCGATGAAATCAAGTGCGCGCGCCGCGGCGTGCGGCTCGACCGCTTGGGCTTCGAAGAACTCGCGCCGTGTATGAGCCCAGCATTGAGCGTGGGTCAGCCCGGTCTTGTTCACATAATGGGTATAGGCAGCGTAGCCATCCGACAGGAGCACCGCGCCTTCGGCGTGGGTGAGCCCCAGTGCCTGTTCGACGTGTTCGGCCCGGCGAGTCTCGAAGAATGGGAAACACACTTCGTCGAGCTCACCATAGACAGGCCAGAAATACGCTGCTTTGAGCTTGCCCGGCTCGCCGCGTCCGGCCTTGATCGGGGTCTCGTCCATGGCCTTGACCCGTGAGGCACGGATCGAATCAAACTGCGCATCGTAGATCGGCTCCAGCAGCGCCGTGCCCTGCTGCCCAATCTGCGTGAACCAGGGGCGGCTCACCGTGATGCCGGCATCGGCCAGGCGCTGGTGCTGGCGATACAGCGGCAAGTGATAGGCGAACTTGTCGATCAACAGGCCGGCGATGAAACTCACGTCGGCCCGGCTGCCGTCGATGACCCCGTCGGGCGTGCTCGCACAGGCGATGGCCTGTGTGTGCTTGATCTTGATCACCGGGCGCCGGTACTTGAGCACGACGTAGCTGCCCGGACGCTGGGCCAGCCGATAGCTCTCCTTGTGGCCGATGACTTCGAAGTCCTGCGGCGCGAGTCCCTCGGCTTCAGGGGCGGTCAGTTCGATGACTTCGACGGGCACCCGCGACTCGTCGAAGAACGGGACGCTGTCTTCCCCGGCGTCGGGCTTCTTCGTCGCCGCTCGCCGGGTATGGGCGGCGACGAAGCGGGCGGACGGGCGCTGCAGCCTCGCCCTGGTCGATGACCTCACCCAGGCTCATCTGGCCGCTGCCGCCTTCGAGGATGCGCCGCTCGCTCTTCTGACCGAAGAGCTGGCGCTTGAACCAGTCGAGTTGCTGCTTGAGCGCCTCGACTTGCCGCTCAGTCGAACTGCGAGCGGGCCAGATCGACGATCTGCTGCGGGCTCAAAGCCGCCGCCTCATCGAGGCTGAGCACACGCGCAGGAATCGCCGAATTCATGCGCGAATTATACCAGGGGCATCCTTGCTTTGGCAATGTTTGTAGCGCTTTCTGATGACCTTCGCCTCGATGCCTTCGAGCAAAAGCTTCAGCCCCGTCCAGTCCATCTCTCGGGTCGTGACGCAACGCCAGTCGGACAGGAATCTTCCCTGTTCGAGGCGCTTGGCCCACACGCAAAAGCCAGTGCGGTCCCAGTACAGCACCTTGATTTGCGTGGCGCGCCGGTTGATGAAGGCGAACAGATGCCCACTGGTGGGATCCTCGCCCAGTGCGTGGCGCGTGAGCGCGTACAGACCATCGTAGGATTTGCGCATGTCGGCGGGGCGACCATAGACATGCACCCGCACTTGACCTTCGGGGAAGAACATCAGCTGCGCACCAGGTGCAGAATCAGGCCCTCGCCCAGATCGAGTTTCAGATCGATCCTTGGCCTGCGCGACAACGCACCATTCATCGTGCCCAGATCGACAAACGCCGAGGCCGTGTCGCCACCCTCGACTTCACCGCCATCACCGCCGTTACTGAGCCGGCTGCGCCAGCGGTAGAAGCTCGCCGCACTGATCGCTTCGCGCTGGCAGAAGGCTTCGACCCCCATGCCGCTGCCGCCAAATTTCGCCAACAGCGATTGCCATTCGTTCTGGCTGCGCCGTGACCCTTTGCTCTTCTTCCATCCCGCCATCGCTCTTGCTCCCGTCGGTGATTCGTCTCGGGAACAATTCTCGTCATCGCGCGCGCGAAAGGAAGAACGCCATAGGCTTACCGGTTACGTGTCGCCACCCTCGACTTCACCGCCATCACCGCCGTTACTGAGCCGGCTGCGCCAGCGGTAGAAGCTCGCCGCACTGATCGCTTCGCGCTGGCAGAAGGCTTCGACCCCCATGCCGCTGCCGCCAAATTTCGCCAACAGCGATTGCCATTCGTTCTGGCTGCGCCGTGACCCTTTGCTCTTCTTCCATCCCGCCATCGATCTTGCTCCCGTCGGTGATTCGTCTCGGGAACAATTCTCGTCATCGCGCGCGCGAAAGGAAGAACGCCATAGGCTTACCGGTTACATTGCGACGACAGGGCATCGCCCGCGTCGCTGATCCCGTCGGCCGAGTACGGGTACATCCCGCCGATGAATGTCTCAATCACGAACCATGCCTTGTCCTCGGACGAATAGCGAGCGATTTCGCCGTGCCCGTCGGAGGTTGCGAGCGAGGCGGTCACGACAAACGCACCCTTCTCATTGAGCCGCGTCGCAGAAAAACCCGTCCACGACGAGGTGCGCGCCGGCGGCGCGGGCGTGACCGCCCAGTTCGGCTCGAGGATCATCCCGTGGCGCCGGCGAGGATACGTCCCGACGGGGTCATATCGGACACAGAGACCGGATAGTCCAGGCGATACCGGTTGACCAGATTGACCAGCGCCCCCACCCCTGTCGTCGGATCATGCGGCGGACCGTATACAGATAGGGTTCAACAACGTTAAAGTACACCTTTG
>CAWGLO010000028.1:0-417911 GCA_963823455.1 uncultured beta proteobacterium
GGGGATGATCTACCTGCGCGACAACCCGCTGCTGCGGGAACCGCTGAAGATCGAGCACGTCAAGCACCGCCTGCTCGGCCACTGGGGCGCCAGTCCGGCGCTGTCCTTCGTCTGGGCGCATCTCAACCGCCTCATCAAGCGCGACGACCTGGACGTGGTGTTCATGGCCGGCCCGGGCCACGGCGCGCCCGGCGTGCTCGGCCCCGCCTACCTGGAAGGCACCTATTCCGAGGTCTATCCGGACAAGAGCGAAGACGAGGAAGGCCTGCAGAAGTTCTTCAAGCAGTTCTCCTTCCCCGGCCACATCGGCTCCCACGTCACGCCGGAGACTCCCGGTTCCATCCACGAGGGCGGCGAACTGGGCTACAGCCTCTCCCATGCCTACGGCGCCTGCCTCGACAACCCGGAACTGATCGTCGCCTGCGTGGTGGGCGACGGCGAGGCCGAAACCGGGCCGCTCGCCACCGCCTGGCATTCCAACAAGTTCATCAACCCGATCCACGACGGCGCGGTGCTGCCGATCCTCAACCTCAACGGCTACAAGATCGCCAACCCCACCATCCTCGCGCGCATCAGCCACGAGGAACTGGAGGCGCTGTTCCGCGGCTACGGCTACACGCCCTATTTCGTCGAGGGTTCCGACCCCGACGAGATGCACCAGAAGATGGCGGCGACCCTGGACCAGGCCGTCGGGCAGATCCGCATGATCTGGAGCGAGGCGCGCGCCGGCGGCAAGGCGGAGCGCCCGCGCTGGCCGATGATCGTGCTGCGCAGCCCCAAGGGCTGGACCGGACCGAAGGTGATCAACGGCCACAAGGCGGAGGGCTCCTGGCGTTCGCACCAGGTTCCGTTCTCGGACGTGCGCGACAACCCCGCGCACCTGAAGCTGCTGGAAGACTGGATGAAGAGCTACCGGCCGGAGGAGCTGTTCGGCTCGGACGGCCGACTGGTGCCCGAGCTGCGCGCCCTCGCCCCGGCGGGCGGCCGGCGCATGAGCGCCAATCCCCACGCCAACGGCGGCCTGCTGCGCAAGGACCTGAAGCTGCCGGACTTCCGCAATTACGCGGTGAATGTCACGGACGCGGGCAAGGTGCTGCACGAGAACACCCGGCCCCTGGGCGAATTCTCTGCGCGACGTGATGCGCAGCAACATGACGAGCTTCCGCGTCTTCGGTCCGGACGAGACCGCCTCCAACCGGCTGCAGGCGATCTACGAGGTCAGCAAGAAGACCTGGATGGCCGAACTGTATCCCGAGGATGCGGACGGCGGCGAGCTCTCCCGCGACGGCCGGGTGATGGAGATGCTCTCCGAGCACACCCTCGTCGGCTGGCTGGAAGGCTATCTGCTCACCGGCCGGCACGGCTTCTTCCACACCTACGAAGCCTTCGCCCACGTCATCGACTCGATGTTCAACCAGCATGCCAAATGGCTGGACATCAGCAAGAACCACGTGCCCTGGCGCGCCCCGGTGGCCTCGCAGAACATCCTGCTGTCCTCCACCGTGTGGCGCCAGGACCACAACGGCTTCTCGCACCAGGATCCGGGCTTCATCGATCTGGTGACCAACAAGAGCCCGAGCGTGACACGGGTCTACCTGCCGCCGGATGCCAACACCCTGCTCGCTGTCGCCGACCACTGCCTGCGCTCGACCGACTGCATCAACGTCATCGTCGCCGACAAGCAGAAGCACCTGCAGTTCACCACCATCGACGAGGCGGTGGTGCACTGCGCCAAGGGCATCGGCATCTGGACGCGGGCGAGCAACGACGAGGGCGCGGAGCCGGACGTGGTGATGGCCTCCTGCGGCGACGTCGCCACCCAGGAGGCGCTGGCCGCCACCGCCATCCTGCGCGAGCATCTGCCCGACTTGAAGGTGCGCTTCGTCAACGTGGTGGATCTCTACAAGCTGCAGCCGGCGAGCGAGCACCCGCACGGCTCGGCCGAGCGCGAGTTCGACAGCCTGTTCACCACCGACCGGCCGGTGATCTTCAACTTCCACGGTTACCCGTGGCTGATCCACAAGCTCGCCTACCGCTTCCGGAACCACGACAACATGCACGTGCGCGGCTACAAGGAGCGCGGCAACATCAACACGCCGCTGGAACTGGCGATCCTCAACCAGACCGACCGCTTCACGCTGGTGATCGATGTCATCGACCGCGTTCCGGGACTGGCCGCCCGCGCCGCACATCTGAAGGAGCGGATGAAGAACGAGATCATCCTCAACCTGGCCTATGCCCACGAGCACGGCACCGATCGGGCGGAGATCACCGACTGGGTGTGGCCGTACTGACGCAGCGCCGAACCGACCCGCTTCGGGCGGGCACCGCGGGACCTCGGGCATCCGCCCCCGGATGTTCCCGCCGTGCCCGGGGATTTCGAACGCCTTGTAGAGTGGATTAGCGCCGCAGGCGCGTAATCCACCGTCCTTCGATTGCACTCGCCGAACGGTGGAACACGGCGCACGCGCCTATTCCACCCTGCCTCTTCGGTGAGGTGCCCGCTCGCCAGGGTACTCGTGCGACCATCCCGATCAGGCGGCTGGCGGTGCGCTGGAATTCGTCGGCGTGCGCACCCGCCGGGTAGAGCCTTGTAGGGTGGCTAGAGTTGGGACTCGATCGGCAGCAGCCCGAGCAGCCACACCGAGAGCTTGCGCCAGGCGCTCACCTCGGGCTCTTCCAGACGCTGCCGGACGCCCTCGCTGCCGGCCTCCAGCCACGCGATGCGCGCCTTTCCCGTGGCGTTGACGATTCGTTCGAGCCGCCAAGCTATCGTGTCCAGGTTCTGTTCGATCTCGGCCGACAGTTCTTCGGCCAGGCTCGGGCTCTCGCATATGACGCCGATTTCCGTGTTGAGTCGCACCGAACGGGGATCGAGATTCAGCGAGCCGATGAACACGGCACGCCGATCGAAGACGAAGGTCTTGGCATGCAGGGAGGCGCGGGAGCCGGCGACGCCGCCCTTCCCGGCCTTGGCGCCATCTTTCGGGATCGCGTCCGGTTTCAGCTCATAGAGATTCACACCGGCTTCGAGCAAGCCCTCCCGGTAACGCTGGTAGCCGGCATGCACCGCGCCGACGTCGGTCGCGGCAAGGGAATTGGTCATGACCGTGACGCGCACGCCACGCTCCACCAGGCCGCGCAGCCAGGCCACGCCAGCCTCGCCAGGGACGAAGTAGGGCGAAACGATCAGAAGTTCGTTGCGGGTCGGCGAACCGAGAGCGACGAACTGGGGCATGAGGTGCCCCTCCGTGATCTCGGGCGGGCGGTCGATCTTCGCCGGATCGTCGTAGAGCAGACGGGCCTTGCCCCAAAAGACGCCGTCGCTGCCCGCCACCATCCTTTCGGCCAGTTCGGTTTGCGCGCGTGCGACGTACGGGCTGTCGCGCTGCGCCTCGACGAACGCGGTGAGTTCCGCGCGCAGGGCTTCCAGTTCCGCAGCCTGGCCGCTCCGACCGAGCAGCGCCGAAACCGGGATCGACGCCGGCGCATTCCAGAAGCGATCGAAGGCCTCGGACACGTCGGCGACGCCGGGACCGAACGTCAGCACGTCCAGGTCGCCGAACAGCACCTCGCCGGAAGCCTCGAAGTATTCGTCGCCGATGTTGCGTCCGCCCAGGATGGCGGCCTGGTTGTCGGCGACGAAGGCCTTGTTGTGCATGCGCCGGTTGACGCGCGAGAAGTCGCTGAGCATGCCGAGCATGCGCAAGCTCCGCGTCGCCACCGGATTGAAGAGGCGGATCTCGACCTGGGGATGGGCGTCGATGCTCAGCAGCCTCTCGTCGTTCGCCCGCACGCCCACGTCGTCGAGCAGGATGCGCACCCGGACGCCGCGGTCGGCCGCGCGCAGCAGGGCGTTGGCGAAGTGGCGTCCGGTGAGATCGTCGTGCCAGATGTAGTACTGCACATCCAGCGATCGCTGTGCCGCCTCCGCCAGCACGATGCGCGCCAGCAGCGCATCGACGCCGCTGCGCAGCGGGTAGAAGCCGCTCTGGCCGGGATGCGCCTTCAGCGCCGACTGGCTCGCCTGTCCGAGCCGGGTTGCCGCGGTGTCGCGCAGGCGCATGCGACTCGCTCCGCTGGACGTCGGTGGGAAGGCCGGCGCAGCCGCTGACGAGCAGCAGGACCGCCAGCGCCAGCGATCGCGGCACAGTCACTTAGCCGCGCATGCGAAGCGGATGTCGGCGTAGTCGCCGACCGCCTTGGCGCCTGTGTTGTCGGTGTCGGTCATCACCGCCACGCCGAGCACCCGCCCCGGCTCGGCGCCATAGGCGAGCCGGTAGTCGGCCGCCAGGCTGCGGCGTACGGACTGCCAGCTCCCCAGTCCGTTTGCGCCCGACGCGACCACCAGCATCTTCAACTGGCTGGTGTGGGCCGAAGGAATCACGGTTTCCGGCGGAACGTGGTCGCTCCAGATGTACATGATGGTAGCAAAGGGCGGCTCGCGACCGGACAGCGCCTTGGCCTGTTTGAATCGCTTCTGCTCGGCTTCCGGCAGGCTGGTGCGATCGCCGTCGAAGCCGACGATGACCCGCAGCGGGGCATCCTCCCGCTTCTTGTCGCGGTTGTCGGCGCCCGGCACCAGCGCATCCGTCTTCCAGCGCCAGCTCAGGTCTGCCCGGGCGTCGGCGGGCTGTGCGAAGCGCACGACGTACATCGAGGCCGAGCCGCTGGCCGCGGCGCTCAGCACCGTGCGGCCGTCCTGTGTCGCCAGCGCGTACTTGGTGTCGCGCTTGAGTTTCGACAGCGGCTGGTGCGCCCACCCTACCGCTTTATCGCCGAAGTCGAGGCTGCGCGCCTCGCACTGTGCGGCGGCCTCGGGCATGGCGGCGACTAGCGGCACAGCGCAAATCAGCGGAAACGACCACGCGATTCCGAGCAGGCGGTTCATAGGCCCCTCCCATTGGTCGCGTCAGTATAGCCGAGCGACCCACGCAGTGCATCGCTGGTGCAGTCCAGGGCCGCATGCGAACGCTGCAGAACATGACGCGGGGGTCGGGGCGTGCGGGCCCAAGCCCCCGCCGAGTCCCCTGCGCGGGCCACGCTCGCGACATCGGTCTGCGTCCCGGTCCGGTTCAAGGGGAGTACAATTTCCCCGCTTCCGGTGCCGCTCGAACCCGCGCTCAGGGCGCCGCCGGAGGATCCGTCGCCCGCCAGGGTGCTCAGTCGAAAGGAAGGATAACCATGAGAACCACGTTGCTGAGATGGCTGCTGGCCGCGCTGCCGCTGGCGATCGCGGCGCCTCTGCCCGTTCAGGCCCAGGACGCGCCCGCCGCCGCCGCCGAGGCGCTCCTTTCCACGCAGCAACTGGATCAGTTGCTCGCACCCATCGCCCTGTATCCCGACGGATTGCTGGCCCAGGTGCTGATGGCCGCGACTTATCCGCTGGAGGTGGTCGAGGCGGCGCGCTGGGTCAAGGCCAATCCGGAAATCAAGGGCGATGCGGCGGTGAAAGCGTGCGAGGACAAGGGCTGGGACGTGAGCGTGCAGTCGCTGGTGGCCTTCCCGCAGGCGATCACGATGATGAGCGACAAGCTCGAATGGACCCAGGACTTGGGCAATGCCATGCTGGCGCAGCAGAAGGACGTCCTGGATTCGGTGCAGCGCCTGCGCGCCATGGCGCAGAAGGCCGGAACGCTGGAATCGAACGAGCAGCAGAAGGTGACGGTCGAGCCCGCGGCCGCCGGGACGACGACCCAGACCATCATCATCGAACCGGCCCAGCCGCAGACCATCTACGTGCCGGCCTACAACCCGACCGTGGTCTACGGCACCTGGCCGTATCCGGCCTACACCCCTTTCTACTACCCGCCGAATCCTTACTATTACCCCGGCTATTACCCCGGCGCGGCGCTGGCCAGGGGTTTCGCCTGGGGAGTGGGCTTTGCCGCCGCGGGGGCCATCTTCGGCGGCTGCAACTGGCGCGGCGGCGACGTCAACGTCAACGTGAACAGGGCCACCAACATCAACCGCAATTTCAATGCCAGCAGCGTCAAGGGCAATAGCTGGCAGCACAACTCCACCCACCGCAAGGGCGTGTCGTACAAGGATTCCGGCAGCCGGCAGAAGTACGGCCGCAACGATGCGGGCGCCGCCTCGCGAGAACAGTTTCGCGGGCGGGATCTCGAACGCGAACTCGGTGGCGGCGATAGGGGTGGTGACCGGGGTGGTGACCGCTCAGGCGACCGGGGAGGCGACCGGGCGGGTGATCGTGGCGGCGATCGTGGCGGTGACAGGGCTCAGTCGGGGGATCGGGGCGGCGATCGCGGTCAGGCCGGCGATCGCGGGGGTGATCGGGGCGGCGACCGCGCTCAGGCCGGCGATCGCGGGGGTGATCGGGGCGGCGACCGCGCTCAGACCAGCGATCGCGGGGGCAGTCGCGGCGGACAGGACGCCGGTTCCCGCGGGCAATCCGCTTCGGCACGCGCCCAGCCGACCGGCCTGGATGGCATGGGCAGCCGCGGCTCGGACGTGAGCGCCCAGGCGAATCGGGGTCAGAGCAGCCGGCAGGCATCCGCAGTCGAGCTTCGGCGGCGGTGGAGGCGGGGGCGGAGCGAGGGCGAGCGGCGGTGGGGGAGGCGGAGCCCGCGGTGGCGGCGGCGGTGGTCGCGGCGGCGGCGGCGGGCGTCGCTGAGCACAGGCCAATCAGACGAGGAACACACAATGCAGACCAAACAGACACGCTATGGCAGGACGCTGCGCACGCTCGCGGTGGCCCTGTGGGGAGTGATTGCCGTCGTGGCGAGCGGGGCGATCGAGGCCGAAGCAGCGGCGGCCAAGTCCGCGCAACCAGGCTTCGCCTCTCCGGAGGAAGGCTTTAAGGCGCTCGCCGACGCGGTGGCTGTGCACGACCGCAAGACCGTGGGCAAGCTGCTCGGCCCCGCCAATGTCAAGCTGCTGACCTCGGGCGATCCGGTGGCCGATCGCAATACCGGGGAGCGCTTCAGCGCCCACTACCAGGAAGCTCACAAGGTGGCGATGCAAGGCGATGCCAAGGCGATCCTGCTTTTGGGCAAGAACGAGTGGCCGCTGCCCATTCCCATGGCGAAGCAGGGGGATGCATGGTATTTCGATGCCATCGCTGCCCAGGAGGAGATCCTCGACCGGCGCATCGGGCGCAACGAGTTGTTCACCATCCAGACCGTGCTGGCGATTGCCGACGCCCAGCAGGACTACGCCGCCAAGGACCGCAACGGCGACGGCCTGCTCTCCTACGCGCAGAAGTTCCGCAGCAGCCCGGGCAAGCGCGACGGCCTTTACTGGCCGACCAAGGCTGGCGAGGAGCAGAGCCCGCTCGGGCCGCTGGCGGCGCAGGCCGCCGGGGAAGGGTATTGGAAGTCCGCGACCGGCAAGCCCGAGCCCTACCACGGCTATTACTTCCGCATCCTCACCGGCCAGGGCAAGGGCGCGCCGGGCGGCGCCTACGACTACGTCGTCAGGAAGGAGATGATCGGCGGCTTCGCCGTGCTGGCTTACCCGGCCAAGTACGGTTCCTCGGGGGTGATGAGTTTCCTCACCAACCACGACGGCGTGGTGTACCAGAAGGATCTCGGCCCGAAGACCGCCGCGGCGGCCGCCAAGATCAAGCGCTTCGACCCGTCGGACGGCTGGGCGAAGGTGGAGGAGAAGTAGCGAGCGATCTGCCGGCGGCACGGGCTTGATTTTCGTCCTGCCGGACGCGCCGGGCGGCTGCGTGCTCCGCCGCTCAACACGACCAACGGAACATCCGTCCCGTCCGCCCCACGGCCGCGGCCATGACCGACATCCTGTCGCGCATGGCGAGGATGTCGGGCGCAATCAGCGGCAGCCCATACTCTTGGCATTCGTCGCGCACACCGGGTTGGTTCAGCGACCCATGCGCCGGTTGTAGGCCTGCGTGAACAGGGCGTCCAGGCCCTGATCCTGGGGGCCCAGGCCCTTGGTGTCGAACTGCACGCGCAGGCTGCCATCGGCCTGCGGGAGGACGCCGATGGTCACGTCGGCCGCGTTGCGCCGGCCGTAGATCCAGCCCGTATTGCGGTCGGCACTCGAAACGACGATCCCGACATCCTGCGCCGCACCGAGCGCGGCGTTCCACGAGCGGTCGAAACTCGCCGGCACGGTCGATGGAACGCCGACCGGTTCATAGACGACGCAGGCTGCCAGCGGCAGTGCCGTCATCAGGCAAAGCAGGGTGCGGCGCAGGGCGGGCAGCATGTTTCCTCCTGAGCCGGCCGAGCCGGAACCGAACAGGTTTGTCCGTTCCGCATGGCCGGAAAAACCCCATGTACGAACAAGGGGAGATGCCCCTTGTATATCCCCCCGACGGGAACAAGGGGGCGGGCGGCGGGTGCAGGCTTCCACCGCCGAACGGCAGCTACGCGACTGCCTTGCCGGCGTTCGCGCGCCGCGCGTTCGCCACCAGCGCGGCCACGGCGCAGGAGGCCAGACGCGTGGTCAGCGAGTCGGCCCGGCTGGTCAGGATGATCGGCACGCGCGCACCGAGCACGATGCCGGCGGCATCCGCCCCCGCCAGGAACGACAGGCTCTTGGCCAGCATGTTGCCGGCCTCCAGGTCCGGCACTACGAGCACGTTGGCCCGGCCGGCGACCGGCGACACGATCTTCTTGATCCGCGCGGCCTCCTCGCTGATGGCGTTGTCCAGCGCCAGCGGGCCGTCGAGCACGGCCCCCGTGATCTGCCCGCGGTCGGCCATCTTGCACAGCGCGGCCGCCTCGAGCGTCGAGGGCACGTCGGGGTTCACCGTCTCCATCGCCGACAGGATCGCCACCCGCACCTCGGGTGCGCCCAGATCGCGGGCGAGGTCGATCGCGTTCTGCACGATGTCCACCTTGTCCCGGAGCGAGGGCGCGATGTTGACCGCCGCGTCGCTGATGATGAGCGCGTCGCGGTGGCCGGGCACGTCCATGACGAAGCAGTGGCTGATGCGGCGCGCCGTGCGCAAGCCGGTGTCGCGCCGCACCACCGCGCCCATCAATTCGTCGGTATGCAGGCTGCCCTTCATCAGCGCTTCCGCCCTACCTTCGCGCACCAGCGCGACGGCCGCGGCGGCGGAGGCCTCGCTATGCGGTGCGTTGACGAGCTCCAGCCCGGAAATGTCGATGCCGTGCTGCCCGGCAACGGCCTCGATGCGCCCGCGCGGGCCGACCAGGATCGGCGCGATCAGCCCCGCCTGCGCCGCGTCGATCGCCGCCCGCAGCGAACTCTCGTCGCAGGGATGCGCGACTGCGGTGCGGGTCGGCGGCAGTGCCTTGCAGCGTGCTATCAGAGCCTCGTACTTTTCGTGCCTGCGCCCTGCATCAGGTTGTTTCGGATCCATTTCAGATGCCCCTTCTTCAATAAGTCGTTGCGCGCGCCAACCAACGTATCACCACAGCGGCAGTCGGGCAATGACCATGAAAACCATGACTATGAAAACCGGCCTGGCAAGCGTGCCAGCCGATACAGGGTACGCCGTGCGCACCGCCTCGTTGTGGCCGAAATGGTGCGCGCGGCGCCCGTTGCCGCGACGACGGCGCCGGCCGTGTTGCGCGCCACTCGCCGAACGGCGGGCGCGGCCCGCCCTACGCATTGCATGTGCGGGGCAGCACCAGCGCGGTCGTTCGCGCGATCGGCCGATGTGGTCACGGATCGTCGCTGCGCTGCACCGCCGCCTGCAACGCCTGCACGCCGAGGGCGGCGATCAGTGCTGCGAACAGGATTCCGGTGAGACCGATCGACACGGCGAGCATCCGCGCCAGCGGAGCCTTCGCGACGAGGTCGCCGTAACCGATGGTGAGTCCGGAAACGAAGGCGAAGTAGACGCCGTCCCCGAGCGGCCAGCCTTCGAGGAGCGCGACGAATATTCCCAGGACAGCCATCAGGCCGAGCAGGGCGGAAAGGATCGGCCACACGACCTTGATTCCGGTCCACAGCTCGCGCCGAAACCGGCGCCTCATTGAATTGGCCATGCTTTCGATCCTTTCACGATGCCTGCGAGACTTGCATCAATGGAGCAGTTGCTCCGCGCCAGCCGCGGCGGCAGCGGCGGACGTGCGGGTTCCTCTGCATGTTCGCCCGAAGGGCGGCTACGCCCCGACATCAGCGCATCCGGCTCGAACTGCGATCGGCGCAGACGTCGGACGCCCGTGGCAATCGTATGACGGTCCGTTCTGGCATGGCATTAACGTGAAAGTCGCGCCGGCGACTCTCGACGCTCCCCTCTCCTGCCGGGAGAGGGGCTGGGGGTGAGGGAAGCGGTCATGGCGAGAACCTTCATCCTTCGGGGTGGCCGGCATTCCATGACCGTTCGCCCGAGTCGGACCGGCGGTAGTACCTGCATCCACAGCACACGATCCAGTGTAAGGCGCGCTGGCCGTGCCTGCGCCGCTGGCCGCCTTCCCTGCCCGGCCGACCAGCACGGACTTGTCCGCCTCGTTTCCTCGGCGCAGATAATCGAGCGGTCGCCATTGGATGCCATGCGTCGCGTCGTCCGCGGGGACCCGGGACTGGTCGGGGAGGGCGACCGCCGATCCCGCGGTACTGGCAGCATCGCCGTAGTGGCCTATCCGGCGAAGTGGGGCATAATCACACGTTATCTTAAATCAGGACGGCAGGATCTACAAATCGGATCCGGGACGGGAGATGCGGGCGCCCGCCGGAAAGATGCGTCGAGTCGATCCGGGAAAGGGCTGGACGCGGGTGACAGTGCGGTGAGAAGCGGCAACGAACCACAGGAGCGGAACGCGATGGCAAGAGACAAGAAGGGATCGAAGTCGGAGAAGGGTGGCCGGGAACGCAACCGCGAAACGGAAACGCCGGAGCAGCAATCCGCTTCCGCGCAGAGCGAAAAGCTGTCGACCAAGGAGTACGACAAGGTCCTGAAGGGCCTGCACGTCGAACTGGTGCGGCTGCAGGAGTGGGTGAAGCATGCCGGACTGAAGGTGTGCATCGTCTTCGAGGGCCGCGACGGGGCCGGCAAGGGCGGCACGATCAAGGCCATCACCGAGCGCGTCAGTCCGCGGGTGTTCCGCGTGGTGGCGCTGCCGGCGCCGACCGAGCGCGAGAAGTCGCAGATGTACCTGCAGCGCTACGTGCCCCATTACCCGGCCGCGGGCGAGGTCGTCATCTTCGACCGCAGTTGGTACAACCGCGCAGGCGTGGAGCGGGTCATGGGATTTTGCACGGAAGACCAGGTCGAGCACTTTCTCGTGGGTGCGCCGCTTATCGAGCGCGCGATGGTCGATTCCGGCATCATCCTGCTCAAGTACTGGCTCGAAGTCAGTCCCGAGGAGCAGACGCGCCGGCTCGAGGCGCGCATCAACGACGGGCGCAAGATGTGGAAGCTCACGCCGATGGACCTCAAGTCCTACAGCCGCTGGTTCGACTATTCCCGCGCCCGCGACGCCATGTTCCAGGCCACCGACAGCTCGTGGGCCCCCTGGTACGTGGTGCGCTCGGACGACAAGAAGCGCGCCCGGCTGAACATCATCAAGCATCTGCTCGGGCGGATTCCCTACGAAACCGCGCCGCGCGAGAAGGTGAAGCTGCCGAAGCGCCAGAAGCCGGGCGACTACCGGGAGATGGACTATCCGTTCAAATTCATTCCGGAAGTCTATTGAGCGCCGTTGGAGCGTGCCCCTTTGCGGGGATCTCTGCCTTGCCACCCGCTCACAACCGGAGCCCGAAGTAGACCGATGACCGACCCTCTCCGCTTCTCCTGCGCCGAAACGCTCCGCAACGGGCTCGCCGTGACCATCCGGGCGCTGCGCCCGGATGACCGGGACCGCATCGCCGCGGCGGCACGGCAGCTCGACCGGGAATCCATCTACACCCGATTCTTTTCCTACCGCAGCGAGCTTACCGAGGCGGGGCTCGACCGCATCATGACCGTCGATCCGGAGCGCGAGGTCGCATTGCTCGTCACCACCGGCACCGGCCCGGACGAGATCGTGATCGGGTCCGGGCGCTACGTGGCCTCGGCCGCGGCCGGGGCGGAGCGCAGCGCCGAGGTGGCCTTCCTGGTGGAGGAGGACTACCACGGCCTGGGCATCGCCGGCCGCCTGCTCGCCCACCTGGCGGATATCGCGATGCAGCAAGGCATCACTGCCTTGGAAGCCGAGGTGCTGGCGGAGAACAGGGCGATGCTTTCCGTCTTCGCCCGCAGCGGACTTCCCATGCAGCAGCGACGCGATGGCAGCGTCATGCACGTTACGCTGGCGCTGCTTCCGCCTGCGACCTGACGCTCGCGATGCGAGGAGCGTTGCGCAGTTGCTCTTGCTATACAATCGCGGCGCACAAGCATCCAACGCCGCTTGCTTTAATGTGGAGGAGAAATGAAACATCGAACCGCGTCGCACGCGGCGCCACCGTCAAGTTTGAGTGCCGCCGTCTTCCTGACCTTGGCATTCCTGCCGGCGGTCGCGCGCGCATCGTTCCTCCCGCCCGAGTTGATGGACTCGGCGGCGATGGGCCTCGCCTGGTTCGTCATCATTTTCGTCCCGATCGGCGGCATCTTGCTGTTCTGGATGGTTCACGTGTTGCCGGAGAAGATCGCGCACAAGCGCCACCACCCGCAGACGGATGCGATCAAGACGCTGTGCCTGCTCTCCCTGGTGTTTGGCGGCCTGCTCTGGCCGATCGCCTGGTTGTGGGCGTACGTGAAGCCGGTCGGCTACCGGTTGGCTTACGGCACCGAGAAGCACGACGACTACTTCCATCACATGGGCGAGAAGGCGATGGCCGGGGAACTTGACCAGTTCGAACTCGACTACCTGCGCGAAGAACTCGACGTGATGGGGGACAAGGGGTCGCTTTCCGCGGAACTGAAGAATTTGCGCAGAAACCTGGATACGGCGCGGCCGGCGCCTGGCGGTACTGCGGCGGCGCAGGCGGGTCTCGCCCCGGCCGGGGTGAAGGAAGGGAGCGCCTGATGGAAGCACTATTACTCGGCATCTACGCGTTCTTCGTCTGGCTGATCTTCATCAAGTTCAAGTGGCTGCCGTGGAACACCATGTCGCAGGTCACCGTCGTCGTCATACCGATCGTCGCCTTGACGGCGCTGGTCCTTACGCTCAACGTGGTCGCGCCGTCGACGGCCGACGTTCGGGTCATCAAATACGTGGTGCAGGTCATCCCGCAGGTTCGGGGGCGGGTGATCGAGGTGCCGGTCGAGCCGAACCGGCTGGTCAAGAAGGGCGAACTGCTGTTCCGCATCGACCCGACCCAGTATCAGAACGATTTCAACGTCGCCAAGGCGAAGCTCGCCGCCGATGAGGCGAAGCTCGCGCAGGCCAGTGCGGGCCTGGTGGACGCCTCGGCCGGTGCGCGGCAGTTGAAGGAGCAGTTGAAATCCGCCAGCGGGCAGGTCGCCGCGTTGCGGCCGAAGCTCGAACTGGCGCGCTTGCGGGTCCGCCAGAACAAGGAACTGGTGGCCACCGGTGCCGGCGATCGTTTCGCGCTGGAGCAGGCCGAGGCCAACGTCACCGAGTTGCAAGGCCAGTTGGCGACGACCACGGCCAACGAGGCGCAGGTCACGCAGCAGTTGTCGGGACAGGTCAACGGCGAACAGGCGTCGGTCGCAGCGGCGCGAGCCCAGTTGGCGACCGCCAAGGCGCAGGTTGACCAGAGCCGCGCGGACCTCGCCAACGCACAGTGGAATCTCGACCAGACCGCCGTTTACGCGCCGACCAGCGGCTACGCGATCAATGTCCAGTTGCGGCCAGGATCCTACGTGACTGCGTTTCCTGTCGCACCGGCGATGAGCTTCGTCGAGGAGGAATACCAGGTCATTGCGCTGTACGCGCAGAACGAATTGCCGCTGGTGGAGCCCGGCAACCATGCAGAGTTCACGCTGAAGAACTATCCGGGCCGCGTGATCAAGGCGAGCGTCGATTCGATCGTCTGGGCACAGGGCCAGGGTCAGGTGGCACAGTCGGGCACGATCCCGCAGACCGGTATCTATCCGCAGGTGCCGGGTCGTTTCCCGGTCAAGTTCGTGGTCGCCGACAAGGACCGCGAATTGTTCCTACCCGCCGGAGCAGCGGGCGCAGGGGCGATCTACACGGAGCACGCGGCGGCGATCCACATCTTGCGCATGGTGATTCTGCGCATCGGCACGATCACCGACTACCTCGTGCTGAAGCTCCACTGATGAACGCGCCGACTTTTCACCATCGAGGCGCGGCCGTTGCGGCGGCGCTGACCGCCACGCTCGCGCTCGGCGGCTGCGCCCTGAAGGCACCGCCCAGCCCTGCCGAGCTGCGCTCCGAGGCGCTGCCCAACCTGAATCCGCCGCCGGCCTGGAAGGCTTCGAGTGCAGCGGCCAGCCCGGTGCAGCCCGGCTGGGTGGCGAGCTTCGGAGATCCGCAGTTGCCGAAGCTGATCGACGAGGCGCTGCAGTACAACGCCGACCTTGCGGTGGCGGCGGCGCGGGTCGAACAGGCAGCCGCCACGGTGCGCGTGGCCGGCGGCAAGATCTATCCTGCGGTAAATCTCATCGCCACGAGTTCCCAGGATGGCGGTGGCGGTTCCGACCCGCTCAATGGATGGTTCGTGAATGCCTCCTGGGAACTGGACGTCTGGGGCCGGGTGCGCTACGGCGTGCGCGCTGCCGAGGACCAGTATGCCTCGGCCCAGGCCGACACCGAGTATGCCCGCCAGTCCCTCGCTGCGCTGGTGACCAAAGCCTGGCTGCTCGCCATCGAGGCGCGCCAGCAGGGCAGGCTCGCCGCGGATAGCGTCTCGGGGGCAGAGCGGCTGGTGAAGATGGCCGAGCAGCGTGTGCAGGTCGGTGTCGCCAGCGAGAGCGAAGCCGTCCAGACGCGGGCCAGCCTGGAGACGCTGCGCGATTCCAAGGCCCAGATCGACCTCGCCTATGTCCAGGCGCGGCGGGCACTGGAAGTGCTGCTGGGCCGCTATCCGGCGGCCGAGATCGACGTGGCGACCGAGTTTCCGGCGATGCCGGGGCCGGTGCCCGCGGGACTGCCTTCGGAGCTTCTGGAGCGCCGGCCCGATGTCGTGGCGGCGGAGCGACGGGTCGCCGCCGCCTTCGACCTGGTCGGCGAGGCCAAGGCGGCGCGCCTGCCGCGGATCAGTCTCACCGCCGGCGTGAACAGCATCTCCAGCGACATGGTGGTCCTGCAGAATCGCGACAATCCGGCCTGGGGCTTTGGCGCCAACCTGCTGATGCCGATCTTCCAGGGCGGCGCGCTGAAAGCCCAGGTCGAACTGCGCACCGCGCAGCAGAAGGAAGCGGTGGCGGCCTACGCCCAGGTCGGCCTGCGCGCCTTCAACGAGGTCGAGAACGCGCTCTCCTCGGAGTTCACGGCGCGCGAACGGCAGGCGATCCTGGAGCGGGCGGCGGCGGAAACCCAGCGTGCGCTGACGCTGGAGGAGACGCGCTACAAGGTCGGCTCCAGCGACATGCGGGCGGTGACCCAGCAGAATCTCGCGTTGTATGCCAGCCAGATGTCTCTGCTGCGGGTACGCAGCGAGCAGCGGGTGCAGCGCGTGAATGCGTACCTGGCGCTGGGCGGCGGATTCGGAAGCTAGGGGCGGGCCTTCCGTGACCGGCGGCTTGGCTCGAACGTCGCGACGGCTGGCGGGTTTGCTGCTTGCGGCGGGAGCCGCGTTCGCCGCGCACGCCGGCCAGACGCTGGACGGCGTCAAGGCGCGCGGGGTGGCTGCGCTGCGGGGTGAGCGAGGGGATCGCCGGGCTTCTCGAGCAACGGACGCCGCCGGCCGGTGGCACGGGTCTCGACGTCGATTTCTGTCGCGCCGTCGCGGCGGCGGTGCTGGGCGATCCGCGAGAAGGTCGCGTTCGTTCCCCTCAAGGCATCGACCCGCTTTCCCGCCCTGCAGTCTCGCACCATCGACCTGCTCGCTCCGCAACACGACCTGGACCCTGCCCCGCGAGGCGCTGCTGCGGGTGCGTTTCCCGGCGGTGCTCTTCTACGACGGCCAGGCAGTTCATGGTGCCGGCTGCGGGTCTGCGGCAACGAAGCGCCGCCGACCTGGCGGGCACGAGGATCTGCGTCGAGAAAGGCACGACCACGAACAGCACCTCGCGGCCTACGACCGCTGCGCACAACTGTCCGTCGAACCGGTCGTGGTCGATTCGGCGGCGGGCGCCGCCGATGCGTTGTTCGCCGGCAAGTGCGCTGCCTACACCTCGGATGCCTCGCAGCTCGCCGGCGGCGCGGCTGCGCGCGCCAGGCGGCCCGCAGGCCTACGTCATCCTGCCCGAGACGCATCTCCAAGGAGCCGCTGGCGCCGGCGGTGCTGGGCGGCGACGAGGAGTGGTTCCTCTCGTGCGCTGGGTGCTCTACGCGCAGATCGTCGCGGAGGAGTACGGACTCACGCGCGCCAACGTCGAGCAGACGGTCAAGGAGACGCGCGACCCGGACGTGCGTCGCCTGGCCGGCGTCGAGGGCGGCTACGGCCAGGCGCTGGGACGTACGCGACGACTGGGCGGTGCGGGCCATCGCGGCCGTGGGCAACTACGGTGAGATGTTCGAGCGCAACCTCGGCCGCCACAGCCCGCTTGGGATCGAGCGCGGCCTGAACCGTCTCTGGACTGAGGGCGGGCTGATGTACGCCCCGCCGCTTCGCTGACGCCGGAGACGCCATGAGCGACACCCAGATCTATCTCACCATCGGCGATCTTCGCGACGGTCATCGCCGTCATCGCCCTCGATCTCGTCGACATGGCATTGGCGACGCTGCTCGGCGTGTGCGTTGATGATCGCCATGGGCATCCTGGGCCCGAAGGACTTTCTCGCCGCGGCGCAGTCCGCGGGCGGTCCGCTCGCGCTGCTCTTCGGCGGCATGGTCGTGGCGCACGTGCTCGAGAAGACGGGCCTCTTCGAGCACGTGGGGGACCGCTGCTGCGCGCCACCGGCGGACAGCGGCAAGCGGCTGCTTCCTGCTGATCCTGGTCGCGACTGGTCGCCCTGGTCTGTGCGGTCCTGCCCAACGCCACGACGGTGATCCTGCTGGCGCCGGTCGTCATTCGCGTGGCGCAGGCGCTGGAGGTGCAGTTTCGTCCCGCTGATGATCCTGGCGGCGATCGTCAGCAACGCCGCGGGCATGCTGACGCTGGTCGGCGATCCGGCGACCTTCCTCGTCGGCAGCGCCATCGGCATGACGCTTCGGCCAGTACCTGCGGCAGGTCAGCCTCGGCGGCCTGCTCGCGGTGGTGGTCGATCGTGCCGCTGCTGCCCTGGCTGATGGCCGAGGTGTGGAAGACGCGGCGCGTCCTGCCCGCTCCCAGGCGCCGCCGCCGAAGCTGCGCAAGCCGGCTATGCCGTGGTGGCGCTCGCGGTGCTCGCGCGTCATGGTGCTGCTGTTCCTGTTCGGCGAGGCGATGCCGATCCAGCTCGTGCCGCCGGCGGTGGCGATCATCGGGGCCACGCTCGGCCTGTTGGTGGTCTACGGCGCACGGGTCGAACCGGTGGACGACGTGCTGCGCGCGGTCGACTGGAAGACGCTGGTGTTCATCGCGGCGATCATGTGCCTGATGCAGGGCTTCACCAAGACCGGCCTGCTGCAAGGCGCTGTCGCTCAAGCTCTACGGCTGGTTCGGCGCCGAATACACGCTGGTCGCCCTGGTCCTGCTGGCAGGCATCGGTGTCCTGTCCAGCGTGCTGGCCAATATTCCGGTGGTCGCCGCCTCGGTGGTGATGGCCAAGGGCTACCTGGTGGCGGCCGAGGCGGTGCCGGAACTGGCGCTGGCGGCGGGCTTCACCGACTGGCCCGTCGCCACCCTGCCGGTGTTCGTCGGCATGATGTTCGGCGGCACGCTGGGCGGCAACGCGACGCTGATCGGCGCCTCGGCCAACGTGGCGGCGTGGGCATCTGCGCCCGAAGGGGCGAGCGCGTGAGCTTCGGGCAGTTCATGCGCTACGGCGTGCCGATCACCGTGGCGCAGCTCGCCGTCGGAGCGCTCTACGTGCTCGTGCTGGCTGCGCTGCTGCGTTGATTGGTGCCTGGTGGGCGCCGGCCGATGACCACCGCCAGCAGTCAGATCGATGACGGGCCGATCTGAGCCGATGGACCGAATCGATTCGACCGAGCACCACCTGAAGGCGCCCCGCGCTGCTGCGATCGCCGGGATCCTGTTTTCCGCACTCCTGATTACGGCCTTCCTCCTCTTCCGGCATTCGGTTCCGGCGGATCCCCTCGAGGTCGGAGCCTGGTTGCGCGCCAGATCGAGTACCGTCGGGCTGGGGCTCAACCTGGTGTCGTTTGCCGGCATTGCCTTCCTCTGGTTCATGGGCGTCCTGCGCGATCGCCTCGGCGCGCGGGAGGACCGCTTCTTCGCCACCGTGTTTATGGGCAGCGGGCTCCTGTTCCTGGCGATGCTGTTCGTCTCCGCCTCGTTCGTCGGCGGCATCCTCATCGCGCATGCCGTCGGCGACGAGCGGCTGGTCGGGTCGGTCACGTTCTCCGTCGCACGAGCCGTCGCCTACGAAGCCATGAACGTCTATGCGATCAAGATGGCGGCGGTATTCACGATCGTCACCTGCACCCTCGCGCTGCGCACCCGCTTCGTCCCCCACTGGATCGCCTTCCTCGGCTATGCCGCGGCATTGGTCCTGCTCTTCGCCAACCGCTACGTGGAGTGGGCTTTGCTCGTCTTCCCTCTCTGGGTGCTGCTGATCAGCCTGTACATCCTCGTGGACAGTCTGCGTGCGTCCCGGGACACAATTGCGCGCCCGTCCGGAGAATAGGGCGGTGGCCGCGCGAAGCATTCCGTTGCCTGCGCGGGCCGTCGCGGCGCTCGCGGCGTGCCTGCTGCTTGCCGTGGCCTGCGGCGCGCGCGCCCAGGACATCGAGCCGCGTGCCTATTCCAACGCGCCGGTCGGCGTCAATTTCCTGATCGCCGGCTACGCCTACACGCAGGGCGCTCTCTCATCCGACCCCGCTTCGCCGCTCACGGACGCGAACCTGCGGACCTCCAGCGCCGTCCTCGCCTATGCACGCGTGCTCGATCTGTGGGGCATGTCCGGCAAGTTCGATGCGATCGTGCCCTACACCCGGCTGTCGGGATCGGCGCAGTTCGCCGGCGCGCCGGTGCAGCGGGAGGTCGACGGTTTCGGCGACCCAAGATTCCGGTTTTCGGTCAATCTGTACGGGGCTCCCGCGCTGACTTTCAAGGAGTTCGCGGCCTACCAGCAGGACCTGATCGTCGGCGCCAGCCTGCAGATTTCGGTGCCCTGGGGCCAGTACGACCCGAGCCGCCTGGTCAACATCGGAACCAACCGCTGGTCCTTCAAGCCCGAACTGGGCGTGTCCAAGACCGTGGGTCCGTGGACGCTGGAGGTCGCGGCGGCGGCAACCCTGTACACCGACAACGAAGACTTCTTCGGTGGCAGCACGCGCGCGCAGGATCCGATCTATTCCCTGCAGGGACATGCCATCTACAGTTTTCGCGGCGGCATCTGGGGCTCGCTCGACGCCACCTACTTCAGCGGCGGCCGCACGACTCTCGGCGGCACGCAGGGCAACGACCTGCAGCAAAACTGGCGCCTGGGAGGCACCCTCGCGTTTCCCGTGGACCTGCACAACTCGATCAAGCTCTACGCCAGCAGCGGCGTGTCCGCCCGAACCGGAAACAACTTCGACCTGCTCGGGATCGCCTGGCAGCACCGCTGGGGCGGCGGGCTTTGACGCGCGCCGGCCGGGCGGGGCGCACTACTCCTTCAGCAGCGCTTCCCGCGCCGCGGCCAGTTCCTTCTTCTTGGCCTCATCGACCACCGGATAGGCCAGGTCGAGTCCCTCCAGGGTCTCGGCGATCGCCGCCGCCACCACCAGGCGCGTGAACCACTTGTTGTCGGCCGGCACGACATACCACGGCGCGTGCTCGGCCGCGGTGGCACGGATCGCATCCTCGTAGGCCTTCATATAGGCGTCCCAATGGCCGCGCTCGCCCACGTCGGCGGCGGAGAATTTCCAGTTCTTCTCGGGCTCGTCGAGCCGTTCCATGAAGCGGTTCTTCTGCTCCTCGCGCGAGACGTGGAGGAAGAACTTGACGATCGCGATCCCGTTGCGCGCCAGGTAGCGTTCGTAGGCGGCGATATCCTCCAGACGATCCTTCCAGATATGGCGACCGGCGAGCCCGGGCGGCAGCTTCTGCGCCTGCAGGAATTCCTGGTGCACCCGCACCACCAGCACTTCCTCGTAGTACGAGCGGTTGAAGATGCCGATGCGCCCCCGCTCGGGCAGGCATTTGGCGGCGCGCCACAGGAAATCGTGATCGAGTTCCTCGGCCGACGGCTGCTTGAAGGAGAACACCTGGCAGCCCTGGGGATTGACGCCGGACATCACGTGCTTGATGGTGCCGTCCTTGCCGGCGGCATCCATCGCCTGGAACACCAGCAGCACCGCCCAGCGGTCCTGCGCATAGAGCTTGTCCTGCTCCTCCGCCAGCCACTCGACGCCCCGCTCCAGCCATTCCTTCGCTTCGTCCTTGTCCTCCGACTTCAGCCTGTGGGTATCTGCGGGGTCGATGTCGGCGAGCCGGAAGCCCTTGCCCCGCGTGATGCGGTACGGTTTGAGCAGTCGATCGAAGCGGGTGATGCGGTCTTTGTCGTTCGCCATCGCGGTTCTCCAGGACAAGTCCGGCGTGCGGGGGGCGCAGCATGCGTCCGCCTCGACGGGGAATTATCCGCCATTCCAGCGGCCCGTCGGAGGACTTCCCGCCCGCTAATGCCGGGCAAATCATTCCGCCAGCAGATCCCCCACCTGGGGCACCCGGAAGATGCCTTCCAGTTTCACCAGTTCATCGCGGTGCAGCCGTGCGAGCTTCTCGACCACCTTCTCGCCCTTGTCCGTCAGATGGACTTCCACTCCGCGCCGGTCGGACTGGCTCTGCTGCCGGTACACCCAGCCCAGAGCCTCGCAGCGGGTCACCAGTGCGACCACTCCATGATGCTGGGATTGGAGTTTCTCGGCCAGTTCGCCGATCGTCGCCCAATCCCTTTCCGGATAGCCCTTGATATGCAGCAGCAGCAGATACTGCAGCGGGGTGACGCCGTGGGCGCGCGTCGCCTGCTCGCTGAATCGCAGGAAGCGTCGCAATTGGTATCGGAACCGGGAGAGGGTCTCGAATTCCTTCTTGCCGAGTGGCGCTTTCGTCATGGTGCGGGTCGCATTCGTTCTGAGCGTCCCCGCCAAAATAGCATATTGCTTTTATATCATGCCGTGATATACCATGGCGGAACCGTGGTTCGATTCCCAAGACTTTTTTCTGGAGGAGACGGATGGAAGCAAAGCTGAAAGCACCGACGATCGACGACGAGGGCTATCTGGTGGAACCGCTGGAGTGGAACGAGGAACAGGCGCAGTCCTTCGCCCGCCAGGAGAGCATCCAGTTGACGCAGGAGCACTGGGACGTGATTCGTTTCATGCGAGACTACTATCAGGAGCATCAGGTCGCACCGGATGCTCGCTTCGTCATCAGGCATCTGTCGGACCGTATGGGTGGGGCTTCACGCAACAAGCTGTTCGAACTGTTCCCCTACGGTTACGTCAAACAGGCGTGCCGCATCGCCGGCATGAAGCGGCCGCGCGCCTGGAGCACGGGTTGAGGCAGCACCCGGACCTCGACCCTCGGCACGCCGGCCGGAGCTTGGGAGAATGGGATGCCGCATCCCGAATTCTTTGACGCCGTTCCGCGCCTGAGGATGCACGATCCGCTGGCGCAGTTCCTCGGCGCAGCCGAGGACGGCGTGATCGAGTACGGCTACGGCGACGCGGTCAAGCTCGCCGGACATTCCTGCCCGACCGTGGCCAGCGCCTACGGATTGACGCGCCACGCTCTGCGCGCCCTGTACGGCAGCGATCTGCCGCAGCGCGGCGCGATCCGCGTCGAATTCCGCGAAGACCGCAGCGCCGGCGTCGTCGGCGTCATCGCCAACGTGATCTCCCTGCTCACCGGCGCCGCGGGCGATACCGGCTTCAAGGGCCTGGGCGGACGCTTCGACCGGCGCAATCTCCTGGTCTTCAATGCCGACGTGCCGCTCGAAATCCGCTTCACGCGCATGGACACCGGCGCGCGGGTCAACGCCGCGGCCCATGTCCGCCTGGTACCGGGCGATCCGGCAATGCCCGCGCTGCTGCAGCGCTGCCTGACCGGGCAGGCCGGCCCGGAAGAGGCGCTGCGCTTCGGCGCGATGTGGCAGGAGCGGGTGCGCCGCGTCCTGATCGAACACGGCGAGGATCCCGCCGTGTTCGTGGTGCGCGCCGTTCCATGACCGGTGCGAAGCCCCGTGGTGCAGGATTGCGATAAGCCGAAAACCGCTGCCGCGGCGGTATACTCTTCGCCCCCGTGCTACGCCCACGAGTTCCCCGGCTGGTTCGGCGAGACGGAAGCGACGGCGACGCCCGTGCCTGCGGCCGAGGGCAGTTCGCGGAGCGCCGACGACGATGCGCCCGAGGATCGGCCGGAAACCCAATCAACATGTCCGCCGCCGTCGCCGGGGACTCGATGAGCAAGCGCAGCAACAACCGGAAACGACATGCAACTCTCGGCCCATCCGCTGTGGCTGGTCGGCTTTCGCCCCTTCTTCGCCCTCGCCTGCCTCTCCGGGCTGGCGCTGCCGGTGCTGTGGGCCCTGCTGTACACGGGCGCCATCGCCGCGCCGCCGCTGTCGTTCTCCCTCGTCCAGTGGCACGCCCATGAGATGTTCTTCGGCTTCGGCTGGGCGGTGCTCGGCGGCTTCCTGCTGACGGCAACCAAGAACTGGGTCCAGGTTCGCGGCTATCACGGCGAGGCCCTCATGTTTCTGGCGGCTGCCTGGCTCTTCGAACGGGCGGGCATGTGGTTCGAAGGCGCCTGGCCGCCTGCCCTGTTCCGCCTGTCCAACAATCTTTTCCTGATGTCCATCGTCGCCATGCTGCTGTGGACCCTGATCCGGCATCGCAAGGGCGACAGCTACCGCGACAACTATTTCTTCCTGCTCGTCCTGCCCGCCTTCCTGGCGGCGAAAGCGCTGATGCTGAGCCCCGACCACATGCAGATCGGCTGGAGCATGGCGATCGGCCTGTTCCGCATGGCCTTCCTGGTCATGCTGGAGCGGACCCTGACCCAGTTCATGAAGGGCGTGTTCCAAGTGTCGATCCTGCGCCATGCCGCGCTGGATCTGGCGATCAAGGGGCTCGGCCTGGTCCTCGTGTTCGAGAGCCTGCTGCCGCGCGCCCTGTCCGGGTGGATCGCCCTCGCGCTCGCCCTGCTGCTGGCGTTCCGCTTCGCCTTCTGGAAACCGCATCTGGCCATGCGGCGGCTCGACATCGGCATCATGTATCTCGGCTATCTTGCCATCGTCATTCAATTGGCGCTCATGTTCGGCGATGTGATCGCTCGTCCCGAATGGGTCGGCACCGTCCCGGTCCATGTGTTCACCTTCGGCGCGATGGGACTGATCATTCCGGCGATGCTGATCCGCATCACCAAGGGTCACACGGGACGGAAGGTCGTGTTCGACCGGGTCGACAAGACGGTCCTGTGGGTCATGATGCTCGGTTTCGTGCTGCGCATCGTCGCCCCTCAGATCCATGCCGCCGCCTACGCGCTGTGGATAGCTCTAGCGGCAGCCTGCTGGTCCGTGGGCTTTTCCATCCTGGCCGTGCGCTATATTCCTTTCCTCGTCCGGCCGCGGGTCAACGGCAAAATGCATTGAAGCGCCGGCGCAGGGCCGCTTTCCCTCCCCCGGAACTCGCGGCGGGCGATGCAATCTGACGGAATCACCCGCTCACCTCCAAAACCATGAAATCGACCCGTTTCCGGCTGCTCGCTGCAGCCCTCGCCCTCGGCGTGTCCGCTTTCGGCGGCACCGCCGCCGCCCACGAAGGCCATACCGCGCCCGCAGGTCCGGCCTGCCTCACTCCCGCCGCCTGGACCGGCCTCGACGGCGAGCGGCCGCGCGCCACCGGCGCCCCGGCCCTGCTGGCGGAGATGGCGAAGCGCGACGTCGTATTGCTGGGCGAGCACCACGACGAGGACGACCACCACCGCTGGCAGGTGCAGGCGCTCGCCGCGCTGCACGCCCAGCGGCCGAACATGGTGATCGGCTTCGAGATGTTCCCGCGCCGCGTGCAGCCGGCGCTGGACCGCTGGGTGGCGGGCGAACTCACGGTCCGGCAGTTTCTGGAGCAGTCCGAGTGGGACAAGGTGTGGAGCATGCCGGCCGACCTGTATCTGCCGCTGTTCCAGTTCGCGCGCATCAACCGCATTCCGCATGGTGGCGCTGAACATCGACGCAGAAGCTCACCCAGGCCATCACCGAGAAGGGCTGGGACGCGGTCCCGCCGGCGGAGCGCGAAGGCGTGGGCCGCGCCGCCGCGCCGGCGCGAGGCCTACCGCGAGTTCCTCTTCGACATCTATCGCGAGCACGCCGCCCGGCGCAGCAAGGACGGCACGAAGGCGGCGAAAACCGACGCCGCCTTCCGCTACTTCGTCGAGTCGCAGACCACCTGGGACCGCGCCATGGCGGAGGCCCTGGCGCAGTACGTGGTTCCGGGAGCGGCAGCCGAGAAGCCCCTGGTCGTCGGCATCATGGGCAGCGGCCACATCCGCTTCGGCCATGGCGTGCCGCACCAGTTGCGCGACCTCGGCGTGAAGCAGCATCGGCACCCTGCTGCCCCTGCCCGCCGACTTCGACTGCAAGGAGATCCGCCCCGGTCTGGCGGACGCCGTATTCGCGCTGCCGGCGCAGGCCGCGGCGAAGCCGGAGCCGCCGCGGCTGGGCGTGCGCCTGGAAGAAGAGGGCGGCGGCGTGCGCATCGCGGAAGTCACGGCCGGCAGCCTGGCCGAGCAAAACGGGACTGAAGACCGGCGATCGCCTGGTGGAGTTGGCCGGCCTGCCGGCAACGAAGGTGACGCCGGTGATCGCCTCGGTGCGCCAGCAGCCCGCCGGCACCTGGCTGCCGCTGCGGGTGAAGCGGGGCGACGAGACGCTCGACATCGTCGTCAAGTTCCCCGCCGAACCATGAGGATGAGCTTGGCGGCGCGGGCCGTCTTCGCCCTGCTGGCGATCGCTCGCCGTCCTGGCCGGTGCGCCGGCCCGGGCCGGCGCGCCACAGTTGGAACTGGAGGTCGATCTGGACCCCGGCACGCGCCGCCTCACGGCGCGCGCCGACCTCGTCCCGGCGTCGCGCGACTTCCGCTTCGAGCTGCACGAAACGCTGGAAGTGAGCGCTGCCTCGGCCGGCGGCAAGCCGCTGCGGGTCGTCGCGGCGGGGCGTGACGGCGCGGTCCGCAGGTGGCGCGTGGCGCTGCCGGCGGGCGCGGACCGGCTGCGGCTCGAATACGCCGGCACCCTGCCCGCGCTCGACCGCAAGCTCGATCATCGCGACGTGCTGCAGGGCCTGCCGCCCATGGCCGCGCCGGAGGGCAGCTTCCTGCCGGCGGGCGGCGCCTGGTACCCGCGGCCGGCGGCGCTGTTCGCCTACCGGGTGACGCTGTCGGTGCCGGGCGACCAGCGGGCCCTGGTGCCCGGCCGCTTGCAGTCCGAGGAGATGCCCGCGGACGGCGCGGGCCGCTACCGGGCGCGCTTCGAATTCGCCCAGCCTGCCGACGGCATCGACCTCATGGCCGGCCCCTGGGTCGTGCGCGAGAAGACGATGCCGCGGTCGACCGGCGGGCCGCTGCGCCTGCGCACCTATTTCTTCCGCGATCTGGATGCCATTCCCGGCCTGGCGGACGGCTACCTGGACGACACGCGGCGCTACCTCGAACGCTATGGCGAGGAGATCGGCGCCTATCCCTTCACCGAGTTCTCGGTGGTGGCGAGCCCGCTGCCGACCGGTTTCGGCATGCCCACGCTGACCTACCTCGGTGCCGACGTGCTGAAGCTGCCCTTCATCCGCGCCACCTCGCTCGGCCACGAGGTGCTGCACAACTGGTGGGGCAACGGCGTGTACGTCGACTATGCCCAGGGCAACTGGTCGGAGGGGCTGACCACCTTCATGGCCGACTACGCCTACAAGGAGGGCGAGTCGGCCGCGGCGGCGCGCGAGATGCGGCTGGGCTGGCTGCGCGACTTCGCCGCCGTGCCGGCCGGCGCAGCCAGCAGTCGCTGGCGGACTTCCGCTCGCGCACCCACGGCGCCGCGGCGGCGGTCGGCTACGGCAAGTCGGCGATGCTGTTCGTCATGCTGCGCGATGCCATCGGCGAGGACGCCTTCCGGCAGCGGCATCCGCGCCTTCTGGCAGGAGCAGCGCTTCCGCACCGCCTCCTGGAGCGACCTGCGGGCGGCCTTCGAGCGCGCCTCCGGCAGGCCGCTCGATGCCTTCTTCGAGCAGTGGCTGATGCGTGCCGGCGGCCCGGCGGTGAAGATCGCCGGCGCCGACGCCAGCCGGGAGGCCGGCAGAACCCGCCTGACGCTGGCCGTGGAGCAGAGCGCGCCCGCCTACGCGCTGCGCCTGCCGCTGCGGGTCGAGTTCGCGGACCGCGCGCAGACGCACTGGATCGACGTCGCAGCAGCAGCGCCAGGCGGTGACGCTGGAGGTGGACGCGGTGCCCGAAGGCGTGCGCCTGGACCCGGAACTGCACGTCTGGCGCGTGCTCGGCCGGGAGCAGCTGCCGCCCATCCTGCGTCAGTGGATCATCGCCCGGGCACCGCGGCTGGCGCAGGCCTCCGCCGCCCCCGACGTGCGCGAGGCAGCCGCGTCATTGGCACAGCGCCTGTTCGAGATCCCGCCGCAAACCATTGCTCCGGACGAGATGAACCAGGGCGGCGAGCCGGTGCTGCTGGCCGGCCTGCACGCCGACGTGGATGCGGCGCTGGCCCGCGCCGGCCTGCCGCCCCGCCCCGCCAGCCTGGCCGGGCGCGGCAGCGCCCAGGTGTGGACCGTCATGGGCGAGGCCGGCGCGCCGCTGGCCGTGGTCTCGGCCCGGGACGCCGAATCGCTGCGCGCGCTGCTGCGCCCGCTGCCGCACTACGGCAGCCAGAGCTGGCTGGTGTTCGAGGGCGCACGGGCGCTGGAGCGCGGCGTGTGGCCCGCGCCCGGCCCGCTGATCCCGGTGCGCAGCGCGCCTTGAGGCATTTCGCGAGCCTGCCGCTCGCGGCGCTGTATTTGGCGGTGTTTGCCGCCGCGGCGATGGCCGCGGACAATGGCGCCATGCCCCGCGAACTGTTCCGCTTCGAATCCACCGCGTCCGTCGCCGACTGGTCCGCCGTGGACGACCGCGTCATGGGCGGCGTCTCCCGCAGCCGGATGCGCCAAGACCCGGACGGCCACGCCGTGTTCGAGGGCGAGGTCTCGCTGGAAAACAACGGCGGCTTCGCCTCCGTCCGCTCGCGCCCGCTGGATCTCGCCGCGGCGGGGGCCGCCGCCTGCGTCATCGAGGTGCGCGGCGACGGCAAGCGTTACAAGCTCAACCTGCGCACCGACGACGCCTTCGACGGCGTGAACTACCAGGCCGTCTTCGAGCCGCAGGCCGGCGTCTGGACGCTGATGCGGCTGCCGCTGTCCGCCTTCCGGCCCAGCTTCCGCGGCCGCAGCGTGCCCGGCGCGCCGCCGCTGGACCCCGCCCGCTTGCGCCAGATCGGCCTCATGATCGCCGAGCGGCAGGCCGGGCCCTTCGCCCTCGCGGTGCGCTCGATCCGGATGGAATGACGGGCCGGCCCGCCTGCGGGAAAAGCAGGCTCCGCGCGCGGGGTTGGATTGCTCAGAGTTTGTGAAGAAATCGTAGCGAGCGGCCCGAGGCAAGGCGCACGGAGCGCAGCGACGAGACATATCAGATAGATAGGCGAGGAGCGAGCACCGCGCAACGCAGCCATCGGGACGCGCAGTAGATTTATTCACAAGCTCTCACTCCAGCACCAGCGCCAGAGCCAGAGGCAGAAACACCAGTGCCGCGAGATTGCCGATGAGCACGATGGAGGCGACGCGCTCCGGTTCCTGCCGGTAGCGCTCGGCGAAGAGGAAATTCAGCACCGCCGGCGGCAGGGCGCCGAACACCAGGAGCATGGCGGCCTGCTGCGGCGGCAGCGCCAGCGCCTTCGCCAGCAGCCATGCCAGCGCCATGCCGGCCACGGGACGGAGCACGGCTCCCGCCATGGCCACCTTCCAGTCGCGGAACGAAACCTCGGTCAGGCGCACGCCCAGGGCGAACAGCAGCAGCGGGATGGAGATGTCCCCCACCATTCGGATCGCCATCAGCGCCGGCGCCCATACGGGAATCTTGATGAGGGCCACGGCGACGCCCGCCAGCGCCGCCGCGACCACCGGAATCCGCCACAGTTGCAGCAGCCGCGCCCCGGGATCGAGCATGCGCGCGCCGAGGGAGAAATGGAGGCCGGTCCCCACGGCGAACAGCACCACCGCCGCCGGCAGCGCGTCTTCGCCCCAGGCCAGCAGCGCCAGCGGCAGGCCGATGTTGCCGGCGTTGTTGAACATCATGGGCGGGACGAAGGTCTTGATCTCCACCTTCAGCCAGCGGGCGACCGGCCAGGCGAGCAGGCCGGTGCCCAGCAGGACCAGCAGCCCGGCGAAGGCGAGGCCGCCGAAGGCGGCCAGATCGAAGGACTTGCCGGCCATGGTGGCGAAGATCAGCGCCGGCACGAAGACATCCATGTTGAGGCGGTTGGCCACCGCCATCTCGGGACGATGGCGCAGCCCGTAGAGGTAGCCCGCCGCGACGATGGCGAAGATGGGGAAGAGGATGGAGGCGATGCGCAGGAGCATGTTGCCGCGTACTATGCCGCACCCGGCGCCGCGGATGCGGCCTTGTTGCCGGGGAACTGACTTTCCGCGGCGCGAATACTACGATGAGAATACCCCTGCGCGCGTCGATGTCGCTTTTTCGTGCCGCGGGGCGGCGCGTGCATTACGATGTCGGGCGCTGCGGGTCGGCATGACCGGGCACGCAACCCTCCTTCGAACCCTCTGCAGCGAGAATTGATCATGAAGACCGCAGCTCAGATCCTGAAGTCGAAACCCGACCAGACCCTCTATGCCATCGCCCCCGATGCCTCGGTGTATGACGCCGTCCAACTGATGGCGTCGAAGAACATCGGCGCGTTGCTGGTGACCGAAAACGAGAAGATCGTCGGCATCATCAGCGAGCGCGACTATGCGCGCAAGATCGTGCTGCTGGGACGCTCGTCGAAGGAAACGGTGGCGCGCGACATCATGACGACGCCCGTCATGTACGTGCGTCCCGATCAGACCAACGAGGAATGCATGGCGCTGATGACGGACAACCGTCTGCGCCACCTGCCGGTGATCGGCGACGACGGCAGGGTGGCGGGCATCGTCTCCATCGGCGACCTGGTCAAGGACATCATCTCCGAGCAGAAATTCATCATCGATCAGCTCGAGCACTACATCCGCGGGGACCACGTCTGAGGCTGGGCCCGCCGCTTTCCCGCAGGGCGCGCCGTGCGCGCCATTCCACGATCGGCGGGCGCGGCCCGCCCTACGCGCGGCACCTGTAGGGCGGCCCGTGGCCGCCGCTCAAACCTGGCGGGCACGGCCCGCCCTACGCATTGCTGCGCCCCCGGCAGCCGCGACAGCCACCAACGCTACGCACGGCACCTGCAGCGCGGCAGCCGTAGGGCGGCCCGCGGCCGCCGTTCAACCCTGGCGGGCACGGCCCGCCCTACTAACCCGCCGCGCCGGGCAGGGCGTCGCGCGCCGCTTCCTCCCGCAGCCACGCCGCGAAGGCCTTCACCTGGGGCTTGCCGGCGGCGAGCGCCGACACGACCAGGAAATAGGCGCGCGGCACCGCTTCGCTCATGTCAAAGGGTGCCGCCAGCGTCCCGTCCCGAACGAGATGCCCCACCAGCGGGCTGCGGCCGAGCGCCACCCCCTGGCCGGCGATCGCCGCCTGGATCATCTGATCGTACTGGGTGAAATGCAGGGCGGCGGCCGGCTTGAGATCCGCCACGCCGAGCGCCGTGAGCCAGGTTCCCCAGTCGAGCCAGGAGCCGCGCCCCGCCGGGTAATCGAGGTGCAGCAGGACATGGCGCTGCAGGTCGCGCGGCGACTCCAACGGGCGTGACGGATCCCGCATCAGCGCCGGAGCGCACACCGGAAACACTTCCTCGCCGAACAGGCTGACCGACCCCGGCGGCGCCGCCGCGGGCGCAGCGTAGCGGATGGCGACGTCGATCAGGCCGCGCTCCAGATTCACGACATCGTTCGTCGCCGCGATGCGCACGTCGATCTCGGGATGGAGCGCGATCAGCCGCTGCAGCCTGGGAATCAGCCACAAGGAAGCGAAGCCGGGGGTCGTCGTCAGCGTGACGATGTGCGCCGAGCGATCGCCCCGCAACCTGCCCACCGCCTGGTGCAGGCGTTCGAGCACATCCGCCGTCACGCGGTGGAGATCCTGACCGGCCTCGGTCAGCAGCAGCGCGCGCGTCCTGCGCTCGAACAGCGCGCAGCCCAGGTCTTCCTCCAGCGCCTTGATCTGGCGGCTGACGGCGGACTGGGTGAGAAACAGTTCCTCCGCCGCCTTGGTGAAGGAGAGCGTGCGCGCCGCCGCCTCGAAGGCCGGCAGCAGATCCAGGGGCGGTACGTCGAAGCGCCGGTTACTCATTCCGTTTACGCATGCATTGCGTTCTCACATTCCGTTTGTCGAAATCCCTTGCCTTGCCAAGAATGCGCAGCACAGGGAGAAGAAAGAGAGCCGGTTCGGGACGCTTATACATGCCGGCTCCGCATGGGTCAAGGAGGCACCATGGACACGGATCTGCATCGCACCGTAACGCTGATCGGACGCAACGCCACGCTGCGCATCCCCCACGCCCGGGGACGCACCGTGCTCTGCGCCAGCGGCCAGGTTTGGCTGACCCAGCATGGCGACGCCCGGGATGTGTTTCTCACGACCGGACAGAGCTTCACCCTCGACCATCCCGGCGACGCCGTCCTGCAGGCGATCGGGACCACCGCCGCCGTCGTCATTCTGGACGGCAGCGGCGTCGAAGCGTGGGATCGGGACGGTGGGGACACGGGCTTGTCCGGGGCCATCGACCGCGTCGCCGCCGCCCTGCCCCGCGCCCCGCACTGGCAAGACCCGGCGCATGCGGACCGCATTTCGCTCGAACAGGTCGAGCGGGAAGCGCGCCAACTGCGCGCGGCGACGCTGCGCTACCTGATCGATGAAACCGCGTCGGCGCTGCGCCGGGGCTGGCAAGCTCTGCGCTCCCGGCTGAATTCGGGCTGGCATGGAGCGCGGGCATGATGACCTACTCCATCCACCACTACCCGACGCAGTTGATCGACGTCTGGCACGCGCGCGACGGACATCGCGTCACCGTGCGTCCGATCCTGCCCCAGGACGCGGAACCGTCCCAGGCCTTCGTGCGCCGCCTGTCCCGCGAGTCGCGGCGCCGCCGCTTCCTCGGCGCGCTCAACGAACTCGCGCCGTCGACGCTGGAGCGTCTGACCCAGGTCGATTACCGCCACCACCTGGCGCTGGTGGCGGAGGTCATCGCCGGCGGCGAGGCGATCCTGATCGGCGAAGCGCGCTACGCCTGCACAGACGACGCCCCCGGCGCCGAATTCGCCCTCGCCGTGGCGGACGACTGGCAGGGACAGGGCATCGGCGCGCGCCTCCTCGAAAGCCTGCTGGACGCCGCCCGCAGCGCCGGTATCCGCCATCTGTTCGGCGACGTCCTGCACGACAACGAGCCGATGCTTCACCTGGCCCACCGCGCCGGGTTCGGCAGCGAGCCCCATCCGGAGGACGCCCGCCTGGTGCGGGTGACGATCGATCCGGTTGCCGGCACCGACTTCGACGCAGCCGAAGCAGCGAGGCGTGCCGGGCCTTGGACGCTGCGACGGGCGCGCAACGTCATGAGGAATATGGGAAGCCGGGCCGCAGGCTGGGTCAGTCCGTAGGACGATCGACTTCCGGGCGGCGACGGTACCCGGGACCCTCATGACATCAACCCCGTCGATGCGACACTGGGACTCGGCCGTGATGCGCCATCTGGAGTAGCGAAATCGAAGAGGCGCGCCAGGCTCGCGAGACGCTGGCCGCGCGCCGGATCGAGGGCCCCGCGGCCCGCGCTTTCAGGACTGGAGTTCGCTGCGATCCCTGAACTCGCCGAGCGCCTCCGGATTGGCCAGCGCTTCGACGTTCTTCACCGGCCGGCCGTGCACGACATTGCGCACCGCCAGTTCGACGATCTTGCCGCTCTTGGTGCGCGGAATGTCGGCCACCTGCACGATCTTCGCCGGCACGTGGCGCGGCGTGGTGTTGTCGCGGATCTGGCGCTTGATGCGGTTCGCTCAGCGCGTCGTCGAGCGTCAGGCCTTCGCGCAGCTGCACGAACAGCACGACGCGCACGTCGCTCTGCCCAGTCCTGGCCGATGACCAGCGACTCTCGACCACCTCGGGCAGCTGCTCCACCTGGCGGTAGATCTCGGCGGTGCCGATGCGCACGCCGCCGGGATTGAGCACCGCGTCGGAGCGGCCGTGGATGATCATGCCGTCGTGCGCGGTCAGCTCGCACGAAGTCGCCGTGGCACCAGACGCCGGGAAAGCGCTCGAAGTAGGCGGCGCGGTACTTGGCGCCGTCGGGATCGTTCCAGAAGCCGATCGGCATCGACGGGAACGGCTTGGTGCACACCAGTTCGCCCTTCTGCGCCGCGCACCGGCTGGCCCGCGTCGTCGAAGACCTCGACCGCCATGCCCGAGGCCGCGGCACTGGATCTCGCCGCGCCACACCGGCAGGATCGGGCTGCCCAGCGACGAAGCAGGAGACGATGTCGGTGCCGCCGGAGATCGAGGACAGGCAGACGTCGTGCTTGATGTCGCGGTAGACGTAGTCGAAGCTCTCGGGCGCCAGCGGGGAGCCGGTGGACAGCATGGCGCGCAGCGCGTCCAGCCGGTGGTGCTCGCGCGGCTTGAGGCCGGCCTTGGCCAGCGCATCGATGAACTTGGCGGAGGTGCCGAAGATGGGTCATGCCCTCGGCCTCGGCGTAGTCGAACAGGATGCGCCGCCTTGCCGACGAAGGGCGAGCCGTCGTAGAGCAGCAGCGTGGCGCCGGACGGCCAGCCCGGACACCAGCCAGTTCCACATCATCCAGCCGCAGGTGGTGAAGTAGAACAGCGCGGTCGCCGGGCTTCACGTCGGTGTGCAGCAGGTGCTCCTTCAGGTGCTGCAGCAGCGTGCCGCCGGCGCCGTGCACGATGCACTTGGGCACGCCGGTGGTGCCCGAGGAATACAGGATGTACAGCGGATGATCGAAGGGCAGCTGCGCGAACTCGAGCTCGCGCCGCCGCGAAGGGCGCGAGGAAGTCGGTCCAGCGCTGACGCGCCGCGGATCGCGGAGAGGTCGCGAATCGCTGCCGGTGCAATCGACCACCACCACGCGCTCCACGCTCGGCATCGCGGCGACGATTTCGCGCGACGCGATCGAGGCGAGTCGATCGGCTTGCCGTCGTAGAAATAGCCGTCGGCGCACGACCAGCACCTTGGGCGCGATCTGGCCGAAGCGGTCCAGCACGCCCTGCACGCCGAAGTCCGGCGAGCCGGACGACCAGATCGCGCCGAGGCTGGCGGTGGCGAGCATGGCGATGATGGCCTCGGGCAGGTTCGGCAGATAGCCGGCCACGCGGTCGCCCTGCCCCACGCCCGACGCGCGCAGCGCCTGGGCGCAGCGCGAGACCTGGGCCAGCAGTTCGCCGCGGCTGACGCGGCGCCTGAGCTTGTCCTCGCCCCAGAACACGAGAGCGTCGGCGCGTCGCCGGCGGGCAGTGGCGCAGCAGGTTCTCGGCGTAGTTCAGCCGCGCCTGCGGGAACCAGCGGGCGCCGGGCATCCGGTCGCCGTCGGCGAGCACGACCTCGCCCCGCGCCGCGGCCCGCACTTCGCAGAAGTCCCAGACCGCGGTCCAGAAGCGCTCGCTCTCGCGCACCGACCAGTCGTAGAGCGCGGCGTAGTCGTCGAACTTGCGGTCGTGGCGCTCGCCGGCAAAGCGCATGAAGCGGCTGAGATTGGCCTGTGCCACCTGGGCCGGGGTCGGGGTCCACAGCGGGGTGTCGCTCATTTCCATTCCTCGTCTATCGGGCGCCGGGCTGCGCGCACCGCAATCGCCGTCCCGCTCACGGCAGCGCAGGGAGCACGCGGCCCGCCACCTCGCCGAAGCCGATGCGCGCCGCACCCGGCTTCTCGCACCAGCCGCGCATGACGATCGCGTCGCCGTCTTCGAGGAAGGTGCGCGATTCGCCGTCCGGCAGTTGCAGCGGCTGCCTGCCGCCGGCGGTGAGTTCGAGCAGCGAACCCGCCTCCTGCGGCGTCGGCCCGGACTGGGTGCCGCTGCCCAGCAGGTCGCCGGGCTGCAGGTTGCAGCCGTTCACGGTGTGGTGGGTCACCATCTGGGCGATGGTCCAGTAGGCATGCCTGAAGCTGGTCTGGCGACAGGGGGGCCGGCGGCAGGCCGGCGGCACGCATCTGCGCCGTCTCGATCCACACTTCGAGCCGGATGTCGAAGGCGCCGGCGGCGCGGTTGTCCGTCGACTCCAGATAGGGCAGCGGCGGCGGGTCGTCCGCCGGCCGCGTCGCATGCCGCGCGGTACGGCGCGAGCGCCTCCAGGGTCACGATCCAGGGCGAGATCGTGGTGGCGAAGTTCTTCGCCAGGAACGGACCCAGCGGCTGGTACTCCCAGGCCTGGATGTCGCGCGCCGACCAGTCGTTGAGCAGGCACAGGCCGAACACGTGCGCCTCCGCCTCGGCGATCGGGATGCGGCTCGCCGAGCGCGTTGCCGGCGCCGATGAAGACGCCCAGTTCCAGCTCGTAGTCCAGGCGCCTGCTCGGCCCGAACACCGGGGCCTGGGCGCCGGCAGGCAGGATCTGGCCGAGCGGACGCGGGAACTGCTGGCCGCGACACGACGATCGAGGAGGCGCGGCCGTGATAGCCGATCGGCACCCACTTGTAGTTGGGCAGCAGCGGGTTGTCGGGACGGAACAGCCGGCCGACGCTGGTGGCGTGGTGGATCGAGGTGTAGAAGTCGGTGTAGTCGCCGATGCGCGCCGGCAGCGCGTACTCCGCGTCCGCCTGCGGCACCAGGCAGGCGGCGCAGCCGGTCGGCCAGCGCGGAGCCCTCGCGCAGGGCGCGCGACAGCGCCAGCCGCAGCGCCGACCACGCGGCCGGGCCGAGCGCCATGAAGGCATTCAGCGCCGGCGCGCCGGCCGCCGCAGCGGCGCCCGCGGCCTCGCCGGAGAAGATGCCCGCCGCATGGGCGGCCGCGCAGGTCGACGATGGCATCGCCGATCGCCACGCCGCCGCGGAAGGCTTCCTTCGTGCCCGCGCGGCGGAACACGCCGAAGGGCAGGTTCTGGATCGGGAAGTCGCCGGCCGGCTCGTTCGCCGAGGCGACCCAGCTGCGTCAGCGCCGGGTCGTGGGTTTCGTTCAGCAGGCTCATGGGCGGCGCTCCGGGTCAATGTGAAAGTAGCGTCGGCGATTCACGAATCGCCGGCCATGCTGCCGTCGTGCATCCAGGCGGCATGCCTGGGAGCGCGCTTGGTCCTGGACCACTCTTCGATCATGTCCAACTTCACGTCGTCGAGCTTGCGCATCATCTCGGGCGTGGCGGTGTTGGCGGCCAGTTCCAGGCGGTGGCCGTTGGGGTCGAAGAAGTAGATCGACTTGAACAGGGTGTGGTCGGTGGGCCCGATCACTTCGATGCCCTCGGCTTCGAGCCGCGCCTTGGTCGCCAGCAGCGTCTCGACCGAATCGACTTCCAGCGCGAGGTGCTGCACCCAGGCCGGCGTGTTGCGGTCGCGGTCCATCGGCGGCTGGGTCGGCAGTTCGAAGAAGGCCAGGACGTTGCCCTGCCCGGCGTCGAGGAAGACGTGCATGTAGGGATCGGGCTCCTTGGTCGACGGCACTTCGTCCTCGGCGATGGCGAGCACGAACTTCATGCCCAGGTGCCTGCCGTACCACTCGACCGTCTGCTTGGCGTCGATGCAGCGGTAGGCGACGTGGTGAATCTTGCGGATCAGCATGGGACTTCTCCTAAGCCGGCCGAGTCGGCGATTGAATCGCCCGCGACCTGCGGCCGGAAAACCTGCCATATACGAACAAGGGGAGATTCCCCTTGTATATCCCCCGAGTTGGAACAAGGGGGCAGGCCCCCTTGCAAATCCGCCAGACCCGTCGTCCGGTCAATTCGTCGCCAGAATTGTGACGAATTCATCCGCAAGGGGGTAGCGGCAGGCGGGCGCGGCCCGCCCTACCCTTCCAGCGCCTGCCACATCTCCTTGTCGCGCTCGGCGGTCCAGATGCGCGGGTCCCGGTACCCGGTGGCGAGGTCGTAGGCGCGCGTGACGTCGAAGGGCATGCAGTGGTCGAAGATCACCCACTGGCCGTACTGCGGCTTGAGGCGGTCGTAGGTCTCGCGATAGACGGCGCGCAGATCCTTGCCGGCGCCCACTCCCGCCTTCACCGCGGCGTACAGCTCGCTCACGAAGGCGCGCGTGCCGGCGAGTCCGGCCTGCACCTGCCCGGGCGTGGTGAGCGCGGCGCCGCGGCCGGGCACCAGCTTCTCGGGCGCGAGGGCGGCGATCGCGTCCAGCGTCGCCGGCCAGTCCTCGAAGTAGGCGTCGCCGGCATAGGGCGTGGCCTCGTACTCCACCAGGTCGCCGGAGAACAGGATCTTCTGCTGCGGCAGCCAGACCACGGTGTCGCCCTTGGTGTGGCCGCGGCCGAGCTGCAGCAGCCTGACTTCCAGCTTGCCCAGCCACAGGGTCATCTCGCCCTTGAAAGTCAGCGTCGGCCAGGTCAGGCCCGGCACCGATTCGACGGCGCGGAACAGCCGCGGGAAGCGCTCGATCTCGCTCTTCCTGTCCTGCTCGCCGCGCTCGACGATCAGGTCGTAGGTGTCCTGGCTGGCGATGATCTGCTGCGGCCGGTAGCCGGAGGCGCCGAGCACGCGCACCGCGTGATAGTGGGTCAGCACGACGTACTTGATCGGTTTGTCGGTGACCTCGCGGATGCGGCGGATGACGTCCTGCGCCATCACCGGCGTGGCCTGGGTGTCCGCCACCAGCACCGCGTCGTCGCCGACGACGATGCCGGTGTTCGGATCGCCCTCGGCGGTGTAGGCCCAGGCGTTGTCCGACAGCTTGTCGAAGCTGACCTTCTTCTCTTCCAGATCGGCCTGCGATGCGAATTTCTTGCTCATGGGTCTCTCCACTGAAAGGGGAAATTCGTTGCATCCCCGGATAAGCCTACTTGACCTGCGCGCTGTTCAGCAATGCGCGCAGGGGACCGGTGGGGTCGGCATGGCCCGTTTCGGCGGCGCAGTCAACGCGGGCGGTCGCCGAAGTCCATTTGATCCCATGCCACCCGGCACCTATAAAGGAATTGCCGGATGCGGCCGGTGCATCCGCGGCGTCGGCCGCGTGGCAAGAGACCCGCATCGGATCAGGAGGTGCCTATGGCAAGTGCGTTCTTGCACGGGTGGGTCAGCCTGCCCACGCGCGGCGAGGTGTATGTGGACCACGGCGTGCCGCGCCGCATGTGGGTGCGCCCGGACGCGGCGGCCGACGTGGAGCGGTTGCGGGACGAGATCGCCGAACTGACCGGGCTGCGGGTGGCTCTGCGCGGCTGGGAGCCGAGCGAGGAGCCCGGTGCGCTGGAAGCTGCGGTCCGGGTCAGCGCAGAGGATATCGTCGAGGTGCTGCGGCGACTGGCCCACGCCTCGGCCGAAACCTTCTACGACCGCTACCGCCGCCCGATCGGGGCCGGCGACACCGACTTCGGCGAAGAAGCCTACGCCCAGGATCTGGGGGTCGCGCTGGAGTTCTGCGGCCTGGGCTGGGGACAGGTGGCGGAGATTCCGGGGCTGCGGGACCGCTATGACCGCGCGCTCCGCGCCGACAGCGAGGAGATCGCCGGGCATCCGCACTAGCTTCCACGCTTTGCCGCGCCGGCGCCTGCGCTTTCGGTTGCGCTTTGCCGCCGGGTGGTGCAGGCTAGTTTCCGATCGCACCGAAGCCGGCGAAGACCCGCGCCGGAGCTTCATCCGTCCGCAAGCGCCGATCCGCAGCAGCGTCGCTGACCGGGTCGGTGCTTCCCGGCACGGAACAGCCTCCCGCGACCGGCTGTGCCATCCTGATCGAGTGACCGCTCCATGCTGCCGCTATTTCGCGCCCTGCTATTCGCCGCGCTCATGGCGCCGGGGTCGTTCCTGCCCGTGCTCCTGTCCGAAGCGGCCCTCGCCGCCGGCCCCGTGCTCGTCCTGGAGATCGATGGCGCCATCGGCCCGGCCACCAGCGACTACATCCACCGCGGATTGGAGAAGGCAGCACAGCGCCAGGCGCCAGCTCGTGGTGCTGCGCATCGATACGCCCGGCGGCCTGGATACCTCGATGCGCGAGATCGTCAAGGACATCCTCGCCTCGCCGGTGCCGGTGGCGACCTTCGTCGCGCCCGACGGCGCGCGGGCGGCGAGCGCCGGCACCTACATCCTCTATGCCAGCCACATCGCCGCGATGGCGCCCGCCACCAACCTGGGCGCCGCCACGCCGGTGCAGATCGGCGCCCTGGCGGCCGCGCGCAAGCCCGCGTCCGCCGACGAGGACGGGACGGCAAGGACAGTGCCGGGTCCTGCCGACGCCATGACCGCGAAGCAGATCAACGATGCCGCCGCCTACATCCGCGGTCTGGCCCAACTGCGCGGGCGCAATGCGCAGTGGGCGGAGCGCGCGGTGCGCGAGGCGGTCAGCCTGTCCGCCGCAGAGGCGGTGGAACAGAAGGTCGTCGACCTGATCGCGCAGGACGTGCCGGATCTGCTGCGCAAGCTCGACGGGCGCGAGGTCAAGCTGCCCCACGCCACGCTGCGCTTGCAGACCGCGGGCGCCGCGACCGAGACAATCGAGCCCGGCTGGCGCAACCGGCTGCTCGCCGTCATCACCAATCCCAGCGTCGCGCTGATGCTGATGATGATCGGCGTGTATGGCCTGTTCTTCGAATTCTCCAATCCGGGGTTTGTGCTGCCCGGCATCGTCGGCGCCATCTGCCTGGTGCTGGCCCTGTTCGCCTTCCATCTGCTGCCGGTGAATTACGCCGGCCTGGGGTTGATCCTGTTCGGACTCGGGCTTGATGGTCGCCGAGGCCTTCGCGCCGAGCTTCGGCGCGCTCGGCATCGGCGGCATCGTGTGCGTTCGTCTTCGGCGCGATGTTCCTCATCGATAGCGACGTGCCGGGCGCTCGGCATTCCGCTGGCGCTGATCGTCGCCATGGCCCTGACCAGCGCCGCCTTGCTCTTCCTCGTGGCCGGAATGGCCGTCAAGTCGCACCGCCGGCCAGTCGTCAGCGGGCGCGAGGAGCTGCGTCGGCAGCAGCGGCGAGGTCATCGCGATCGATGGTGCGGAGGGCTGGGCCAGGGTGCATGGCGAAAACTGGCGGGTGCGCAGCGCACAGGCGATGCGGCGCGGCGAGACGGTCCGCGTCGTGCGCGTGGACGGTCTCACCCTCGATGTGCAGCCGGAAAACTCTAAGGAAACCGGAGGCTAGCCATGCTGTTCGACTTCAATCTGGGATTGGGCGGATTCCTGTTTCTGCTCATCGTCCTGCTCGCCTCCTCGCTGCGCATCCTGCGCGAGTACGAGCGCGGCGTGGTGTTCATGCTCGGGCGCTTCTGGAAGGTCAAGGGGCCCGGGCTGATCGTCATCATCCCCGGCATACAGCAGATGGTGCGGGTGGACCTGCGGGTCAAGGTGTTCGACGTGCCGACCCAGGACGTGATCTCGCGCGACAACGTGTCGGTGCGGGTCAATGCGGTGCTGTACTTTCGCGTGGTGGACCCGCAGAAGGCCATCATCCAGGTCGAGCATTATCTGGAGGCCACCGGCCAGCTCGCCCAGACCACTTTGCGCGAGGTGCTCGGCAAGCACGAGCTGGACGAGATGCTGTCGGAGCGCGAGCGGCTCAACCTCGACATCCAGAAGATCCTCGATGCCCAGACCGACTCCTGGGGCATCAAGGTCACCAACGTCGCGATCAAGCACATCGACCTCAACGATACGATGATCCGGGCCATCGCGCGCCAGGCCGAAGCCGAGCGCGAGCGCCGCGCCAAGGTCATCCACGCCGAGGGCGAGCGGCAGGCGCGCAGCACCTGCTCGAAGCGGCGCCAGATGCTGGCGCGCCAGCCGCAGTCCCTGCAACTGCGCTACCTGGAGACGCTTGACCGTGATCGCCGCCGACAAGAATTCGACCATCGTCTTCCCCTTGCCGATGGATCTCATCAGTCAGTTGATCGGGCCGGGGCGGGAAGCGGCACGGCCGCAGGAGACAGCGCCGTCGAGCGGCGGCTTATCCGACTCCCAGGGCGCGATCGAGCGCGGGAACTGACCGGCAGTTCTGCCGCGCGGGCCGCAGGCCGCAGCGGGTGCGCCCGGCGCACGGATCAGCCCCGTTCGAGGAAGCGGCAAATGACTTCATTGACGATCTCGGGGTGGGTGACGGGGCCCATGTGACCCAGACCCGCGAACTCGACCACCTCCACCCGCGGCAGCACCCCCGTCAGCAGCCGTGCCACGGCGCGTGACGACGCAGGCGACTCCTTTCCGACCAGGTACAGGACCGGAACGCTCAAATCGGAGAACGCCTGCAGGGGCGTCGGTTCACCCAACAGTGCACCTGCCCAGCCGCGAATATTGGCGATGGAAGCGGCGATCGGGGCTTTGCGCTGCTCCGGCATCTGATCCCAGGCGCCGGTGCCCATCCAGAAGTCGATGAAGCAGCGGGCCGCTCCGTCCGGGTCGCGAGCTTCGAGCGCGGCGGCGGCGCGGGCGACGGCATCGCGAATCCCATCGGCATCGTTCGGCGGCGGGGATTCGGCGTCCACCACGGCGAACAGCGTGGGCTCGTACACGGCCAGGGCGCGGATGCGATCGGGCCGTCTCAAGGCCGCGATGAGCGCTACCGCGGCACCGTAGGAATGTCCGACCAGGGCAAACGGATCACCGGCGCGCGCGAATACCGGACCGAGCAGGTCAACTTCGTCGCCAAGCCGGATCGGCCGATCCGCTGGCCAGGCCGGACTCTTGCCCGCGCCGTAACCGTCCGCGGCCAGCACGCGAAACCTGGGCGCCAGGCTGTCCATAAGCCCCCGCCACTGACTCGACGTACTCGCATTGGCGTGCAGGCAGACGACGCCCGGTCCGGAGCCGGCTTCGCGGAAGTATGGAGTCGGAGGCTGCACTCTGGGTCCTTGGTCGATGGTCATGGGGCAACGTTGGGCACGAGCGGCGGTGGGAGATTGCGTCGGCGGAAAGCTCAGGGCGCATCGTGCTTGCGTGGCAGTGCGTCGCTGCCGCGGCCGGGCGACGGTTCGCAGGCGGAAGGATCGGCGACGACGAGCCAACCCGCGGCAACAGCGGCAGGAATCGCCAGGTACCAGTAGAAATTGTCCGTGAGCGCGCTGCCGGCAACGCCCACGAGGACACCGACACCCAGGCACACCAGCAGCCAGGTCAGGCGCTTGTGGATGCCGCCGGACGCGACGGCCGGTTCCTCGGGCGAATTCATGCGGCGACGTGAGCCGGATGACCTCGGGATGGGCTGGCGTGCGCTGACGGCGGCGGAGGTGCGCTCGATGTACGGGTCGGGCGGCATCCGGCTTCACACCACCTTGCGCACCTGCGCGGCGAGGCGATCGAGGTTCTGCTCGTTCGCCGGGACGACGACGCTGGCAATGCGCCGGCATTCGGCCGCCGTGTCGAAAACCTGGCGCCAGCCGACCAGGGTACTGTCGCCCTGCGCTGCAAACGTGATGGTCATCAGGAAATGGTGGCCGGACAGGTGTTCGAAGACGATCCGCTCCGGGGGCACCACTTCCACGAAGACACTCTCGTTGCTGTAGTTCCTGCCGTCCGGGCCGTGCATCACGAAGCGCCAGGCGCCGCCAGGACGCAGATCGAACTCGTGAAACGTGCTGCTGAACCCGGTCGGGCCCCACCACTGGGCCAGGTGGACCGGATCGCTGAAGGCCCTGAACACGAGTTCGCGCGGCGCGTCGATCAGCCGCGAGGTGACGAACTCGCGGTCTGGAGTGGATTCGGCAGGGGCAGCAGGTTTCTCGCTCATGCTCCAAATCGTAGTCGACGCGCGTTCGTTGCAAATATTTGACACGAACGGACCACCGAGACAGCCAAAAGCCTTCGGAGTGGGTCCGCTCGATGGAAGAGTCAGGCGTCATTGTGCCCTTGGCGCCGGAGTACAACATGGGTGGCTTTCTCCGACGCAACGAACTGAACGCATTCGTATCCCAGAGCGCGCACGTCAATCCCCTCGAACAGTCGCTCTCCCCCGCCCAGCAGGACCGGCGAGATAGCGACGTGCAGCTCATCGATGAGGCCTGCACGAAGATATTGCTGGATAGTGTTAGGTCCGCCGCCAATGCGCACATCCATTCCGTTGGCTGCGTCGCGCGCCCGGTCAAGCGCCTCGTGAATACCGCCCGTGACGAAGTAGAACGTCGTTCCGCCTTCCATCTGGATGGGCGGGCGCGCGTGATGAGTCAAGATGAAAGTCGGAACGTGATAGGGTGGGTTGTCCCCCCACCAGCCCTTCCAGTTCATGTCGGGCCAGGAACCGCGAATCGGTCCGAACATGTTTCTTCCGAGAATCCAGGCGCCGACATTCTTGAAGCCCCGCGCAGCGAAGTCGTCATCGATCCCCGTTGTGCCACCGTCGGCGCCAAATAGGGTCCGTTGGAGCGTGCGTGTCGGGACTAACCACTGGTGCAAATCTGTCCCGCCCACGCCGAGCGGATTCCTGATGTCCTGATTCGGACCAGCTCCGTATCCGTCAAGCGAGATGGTAAAGCCCTCAACTCGGACGCGTGTCATTTTCATGCCTTCCTTTCGATTGACGCCCAACGTTCAAGCTCAGGGACGCTGCGCGGCTTTATCGCGCAGCGTCCCTTGGAGCGCAGTGTTGGCCATGACTTTCAGATTACCTGGAACTTGAAATGGCTCGGTCGATCAGTACGGAGTACATGACTTGCCACGGATAAACGACCGCAATATGTGAAGTCTGTGTGATGCCGCTCCCGGTGAAAGAGGTGGAGTAACAGGGGACAGACCACGTTATTTCGCGCCTGGAACCGATTGCGGATACATGTGGTCTGCCCGCACTTCCTCGGCCCTGCTTCAAGTCGATCGTCACGTTGAACTTCATAGCATCCGCCTTCGCGAGGTTCAGGGGGAAATGCTGCCACAGCAGATAGGCCAGGACAAAATAACCGTGGTCTGTCCCCGATTGTCTCGCTTGTCAAAAAGAACGATCCAGTCTTGAACCCATAGACACTCATCCACTATGCATCCTTTGAACGTATTTCGCACACTTGATGGCGCGATTAATTTGGAAGTCACCGGCGCTGCGCGGCTTCATCGCGAAGCGTCCATTGGAACGCCAGTTAGAGGTCTTCTTCCGGGAATAAGCGGCTGCGAGCAATGGGGTTTCGCAAGGTAGTCGATGCGCCTCCTCTCTGCACCCATGCTCAAGCTGTTTTGTGCGACTCATGATCTTCGCCTCGTTGAGTCGTCTGAGTTGAGGGTGCGATTTCACGTAGCTTCAGCATTCAAGCCTGCTACGCGCATTTTCACGTAAAGCGAACGGGCGCGAGCGTCGATCAAATTTCGCCAGGTTTCCGAATCCAGAGTGCTTTGGTCCAAAGCCCCTTACTCAGGGTTCGCTTCTGGTCTGAGCTGTCAGTCGCCACATAGAACTCATGAGAGCAACTCCTCCTCTTTGGAGGTTTTCCATAGGCTCGGGACTATCGTATTTCTCAAGAACTCGAAGACGCACTGACGATCTCGCACGGTTTCTTCGTCGATACCCTCTTGATCCTGTCCGTTCGAACGTGAAGGTATTTCTACTGCGGCGCGGAAGTCCCGTCTTAAATCGGCGAAGCGTCCGTGTTTACCGGGCCATATTAGGTTTGGTTGGCTGCGTCGCTTGCGGAGGGTTTCAAGGCGTTCAGCGAGCAACCGAGCGTCCGCAATTGTCCGGTCAACGCAGTATTGGACATAACCAGTCTGGGTCAGTCTCTAGGTACCTTCCTCGATGTTCGCCGTGATAGAGCCTTCGGCATGCGTGTGAAAACATGGCAACGCAGAAGCGCCAGCGAAGTCAGACAGTAGCGAGAGGCAGCGCCGAAAGCTCACGAGCGAGCGGTAACGATATGCTGGCGGAACACGCCAGAGTGCTGAGTGTGCGAAACCAGTCGTGTCCGTAATCTGTCTGCCAGTCCGGATAGGTGCCTTGGAAGCAAGCCGGAGCGGCCGCCTCCGGATGGCGAGGCGGGTTCGGCTCCGCGCCTGCTGCACCAGGTCGTCGCCCGCCTGCGCGTGAGACATTACAGTCTACGCACCGAGCAAGCCTATGTGGGCTGGATCAAACGATACATCCTTTTCCATGACAAACGCCACCCCCGGGAAATGGGTAAGGCCGAGGTCGAGGCGTTCCTGAGTGACCTTGCGGTTGCGCGCAACGTCGCTGCCTCCACCCAGCAACAGGCTCTGGCGGCGATCCTGTTCCTGTACCGGGAAGTGCTGGAGATCGAATTGCCCTGGCTCGACGAAGTGGTGCGCGCGAAGAAGCCGCTGCGTCTGCCGACCGTACTCGGCCGGGAGGAAACGGAACGGCTGCTCGCGGCGGTTCAGGATGCCGAATGCGCATTCATCGTGCGCTGTTGTACGGGACCGGCATGCGGCTGCTGGAGGCGTTGCGCTTGCGGGGAAGGATGTCGGGCGCGGCGTGGTGAGCCCGCTGGACGCAATCGCCTCCTGCGCCGGGCAGCGCACGCGGCACGATATGGTTTGAGAGGACAACGGCAGGACCGCTTTCCCCTCACCCTACCCTCTCCCCGCGGGCGGCGAGAGGGAACCTCACGCCATCGGGTCGATCCGGGGGCAGCGCCTGTCCGCGGCCGCGCGGGCTATGATCTGCCCCCATGCCTGCCAAACCTCCCACCGGCGCTGACGCCGCGCCGGATCTCCACGAATCCTCCGCAGCCGGGACGCCACCGCACCGGCTGGCCGATTCGCTCCGTCTCGCGGCGGCGGTGGTGGCCGAAGTCATCGGCGGCCACAACCTGAACCAGGCGCTGGCCGCGTGCTGGGCGCGGCGGAACGGGCCGGTCGGCGCCGCACGCGCGGCGGTGCAGGATCTCGCCTATTCGACGCTGCGCGCCTACGGCCGCGGCGATTTCCTGCTGGCACGGCTGATGGAACGGCCTCTCCAGTCCGCCTCGGTGCGCGCCCTGCTGCTGCTGGCGCTGGCGCGACTCGAAGCGCGTCCCGCCGATGCCCACGTCACGGTGGATCAGGCGGTGGAGGCGGCGGCGGGGATGGCCGGCGGGCGCTTCAAGGGGCTGGTGAACGGCGTGCTGCGCAGCTTCCTGCGGCAGCGCGAGGATCTCCAGGCCGCGGCCGGGCGTGACGAGGCGGCGCGCTGGCAGCATCCGGCGTGGTGGCTGGCGCGGCTGCGGGCCGATCATCCGCAGCGCTGGCAGGACATCGCGGCGATCGGCAACGGCCATCCGCCCATGGCGCTGCGGGTCAATCGCCGCCGCAACGCGCCCGCGGACTATCTCGCCCGGCTCGAAGCCGCCGGCATCGCGGCGAGCCTGCGCGGCGAGGCCGGCGTGCTGCTGGCGAAGCCGCTGCCGGTGGAGCGCCTGCCCGGCTTCTTCGACGGCCTGGCCTCGGTGCAGGACCTGCGGCGCGCAGCAGGCGGCGCCGCTGCTCGATGTGCGCGACGGCATGCGCGTGCTGGATGCCTGCGCCGCGCCCGGCGGCAAGACGGCGCATCTGCTGGAACTGGCCGACGTCGAACCTGACGGCCCTCGATGCCGATGCCGTGCGCATGGAGCGGGTGCGCGACAACCTGGCGCGGCTGGGGCTGGCGGCGCGCCTCGCAGTGGCGGACTGCCGCGCCCTCGACGCCTGGTGGGACGGCCGGCCCTTCGAGCGCATCCTTGCCGACGTGCCCTGTTCGGCTTCCGGCGTGGTGCGCCGCCATCCCGACATCAAGTGGCTGCGGCGCGACTCTGACATCGCCGCCTTCGCGGCACAGCAGGCGCAGATTCTGGAGGCCCTGTGGCGGGTGCTCGCCCCGGATGGTAAATTGCTGTACGCCACCTGTTCCGTGTTCTGGGAGGAAAATGGCGGGCAGGTCGCGGATTTCGCCGCGCGCCACCCGGATTGCAGGAGGCTGCCGTTCGCCGACGGCGACCTGGAGCGCCACCTGCTGCCGCAAACAGAACATGACGGTTTCTTCTACGCCCTGCTGCACAAGCGCGCCTGACCCGCTGCCGCCCCGTCCGCAGCGCGGCTTGCTGCCGTCGCTGCTGGCGTGGCTGGCCTGCCTCTGGTTCGGCGCCGCGGTCGCCGCCGAATTGGAGGTCAAGAGCGCCAGCGTCGGACTGGGCGAGGACGGCTACGTGCTCAACGCCGAATTCCGCGCCGAACTCAGCCCGCGCCTGGAGGACGTGGTGTCGCGCGGCGTGCCGCTGTATCTGGCGGCCGAGTTCGAACTCAAGCGCCCGCGCTGGTACTGGTTCGACGAAAAGGTGGCCAGCCGCACCCAGACCTACCGCCTGTCATACCATGCGCTGACGCGCCAGTACCGCCTGTCCACCGGCGCCCTGCACCAGAACTTTCCGTCGCTCGAGGATGCACTGGGCGTGGTGTCGCGCATCCGCGATCTGCCGGTGGCGGACAAGGGCGCGCTCAAGCCGGGCGAGAGCTACGAGGCGCAATTGCGCCTGCATGTCGATCTCTCCCAGTTGCCGAAGCCGCTGCAGGTGACGGCCATCGGCGACCAGGACTGGAGCGTCGGCAGCGATTGGCATCGCTGGAGCTACACCGTGCCGGAGCGCGAGGCGAAATGAGGGTGCTCATCATCGTCGCGGCGGCGCTGGCGGGAATCCTGCTGTTCCTGCTCACCTCCGCCTCCGCCAACACCGCGCTCTTCTCGCGGCACTATCCGCTGCTGCTGGCGCTGAACGGCGCGGTAGCCATCATCCTTCTCGGATCGGTGCTGGTGCAACTGGCGAAGCTGTGGCGCGAATACAAGGCGCGCGTGTTCGGCTCCCGCCTCACCTACCGGCTGCTGCTGGCCTTCGCCCTGATGGCGATGCTGCCCGGACTCGTCATCTACGGCGTGTCGGTGCAGTTCGTCATGCGCAGCATCGAATCCTGGTTCGACGTGCGGGTGGACGCCGCGCTCGAAGGCGGCATCAACCTCGGACGCAGCGCCCTGGACTACCTGCTTTCCGATCTGGCGTCCAAGGCCGGCACCATGGCCATCGACCTGGGCGACCGCGTCGGCAATGTCAACCGGCTCAACCGCCTGCGCGAGCAGGCCGGCGTCGATGCCGCTACGGTGTTCAACGCCGGCGGCCAGATCGTCGCCAGCAGCACAGGCGAGACGAGCACGCTGCTGCCCGAGATGCCGACCCACACGCTGCTGCGCCAGGTGCGCCAGGGCCGGACCTTTGCCGCGGTCGAGGGCGACGCGACCTCCGGTCTGACCCTGCGCGTGCTGGTGCCGGTGAGCGGCGCGACGCTGGCGGACGAGACGCGCGTACTGCAGCTCACGCAGCCGGTGCCGAAGCAGCTCGCCACCAACGCCGAGAGCGTGCAGGGGGTGTATCGCGACTATCAGGAACTGTCCCTGGCGCGCCAGGGGCTGAAGCGCATCTACGCCGTGACCCTGACCCTCACGCTGCTGCTGGCGCTGTTCGCGGCGATCGCGGTCGCCATCGTGCTCAGCCGCCGGCTGTCGGCGCCGCTGTCGATCCTGGCCGAGGGCACGCAGGCGGTGGCGGCGGGCGACTACAGCCCGCGCCAGGCGCTGCCGGCGCGCGACGAGCTGGGCGTGCTGACCCAGTCCTTCAACCGCATGACGCGCCAGCTCGAGGAAGCGCGCGCCCAGGCGCAGAAGAGCCGCGCCGAAGTCGAGGCCGCCCGCGCCTACCTGGAGAACGTGCTGGCCAATCTGTCGGCGGGCGTGCTCGCCTTCGACGCCGGCGGCAAGCTGCGCGCCGCCAATCACGGCGCCGTCACCATCCTGCGCGACGATCTGGCGGGCTTCGAGAAGATCGGGCTCGCCGACTGGCCGCGCCTGACGGAACTGCGCGAGGCCGTAACCTCCCACCTCGACGACGCGGACGGCGTGTGGCAGCAGCAGCTCGTCATGCCGCAGGACAGCGGCCCGGCCCTGACGCTGCTGCTGCGCGGCTCGCGCCTGCCGCAGGCGTCCGGCGGCGGTCACGTCGTGGTGTTCGACGACATCACCCAGCTCATCTCCGCCCAGCGCATGGTGGCCTGGGCCGAGGTGGCGCGGCGCCTCGCCCACGAGATCAAGAATCCCCTCACGCCGATCCAGCTCTCCGCCGAGCGCCTGCAGCACAAGCTCGCCGACAAGCTGCCGGCGCGGGAGCGCGAGATCCTCGAACGCTCCACCACCACCATCGTGAACCAGGTCGAGGCCATGAAGAACATGGTTAACGATTTCCGCGACTACGCGCGGCTGCCGCCGCCGCAGCTCGCGGCGCTCGACCTCAATCGCCTGGTGGGCGAGGTGCTGGTGCTGTACGAGCATTCCCGCGCCCGGCTCGGCGTGCACCTGGACCCGGCGCTGCCGCCGGTGAGCGGCGATGCGACGCAGTTGCGCCAGTTGATCCACAATCTGCTGCGCAACGCCGAAGACGCCCTCAACGACACGGAGGAGCCGGAGATCGAAGTCGCCACCTCGCGCGGAACGGGCTGCGCCCATCTGGTGGTGCGGGACAATGGGAGCGGTTTCTCGGCCCAGATCCTGGAGCGCGCCTTCGAGCCTTACGTCTCCACCAAGGCGAAGGGCACCGGGCTGGGTCTGGCGATCGTGAAGAAGATCGTGGACGAGCACCACGGCGAGATCCGCATCGCCAACCGCTCGCCCAACGGCGCCGAGGTGCGCATCCGCCTGCCGCTGGCGGCTTGAGAGACAATGACATACTCACCGCGAAGGCTTGCGGTCAAGGTATTGGGCCATGCCACAGATACTGGTAGTTGACGACGAAGTCGGCATCCGCGAGCTGCTGTCGGAGATCCTGCGCGACGAGGGCTACGACGTCACCCTGGCGGAGAACGCCACGGCGGCGCGCGCCGCGCGCAATGCGCGCCGCCCCGACATGGTGCTGCTCGACATCTGGATGCCCGATACCGACGGCATCACGCTGCTCAAGGAATGGTCGGCCAACGGCCAGCTCTCGATGCCGGTGGTGATGATGTCCGGCCACGGCACCATCGACACGGCGGTGGAGGCGACCAAGATCGGCGCCCTCGATTTCCTGGAGAAGCCGATCGCCATGCAGAAGCTGCTGGCGGCGGTGAAGCGCGCCTTGCAGAAGGCGCCCAGCGCCGTCGCCGCCGAGCTGACGCTGGCGGCGTTTCCGCGCTCGCCCGCCCTGCGCGACCTGAGGCGGCGGCTGGAACAGGTGGCGGCGAAGAGCCGCATCGTGCTGCTCAAGGCCGCCCACGGTTCCATTGCAGAGCTGTGCGCGCGCACCCTGCAGGCGCCGGGCAAGGCCTTCATCGACCTGTGCAGCGCCGGCCAGCCGCTCGACCTGAGCGCGCTGGAGCAATCCTCCGGCGGCGTGCTGTACGTGCCGGAACTGACGCAGCTTTCGCGCCTGCAGCAGAAGAACCTGGCGTTCGCCGCCGAGCGCCTGGAGCGCTTCAACCTGCGGGTGGTCGCAGCGACGGCCCACAGCGCCGACGATCTGATCGCGGCAGGCTGGGAGGAGGCGCTGCTGGCGCGTCTGTTCGACGTGTGGCTGGCGGTGCCGGCGCTGATGGAGTTGAAGGACGACGTCCCCGACATTGCGGCGCAGGTCCTCGTTCACCTCGTCGAGTCCGGCGCCGTCCCCCTCAAGCGCTTCTCCACCGCCGCCCTGAACGTGCTGCGCAACCACGCCTGGCCCGGCGGCTACGTCGAGATGAAGGCGGTGGTGCGCTCCCTGGCGCTGGGCGCGCTGGAGGAGGAGATCAGCGGCGACGACGTGCTGAAGCTGGTGGGAGCCGTGCCGGCGGCGGCCTCGGCGCTGGCGCTCGACCAGCCGCTGCGCGAAGCGCGCGAGGCCTTCGAGCGGCTCTACTTCGAATACCATCTGCGCCAGGACAACGGCAACATGACGCGGCTGGCGGAAAAGACCGGACTGGAGCGCACCCACCTCTACCGCAAGCTCAAGCAGCTCGGCCTGCACGGCGGCAAGAGGGGGGAGATCGCAGCCGAGGAGTAGCGGCGGCGTGCGGCGCCCGCGGCGCAGCGCGAGCGGGCGTAGAATGCCCCCAACCACAACAACGATCGCATCCGCTCCGTGAAGATCATCATCCTCGGCGCCGGCCAGGTCGGCACCTCGGTGGCCGAGAGCCTGGTCTCGGAGGCCAACGACATCACCGTCGTCGATACCGACCAGGCCCATCTGCACGCACTGCAGGATCGTCTCGACCTGCGCACCGTGGCCGGCAACGCGGCCTCGCCCTCGGTCCTGCGCGCCGCCGGTGCCGAGGATGCCGACCTGCTGATCGCGGTGACCCAGAGCGACCAGACCAACCTCTGCGCCTGCCGCATCGCCGCCAGCCTGTTCAACCTGCCGACCAAGATCGCGCGCCTGCGCTCGCCGGACTACATCGCGTATCCCGAGCTGCTGGACGACAACAACTTCGCGGTGGATTTCAGCGATCTGCCCGGAGCAGATCGTCACCGACTACATCGTCAAGCTGATCGAGTTCCCCGAGGCGCTGCAGGTGCTGGAGTTCGCCGACGGGCTGGTGAGCCTGGTGGCGGTGCGCGCCTTCGACGGCGGCCCGCTGGTGGGCCATCCGATCGCCGACATGCGCCGCCACATGCCCGAGCGTGGACGCGCGCATCGCCGCCATCTACCGCAAGGACCAGCCCATCATCCCGGACGGCGACACCGTGGTCGAGGCCGGCGACGAGGTCTTCTGCCTCGCCGCCACCAGCGACATCCGCCAGGTCATGCAGCGAGCTGCGGCGCATGGACAAGGCCCGTCCGGCGCATCATGATCGCCGGCGGCGGCAACATCGGCGAGCGCCTGGCGCGGGCCATCGAAGGCGCGCTACCAGGTCAAGGTGATCGAGCACAACAAGCGCGCGCGCCGAGTACCTGGCCGACGCATCTGAAGAACACCCTGGTGCTGCGGGCGACGCCACCGACGAGAAGCTGCTGGAGAGCCGAGAACATCGAGGACATGGACCTGTTCCTCGCGCTGACCAACGACGACGAGAACAACATCATGTCCTCGCTGCTCGCCAAGCGCATGGGGGCGCGGCGCGTGCTGGCGCTGATCAACCGCCGCGCCTATGTGGACCTGGTGCAGGCGGACCGCATCGACATCGCCATCTCGCCGGCCCAGGTCTCCATCGGCTCGCTGCTCGCCCACGTGCGCCGCGGCGACGTGGCCGCGGTGCACAGCGCTGCGGCGCGGCGCGGCCGAGGCGCTGGAGCTGGTCGCCCATGGCGACGCGGAAATCCTCGCAAGGTCGTCGGCCGGCGCATCGAGGACATCGACCTGCCCAAGGGCGCCACCATCGGCGCCCTGGTGCGCCGCATGGGGGATCCGCAGAAGGTGAAGGTGAATTCCGGAGCCCTGCTCATGGAGCACCACAAGGTGATCATCGCCCACCACGACACGGTGATCGAGTCCGATGACCACGTCATCATCTTCGTGGTGAACAAGCGCCTCGTGCCGAAGGTGGAAAAGCTGTTCCAGGTCGGCCTGGGTTTCTTCTGAGAGCTTGCGAAGGAACCGTCGCGAGCGGCCGGAGTGCAAGGCGCGAGCGATGCGACCGACGAGACATATCACATAGATAGGCGAGGAGGGAGCGAGTGAGCAACGCAGCAATCCGGTCGCGCAGCAGGTTGATTCGCAAGCTCTGAGGCGCCATGGGTTCGCGTATCCTGACGGTGCTGCGGGTGTTTTCGCTGATCCTGATCATGTTCAGCGCCACCATGGTGGCGCCGGTGATCGTGAGCTGGATCTACCAGGACGGCGCACAGGCCGCCTACGACGAGGGCATCGTCATCACGCTCGCTGACAGGGATGCTGATCTGGTTCGCCACCCGCCACCACAAGCGCGATCTCCAGGTGAAGGACGGCTTCCTGCTCGTGGTACTGACCTGGACCGCGCTGCCGGCCTTCGCCGCGATCCCTCTGATCATCTTCTTCTGGCCCAAGCTCTCGTTTACCGACGCCTACTTCGAGGCCGTGTCCGGGCTCACCACCACCGGGGCATCGGTGCTTTCCGGCCTCGACCAGTTGCCCTACTCGATCAACCTCTGGCGCGCCGAGATGGTGTGGCTCGGCGGCATGGGGTTGATCGTGCTGGCCATCGCCATCCTGCCCCTGCTGGGTGTCGGCGGCCGCCAGATGTTCAAGGCCGAGTCCCCCGGCCCGATGAAGGAGTCCAAGCTCACGCCGCGCATCGCCGAAACGGCCAAAGGGCTCTGGGCGGTCTACTTCGCCATCTCCGCCGCCTGCCTGTTGGCGCTGCGCTGGGCCGGCATGACCTGGGGCGACGCCGTGATCCATACCGGCAGCATCATGGGCCTGGGCGGGTTCTCGTCCCACGACGCCAGCTTCGGCTTCTTCGATTCGGTGCCGATCGAGGTCGTCACCGTGATCTTCATGACGCTGGCGGGCTTCAACTTCGCCACCCACTTCCTCGCCGTGCATCGCCGCAGCCTGCATCCCTACTTCCGCGATCCCGAGGCGCCCTGGTACCTGCTGGTGATGTGGGGCAGCGTGGCTGCGGTGGCATTCTATCTCTGGTATCTGGGCACCTACACCGACTTCTGGACAGCGCTGCGCTACTCGGCCTTCAACGTCGTCTCCATCGCCACCACCACCGGCTTCGCCAATACCGACTACGCCCTGTGGCCGATGTTCGCTCCGCTGTGGATGCTGTTCCTGTCCAGCTTCGTCACCAGCGCCGGTTCCACCGGCGGCGGCATCAAGATGATGCGCGCCATCATCCTGTACAAGCAGACCTTCCGCGAGATCATCCACTCCATGCATCCCCATGCCGTGCGGCCGATCAAGGTCGGCGGCGAGCCCCTGCCGAACAAGCTCGTGTTCGCGGTGCTGGCCTTCGGCTTCATGTACATGGTGATCGTCGTGTCTCTCACCCTGCTCATGGCCTATTCCGGGCTGGACATCGTCACCGCCTTCTCCGCCGTGGTGGCCACCATCAACAACACCGGCCCCGGCCTCAACCAGGTCGGACCGTCGACGACCTACGCCGTGCTGGACGATCTCCAGACCTGGGTATGCACGATCGCCATGCTGCTCGGGCGCCTCGAAATCTTCACCGTGCTGGTGGTGCTGTCTCCCGCTTTCTGGCGCAAGTGAAGGACACCGGCCGCATCAGTCGCGCGAACCTGCTTGGTTCCGGCGCGGCCGGCATAGGATAATCCCCGCTTTGCGGCCGTCGGCCGCCTGCCCAGGATCCGCGACCGTGACCCGTCCCCGCAACGACACTTTCCTGCGCGCGCTGATGCGCCAGCCCACCGACTACACGCCGATGTGGATGATGCGGCAGGCCGGCCGCTACCTGCCCGAATACAACGAGACGCGCCGGCGCGCCGGCAGCTTCCTGGAACTGTGCCACAGCCCGCAGCTTGCCACCGAGGTGACACTGCAGCCGCTGGCGCGCTATCCGCTGGACGCCGCGATCCTGTTCTCCGACATCCTGGTGGTGCCCGACGCCATGGGCCTCGGGCTGTACTTCGCCGAGGGCGAGGGACCGAAGTTCGAGCGTCCGCTGCGGGAAGAATGGGAGATCCGCGATCTGGCGGTGCCCGACCCCTATGCCAGCCTGCGCTACGTGCTGGACGCGGTGGCGGAGATCCGACGCGCGCTGGACAACTCGGTGCCGCTGATCGGCTTTTCCGGCAGCCCCTTCACGCTTGCCTGCTACATGATCGAGGGTGGCGCGTCGGACGACTTCCGCCGCACCAAGACCCTGCTCTACGACCGCCCGGATCTGCTGCATCACGTGCTGGACGTGAATGCCCGTGCCGTCACCGCCTACCTCAATGCCCAGATCGAGGCCGGCGTCCAGGCGGTGATGATCTTCGACACCTGGGGCGGCGCGCTGGCCCACCACGCCTACCTGGACTTCTCTCTGCGCTACATCTGCCAGATCCTCGAAGGCCTGACGCGGCAGCGCGACGGCGAGCGCATTCCGGTCATCGTGTTCACCAAGGGCGGCGGCGTCTGGATCGACAAGATCGCGGCCTGCGGCTGCGATGCCGTGGGTCTGGACTGGACCGTCGATATCGGTGCCGTGCGCGAGCGCGTCGGCGACCGGGTGGCGCTGCAGGGCAATCTCGATCCCATGGTCCTGTTCGCCGGCCCCGACATGATCGCGCGCGAGGCGCGCCGCGTCCTCGACGCCTTCGGTCCCGGCAACGGCCACGTGTTCAATCTCGGCCACGGCATATCCCAGTTCACGCCTCCGGATCATGTGTCGGTCCTGGTCAACACGGTCCACGAATACAGCCGGGAACTGCGCGCGAAAAGCTGAAATCCCTGTTGCGGCGGGGGCTTAGGTGAGGTTAAAAAATTGTCCGGGACCCTTGACTTATACACAGTTCGCTGTTCCGCCAGGAAATACGCGGGTTTTGTGCGCCGCGTCGAACCGGTTTTCCAATGCATTGATTTTCAATGAGTTTTTTTGGCCTATTTGCTGAGCAAAGCGTTGCAGGTCCTTGTCCCAGGCCGTTTTCGGCGCGATCGGCGGCAGTTGCCCACAAAGTTATCCACAGATTTTGTGGACAACAATATTGCATTTATGTGGCAATAGATTACGAGGCAGATGCGAGATCGATTCGAGAAATTGTCACCTAACGCACTGAGCTTGCAGCCGTTGGTGCGCAGCGAGATCGACCTTGACGATCGCGCGGGTTGCCCTTGATCTGCCCCTGGCGCGAGCGGCGGAATATCTCGCCGGGGACGCCGACGCCTCGGACATCGGGCGCATCGTGCGCGTCGGCTTCGGCCATCGCCAGCACACCGGCGTATTGATCGGTCTGGCCGAAAGCAGCGATCTCGATCCCGCCAAACTGAAACCGCTGGTTGCGCTGCGCCGCGACCTGCCGCCGCTGCCTCCGCGCTGGCTCGAAATGATGCAGTTCTGCAGCGGCTACTATCAGTACCCTCCGGGCGAAGCCATGGCTGCCGCCCTGCCCCCCGGCTTGAAGCGCGGCAGTGGTCTCGGCCGCAGCGGCGGCGATCCGGCGTATCGCATCACCGATGCGGGCGCCGCAGCGATTTCAGGTCTGCGCGCACGCAGCGTCGCGCGCCGCCTGCTGCAGGCGCTGGCAGGGGCGGACGCCCTGCCCCTGTCGGAGTTGAAGCGCGTGTCGCCGCAGGCGACAGCGGTGGCGGCGGACCTGGCCGGCCGCGGCCTGATCGAACCCGTAGCGCCCGAGCCACCCCGGGTCGATCTGCCGCAGTTGCTGCCCGAGCAGGCGCAGGCGGTCGCTGCCGTGGCGCAGCGCTGCGGCAGCTTCGCGCCCTTCCTGCTGCACGGTGTGACGGGCAGCGGCAAGACCGAGGTGTATCTGCGCCTGATCGAGGCGGCACTGCAGCGCGGCGAGCAAGCCCTGATGCTGGTGCCCGAGATCGCGCTCACGCCGCAGCTAGAAGCGCGCGTCGCCGGCCGCTTTCCGCGGGCAGCACCTGGTGAGCCTGCACAGCGGGCTGGCCACCGGCGCGCGCAGCCGCGGCTTCATTGCCGCGTTGTGGGGAGAAGCCGACATCGTCCTCGGCACGCGGCTGGCGGTGTTCACGCCGCTGGCGCGGCTCGGCCTGATCGTGGTGGACGAAGAGCACGACCCCTCCTTCAAGCAGCAGGACGGCATGCGCTACTCGGCGCGCGACATGGCGGTATGGCGGGCGCGGCAGGAGGCGGTGCCCATCGTCCTCGGCTCCGCCACGCCGGCGCTGGAAACCTGGCACCACGCCCAGCGCGGCCGCTACACGCTGCTCACGCTGTCGCGCCGCGCCCTTGCCGCCGCCATGCCGAAGGTGCGCTGCGTGGACACGCGGCGGCGCAAGCTCGATCACGGCATGTCGGAGGATCTGCTCGCCGCCCTGCGGCTGAGACTGGAGCGCGGCGAGCAGAGCCTGGTGTTCCTCAACCGCCGCGGCTACGCGCCGGTGCTGGCCTGCCCCGCCTGCGGCTGGGTCAGCCGCTGCCGCCACTGCTCGGCCAACCAGGTGCTGCACCTCGCCGACCGGCGACTGCGCTGCCACCACTGCGGCGCCGAAGAGCCCGTTCCCGCCGCCTGCCCGGATTGCGGCAACCAGGATCTCCAGCCCTTCGGCCGCGGCACCCAGCGGCTGGAGGAAGCGCTGCGGGAGCGCTTTGCGGCGGCACGCATCCTGCGCGTGGACCGCGACTCGGCGGGCCATCCGCGCCGCTGGAGCGAGATCATCGAGATCATGCGCAGCGGCGGCGCCGACATCCTGGTGGGCACCCAGATGCTGGCGAAGGGCCACGATTTTCCGCGGCTCACCCTGGTGGGCGTGCTCAATGCCGACGCCTCCCTGTTCGCCGTCGATTTCCGCGCTCCCGAGCGCCTGTTCTCCCAGCTCATGCAGGTGGGCGGCCGCAGCGGCCGCGCCGAATTGCCGGGCGAAGTGCTGATCCAGACCGAGTACCCCGGCCACCCCCTTTACGCCGCGCTGGCGGCCCACGACTTCGCCCGCTTCGCCCAGACCCAGTTGGCCGAGCGCCGCCAGGCCGGCTTCCCGCCGTTCACCTTTCAGGCCCTGCTGGCGGCGGACGCCCGCGCGCTGGCCGACGCGCTGGATTTCCTCGCACGCGCCGCCGCGCTGGCGCGAACACTGGCGCAGGATGCGGTGCGCATCTATGATCCGGTGCCGATGCGTCTGGCGCGCCGCGCCGACCGGGAGCGCGCGCAACTGCTGGTGGAATCGGCGCAGCGACCGGCGCTGCAGGCCTTTCTGCAGCAATGGGTCGGACAGTTGAACGATTTGCGCGCGGGGCGCGATCTGCGCTGGCATGTGGATGTGGACCCTCTGGAATTCTAGGAATGGCTTTCGCGGAATAAGAAGCCCGGCACAGCGGTTTATGCAAGATGGTCTTCGCTCCCCTCCATGACGGCGCCTGATCCCCGGCTGGCGCTGGATCTGTACCGCGCCCATGCCGCCGGCTACGACGCCTCTGCCGAGCGCACCATGCCGCTGCGCCGGCGTACCGTGGCCAGGCTGGCGCTGCGGCCGGGCGATACGGTGCTCGACGTCGCCTGCGGCACCGGGCTTTCCTTCGGCCTGCTGCAGCAGGGCGTGGGAGCGGACGGGCGAATCATCGGCGTCGAACTCAGCCCGGACATGCTGGCCAAGGCGCAGGCACGCTGCGAGAGCGAGGGATGGCACAATGTCGCCCTGATCGAGGCGGCGATGGAGAGCGCCGAGATCCCGCACGCGGTGGACGCAGTCCTGTTCAACTTCACCCACGACGTCCTGCGCTCGCCGGCCGCCCTGGCGCGCATCTTCGCAGCGGCACGGCCGGGCGCCCGGGTGGCGGTGGCGGGAATGAAGCTTGCTCCCTGGTGGCTCGCGCCGCTCAACCTGGTGGTGCGCGCCAAGGCGCGGCCGTACATGACGACCTTCGAAGGTCTGGAGCGGCCGTGGAGCCTGCTGCAAGAGTATCTGGAACGCTTCGAGTGGGAGCCGGTGATGTTCGGCACCGGCTACATCGGCTGGGGCGTGGCGCAGCACACGCCACCGGAGTAGCCGAATCACATCAAGAGAACTGCAGGAAGGCCATATGGGAAAAAGAACAATACTGGTGCTGTTCGCCCAGGAGTGGGACCGGCTGGCACTGGCCGACCCCGACCTCGCCGCCCGCTACGAGTTCATCCACCGCGGCTTCGACCTGTTCCGCTTCCCCGAGAATGCGCGCCTGCTGACCTTCGACGTGCGCCGCTACATCGACCGCCTGGTGCGGCTGGCGCGCTCGCGCCGGGTCGAGGCCGTGATCAGCCCGCACGAGCAGTTCGGCGCCCTGATCGCGGCCGAGGTGGCGCGGCGCCTCGGGCTGCCCGGCGCCGACCCGAAGGCGATCCTCACCGCCCAGCACAAGTATTACGCCCGCGCCGCAATCGCCAAACTGGCGCCCGAGGCGATGCCGGCGTTCGGCGCCTTCCCATACACCGTGCGCCGCGAAGAGGAGGTGCCGCTGCCCTTCCCCTTCTTCGTCAAGCCGGTCAAGGCCACCTTTTCGGTGCTGGCGCGGCGCGTCAACAGCTTTGCCGAACTGCGCCGCCATCTGCGCTTCAAGCCCTTCGAGCAGCACATCATCATGCGCCTGGTGAAGCCTTTCAACGATCTGCTGACGGACTACGCCGGCTTCGACATCGACGCCCACCACCTCGTCGCCGAGGGGCTGGTGGAGGGCATCCAACTGAACGTGGATGGCTACGCCGACCGCGGCGAGTTCCGCATCCTCGGCATCGTCGACGAGGTCATGTACCCGGGCACCATGGCCTTCAACCGCTTCGAGTATCCGAGTTCCCTGCCGCCGCCGGTGGCGCAGCGCGTGCGGGAACTGGCGGTCACCACGATGCGGGCGGTGGGCTTCGACCACGGCTTGTTCAACGTCGAACTGGCCTACGATCCGCGCACCCAGGCGCTGCGGGTGATCGAGATCAACCCACGCATCGCCTCCCAGTTCGTCACCCTGTACGAATGGGTGGACGGCATCCGGCTCTACGACATCATGCTCGACCTGGCGCTGGGGGAGACGCCGCGCTGCCAACCCGCGGCGCAGGAGCACAGCCATGCCGCCAGCTTCATCTTCCGCAAGTTCGACGGGCGGCCGCTGCACCCCGCGCCGAGCCGCACGCAACTGGCGCAGGTACGCCGGCGCCATCCGGATGCCCACCTCATGCTCTACGTCAAGCATGGGGCCGACCTGGCGCGGGAGGTGAAGTGGCTGGGCAGCCACCGCTACGGCGTGCTCAACCTGCGCGGCCGCGACCGCGCCGATCTCTACGCGCGCTACCGCGACATCCGCGACAGCCTCGGCTTCGCCGGCCACGCCGGGCCCGAACCGGCGCCGCTGTGGCCGGGCGAGCCCGGGTTTGTGCTGCAGCGGGCGTCCGATCTGGGCTGAGCGTGGCGGCATGCGATCGAACTACCCTCTGCCGACCGCGGCCTCGTAGGGCGCACCGTGTGCGCCGGACCTTGGATCGGCGCGCACGGCGCGCCCTACACGATCGCGGCGGTGCCCAATCCGGTTGCCGCCGGCTTGACACGACCTCGCGTCGTGCTAGATTCGCGTCCATGTCCGACCTGCTGTCCCGCCGCCTGATGCGCCTCGCCGCCCGCCTGCTGGTGGGGATGGTGCTGTTCGCCCAGGCGCTGGTGGTGGCGCATGCCTGCACACCGGCAGAACGCAGTGCCAGCTTCGCCTCTCTCGGCAGCGGGCACGGCAGCGACTGCCACGAGCAGGAATCCCCTGATCTCGGCTCCTGCCTCACTCATTGCTCCACCGCCGACCAGAGCCTCGATACGCCGCAGGTGACGGTGCCGTCGATGCCAGTCACGCCGCTCCTCACGGTGCCCTTGGCCGCCGATCGCGGCCCCGCCAACGCTTACCTCGACGCCGCCACGGCGTCCGGCGCCGATCCGCCGATCGCGATCCGCTTCCAGGTTTTCCGCATCTAGCCGCCGTTCGCGACCAAGGGTGGCGCGGCTTGCCGTGCCGGGTCTTTCTTCGCGTCGGAGGCGATAATGCGTTCGCGTTTCCTCGTTTTCTGTTTCCTCGTCGTGCCGGCCACGGTCTGTGCCGGTCCGCCCCTGACCCTGTCGCGCGTGCAGCAACTGGCGCTGGAGAGCCAGCCCTCACTCACCGCCCTCGAGGCCGGAGCGCGCGCTGCGCGCGAGGGAGCGGTGGCCGAAGGCCAGCTCCCCGATCCGCGCCTCAAGCTGGGGATCGCGAATGTCCCGGAAGACTCCTTCGCCCTCAACCGCGACTCCATGACCACCAGCTACATCAGCATCGAACAGATGTTTCCCGGTGGCGACAAGCGCGACCTGCGCCGCCGCCGCGGCGAGGCGGAGGCCGGCCAGCTCGCCGCCGAACTGACCACCCAGCGCCACGTCATTCGCCGCGACGCCGCCCTGGCCTATCTCGACGTCGTCGGCGCGCAGCGCCAGCTCGCCCTGCTGAAGGAGCTGCAATCGGAGACCCAGCGGCAGGTGGAGGCGGCGCGCATCAATATCCTCTCCGGCAAGGCCGGTGCGGCGGAAGCCTTGGCGGCGCGCCGCATGGCGACGATGGCCCGCGACCGCGAGAGCGAGCTGCGCCTGCAGGCGGCCAGGGCCCGGGCCGAGCTGTCGCGCTGGATCGGCGCCGCCGCCGAGGACGAGGTGGCGGACACGCCGCCGGACTGGCCGCCGCCGCCCTCCCTGGCGCAGATGAAGGCGCAGCTGGACGCGCACCCGGCCCATGCCGCGCAGGCGCGATCGGTTGCAACCGCCGAGGCCGACCTCGCCCTGGCGCGCGAGGCGACCAAGCCCGACAAGAGCATCGAAATCGGCTACGGCGCGCGTGCCACGCAGTTCACCAACATGGTCAGCATCCAGTTCTCCATGGACCTGCCCCTCGCCCCCCGCGACCGGCAGGACCGCGGCGTCGCAGCGCGGAAGGCGCAGGTGGAGCGCGCCCAGGCCATGGAACAGGATCACCTGCGCATGCTGGCGGCGGAACTCGCCGCCCTGTATGCGCAGTGGGAGCTGGTGCGTGAGCGGCTGCAGCGCATGGACGCGGAGCTGCTGCCGGACGCGGCGCAGCGGGTGGAGGCCGCCCTGGCGGCCTACCGTGCCGGCCGCGGAGAACTCGCCGCCGTGCTGGAGGCCCGCAGCGCCGAAGTAGAGGCGCGGCTCACCCGCGCCGGGCTGGCGCACGCAGGCGGAGCGGGCGCGGCTGCAGCTCGCCTACTTCGAACATGCCGGAGAAGACCATGAACGTTAAGCTGCTGTCTCACCGCCCTCCTGCTCCGCCGCCGCTCGGCGCCGCCGGCTACGCGCTCTACCTCCATTTCATGGCTGCCGGGCCGAGCTGCGCCTCATGCCGGACACGCGCGCCGCGCCCAGAGCGAACGCCGCATCCTCTACTGGTACGACCCGATGGTGCCCCAGCAGCGCTTCGACAAGCCGGGCAAGTCGCCCTTCATGGACATGGACCTGGTGCCCAAGTACGCCGACGAGGACACGGCCGCGGCCGCCGGCGGTGAGCATCGATCCGCGCATGCAGCAGAACCTGGGCGTGCGTCTGGCCGAAGTGGAGAAGTCGGCGCTGGAAGGCGGGGCGGAGGCCGTCGGCACGGTGCGGGTCGACGAGACTCGCATCCGCGTCGTGCAGTCGCGGGTCGCCGGCTTCGTCGAGCAGCAGCCGGTGCGCACCCTGAACCAGTCCGTGACACGCGGCCAGTTGCTGCTGACGCTGACGGCGCCGGAGCTCATCGCCACCCAGCACGAGTTGCTGCTGGCGCTGAAGTCCGGCGACGCCGCGCTGACCGGCGCGCGCGCGGGAACGGCTGCGCCTGGGCGGCATGTCGGAGCGGCAGATCGGGGAAATCGAGCGCAGCGGCCAGGCGCAGGACCGCGTTGCCATCGTCGCGCCGGAGTCGGGAATCGTCACCGAACTGAATTCCCGACAGGGCATGACCGTGGCGGCGGGGGCGCCGCTGATGACCGCTGGCGGCCCTGGACAAGGTGTGGGTCGTCGCCGACGTGCCGGAACGCGAAGCGGCGCTCGTTGCCGTCGGTCGCAGCGTCCGCGTGAGCTTCGCCGCGCTGCCGGGCAGGGTGCTCGAAGGCAAGGTCGAGTACATCTATCCCGAGATCGCCGGCGCCACCCGCACCCTGCAGGCGCGCATCCCGCTGGCCAACGCCAGGGGCGAGCTGAAGCCCGGCATGCTGGCCCAGGTCAGCTTCCGCGGCGGGTCGCAGCGACCAGCGGCTGACGGTGCCGAGCGAGGCGGTGATCGAGACCGGCACCCGCAGCGTGGTGATCGTGGCCGACGGCGGCGGCAGGTTCGGCGTGGCGGAGGTGACGCACCGGCGCGGAACGGGGGGGCACGGACGGAGATCCTGTCGGGACTGGAGGCGGGGCAGAAGGTGGTGGCGTCCGGCCAGTTCCTGATCGATTCGGAGGCCAGTCTCAGCGGCGCCCTGGCGCGCCTGACTGCGCCGGCGCCGGCGGCTGCCGCGCCGGCGGCGCTGGCGCAAGGCAAGGTGGACGAGGTGGACGCGGCGGCCGGCACCATCAAACTCAGCCACGGTCCGGTCGCCTCGGTCGGCATGCCGGGCATGACGATGAGCTTCAAGGTCGATCCTCCCGCGCTGCTGCGGGGCATCGCCGTCGGGCAAAGCGTCGAGTTCGACCTCGAGAAGCGCGGCACGCGACTACGTCGTGACCCGGCTCGTGCCCAAGGGCGCGGAGCACCGTCACTGAGCCGCCGCCATGATCGCCAAGCTGATCCACTGGTCGATCCACAACCGCTTCCTGGTGCTGCTGGCCACCCTGATCGTCGCCGCCACGGGCGTGGTCGCGGTGCTGCGCACGCCGCTGGACGCCCTGCCCGACCTGTCCGACGTGCAGGTGATCATCCGCACGCCCTACGCCGGGCAGAGTCCGCGCGTGGTGGAGGACCAGGTCACCTATCCCCTCACCACCACCATGATGTCGGTGCCCGGCGCCAAGGCCGTGCGCGGCTACTCGTTCTTCGGCGATTCCTACGTCTATGTCCTGTTCGAGGACGGCACCGACCTGTACTGGGCGCGCTCGCGGGTGCTGGAGTACCTGAACCAGGCGCAGGGCCGGCTGCCGGCGAGCGTGCGCCCGGAACTGGGGCCGGACGCCACCGGCGTCGGCTGGATCTACGAGTACGCGCTGGTGGATCGCTCCGGCCGCCACGACCTGTCGCAATTGCGGACCTTGCAGGACTGGTTCCTCAAGTACGAACTGCGCTCCGTGCCCAACGTGGCGGAGGTGGCGACGGTGGGCGGCATGGTCAAGCAGTACCAGGTGGTGGTGGATCCGGACCGGCTGCGCGCCCTCAAGCTGCCCCTGGCGCGGGTGATGGCGGCGATCCGCAACGCCAACAGCGAGGCGGGCGGCTCGGCCCTGGAACTGGGCGAAGCGGAGTACATGGTGCGCGCCACCGGCTACCTGCAAGTCGCTGGAGGATTTCCGCGCCATTCCGGTCGCCATGACCGAGGGCACGACGCCGGTGCTGCTGGGCGACGTGGCGCGCATCCAGCTCGGCCCGCAGATGCGGCGCGGCATCGCCGAACTGGACGGCGAGGGCGAGGTGGTGGGCGGCGTCATCGTCATGCGCTCCGGCAAGAACGCGCTGGAGACGATCGACGCGGTGAAGGAGAAGCTCGAAACCCTCAAGCGCTCCCTGCCGCCGGGCGTGGAGATCGTGCCGACCTACGACCGCTCCGACCTCATCAAGCGCTCCATCGCCACCCTGAGCGAACGCCTGGCGGAGGAATTCGTCATCGTCGCCCTGGTCTGCATCGCGTTCCTGTTCCACCTGCGCTCGTCGCTGGTGGCGATCGTGTCGCTGCCGATCGGCGTGCTCGCCGCCTTCATCGTCATGCGGGCCCAGGGCGTGAACGCGAACATCATGTCCCTGGGCGGCATCGCCATCGCCGTCGGCGCCATGCTCGACGCCGCCATCGTCATGATCGAGAACGCCCACAAGCATCTGGAGGCATGGCGGGCGCAGCAGGCTACCCTCTCCCCGGCGCTCCCCCGTGACGGAGGCGGGGGCACACTCCCCTCTCCCCCCGCGGGAGAGGGGCCAGGGGAGAGGGGGGACGGTCCGATCGCCCCTCACCCTGCCCCTCTCCCCGCAGGGCGGGGCGAGGGAAGCGATGAACCCGACGCCGCCACCCGCTTCCGCCTCATCGGCGAGGCGGCGGCGGAGGTCGGTCCGGCCCTCTTCTTCAGCCTGCTGGTCATCACCCTGTCGTTCCTTCCGGTGTTCACCCTGGAGGCGCAGGAAGGGCGGCTGTTCGCACCCCTGGCCTATACCAAGACCTACGCCATGGCCGCCGCCGCCGCCCTGTCGGTGACGCTGGTGCCGGTCTTGATGGCGTGGTTCATCCGCGGGCACATCCGCCCGGAGGAGGCCAACCCGCTCAACCGCGTGCTCATCGCCGCCTACCGGCCGCTGCTGCGCACCTCGCTTTCCGCCCCCTGGCTCACCTTGGCGATCGCGGCGCTGGTGCTGGCGGCGACGCTCTATCCCCTGCGCCAACTCGGCAGCGAGTTCATGCCGCCGCTGGACGAGGGCGACCTGCTCTACATGCCGACGACCCTGCCCGGCATCGGCCCCGGCAAGGCGGCCGAACTGCTGCAGCAGACCGACCGCATCATCAAGACCTTCCCCGAGGTGCAGCGCGTGTTCGGCAAGGCCGGCCGGGCCGAGACCGCCACCGATCCGGCGCCGCTGGAGATGCTCGAGACCACTATCCAGTTCAAGCCGCGCAGCGAGTGGCGCCCGGGCATGACGCTGGACAAGCTGATCGCGGAGATGGACGCCGCGACCCGCATCCCGGGCCTGTCCAATGTCTGGGTGCAGCCGATCCGCAACCGCATCGACATGCTCGCCACCGGCATCAAGAGCCCGCTCGGCATCAAGGTATCCGGCGCCGACATCCAGGAGATCGACCGCATCGCCGCCCAGATCGAAACGGCGGTGAAGGAGGTGCCGGGCGCGACCTCGGTGCTGGCGGAGCGCCTCGGCGGCGGCCGCTATGTGGACGTGCGCATCCGCCGTCTCGATGCCGCGCGCTTCGGCCTGTCGGTGGCCGACGTGCAGGAGATCGTGAGCATGGCGGTGGGCGGCGAGAACGTCGGCGAGACGGTGGAGGGGCTGGAACGTTTCCCCATCAACGTGCGCTATCCGCGCTCGCTGCGCGACACGGTGCCGAAGCTGAAGGCCCTGCCCATCGTCACCGAGAAGGGTGCCACCGTGACCCTCGAGGCGGTGGCCGACGTCCTCATCACCGACGGCCCGCCCATGCTGCGGAGCGAGAATGCCCGCCCCTCGGGCTGGGTGTACGTGGACATCCGCGGCCGCGACCTCGGCACCTTCGTGCGCGAGGCCCAGCAGAAGGTGATCGAGCAGGTGTCGCTGACGCCCGGCTATTCGATCGCCTGGTCCGGGCAGTTCGAATACCTGGAGCGGGCGCAGAAGCGCATGGCGCTGGTGGTGCCCCTCACCCTCGCCATCATCCTGCTGCTGCTCTACCTGACTTTCCGCAACCTGGCCGAGCCGCTGCTGATCATGGCCATGCTGCCCTTCGCCCTGGTGGGCGGCGTGTGGCTGCTCTATCTGCTCGGCCACGAGCTGTCGATCGCCTCCGCCGTCGGCTTCATCGCCCTGGCCGGCGTGGCGGCGGAGTTCGGGGTGGTGATGCTGATCTACCTCGACAGCGCGGTGCGGCGCCACCGCGAACAGGGGAGCCTGCAGACGCGCGCCGATCTGTTCGCCGCGGTGATGGAGGGAGCGGTGCAGCGGGTGCGGCCGAAGGCGATGACGGTGGCGGTGATCCTGGCCGGCCTCGCGCCCATCATGGTCGGCTCCGGCACCGGTTCGGAGGTGATGCAGCGCATCGCCGCGCCCATGGTCGGCGGCATGATCTCGGCGCCGCTGCTGTCGATGTTCCTGATGCCGGTCGCCTATTTCCTGCTGCGCCGGCGCGGCTTGGGCAATGCCGGCGACGCTTCGCAATGACCGCGGCGCAGCTCCACACGGAATGCCAACCCGCATCGCCATAAGCGGGTAAACCCTACCTTCCTTATGCGGGTTAACCCTATTTATAAACAGTAGCTTACGATCTGCATTCCCCAATTTTGGGGCCCCGGAAGTGGGGATTCATACCCAATCTTAGGGATGAACGCCGACCGCGGATCTTGGACGGCTGCCGCGTTATGACGATGATTGAAGTTTCATCAATAAATTCAGTCCACTGGAACAACACGTCGGGATGGCACGACGGTTGCATTGGCGAGCCCCGATGCGGCGAATTGCCGCACCCATTACCGTCAATCATTCCGTCGAGGGGGGTCTCCATGGTCTCAAGAAGAAAGTTCATACAGGCAGGCGCGGTGGGCGGTGCGGTGGCGCTCACACCGTCCTTCGTGGTCGAAGCAGGCGCTCGCCCAGGCCGTGCGCCGCAGCAACCACGTCGGTCTGCCCATCGACGGCGGCAGTTCCGTTCCAGTTCACGAATCTGCTGCCCAACCCGCTGCGCCGTCCTTCAATGTCTGCCAACCGGCGTGGCCCAGGATCCGGATGCCCGGCCGAGCTCATCGCCAAGTTACGATCTGGAGATCAAGGAGATCGACCAGCCCAGATCGGCCTGCGCACTCCGGCCGGCGCGTTGCTGCCCGCCGACACGACGGTCTGGGCCTACGGCACGCCGACCCAGGCCACCGTCCTACCCCGGCCGCACCTTCGAGGCTTTCCAGAGCAGCCGCGATTCAGCGCCTACGAAGTGACCTACAGCAACAAGCTGGTGAAGACGGTGCGTGCAGGCCGCTGCCCTCCTACCTGCCGATGGACAACACGATCGACTGGGCGAATCCCGGGCGCGTCGGCGGCGCTCGACCCCGGTGCCGCTGGTGGCGCACCTGCACGGCGGCGACTCGGCCAGTACCTGAGCGACGGCCTGCCCGACGCCTGGGCACTGGCCAATGGCGACGCCCGGCGTCCAGCGGCGCCCAACTTCCAGCGGGCGGCTGTACAGCAAGCCCTATTACCTACGACAACACCCAGGAAGCCGGCCACCTCTGGTACCACGACCACGCCCTGGGCGTCACTCGCACCAACGTCTATATGGGCCTGGCAGGCAACTACTTCATTCGCGACGCTCAACGAACTGCTGCTGGCGGCGCAGAACAAGCTGCCCGGCCTCGCCTACGAAGTGCCGCTGGTGATCCAGGACCGCATGTTCAATTCCGACGGCACGCTGCGCTATCCGTCCGATCCGCGGACTATCCGGCGCTCCCGAAGGTGCGGATCCCACGATCCGGACGACCCGTTCTTCAGCGGGCTGGAGCGGCACGCCGACCAGCCACTGCCCGGAATTCTTCGGCGACGTCGATGCTGGTCAATGGCCAGGCTTGGCCCAAGCTGGACGTGGAGCCGCGCCAGTACCGCTTCCGCCTGCTGAACGGCTCGGATTCGCGCTGTATACGCTTGCGCTTCGAGATCGCCGACGCCGCCGGCAACCCAAGCGGTACGGCGGTGCCGTTCTTCGTCATCGGCAACGAGTTGGGCCTGCTGAACAAGCCGGCTGTCGCCGACCTATGTCGGATCCGCGTCCATTGATCGGCGACCCGTGCCGCGCCGCGTCCCGAAGCCGAACGCGCTGGCCGATCGGACCGGGTGAGCGCTACGACATCGTGGTGGACTTCCCGGCCGTGCAACGGCAAGAAGTTCATCGTGACCAACGCGGCAACTAGCCGTTCCCGGACGCCGATGCCCCGGTGCGCAGTCCTGACCGACCGCATCATGCACTTCGACGTGGTCAAGACGCTGAACCGCCTGCGTCCCCGCACCACGCTCAGCTGCCACCACCGATCTGCGTCCGGTGAGCGGCTCGCTGCCGGCCAGCCGAATCCGACGCGGACGCGGTGCGCCGATCGTGCTGGTGGAAGGCACGGACGCGGCTCGGCCGCCTGATGACCATGATCGGTCCGATCGCAGGCCCGACAACTGCCGCCGACCCAGCAGGGCACCCTGACCTTCAAGGACCCGCATCACCGAGCGGCCGGCGCTGAAGGCGACACGGAGATCTGGGAGTTCTACAACTCCACGGTGGATGCGCACCCGATCCACATGCACCTGGTGGACTTCCGCATCATCAACCGCCAGACCTTCGATTCCAACACGGTCGAGCGTTGCGCCGAAGCCGATGCGTGACGGCATCGTCGGCGGCGTACTGAACCTGGATTCGGTGGACTTCGGCACCAACGCGCCGGTGCCGCCCCAGCGGAGGAAGCAGGCAAGAAGGACACCGCCATCATGTATCCGGGCAAGGTGACCCGGCTGCTGGTGACGTTCAAGCGGCGCGGCGAGTACGTCTATCACTGCCACATCCTGTCCCACGAAGACCACGAGATGATGCGGCCCTACCAGGTAGTCTGAACGAAGTTGGAGGGGCAACCGGCCGCCCTCATCGGCGGCCGGCCCTGGGAGGGGAGAGCGGGGGGCGCAAGCCCCCCAATCTATTTCCAGGTTCCGAGTTCAAGCGCATGCCGGACACCGGCAACCGGGCGCTTGCCGCGCCGGCTTACGGTACGATCCAGTCGCTGTCGCGCAACAATTCTCCGGACGCGGCGTCGCCCAGCCGCACGATGTATCCGCCCTTGGACGCGGTGCGCTGTGACGGGCCGAGAGTGAAGCGGGGATAGGGAGAGGTGGCGGGCGCGTTGCTGGCTTCCCCCAGGTACTCGATGGTTTCCACGAGGTAGTCCCGCGACAGCAGACCCTGGGTGCGCCCCAGGCTCTCCGACAGCAGGGCGCAGGCGGTGACGATGCTTCCCTGGAGGCGTTCGTCCGTCGCCGGCAGCTTGTGCCTGTTCAGCCACGGGCTCGAGATTGAACCCGGAGCGCAGTGCCCAGCGCCCGGGCGGGTCGTACGGATAGATCAGGCGCGCCGCAGCGCGCCACTCCTCCTTCAGGGGGACGCGTTCCGGTTCCACCAGTCGCCCGGATACGAACACGCTGCCCCCGCCGGGAGGCGCTTTGAGACGGGCCGCAAAGGCAGCGAGATCGGGCTCCCGCAGCCACAGCACCAAGGCGTCCGACGCGCCCAGATCCTCGAACCCGTGGCGCGCGGGCTGCTCCGAATTGCCTGCCGGGCCGGGAATCGGCCGGTCTTCGAGCACGAGGGAGGACGGCGCCAGCGCTTCCCGCAGTGTGGTCGCCGAAACCGCCTCGGCACGCCCCGGCCCCGCAACCTGTACCACCCGCCTGATGCCCAGCCGGCCCGCTTCGTCGATCAGGTATCTGCCCAGAACCTGGGCGTCCAGAATCACGCCGCGCGACAGGTAGAAGTTGTAGAAATCCTCGCCGCCACCCGGTACGTCGGTATTCGGGAAGAGGCAGGGGATGGCCTGTGCTGGCGCAGAATTCGTGCACCGGCTCCCACTGATCCGTGCCGAGACCCGACAGCAGGGCAAACACCGGCCGCGCCGCATACCTCGATTCGAGCTGCGTCTTCCACGTACTCGGATCGCCTTCGCAACTCCCAGACGTGCAGTTTCCAGCGCTGCGCGCTCGTTGTCGTGACCGTGCTCGCTCCCGGTGCCACGGATGGTCGGGCTGCGCTCGTCGAAGCAGGTGCGAAGCGTATCGAGAAAGATCTTGCGGCGGGGGCCTTCGGTGCCCGGCGCGACGACGCTGGCGAAATGCACGTAGGGAGGTTCCACGCCGGGCGAAGGCGAGGCGTTCAGTGTGCGCAGGTAGGCGATGAGCGACCGCATTGCGGCCTCGTCCAGTTCGTAACGCGGCATCAGATAGCGAAACGCGTAGCCGCTGGTGGACACGCCGCTGCGCAGGGCGCGCGCCAAGGATTCCTCGTCATAGGGGGGGCGGGTATGAAAATCGAAGTCCAGGTACTTCATGCCGGCGGTACGCCGCGGCGCCCGGTCCCCCGCCTTGCGAAACTTGCCGAACAGGGCCTGCCCGATCACCGGCGGGACAATCACCGAGCCCTCGTAGGATCCCAATCCGGTGCGGCGGTGACAAAGCACGCAGGCGGCTTCGGCGCCGCTGACGACGGTGCCGCCTTCGCGCCGCGCACTCACCGGTGCGCCGGAGGGCAGAACGCCCTCCATGTAGATGCGGCGCCCGGCCTCGATCAGCGTTGCCCTGTCGGCGCCGGGAGGAGCGTCGGTCAGCCGCCGAGGCCGAAGTAACGGCCAGGGCAATCAGAATCGCGGGGAGTCGCATGGGGAAAGGCTCTATCTGCAAGGGCGAAGTGTAATCCAGCGTGTAGGATAATCCGGCAGGCAATCGACATTGCATCCCAAGTCGCCGAAATGGAAGTGAAGCACGCCGATGACCTCCCGACGCCAGTTTCTCAAGTCGTCCATGTTTGGGGCGCTGGCGGCGGTCATACCGGGGACCGCCTTATCGCGCCCGACCGCAGCCCGCCCGGTACCCGCCCTGCTCGATGCCCGTGGACAGTCCGCGCTTCGTCACTCCCCTGCCCAACCCGCTCGACCCTTCCTTCCTCTTCCAGCCTGTTTCACCCGGCGGCAACCGCTACGAGATCCTCGCCGGCCAGATTTCGACCTCGCTCGGCCTGGTCGACCCGAAGACCCGGGCGCCGCTGCAGACGACGGTCTGGGGCTATGGCAGCGCGGCCCAGGCGGCGACCTATCCCGGCCGCACCTTCGTCGCGCGCCAGGGCGCGCCGATCGAGGTGAAGTGGTCCAACCGGCTGACCGGGAGCGACGGCAAGCCGCTGCCCCACCTCGTGCCGATCGACCGCTCCGTGCACTGGACCGACCCGCTGAAGGAGGGTCCGGTTGCGGGAGGGCAATACGCCGGCCCGATTCCCCTGGCCACCCACCGCCACGGCGGCGATCAGGCGGCCGGCAGCGACGGTCTGCCGGAACAGTGGGCCACGCCCGGCGACGAGATCCGGGGGCCGAATTTCAACCCCGACCGTTATCTCTTCGACAACGCCCAGGAAGCGGCGCTGCTGTGGTATCACGACCACGCGCTCGGCATCACGCGCCTCAACGTGTACGCCGGACTGGCCGGGCTGTACGTGATCCGCGACGCCAACGAGGATCATCTGATCGAGCACGGGCAGTTGCCGTCCGGCGCGTACGAGGTGCCGCTGGTGATCCAGGATCGCCAATTCCTGGCCGACGGCAGTCTGCATTACCCGCAGCGCAACGAGGAAGTGCGGTTTGTGCCGAGCCACGTGCCGGAGTTCTTCGGCGATTTCATCCTGGTGAATGGCAAGGCGTGGCCGGTGCTGGAAGTCGAACCGCGCCCCTACCGCCTGCGCCTGCTGAACGGTTCCGACTCCCGCTTCTTCGATCTCGCTCTGTCATCGGGCCAGGAGATGATGCAGATCGGCACCGACCTGGGACTGCTCGATGCGCCGGTGAGGATCACCCGCCTCGTGCTGGCGCCGGGAGAGCGCGCCGACCTCGTGGTTGATTTTTCGCGCCAGAGCGGCAGGACGCTGATCCTGCGCAACCGTGCCCGCGCTCCCTATCCCAGAGGGGAGGAGCCGCATCCGCGCAGCGCCGGCCAGGTGATGGCGTTCCGCGTGGTGAAACCCCTGTCGGATTTGCCGCATACCAAGCTGCCAGCGTTGCTGCGGCCGGTGAGCGGCGCGCTGCCGCAGCCGGACCCCGGTGCGGCAAAGCGCACGCGCAAGCTGCTCATGGTCGAGGGCACCGATCGCCACGACCGCCTCCTGGCGATGCTCGGCATCGTCGATCCCGCCCATCCCAACAACGGCACCCTGTCCTATCTCGATCCGATCACCGAGAATCCGGGCGTCGGCGATACCGAGATCTGGGAGGTCTACAACGCCACCGCCGACGCGCACCCGATCCACCTGCATCTGGTGGCGTTCCGCATCCTCGACCGCCAGCGCTTCACCGGCACACTGAGGCCCAAGCCGATGCCCGACGGAGCGACCGGCGGCATCCTGGAGAACATCCGCCTGCGCGGCCGGCCGCGCCCGCCGCTTCCGAACGAACGCGGCACCAAGGACACGGCGCTCATGCTGCCCGGCGAAGTGACCCGCATCATCGCCACTTTTCCGCGTCCCGGCGCCTACGTCTGGCACTGCCACATCCTGTCGCACGAGGACCACGAGATGATGCGGCCCTTCCGCGTCGGGAGCGCTGACGAGCGCTAGGGCGCTGCGTGTGCGGGCCGGGGCGATTTGCGCAGGCCGAGCATGAACCAGACGTAGGCGGCAGCCTGCAGCGCCAGCAGCAGGGCGAACGCCACGCGGAAGCTCTGCGGCGCGGCGGCGCCGCCGGCCTTGACCATATCCACCACCGCGCCGAATCCCCATTGCACGGCGAAGGCGCCGACGAAGGCGAGCAGATTGAGCGCGGTGTTCACGCGCCCCGCGAGTTGGGGCGGGAACTGGGCGCTGAGCAGCGGATAGGAAAGATTGCCGACGCACACGGAAAAGCCGAGCAGCGCCCAGGTCAGCCAGGTCGGTCCGGCGTCGAGCAGGATCGCCGCCCCCAGCATCACGGTCAGGCCGCATCCCGCCGCCAGCAGCGCGACCGGCTTCAGGCCGCGCCGCGCCAGGCGCGTCGTCAACATCGCCAGCGCCAGATAGCCCACCAGCAGCGCCAGGTTCAGATAGAGCAGATGCTCCGCCGCCACCAGGCGGGTATAGCCATTCACCGTCATCAGCCAGGGCACGGCCCACAGGCTTTGCAGCGCCATGAAACCGCCGACGACAAAGCAGGTCTGGGGGGCGAAGCGCCAGAACAGCGGGCTGCCGAAAACCTGGGCCACGCCCCTCAACTGGGCGCCGAGGGATTCGGCGGCGATGCCGTGCTCGTGGTGCGGCACGCTCAGAATGGCGAGCGCGACGACGACGCTGAGGGCGGCCAGCGCGAAGAAGATGCCCTGCCAGCCGAACAGCGGCAGCGCCAGTTCCAGCGGCACGCTGGCGCTGAGGGCGCCGAGCGTCCCGGCCACCATGATCGAAGCCATCAGCGAAGGCTGGCGCTCCATGTCGAACCACTGGCTGAAGCTCTTGAAGCCGGCCATGAGGCAGGCGGAAACGCCCAGGCCGATCAGGGCGCGGCCCAGCCCCAGTTCGGCGAGGTTTCTGCCCATGCCGAACAGCACGCAACCGGCGGCGGCGAACAGCAGCAGCGTCGCTTCCACCTTGCGCGGGCCGAAGCGGTCGAGCAGCATGCCGAGCGGGATCTGGAAGGCGGCGAAGGCGATGAAGTAGGCGCTGGTGAGCAGGCCGAGGTCGGCGGCGGAAAGCCCCATTTCGCGCGTCAGGTCCGGCGCGATGACGGCATTCACCGTGCGCAGCACGTAGGACAGGTAGTAGCCCAGGGCGAAGGGGGCGAAGACGCGCAGCCACAGCCAGGATGCGTGGTGGCGCGAAGAATCGGTCATAGCGAGTCCTTGGGGCGCAGATCGAGTTCCGGATTGCGGCGCAGCCAGTCCAGCCGCTCCGACAGCTTCCTGACCCAGCCCGGAGTCAGCCCCGGCGTCGCGGCGCAGGCGGCGAGTTCGTCGGCATCCGGCCGATGCGCCAGATGCGCCTGCCACAGCCGGCGCAGGCTGATGGGGTCGGGGTTGCGCTCGATCAATTCGAGGGCGTCGCCCGTCCGGAGGTTGCCGGCTTGCAGCACCCGGTAATACCAGCCGGCGAGGCCGCGCTCGGCGATGAAGCGCGACAGCCCCGTCGCGCCGAACTTGCGGTCGATCTTCCAGCACGGCGAGCGCGGCTGGCTGACCTGGATGCGGGCGCCGCCGAGGCGGAAGGTGTCGCCGATGCACACCGTCTCCTCGGTCAGGCCGCGGCTCGACAGATTTTCGCCCAGGCTGCCCGGCACGAGCTGGCTTTCCAACTCCGGGAAGGCAGCCGCCAGCACCGGGTAGTTGTCCGCCGCGTAATGGTGCAGCGCCTTCTCCGGTCCGCCATGCACGCGTCGGTCGGCCTGGGCGTCCCCGGCAAGTCCTTCCTTGCCCAGCGCCACGCTGCCGTCCACCGGCTGCTTGAAGATGCCGGTCGGATGACCTTCCGGCGGCAACGCGGTAATGCCGCCGACGAAGACGCGGTCGACGAAGACCGTCAACGCCGGCGACCGCTCACGACCACAGCCACGCCGCGCCGCGCACGCCGGAGGAGTCGCCGTGGCGGTTGGGAACGAGCCGCGTCGCCACCTGGTCGGAGAAGACATAGGGCTGCCACAGGCGCGGCACGTTGCGGTAGAGCCGCGCGATGTTCGACATGCCGCCGCCGAGCACGATGACGTCCGGGTCGAGCAGGTTGATGACGTTGCGACAGGGCGCGCGCCAGGCGGTCTTCGTAGCGCGCCAGCGTGGCCTCGCAGGCGGCGTCGCCGGCTTCCGCGCGCGGCGACGATGGCGGGCGGTTCCATGCGCCGGCCGTCGTGCTGCAGCATGGTCGCGCGCCATGCCGGGACCGGAGAGGTAGGTCTCGATGCAGCCATGCTGTCCGCAATAGCAGGCGGGCGCCGGGGCATCGCTCGGCGCGCAGAAGGGCAGCGGGTTGTGGCCCCATTCGCCGGCGATGGCGTTGGCGCCGGTCAGGACATGATGGCGCACCACGATGCCGCCGCCGACGCCGGTGCCGAGGATGACGCCGAACACCACGTCGGCGCCGGCGCCGGCGCCGTCCACGGCTTCGGACAGGGCGAAGCAGTTGGCATCGTTGGCCAGACGGATCGCCCGCCCCAGCGCCTGCTCCAGGTCGCGCTGCAGCGGCTGGTCGTTGAGCCAGGTCGAGTTCGAATTCTTGAGATTGCCGGACAGAGCGGAGATCGCCCCCGGCGTGCCGACGCCCACGGTGCCGCGGGCTGCCGAGTTCGCGCTCGGCGGCGGCCACCAGTTCGGCCACCGCCTGCGATCGGTGCCGGCATAGTCACCGCGGGGCGTCGCCAGGCGGCGGCGCAGCAATTCCCCGCCCTCCTCGTCCAGGGCGACGATCTCGATCTTGGTGCCGCCCAGGTCGATGCCGATTCTCATGGCTCTGCGCGTTCATTGGGGCGCCGTCGCGGCGCACGGATCCGTAGGTTGCGGTGATTATCCACGAAAGAGCGGCTGCACTTCTGCTCTTGCCGATTATACGGAGGCGCCGCGCGCATCGGCCCGGCCAGCCCTGGCGCGGCTGGTACAATGGTCCGTCGACCTTTCGCGGGGGAAAAGACCATGCTCGTCACCTTCAAGTCCGGCGTGTGCGCCGATGTCATGATGTTCGTCGAGGTCGCCCAGCAGATGATGGAAATCATGGGCAAGGAATTCACGCCGCGCGGCGTCTTCACCGTGGAGCAACTGCCCCACGCCATCTCTCGTCTCAAGCAGGCGGTTGCCGAGGACCGCCAGTTGCGCCAAGGTGCTGGGCCGCCGCCGAAGGATGAGGAGGAAGAGGAGGAGGAACGCCGCGAGCGTGTCAGCATCACGCAGCGGGCGCTGCCGCTGATCGAGTTGCTGGAGTGCTCGCTGCGGGACGAGAAGCCGGTGCTGTGGGGCGTGTGAGACCGGATTCGCGCTGCCCTGCCGGAGACGCCGCGCCGCAGTTCAACAGCCGCACTCGCCCCAGCCCCGCAGTTCGCGCCGTGCCGCGCCGTCGCGGCGCAGGATGAATGCGGCGGCGTAGCCCGTCGCGACGCAGGTTGCATGCTGCGGCCGGCAGGCCCGCTTCACCGAACTTGCCACCTCGACCATGTAATGGTCGTCGCCCAGGATCAGCACCAGCCGGTCAGCGTAGCGCGGCACCTCGCGTTCCCGCGGCAGACGCTTTTCCTGAACCACGCGCAACGTACGCACTTCGCCGTCGAGCTGCATCGTTGCGCGGCCGCGGTCGGCTTCGCTCCAGCGCAGGATCTCCTTCCCCGCAACCGGACGCGGCGTGGAATAGAACGTGCAGCCGCAGCCCGGAGCGATCTGCTCTGCCGGCAGCGCTTCGACCTTGACCGGTTCGAGCGCCGGGGCGGCGGCCACCGCCGACGCCAGCACAAGGGAGGCGAGCATGACCGCCTACCCCAGAACCGGCGCCAGCCAGCGCGCGGCCAGATCCACCGCCATGCCCTTGCGTCGGGCGTAATCCTCGAGCTTGGTCGCGGCCGATCTTCGTGACCGCGAAGTAGCGCGCGTCCGGATGGGCGAAATAGAAGCCCGAGACCGATGCCGCCGGGTGCATGGCGAAGGATTCGGTGAGCGTCATGTCGGCATTGCGCGGCGCCTGCAGCAGTTCGAACAGCGCGCCCTTCTCGGTATGGTCGGGACATGCCGGGTAGCCCGGCGCAGGACGGATGCCGCGGTACTTCTCGGCCACCAGGTCCTCCTTGCCCAGGCTTTCGTCCGCGGCGTAGCCCCAGAACTCGCGCCGCACCCGCTCGTGCAGGTGCTCGGCGAAGGCTTCGGCGAGGCGGTCGGCCAGCGCCTTGAGCATGATCGACTGAATAGTCGTCGTGGCGCGCCTGGAACTCGGCAAGCTTGTCGTCGATGCCGACACCGGCGGTGACGGCGAAGGCGCCCAGGTAGTCGGCGATGCCCGATTCTCGCGGCGCCACGAAATCGGCCAGGCAGTAATGCGGCTTGCCTTGCGGCCGCTCGTGCTGCTGGCGCAGGTTGTGCCAGGTCATCGACAGCCGGATGCGCGGCTCGTCGGCGTAGATTTCGATGTCGTCGCCCGCCGCATTGGCCGGAAACAAGCCGAACACGCCGTTCGCACCCAGCCACTTCTCCTCGACGATGCGCCCGAGCATGGCCTGGGCGTCGCGCAACACGTTGCGCGCCGCCTCGCCCACCTTGGGATCGTCGAGGATCTTCGGGTACGAGCCGGCGAGGTCCCAGGTCTGGAAGAACGGCGACCAGTCGATGTAGCGCGCCAGCAGGCGCGAGGTCGTAGTCGCGCAGCACGTGGACGCCGAGCTGCTTCGGCCGCGGCGGAACGTAATCCGGCGCGATGCGGTAACGATTGGCGCGCGCCGTCTCGAGCAGCGGCACCAGCGTGACGCCTTTCTTGTTCGCATGCTGCTGGCGGATCTTCGCGTAGTCGGCGGCGAGCTCCGCCTGGTAGCCTGCCGACTGCTCCGCCGACAGCAGGCTCGTCACCACACCCACCGCGCGCGAGGCGTCGGGCACGTAGATCACCGGCTTCCCATAATGCGGCGCGATCTTGATCGCGGTGTGGGCGCGGGAGGTGGTGGCGCCGCCGATCAGCAGCGGCAGGTCGAAACCCTGGCGCTGCATTTCGGCGGCGACGTGGCTCATCTCCTCCAGCGAGGGCGTGATCAGGCCCGACAGGCCGACGACGTCGACCTTCTCCTCCCGCGCCGTATGCGAGGATCTTCTCCGTCGGCACCATCACGCCGAGATCGACGATGTCGTAGCCGTTGCAGCCCAGCACCACGCCGACGATGTTCTTGCCGATGTCGTGCACGTCCCCTTTCACCGTGGCGAGCAGGATCTTGCCCTTGGTCTGGCCGGCGACCTTGGTCGCCTCGATGTAGGGCTGCAGGTGCGCCACCGCCTGCTTCATCACCCGCGCCGATTTCACCACCTGGGGCAGGAACATCTTGCCCTGACCGAAAAGGTCGCCGACGATGTTCATGCCCGCCATCAGCGGACCTTCGATCACGGCCAGCGGCCCCTGTCCCTTCGCCTCGGCTTCGCGGCGGGCGGCCTCGGCGTCCTCGACGACGAAGGTGGCATTGCCCTTCACCAGCGCATGGGCCAGGCGCTCCGCCACCGGCTTGTCGCGCCAGGAGAGGTCCTCCTTCTGCTCCCTGGCCTGACCCTTGACCGTGGCGGCGAACTCCACCAGCCGCTCGCCGGCTTCGGGCCGGCGATTGAACACCACGTCTTCCACCCGCTCCCGCAGCTCGGCCGGAATGTCCTCGTACACGCCGAGCTGGCCGGCGTTGACGATGCCCATGGTCAGCCCGGAGCGGATCGCGTGGTAGAGGAAGACGGTGTGGATCGCCTCGCGCACAGCGTCGTTGCCGCGGAAGGAGAACGACACGTTCGACACGCCGCCGCTCACCTTGGCGTCGGGCAGGTTCTTGCGGATCCAGGCCGTGGCCTCGATGAAATCGACGGCGTAGTTGTCGTGCTCCTCGATGCCGGTGGCAATGGCGAAGATGTTGGGATCGAAGATGATGTCCTCGGCCGGGTAGCCGACCCCCACGAGCAGGTCGTAGGCGCGGCGGCAGATCTCGGTCTTGCGGCGGAAGGTGTCGGCCTGGCCTTTCTCGTCGAAGGCCATGACGATCGCCGCCGCGCCGTAGCGCCGCAGCAGCCGCGCCTGCTGCAGGAACTTCTCCTCGCCTTCCTTGAGGGAGATGGAGTTCACCACGCCCTTGCCTTGAAGACACTTCAGGCCGGCCTCCAGCACCTCCCACTTTGAGGAATCGATCATCACCGGCACGCGGGCGATGTCGGGCTCGGAAGCGATGAGCTTGAGGAAGCGGTCCATCGCCGCCTGCGAGTCGAGCATCGCCTCGTCCATGTTCACGTCGATGATCTGGGCGCCGGCCTCGACCTGGGTGCGCGCCACGGCCACGGCTTCCGCGAACCGGTTGTCGAGGACGAGGCGGGCGAAGGCTTTCGAGCCGGTGACGTTGGTACGCTCGCCGACGTTCACGAACAGCGCATCGTCGCCGATGTTGAGCGGCTCCAGTCCGGACAGGCGCAGCTTGTGCTCGATCTGCGGCAACGTGCGCGGCGTGAGCCCGTCCAGCGCTTCGGCCACGGCGCGGATATGGTCGGGCGTGGTGCCGCAGCAGCCGCCGGCGATGTTGACGAGGCCGCTGCCGCCCCATTCGCGGATCTCGGCGGCGAGCATTTCCGGCGTCTCGTCGTAGCCGGTCGGCGCCAGGGGATTGGGCAGTCCGGCGTTCGGATGGGCGGAGACGAAACAGTCGCAGACGCGGGCCAGTTCCTCCACGTACTGGCGCAGTTCCTTCGCGCCGAGGGCGCAGTTGAGGCCGAAGGAGAAGCGGCCGGGCGTGGCGCAGCGAGTTCCAGAACGCTTCCGCCGTCTGCCCGGAGAGGGTGCGCCCGGAGGCGTCGGTGATGGTGCCGGAGATCATGATCGGCAGCCGCCGGCCGACGCGTCTCGAAATGCTGATCGATGGCGAACAGCGCCGCCTTGGCGTTGAGGGTGTCGAAGATGGTTTCGACCAGGATCAGGTCGGCGCCGCCGTCGCACAGGCCGCGCAGCGCCTCCGTGTAGGTAGCGACCAGCTCATCGAACGTGACGTTGCGATAGCCGGGATCGTTCACGTCCGGCGAGATGGAGGCGGTGCGCGAAGTGGGGCCCAGCACGCCGGCGACGAAGCGCGGCCGGTCCGTCGTAGCGTATATTCGTCGCACACCTCGCGCGCCAGCCGGGCGCCGGCCACGTTCAGCTCATGCACCAGCGCTTCCAGCCCGTAGTCCGCCTGGGAAATCGAGGTGGCGTTGAAGGTGTTGGTCTCGATGATGTCCGCGCCCGCCTCCAGGTACTGGGCGTGGATCTCCCGGATGATTTGGGGCCGGGTCAGGAGCAGCAGATCGTTGTTGCCCTTCAGATCGCGCGGGAAATCCCGGAAGCGCTCGCCGCGGTAGTCGGCCTCGCCCAGCCGGTGGCGCTGAATCATGGTGCCCATGGCGCCGTCGAGTATGAGGATGCGCTGTTGCAGCAGGCGGCGCAGTTCGGGAGTGCGATCGGGTTGCATAGAAGTCTTCGACGGTGAGGAGGGCAAGCCGGGGGCAAGCTTGAGGTGCTGGGCCGCCGCATCCGCCCGGTTTCGATCTCGCAAACAAAAAACCCGTTCAGCTCGCGCGGACCGGGTGTGACCTCGCATTGTCGGGTAAGGATGACGCATTGCTGCGTCACCCTCCCCTAAGAACCGGGCGTGCGAGTTTCCCCGCACCCGGCTCAAGCCTCTCGAAGGCTCGCACTAAAGCGACCCGGTTTCCAACATTCAACCGTCGGCGTGAAGCTGACGGTGGCACGTGGTCGAAACAGCCTTTGATGTCTCCCTCCAGCACCCACTGCGCCTTGTCGTGCCCCGACAGCACCGTGTGGCACTGGCGGATGGCGTCGGCCGTCGCGCGCTCGGGCCGGAATCCGTAGGAGTTCCGGTCCGCCAGCGTTTCGGCCACGGGCGCGAGCGCGAGCAGATGCAGCGCTTGCTGCGCCCGATCGTGCAGGGTGGGTATGCCCAAGGGACGCATCTTGCCATTGGCTTTCGGGATGTACACCCTCCTCAGCGGCAGCGGCCGGTAGCCGCGCCTGTTCGAGTGTTTCAATGGCCTGGCGCTTCGTCTCCGGGTTCGACCAAGTCTTCCGATCTACCCCCGGAGTGTTCTTGCCTTGGTTCTCGGTCACTCGCTTGACGGCGACCGCTTTGCCGGCGAACGAGCGGGTCAGGAATCGTTGCAGGGCTTTCACCCTGCGCCAGTCCCCGGCCTGGGTTGCCTTCACAATACGCGCCTGCAGCCGCCTCACAGTCCCGTGCAGCCTGGCCCAGTCGAGCTGGTGCCAGTCCGGTGGGGCTGCGGAGGCCGCAGACGCCGCTGATGGCGCACTCACTTGCTTGCCTCCTTTCGGTGACCCCGTCGGGAAGGCAAGATGACCCCCGCGGGCTCTCTCGCCCCCTTGGGGATGACGGTTCGACAGGGTCTCTTGTGACAAGAGACCACGCGGAAGTCAGCGCTCTTTCGAGCGGGGTGATGTTGCAACCCCTATCCGTCCCATTACAGGACGGCGTTCGCTTGCTCCGCGCTCCTTTACCCGCAGGCCCATGGGCTTTCCTTGCGGTCGGCTTGCCCTCGCGGGCGGGACTACGGGCTTACCCTGTTCCTCTCCAGTGACACGAATGGGTTAGACCTTGCCTATGCGCCGGCGGTGATGATGTCAGCGTGCCCCAAGCCGCTCATGGGAGCACCTACCGCGTACCGTTTTGGTTCAGGCCTGACAGCAGCTTGGGCCTGTCAAAAATTACGACGCGTTACCCGGCAATTCACGTGAGTTGGTCGTACCACCCAGCCTGGCACCTCATCCGCCTCGCTGCTGGCAGAATCACGCCGCTCCTCTTGCGAGGTTCGGCATACGCCACGAGGGCGTGGTTACGTTGTCAGGATCGCTTGGCACCCCCTCGTTACCAAGGACGCACCGACCCCTAGGCTACCGCCGGCTGAACGGCGGGTCTCGCTGCCGGAATGAACCCCGGTGAGACAATCACTTGAGAGGCTTACGCCTCTTAGGTATCGACAGCGCACGCATTTCACGTGCCGTCCTACTTCCAGTGCTCGTTGTGTCAGGATTACGCTGCCTGACTAGGCGAGCTACCTAAGCGACCTCAGGTCGCACAGCGGCATTTGTTTACGCGCCCGCAAGCGGAAGCTCAAATCGGCGCGAAGGCCGAAATTACGGGTAGTCGCGGATGGTGTCAAGCGCTGCCGGGACTCAGGATCGGGATCCTGCGAGCCGTAATTGCGGCGAACCGCAGCCGTAGGGCGGGCCGCGCCCGCCGCAGCCAGCGAATGGCGGGCACGGCCCGCCCTACGAGATCGCTCCCGGCCTGCGCGTCGGCTGTCGGTTGCGACTTCCCAGAAACGTTTTCTCCCCTTATTCTTGTACCAGGCACGATCAGGAGCAGCCATGAGACCCAAGACCGTAAGTAACTTGCTGAAGGCACTGCTGGCCGCCGCCGCACTCGCGGTCGCTGTGCCGATGATCGCCGGAGCTGCGGAAACCGCTCCGGCCGTCGTAGCTGCGGAACCGCTGCCGCCGGGTTCGGCACCGCCGAGCCTGATCCGCAAGGTGGAATCGCGCTTCGGCACCTTCGTCGGTGGAGCCGAGAATGCCGACAGCCTGGCGATCGGACTGCGCAACGGTACTCCGGTCAGGCTGACGGGGTTCGACACGAACGACCAGCCGGTCACCGTGACATTCACGCCGCCCACCGGTCACATGGGAGTCGGCAACGTGATGCACTCCCTGAACGTGGCCGGCCGGGTGCTGGTGCGGGAAGGCATCGTCGATCCGACGCCCGGGCAACTGGCCGCGGCGCTGATGGGTGGGACCATCACCCGTGCCGACGGCACGACGGTGGAGCTTGCCGGCGTGCTGCAATTGCGCGCCGACGGCATGGGCTGGGGCCAGATCTCCAAGGAAACCGGAGTGAAGCACAGCACCGGCCACGGTCCTTCCTCCGCGCCGTTCATTCCCGCGCAGCAGGTGAAGTTCATCGCGAAGGACGATGATCGACACCGTGCCCGCGCCCTCGTCGCCGACGACAAGGGCGGTGCGGCTGCGCGCACGGCGGACGTGCCTCGCCACAGCGGGCGTGGAACTTCGTCCGTCGATCGCAACGACGCCACGAAGGTGGACCGGCAGGCGGCAAAGCAGGACGGGACGAGGGACGTCGGGCGCATCGACAAGGTCGACAAGGTCGTGAGTGCGGAGCGTCCGGCCCGGATCGACCGACTCGATCGTCCGGACCGCCCGGAGAAGCCTGAGAAGCCGGAACGCCCCGAGAAGCCTGAACGCGGCGGCAAGCACTGAACGTCTGACACCGGGGTGATCGGCTGCGCCGTTCCGGTCACCTCTGCGAACCAGCCACACCGGCGGAGGCTGTTCTCCCCCGCTCGATCAGCCGCGATGCTCCTCGCGGCGGCTGGTTTCGACCACGCGCCCCGACTCGTCGAAGTGCACGACGATGTAGATCTCCGCATTCGGGAACGGCGTCTGGATCTTCCAGTCCCACACCTCCTGCCGCTTCAGGTCGAAGCGCGTGACATGAGCCGGCCTGCCCAGCAGGTGGCGGATCTCGTCACGCGTCATGCCCTTCTGCACCTTGGCGAAATTCTCCTCGGTGAGCACTTGCCGGATCTCGCGCAGGATGTTGTCGGGACCGATGGTGGCCATGTAATTGACCTTGCCTTCCGGCGTGCGCGCGAACTCCCAGGTCACGCTGCCGTCCGCGTTGCGCCATTCCAGGGTCGGCGTGCCCATCCGGTCGCGCACATCGTAGCCGGTGGAGACGCCCGGTTTGAGATCCTTCATGCCGTAATCACAACCGAATATTCCGAGCGCCGCAAGCAGAGCGCAGATCCGCGTCAGCAATTGTTTCATTTCTCGTCCTCCGCCGTGTCGGCCGCCTCGTCCCGCCGGTAGACGCTCATGCTCGGCCGGGTGCCGCCCTGCAGCGCCGCTTCGGGCGTGAGGTGCCCCAACACCTGGAACAGCTTGGCGACCGCGCCGGTCCAGCCGGTCTGGTGACTGGCGCCCAAACCCGCTCCGTTGTCGCCGTGGAAGTATTCGTAGAACAGGATGAGATCGCGGAAGTGCGGATTGTTCTGGAACGTCTCGCTGCCGCCGTATACCGGGCGCCGGCCGGATTCGTCGCGCAGGAAAATCGCGCAGATGCGCCGTGAGAGTTCCTGTGCCACTTCGAACAGGTTCATCTGCCTTCCCGATCCGGTGGGGCATTCGATGCGGAAAGCGTCGCCATAGTAGAGGTAGAACTGCAGCAGGGCGCGGATGATGAGCAGGTTCACCGGCATCCAGACCGGACCGCGCCAGTTGGAATTGCCGCCGAACATGCCGTTGTTCGATTCCGCCGGCAGGTACTGCACCCGGAACTCCTCGCCGCGCACCGTGAAAACGTAGGGATGGTCCTGGTGCCATTTGGAGAGGGAACGGATGCCGTGGGGACTGAGGAAGCGTTCCTCGTCCAGCATGCGCGTCAGGATGCGGCGCAGCTTGTCTTCGCTCACCACCGCCAGCAGGTGCCGGCCGTTGACCCCTTTCCTTTCGGGCGGCGCGATGTTTGCCGACAGTTCCGGGGTCCGCTCGAGAAACTCCCGGATGCGGGCGCGCACACGCGGGAGCTTGTCCAGCGCCTCGTCGGCAATCACGGTGGTGGCGCACAACGGCAGCAGGCCCACCATCGAGCGCACCTTGAGCCGCGTGGCGCTGCCATCGGGCAGGCGCAGCACATCGTAGAAGAAGCCGTCCTCCTCGTCCCACAACTCGTCGGCCTGCTCGCCCATGCGATCCATGGACGAGGCGATCCAGAGGAAGTGCTCCAGGAACTTGACCGCCATTTCCTCGTACACCGGATCGTGCCGCGCCAGTTCGAGCGCCATTTCCAGCATGTTCTGGGCGTAGAACGCCATCCACGCCGTGCCGTCGGCCTGCTCCAGGCTAGCCGCCGGTGGGCAGGGCTGCGCTGCGGTCGAACACGCCGATGTTGTCCAGGCCCAGAAAGCCGCCCTCGAACACGTTGCGCCCGCCGGGATCCTTGCGGTTCACCCACCAGGTGAAGTTCAGCAGCAGCTTCTGGAACGCTTCCTTGAGGAACTCGATGTCGCCTTCGCCGGCTTCTCCTTCCTTGCCGGAGTAGTAGGAAAACAGCGTGGCCCAGGCATGCACCGGCGGATTGACGTCGCCGAAGTTCCATTCGTAGGCCGGGATCTGGCCGTTGGGATGCAGGTAGGCGCTGCTCAGCATCAGGTCGAGCTGCTCGCTTGGCGAAGTCGCGGTCCACCATGTTCAGCGCCATCGTGTGGAAAGCCAGGTCCCAGGCGGCATACCAGGGATATTCCCACTTGTCCGGCATCGAGATGATGTCGTCGTTGACCATGTGGAACCAGTGGCGGTTGCGCACGTTGGGCCGCTTCACGCCGTGCAGCGGGTGGGCCGGTGCTCCTCCAGCCAGCGGTCGAGGTCGAAGTAGTAGTACTGCTTGGACCACAGCATGCCGGCCAGCGCCTGGCGCATGACCCGGCGCTGGTCCTCGCTCGAGGGCCGGCGGGGTGATCGAGTCGTAGAAGTCGTCCGCCTCGCTCATGCGCGAGGCAAACACTGCGTCGAAGCCCGGGCCGAACGGCGCGGGCATCGTTTGCGGCCGCGGCGCCGGACGACAGCCGCAGCCGCACCTGCACCTGCTGTCCGGCGGCGATCTCGATCGTGTACCAGGCCGCGCTCTTGGTGCCGCTTTGCGCCGGATTGACCGCGTCCTTGCGGCCGATGACGATGCAGTCGTTGATGCCGTCCTTGACGTAGGGCGTGTCGTTGGGCGCGTCGAACAGGCGCTGGTTGTTGGTTTCGTTCTCCGTGAACAGCAGTTCGGGCGCACCTTCGCAGTGCAGGACATCGTTCCCCCAGTTCGGCGTGGCTGGCGCCGATGTCCGCGGTCACCCAGCGGCCGTCAGTCGCGGCGTCGCGCTGCCCTCGTTCCAGCGACCAGGTGTTGCGGAACCATAGCGTCGGCAGCAGGTGCAGCGTCGCCGCCTCCGGTCCGCGGTTGTGCGCCGTGATGCGGATCAGAATGTCCTCCGGCGCGCCCTTGGCGTACTCGACGAAGACGTCGAAATAGCGGTCCTCGTTGAAGACGCCGGTGTCGAGCAGTTCGTACTCCAGCTCGTCACGCGATCGGTTGCGGTTGGTGCGCACCAGATCGTCGTAGGGAAACGCCGCCTGCGGGTACTTGTACAGGTACTTCATGTACGAGTGGGTCGGCGTCGAGTCGAGGTAGAAGTAGTATTCCTTGACGTCCTCGCCATGGTTGCCCTCGCTGTTGGTCAGGCCGAACAGGCGTTCCTTGAGGATGGGGTCGCGGCCGTTCCACAGGGCGAGGGCGAAGCACAGCCGCTGCTTGTCGTCGCAGATGCCACGCCAGCCCGTCCTCGCCCCAGCGATAGGCGCGGGAGCGCGACTGGTCGTGGGAGAAGTAGTCCCAGGCGTTGCCGCTGTCGCCGTAATCCTCGCGCACCGTTCCCCATTGGCGCTCCGAAAGATAGGGGCCCCATTTCTTCCAGGCGATTTGTTTCGCTTCGTTCAGGCGTTGCCGTTCGTCGTTCATGGTTGGAAGCCCATCTGCGTGTTGTTCGATTTTCGTCCGCTTTGCGGCGGCGGAGGGCTGGGAGCTCTCGGCTATAATTCTAGCGCCCCCTTGACGTGGACCCCACGTCCCCATGCAACCCCTGACCGCGAGCTTGTCCATGGAACACTTCACTCCCAAAGAAGCCCATCAGTTCCTGAAGGAAAATCCGCTGGCGCTGTTCATCGATTGCCGCAGCGAAATGGAATTCCTGTTCGTCGGCCACCCGGTCGGGGCCATGATGATTCCCTGGAACGACGGCCCGAACTGGGACATCAACCCCGATTTTGTCGCTCACGTGAAGAAGGCGTCCAGCGTCGACCGCCCCATCGTGCTCATCTGCCGCAGCGGGAATCGCTCGCGCGAGGCGGGCCACGCCCTGGAGCAGGCCGGCTTCACCCAGGTCTACAACGTGCTGCACGGCTTCGAAGGCGAACTGGACGACCACCACAAGCGCGGCACGCTTGCCGGATGGCGCTTCGACGGGCTGCCCTGGGAACAGTGCTAGGCTCCGCATCCTGGAATTCGATGCCGCGGCCGGGCGCATGAGCCCGGCGCGGCATCCGCCCGCCGTTCTGTCCTGGGGCGTGTGGGGCCTGGGTGGCCTGCTCTATCTCGTCGCGTTCTATCAGCGCGTGGCGCCGGCGGTTATCACGCGACAAGCTGATGACGGAGTTCGCCATCGGCGCCGCGGCTCTCGGCAATCTGTCCGCCTTCTACTTCTACAGCTACGTGGCGATGCAGATCCCCACCGGCATCATCGCCGACCGCTGGGGACCGCGCCGCCTGCTGACGGCGGGGGCAGCGGTCGCCGCCGTCGGCACGGCGCTGTTCGCCGCCGCTCCCAGCCTGTGGTGGGCCAACGCCGGACGCCTGCTGATCGGCGCCTCGGTCGCGGTGGCCTTCGTCTCCATGCTCAAGCTCGCCAGCCACTGGTTCGCGCCGCGCCAGTTCCCGCTGGTGTCGGGAATGGCGCTGTTCGTCGGCATCGTCGGCGCGGTGTTCGCCGGCCGGCCGCTGCGCGCGGTGGTGGAGAGCTTCGGCTGGCGCGAAGTGATGGCGGCGTCGGCGGCGTTCACCGCGGTGCTTGCCGTCGTCATCTGGCTGCGGGTGCGCGACGACCCCGCCGACTCCGGCTACGCCAGCCACTTCGCCGGCAGCCACGACGGGGCGCAGCACACCGCCGTACTGCGCGGCCTGGCGGAGATCCTGTCCTACCGCAACACCTGGCTGCTCTTTCTCACGCCGGGCGGCGTGGCGGGTGCGGTGCTCACCTTCGCCGGTCTGTGGGGCGTGCCCTACTTCACCCAGAGCTACGGCATGACGCCCAAGGAGGCGGCCCTGCTCACGTCCACCATGCTGGTGGCGTGGGCCTTGGGCGGGCCGCTGCTCGGCACCGCCTCCCAGCGTCTGGGGCGGCGCAAGCCGCTCTATGTCGCCAGTTGCGCCGTGGCCCTGGCGGGCTGGTCGGTATTCGTGTTCCTGCCGCCGCTGCCGATGCCGGCGCTGCTCGCGCTGCTGATCGTGCTCGGCTTCGCATCCGGCAACATCATCATCGGCTTCGCCTTCATCAAGGAGTCGGTGCCGGCGCGGCTCACCGGTACCGCCTCCGGCCTGATCAACACCGGCGTCATGATCGGCGCCATGGTCCTGCAGCCGGCGGTGGGCTGGATGCTGGACCGCCATTGGCAGGGCGCGCAGGAAGGCGGTGTGCGCTTCTACGACCTGGCCGCCTATCAGTCCGGCTTCGCCCTGCTGCTGGGCTGGGTGGCGGTGTCGCTGGTGCTGATCTCGCTCTCGCGCGAGACCTACTGCAAGCCGCTGGCGTAAGCCGTGCGCTCGCCGTCGCATCGGCCGGGACGGTAGCCGCGACGGGCTAGCGCGCCCTGTGTCTGTCCCACAGATGGGCGCCGAAGGCGACCAGTCCGATGCCCAGCAGGCCCGCCATGCCCAGGGCCAGCGTCAGGGTCGAGCCCCACAGCAGCGGCGCGATGATGGCGGCGGCGATCGAATTGGTAGTGGTCTGCACGAAACCCTGGCAGGAGGAGATCAGGCCGCGCTGGCTGGGCAGCAGATCCAGCACCAGGAGGGTCAGGCTGGGCATCGCCAGAGCCATGCCGAAGTTGTAGATGACGATGGGCAGCACCGACTGCGGCAGCCCCGGCGGCAGTGCCAGATTGATCGCGACGTTGAGCGCCGCGGCGGCGCCCATCACGCCATAGCCGACGGCAATTGTGCGCCGTTGCGACAGCCTCCCGGCGAGCCGGCCGGAGGTGAACGATCCGCTCATCATGCCGACCACCCCCGGAATGAACATCCAGCCGAATTCCTGCGGTGACAGCCGGAGATGCTGCATCAGGAATACCGGCGCCGACAGCACGTAGATGAAAAAGGCGCTGAAGTTGAAGGCGAGCGCTCCCGACAGCAGCAGAAATTCGCCATGGGAGAACACGCCCAGGTAGGACTTGGCGAGCCAGGCCGGGTGCAGGCTCTGCCGCTTCTGCGGCGGCAGGGTTTCGGGCATGAAAAAGTAGCACAGCGCGAACAGGGCGCCGCCGAACAGCACCAGGAAACCGAACACGGCGCGCCAGCCCAGCGCGGAGAAGATCCAGCCGCCGATGACCGGGGCGATCGCCGGCGCCAGTCCGAACATCACCGCCACGGTGGACATCAGCCGCTGCGCCGCCGGGCCGTCGTGCAGCACGTCGCGGATGATGGCGCGGCCGACGACCATGCCGGAGCCGGCGCACATGCCCTGCAGGGCGCGGCCCAGCCACAGCATCTCGATGCCGGTGGCGAAGGCGCACACCAGCGAGGAGAGGGCGAACAGGAACAGGGTGACGAGAATGACGCGGCGCCGTCCCAGGGCGTCGGAGAACGCTCCGTGCCACAGGATCATGAAGCCGAAGGGCACGAGGTACGCCGTCAGCGTCTGCTGCACCTCGATCTGGCTGGCGCCGAGATCGCGGCCGATGGCGGGAAAAGCCGGCAGATAGGTGTCGATGGAAAAGGGGCCGATCGCGGCCAGTGCCGCGAGCAGGGGTGCGAGGATGCGCAGGTCGGCTTGCATTGCGGCCGCTATCCGATTTCGTTCACTTCCGCGGCGCCAGATCGAACAGCCGATCGCATTTCCCTCGCACCGGCGGCGTCAATGATCCGCCAGGCTGCGGCGATACTGGATCGCTTCCGCCACGTGGTGGGTCGAGATGGCGCCGGCACCTTCCAGATCCGCGATGGTGCGGGCCACCTTGAGTATGCGGTGATAGGAGCGCGCCGACAGATGCAGACGCTCCATGGCGTGCCGCAGCATGTCGTCGGCCTGGCTGCCCAAAGCGCAGAAGCGCTGGACTTCGCGCGGACCCAGCCTGGCGTTGGTCTTGCTCTGGCGCTGTGTCTGGGTGCGAAAGGCGCGCTCCGCCGTTGCGCGCACGGTGGCGCTCGATTCGCCTTCTGCCGTGCCGGTCAGGTCCGCATGGGACAGCGAGGGGACCTCGACCACGAGATCGATGCGATCGAGGAAAGGGCCGGAAATCCTGCCGCGATAGCGCGCGACCTGGTCCGGCGTGCAGCGGCAGCGCCCGCTCGAATGGCCGAGGTAGCCGCAGGGACAGGGATTCATCGCGGCCACCAACTGGAAGGCCGCCGGATATTCGGCCTTGGCCGCCGCCCGCGACAGGGTGATGCGTCCGCTCTCCAGCGGCTCGCGCAGGGCCTCCAGGACCTTGCGCTCGAACTCCGGAAGCTCGTCGAGGAACAGGATGCCGCGATGGGCAAGGGAGATCTCCCCCGGTTTGGGGATCGATCCGCCGCCCACCAGCGCGACGGCGGAAGCGGAGTGGTGCGGATGGCGGTAGGGCCGGCGACCGAGCCGGGCGACGTCGAAACCGGTGTCGGACAGGGACTGGATCGACGCGGACTCGAGCGCCTCCTCCTGCGTCATGGCCGGACAGATGCCGGGCAGGCGCTCCGCCAGCATCGACTTGCCGGTTCCGGGCGGCCCCACCATCAGCAGCGAATGACCACCCGCCGCCGCCACGGTCAGCGCGCGCTTGGCCGCGAGCTGGCCCCTGACGTCCTGGAGATCGGGGTAGGGAAGCACCTTGTCCGCCGCCGCCGCCGCGTGGCAGCGACGCAGCGCCTGCTGTCCGGCGAGGTGGGCGCACACTTCGAGCAGCGAGCCTGCGGCCAGGACCTCGGTATCGGTCACCAGCGCCGCTTCGTCGGCGCTGGCTGCCGGCAGGATGAAGCTGCGGCCGGTCGCGGCGATGCCGAAGCTCATTGCCAGGGCGCCGCGCACCCGGCGCAGGTCGCCGGTGAGGGCCAGTTCCCCTGCGAATTCGTAGCGGTCGAGAGCATCGGCGGGGATCTGCCCGGAGGCGGCGAGGATGCCCAGCGCCATCGGCAAATCGTAGCGGCTGCCCTCCTTGGGCAGATCGGCGGGCGCAAGATTGACGGTGATCCTCCGCGCCGGGAATTCGAAACGCGCGTTCTGGATCGCCGCCCGCACCCGGTCGCGGCTCTCCTTGACCTCGGTATCCGGCAGGCCGACCACGGTAAAGCTGGGCAGACCATTGGCCAGATGGACTTCCACCAGCACCTCGGGCGCATCCATGCCGGCGAGGGCGCGGCTTCTGAGAACGGCGAGCGACATGGCGTGATGCGGAGCGGTTGCGGTGAGGGGACGCCGTTCGTACGGCGTCTATTCCATGCGGATGGGCAGTGTAGCCGAGTTGAGGGGCGGCGCGCCGGCAAAAAAATAGGGATGCCGAAAACGGCGACGGGCCGTTTTCCGGCACCCCGAGTGAGGGCTCCGGGAGCGCAGGCGCCGGACTGCGGTCCGGCGTGTCCGAGCTTAGTCCTTGAATGCTTCGACCGGGATCATGATCTTGACGTCGTCGCTCACGCCGGGAACGAACTTGGTCATGCCGAATTCGGAGCGCTTGATGGTGGTCGAAGCGTCGGCGCCGCAGGCATCCTTCTTGGCCACCGGATTCTGGCCGCAGTGGAAGCCGCTGACGGCGAGCTTCACCGGCTTGGTGACGCCGAGGAGGGTGAAATCGCCTTCCGCGCCCACCAGCTTGTCGCCGTCGAAGACGACCTTGGTGGACTTGAAGGTCATGGTCGGAAATTTCGCCACGTTGAAGAACTCATCCGACTTCATGTGCTCGTCCCACTTGTCGAGGCCCATGTCGATGGAGGTGGTGTCGATGGCGACGTCGATGGAGCCGGACTTGGCGGCGCGGTCGAGCACGATTTTGCCCGTGACCTTGTTGAAGCGTCCGCGCTGGGTCGAGAAACCGAGGTGATTGACCTCGAACACGGGGTAGGTGTGGCGCGGGTCGACGGTGTAGGACTCGGGCGCAGCCAGGGCGGAGCCGGCGAGCGTGGCGGATACGATAGCGACAGCGATTTTCTTCATGGCGATCTCCTGAGGGGTTGAATCGAAACGCAGCATGCGCTGCGACGGCTATTTCTTGGCGGCCGCGGCGGCCACCAGGAACTTGAACTTGACCTGAACTTCATCGGCGACCGTTTCGGTGTCGCCCCAGGGGCCGGACCCGATGCCGAATTCCAGGCGCTTCAGAACGAAACTTCCTTCGAATGTGCCGCCGCTGCCTTCCGGCTTGAAGGTGAAGGGCGCCACCACGTCGCGCGCCTTGCCCTTGATGTTCAGCTTGCCCGCCGCTTCGTAGCGGTTGCCGCCGAGGGCCTTGACGCTGCTGGAAATGAAGCTGGCCTTGGGGAACTGCTGGATGTGGAACCAGTTCTTGGTCTTCGCCTCGTCGTTGGCCTCGTCGCTGCCGGCGTCGATGGCAGCCAGATCGATCTCGATCTGGGTGCGTCCGGCCTCCGGCTTGGCCGGGTCGAACGCGATCTGGGCATTGAATTTCGGAAAGCGGCCGTCCACCGCGACGCCCATCTGCTTGAAGACGAAGGCGATCTGGCTCTTGTCGAATTGGACCTGATTGAATTCGGCGGCGTGGGCCGGCACCAGAATCGCCCAGGACAGCAGGGCGGCGGCAATGCGGGAACGGATCATCGGAGTTTCTCCTGTTTGCGCCCCAGCAGGGGCAGCATGCGGGTGAGCACGTCGTCGCGGTCCACCAGATGGTGCTTGAGCGCGGCGGCGACGTGGGTGACTACCAGGGCGGCGAGCGTGTAGTTGAGGAACGTGTGAACGAACTTCAATTGCTCGCCCAGCAGCTTGTTCTTGGCGATCAGATCGGGGATGGGAAGCACACCGAAATACACCGTCTGGAATCCCAGCGCCGAACTCATCAGCCAACCGGAAACGGGGATGGCGATCATCAGCCCGTAGAGCAGGATATGGGTGGCTCCGGCCAGCGCCTGTTGCCAGCGCGGTATCGAAGCCGGCAGCGGCGGCGCGGCATGGGTTGCGCGCCACATTACCCGCGCGAACGCCAGGATCAGCACCGTTACCCCGGCCCACTTGTGATACGAGTAGATCTTGAGCTTGGTGGGGGAGAGCGGCAGATCGACCATGTACAGGCCGACCGGGAACGATACAAAGATGATGAGCGCGATGAGCCAGTGCAGGGCGATGGCCGGACGCGCGTAGGTAGCGGGAGTGGTCACTGGGCGTCCTCCGTCAGCCATTGCGAACGTCGCGGCTGCGCGTTCAGCGCCGCCGTCGGCGCCCCCGGCGGTTGTTCCGGCGCGTTGCGTCCCGCAACAGCAAACTCGCGGCGCAGCCGGCGCAGGAGAATTTCCAGTTGCGCCAGGTCCGCCGGCTCCAGGCGTCCGAATCCTGTCCGCAGATGCGCCAGATGCTCGGGAAAGATGTTCTGGAACAGCGCCTCGCCGTCGCCCGTCAATTTCACGATATGGCTGCGGCGATCGGTTTCGGAGGCAACCCGGCGCACCAGTTGCCGTGCCTCCAGCCGGTCCACCACACCGGTGAGCGTGCCCTTGGTGATGAGGGTGCGCTCGCCCAGATCCTTGAAGCTCATGCCCGCGGTGTTGCCGAGCGTGGCGATGATGTCGAACTGGGCCGGTGTGAGCCCTACGGCGCGGATGTGCGTCGAGGAAAAGGCCTCGAACGCCTGGTAGCAGCGAACCAGTTCTCGCAAGACGGGCATGAATACTTCCTGAGGCATGGAGGGCAGCGCACTTTGTCCTAGTTAGAACAATATTAGTTCTAACTAGGACAATACGTTAACTCTTTTCGCGAACACAAGAAAAATCACTGCGATGCGCGGCATCGCGCATGGGGAGACAGCGGTCTAGCGGTTGCCTGCGGTGCGCATTAACGTGAAAGTCGCGCCTGCGACTCTCGACGCTCCCCTCTCCCGCTGGGAGAGGGGCTGGGGGTGAGGGAAACGGTCATGGCGAGGCCTTTCACTATTCGGGGTGGCTGGATTCCATGACCGTGGACTGCCGCGCGTCGGGATCGGCCGGCAGAGCGGGGTGGGGGAGCGGCGGGGATCAGCCAGGGGGATTGACGTCGCGGCCGCCGAGCCTGGCCTCAAGTTCGGCAATGCGCGCTTCGAGGGCGGCGAGCTTCTCGCGGGCGCGCGCCAGCACTTCCCGCTGCACATCGAACTCCTCCCGCGTGACCAGATCGAGACGGGCGAACATGCTTCCCAGCATGGTCCTGGCGTTCTTCTCGAAGTCCTTGGCCGGACTGGCGGCGAACAACTCCGACAGCCGCTTGCTCACTTCATCCAGCAGATTGGGATTCAACATGGTCGGTCCTCGGGTGCGGACGGTCGAGTGTAGCACAGGCCCTGCACCGGCCCGCCGGCCCGATAAGCTCGGAAATTGCCGCACACTATTTTGGTGCATGACGCAATTCTGGGCGCGACAAATTGGTGCGCCGCAGTGCACCAACCACTGAAGCAGGGCCGAAAAACCAGAGCTATCTCATTGATCTATCGTGCCTTCAGCCCATTGGCACAGATGCTGCAATGGAGCTCCGCGTAAGACTTTCATATAACCAGGAGAAATCTCATGCACAAGACGCTCATCGCTTCCGCCATCGCCGGCGTGCTTTCTTTCCCCGCCGTGGTCGGGGCGCAGACTGCTCCGGCTCCCGCTGCGGCTCCGGCGGCTCCCGCTGCGGCTCCGGCGGCCCCTGCTCCCGCGGCCGCACCGGCAGCGGCTCCCGCCAGCCCCCATACCTTCACGGGCAACGTCGGCCTGTTCAGCCAGTACGTGTTCCGCGGATTGTCCCAGACCAACGAGGATCCGGCGGTGCAGGGCGGACTCGACTACAGCCACGCCAGCGGCTTCTACGCCGGAACCTGGGCCTCCAACATCAGCTGGCTGAAGGATTCCGGTTTGTACAACAGTTCCAGCATGGAGTGGGATTTCTACGGCGGCTTCAAGGGCACGTTTGGCAGCTCCGACTTCACCTATGACGTGGGCTTCCTCTACTACTACTACCCCGGCGATGTCGCGCCCGGCTTCATCAAGGCGGATACCCAGGAACTCTACGGCGCCCTGGGCTGGAAATGGCTCTCCGCCAAGTACTCCTACAGCATCGACGACACCTTCGGCGTGCCCAACAGCGACGGTACCTGGTATCTCGATTTCAGCGCCGCCGTGCCGATCGGCGAAACCGGGCTCACCGTCAACGCCCACTATGGCATCCAGACGTTCGACGGCAGCAACAATGGCGTATCCAATGACGACGCCTTCTCCTACGACGACTGGAAGCTCGGCGTGAGCTATGCCCTGCCCCAGAGCTTCACGGTGGGCGCCTTCTACACCGACACCGACGCCAAGCGGGAAAGCTACACCATCAACAGCAAGTTCATCGGCGACAGCCAGTGGGTGGTGTTCCTGCAGAAGACGTTCTGACCGGCAGCACAGTCATCGCCACGCATCAGCGAATACGAGGAACCAGACATGAAACTTGTAACCGCCATCATCAAGCCGTTCAAGCTTGACGAGGTGCGCGAGGCTCTCAGCGCCATCGGCGTGCAGGGCATAACCGTCACCGAGGTCAAGGGATTCGGCCGGCAGAAGGGGCACACCGAGCTGTATCGGGGCGCCGAATACGTCGTGGATTTTCTGCCGAAGGTCAAGGTCGAGGCCGCCATCAAGAGCGAGATGCTCGACCAGGTTGTCGAAGCCATCGAGAAGTCCGCCAGCACCGGCAAGATCGGTGACGGCAAGATCTTCGTCTTCGAACTGGAGCAGGTCATACGCATCCGCACCGGTGAAACCGGCGTGGACGCGCTATAGGGAGCGTCGCCATGAAGAAACTGTTTGCCATATTCCTCACGGTGTGCGCCATGAGCCTGAGCGGCGCGCTCCATGCCGAGGATAAACCGGCCGAAGCCGCGGCGCCCGCCGCGGCCGAAGCCAAGCCGGCGGAAGGCATGGCCGGCATGAGCGGAATGGCCGCCACGGCGGCGCCTGCCGCCGCTGCCTCGGCCGAGGCGGCTCCCGCCGCCGCTGCCGCCCCCGTCCCCAACAAGGGCGACACGGCCTGGATGCTCATCGCCACCGCCCTGGTGATCCTGATGACCATCCCCGGCCTGGCAATGTTCTACGGCGGCCTGGTGCGCTCGAAGAACATGCTGTCGGTGCTGATGCAGGTGTTCGTCGTGTTCTCGATGATGGTGGTGCTGTGGGCGATCTACGGCTACAGCCTCGCCTTCACCGAGGGCAATGCCTTCATCGGCAGCCTCGACAAGCTGTTCCTCAAGGGCGTCACGCCGGAATCCGTGGCGGCCACCTTCAGCAAGGGCGTGGTGATCCCCGAGTACATCTACATCGTGTTCCAGGCCACCTTCGCCGCCATCACCCCGGCGCTCATCGTCGGCGCCTTCGCCGAGCGCATCAAGTTCTCGGCGGTGCTGCTGTTCATGCTGATCTGGTTCACCTTCGCCTACCTGCCGATGGCGCACATGGTGTGGTACTGGGCCGGTCCCGACGCCTACACCAGCGCGGATGCGGCGGCTGCGGCGGGCGCGACGGCGGGCTTCCTGTTCCAGAAAGGTGCGCTCGACTTCGCCGGCGGCACGGTGGTGCATATCAACGCCGGCATCGCCGGGTTGGTGGGTGCTTACATGCTTGGCAAGCGCGTCGGCTACGGCAAGGAATCGATGGCACCGCACAGCCTGACGACCACCATGATCGGCGCCTCGCTGCTGTGGGTGGGCTGGTTCGGGTTCAATGCCGGCTCCAACCTGGAAGCGACCGGCCTCGCCGGCATGGCCTTCGCCAACACTCTCTTCGCCACGGCGGCCGCAGCGCTGTCCTGGCTGCTGGCGGAATGGATGATGAAGGGAAAGCCCTCGATGTTGGGTACGGCTTCCGGCGCGGTGGCGGGACTGGTGGCGATCACACCGGCCTGCGGCTTCGTCGGTCCGATGGGTGCCATCATCATCGGTCTGCTGGCCGGCGCCATCTGCCTGTGGGGGGTCAATGGCCTGAAGCGCCTGCTCGGTGCCGACGACGCGCTGGACGTGTTCGGCGTGCATGGCGTGGGCGGAATCCTCGGCGCCATCCTCACCGGCGTGTTCGTCTCGCCGGCCCTCGGCGGAACCGGCGTCTATGACTACGTGGCGAACAAGGTCGGCGACTTCGACATGACGACCCAGGTCATCAGCCAGTTGTGGGCGGTGGGCACGGCCATCGTCTGGTCCGGCGTCGTCTCCCTGGTGGCCTTCAAGATCGTGGATCTGGTCGTCGGCTTGCGGGTGCCGGAAGATCAGGAGCGCGAAGGCCTCGACATCACCTCCCACGGCGAATCGGCGTACCACGTCTGATCTCGCTTCCTCTGTGACACATTCGGGCGCCCACGGGCGCCCGTTTTTTTGTACCTTGAAAATGGCGCGATAACGGCGTGGTCATCCGGCAGCAACCCGATGCGAGTCGTTCGTGCCGGGGACTGACGGCGCCCGCTTCGGCAGGTGGAGCGGACAGTCGCCAACGGCTGCCGGGTGACGGCAGCTCGGCCGTCCCTCGCATCATCCAGGAAGGCGAGCCTCGCCGATGGCCGCTTCCAACTGCTTTGCGCGGATGTCATCGCCCCGACGGCGCGCGTTGGGCACTAGCGCCCCAACGTGAAAGAGAATATCGCCCCGCGCTCGGGTTGGGCCTGTGCCCAGACGCGGCCATGGTGCCGCTCAACCAGCCGTTTCACCAGGACCAGACCGACCCCGGTACCGGGAAACTCCGCATCGCCGTGCATACGCTGGAACATGCTGAACAGCTTCCCCGCGTAACGCATGTCGAAGCCAACCCCATTGTCCTTGACGAAGAAGACCGTTCGTCCGTCCTCGTCGGTGGCACCGACTTCGACCATCGGCTGAGCGCGGCCGGATGAAAACTTCAAGGCATTACCGATCAGATTGGCGAAGACCTGCTTGAGCATGACTTGATCGCCTCTCACCTGCGGCAGTTCGCCGATGGTGACCCGCGCCAGCGGGCTGGTCTCGACAAGCTCGCTGACGACGGTGCTCACCAGCTGCTTCAGATCCACGACGCCAGGCACCATAGGTCGGCGGCCGGCGCGCGAGTACTCCAGGATATCGTCGATCAACTGCTCCATCTTCATCGTGTTGGCGATGACGCGATCGAGCAGAGCCCGGCTTTCCGCTCCAAGATGCTGCGCTTCCGCCTCGGCCAGCAGCCGCGAGTAGCCGTTGATCGCCCGCAACGGAGCGCGCAAATCATGGGAGACCGAATAGGAGAAGGACTCCAGTTCGCGCACCGCGGCGGCCAGATCCGCCGTCCGCTCCTCGACCCGTTGCTCGAGACTGTCTTGCAGGCGCCGGATCTCCTCTTCGGCACGCTTGCGGGCGGTGATGTCGTCAACCACCGCGATCTGGAAGCCCGGCGCCTCCCCCGCTGCCCACATTGGGGAGACGGTAAGGTTTACCCAGACGGTACCCCCATCCTTGCAGAGGTAACGCTGCTCCATGCGGATCTCGCGGTCAAGCCCGGCGGTAAGGGCATGCATGTTCTTTCGGTGCGTCGCAAGATCCTCGGGATGGGTGGCCGACTCGAACGAACGCGTCATCAGCTCCGTCGCGTCATAGCCGGTAATCTCGCAATAGCGACGATTGACGCGCGCGAAGCGTCCGGTGGTGCTGTCGATCTGGGCCACGCCGACCGCGGCCTGCTCGAACAGCGTGCGGAAGCGGCGCTCGCTTTCGGCCAGTGCGTCAATGCGGCGGCGCTCCTCGGTCTGGTCGCGGAACACCAGTACGACACCGCGGACTGCGCCGTCACCGGCAGTGCGAATTGGCGCACCGCTATCGGCGATCGGGCGTTCTGTTCCGTCGCGGGCAACGAGCAGCGTGTGGTTCGCCAGTCCCACCACCCGTCCCTCGCGCAACACGCGCAAGGCCGGGCTCTCGACCGGGCGACGGGTCTCCTCGTTGAGGATCTGGAACACCTCGGGCAACGGCCGTCCGCGCGCCTGCGCCTCACCCCAGCCGGTCAGCGCCTCCGCCACCGGGTTCATCAGCACGACATGTCCCGTGCCGTCTGTGGCGATCACGGCGTCGCCGATGCTGTGTAACGTGACGCGCAAATCCTCTTCGCTCTTGCGCAACGCCTTGCCGGTGCGGATGCGCTCCAGTTCGGCGCCGGCGCGCGCGCCGAATATCGGCAAGAGCCGCCCGGCGATCTCGGGATCGCCCAGGGGGCCGTCGTGAACGACCGCCAGCACCCCGAGGGGTGAATTGTCGGAGGCGAAAAGCGGCGTGCCCATGTAGGCATCCGCCTCCATCTGGGCGAGCAGAGGGTCCTGCGGGAATCGCTGCTGCACGCCGTTCGGGTAATAGCACGGACGTTGGCCAACGATACTGGCGCATGGCGTGTCCGCCAGATCGTATTCGAAGTTGTCCGCCGGCTTGCCGTCGGTCGCGCACCGCCACCGTGCGAACCCTCCTGGCTCCGGGCAGCAATTCGCCGACGAAGACATGGCGTGCCTGCAGCGCGGCGGCGAACTCCCGGACCAGCGCCGGAAAGAAAGCCTCGCCCACGATCGTAGTGCCGTTCAGCAGGGCCCGCATCGCGGCCTCGGCGCGCTTGCGCTCGGTAATGTCCCGCCCCACGCCCACGATGGCAACGACCTCGCCATTTTCATTGAGAACCGCCTTGTCGGCCCACCCGAACCAGCGCCAACCCGCGTGCGTCAGCGCGCGCTGCTCGTGATAGTCCCGGTAGGGAGGACGGAACAGGTCATCCATCGCCTTGGCCGTTGACTCGCGGTCATCTTCGTGAACCAAAGGCATGAAGGCGTTGCCCAGCAGTTCCGCTTCGGTCTTGCCGAAGACCTGGCAGTAAGACGGGCTGACGAACAGGAAACGATTTTCGGGGTCAACTTTGACCACCAGGTCGCTTTGACTCTCGATCAGCAGGCGATACTTCTCCTCGCTGACCCGCAACGCTTCCTCAGTGCGCTTGCGCTCGGTGATGTCGCCCAGGCCTCCGTACAGCCGGAGCGCTCCGGCCTGACCTTCGTCCCACACACATTCGGCCGAGGAGCCGACCCAGACCGTGCCGCCGTCCTTGCGCCGCAAGCGCAATTCACAGGCGCCACTGGTGCCGGGCGTCAGGCCGCTGACCCGGCTCCGGAAGGTCTCCTGGTCCTCCGCCACCACGAGACAACCCCAGCAGCGCCGTGCCTTGATCTCCTCCAGCGTGTATCCGGTGATGCGCTCGGCCGCACCCACCACCCAATCGATCTCGAAACTGCCGTCCGGGCCGCTACGGCAGGAATAGGCGATATCGGCAATTGCCTGGGAAATGTGGCGGAACATCCTTTCGCTGTCGCGCAGTATCCGCTCCGCCTGCTGCCGCTCGGTGATGTCACGCGCCAGTCCAATGACATAGTCGCCGTCGGGCAGCCGCATACCACCGATGCGCACCTCCACCGGAAACAAAGAACCGTCGCTGCGGCGGTGCTGGCCGAGGAATATCTGCCCCTGCTCCAGGGCCGCGAGGTGCACGCGTCGCACCTCCTCATCGCCCAGGTGCGCGGCCACCGGGTCGAGGGCGGTGATGTTCATCCCGATCAGTTGATCGCGGGTATAACCGAGGGAGGCGCAGGCGAAGGCGTTGACATCGACAATGCGCCCATCCACGTCGGTAACGAAAATGGCATCGGCAGCCTGTTCCACCAGTGTGCGGAAGCGCCGCTCGGCCGTCTCGCGCGCCGTCTCGACGCGCGAAGCGGTCGAGGGCGAAGGAGATGTCCGCCGCCATCTTGTCGAGCAGGTCCACCAGTTCCGCGTCGAAGAAGCGCGCCACCGGGGCATACAGGTTGAGCACGCCTACGAGCTCTCCGCTGCAGCGCAGGGGGAAAGCGGCCGAAGCACGGAAGCCGCAGCCGAGCGCCTGCTCGCGCCAGGGCAGCATCGCGGGGTCGCTTTCGATGTCGTCGCAGACCACGTGTCGGCCCTCGCGCGCGGCTCGCGCCGTCGGCCCGCGGCCTGCAGCCGAACCCGGATCGAGGCTGATGTGGACGCCCTCGATGTAGTCGAGACGCGCACCGAAGCTAGCTGCGGGCACCACGCGACCGTCCCGCAGGTCTCCGATCCAGGCCATGCGCAAGCCGCCGTACTCCACCGCCACGCGGCAAATCTCACGCAGCAGCTCGGTGCGATCCGCGACGCGCACGATCGCCTGGTTGCATTCGGACAGCGCGGCGTAGAGGTTGGTGACTCGGTGCAGGCGCGCCTCGGCCTCGCGCTCGGCGGTGATGTCGATCACGAACCCGTCCAGGCGCAGCGGGCGGCCCGCGGTATCGCGGCTCAGATGGGCTCGGTCGCGCACGCGCCGCACCGTGCCGTCGCTGCGCACGATGCGGTATTCCAGGTCGCACCGCCCCCGCAGCCTCGACATTGGCGAACTGCGCGGCCACCATCGGCCGGTCTTCCGGCAGGATGAGGCGCTGCCAAAGGTCGGGTTCGCGCACAAACTGCTCCCGCGGATAGCCGTAGAGACGTTGCACCGCAGCACTCACGCTCAGCACCTGGCTGCTGTTGACGCTGGTGGACCACACCACCTCGTCCAGTGCGTCGAGGGTCGCGCCGATGCGGCGCGCATTCTCCAGTTCCCTCTCCCGCTGCTGCTCGTGCAAGGCATTGCGCTCGGCCGCATGGGCCCGATCGGCACGCCGTTTCAGTCCTTGCACCAGGGCGACCACTCCGACCAGCGACGGCACGAGCACAGCCAGCCTCAGCGCTGCATCCGGCAGCCCGGCGCCGGCGTCCGCGGCGGAAGAGGTAAGAACACCCGAGACGTGGAGCACGGCCACGGCCGCGCCGACGGCGCCTGCCGCCCATCCGCCGGTATAGGTGGCGTAGACAACGACGAGAAAGAACAGCGGCCCCGGATTGAGAATGCGCAAACCGGCCAGTGCCAACGCTTCCTGCACGGCGATGACGGCCAGGGCAAGAGCCAGTGCGAGGAAAACGGGGCGGACGTGAGGGGATTTCTCGGCGGCGAACTTCATGGGCGACACGGCCGAGCGCCCTTATCCGTCCGGTGAGCAATTCCGGCCCTGCGGGGCGCCCGATTCGAATATTAACCCATCATCGACCGCACCGCTCGAACTGAAGGCACGTCGCCGATTGACGGCTCCCGTCACGTCCCGGATACTCGCTCCGGCGAATGCTCGGTCACATCGTCAGGAGGCGACTCGACCGCATCTAGAAGCGGGGCGAGGCGCGGTGCAAGAATGCGTCGAGTATAGGAAGGTCGCGTCAAGCTCGTCGTGACCCGCTGCACCGAGAGCGGGTCCGGCGGGCGCGGGCGCTGCGCCATCCTGATTGACACAACGTTGCCGGGCAGCGGTCGGGAGTTCCTGATGCAGATGATGGAAGCGATGGCCATCTAGCGTGTCTCGGTCGCCACAGCCGAGAGGCGCTTTCGCTGCGCTTCCAAGTGACGCCGACGCCGCGGCGCGCGACCGGCGACTTTCAGATGGAGCGATGCGATGGGAATTGTGAAAATCCACGGAAACGACATCCTGGCATTCCGGCTGGCGCTGGACGCCGGTGCGCGCACCTCAACGGGATTGCGCATCAAGACTTTTCTGAGCCAGAGCGAGCGCGAGTACGACGTCGTGATTCTGTCGGCGGGTGAGATCTTCGGGCAGATGATGACCAAGGATGATCCAGACGGTGAAGAAGTTCAGAAGGCCAAAGCCGTCTATGAACGCCATACGGGCACTCGCCTGCTGCCGCGCCCCACGGTGTTCTGGTGTCCTGACTATGAGTTCGAATACTTCGGCGATGTCGATGGCATCCGTCTGCAGACCGACGGTTCGGTCTTCCCGAGAACACTGGCGGAATTGCGGCCCGGTGACTGCTACTACCAGTACAAGGTCGGATCCAATCTCATCAAGGTTCCGGTGGTTCGCTATACGAAGGGAAAGATGCCCCCCTGGGTCGTGCTCTATCACGAACTGGGCCACGTGAAGCAGTACTTTCAGGCCGGGGTCAACAACAAGAAGAACGCCAGTCAGCTCGACGATGCGTGGAGCAAGAGGCTGAGCAACACCGATGCGATCGAGGCTGAAAACCTCGCCGATCATGAGAATCCGATCTGCGTCGAGACGGGACTGAGCGAGCGCAGGCACTACAAGCACATGGGCAATGGGATGTATCGCGTCATCGAAGCCTATGCGGGAAAGAAGGCTCCCGCGCTGCGCGTGGCCAGCGATCCGCGCAGCCGGGTAACGATGGACCAGCAACTGCGGGCCTCGCTTCAGACCGACACCACCCAGGAGGGCTTCTTTCTCAAGTGACGAGGAAGCTCGTGTCGTTCCCTCATGCCCCCGCAGGACGTTCCTCGCGAGTCCGATCGGACGAATGACGCTTCGACGCTGGTCGTGAGCCGTGGCAGATCGAGGAGATGCCGCGCATCGCGGAATGCCGCATGGTCGGCCGGGATGCAGGGCTGCGATCTGCCGGCAGTAACAGGAGAGCGATGTCCATGCGCCAAACCTCATCGACCCTGACCGTCGCGACCCGCGGTCGCGGCCTGTACGAGATTACGTCCGCGGTGCGCAACTGGTGCGCCGGCAGCGGCATCGGCACCGGCCTGCTCACCGTATTCGTGCGCCATACCTCGGCCAGCCTGCTCATCCAGGAAAACGCCGACCCCGGCGTTCAGCGCGACCTGGAGCGGTTCTTCGCCCGGCTGGTGGTGGACGGCGATCCGCTGTTCGAGCACGATCAGGAGGGCGACGACGACATGCCGGCGCATGTGCGCGCGGCGCTGACCCAGACTCAGGTGTCGATTCCCTTGTCCGGCGGCGCGCCGGCGCTCGGCACCTGGCAGGGCATCTATCTCTACGAGCATCGCACCGCGCCGCACCGGCGCGAGGCACTGCTGCATCTGATCGGGGAGTAGGACGCATGTGCCAGTTGCTCGGCATGAACTGCAACGTGCCGACCGACATCTGCTTTTCCTTTACCGGGTTCCAGGCGCGGGGCGGGCTTACCGACGTGCATCGCGACGGCTGGGGCATCGCCTTCTTCGAGGGCGCGGGCTGCCGCCTGTTCATCGACGCCCAGGCCACGATCGACTCGCCCATCGCGCAACTCGTGCGCAGCTACCCGATCCGCTCGAAAAACGTGATCGCCCACATCCGCAAGGCGACCCAGGGCAGCGTCGGCCTGGAGAATACCCATCCGTTCCAGCGCGAGCTGTGGGGACGCTATTGGATCTTCGCCCACAACGGCGATCTGAAAAGCTTCATGCCGGCGCTGGACGGCCAGTTTCTTCCGGCCGGCAGCACCGATTCCGAGCGCGCCTTCTGCCACATGCTGCAGCGTATGCGCGCAATGTTTCCGCAGGGCATGCCGGCGCGCGACGCACTGTTCGCCGGCGTCACGGAACTGGCACGGGAGATCGGCGGCCACGGCGAATTCAATTTCCTGCTGTCCAACGGCGAATGCCTGTTCGCCCACTGCTCGACGCGCCTTTCCTACATCGTGCGCCAGGCGCCGTTCTCCGTGGCGCACCTGAAGGACCAGGACGTGGCGGTGGACTTCAACGACGTCACCAACCGGGACGACCGCGTCGCCGTCATCGCCACCACGGCCCTGACGGACAACGAGATCTGGAACACCGTGGCGCCGGGTACCCTGCTCCTGTTCGCCGACGGCGCCCCGCTGACTTCGGCGAGAACGGTCGTGTCCGCAACCTGAAAAGTTGCCGCTGCGGGGGTAGAATCGCGCGGCTGACTACCGTAATCGGGGCTTCGCCGCGGCGATCCGCCGCAGCGGAGCGCCGGCGTACCCTGAAGCAAGTCGTGGTCGCAGCGCTTGGAGTATCGAGGGCAACGAGTCGGCACCGGGTGCGCAGATATGGCTGAAAAGATGGCGGCGTGCGAATTGTGCCAGGGTCCGGGCGGCGAGGTCGTCTGGCAGGACGCGCTATGCCGCGTGGTGCGGGTGGAAGACACGGATTATCCCGGCTTCTGCCGCGTCGTCTGGAACGGCCATGTGGCCGAGATGACCGACCTGCCGGCTGCCGATCGCCGCCACCTGATGACCCTGGTGTTCGCGGTGGAGGCGGCCGTGCGCAGCTTGCTGCGGCCGGACAAGGTCAATCTCGCCAGCCTCGGCAACATGGTGCCGCATCTGCACTGGCACGTGATCCCGCGCCGTCGCGATGACCGCCATTTCCCGCAGCCGATCTGGGGAGAAGCGCTGCGCGCCGCGTCCGCGACGCGCCCGGCAGTGAGCAGCCAGGCCCTGCACGACGCCATCGTGCAGGCGCTCGCAGAGGAACATGGGGGAGCGGCGTGAGCCACCGAGCAGGGGCCCCGGCGCCGTCAGCGCACCAGCGAGGGATGCGAGCAGGGCGAATGCCGCCGGTCGCCGACACGACGATTGTCCATCCTGCCTCGCCAGCAAGGAGGCGACGGCATGAACGGTAGAAGAAGGGGGGACCTATGATGGGTGGTTTTGCATTGCCGGCCCTGGGCCGGGGCGAGCCGCCGGCCTTCGCCAACGCATCCGCCTGCCGCGAATGGCTCAGCGGGCTGCCGCTCGCCAATCCGGCCCAGGCGCAGGCCAAGCTGCTGGAGCAGATCAACCTGCTCAACCGCTTCGCGCTGCCCGCGGGCGAGCGCTTGCGCCTGCTCGAACTGTTGCGCGAGTCGGTGGCCTTCGTGCAGAGCGAGTGCGCGAAGAAGTTCGCCGCCCGGCCTCTGCCCCTCACGGAAGTGGAGCAGGCGGCCTTCGAGGCCAACGGCAAGCTGTGGCAGGCGCTGTGCACCGGCTACCAGCACTGCCTGGAGGCCTGTCTCGACGGCGACCAGGAGATGCTGCCGCAGGGATCGCTGATCGTGCAGCGGGCATTGTGGTCGCTCGCGGGCGAACAGCTCGACCTCTACCGCGCGTGGCACGAAACCGGCCCCGGATTCTGGCGGCGGCTGCATGCCATCTTCGCCGTCGGAGAGCAGTTGGGCGCGGATCGCCAGGAAGTGCGCGACCTCCTGCTCGACCTGCGCAGCACCACGGTACATGCCGCCTACGTCTATTCGCTGCTGCTTCACGCCGCCAGTCCCTACGAGCTGTCGCCGCGGCAGCTCAACCAGGTGCAGCGCTGGCTCGGCCGCTGGAGCGGGAAAGTCGTGCTGTCATCGACCCGGCCCACCGCCTTCAAGCTGCCGCCGCTGGCGGTAGATGTGGCCGGCGAGCGGCCGGGGAGCACGGTGCCGGAGGAATCCGGCAATCTGCGCTGGCTCAGCGTGGACGGGCTGGCCCACAGTCTGAAGAAGCGCATCGTGTCGCTGCAGAAGGATCTCACGCCGGCCTCCCTCGGTCTGGGGGAGGATTGCGTGCAGCCGGCCTGCGAAATGCTGCTGCGGCACGTCTATGACCGTTGCTGCAAGGGCGGGACGCCCCGCTCCCAGCCGCGCACCCCCGGCACCGCCACGAGCCAGTTGGTGGCAGGGTATGACGGGATCTACTACCAGCTCGCCGGCAAGCTGTTCCAGCAACCTGCGAACAGCGAAGAACTGACCAAGCGCCAGCAGGACGAAATCGCGCTCTTCGGTCAGCGGGCGACGCGCTTCGAGCAGCAGTATGTCCGCGAGCAGGGATTCCAATCCGAGCAGTGGCGCATCGTCGACGAAAGCCCCGGCGGCATGCGCCTGATGCGCCCGGTCGGCCAAGGCGGTCAGCGTGTGGCGGCGGGCCAGTTGCTGGCGCTGCAGCCGCCCGGCAGCGTAGGCTTCCGTCTTGCCGCGGTGCGCTGGCTCACCCTCACCGTCAGCGGCGAAATGCATATCGGCCTGCGCATGATCCCGGGCGCCCCGCAGCCGGTATCGGTGTGCGCGACCGGGCTGAGCAGCGTGGTCGGGCCGCGCTGTCGACCCGGGTTCCTGTTGCCGGCGGTGGAAGCCCTGCGCTGCCCGGCGAGCGTGATCTTTCCCGCGGCCGCATTTCGCGTCGAGCGCATCGTCGAGATCCTGGCGGACGGCAGCACGCAGGTGAAGCTCAAGCGCATCGTCGAGCATGGGCTGGATTTCGAGCGCGCCGAGTACCAGAAAGCGTGAGCGCCCAGTTTCCCCCGAGCATCGATTTCAGCGACGAGCAGCAGTGCCTCGGGCTCATCAACAACCTGCCGCTGACCAAGCTCCAGCAGGTTCATGAGACCCTGGCCGTGCTGGCGGGCGGGATGCAGGCCACGCCCCCCGCCCCGCGCGCCTACCTCGATGTGCTGGAACTGGCCCGCCCGTCGCTCGCCTTCGTGCAGGACGAAATGGCGGGCCGCTACGCCCAGACCGCCCTGCCGCCCGGCAGCCCGGAAGAGGAAACGCTGCGCCGGGTGGTGACGCTGTGGCAGGCTATGGCGCGCGCCTATGCCCAGGTGGCGCAACTGGGCGCCGAAGATCCCCAGGTGCAAAGCCGTCTGGCGCTGATCTGCCAGCGCTGCGTCCACTTCAGCGGCAAGGCGATCGTCGAGTATTTTCGCGCCCGGCGCGAGCTGCCGCGAGGCCTGTGGAGCGATCTGCATGGCTATTACGCGACGGCAGAGGATTGGAACATCGCCCGCGTCGAGGTGGCGGATCCTCTCAACGAGTCGCAGCGCAAGCAAAGCTGCGCCCATGCCTATGCCGAGGTCCTGCTGCTGGACATCGGCAACCCCTACGGCCGCACGCCGCGGGAGTTCGGCTGGCTGGTGCGCTGGTGCCAGCGCTTCGCGCCGTTTGCGGACGTGTTGGAGGTGGACCCGACCAGCAGCGACCGCACCTACGCCGTGGATCTGCTGAAGGACCGCGGTCTGGTGCCGGTGGAAATCCTCGAACGCAGTGAGCATCTGCGGCAACTGGCGACAACACGATTGAGCACGGAAATGCACCAGGTTCTCGCCGAACTCAAGCGCAAGACGGCGGCGGGGCAGCTCGGCCTGGGCGAGGATTGCTCCGAGCCGGCCTGCTCGCGGCTGCTGGTGAGTCTTTACCGGCCGTGGTGCCTGGCGGCCAGGCCGCGGCGTTTCCAGCGGCGCACGGCCAGCGGCACGGCGCAACTGAGCTACGGCTTCGAGGCGATTCACTTCTACGTCGGCGGCGAGGAGTTCGTGCAGCCGGAACACGTACGGGTCTATTCCCGGCAGGAAGTTGACGCCATCTGGACTTTCCGCCATCAGGTCGATCCGACCCATCACCTGTATGTGCGCGCCGCCCAGATCGGCTACACCATGGAGAACTGGGCGGTGGCCGACGAGTCCGCCAGCGGCTTCCGCCTGCTGCGCTTCGGCACCGGAGTGCGCGTCGAGCACGGCCAGTTGCTGGGCCTGCGTCCGCCCGACGGCGAGCGCTTTCTCCTGTGCCAGGTGAGCTGGCTGCAGTACCTCGCGTCGGGGGCGCTGATGGTCGGGGTGTATGTGCTACCCGGGGCGCCGCAGACAGTCGCCGCGCGCCAGAAGGGACTGGGGTTCTCGCCGTCCGAGAAATATTCGCCGGCGTTCCTGCTGCCGGCCATGCCTTCGCTGGAGCAGGAACCGACCGTGGTTCTGCCGAAGGGCTGGTTCCACCGCGGCCGCGTGATCGAAATCCACACCGACCGCCGCTTCGAGGTGAAGCTGATCGACGTCGTGAGCCCGGGCGCCGACTTCGATCGCGTCAGGTACGCGCAACTGAAGTCCGCCGTGTAGACGCCGGTACCACGCGGCGCGCCGGAAAGCGGGCCGTGAACACACTCCCCTTGCCCGGTTCGCTGCTGATCTCGAGGGTGGCCTGATGCCGCGTCAGCACATGCTTGACGATCGCCAACCCGAGCCCGGTCCCGCCCGATTCCCGGGAGCGGCCGCGGTCAACGCGGTAAAAGCGCTCGGTCAGCCGCGGGATATGGTGGGCCGCGATGCCGATTCCGGAATCCTTCACGGAAAATACTGCGCTGCCGTCCGGCGCCACGCTCCAGTCGAGTTTGATGAGACCACCTTCCGGCGTGTAGCGCACCGCGTTGCTGGCAAGGTTGCCGAATGCGCTGCGCAGTTCGCGCGCGCTGCCGAGCAGGTGGCCGTCGATGTCACCCGGAACTTCGATGGTATGGCGGCCGCCCGACAGGATCTGCATGTCCTGCGCCACATCCGCGATCAGGGCGTGCACGTCCACCTTCTCGTCGAACGGCGGCGGGCTGCCCGTTTCCAGCTCGGACAAGGTCAGCAAGTCGTCCACCAGACGCTGCATGCGCACGGCCTGCTCGCGCGACAGGGCGAGATACTGCTCGGCCTCTTCGGCGCTCATCTCGCGCAGGTGATCGGCAAGGGTTTCGCTGAATCCGAGCACCACGGTGAGCGGCGTCTTCAGTTCATGGGAGACGTTGGCGACGAAGTCGCGGCGCATGGTCTCCAGCCGTTCCAGGTGGGTGATGTCCCGGGACACGATGAGTTTCTGACTTTCGCCGAACGGAATCACCTGCACCGAATAGGCCTGGCCGGCATCCCAATTCGGGCGGATCACGATCGGCTCGGCAAACGCGCCGGACTCCAGCGAGCTGACGAAACCCGGGTGCCGCACGAGATTCGTGATCGGAAAGCCCAGGTCGTGGTCCGTTCGCAGGCCGAACTGGGTCTCGGCGGCGGCGTTGAGCCACTCGATGCCGTTCTGGCGATTCAGGATGATCACCCCATCGGGCATGGCGTGGGCGGCGTCGAGCAGCCGTTCCAGCGCCGTGGACAACTGGTGGCGCTGATCGTGGGCGGCGCGGGCGCGTCGGCTCAGGGCGGCGAAGGCCCAGCCCCAAATGCCGGAGCCGTAGGGAACGGACGTTCCGACCGGCGCACCCGCCCACGCAATCAGCCTGGCGAGATGGCGCAGATGCTGGATGAGGGCCAGCAGCAGAGCTCCCGCCGCGACCGCCCAACCCCAGGCTGCGCCGGCAGCGGCGGCAACGACGAGAGCGACGGCGGTCAGGATGGCGCCACGAACCGCGGCGCCAACCCAGATTTCATTCACGCTGGGATCGGCCGTGGGATGAAGGCGCGGATTATCGCACGGGCGCGGCTGCCGGCATGGCTTCGGGCTCGGCGGAGAGCCGGTAGCCGCTGCCGCGCACGGTCTGGATCAGGCTGTCGTGGCCGGTCGCTTCGAGGGCGCTGCGCAGGCGCCGGATATGCACGTCCACCGTCCGCTCCTCGACGAAGACATGGTCGCCCCACACCTGATCCAGCAACTGGGTGCGGCTATGCACGCGTTCCGGATGGGTCATCAGGAAGTGCAAGAGGCGGAATTCGGTCGGCCCCAAAGAGATCGCCTGATTGTCGGCGGCGACGCGGTGGGTCGCCGGATCCAGCCGCAGCCCGCGGATCTCCACCAGGTCTTCCGTTGCCTGGGGCGTTCGGCGCCGCAGCACGGCCTTGATGCGAGCGACCAGTTCGCGCGGCGAGAACGGCTTGGTGATGTAGTCGTCGGCACCGGCCTCGAGTCCGGAAATCTTGTCCTGTTCCTGCCCGCGCGCGGTGAGCATGATGAGCGGCACATTGCGCGTGCGTTCCTCGGCGCGCAGGCGGCGCGCAAGCTCCAGGCCGGAGATGCCGGGCAGCATCCAGTCCAGCAGGATCAGATCGGGCAGGGCATCGCGCACCAGGCGCTGGGCGACTTCGGCATCGCCGGCGCGCAGCACGTGATGGCCGGCGCGGGCCAGATTGGCCGCGATCAGTTCCTGGATCGCCGGTTCGTCTTCGACAACGAGAATGTTTGCTGCCATAACCTGTCAAAAGTGCGGATTGGACTGCAGTTTATTTCCGCGAGATGACAATTTGATGACACCGGAGCCCCGGTCCCGGCCGATGTTTCTGAGGTAATATCAGCAACCCCTGAAAGACAGGAGACGAGAATGGCAGGCTTGGACAAGAATACCCCCGTTCCCACCGAAATAAAATTGCACCAGAAGTCGCGCCTGATGGAGCTGACCTTTTCCGACGGCAAGCATTTCCAGTTGAGCTACGAGTTGCTGCGCGTCTATTCGCCGTCGGCGGAAGTGCGCGGCCACGGCCCGGGTCAGGAGGTGCTGCAGGTCGGCAAGAAGGACGTAGAGATCAAGACCATCGAACCGGTGGGTTCGTATGCCGTGCAGCCCACGTTCTCCGACGGCCACGACACGGGCATCTACTCCTGGGACTACCTGTATCTGCTCGGCGAGCACCAGCAGCAGATGTGGGATCAGTACCTGGAGCGCATGAAAGTGGCCGGTGCCAGCCGCGAAGCCGGACCGATACCGGTGCAAAGCGGGCCGCAGGCGGGCTGCAGCCGGCATTGATCCCACGATGACGGATTCGAAGACACATTTCGGCTTCGAGCAGGTCGACGAGAGCGTCAAGGCGAAGCGTGTCGCCGGCGTGTTCTCCTCGGTGGCGACGCGCTACGACGTGATGAACGATCTCATGTCGCTCGGCCTGCACCGGCTGTGGAAGATCTTCACCATCGAGACTTCGGCCGTCAAGGCGGGCGACCGGGTGCTCGACGTGGCGAGCGGAACCGGCGACCTGGCGCGGGCCTTCGCCAAGCGAGTCGGCCCGCAGGGGGAAGTCTGGATCACCGACATCAATCGCTCGATGCTCGAAGTCGGGCGCGACCGCCTGGCGGATTCCGGCCTGCTGCTGCCGCTGGCGCAGTGCGATGCCGAAAGACTGCCGTTCCCGGCGAATCATTTCGACTGTGTCAGCGTCGCCTTCGGCCTGCGCAACATGACCCACAAGGAGCGCGCCCTGGCGGAGATGCACCGCGTGCTGCGCCCCGGCGGGCGCCTGCTGGTGCTCGAATTCTCCAAGGTGTGGCAGCCCCTGGCGCCGCTCTACGATTTCTATTCCTTCAAGGTGCTGCCCTGGCTGGGCCGGCGCGTCGCCGACGACGCCGATTCCTACCGCTACCTGGCCGAGTCGATCCGCGTGCATCCGGACCAGAACACCTTGAAGCAGATGATGGAACTGGCGGGGCTGGAACGCGTCGAATTCTTCAATTTGAGCGCAGGCATCGTCGCCCTGCACCGAGGTTACAAGCTCTGACGAATACGGAGAGACACGCACATGAAACGACTGTGGACTGTTTTGCTGGCCGCCTTCTTGGCTACTGGGTTAGTGCTTACTGACGCTGAAGCAAAGAGGCTGGGCGGAGGCAAGTCGCTCGGCATGCAGCGCGACCAGGTCATCAAGCGCGACGCCGCACCTTCCCAGGCGCCTGCCGCACCGAGCCAGAACGCGGCGGCCCCGGCCCGACCCGGAACCGCCGCCCCGGCACCGGCGAGCGGCATGAGCCGCTGGCTCGGGCCGATCGCCGGACTGGCCGCCGGTCTGGGCTTGGCGGCGCTGTTCTCCCATCTCGGTCTGGGCGAGGGCTTCGGCACCTTCGTCATGCTGCTGCTGCTGATCGCGGGCGCGGTGTTCCTGTTCCGCATGCTGCGCCGCCGGATGCAGGCTCCGAGTTCGCCGCTGCAATACGCCGGGGTCGGGCGCGAACCCACGACTGCGCCGGCCTATGCACCCTCCGCCGCGATGCCCGGCTCCGCCGGTGCTGCGCCAAGCCAGCCGGCGGCTTCGATTCCGGCGGGCTTCGATGCCGAGGGTTTCCTGCGCCACGCCAAGCTCAACTTCCTGCGCCTGCAGGCGGCGCACGATGCCGGCAATCTCGATGACATCCGCGAGTTCACCACACCCGAAATGTTCGCCGAAATCCGGCTCGATCTGCAGGACCGGGGCGCATCGAACCAGCAGACGGATGTGGTGACCTTGAATGCAGAACTGCTGGATGTGAGCGAGGAGGGCCAGCGCTACCTGGCGAGCGTGCGCTTTCACGGCGCCATCCGTGAGGACAAGGATGCCGTCCCGGCCCCCTTCAACGAAGTGTGGCATCTCGCCAAGCCGAAGGAGGGCGGCGGCTGGGTGATCGCCGGCATCCAGCAGGTCAGCTAGCCGACCTGAATCCCGGGTTTGATAGAATGGGAGCGGGAAGCTCCCATTTGCCATGATCGACCAGGCAGCCATCCTCGCCCTCAACCATCTGCTGCGGGATGCGCAGTGGGCACGCGACCGGCTCGCCCCCCTGGCGGGGAAGACGGCATGTCTGGCGCTGCCCCCGTTCCGTATCGCGTTTGCCATCCAATCCGACGGCACGATTGCCGAGGCGTCCGTGGAGCATCCGGACGTGACCATCACGCTGCCGGCGGGGGCGCCGCTGCACGCGCTGCAGGGAGCCGATGCCGTCTTGCGCGAAACGCGGGTCACGGGCTCGGCGGAAATGGCCGATACGCTCGGCTTCGTCCTGCGCAATCTGCGTTGGGACTGGGAAGAGGACTTGAGCCGTGTCATCGGCGACATCGCCGCCCGCCGCGTGGCGGGTGTGGTGCAGCGCTTCGCCGGGTGGCAGCGCGACGCGGCGCGCAACGCAGTCGAGAACGTCGTGGAATACCTGCGGGAGGAACAGCCGACCCTGACGGGACGCGGGCCGGCCGGCGAATTCGCCGGCGCCGTGGATGTGCTGCGCGACGACCTGGCGCGGCTGGAGAAACGCATCGAACGGATCGAAGGCCGTGTTTCACGGAACGCGGCCAGTCATTGATGCAAACCCTGGGAGGACTCGATATGTGGAAAAAGATTCTGATGGCGGCCACCGCCGGTATCGCCCTGCAGCCGGCTTTGGCGCAGGACCAGGCGATGACCGACGAGACGCGCAAGGTTGCGGTGTCCCTGCTCACCAAGCTCGCCGGCGCCTTGCAGGCGGAGATGGGCAAGGGCGGGCCGGAGGCGGCCATCGGCGTGTGCAAGGATATCGCGCCGCAGATGGCCGGCGAGCTGTCGCGCCAGAACGGCTGGCGCGTGTCGCGGGTCAGCCTCAAGGTGCGCAATCCCCTGCTGGGCACGCCGGATGCTTGGGAAAGCGCCGCGCTGATGGATTTCGAGAAACGCGCCGCGGCGGGCGAAGAGCTGGCAAAGCTGGAAAAAGGCGAACTGGTGAAGGAGGGTGACAAGCAGTACTTCCGCTACATCAAGGCGATCCCGACCCAGGAAGTCTGCCTCAACTGCCACGGTGCCGCGGACAAGATCCAGCCCAACGTCAAGGCCAAACTCTCGGCCGAGTATCCCCACGACAAGGCCACCGGCTACAGCGCCGGGCAGATTCGCGGCGGGGTGAGCGTGAAGCGGCCGATCTAGGCGAGGCGACGCAGCGAAGCGGCAGCCGCGAGGCTTAGCCGTCCAGTTGAAGCGGCTGAGGTTCGCAGTCAGATATGGCCCCGATCGGGGCCATTTTCTTTGGCTCTGTTCGCGTTAAGTGAGGATGTCCAGACGTCAATGGCCGCAAATCCAACGGTGATGCGGACCTTCTGTAAATCCGGCGCGCCCAGGCTGTTCGCTATGCTTCAGAGCCTCATCCCTATCTAACGCGAACAGAGCCTTTTCTTTTGAGGTGCGAATGACTGGTACGACACAACAAACGTCAGGAGTACCCCCGACAGCGAATATTCACCGTAGCTATGCGATGTCCCGCAGTTCGGCCGGACCGGCCAATCAAAAAAACTGCCCCCGGCCCTCTTACCCCAGTTTACGCAAGTTGTGGGACACTGCGGACCGCGTCCTCTTAACAGACATGTTTGACAGCCAACTCCCAGCCCATGTTTGATACAACCACCTACGAGGACCCGCTCGTTCTAGACCCAGAGATTCGTGCTCGCTGGACGTTCTTGGAAACAAGCTCTGCAGCAGCAGTGTTGCGAGCGGTTTGCCAGGATGAATGGCGCGACATAACCGAAGTTCTGGCCAGTTTCTCCCTCGATCCTACCCGTTGGCTAAAAACCGGTGGAAACCGGGGAGACATCGCGCAGGAAATTGATGGCATGTTTTCTGAACGCGGTTGGCGAGAAATTCGCGTGACCTGTCGACCCAAGGGGTTCTGAAATCGAAGGGTGGCGATGTGGTGGATAGATTGCCGCCCATGGAACAAGAGGGTTATCTGGTTCACAACTTCAAGGGGCGCGTAGCCCTGGATGTTGAGTGGAATGCCAAGGATGGCAACCTGGATCGTGACCTCTCGGCATACAGGGCTTGGCATGAGGCCGGCGTGATATCAGCGGCGGTGCTCATTACACAGGACAGGCATGCGCTAAAGGAACTTGCCAAGCGGCTTTGGGCTGATTACCAGAATACCCTTCCCGTTGACCAACGTAACCTGAAGCTTCCCATTGACCTGTCCACTTCGACCACAACCAACCTCGAAAAGGCTGCGCTCCGGGTACGGCGCGGAGTGATGGGAACCTGCCCCTGTTAGTGGTGGCCGCTACACACCCCACATGGAACGGTCAGCCTTATTCCCCTTGAAATATGTCAAGTTGGGTGACGTGGGGATTGCGGCCACGAGGGCGCATGGTCGTACCTGTCGTATTCAACAACGTGCGAATGCGTTGTATAGAGTATCCTGTTTCATCCGCGAGTTCGCGCACGCTCATCCCGGATTCGTAGCGGGCCCGCAATTCCAGCCCGATCGCCGTTGCTCTGCCAAGATCAAGGTGCTCGTTCGGACGCAGCGGCGGCAATATTGCCCCCCCCTCATAACCCTTGCTAACCCCTCCGCGCGGGGTGACCTCATCCGATGATTCGTCGCCCCATACAGACCAACCTGGTCGCGCATGACGTGCGAACAACTCAAGGTAAGCACCCGGGGAACAGGACTCAATAAGATCGTACTGCTCATCCGGCTTGCGGGAGTGCTCGCGTTTACGCGTCTCGATCATATTTACCTGAGTTCTTCCGGGTGCGAGTGTACGCATTGACCCACGAACACCAAACAGAAGCAGTTCCGTGACGTTACGGAAATAGAATCCCACCCCTCGACCATCTGGACCACCATCCTTGCGTCTCTTGGCCCAAACGATGTTGGTCACATAGCGGAACCCCCAAGCCTTCATGACTTCAAGCCCATCAGGCAGCAACGCATTTGGAACCCAAAGATATAAATGAGCGTTGGGAGCAAGGACGTTTCGGACATCCATCGCTTTGATGGCTTCTAATGAAATCGTGGAATAACGGTCCAACCTTCTATGTTCCGGAGCAACCTTGCCGGTGCGATTCGCGAATCGCCAGGGTGGATCAGCAAGGACAGTAGAGAAGCCCCCTGCAGTTCGTGGAAGTGGTGGGGGTACGTTTTCGGGGCGCAGTGGTTGGGCTGGCATAATGAACACACTATACCAAAAAAGATCTTTAGAGAGATTTGTTTTACGTTGCTCCTGGAGGATGCGACAGCAATACGGGATGGTCTTCCTGAACGGCCGGTATGGCCGAATTTCGGGAGTTCGCGTAGCTACAGTGACTGTCGGCCGTCAGCGGTACTCCTGACGTTTGTTGCGGCATTCCAGTCATGCGTACCGCGAAAGAAAATGGCCCCATGCGGGGCCATTTCTGACTGCAAACCTCAGCCGCATCTAACTGAACGGCTAGACCTCGCGGCTGCCTCTTCTTTCAGGCGAGGAAGTCCTCAGCTGCGCCGCTTGCGCAGTTTCTGGATCGCCTGCAGTTGGGCGATGGCGGAGGCGAGTTCGGCTTCGGCTTTCGCGTACTCCATCTCCGAGCTGCGGTTGCGCATCGCTTCTTCCGCCTGCTTCTTCGCTTCGAGCGCCTTGGCTTCGTCCAGGTCGTGGCCGCGGATGGCGGTGTCGGCCAGCACGGTGACGCAGTTGGGCTGTACTTCGAGCAGGCCGCCGGCGACGAAGATGAGTTCCTCGTCGGCGCGGTCGGGCAGCTTGAGCCGCACCGTGCCCGGCCGGATGCGCGTCATCAACTGGGTATGGCCGGGCAGAATGCCGAGCTCGCCGGTCTCGCCGGGCAGCACGACGAACTCCGCCAGACCGGCGAAGATCGACTCCTCCGCGCTGACGACGTTCTACATGTATGGTCATTGCCATGATTGGCTCCTGGACCGGTTACTGGATCGTCTTCGCCTTTTCGACCGCCTCTTCGATACCGCCCACCATATAGAACGCCTGTTCCGGCAGGCTGTCGTATTCGCCGCTGACGATGCCCTTGAAGCCGCGGATCGTGTCCTTGAGCGAAACGAACTTGCCGGGCGAGCCGGTGAACACTTCGGCCACGAAGAAGGGTTGGGACAGGAAGCGCTGGATCTTGCGCGCCCGCGCCACCACCAGCTTGTCTTCCGGCGCCAGTTCGTCCATGCCGAGAATGGCGATGATGTCGCGCAGTTCCTTGTAGCGCTGCAGCGTCTGCTGCACCGCGCGCGCGGTCTGGTAGTGCTCCTCGCCGACCACCAGCGGATCGAGCTGGCGCGAGGTCGAGTCGAGCGGATCGACCGCCGGATAGATGCCGAGGGCGGCGATGTCCCGCGACAACACGACGGTGGCGTCGAGGTGGCCGAAGGTGGTCGCCGGCGAGGGATCGGTCAGGTCGTCCGCCGGCACGTACACCGCCTGGATCGAGGTGATCGAGCCGGTCTTGGTGGAGGTGATGCGTTCCTGCAGGCGGCCCATCTCCTCCGCCAGCGTCGGCTGGTAACCCACGGCGGAAGGCATGCGGCCCAGCAGGGCGGACACCTCGGTGCCGGCGAGCGTGAAGCGGTAGATGTTGTCCACGAAGAACAGCACGTCCCTGCCCTCGTCGCGGAAGTTCTCGGCGATCGTCAGGCCGGTCAGCGCGACGCGCAGGCGGTTGCCGGGCGGCTCGTTCATCTGGCCATAGACCAGCGCCACCTTGTCGAGAACGTTGGACTCCTTCATTTCGTGGTAGAAGTCGTTGCCCTCGCGGGTGCGCTCGCCGACGCCGGCGAACACCGAGTAGCCGCTGTGTTCGATGGCGATGTTGCGGATCAGCTCCATCATGTTCACCGTCTTGCCGACGCCGGCGCCGCCGAACAGGCCGACCTTGCCGCCTTTCGCGAACGGGCAGACGAGGTCGATGACCTTGATGCCGGTCTCCAGCAGCTCGGTGGACGGGGACAGATCCTCGAATACCGGCGCGCGGCGGTGGATGCTCATGCGCTTTTCTTCGCCCACCGGACCCATCTCGTCGATGGGGCGGCCCAGCACGTCCATGATGCGGCCCAGGGTCTTGGGGCCGACGGGAACGGAAATCGGCGCACCGGTGTTGTTCACCATCATGCCGCGGCGCAGACCGTCGCTCGATCCGAGGGCGATGGTGCGTACGATGCCGTCGCCCAACTGCTGCTGCACTTCGAGGGTCAGCCCGATCTCATCCATCACCAGGGCATCGAGTACCTTGGGCAGCTCCTCGCGCTTGAACGCTACGTCCACCACGGCGCCGATGCATTGAACGATTTCACCTTGACTCATCGCAGGTTCCTCAAACTGGTTTCGATTCTGTAGAGGGCAGCCGCCCCTGGAAGATCTGGTCTCGCCGTAACGTTCGCTGCGCTCACGCTAGTCTCGCCCGATCCTTACGTCGCCGCGGCTGCACTGCCGCCGCGCCTGGAAGATTTGGTCTCGCCGTAACATTCGCTGCGCTCACATTAGTCTCGCCCGATCTTCCCGTCGTCGCCGCGGCTACACTGCCGCCGCGCCGCCGACGATCTCCGAAATTTCCTTCGTGATCGCCGCCTGGCGGGTCTTGTTGTAGATCATCTGCAGCTCGTCGATGACATTGCCGGCATTGTCGGAGGCGGACTTCATCGCCACCATGCGCGCGCTCTGCTCGGACGCCATGTTCTCCGCCACCGCCTGATAGATCAGCGCCTCGACGTAGCGCACCAGCAGCTCGTCGAGGACCTGTTTCGCGTCGGGTTCGTAGATGTAGTCCCAGGCGTGCTTGGCGGTGCCGAGGTCCTCAGACTTCAGCGGCAGCAACTGCTCGATCACCGCCTCCTGCTTCATGGTATTGACGAAGCGCGTGTAGGCGAGCAGTACCTCGTCGAGTTCGCCGCCGCCGTAGGCATCCAGCATCACCTTCACCGGGCCGATGAGGCGGTCCAGGTGGGGCGTGTCGCCGAGTCCGATGACATGCGAGGCAACCTTGGCGCCCATGCGCTGCATGAAGCCGAGGCCCCTGCTGCCGATGCAGGTGACGCGAATTTCGTCGGCGCCGCCGGCCTGCAGCTCCTTCATCCGGTGCAGGACCATGCGCAGGATATTGGTGTTCAGCCCGCCGCACAGACCCTTGTCGGAGGTGACGAGAATGATGCCGACGCGCTTCACCGGATCGCGCCGCCCCAGGTAGGGATGGTGGTACTCGGTGTTGGCGTGGGCCAGGTTGGCGATGATCGTGCGCACCCGCTCGCCGTAGGGGCGGGCGGAGCGCATGCGCTCCTGCGCCCGGCGCATCTTGGAGGCCGCGACCATCTCCATGGCCTTGGTGATCTTCTGCGTACTCTTGACGCTCTTGATCTTGTTCCGGATTTCCTTGCCGCCCGCCATGGCGTCGCCCCCCGCTCAGGTCCAGCTCTGCTTGAATTCTTCGATCGCCGCCACCAGCGCCTTCTCGGCGTCTGCATCCATGTCCTTCGTGGATTCGATCTTGTTCATCAGGTCGCCATGCTTGCTCTTCAGGAACGAATGCAGCGCTGCTTCGAACGCCAGTGCGCGCTTGACTTCGATGTCGTCGAGGTAGCCGCGGTTGACCGTGAACAGGGTCACCGCCATCTCCGCCACCTGCATCGGCGCGTACTGCGGCTGCTTCATCAGTTCGGTGACCATGCGCCCGCGCTCCAACTGCTTGCGGGTCGCCTCGTCCAGGTCCGATGCGAACTGGGCGAAGGCCGCCAGTTCGCGGTACTGGGCCAGCGCCAGGCGCACGCCGCCGCCGAGCTTCTTGATGACCTTGGTCTGGGCCGCGCCGCCCACCCGCGATACCGAGATGCCGGCGTTGATGGCGGGACGGATGCCGGAGTTGAACAGGTCGGTTTCGAGGAAGATCTGGCCGTCGGTGATGGAGATGACGTTGGTCGGCACGAAGGCGGTGACGTCGCCCGCCTGGGTTTCGATCACCGGCAGGGCGGTGAGCGAACCGGTCTTGCCCTTGACCTCGCCCTTGGTGAACTTCTCGACGTATTCCTCGTTCACGCGCGCGGCCCGCTCCAGCAGGCGCGAGTGCAGGTAGAACACGTCGCCGGGGTAGGCCTCGCGGCCGGGCGGACGGCGCAGCAGCAGGGAGATCTGGCGATAGGCCCAGGCCTGCTTTGTCAAGTCGTCGTAGATGATCAGGGCATCCTGGCCGCGGTCGCGGAAGTACTCGCCCATGGTGCAGCCGGAGTAGGGCGCGATGTACTGCATGGCCGCGGACTCGGACGCGGAGGCGGCGACGACGATGGTGTTGCCCATGGCGCCGTGCTCTTCCAGCTTGCGCACCACGTTCATGATCGACGAGGCTTTCTGGCCGATCGCGACGTAGATGCAGATGAGGTCCTTGCCCTTCTGGTTGATGATGGCGTCGATCGCCACCGCGGTCTTGCCGGTCTGGCGGTCGCCGATGATCAGTTCGCGCTGGCCGCGGCCGATCGGCACCATGGCGTCGATCGCCTTGAGGCCGGTCTGCACCGGCTGACCGACGGACTTGCGCCAGATCACGCCCGGCGCCACCTTCTCGATGACGTCCGTCTGCTTGGCGTTGATGGGTCCCTTGCCGTCGATCGGCTGGCCCAGGGCGTTGACCACGCGGCCGATGAGTTCGGTGCCGATCGGCACTTCCAGAATGCGGCCGGTACACTTGACCGTGTCGCCTTCGGTGATGTGCTCGTATTCGCCCAAAATAACCGCGCCGACCGAGTCGCGTTCCAGGTTCATCGCCAGGCCGAAGGTGTTGCCGGGGAATTCCAGCATCTCCCCCTGCATCACGTCCGCCAGTCCGTGCACACGGCAGATGCCGTCCGTCACCGAGACGACCGTGCCCTGCGTCCGCATCTCGGTGCCGACGCCCAGGCTCTGGATCTTGCTCTTTAGCAGTTCGCTGATTTCCGATGGATTCAGTTGCATGTCTTTCTCCTTGCGCCGTACCGTTGCAGTCGCGCGAGCGACTCGCGAAGCTCCCCTCTCCTCGCGGGAGAGGGGCTGGGGGTGAGGGAAGCCTGTCGGTGCATCGCGCCCGTCTCCTAGCTCTTGAGCGCGACGGACATGGCCGCGAGCCTGGCACGGATGGATCCGTCTATGACCTGGTCGCCGACCACCACCTTCACGCCGCCGATCAGATCCGGGTCGATGGCGACGGTGGCCTGGATACGCCGGCCGAACTTGCGCTCGAGGTCTGCCACGAGGCCGGACTTCTGCGCCTCGTCGACGGGGAATGCCGAATGGATTTGGGCGTCGAGCACGCCTTCGCGCTCGTGCTTCAGTTCCTCGAACAGCTCACGCATCTGCGGCAGCAGGGCGAGGCGGCCGTTCTCGACCAGCAGTTCGACGAGATTGCGTCCCTCCTCGTTCACGCCCTTGGCCGCAGACACGAAAAGATCCGCGAGCTGCCGGCGGGTGAGCTTGGGATTGCCGATGCAGTCCTGCATGTCGGGATTCGCGGCCACCTGCGCCATGGTGTCCAGCATGCCGGACCAGGCGCCGAGGGCGCCCTTCTGGTCGGCCAGACGAAAGATCGCTTCGGCGTAGGGACGGGCGATGGTTAGGGTTTCGGCCATGGCTGGAATCCGCGCTTACAGTTCCTGGCGCAACTGGCCCAGCAGTTCGCCGTGGGCCTTGGCATCGACCTCGCGGCGCAGGATCTTGGTCGCACCGGCCACGGCGAGTTCCGCCACCCGTTCCCGCAGGTGCTCCTTGGCGCGCATGACTTCCTGATCGATGTCGGCCTTGGCGCCGGCGACGATGCGAGCCGCCTCGCCCTTGGCCGTTTCCTTGGCTTCCTCGACGATCTGCTGGGCGCGCTTCTCGGCCTGGTTGACGATTTCGTTCGACCTTTCCTTGGCCTCGCGGATCACGTCGGCCGAACGTTTCGCCGCCAGCTCCTGGTCGAGCTTGCCGCGCTCGGCGGCCGCCAGCCCGTCGGCGATCTGCTTCTGGCGCGCCTGCATGGCCTTCTGCAGCGGCGGCCACACGTACTTCATCGTGATCCAGATAAAGACCGCGAACCAGATGGCCTGACCGAACAACGTCGCGTTGATATTCACGCTAACCTCCTAAAAAACTGCCGTCCCGAGCGGATTGCGCCGGCAGCGAAACCGCGCGCCCGGAGTACAGGCAGAGATTCCAATCCAAGGCTGCGATCAGCCCTTGATCATCGCGATGAAGGGGTTCGCGAACAGGAGATAAAGCGCGATACCGACGCCGATCATGGTCACCGCATCGAGCAGACCGGCGACGATGAACATCTTCACCTGCAGGGTGGGGATCATTTCGGGCTGGCGTGCCGATCCTTCGAGGAAGCGGCCGCCGAGGATACCGAAGCCGATGGCGGTACCCAGCGCGCCGGCACCGATCAGGATGGCCACGGCGATCGAAACATTACCCAGGAGGTGGGACAGAGCAGCTTCCATTTTTTCTCCTTAACGTGAGGACAGGTGATACGAGCGAATCAGTGATGTTCCGATGCCATGCTCATGTAGACGACGGTGAGCATCATGAACACGAAGGCCTGCAGGGTGATGATCAGGATGTGGAACAGGGCCCAGGGCAGGGCCAGCGGCAATTGCCAGACACCGAGCAGTGCAATCAGGATGAACACCATCTCGCCGGCGTACATGTTGCCGAACAGACGCAGGGCCAGCGAAATCGGCTTGGCGATGTCTTCGATGACGCGGAACAGCAGGTTTACCGGCGCCAGCCAGGGCCCGAAGGGGACGGTGAAGATTTCCTTGAGCAAGCCGCCGACGCCTTTGAACTTGAGGTTATACCAGTACATCATGAAGAACACGCTGATGGACATGGCGAAAGTCAGGTTGGGGTCGGTAGTGGGCACGACCTTGAGATAGACGTGGTGCGGATCGGCACCGAAAACGCCGGAGCCGACGAGCTGGGCGATCTGGGGCAGGAAATCGACCGGGATCAGATCCATGGCGTTCATGATGAACACCCAGCAGAAGATGGTGATGGCGAGCGGCGTGACCAGCTCGCTCTTGGCGTGGAAAGTGTCCCGCACCTGGGAATCGATGATGCTCACCACCATCTCGAAGAAGTTTTGCCAGCCGCTCGGCACGCCGCTGGTGGCGCGCCTGGCGACCGCCGCCATGCCGAGGAAGAAGATCAATCCCAGCAAACCGGAAACGATCAGGGTATCGAGGTGCAGGGTCCAGAAACCGTGACCGACATGCAGGTTGGTCAGGTGATGAACGATATATTCGGAGGTGGTTTGCGCGCCGGAAGCCATTTCCCGTCCCAATATCTAAGACATCACGAGGGCCACCCAATACACCGCAAGAGTGGCGAAATACGTCAAGAACAAATGCAGCGCGGCCACGTCCCTGAACAGCACGAAGACCAGGGCGAACATCACTGCCGTCACCGCGAACTTGTAGAACTCGGCCTTGTACTGCGCGCGCAGCAGACTCTGCGGATCGCCGCTGGCGGCGGCGCTCATCTTGCGCACGTAGATCCAGGCCGGAACGAATCCGATGCTGCCACCCAAGAACGCGGACATCGCGACCGTAACCCCTTCCCGAGCCAGCAACAGTAGGGCGATCGCGACCGTCACCAGCACCTGCAGCCGGACGACGCGCCGGGCATTGCCGCGCATGCTTTCAGCCATCGGGAAACTTTATGAGTATATCGTCCGGATTATATGAGGTCAATGAAATGCTGCAGTGCAAAATCACATAGCGCGACTGCCATTGACAAACGCAACGATATAACTAAATATATCGACATGTTTCGAGAGTATTCGCGCCGCATCCCCGACGAGTGGTCCCGCCTGGCCCGTGTCTTCGTCGCCCTTGGGGACGAACACCGCCAGCGCATCCTCCTCACCTTCGAGCCCGGCGAGCGGCTCAATGTCGGCCAGATCGCAGAAGTCTCGACCCTGTCGCGCTCTGCCGTTTCGCATCATCTCAAGGTATTGCGCGAAGCGGGGGTACTGCAGAGCCGCAAGCAGGGGAAGGAAGTGTATTTCTGGCTCGACAAGACGTTCCTCGCCGAAACCCTGCAGAGCGTGCTCGATTATGTCCAGACCCGCACCTGAGGTTCCCCTGAGCAACCAGTACGGCCTGATGGGGGAGAGGCGCTTCCTGCCGTTCTTCGTCACCCAGTTTCTCGGCGCGTTCAACGACAACGTGTTCAAGAACGCGCTGGTCGTCCTGCTCACCTTTCAGGCGGCGCCATGACGAGCGCCGACCCCGAGGTGCTGGCCAATCTGGCGCGCCGGCCTCTTCATCCTGCCGTTCTTCCTGTTCTCGGCGACGGCCGGACAACTGGCCGACAAGTTCGAGAAGTCGCGCCTGATCCGCCTGGTCAAGCTGCTCGAGATCGGCATCATGCTGGTGGCCGCCGCTCGGTTTCGCCCTGCACAGCCTGCCGCTGCTGCTCGCCGCCCTGTTCCTGCTGGGCTGCCACTCGACGCTGTTCGGGCCGGTCAAGTACGCCATCCTGCCGCAGCACCTGCGGCAGGAGGAACTGGTCGGCGGCAATGCGCTGGTCGAGGCCGGCACCTTCGTCGCCATCCTGATCGGCACCCTTGCCGGCGGCCTGCTGGCCGGCAGCGGCGGCACGGCACGCCTGGGTCGCGCGGCGGCTGCTCGGCATCGCCGTCGCTCGGCTATCTCGCCAGCCGCGCCATTCCGCCGCCGCCGCCCCCGACCCCGATCTGCGCATCGACTGGAATCCGCTCACCGAGACCTGGCGCAACATCGACTTCACCCGCGCGCAACCGCACCGTCTTCCTGTCGATCCTCGGCATCTCCTGGTTCTGGCTCTACGGCGCGCTGTTCCTGGCCCAGTTTCCGGCCTACGCCAAGGACGTGCTCGGCGGCGGCGAAGCGGTCGTCACCCTGCTGCTGGCGACCTTCACCATCGGCATCGGCGTCGGTTCGCTGCTCTGCGAGCGCCTGTCCGGCGCACAAGGTCGAAATCGGCCTGGTGCCGTTCGGCTCGATCGGCCTGACGCTGTTCGCGCTCGATCTCGCCTTCGCCGGCCCCGCCGCCGCGCCGCACGGCCGCGCCGCTGGGCGTCGGCCGCTTCTGTCGCCCAGGCCGCATGCCTGGCGCGTGCTGTTCGACCTGCTGCTGATCGGCCTCTTCGGCGGCTTCTTCATCGTGCCGCTCTACGCGCTGGTGCAGCAGCGCTCCGAGCCCGCGCACCGCGCGCGCATCATCGCCGCCAACAACATCCTCAACGCCCTGTTCATGGTGGTCGGCGCCGCTGGCCGCCGTCGCGCTGCTGCGGGCCGGGCTGACGCATCCCGCAGTCTGTTCTCGTGGTCGGCGCTGTGCAACGCGGCGGTGGCGCTGTACATCTACAGGCTGGTGCCCGAATTCCTGATGCGCTTCATCGTCTGGCTGCTGATCCATTCGGTCTATCGCCTGGACAAGCAAGGCCTCGAACACATTCCGGAGGAGGGGCCGGCGGTGATGGTCTGCAACCACGTCAGCTTCGTCGATGCGCTGGTGATCGTCGGCCGCCTGCCGGCGGCCGATCCGCTTCGTCATGGATCACCACATCTTCCGCTGCCGATGCTCAGTTTCGTCTTCCGCGAAGGCGGCGCCATCCCGATCGCCTCGGCGCAGGGAAGACCCGCAGCTGCTCGGAGCGGCCTTCGACGAGATCGCCCGCGCGCTGGACGCCGGCGAACTGGTCGGCATCTTCCCCGAGGGCCGGATCACCGACGACGGCGAGACTGTCGCACTTCCGCCACGGCATCGGCACGCATCCTCGAGCGCACACCGGTGCCGGTCGTGCCGATGGCATTGCGCGGCCTGTGGGGCAGCTTCTTCTCGCGCAAGGACGGACCGGCGATGACGCAAGCCGTTCCGTCGCGGCCTGTTCAGCCGCATCGGGCTGGCGGTCGCGCCCGCCATGGCGCCGCAGCAGGCGACACCGCAAACGCTGCAGCGCGCCGTGGCGGAACTGCGCGGAGACTGGAAGTAGGGAACGGCAATGTGGCTTCTCGGCACGCTCGTCGGCCTGATTCTGGGCGTCCTGGGCGGCAGTTTCGAGCTCGCCCTCGGCGGAGCAGTGCTGGGAGCGGTGGCGGGCGCCTTCTTCCAGCGCAGCCGCGGCGGGGACCGGCCCGCCGGCGAGGATCGCCTGCGCGCGCTGGAAGCCAAGCTCGACTGGCTCTATCGCCAGCATCGGGAAATGCAGGCCCGCATCCAGGCGCTCGAAGGCACGGCCTTGCCTGCCGCATCTGCGCCGCCCGCCGCTCCCGATCAGGCCGAGGCAGGCACGCCCGCCGCCGATTCCGCCGCGAGGCCCGAGTCCGGGACGCAGACTGTGCCTCCGCAGCCGCTCGAGCCGCCGCCGGCCGAACCTGCCGAACCGGCCCCGAGCGCGGCCGAAGCGGCGGAGCCGAGCCTGTGGTCGCGGCTCGTCGCCGGCAATCTGCTGGCCAAGATCGGCGTCGTGCTCCTCTTCTTCGGCGTCGCCTCGGCCCTGAAACTGGCGGTCGAGCACGGCCTGTTCCCGGTTCAGGTACGTCTGCTGATGGCCAGCGTCACCGCCGTTGCCATGATCGTCTTCGGCTGGACGCGGCGCGGCATGCCGGAACGGCGCGTCTTCGGCCTGTCGCTCCAGGGTGGCGGCTTCGCCTTGCTGTATCTGGTGGTCTTCTTCATGCTGGCGCGCTACCACATGATCGGCAACGGATTGGCCTTCGCCCTGTTCGCCGTTCTCGGTCTCGCCTGCGTCCTGCTGGCGGTGCGACAGGACGGCGTGGCACTTGCGGTGCTGGGTATCGCCGGCGCCTTCCTGGCGCCGGTCCTCGCCGCCACCAGCAGCGGCAATCACGTCGCCCTGTTCAGCTACTTCGCCCTGCTCAACGCCTTCGTCATCGGCGTGGACTGGTTCAAGTCGTGGCGACCCCTCAACCTCACCGGCTTCGTATTCACCTTCGTCATCGGCATGAGCTGGGCGCTGGGCCGCTATCGTCCGGAGTTCTACGCCGAAACCCAGGCCTTTCTGATCCTGTTCTTCCTCATGTACTCGGCGACGCCGGTGCTGTCCGCCCGGTTCCGGGCACCCGGCTTACGCGGCTGGAGCGACGGCCTGCTGGTGTTCGGCACCCCGCTCGTGGCCGCGGCACTGCAGGTTCCGCTGGTGCGCGAATACGAATACGGCCTGGCCTGGAGCGCCTTCGCCGCCGGCCTCTACTATCTGTCGCTGTGGGGGCTGCTCGCCGGCGGGCGCGATGCGCAGGCGCGCCTGATGGAGACGAGCCATCTGGGCATCGCGGTCGTGTTCCTCACCGTCGCGGTGCCGCTGGCCTTCGGCGTGCAGGTAACGTCGGCCTTCTGGGCGGCGGAGGGCGTGGCCATGCTGTGGTTCGGCCTGCGCCAGAAGCGCCGGCCGGCCCAGGTCTTCGGCCTGCTGGTGCAACTGGCGGCGGGCATCTGGTTCGTACTCGGCATCGACGAGTTGCAGCGCGCGAGGCCGCTGCTCAACGATGTGTTCGTCGGCGGCATGCTGATCGCCGGCGCGGCATTCATCGGCGCCTGGCTGCTGCGCGAAGAAGGTGAAGTCGCGCCGGCCGCGCTGGTCACCGCGCCGGTGCTGCTGTGGTGGGGACTGGCGTGGTGGTTCGGCACCGGCTTGAGCGAGATCGGGGAATTTGCCGGCCGCGCGACTCGGGTACCCTACTCGCTCTTCTTCGCCACGGCGTCAGCGGCGGCGCTGGAAGGCTATGGACGTGGCAAGCGGTGGAGCGACCTGCGCTGGCCTGCCTTCCTGCTGCTGCCGTTCGCCATCGCGTGCGCGGTTCTGAGCACGCAAGCCCACCGCCACGCGCTGGCGGGGTTCATGGTTATGGCCTTCCCGCTGGCCATGCTGGCGCACTACTGGATGCTCTCGCGCCAGGATGACGACGGCCTCGACCGCTTCGGCGCCTTGCGCCATCTCGTCGCGTTCTGGCTTCTGGCCGCGGTTGCCGCGCGCGAACTGGCCTGGATTGCCGGCGAGCTCGCCCCCGGCGTCACGCTGTGGCCGCTGCTGGCCTGGGGCGCCGTCGCGGCAGCCACCCTGCACGCCGTCGTCCTCGGCGTGGGCAAGAACCTGTGGCCCTTCGCCGCCCGCCCCTCGGACTACCTCGACGCCGGAGCGCTGCCCGTTGCCCTGGTACTCGCCGTCTGGTCCGCCGTCGCCAATCTGAGCCATTCCGGGGCAGGGTTCGCCCTGTCCTATGTGCCGCTGCTCAATCCTTTCGACCTCGCGCAACTGATCGCGCTCGCCAGCCTCGGCCATTGGGCGCGCGGCAGCGAGGCCGCCCCCGCGTCGCCGCTACGGCGCCTTTTCAATCCGATCGCATTCGGCCTCGGCTTCCTCTGGCTCAGCGCCATGGCGGCACGCATCACCCATCACTGGGGCGAGGTGCCCTTCCGCTTCCTTGACCTGTTCCATTCGGTGCTGCTGCAATCCCTGCTGTCCCTGCTGTGGACGGCGGTGGCGATCGGCCTCATGATCCTCGCCACGCGCAGGCTGCGGCGCGAGCTGTGGTACGGCGGTTTCGGCCTGCTCACCCTCGTCGGTGTCAAGCTTCTTGTCATCGACCTGGCCAACTCGGGTACGCTCACCTGGACCGCTTCGCTCATCGGCGTCGCGCTGCTGGTACTGGCCGCTGCCTACTTCGCCCCGGCGCCGCCCAAGGCCGGCGTCGAGGGCCCGGCGTCCCATGTTTGATCTGGCCGGATTTCGCCGCAACGGCTCGCAGCAGGCATCCCGCTTGATCGGGATCAAACGGCGGCGTGCAGTTGGGATAGAATGCGCGCTATGCGCGACCTTCCCGGCACCCTGCTCCTGATCGCCCTCGTCGGCCTGGGCGGCTGGCTGCTCGACCTGCACCACGCGGTGAGCGGCGAGCGATTCCTCTATCCCGTGGTATGCGAAATGAGCGCCGCCCGTACCTGCACCCTCAAGCCGGGCACGGCGATCGGCTTCAAGGCGTCGGAGGACGGCCGCAGCATCACGCTGTGGGGCGCATCGGTGCTGCTCAACCGGCTCGAAGGCTGTACCGTGCGCGATGCCCGCAACTGGTCCTGCTCCTACGTCGAAATGCGCGACGGCGAGCTTACCAACGGCGCGCAGTTCCTCGCCGGCTTCACCTCCCGCTCCGACGTCTATCCCCTGGTTTTTGTCCCGAAGTGGCGCTGGGCCGGCGCCAAGCTCGGCATCGAGACTCTCGACAAGCCTTCCTTCTGGCCGTAACCGGCCCTGGCCAGCGTCCCTGCGCCTCCGCCCATCGGGCCTCGGGCTCGTACGCCAGTTCGAAAATGCGTCGCGTCGATTGTGCCTCCGCGCCGGTCAATCCGGGCCCGGACTAGCCCAATTGGATGATGCGGCTAGTCCGTCTGCATGATTCCAATGCCTGCTGCAGAGGTCATAATCGGGGCCATGGTACGGGTGCATGACGTGGCGGCAACCCGCAGGCACCCACCTCGGAATTCGCAACACTGAGCAAACATTCCGGCAGCGACTCCCAGCGCTGCCGGAATTGCCCCCGGCGCGGCCTGAAACCGCGCCATTTTTTTTCCTGCTTGCCGGAGCGATCGAGGGCTCGTCATGGAAGCGTGCGCGTTGCATCGGGACTGGATCGGGACTAACGTAGCAGGCTCTGCCCGGCTACAGCGCGATGACAACCGCAAACGCACCATGAAGATCCTGATCGTCGACGATCATCCCTTGATCCGCGAGGGGCTGGCCAATGTCCTGCGCGAGCTCGACAACGACCTGACGGTGATCGAGGCGGAAAGCGGCGACGAAGCGCTGGCCGCGCTGGAACGGGAGCAGGGCATCTCCCTCGTGCTCCTGGACCTGGTCCTGCCGGGGGCGGACGGCCTCAGCCTGCTGACCCAGGTGCGCGACGACCGTCCGGAGGTACCGGTGGTGGTGCTGTCGGGCAAGGACAGTCCGCAGATCGTGCGTCAGGCGATCGATAGCGGCGCCATGGGCTTCATCACCAAGCGTTCCGCCACTTCGGTGCTCGTCAGCGCACTGCGGCTGGTGCTTTCCGGGGCGGTGTACATTCCACCACAGGCGCTGGCGGCCAGCGATACGCCGCCGCTGGATCCGGCATGGGAGGGGCGGCACTCCGCCACCGGCCACCATCCCACTCTCGCCGACCTTGGACTGACGGAGCGGCAGGTGGAAGTGCTGGCCCACATGGTCCAGGGCAAGCCCAACAAGGTCATCTGCCGCGATCTCGGCCTCGCCGAGGGAACCGTCAAGACGCATATCACCGCGATCCTGCGGGCGCTCAGCGTGACCAGCCGCACCCAGGCCCTGTTCGCCCTCAGCAAGCTCGGCGTGCAGCTTCCCTTCGACTTTCGTTCGCGTGCCGCGACGCGGCCCGATCCCGCCAGAAGCAGCTAGCCCGGCACGCGCTGCGCGATCACTTCCTGCAGCGCGGCGTGCAGAGTGTCGGCGGGCACGGGCTTGTGCAACAGCGGCAGGTCGCTCTCGTCCACCCGATGCAGCACCGATTCGGCGGTTTCACCGGTCATGATGATGCCGGGAATCTCCCTGCCGCCGGTCCTTCTCAGCTCCGCCATCAGGCTCACGCCGTCGCCGTCCGGCAGTCGATAGTCGGATAGAACCGCATCGATCGGTCGACCGCTTGCCGCCGCTTCGCGTGCTTCGGCCACGGACGAAGCGGTGACCACCTCGGCGCCGACCTGGGTCAGGTAAGCGACCAGGGATTCCAGCACGTCCGGATCGTCGTCGATGGCCAGGATACGCAGTCCGCTGAAATCCCCGATATCGGCGCGGCGGGGAACGGCAGCGTCTTCCCGGCGCGGCGGCTGGCCTCGCGGCACCGTGACCGAGAACACCGTGCCCTTGCCGACCAGGGAGCGGAAACCGACCGGATGATCGAGCAGGCGGCTGAGGCGATCGACGATCGCCAACCCCAACCCCAGGCCCTTGTCGCGGTTGCGCTGCGGATTTCCCAATTGCACGAATTCCCGGAAGATTTCATCGCGCTTGTTCTCCGGAATGCCGCTCCCCGTATCCCAGACTTCGAGGCGCAGCCGCTCGCCGCTGCGGCGACAGCCGACCACAACGCCGCCTTTGGCGGTATAGCGCAGGGCATTGGAGACCAGATTGGACAGCACGCGCTCCAGCAGCAGCGGATCGCTGACACACCAGGCCGCGGTGGGAACCACCCGCAGTTCCAGCTCCGATTCGCCGGCGGCGGCGGCGAAGGTATCCCGCAAACCGGTCAATATGCGGGAGACGGGGAAAGTCTCGACGCGCGGACTGACGGCGCCGGCATCGAGGCGCGAAATGTCGAGCAGGGCGTCGAGCACCGCGTCCAGACCGGCCAGGGCACGCTCGATGCGGGACACCAGCCGTTGCGTGTCGTCGTCCCGGGAGCGCAGGCGCAGGGCGCTGACGAACAGACCCGCGGCCTGGATCGGCTGGCGCAGGTCGTGGCTGGCCGCTGCCAGGAACTGGGTCTTGGTGCGGTTGGCGAGTTCGGCGACCTCCTTCTGGGTCTGCAATTCCGCCGTCGCCGACGCAACGCGCTTCTCCAGGTCGCGTTGTCCCGCCTCGAGCGCGGCCGCCATGTCGTTGATGCCGGATTCCAGCAGCTTGAGCACGCCGCCGGCTTCGATGTCGGAACGTACCGTCAGGTTGCCGCCCTTGATCACACCTACGGTGTTCGCCAGTTGCAGGATCGGACGCACCACGTCCTGGCTCAGCCTTCGCGCCAGCCAGATCGCAGCCAGCAAGCCCAGCATCGTAATCGCCGCAGCGGCGAACATGAGCTCGTTCTTGCGCGCCTGCAGCGGCGCCAGCGACATCTGCACCAGAACCGATCCCAGCATTTCGTTCTGACCGTCGCTGTCCCCGTCAACGCCATACGCGTCCTGATCCGCGGAACGCGCGCGGCCCACCGGTGCAACGAACACCAGCGCGTCCGCCGGGCTGTCGCGCATTTCCAGCTTGGCCGCAGGCCGCACCACCCGCAGCACCTCCGCGTACAGCAGGCCGCTGCTGGTCATGAGTGCTCCGGCATTGTCGAAAATGGCCACGCCGTCGACGCCGGCGTCGCGGACGGCCGACTCCGCAAGCTGGTGCAGGAACTCGAGATTGCCGGAAAAGACGCCGTACTCCGAAGCCGGCGCGAGCTGGCGCGCGATGGCGTAGCCGTGCTCGTGCAACTCCCGGTCGAGCGCGGCAATGCGCACGTAGGTAAAATACCAGGCCAGGACGACGGCAATCAGCATCGCCGGCACGACCGCCGCGAACAGCACACGGCTGCCGATGTCCCAGCGCTTCATTGCTCACGCTCCAGAGCCCGCAGCTTCGCTTCCAGGGCCACCGGATCCTCCACGGCGATACCCAACGCACGCGCCACAGTTGGATTGAATCCGACGCTGAAGCTCCTTGGATACTCAGGTCGGGGCAAGGCGCTCCCCGCCAGGGAACGCAGTGCCATCTCCGCCACCTGTTGCGCGATCTGGGCCGGCGTGGAGTAGACGGACGCCAGCGCTCCGGCACGGACGTGGGAGGCGGATAAGCCCAACAGAGGGCGCCGGGCATGATATGTGGCCATCAGGATATTCTGCATCGTCGAAGCCGTGTAGATGCTGCGGTCCGGCAGAGCGAGCACCAGATCGGACTCGGCCAGGACACGGGTCAGAGCTTCGAAGAGGGTGTCGGAGGATCGGACCGTTTCGGCAACGATGATGAACTTGTGGGGCAGCGCCGCGGCACGCAGGAGCTTCAATTCCTCTTCGTGCTCCGGGGCGAGCAGCACGCCGATGCGGTGGCGCTCAGGCAGCGTCAGGTTCACCAGATCCAACTGGCGTGCATAGGGCTGATCCAGATAGACGGCGGTCGCCGCTCTGCCATGGGACCCGTTCGCCGCTCGCAACGCCTGCTCGAAGGCATGACGCGGAACCAGCGAAGCGATGATCGGCGCGCTGCGCGCCTTCAGTGCCGCGGTCAGGGCGCGGGTTCCGACGGCGAGCACCAGATCGGGCGGCTGCGTTCCCCCTGCCGGGGGCTGAACTGCGGCCGCCACGGACCGACGTATCGTATGCGGGTGCAGTTCGCGCTGCAGCGCATCGGCGAGTTCCAAATAGGCGCCTGACTCCTCGCTGACCACGATCTCCACGTCGGCCGCGAGCGCCGGCGACATCAGCCCGAGCAGGAGCACGGCGACCCGGAAGAACCTCGACAGCAGGCCGCTCCCTGTTGCCGTTCCCGCCGGGTTGGTGGAGTCGGCGCGACACGGTTTCACTGGTGCATGCCTGCAGATAGTCCCGGAATGCCGGAGGCGCGAGCACCAGCATGAGCACATGCCATGTTCCTTTTCATGGAGTCCTGCAGCGATGTCCGGCACGTTCAAGCATACGTGTTCGGAGCACAAGTATTCCCTCATCCATTCGGATGAATATTGTGCCCGAACCTGCCGGTCTTCCCGCAGCCGGCGTTGTCCAGCTCGCCCATTGCGCCATAATGACCGAACATCGTCCATCTTCGAGTTCACCGTGCGCCTGGAATCCGTTGCCATCATCGGTACCCTGATCGTAGCTTCCGGGGTGGGCTACGCTTGGTGGATCGCGCATGCCAGAAGCAAAGGCAGCACCGATCTGCGGCGCGACGGCGTGGTGGGCAAGGCCACCGTCGATCAGGTGCGCGAAGGACCGAACGGGAGTATCGAGGTCCGCTACACGTTCCGCCACCCCTTCAGCGGCGCAAGCTTTTCCCGGATCGGCTGCCTGCGCCCCGGAACGGATGCGCCGCGCGAGAATGACCGGGTGGACATCGTCTACCCACCCGAAGACCCCGAACAGTCGCGCCTGGTTCAGGAACTCGACCTGCAGCGATAGTGCGCTGACGGGGACGGAGCTGGCAGGATCTGGCTCGGGGCGCACGGCGCGCCCTGCGCGAATGGACATTGCGCGGTGTTCACGCCGCCAGCCCCGCCGCATGGCCGGACGACCAGGCCCACTGGAAGTTGTAGCCGCCGAGCCAGCCGGTGACGTCCACCACCTCGCCGATGAAGTACAGCCCGGGTACCGCCCGCGCCTCCATGGTCTGCTGCGACAGGGCGCCGGTATCGACGCCGCCGAGGGTGACTTCCGCCTTGTCGTAGCCCAGCGTTCCGCTGGGGACGAAGCGCCAGCGTTTGAGTTGCAGCGCCGCGGCTTCGCACATCTTGTTCGAGAACTGGCCCAGCGGCTGGGTCCAGCCTTGCGCTTCGGCCCAGCGCAGGGCAAAACGGCGCGGCAGCCGCTCCGCCAGCAGCATGCCCAGGCTCGACCGATCGTGCCGATGCTGCGTCAGCCAGGCACCGGCATCCTGCTCCGGAAGGAGATCGATCTCCACCGCGCCGTGGGCGCCGGCCTGCTGCCAGTAGGAGGAAATCTGCAGCATCGCCGGCCCCGAAAATCCGCGGTGGGTGAGCAGCACCGACTCGCGGAAGCGCACCGGAGCCGGGGGGCAGGCGGTGATGGCGTCGAACGAGGCACCGGCGAGGTCGCCGAAACGCTCGACCCACTCGGGTGGGCCGGCCAGCGGCACCAGGGCCGGCATCGGCGGCACGACGGCGAGGCCGAACTGCGCGGCGATGCGGTAGCCGAAGGGGCTGGCGCCGATCTTGGGAATCGATAGTCCGCCGCTGGCGATGACCAGGGAAGCACAACGAAAGCTGCCTTGCGATGTCGCCACCTCGAAGCGCGCGTCATCACCCGAATCCGCAGACTGCCGCCGTAACACGCATTCGACCCGTACCGGCATGGCCCAGCGCACACCGGCGGCGTCGCACTCGCCTCGCAGCAGGTCGATGATCTGCTGCGAGCTTTCATCGCAGAAGAGTTGACCGAGGGTCTTCTCGTGGTAGCGGATGCCATGGCGCTCCACCAGATCGATGAAGTGGCGCGGCGTATAGCGTGCTAGGGCCGAGCGGCAGAAGTCGCGGTTGCGCGAGAGAAAGGCTTCCGGCCTGCAGTGCAGATTGGTGAAATTGCAGCGCCCGCCGCCGGAGATGCGGATCTTCTCGCCAAGCCGTGCAGCATGGTCGAGCAGCAGTACGCGGCGGCCACGCCGCCCGGCGGTCGCGGCGCACATCATGCCGGCGGCGCCGGCGCCGATGACCACGACGTCGAAGTCCATCGTGTCCCGATCAGGCCCGCAGCCGCGCCAGTGCCGCGTCGTCGAGCCAGATCCATTGGCCTTCCTCGACTCCGACCGCTAGTTCCAGGCCGCCGATGGCCACGCGCCGCAACGCCTCGACCCGGTTGCCGGCGGCGGCGATCATGCGCTTCACCTGATGGTACTTGCCCTCCGTTATGGTCAGACGCAGCACCGTGCCGTCCAGCCGCTCGCAGGTTGCAGCACGCACCGGCGCCGGTTCGTCGTGCAGCATTACGCCGCCCAGCAGGGCCGCGATCTGGGCGTCATCCACCGCATGTCGCGTACGAACTTCATAAACCTTGGCAATCTTGCGCCTGGGCGAGCTCAGAGCATGGAGAAACGGGCCGTCGTCGGTGAGCAGGAGCAGGCCGGTGGTGTCCTCGTCGAGACGGCCGATGCATTGCACGCCGCGCGTCACCAGCGGTTGCGGCAGCAGCGAGAACACGCTCGGATGATGCAGCGGCCGATGGGAACACTCGTATCCCTTCGGCTTGTTCAGGGCAAGGTAGGCGTGCTCGCGATAACGCCAAGTCTCGCCGTTGACGACGAAGTCGAAGGCCTCCGTCGAAAACTCGGCGTGAGGATCCAGGCAGGGCGCTCCGCCGGCCTGCACCCGCCCGCCGCGAATCCGCTCGCGGCAAGTCCGGCGCGTGCCGAAACCCTGACTGTAGAGAATGCGTTCGAGTTGCATGGGGATGGGCGACATCACCGCACCCCGCAATGCAGGGCGGCCCGCATGATACCTCGTCCCCGCCCGGCTGCCGGTTTCCCTCGATCCGAACGCCTGTGCTGCCCAGCGGTACGGCGCGGGACAAAGGACGATACGCCGAACGCACCGCTTCGCCAATGCGGTGGGCGCGTGCAGAATGTTCGATACCGGACGAGGAGATCGCTGACCAGCGGCGCGGAAGACCGCTGATGCCGACGCGGCTCCGGGACCCCGGACCGGCGCGCACGGCGCGCCCTACGGGATCTGGTATCCCAGAGGGGCAGTGACATGTCTCACCGCACAGGAGGCCAGGCCATGGCGGCAACTCTCGAGTCGCGAACCGTCAGCATATCGATCGAGCGCAGCCCGCAGGAGGTGTTCGAGTACGTCCGGGATGTGCGCAACCTGCCGCGCTGGGCGTGCGGCCTGGGCAGTTCCATCGACAATGTCGACGGCGAATCGGATTGCGCGGACGCCGCAGGGTTCGATGAAATTCCGCTTCGTCGAGCGCAACGATTTCGGCGTCCTCGACCACTACATCACGCCGCAGCACGGTGCGGAAGTGTATGTACCGCTGCGCGTGGTCGCCAACGGCAGCGGAAGCGAGCTCGTCTTCACCCTGTTCCGCGTGCCGGGCGTGACGCAGGAAGAATTCGAACGGGACGCGGCGACGGTGCTGCAGGATCTCTCGTCGCTCAAGCGCCTTCTGCAGGGTTGACGCTAACGGCCTATGCCGGATGGCTGATCGTCGCCCGAGGCGGGCCGATGTTGCTATAGTTCAGAGGCGGCGATTCGAGCGGGGCTCGACGACAAGCGCGAACGCACGCTGACGAATGCAGGTTCAATCTCATCACAAAGGAGGAGGGAAACATGGCCGAGAGACCGAAGGTTTGTATCGATCGCATCCTGCCGCGCGACCTGATGCGCCTGCAGCCGACCACGCGCGGGCGCGAAGGCCGCACGCGCGCCATATCGCCGATCGGCAAGACCTGGATGAACGGTTCGACGCTGCGCGTGCGCTTCATGGGCGGCACCGCCGCCGCAGCAGGCCGTCGCGCGCGAGCAGGCGGGCTGGTGGGAGCAAGGTCGCCAATCTGAAGTTCGACTTTCAACAATGCCGCCAGACGCCGAGATCCGCATCACGCTTCGACACGAACGACGGCGCCTGGTCCTACGTCGGCACCGACTGCCGCGGCATCCCGCTGAACGAGGCGACCATGAATCTCGGCTTTCTCGACGGCGGCACCGCCGCCCACGAGTTCGGCCACGCCATCGGACTGGCCCACGAGCATCAGAATCCGGCCGGCGGCATCCAGTGGAACGAGGAGGTGGTGATCCGCGAGCTGGCCAAATCGCCCAACTTCTGGGACGAGGCAGACGACGCGCCACAACGTCCTGCGCAAATACAGCGCCGATCAGATCAACGGCACGGCGTTCGATCCCGATTCGATCATGCTCTATTTCTTCCCGTCCGACTGGACCCTGAACGGCATCGGCACCAAGGCGAACGATGTGCTTTCGCGCATCGACAGGGAATTCATCGCCGGCGCCAAGATGTATCCGAAGACCGGCGCCACGGTGTCGACGCGACGGAACTCAAGGTCAACGCGGCGCGGCGCACCGCGGCGTCCATCGGCAAGATCGGCGAGGAAGACCTGTTCCGCTTCACCGCCGCGTCGGATGGCCGCTACGTGATCGATACGCGCGGTCCGACCGACGTGGTGATGAAGCTCTTCGGCCCCAACAGCGAGACCGCGCTGATCGCCGAGGACGACGACAGCGGCATCGACACCAACGCCCGCATCGCGGCCAGCCTCATCGCCGGCGACTACTTCGTGCAGGTGCGGCACTACAACCGCGCCAGCGGCATGGGCGACTACACCATCCGGGTGCGCAAGATGTGACGACCGGCATCCGGGCGGAAGAAGCGGCCGATCGTGCCGCCGTGGCGGCGGTGCATCTCGCCGCCTTCCCGAGCGCGGCGGAAGCGCGTCTTGTGAATATGCTGCGGACGAGCGGACGAGCCGCCGTGTCGCTCGTGGCCGAGACGGAGTATCAGGTGGTCGGACACATCCTTTTCAGCCCGGTTTCGGTCGAACCGGCGAGGCCCGGCGTCGCCGGCGCCGGGCTGGCGCCAGTCGCGGTGCTGCCTTCGCGCCAGTGTCAGGGCATCGGCTCGCAACTCGTGATGCAGGGCATCGCGGCCTGCCGCCAGGCGGGCTTCGAGTTCATCGTCGTTCTCGGCGACCCCGCCTACTACCGGCGTTTCGGCTTTGCCACGGCAAGCGGATTCGGGCTGGATAACGAGTATGGCGTGGACCGGGAATTCATGGTGCTGGAGCTGAGCGCCGCGTGCCTGCGCGGAATGCACGGCACGGTGCGATACTCCGACGAGTTCTCGTCCGTCGCAGCCTGACCGCGCCGGAACGTCACCAGCAGGAGCACAATGGTTCTGTTCCCCGGCGCTGCCGGGGCTCCCCCTTGATTCGCACCCCATGAACCATCCCGACCTCGCGCGCTTCGCCTGGATCTCCATCGCGGCCGCCGTCGCCACCATCCTGCTCAAGGGCTTGGCGTGGTGGCTCACCGGCTCGGTGGGACTGCTCTCCGATGCCATGGAATCCTTCGTCAATCTCGCCGGCGCTTCCATGATGCTGGCGATGCTGACGGTGGCGGCCAGGCCGGCCGACGACGACCACAGTTTCGGCCACACCAAGGCCGAATACTTCGCCAGCGGTCTGGAGGGCATGCTCATCCTGCTGGCCGCCATCGGCATCGCCGTCACTGCGATGGAGCGGCTGGTCACGCCGCAGGCGTTGGAACAGGTGGGCATCGGCCTGGCGGTTTCGGTCGCGGCGTCGCTCGTCAACTTCGGCGTGGCGCGCCTGCTGCTGCAGGCCGGCAGGCGCCACCATTCGATCGCGCTGGAGGCGGACGCCCATCATCTGATGACGGACGTATGGACTTCGGCCGGCGTGATTGCCGGCGTCGGCGCCGTCGCCGCGACCGGCTGGCAGCGGCTCGATCCGCTGATCGCCCTGGCGGTCGCGGCAAACATCGTGTGGACCGGCGTGCAGTTGATGCGGCGTTCGGCGGCGGGCCTGATGGACGCGGCACTGCCGGCCGCGCAGCATGAGGCGGTGGTGCAGGTGCTGGAACAGTACCGGGCGCAGGGACTGGACTACCACGCCCTGCGCACGCGACAGGCCGGAGCGCGGCAGTTCGTGTCGGTGCATATTCTGGTGCCGGGGGAATGGTCGGTCGCCCGCGGTCATGACCTGGTCGAGGCGATCGAGGCCGCAATCGGCAGCCGGTTGCCGCGCGCTACCGTGTCCACCCACCTCGAGCCCCTCGAGGATCCAGCGTCGTGGCATGATGTCGGCCTCGATCGCCATGAAAAGGCGACGCCGGCTCTCGATTAGGGAGGAATCTCGACCGTGAAGCGCGTCTTCGAAAACCTCGCCCTCGCCTTGGCGCTGATCGCCGCCCTCGGCCTGGTCGCCGCCGCACCGGTACACGCGCAACAGTCGGTTGCGTCCCCAGCGCCGGGTACCTTCGTCTTCAAGGATTACCGCGCGCCGGTGCCGACTGCATGGCAGTCCCAGCCGCCGTCCAGTTCCATGCGCGTCGCCCAGTACCGCGTCCCCGCCGCGCCCGGTTCCGGCGACGGTGAAGCCGTGGTGTTCTACTTCGGCAAGGGACAGGGCGGTACGGTGGAAGCCAACATCGAGCGCTGGGCATCGCAGTTCAGTAACCCCGATGGCCGGCCCGTCAACCCGCGCGTCCAGAAGCTGACGGCGAACGGACTGGCGGTGACCATCGTGGAGCTGAACGGCAGCTATGCCCGCGGCGTTGGAACGGGGCCGCAGGGCGAGGCGAAGCCGAACCAGACCTTGCTGGTGGCGGTGGTCGAGACACCCGAAGGCAACGTCACCATTCAACTGTACGGCTCGAAGGAGACCGTGGCCGCCCAGCGCAAGGGTTTCGACGCCATGGTACGCGGCTTCAAGAAAACAGCCTGACGCTCGCCGTGCGGCTCGGCGCGGACCCCGGGCAGCGGTCGGCGGATTGCATTCTCCGGGTTGCCTCCCTTATTCTTCCGGGTTTTTGTGCACCACTGCAGTGCGTCGCCTGAGAAATGACAGAACATCCGAAGTATCACGTGTTCGGTGGACGGATCGTCATGGTCGGATTCGGCTGCGTCGGCCAGGGCGTGCTGCCCTTGCTGCTGCGTCACATCGAGATGCGTCCCGATCGGATCGAAATCTTCGCAGCGGACGAGAACGGTGCGGCTTGGGCGCGCGAGTTGGGTGCTGCGCACCGGGCGCTGGCATTGAATCGCGAGAACTTCCGATCATTGCTGGAACCGCGGCTCGGTCCGGGTGATTTTCTGCTCAATCTGTCGGTAGATGTATCGAGCGCGGCACTGATCGCGCTGAGCCACGAGCACGGCGCCATGTACCTCGACACCTGCATCGAGCCCTGGGCCGGCGGCTATATCGATTCGAGCAAGACCGTGTCGCAGCGCTCCAACTATGCGCTGCGCGAGGAGGCGCTCGCGCTGCGGCGCGCGGACCGGAAGGGGCCCACGGCCATCCTCACCCATGGCGCCAACCCGGGACTGGTTTCCCACTTCGTCAAGCAGGCGCTGCTGGACATCGCATCGAGCATCGGGCGCGAGCAGGCCGCGCCGCGGACGCGCGAAGGCTGGGCCGAGCTCGCGCGCGGCCTGAACGTCCGGGCGATCCATGTCGCCGAACGCGACACCCAGGTGGCTCACCCGCGCAAGGCGGTGAACGAGTTCTGCAACACGTGGTCGGTGGACGGCTTCGTCGGCGAAGGATGCCAGCCGGCGGAACTCGGCTGGGGCAGCCACGAGCGGCATTTCCCCGCGGACGGCCGCCGTCACGATTTCGGCTGCAAGGCTGCCATCTACCTCACGCGTCCCGGCGCAAGCACCCGCGTGCGCACTTGGACGCCGCGTGCGGGACCGAGCCACGGCTTTCTCATCACCCACGGCGAGTCGATCTCCATCGCCGATTACCTGACCGTCGGCGACGGCGACGCGCCGGCCTATCGGCCGACGGTGCATTACGCCTATCACCCCTGCGACGACGCCGTGCTCTCGGTGCACGAACTGGCCGGGCGCAACTGGCGCCTGCAGGATGCGAAGCGCGTGCTCAAGGACGACATCGTGGATGGCACCGACGAACTGGGCGTGCTGTTGATGGGCCACCCGCGTGGCGCCTATTGGTACGGGTCGCGGCTTCCGATTCAGGAGGCGCGCCGGCTGGCGCCCTGCAACAGCGCCACCAGCCTGCAGGTGACGGCGCCGGTAATGGCCGCGATGATCTGGGCGATGCGCAATCCGGCGCGCGATGTCATCGATCCGGATGACATACCCTACGACGAGATCCTGGCGCTGTGCCGCCCCTATCTGGGCGAAGTGGTCGGGGAATTCAGCGACTGGACGCCGCTGGCGGATCGCGGCTGGCTGTTCGAGGAAGACGTCGATCGCGGCGACCCTTGGCAGTTCAAGAACTTCCGCGTCGTCTGAGGCGGCGCCAAGGCCGCACAAGGCCGCTCTGTTGCGATTTGTCAACGCCGCCTCCGATGGCGTGGTCGACAATTGCTGCGTGACCGTTCGCTGCGGCGGACGCGATCGAGGAGGGCAGGATGAGACCACGCGTCATCCGCAAAGCTGCTGCCGACCTGCGCGTTCCGCCCAACCTGGCGGACTACGAGACCGAGCGCAGGCGCTTCTCCTGGGATTCCGTGCGGCGCGAACTGACAGGGCTGCCGGGCGGCGGCATCAACATCGCATTCGAAGCCGTCGACCGCCACCTGCTCGGACCGCTGCGTGACCGGCCCGCTTTCCGCTGGCTGGGCCGGGAAGGCGCAACGCGGGTCATCACGTATGCCGAACTGGCGCGCCTGACCAACCGCTTTGCCAATGTTCTGCGGTCCCTGGGCGTAGGCAGGGGCGATCGCATGTTCGTGCTCAGCGGTCGCATTCCCGAACTCTATGTCGCAGTGCTCGGCGGATTCAAGAATGCGAGCGTGGTCTCCCCGCTGTTCTCCGCCTTCGGGCCGGAGCCGATCGCGACGCGGGTCGGCCTGGGACAGGGCAAGGTGCTCGTCACCACCGACGTGCTGTACCGGCGCAAGGTGGAAAGGGTGCGCGCCAGTCTGCCCACGCTGCAGCATGTGCTGCTGGTGAGCGAGGAAGGCAAGCCCACCGCCGTGCCCGGCACCTTCGATCTGCAGAGCCTGATGGACGCGGCCGGCGACGATTTCCGGATCGAGCCGACGACAGCCGAGGACATGGCGCTGCTGCATTTCACCAGCGGCACCACCGGCACGCCCAAGGGAGCGATGCATGTGCACGGCGCGGCGGTCACCCACTATGCCACGGGGAAATATGCCCTCGACCTTCACCCAAACGACATCTTCTGGTGTACCGCGGACCCGGGCTGGGTCACCGGCACCTCGTACGGCATCATCGCGCCCCTGCTGCACGGCGTGACCAGCGTCATCGACGAGGGCGACTTCGACGCCGAGCGCTGGTATCGCATCCTGCAGGATCAGGGCGTCACCGTCTGGTACACCGCTCCGACCGCAATCCGCATGCTGATGAAGGCCGGGCCCGATCTTGCGCGCAATTATCACTTTCCCAATCTGCGCTTCGTCGCCAGCGTCGGCGAGCCGCTCAATCCTGAAGCGGTGTGGTGGGGCAAGGAGGTGCTGGGGCTGCCGATTCACGACAACTGGTGGCAGACCGAAACCGGCGGCATCATGATCGCCAATACGCCGGCGATGGACATCAAGCCCGGTTCCATGGGCAGGCCGCTGCCCGGCGTGGATGCCCTGATCGTGAAGCGCGGGGACAGCGGCAAGGTGGCAATCGTCGGGGAGGCCGAGGTGGAAGGCGAACTGGCGCTGAGGGCGGGTTGGCCGTCCATGTTTCGCGGTTATCTGGGCCAGGAGGAGCGCTACCGCCGGTGCTTCGCCGGCGATCTCTACCTGACGGGGGATCTGGCGAAGCGCGACGCAGACGGCTATTTCTGGTTCATCGGCCGCGCCGACGACGTGATCAAGTCGGCCGGACATCTGATCGGTCCGTTCGAGGTGGAAAGCGCGCTCATGGAACATCCGGCGGTGGCCGAGGTGGGCGTCATCGGCAAGCCGGACGAAATGGTGGGGGAAATGGTGAAGGCCTTCGTCACCCTGAAGACCGGCTTCGAGCCTTCGGAGGAACTGCGCCTGGCGCTGCTCGGCCACGCCCGCGCGCGGCTGGGCGCCGCAGTGGCGCCCAAGGAGATCGCGTTCGTCGCCACCCTGCCGCGAACCCGCAGCGGCAAGATCATGCGGCGCCTGCTCAAGGCGCGCGAACTCGGCCTGCCCGAAGGCGACCTTTCCACGCTGGAAGCGGGAGCGGCAGAGTGATCGCGCCTCCGCCCTCCGGCCCGGTCCCCTATGCGCAGGACTTTGCGCTGCGCCTGCTCGCCGACATGCTGCGCATCCGGCGCATGGAGGAGAAGTGTGCGGAGCTCTACGGCCAAGGCAAGATCCGCGGCTTCCTGCATCTGTACATCGGCGAGGAGGCCGTGGCCACGGGTGCCATGCATGCCCTCGACGCCGCAGACAACGTCGTCGCCACCTACCGCGAGCACGGCCACGCCCTGCTGCGAGGCGTGCCGATGACGGCAATCATGGCCGAGATGTTCGGCAAGCGCGAAGGCTGCTCCCGCGGCCGCGGCGGCTCCATGCATCTGTTCGACGCGCAGCGGCGCCTGTTCGGCGGCAACGCCATCGTCGGCGGCGGGCTGCCGCTGGCGGTGGGTCTGGCGCTGGCCGACAAGCTGCAGGGCAGCGGGCGCATCACCGCCTGCTTCTTCGGCGAAGGAGCAATGGCGGAAGGCGCCTTCCACGAGTCGATGAATCTCGCGGCCCTGTGGCGGCTGCCGGTGCTGTTCTGCTGCGAGAATAATCTCTATGCCATGGGCACGGCGCTGGCGCGCTCCGAATCCCAGATCGACCTGTGTGCAAAGGCCGCAGCCTTTGGCGTGCCGACGCGCAAGGTGGACGGCATGGATGTGGTGGCAGTGCATGACGCGGCCCAGGCGGCGGTGGAGCAGGTGCGGGAGAGCGGCGAACCGCTTTTCGCCGAGTTCCAGACCTATCGCTTCCGAGCCCATTCGATGTTCGATCCCGAGTTGTACCGCGACAGGGCCGAGGTCGAGGAATGGAAGACGCGCGGGCCGATTCACACCTTCTCGGCCCGGCTCAAGGCGCAGGAGATGCTCCGCGAAGACGAATTTCTCGCCCTCGATCGGGAAGTCGCGGAGGAAGTGCAGCGCGCCGTGGATTTCGCCGAGGCGGGCGAGTGGGAGCCGGTGGAGGATCTCTGCCGCGACGTCCATACCCTGCGGGCCGGATCGACACCATGAGCGACGTAAATTCCTCCCGCGCAGTACGAACGATCACCTACCGCGAAGCGCTGCGAGAGGCTCTGCGCGAGGCGCTGGGGCGCGATCCGCGGGTGTTCCTGATGGGCGAGGACGTCGGCCTATACGGCGGCACCTATGCCGTGAGCAAGGGCCTGCTGGAGGAGTTCGGGCCCGAGCGCATCCGCGACACGCCGTTGTCCGAACTGGCTTTTGTCGGCGCGGGCATCGGCGCGGCGCTGGGCGGCATGCGCCCGATCGTGGAAGTGATGACGGTAAACTTCAGTCTGCTGGCGCTGGACCAGATCGTGAATACGGCGGCCCTGCTGCGTCACATGTCGGGCGGGCAGTTTTCCGTGCCGCTGGTGATCCGCATGGCCACCGGCGCCGGCCGCCAGCTTGCCGCCCAGCATTCCCACAGCCTCGAAGGCTGGTATGCCCACATCCCCGGCATCAAGGTTCTGACCCCGGCCACTGTCGAGGATGCCCGTGGCATGCTGTGGCCGGCGCTGCAGGATCCGGACCCGGTGATTCTGTTCGAGCATGCGCAGTTGTACAACATGGAAGGCGAGTTGTCCGATTCGTATAGGGCGGACATCGAGCATGCATTCGTGCGGCGGCCCGGTACGCAGCTCAGCCTCATCACCTACGGCGGCTGCCTCGGCAAGTCGCTGGCCGCCGCGCAGCAGCTCGCGGAACTCGGCATCGATGCCGAGGTCATCGACTTGCGGGTGCTGCGGCCGCTCGACGCCGACACCATTCTCGCATCGGTGCGCAAGACGCACCGTGCGGTTGTCATTGACGAGGGCTGGCGCAGCGGCAGCTTGGCGGCGGAAGTGATGGCGCGCATCACGGAGCAGGCGTTCTACGACCTCGACGCGCCGCCGGCGCGCGTGTGCAGCGAGGAGGTGCCGATACCCTATCCCAAGCATCTCGAAGACGCGGCACTGCCCCAAGTGGCGAAGATCGTCGCGGCGGCAAGGTCGGTCCTCGGCCGCTAGGCGAACATCATGATTGAATTCAAACTGCCCTCCCTCGGTTCCGACATGGACCAGGGCAAGCTGTTGGAATGGAAGGTCAAGCCCGGCGACACGGTCAAGCGCGGCGACGTGGTCGCCGTCGTCGACACGTCGAAGGCCGCGGTGGACGTGGAAATCTGGCATGAGGGAACGATACGGGAGCTGATCGTCGCCCCGGGCGCAACAGTGCCGGTGGGAACGGTGCTGGCGATCTTGCTGACCCCCGCCGAGTCGATGGACTTTGCCGCCACGCAGGCGGTCTCAGCGACCATCCCCAGCGTGACCGCGCCGGCTTCGGCGGCCCGCCGACGCATCTCGCCCGCCGCCCGCAGGCGTGTCGAGGAACTGGCTATCGACGTCAACACCGTGACCGGAACCGGCCCGGACGGCGCAGTGACGCTGCAGGACGTGGTGCAGGCTGCCGCCGCGCAGGCCGAGCCGAAGGACAGACAGGCCGAAATGCGCAAGGCGATCGCCGCCGCCATGGGTCGCTCGAAGCGCGAGATTCCGCACTATTATCTCGCGCACGCCATTCCGCTGGAACGGGCGACTGCGTGGCTGCGGGACGAGAATTCCCTGCGTCCGGTGACCGGGCGACTGCTTATGGCGGTGCTGTTCCTCAAGGCAGTGGCGCTTGCCTGCTGCCGGTATCCCGAAATGAACGGGCTGTTCCGCGACGGCCGCTTCGAGGCAAGCGCGGCGGTGCATGCCGGCGTAGCGATATCCCTCAGGCAAGGCGGGCTGATCGCCCCGGCAATTCACGACGTGTCGAGCAAGAGCTTGGAACAGCTGATGCGGGACCTGACCGATCTCGTGCAGCGCGTCCGGGCCGGCTCCTTGCGCAGTTCGGAGATGTCGGATCCGACGATCACGGTAACCAATCTCGGCGACCAGGGGGCTGACACAGTGTTCGGCGTGATCTACCCGCCGCAGGTGGCCTTGGTGGGCTTCGGCTGCGTGCGCGACCAGCCGTGGGCCGAGCAAGGTATGCTGCGCGCGTTGCCGGTGGTGAGCGTTAGTCTGGCGGCCGATCATCGGGTCAGCGACGGCCACCGCGGGGCGCTGTTCCTGGCCGAGATCCGCGAACAACTGCAACACCCGGAGAGACTCTGAGCGAGGAAATCATGAACGAAGAGCAGATTCGTGCCGCCGTCCTTGCCACCCTGAAGACCATCGCGCCGGAACTCCAGGCGGGTGAAATTCAAACCGATCGGCCGTTGCGCAATCAGATTGACCTGGATTCGATGGACTGGCTCAATTTCCTGATTGGCCTGCATCAGCGGCTGAAGGTGGATATTCCCGAAAGCGACTACGGCAAGCTCGCCACCTTCGACGGTATCCTCGCCTATCTTGCAGCCAAGCTCGGCTGACCGGACAGGTTGCAGCAAGTCGAAGGGCAGCCGAGCCGCCCTTCGACTTTGCCTGCAGAGTTTTCAGCGTGCCAGCGCATGCAGGCGCGCGATGCGCTCCTCGGTCGAGGGATGAGTGCTGAACAACCCGCGCAGACCGCCGCCGGACAAGGGGTTCATGATCATCATCTGTGCCGTCTCGGGGTGCGCGTCGGCCGTGTGCATCGGAATGCCGCGAGCATAGGCATCGATTTTCGCCAGGGCGTCGGCGAGAGCGCGTCGGGTCGCCCGAGATTTCGGCGCCGCCGCGGTCGGCCTCGAACTCGCGGGCGCGCGAAATCGCCATCTGGATCAGCATGCCGGCGATCGGCGCCACAATCATGATGATGATGCTGACGATGGGATTGGGCCGATCTTCGCCGTCGCGGCCACCGAAGAACATGCCGAAATTGGCGAGGGCGGAGATTGCGCCGGCGACCGTCGCGGCGATGGTCGAGATCAGAATGTCGCGATGCTTCACGTGCGCCAACTCGTGCGCCATCACGCCGCGCAGTTCGCGTGGCGTCAGCATCTGCAGGATCCCGGTCGTCGCCGCCACGGCGGCATTCTCCGGGTTGCGGCCGGTGGCGAAGGCATTGGGTTGCGCCTCGTCGATCAGGTATACCTTGGGCATGGGCAGGCCGGCGCGTCCGGCGAGATCCTTCACCATGTTGTAGAGCTGGGGCGCCGAGGTCTCGTCCACCTGCTGCGCTCTGTACATGCGCAGCACCATCTTGTCCGAGAACCAGTAGGCGACCAGATGTTCATCGCCCCGCCGAACAGCAGCGCCAGCGATCATGCCCTGGCCGCCACCGAGCATCTGTCCGATCACGCCGAACAGCGCCATGATGCCGGCCATCAGGATCGGGTTTTCAGCCAGTTGATCGAACATTGATCGCGTTACCTCGCTTTCGGAAGTGATTGAAGTCATCGGCACGTTAGATGGGGATCGGCAGCCGAAGATTCAATCGGCTGCGATCGCCGCATGTTCGCGCCGCCGGGATCGGTATGCCGCGCAGAAACTTCGCCGACGGGCAATCGTTTGCCGCCCGCCTTTTGCAGTTCCATAATGCGGAGCGCTGCCCTCGCCCGCACGCCACCACGATGCCGTTGCCACTCGTCGGCGAGGACGGCGCCGGGCGGCTGCCGGTTTCCGGTTCGGCGCACGCACGCCATATCTTGAGCGCGACGCCGTCCAGTTCGGCCGGTGGCACCCGGAACGGGGTTGAAAGCGCGTACCGCGCGATCCAGTTCGCATGCAGGCTGTCGCCAGTCCAGCCGAGCTTCTGATTTGTCGATCTTCGCCGCATAGGTGGCGCCGTCCGCCGTCTGTGCTGCCGGCGACAGTTCGCCGCGCTGCAGCCGCTCCAACGCTTCGACGATGAGGATTCGCTCCCAAGGCGGCCAGTTTGTCGTGCAAGGTCGGCCGTGTCGCCGGAAGAGATGGGCCGATGACGCCGCGACAGAAGGATGGGGCCGGTGTCGAGGCCGGCGTCCATCTGCATGATGGTTATGCCCGTTTCGCGTCGCCTGCGAGGAGTCGCGCGCTGGATCGGCGCCGCACCCCGCCAGCGCGGCAGCAGCGATGCATGGATGTTGAGACAACCGTAGAACGCGGCAGGTCCAGTACCGCCTGCGGCAGAATCAGGCCGTAGGCCGCGACGACCATGACCTGCCGGCGCGGCCTCAAGTATCGGCCACCGGGCGTCGTTAGTCTTCAGCGATGTCGGCTGATGCAGCGCCAAGCCGTGTGCCAGGGCAAGCTGCTTGACCGGCCCCGGGTTGCAAGTTCATGCCCCGCCCAGCTGGCCGGTCAGGCTGAGTAAGCACTAACGGTACGACGTGCCCGGCGGCCAGGATAGCCGTCAGGGCTTGGGCCGCAAATTCGGGCGTGCCGGCGAAAACGACGCGCATGGGTCTGGAAAAGGAAAAGAAGTGGGAATACGCAAACGAGGTGCCACGTACCGGCGCCTGGGCCCATGTGTACTCAGGCCGTTATGCGAGCCTGCTTGGCAAGTTTGGAACGGATGCGCGCCTGTTTCAGGCGTGACAGGTACTCGACAAACACCTTGCCCTGAAGATGGTCCATCTCATGCTGAACGCACACCGCAAGCAGGCCGTCGGCCGCGAGGGTAAACGGGTCGCCCTGAGGATCGAGCGCGCGGACCGTGACGCGTTCACTGCGCGCCACCTTGTCGTAGATGCCGGGCACCGAGAGACAGCCTTCCTCGCAGACTTGCTCGCCATCGCGGTCAAGGATCTCAGGGTTGATCAGCGTCACGAGCTGCGACTTGTCCTCGGAGACGTCGATCACGATGACGCGCTTGTGCACGTCCACCTGCGTTGCAGCAAGCCCGATGCCGGGCGCAGCGTACATGGTCTCCGCCATGTCGGCGGCAAGCTTGCGGATGGAGTCATCGACCTTCTCGACCACGCCGCCTTCTGATGGAGACGCGGATCGGGGTAGCGAAGTATTGGTAGCAGTGCCATAAATGCTTGCTGATTTAGATGATTACATGCACAATCTCATGCAAAACTGTTATTCAGGGAGGCGGCGTGCATCGTTTTGACCAACAGTACGGCACGCGATTCCATGCGGCAAGTTCCGCCGCACCGCCAAGCTGCGCCCTGAGCTGACGCCGAGCGAGGCCACCATGTTCGTCCGCATTATATTCTCCCTGATTCTCAGTTTCTCAAGCGCCTGTGCCGTCGCCCAGGCAACGAAACCCCTCACCCTCGCCGACGATGCGCCCGACCGTCATGTCGTTGTCAAAGGCGATACCTTGTGGGACATCTCCGGGAAGTTCTTGCGCGATCCGTGGCGCTGGCCGGAAGTCTGGCGCCTGAATCGCAACCAGATCCGCAATCCCCACTTGATCTATCCAGGCCAAGTGGTTGCTCTGGATCGCAGCGGCAGCTCGCCACGCCTCAGCATTGGGCAATCGGGCAAAGTCGAGCCGCAGATCTATTCCGAGCCGAGCGCGGTGCCCATCCCGAGCATTCCGCAGCAGGTCATCGATCCATACCTTGCTCAGCCGCTGGTGATGGACGCCAACGGGCTCGACCAACGCACCCAAGATCATCGCCACCCAGGAAGATCGCGTGGTTGTCGGCGCCGGAGACACGGTCTACGCCACGGGAATCAACCGCAAGGTGCGCCAGTGGCAGGTATTTCGCCCACTCAAACCGATACAGGATCCCGAGAACCAAAGAGATTCTCGGCTACGAGGCGTTCTTTCTCGGCAATGCGCAGGTGGTGCGCGACGGCGAACCAGCGACCCTGGAAATCCTGAGCGCCAAACAGGAAATCAATCGGGCGATCGCATGGTGCCGTGAGCCAAGGCCGACATCGTCGCCTACGCCCCGCATGCACCTGAAACGCCGATCGAAGGGCGCATCATCGGCATCTACTCCGGCGTGAACGTCGGTGAAACCGGGCGCAGCTACATCGTGACGCTGAACCGCGGGACGCGTGACGGCATCGAGATCGGCCACGTGCTGGCGATCTATCGCCACGGCCGGGAAGTTGACTTTCGTGATGCGCAGACCGATAAGAGGGAGAATTCACAAGCTGCCCGACGAGCGTTATGGACTGGTGTTCGTGTTCCGCATCTTCGATCGGGTGTCCTACGCCCTGGTGGTCGAACTCCTCGCGTCCGGTTGCGCCCGGCGACGCCGTGCGTACCCCTTAGAGCCGTGGATGACGCCCGCGCCGCTGGCTCCGGCTGACGCTGGTTTCCGGCGTCGGCGGCCAATCGCAGCGTCGCTTGCTCAAGGAATTCGGCCTGCCCGCCGAAGGTCTTTCAGGCGTCCGCGCGGAGCTGCAGCGCATCGTTTCCCCCGCCGTTGCCGAGCGCCTTGCTGGGCGAGGATGTATCGGCGCAAATCGACGCTGCGCTGGCCTGGGCGGCGCAACCCGGCAACTGTCTGCTCACGCTTGCCGATGCCACCTATCCTCGCGAACTGCTTCAGACCGAGGACCCGCCGACACTGCTTTACGTCAAGGGCCGCATCGAGCTGCTCAATCGCCCTGCATCGCGGTGGTCGGCAGCCGCAACTGCACGCCCCAGGGCGCCGTCAACGCGGAAGGCGTTCGCCGCCCTGTCGCAGGCGGGACTCACCGTGGTAAGCGGGCTGGCACTGGGTATCGATGGCGCCGCCCACCGCGGCGCGCTTACCGCGCCCGGCGCCACCGTCGCCGTGATCGGCACCGGCGCTGATCGTCTCTATCCCGCGCGCAATCGCGATCTCGCACTACGAATCGCGGTGGAGGGCGTGATCGTAAGCGAGTTCCACATGGGCACGCCAGCATTGGCCGCCAATTTTCCGCGCCGCAACCGCGTGATTTCCGGCTTGTCGCTAGGCGTGCTGGTGGTGGAGGCGGCAGAGCGAAGCGGTTCGCTGATTACCGCGCGGCTCGCGGCCGAACAAGGACGCGATGTGTTCGCTATTCCGGGCTCGATCCATTCGCCTCTGTCCAAGGGCTGTCATCAGCTGATCAAGCAGGGGGCAAAACTGGTGGACGACGCGCCGGATATCTTGGAGGAACTCGATCTGCAGCCGCGATGCCTGATCCCGCGACGTGAACAGCCGCAACAGGAGGACGACTGCTCAGTGCCATGGGCTTCGACCCCATGGATATCGATGCACTGGCAGAACGCAGTGGATTGTCCGCTCAGCCGCTCGCCGCAACATTGCTGGAGCTGGAAGGCCGTGTCGCGCCGATTGCCCGGCGGACGCTTCCAACGGCTCAACTGAGGCGGACACATGTACGAATCTGGTGTATTTGTTCGAGACCTATCTAAGCGCCGACGCCCATCCGGACCGAATCAATTGGCGCACAAGCTGAGCGCGGCCGGATTCGAGGACGACTCCGAGGCGCTCGACTGGCTGTCCGGTTGCAGCGAGCGGTCGATGCGCAGGCGGCGATTCCTGGCAGACGCTCGCTGCGCCTGTTCGACGACGTGGAGTTTCCAAGCTGGACAGCGAGTGCCGCGGTTCTGCAGTTTCTGGGTAACAGCGGCGTGTCACGCACCGACGCGCGAGGCGATCATCGGCACGCCATGACGCTTCCCGGCGCGCCGATCGACATGCCAGCTTCAAGGTCATCGTGCTCATGGTGTTGTGGAGCCGCCGCAAAGCGGTGTTTCCTTGGACGAGCTCCTGTCGGAACGGAGCTGCGCTCACTGCATTAGCCGCGAAGAAAGCTTTCCTTGCCAGCGCCGCGGGTTCTTTCATATCATCCCGCGCTTCCGCCTACCTGCATCACGAGCCAATTTCCCTACGGCATGAGCAAACAACTAATCATCGCGGAGAAGCCTTCCGTCGCCCAGGACATTGCCCGGGTGCTCGGCGGCTTCGTCAAGCATGACGACTACTTCGAGAGTGACGAGTACGTCCTGTCCTCGGCCATCGGCCATCTGCTGGAACTGGCGGTACCCGACGAGTATGAGGTCAAGCGCGGCAAGTGGTCGTTCGCCAACCTGCCGGTGATTCCGCCCCATTTCACGCTCGCGCCGATCGAGAAGACCGAATCCCGGCTCAAGCTCCTCATCCCGGCTCATCAAGCGCAAGGACGTCACCGGCCTCATCAACGCCTGCGACGCGGGACGCGAGGGCGAGCTCATCTTCAATTACATCGCGCAGCACGCCAAGAGCCAACAAGCCGGTCCGGCGTCTATGGCTGCAGTCCATGACACCGCAGGCGATCCGCAACGGCTTCGCCGCGCTGCGCGATGGCGAGGAAATGAACGGGCCTGGCGGACGCAGCGGTGTGCCGTTCCGAACGCGATTGGCTGGTGGGCATCAACGGCACGCGCGCCTTGACGGCATTCAACTCCAAGAGCGGCGGTTTCCACCTCACCACCGTGGGCCGTGTGCAGACGCCCACCTTGGCGATCGTGGTCGGGCGCGAGGAGAAGATACGGAAGTTCGTGCCGCGCGATTACTGGGAGGTGAAGGCGACCTTCGCAGCGGCGGCAGGCGAATACAAGGGCCGCTGGATCGACGAGGCGTTCAAGAAGGACGAAGGCCAATGAACACGCCCGCGCCGAACGGCTGTGGGATGCGAAGCGCGCGCCGCAGGCGATCCGCGCCAAGTGCCTGGCAAGCCGGGTACGTCGGAGGAGGAGGCCAAGCCTTCGACCCAGCTTTCGCCGCTCGCTGTTCGACCTGACCAGCCTGCAGCGCGAAGCGAACGGCCGTTTCGGCTTCTCCGCCCGCACGACGCTCGCAGATTGCGCAGGCGTTGTACGAGACGGCACAAGGTGCTGACCTATCCGCGCACCGATTCGCGCGCGCTTGCCCGAAGACTATCTCGGGACGGTTACATCGACTCTCGGTATGTTCGCCGACGAGGCTGTGCTGAAAGGAGCGGACCACGTCCTGCTGCATCGCTACGCGCCCTTCGCCGCGGAGATCCTGAAACAAGAATGGGTCAAGCCGAACAAGCGCATTTTCAACAATGCCAAGATTTCGGACCACTTCGCCATCATTCCGACCGGACTTCCGCCCAAGCACCTGACCGAAGCCGAGCAGAAGATCTACGACATGGTGACCAAGCGATTCATGGCGGTCTTCTATCCCGCCGCCGAGTATCTGGTCACCACGCGCATCACGCGCGTCGAGGGTGAAGCCTTCAAGACCGAAGGACGCGTGCTGGTCAACGCCGGCTGGCTCGTCATCTACGGTCGGGAAGCGCAGGAAGGCGAGGATGCGCCGCAGCTGCCGCCGGTGAAGCCGAAGGAAAAAGTGAAGTCCGTGGACGTGATCGTCCTAGCCAACCAGACCAAGCCGCCGGCACGCTTCAACGAAGCCACACTGCTATCCGCCATGGAAGGTGCAGGCAAACTGCTGGAGGACGAGGAACTGCGGGAGGCGATGCGCAGCAAGGGACTGGGCACGCCTGCAACCCGCGCCCAGATCATCGAGAATCTGATCGCCGAAACGTATCTCCACCGCGAGGGGCGTGAACTGATTCCTACGGCCAAGGCGTTCCAGCTGCTCACCGCCCTGCGCGGTCTGAAGATCGAGGAACTGACCTCGCCCGAGCTCACCGGGGAGTGGGAGTACAAGCTGGCCCAGATGGAGCGCGGCAGGCTGTCGCGCGATGCCTTCATGCGAGAGATCGGCGAGATGGCGCGCCATATCGTGCATCAGGCCAAGACCTACGAGAGCGATACCGTGCCGGGCGATTTTGCGACGCTGAAGACGCCGTGTCCGAAATGCCGGGGCGTGATCAAGGAGAACTACAAGAAGTTCCAGTGCCAGAGCTGCGACTTCGCCCTGTGGAAGATCGTCGCCGGCCGCCAGTTCGAGACTGAGGAAATCGAGACCCTGCTCGGCGACCGCCGGGTCGGCCCTCTGCAGGGCTTCCGCAACAAGATGGGACGGCCGTTCGCCGCCATCATCCGGCTCAACGACCAGCACGAGCCGGAGTTCGATTTCGGCCAGACCAGGGATGAGGCGGCGAGTGCCGAACCGGTCGATTTCGGCGAGCAGGAAGCGTTCGGCGACTGTCCGAAGTGCGGCTCCCGCGTGTTCGAGCACGGAATGGCCTACGTCTGTGAAAAATCGGTGGGACCGGAGCGTCGCTGCGACTTCCGTTCCGGAAAGATCATCCTGCAGCAAGAGGTCTCGCGGGAGCAAATGCAGAAACTGCTGGCCACCGGCAAGACCGATCTGCTCAAGGGCTTCGTTTCGGCGCGCACGAAGCGCAAATTTTCCGCTTTTCTCGTGCGCGGGGCCGACGGGAAAGTGGGTTTCGAATTCGAAGCGCGCGCGTCCAAGGCAGCAAAGGCCGAGGCCAGAAATACCGGCGCCAGCAGTCCCAAGCGCGCAGCGGCGAAGAAAGCCAAAACGGCCTGACGCTCCTCACGCGGTCGGGTGCGATCGTTTCCCCAGCGCCGGGACCGGCTTTCCCATGGCTCCCTGTCGCTCGCGCCTGACAAGCCAAGCTGCTGAATCGTTGCGGTTTCCTGCACCGGCCAAGTGATTTCGTCGGTGTTTGGCGACGCAATTTCCTCGCTGGATACATCTAATCCCTCCTCACGCGCCGCCTCGTTTGTCACAATCCTATGATTTATTGAGATTTTCGACTTGTTGGCACGCATGCTGCGCAGGTGCCGGCTGCCGCTCCGGCGGCATTTAATTCATGCCGAACAGGAGGAGAACAGCATGAGCTTCGACAAACCGATGGCCGTATCCGTCGCAGTGCTCGCCTTGGTCACCGCTCACGCGTTGGCACAGAAGAATCAGGAATCCGCATCGCCGGCGAAACAGGAGATCGTCGCCCAGTTCGATACACTGGATGCCGACCACAACGGCGCACTCAGCAAGAGCGAGGCGTCGAAAATGCCGGGTATGCAGGAGACCTTTGAGCGCGCCGACGCCAACAAGGACGGCAAACTCGATATCGCCGAGTTCGAATCCGTCCTGCGCCGCTGATCCGGGCACTCACAGCGCCGGTGCCGGCTCGGTCGCCAGCACCGGCGGCATGAGGGCAGCGAGTTTCTGTCGCTCGGCGGTGGCGGAGCCGATCAGCGCGAAACCCACCTCCCGACCGTCTGCTCCGACGAACACGCTGCGCACCCCTTCCGCCGAAACTGCCTCACGCCAACTGCCGGCAATCCCTGCGGGAGGTGGGCATACCACGGTCGGACAGGCGGGAGTCTTCACCACGACGGGCATGGCGGGGTAGGCGAGCGGTTGCGGCGCGCCAGCCAGCGTCGCGCCCAACGCTCTCGCCGCTTGCATGATGGGGAGGACGTAGGGCAGAACCAAGCCCCCCACTTCCGCACAATCACCCAAGGCGTAGACCGCGGGATCGCTGGTCGCGAGGTGGCGATCCACCACGATGCCGCGGTTCACCGTTATCCCGCCATCGCGTGCCAGCGCGGCCTGGGGCCGCAAACCGACCGCGGACAACACCAGGTCGGCTTCGAAGGCCCGTCCTTGCGCAGTCGCCAGCAAGTAGCCGCTGCCGTGGCGGTTGACGCGGGAAATCGACGTTCCGAGGTGCCAACGGATGCCAGCTGCCGCCAACCGGTCGCGCAAGCGACGTGCCGCCTCCGGCGGCAGCAGGCGTCCCAGCGGCAGGGGTGCGACGTCGAACAGCGCGACCTCGTACCCAGCGCTGACCAGGTCGTTGGCAAACTCGCAGCCGATGAGTCCAGCACCGAGCACCGCCACCCGCCGCTTGCCGGCCAGACGGTCGCGGAAGACCGTGTAGTCCGCCAGGTTATTCACGGCGAGAACTTCGCTCGCACCATTGCCCCCGAGCGGCAGGCGGATCGGCTCCGCCCCCACTGCCAGCACGAGCTTGTCGTAGGCGACCGTGCCGGAGCCGGTTTCGAGGCGGCGCCTTGCCCTGTCGATCGCAGTGACGCGGGTATGGCAGAGGATCTCCGCGCCGAGTTGGAGCGCCATCTGTTCTGCCGTCTGGCTCACCAGGGCCGCGGGAGACTTGCCGCCGGCCAGGGCGTTGGACAGCATCGGCTTGGAGTAGAAGCCGCCGTCGTCGCCGCTGATCACGGTGAGGGGCGTGCGCTTGTCGAGCTTGCGGATCTCGCGGGCAAGGGTGTAGCCGGCGAGTCCGCTGCCCAGAATCACGATCGGGTTCATCGGTCACTGTCTCCTCACTCTTCCAGCAGGCTGCGCAGCATCCACGCGTTCTTCTCGTGGATCTGCATGCGCTGGGTGAGCAGGTCGGCGGTGGGCTCATCATGTACTTCGCCGACAAGCGGCAATATGCTGCGCGCGGTCCGCACCACCGCCTCCTGACCCTGCACCAATTGGCGGATCATTTCCTGGGCATTGGGCGCGCCTTGGGCTTCCTCGATGGAGGTGAGCGTGCCGAATTCCCGGTAGCTTCCCGGGGCGGCAAAGCCGAGCGCGCGGATGCGCTCCGCCACGAGGTCCACCGCCAGCGCCAATTCGTTGTATTGCTGCTCGAACATGAGGTGCAGGGTGTTGAACATCGGTCCCGTGACGTTCCAGTGGAAATTGTGGGTCTTGAGATAGAGGGTGTAGGTGTCCGCGAGCAGTCGCGACAGGCCCTCCGCGATCCGAGCGCGATGCGCATTGTCGATCCCGATATTCACTTCCATGGTGGTCCTTTCTATGAGCGTTAGACGAAACTGCCAGTGAGCACCAACATCGTTACGAAGCCAGTGAGCAGGCCGAAGGTGGCGGTGCCTTCGTTGCCGGAGCGGTGCGACTCGGGCACCATCTCGTGGCTGATGACGAACAGCATGGCGCCAGCGGCGAAAGCCAGCGTGGCCGGCAGCAGAACCGCACCGAGCCCGGCCAGGGTGCCGCCGATCAGCGCTCCGAGCGGTTCGACCAGGCCGGTAAGGGTGGCCACGCCGATTGCGACCAGGGATGAGCGGCCGAGCATGGAAAGCGCCGCCGCCACTACCAGGCCCTCCGGCATGTTTTGAATGCCGATGCCGATCGCAGTGGCCAACCCCATCTGATTGCCGCCGGCGAAACCGGCGCCGACCGCGACGCCCTCGGGCACGTTGTGCAGGGCGAGCGCCACGACGATCAGCCACAGTCCCTTGGCGCGTGCCTGCGGCTGGGCGCGTCCCGGCTTGACGAAATGCTCGTGGGGCAGGAAACGGTCGGCAAGCCACAACACCCCGCCGCCGGCGAGCAGGGCAAGTCCGACGAAGAGTGCGGCGCCGGTGGCCGAACCCATCGCCGCACGCGCCGCCTCCAGGGACGGCAGCAAGAGGGAGAACACGGCGGCGGCAAGCATGACCCCCGCGGCGAAGCCCATCAGTCCATCCTGGCCGCGCCGCGTGAGGTTGCGCAGGAAGACGACAGCCAGCGCCCCGACACCGGTCGCGAGTCCCGCCACGGCCGAGGCGCCGACTCCCGCGGCGAGCACCGGCGAATCTTGCAGCGCCAGCGCCACGCTGCGGAGGAGGTCGGCCGCGAGAATGACGCCACCGCCGATCACTGCAGACCAACCGATTGCCTTGCGCACAGCGTGCGCGGAGACCGGTCCAATCTCGGAGTTCCGCAACTTCGCGATCAATTCAGCCATGTCATCCCCTCCTTCGCTTCGCGCCCTGCCGGTCGTTCAGGCAGCGAGCAACGCCATTTCGAAATCGCACTTCGCCACCCCGCAGTCGGGGCAGGCCCAGTCCTCGGGTATGTCCTGCCAGCGCGTGCCGGCAGCAATGCCTTCTTCCGGCATGCCTGCCGCCTCGTCGTAGATGAAGCCGCACACGACGCATTGCCATTTGTTCATGATCGTTTCTCCTCTCCGTTGGAAATCTTGTTCAAGGCGGCGCGGTAGTGATTCGCGTGGCGCTCTTCGACTTTCGCCAGCGCGGCAAAACGCTTGGCCGCCTTGTCCAGGGTCGCGTGGAAGCGGGCTGCATGTTCCCTCGACTCGGCGATCTGCTCGTCGATCTCGGCCACTGCCGCCGCATTGCCTTCCTCCAGCGCCGTGTGGCGGAAGGAGGGATACATTTCGGTGTATTCGTAGGTTTCGCCCTCGATCGCCAATTCGAGGCAGCGCGCCGGATTCATGCGCTCGGTCGGATAAAGCAGATCGAGGTGACCGAAGGCGTGGGCGACTTCCTGGTCGGCAGTTTCCTCGAAGGTGCGCGCAGTCTCGTCGTCGCCCGCGGCGCGGCACAGCTTGGCGAAATAGCGGTACTTGATATGCGCCATCGACTCTCCGGCGAAGGCCGATTCGAGGTTCTTGATGGTGAGAGATTCATGCTTGCTCATGATTGCGCTCCTTTCATTGATGAATCGGCTGACGGGAGTGATCATAGGGGCGCGCTATGAATTGATCCAATTGATAGTTGAAATAAGATGGATAGCTATTGGCTATTCAGAGACACCGACTGCGGAAGCTCGCACCCCTGCGCCGCTGGCCAGGGATGCCCCTGACTGGTACTACCCGGCCAGGGCGGAGGTGCGTTGCGGTCTGGGGGTAACGGGCCGAGTGCCAGGCAGGGAGCAGGCGAGAATGGCCTCGCGCAGTGCGTCGATCGCCTGGTGGCGGGGGAAGGAAGCGCGCCAGGCGAGGGCAACGCGGCGCATCGGCTCCGGTTCGCTGAAGGGTCTCACCGACAACAGCGGCTGGGATTCCGGCAGGGGATCGGCGGCGGCGCTGGGCAGCACGGTTATGCCGCTGCCGCTCGCCACCATGTGGCGGATGGTTTCAAGGGAACTGCCTTCCAGCGTGCGCTGCAGCGCGCCGCCCTGCGTCAGGCCAGGACACACCGCCAGCACCTGATCGCGAAAACAGTTGCCGGCGCCGAGCAGGAGCACCGGCTCCTCCGTCAGACGCTCGGCGCGAATGCGTTCTTCCGCGTGCCACGGATGGGCCGCCGGTACCACCACGCGGAACGGTTCGTCATAGATCTCCTGGGTCACCACACCCTGTTCCGCAAAGGGCAGCGAGATGACGATGACGTCGAGGTCGCCCCGCTTCAGCGCGGCGGTGAGGCGCGAAGTGTAGTTTTCCTGGATCAGCAGCGGCATGCGCGGCGCCGCTTCATGCAGGATCGGGATCAGGCGCGGCAGCAGATAGGGGCCGATGGTATAGATGACGCCGAGGCGCAGGGGACCGGCCAAGGGGTCCTTGCCGTGATCGGCGAGTTCGCGCAGCCGCGCCGATTCCTCCAGTACGCGCTCCGCCTGCGCCACGATGCGCTCGCCCACGGGAGTGACGCGCACCTCGGCGGCGCTCCGCTCGAACAGGATCACGCCGAGCTCATCCTCCAGCTTCTTGACCGCCACGGAGAGTGTGGGCTGACTGACATGGCACTTCTCGGCGGCACGGCCGAAGTGCCGTTCGCGGGCGAGGGCGACGATGTAGCGCAGGTCGGTCAGGGTCATGGCGCCGGGATCATGGCAATCGAGGCAAAAGCTTACGCGAAATGCTTGCCTCGCTGGCACTTGGTCGTGTTCGAAGTGCGCAAACCCCGTTGCGCTCCGACCGTCGTTTACGCGCATGAACCACTTCAACAAGGAGAATGCCATGCGCAGCGTCATCGCAGTTCTGTCGGCCGTCCTGCTTGCTGGATGTGCCGCCGTGGCCGGTGCCGGCCCTCTGCTCGACGTGGAAATCGTCAGCCGCAGCAGCGGACGGGTGCTCGAAACCTACACTCACCATGGCCGCACCTACGTCGCCGGCAAACCGGGCGAAAGCTATGCGGTGCGGCTCGTCAATCGCTCCCGCGCTCGCCTGCTGGCCGTGCTGTCGGTGGACCGGGTAAACGCCGTAAGCGGGGAGACCGCTTCCCCGGCCCAATCCGGCTACGTGCTGGATCCCTACTCGTCGGCCGAAATCTCGGGCTGGCGCAAGAGCCTGGAGGAAATAGCCCAGTTCTACTTCACCTCCCTCCCTGATTCCTACGCCGCCCGCACCGATCGGCCGGAGAACGTGGGCGTCATCGGTGTCGCGGTGTTCCGCGAACGGGCGCCGCAGCGCCCGCAACCGGAACTGGAGGCGCCGCAGTCCAAGGCGGCCCCTGCCGCACCCTCCGCCGGGGCAGGCCGCGCCGCCCAAGACGCCGTGGCCGAAGCCGCCGCACCCGATGCGCTACGCAAGGAATCGCGCGAGCGGCTGGGCACCGGTCATGGCGCCCGCGAGTACGCACCGACCGAATACACCGAATTCAGGCGCGCCGGCAGCAAACCCGACGACGTGGTGGCAATCCGCTACGACAGCTACGACAACCTGCTTGCCCGCGGCATCATCCCGCATCGGCCGCGCTATGCCGACCCGCAGCCGTTCCCGCGCCCCTTCGTGCCCGATCCGCGCGGATGAACGCGTACCTTGGCCGCGCCGTCAGCCCGGCGCGGCTGCAGCGTTGAAAGACGGCCGCGGCGGCACCAGATAGAATAGGCGGCGCCACCACTGCGTGTCCGCGCCTGCCGAATCGGAATGCAATACAAGGACTACTACAAGACCCTCGGCGTCCCACGCGACGCCTCTGCCGACGCGATCAAGAAGGCGTACCGGCTGCTCGCCCGCAAGTACCATCCGGACGTGTCGAAGGAAGCGAACGCCGAAGAGAAGTTCAAGGAAGTCGCCGAAGCCTACGAGGTGCTCAAGGATCCGGAGAAGCGCGCTGCCTATGACCGGCTCGGAACCTGGCAGCCCGGCCAGGACTTCCGGCCGCCCCCCGACTGGGACAGGCAGGCCCGCGGTTTCCGCTTCGAAACGGGTGGAGCGGGCGGCGGCTTCGATTTCAGCGACTTCTTCTCGGAGCTGTTCGGTGGCGCAGCAGCGGCTGGAAGACGCGGCCAAGGTTTCGCCGCCCGCGGACAGGATGTCGAGGGGACGGTGGAACTGACCTTGCAGCAGGCCTTGCACGGTACCGAAGCCAATTTCCAGGTCGCCGTGCCGGAGATGGATGCGAGCGGTCACTTGCATAGAACGCCTCGCCAGGTAAAGGCCAGGATTCCACGTGGAGTCAGCGACGGGCAGGTCATGCGTGTGCCCGGAAAGGGCGGACGCGGCTTCGGCGGGGCGCCGGACGGCGACCTCTACCTGAAGATCAGCTTCCGTCCCCATGCCCTGTTCCGCCCGGTGGGGCATGATCTGTACATCGAGGTCCCCATCGCGCCCTGGGAGGCGGCTCTGGGGGCGACGGTGGACATCCCCACGCTGGAAGGTCATGCCCGGCTCAAGATTCCGGCCGGCGTGCGTGCCGGACAGAAACTCCGGCTTGCCGGCAAGGGGCTGCCGAAGCCCGGCGGCCGCGGCATCGGGGATCTGTTCGCGGTACTCCAGATTGCGGTCCCCGAGTCGCTTACGGAAAAGGAAAAGGCCCTGTTCGAGGATCTGGCGCGGTCCTCACGCTTCGACCCGCGCCGGCACTTCGGAGGAAGTTGACATGGCGACGCACGAACACACGGACATCGTGGTCGTGGTGGAGGAGACGGGCGACATCAGCCTTGCCGAGTTGGCGGAACTGTCGGGACTGAATGCCGAGTCGCTGCAGGAGTTGGCGTTGGCCGGGTGCCTGGGCAGCGTGCGTCGCGCCGAAGCCGACTGGTCGTTCGGCTCGCGCAGCATCGCCATGGCACGCCGCGCGAGGCGCCTGCAGACCGATTTCGGGCTTGACGAAGATGCGTTGGTGTTAGCGCTCACTCTGCTTGCACGCATGGAGGAGCTGGAAAGCCGGATGCGCGAACTGGAGTGCCAAGTGCTGCGCTGAGGCCCGGTATGCGCGCCACCGGGAGCTATCCCTCCGAACTGCGGGCACCCTACAGCACCACGCTCATCACCGCGGCCGTCAGGCAGGTGGCCAGAAGCCCGGCGATGATGGACTTGAGACCCAGTTCCACCAGTTCGCCGCGCCGTTCCGGAACCATCGCTCCCATGCCGCCGAGCAGGATGCCGAGACTGCCGAAGTTGGCGAAACCGCACAGCGCGTAGGTCATCAGCAGCTTGCTGCGCGGCGACAGGTCCACTGCCGGCAGTTTCGCCATGTCCAGATAGGCGATCAGCTCGTTCAGGACGGTCTTCTTGCCGAGTAGCGCGCCCGCGACCTGGGCCTCGCTCCAGGGTACTCCGCAGGCCCAGGCGAGAGGCGAGAGAACCCATCCCAGTATTCGTTCCAGCGTAAGCGAGTGCCCGCCCACATCAGGCAGCTGGCCGAGCATGGCGTTGGCGAGACTGACCAGGGCGACGAACACGACGAGCATGGCGACGATGTTGAGCAGCAGTTCCAGTCCCTCCAGCGTCCCGCGCGTGATCGCATCCATGGCACTTCGGTCGCTTCGGGTCGATCTCCGCCAGTCCGTCGTCGCTGCTCGTCTCGCCCGGCACCATGAGCGCCGCAATGACGATGGCGGCAGGCGTGCTCACCAGGGATGCGATCAGCAGATGGGCCAGCGCGCCGGGCACCGCCGAGCCGAGGATGCTGGCATACAGCACCAGCACGGTGCCGGCGATGGTGGCCATGCCGCAGACCATGACGATGAACAGTTCGCCGCGGGTGAGCCGCGCCAGATAGGGTCGAATCACCAGCGGCGCTTCCACCATGCCGACGAAGACGTTGGCCGCCGCCGACACTCCCACCGCGCCGCCGAGTCCCATCGTCTTTTGCAGCAGGCGCGCGAACAGGCGCACGATCCACGGCAGGATCCCCCAGTGAAACAGCAGGGCCGACAGGGCGCTGATCACGAGAACGAGCGGCAGGGCACGGAAAGCGAGGATGAAACTGGCGGCAGGATCGGACTCGGCGAACGGTGCCGGCCCGCCGCCCAGATAACCGAAGACGAAAGCGGTGCCGGACTGCGTCGCCTTTTCCAGCGCGGCGAGTCCTTCGTTCAGCGCGGCCAGCGCGCCCCGGAGGGCGGTGAGGCGCGACAGCAGCAGGGCGAAAGCGAAGGTAAGGGCCAAGCCCGCGAGCACCGTGCGCCAGGGAACGCGCTTTCGGTTCTCGGAGATCAGCCAGGCGAAAACGAGGATGGCGCTGATACCTGCGGCTCCGTGCATCGGCGTTCTTCGGCCGCAGAAATCGGCGCTCGGGGTTGCGGCTAGCGCAGGCGGTTGAGGACTCCGTCGAGCTGATCGAGGCTGCCGAAACGGATGCTGACCTGACCCGCTCCCTTGCGGTTGGCAACGATGCTCACCGCCGTGCCCAGCCGATCCGAAAGCTCCTCCTCGAGTCGCTGCAGATCGCGGCTCTTCTGCAGTTCCGGCCGCTTCTGCGGCGGGTTCAGGGTGCGCGCGGCGAGGCGTTCCGCTTCCCGCACGGAATAGCCCTTGGCGGCGATGCGGGTCGCCAGCGCCGCCTGCTCGCCTTTGGACAGAGGCAGCAAGGCGCGGGCATGGCCCATGTCGATGCTGCCGCTCATGAGCATGTCCTGCACCGGAGGGGCGAGCTGCAGCAGGCGCAGCAGGTTGGAGGCGGCGGGGCGGGAGCGGCCGATGGCGTCCGCCGCCTGCTGGTGGGTCATGCCGAATTCGTCGATCAGCCGCTGCAGGCCGGCTGCCTCCTCCAGCGGATTCAGGTCTTCGCGCTGGATGTTTTCGATCAGCGACATGGCCAGCGCCGCTTCGTCCGCTATCTCCCGCACCAGCGCGGGTACCGTGGTCAGGCCGGCGATGCGCGCCGCGCGCCAGCGCCGTTCGCCGGCGATGATCTCGTAGCGGTCCTCGCCGTCCTGCTTGCCGACCGGGCGCACCAGGATCGGCTGCATGATGCCCTGGGCCTTGATGGAGGCCGCCAGATCGTTCAACGATTCGGCATCCATGCGCGTGCGGGGCTGGTATTTCCCCGGCTGCAGCCGGTCGATGGCGAGGCTGTCCTGACGCTGCGGCTCTTCCTCGCTGTCCCCGGCCAGCAGCGCATCGAGTCCGCGTCCGAGGCCCTTCAACTTGGGTGGTGCCATCTGTCTTTGTCTCCCTAAAGCGCCTTGACTCGCTCGATCATCTCATTGGCGAAGGCAAGATAGGCCTGCGACCCCTTCGCGCCTTTGTCGAACACCACCCCCGGCATGCCGTAGCTCGGCGCCTCCGCCAGGCGCACGTTGCGCGGCACGATGGCCCGGAACACCTTGTCGCCGAAATGCCGCTCCAGTTGCGCCGAGACCTGCTGGCCGAGGGTGTTGCGCGGGTCGAACATGACGCGCAGCAGCCCGATGATCTTCAGGTCGCGGTTGAGGTTGGCGTGCACCTTCTTGATGGTGTTCACCAGATCGGACAGGCCTTCCAGCGCGAAGTACTCGCACTGCATCGGAATGATCACGCCGTGCGCGGCGCACAGGCCGTTCAGGGTCAGCATGGACAGCGACGGCGGGCAGTCGATGATGATGAAATCGTAATCCGCGACGTGCGGTTGCAGCGCTTCCTTGAGGCGCTGCTCGCGCCGCTCCAGTTCCACCATCTCCACCTCGGCGCCGGCCAGATCGCGGTTCGCCGGCAGGACATCGTAGCGGGCGTTGGGGCGAAGTCTGCCGCGCCTGCGCCACCGTCGCCATGCCCAGCAGCACTTGGTAGACCGAACGGCCGAGGGAGCGCTTGTCGATGCCGCTGCCCATGGTGGCGTTGCCCTGCGGGTCGAGGTCCACCAGCAGCACGCGCTGGCCCGGCGGCGCCGAGGGCGGCGGCCAGGTTGACGGCGGTGGTGGTCTTGCCGACGCCGCCTTTCTGGTTGGCGATGGCGAAGATCTTGGCCATGTCAGTTCCTGCTCCAGATCAGCACCAGATGGCGCGCGCCTTCCACGTCCGGCACCGCCAGCGGAATTACGTCGACCAGCGCAAACTCCGCCGGCAACTGGGCGATTTCCTCGTAGGGATACACGCCTTTCATCGCTGCGATGCACGCCGCCCGGCGCCAGGAGGTGAGCGGACAGGCGAACGAACTCGGCAAGATCGGAAAAGGCACGGGAAATGACGATGTCGAAGCGCTGCGTCGGCTGCCAGGACTCCACGCGTTCCCGCATGACCGCGACGTTGGCCAGTCCCAGCTCGATCCGCGCCTGCTCGCAGGAATGCCGCCTTTTTCTGGTTGCTCTCCACCAGTACCACGCGCCACGCCGGTCGCGCAATGGCCAGCGGAATGCCGGGCAGGCCGCCGCCGCTGCCGACATCCGCCAGCGGAGTCGCCGGACAGGTGCGGCAGGATGGCCAGCGAGTCGAGCAGATGCTGGCCCACCATCGCCGTCTCGTCGCGCACGGCGGTGAGATTGTAGGTGCGGTTCCACTTCGCCAGCAGCGTCACAGTAATCCAGCAGCCGGCGCTGGGCTTCCGGCGGCAGATCGAGGTCCAGCGCGGCGAGGCCCCGCCAAAGGCGTTCCGCGTGGCTCATGCGCTCTTGCGCGGCTCGTCGCCGCCCTCCTCGTTGGCGGCGCCCTTCGCCAGGGTGTTGCGCGCGATGATGCCGCGCTTCAGATGCACCAGCAGCAGCGAGATCGCCGCCGGCGTCACGCCCTGCATACGGGAGGCCTGGCCCAGGGTTTCCGGCCGGTGCTGATTGAGCTTTTGCTGCACCTCGATGGAGAGGCCCCGCACCTGCCCGGTAGTCCAGGTCCGCCGGCAGCGGCAGGGTTTCCTGGCTGCGGCTTGCGCTCGACTTCGTCCTTCTGGCGCTCGATGTAGCCCTGGTACTTGGCCTGGATCTCCACCTGCTCGACCACCTGCCGGTCGGCCACCGCTTCGCCGGCGCCGGGCAGCGTCATCAGGCTGTCGTAGCCCACCTCGGGCCGGCGCAGCAGATCGAACAGTGCGTACTCACGCTCCAGCGGCTTGCCGAGCACCCGTTCGGCACTCGCCGCATCCACCACGCGCGGACTGACCCAGGTGGATTTCAGGCGCTCGCGTCTCGGCGGCGATGGCGTCGCGCTTGCGGCAAAAGCAGCTCCAGCGCACATCGTCGACCACGCCCAGGCTGCGGCCGATCTCGGTCAGCCGCAGGTCGGCATTGTCTTCGCGCAGACTGAGGCGGTACTCGGCGCGGCTGGTGAACATGCGGTAGGGCTCGGTCACGCCGCGCGTGATCAGGTCGTCCACCAGCACGCCGAGGTAGGCCTCGTTGCGCCGCGGGCACCACGCGGCTTCGCCACGAACCAGGCGGGCGGCGTTGATGCCGGCCAGCAGTCCCTGGGCCGCCGCCTCTTCGTAGCCGGTGGTGCCGTTGATCTGGCCGGCGAAGAACAGTCCGGCAATCGCCTTGGTCTCCAGCGACGACTTGAGGCCGCGCGGATCGAAGTAGTCGTACTCGATGGCATAGCCCGGACGCAGGATGTGGGCGTGCTCCAGGCCGCGGATGGAGCGCACCAGCGCCAGCTGAACGTCGAAGGGCAGGCGACGTGGATATGCCGTTCGGGTAGATCTCGTGGGTGTGCAGGCCCTCGGGCTCGAGGAAGACCTGATGGCTCGCCTTGTCGGCGAAGCGGTGGATCTTGTCCTCGATCGACGGGCAGTAGCGCGGGCCGACGCCTTCGATGACGCCGGTGAACATGGGCGAGCGGTCGAGCCCGCCGCGGATGATGTCGTGGGTCGTGCGAGTTGGTGTGGGTGATCCAGCACGGCAACTGCCGCGGATGCTGATCCGGCCGGCCGAGAAAGGAAAACACCGGCACCGGATCGTCGCCCGGCTGCACCGTCATGACGGAAAAGTCGATCGTCCGGCCATCGAGGCGCGGCGGCGTGCCGGTCTTGAGGCGGCCGACCGGCAGCTTCAGTTCGCGCAGGCGCTGCGCCAGCGAGAGCGACGGCGGATCGCCGGCGCGGCCGGCCTGGTAATGGGTCAGTCCGACATGAATCAGGCCGGAGAGGAAGGTGCCGGCGGTGAGCACGACCGACGCGCGCCTCGAAGCGAATGCCGAGCTGGGTCACGACGCCGCTGACCCGGTCTCCCTCCAGCGTCAGGTCATCCACCGCCTGCTGGAACAGGGTCAGATTGGGCTGGTTTTCCAGACGAGTGCGGATCGCCTGCCGGTAGAGCACACGATCGGCCTGGGCCCGGGTGGCGCGCACCGCCGGGCCCTTGCTCGAATTGAGGATGCGAAACTGGATCCCGGCCTCGTCGGTCGCCGCCGCCATCGCCCCGCCCAGGGCATCGACCTCCTTCACCAGGTGGCCCTTGCCGATGCCGCCGATGGACGGGTTGCACGACATCTGGCCCAGGGTCTCGATGTTGTGGGTCAGCAGCAGAGTGCTGCAGCCCATGCGCGCCGCCGCGAGCGCCGCCTCGGTGCCGGCGTGGCCGCCACCGACAACGATGACGTCATAACGGGTGGGATAGCGCATGGAGCAAGCGGGAGTGGACTGCGAAGGGGCGAGATGATACGCCATGCGGCGGCGCATGGACAGGGCGCGCGACCGGCACCTCCTCGCAAACGCGTGCCGGCGCCGCGAATCGGCCGCAACGGGCAAGGCGGGATTTCATTTTGTTACAAAGCAAAACAGATTCACACGCGGCATCTGCCTATAGTGTCACTCAAGACGCAGCAACACAGACCCGAATCCCAGTGAGCGATGCAACGCATCGCATGAAAAAGGAGTGCAACATGAACACCGCCACCAAATCGATACTCGTCGCCATCACCGCAGCGCTCGCCGTTACCGCGGCACCGACCTGGGCCGACGGCGGCCACGGACACAAACACGGGAAGCACGGCTGGAAGCAAGGCTACTACAGCCACAGCTACCGCCCGTACTATCGCGACAACGTGGTCGTGATCCGCGAACCACGCTATGTATACAGCGAACCGCGTTACGTCTATCGCGAGCCGGCCTATGTCTATGCGCCGCGCCGGCCGGCCCTCGTCATCGGCGTGGATATTCCGCCGCTGGTGGTTCCGTTCTGACGAACGTCCGGGAGGCTCGACCTGGCTGGGGAACGGCCGGCCTCCCTCCTCGGCCCGCCGCCACCGGCAGGCGATGATGCTCAAGCGTGTTTGCCGCCGAGACCGAGATAGCTTTCGATGATCTTCGGATCGTCCGCCAGCTGGTTCGCCGGCCCCTCCAGCACGATCTCGCCCGTTTCCAGGACGTAGCCGTAGTCCGCGATCTGCAGCGCCGCCCGCGCGTTCTGCTCGACCAGCAGGATGGCGACGCCGGTCTTCCGCAGGTCGGCGATGACGTGAAAGATCTCGCGCACGATCAGCGGCGCCAGTCCGAGACTCGGCTCGTCCAGCATCAGCAGCCGCGGCTTCGCCATCAGCGCCCGGCCGACCGCCAGCATCTGGCGCTCGCCGCCGGACAGGGTGCCGGCGAGCTGCGCCTGCGCGTTCCTTCAGGCGCGGGAAAGATGCGGTAACACCCGCTCCATCGTTGCGGCATCGTCACGATGCTCCGGCGCGGTGACGCTGAAAGGCGCCGAGCAGCAGATTGTCCTCGACGCTCATCTCCCCGAACAGTTCGCGCTTTTCCGGCACCAGCGTCATGCCCATCGCCACCTGCTGCTCGACCTCCACTTCGCGCAGCGGCCGGCCCAGGAACGCCAGACCTCCCCGTTGGCCGGCAGCAGGCCCATGATGGCCGACAACATGGTGGTCTTGCCGGCTCCGTTCGGGCCGATGACGGTGACGATCTGCCCCGGACCGACGCTCAGGTTGGCGCTGTGCAGCGCCTCCACCTTGCCGTAGGAAACGGACAAATTCTTGCAGCGCGCAATACCGGTTCCCCGCTCAATCCACCCCGCCCAGGTAAGCCTCGATCACCGCCGGATCCTGCTGCACCTCCTCCGGCAGCCCCTCCGCGATCTTCTCGCCGAAGTCCATCACCACCACCCGGTCCACCAGTCCCATGACGAAGTCCATGTCGTGCTCGACCAGCAGTATGCCCATGCCGTCGGCGCGCAACTTGCGCAGCAACTCGGCCAGCGCCTGCTTTTCCATGATAGCGCAGACCGGCAGCCGGCTCGTCGAGCAGCAGCAGCCAGGGATCGGCACACAAGGCGCGGGCGATTTCGAGAATCCGCTGCTGCCCGAGGGCGAGGCTGCCAGCCTGCTCGAACATGTGCGCCCGAGTCCGACGCGCTCGATCTGGCGCGCCGCCTCGGCCAGCAGGCGCGCCTCCTCCCCGCGCTCCAGGCGCAGGGCGGCGGCGCACCACGCCCTGGCGGCCGCGCAGGTGCGCACCGATGGCCACGTTCTCCAGCACGCTCATGGTCGGCAGCAGACGCACATGCTGAAAGGTGCGGCTCATGCCCGCGCCGGGCGATCTCCCGCGCCAGCAGGCCGTCGACGCGCTCGCCCAGGAAATGAACCTCCCCCGAAGTGGGCGGCATCACGCCGGTGATCAGATTGAACATGGTGCTCTTGCCGGCGCCGTTGGGACCGATCAGCGCCAGGATCTCGCCTGCGCTGCACCGTCAGACTCATGTGGTTGTTGGCAACCAGGCCGCCGAACTTCTTGACCGCGTCCTCTGACCTCCAGCAGCGCGGCTCCCGGCGGGCGGCACAGACCGCCGCGGCAGGGGTTCGGCCTGTCGGCACATCACGCGTCGGCGTCGCGCTCCGGGACGAAGCGCAGCACGATCGGCCAGATGCCTTCGCGCGCGCGCTGCAGGACGAAGATCATCAGCAGGCCGAACACGATCACCTCGAAGTTTCCGCGATGCGCCGAAGACTTTGGGCAGCACGTCCTGCAACCATTGCTTGAGGATGGTGATGAGGCCGGCGCCGACCACCGCGCCCCAGACATGTCCGGCGCCGCCCGATCACCGCCATGAACAGGTACTCGATGCCGATGTGCAGGCCGAAAGGCGTCGGATTGACGAAGCGCTGCAGGTGCGCGTACAGCCAGCCGGAGACGCAGGCGAAGAGCGCGGCGACGAGAAAGATCACCATCTTCGAGCGCGGCCGTGTCCACGCCCATCGCCTCCGCCATCACCGCCGCCGCCCTTGAGCGCGCGGATCGCCCGCCCGTCCCGCGAGTCGAGCAGGTTGCTGGGTCGCGCCAGATCGCGCAGCCAGCACCACCAGCCAGATCAGGTAATAGAACTCGCGACCATCCTCGAGTCTCCCGGCCGAACAGATTGCAGCGCCGGAATGCCGGAGATGCCGGTGTGGCCACCGAGGAAGTGAGACGTTGCCGAACAGGAAGTAGAGGCGACATGCCCCAGGCGATGGTGCCCAGCGGCAGGTAGTGGCCGGACAGGCGCAGGGTCAGCAGGCCGAGCAAGAGCGCCACCGCCGCCGTCAGCAGCAGCCCGGCAACAGCCAGCCAGGCGATCGCCAGCCAGGCGACAGCAGCCGGAAGTCCTCGGCGGTGGTCAGATAGGCGGTGGCATAGGCACCGATGCCCGACGAACGCCGCCTGTCCGAAGGAAGTCAGTCCGCCGACGCCCGTCAGCAGCACCAGCCCCAGGGCAACGATGCGCATACAGGCCGATGTAGTTGAGCAGCGTAATGTGGAACTCGGGCAGAGCCAGCGGCGCCAAGCCGAGAGCGGCAACGAAAGCGGCAAGGGCGACGCGGGGCAGCATCGCAACCATGTCACTCCTCCTCGACATGGTGCGTCGTCAGCGAGCGCCACACCAGCACGGGAATGATCAGGGTGAACACGATCACTTCCTTGAAAGCGCTGGCCCAGAACGACGAAAAGGACTCCAGCAGCCCGACCAGGACGGCACCCGCAGCGGCCACCGGGTAGCTCGCCAGGCCGCCGATGATGGCGCCGACGAACCCCTTCAGGCCGACCAGGAAGCCGGTGTCGTAGTAGATCGTGGTGATGGGCGCGATCAGGATGCCGGAGAAGGCGCCGATCAGCGCGGCCAGCAGAAACGACAGCTTGCCCGCCATCACCGTGCTGAAATCCCCATCAGGCGCGCGCCGGTGCGGTTGATGGCCGTGGCGCGCAAAGCCTTGCCGTAGAGGCTGCGCTCGAAGAACAGATAGAGGGCCACGATCAGCAGGGCAGAGCAGCCGACCACCCACAACGTCTGGCCGGAGAGACTGAGCGTCACCCAGTTCCAGCGAGCCCTCGCTGAAAGACGGCGTGCGCGAGCCTTCTGCACCGAAGAACAGCAGGCCGAGACCGACCAGCGTCATATGCACCGCCACCGAGACGATCAGCAGCACCAGCACCGACGCCGACGCCAAAGGCTGATACGCCAGGCGATAGACCATCGGACCGAGCGGCACCACGATCGCCAGCGACAGCGCGATCTGCAGCGCCAGCGGCCAGGTGCCCGGCGCCAGCACACCACGGCTGCGGCGGCGATCGCAGCCGGGTAGGCGAGATTCCACAGCATGATTCGCGGCAGCCGTCGAAATTGCCGGCGCGCAGCGCGATCACGATATCGATCGACGGCCACCAATATGCCCGCACCCAGCAACAGCCAGAGCGTGCCGGGGGTCTTGCCGGCCTGGAACGCCGCCAGCGTCAGCGCACCAAAAGCGACGAACTCGCCTTGCGGGATGAAGATGACGCGGGTGACAGCGAAAACCAGAACCAGCGCCAGCGCCAAGAGCGCATAGATGGCGCCGTTGATGATGCCGTCCTGCCCCAGCAGGAGGGCGATTTGCAGATCCATTGGCCGAAACGTAAGACTAGGGGCGCTGACGCGCCCCTGTTCTTCAAGCCGGACCGGGGCCTGCGCCCGTGCCGTCCGGCAGCGTGATTATTGGCTGCAGCTTCCAGTCGCCGTTCTCGATCTTGCACCATGACCCGTGCACGCTGGTCGAAGCCGAGATGATCCTGGGGACTGATGATTGACGACGCCGTGGGCGCCCACGACGTTCTTCAGCCCCTCGAGGGCATCACGCAGCGCGGCGCGAAACTCCTTGGTGCCCGGCTGCGCCCTCTTCAGCGCCACGGGAATCGCATTCTGCAGCAGGATGCCGGCGTCCCAGGCGTGGGCGCCGAAGGTGGAAACGCTGCCCTTGCCGTGCGCGCCCTCATACTTGTCTACATACTCCAGCGCCATCTTCTTGATCGGATTGCTGTCCGGCAGTTGCGCCGCCACCAGCACCGGACCCGGCGGGCAGGAAAGTACCCTCGCAATCCTTGCCGCATACCCGCAGGAAGTCCATGTTGGCGACACCGTGGGTCTGATAGATGCGCCCTTGTAGCCCTTTTCCTTCAGCGCCTTCTGCGGCAGGGCGGCGGGCGTGCCGGCGCCGGCGATCAGCACCGCATCGGGCTTGGCCGACATGATCTTGAGAACCTGGCCGGTCACCGAGGTATCGGCACGGTTGTAGCGTTCGTTGGCCACGACCTTGATCTTGCGCGCCTCGGCGATCTTGGAGAATTCGTTCCACCAGCCTTCGCCGTAGGCGTCGGCAAAGCCGATGAAACCAACGGTCTGGATGCCGGACTTGCTCATGTGCTCGATGATGGCCATCGCCATCTGCACGTCGTTCTGCGGCGTCTTGAACACCCACTTCCGCTTGGCGTCCATGGGCTCGATGATGCGGGCCGAAGCTGCCATGCAGATCATCGGCGTCTCGGCTTCGGCGACGACGTCGATCATGGCCAGTGAATTCGGGGTGATGGTCGAGCCGACGACGACATCCACCTTGTCCTCGCTGATCAGCTTGCGCGTGTTCTTGACCGCGGTGGTGGTGTCGCGTGGCATCGTCGAGAACGATGTACTCGACCTTCTGGCCGGCGATCGTGGTGGGCAGCAAGGCGAAGGTGTTCTTCTCCGGGATACCGAGCGAGGCGGCCGGACCGGTCGCCGACACGGTTACGCCCACCTTGATGTCGGCATGTGCCAGGGTCACGGCCATCACGCCGCAAAGCGCCGCCAGCAACGATTTTATTCTCATGGTTCTCCTCCGAAAGTGCGGGTGTCCATCGACCAAAGTCGATCATGATACCGGGTGGCTGTCACCCCTGTCCATGCTTGAATCGGGACGGAAGAAGGGTTATTCGAGGAGCTGTTTCACGTGGAACGTCGCGCTAACGCTCATGAATTCCCAGCCACACCGAATGATGAAGGTGCTCGCCATGACCGCTTCCCTCACCCCCAGCCCCTCTCCCGGCAGGAGAGGGGAGCTTCGAGAGGCGCTGGCGCGACTATCACCTTAACGGAAGGTATCGTAGGCGAACTTGGCGATCAGCAGCGACACCACGATCAGGAACAACCAGCGCACGAAGGCGCTGCCATGTTTGAGCGCAAGATGCGATCCCACCAGTGAGCCTGCAATATTGAACACTGCCATTGCGAGGCCGAGCCGAAAGATCACGTTGCCCGAGGGAACGAAGTAGAGGAGGGCGGCCAGGTTGGTTGCCGCGTTCACGATCTTCGCCGCCGCGGAGGCGCGCACGAAATCCGAGGCAAAGAAGCGTACGAAGAGGAAAAGCAGGAAGCTGCCGGCACCCGGTCCGAAGAATCCATCATAGAAGCCGATGACTGCCCCGAGCACGACCGCCAGCGCCATGTCGCGCCGGCCGTGAATTCTGCCTCCGTCGTCGGACCCGAAATCCTTGTGGACCGAAGGTATGGACCACGACCACGAGCAGCAGCACCAGCACCAGCGGGCGCAGCAGGTCCTTCGGCAGCAGCGCCACCGTCAGCGCTCCGGCATAGGATGCCGCAAACGCCGCCGCTGCCGCCGGCAGCGCCATGTGCCACGGCATCCGATGCGGCGCGCCGATAGCGCCAGGCGGCGAAACCGGTGCCGAAGATGCTGGAAAGCTTGTTGGTTCCGAACAGGGTCGCGGGCGAGTCGGCAGGCAGCGCGCTGAAGAGCAGCGGCACCTGGATCAGTCCGCCGCCGCCCACCACCGCATCCACCAAGCCGGCGAAGAACGCCGCCAGCGCAGAGCAGCAGCAGTTCGCTCATCGCGGCGCACCAGGGATTGCGTGTTCCACGTGAAACACGATCCTACTTGCCGATGCAGAAGCGGCCGAATATTTCGCCCAGCAGGTCGTCGGAGGTGAACTCGCCGGTGATGCGGTTGAGCGCTTCCTGCGCCAGCCGCAATTCCTCGGCAGCCAGTTCCAGTTGCGACAGACGTTCGCCGGCAGCCCGCAGATGATGCAGGGCTTCGCCCAGCGCCAGGACATGCCGCTCGCGCGCCATGAACACGTCCTCGCCCCCGGCCTGCCAGCCGGCCACGCGCAGCAGTTCCTGCTGCAACAGTTCGATGCCGTCTCCGGTCCTGGCCGACAGCAGCAGCAGAGGGCCGTCGGGACCGTCGCGCCACCCGGCATCCACCCCGGCCAGGTCGCTCTTGTTGTCGACCGTCACGCGCTGGATGCGCTGCGGCAGTTGCTCCACGATGCGTCGATCGTCCGCCGTCACGCCCAGCCGCGCATCGACCAGCAGCAGCACCACGATCGGCCTTCTCGATCTCGCGCCAGCTGCGCTCGATGCCGATGCGCTCGACGTGATCGTCCGTTTCGCCGCAGCCCGGCGGTGTCGATGATGTGCAGCGGAATGCCCTTCGACCTGGATCGTCTCCCGCAGCGCATCGCGCGTGGTTCCGGCGATATTCGGTGACGATGGCCCGCTCCTCGCCGGCCAGCCGATTGAGCAGGCACGACTTGCCGACATTCGGCTGGCCGGCCAGCACCACGTGCAGGCCGGTGCGCAGCAGGCTGCCCTGCTGCGCCGGTCCGCGAATCCGGGCTCAGTCGGTCGCAGCAACCGCTCAGCCGCCCCATGGCATCGGTCGCCTGCAGGAAATCGACCTCTTCGTCGGGAAAATCCAGCGTCGCCTCGACCAGCATGCGCAACTCGATCAGTTCGCCGACCAGGAGCGTGAACCTGCCGCGAGAACTCGCCCGTCAGCGAACGCACTGCCGAGCGCGCCGCCGGCCGCGGTGGACGCTTCGATCAGATCGGCGACGCTTCGGCCTGGGCCAGATCGAGCTTGTCGTTGAGGAAGGCGCGGCGCGTGAATTCGCCCGGCTCGGCCAGCCGCGCGCCCAGCTCCAGGCAGCGCGGCAGCAGCAGTCTGCATCACCACCGGACCGCCGTGGCCCTGCAGTTCGAGCACGTCCTCGCCGGTGAAGGAATGCGGCGCCGGAAAGTAGAGCGCGATGCCCTGATCGATGACGCTGCCATCGCCAGCGCGGAAGTCCGCCAGCGTCGCCGCCGCGCGCTTGCGGTTCCTTGCCGCAGGACGTCCCGGCGAAGTGCGAGCAAGGTCGGTGCCGGAAACGCGGACGACGCCGATGCCGCCACGGCCGGGGGCCGTGGCGATCGCGGCAATCAGTGTCAGGCTGCCTTGGGTTTCCTTCCGCCACCCTCGATCATCCGCGTGATCTGCCACTGCTGCGCGATCGACAGGACGTTGTTGACCGATCCAGTAGAGCACCAGGCCGGCCGGGAAGAACAGGAACATGCCGGTGAAGATGATCGGCATGAACAGCATCACCTTGGCCTGGATCGGATCCGGCGGCGTCGGATTGAGCTTGGTCTGGATCAACATGGTGGCGCCCATGATGATCGGCAGGACGAAGTAGGGATCTTTCGCCGACAGATCCGTGAATCCACAGTATCCAGGGTGCATCGCGCATCTCGACGGTGCCGAGCAGCACCCAGTAGAGCGCGATGAACACCGGAATCTGCACCAGGATGGGCAGGCAGCCGCCGAGCGGATTGATCTTCTCCTTCTTGTACAGCTCCATCATTTCCTGGTTCAGGCGCTGCCGGTCGTCGCCGTACATCTCCTTCAGCTTCATCATCTTCGGCGTCACCACGCGCATCTTGGCCATCGACTTGTAGCAGGCGGCGGACAGCGGGAAGAAGATCAGCCTTGATGATCACCGTCAGCAGGATGATCGCCCAGCCCCAGTTGCCGACCAGCTTGTGCAGCCATTCCAGGAGCCAGAACATCGGCGCGGCGATGACGGTCAGCCAGCCGTAGTCGACCACCAGATCGAAGCCCGGGCGCCAGCTTTTCCAGCTTGGCCTGTTCCTGCGGCCCGGCGTAGAGCGGCAGGTCGATGCGTGCCGCTGGCGCCCGGCGCGATCTCGGCCACCGGCACGATCACGCCCGCCGTGTACAGGTCGGTGCCGACCTTCTGCGCGAAGAACTCCCGCTCGCATCTTGTCCGGCGGCAGCCAGGCGCTGACGAAATAGTGCTGGACCATCGCCGATCCAGCCGTTGTTGACCTTCTGCGGCAACTTGGCCTTGCCCTTCTCGATGTCGGAGAAATCGAGCTTCTGGAACTTGCTCTGCCTCGGTGTACAAGGCCGGCCCGGTGAAGGTCTGACACCATCTTGTTGTCGCTCTCCGGCGACTTGCCGTCGCGGGCCAGCTGGAAGTAGGCATGGGCGGCAAGGGCCGTCTGCCGCTGGTTGGCGATCTCATAGGCGACGTCGATCACGTAGCTGCCGCGCTTGAAGGTCAGAATCTTGCTGATCTTCACGCCCGCCGTTTCCGGCGCCTCCAAGCGCAGCACCAGCGTGTCCTCGCCCGGCTTCAGTTCATACGTGCCCGGTTGGAGGGTGAACAGGGTCTTGTGGCTGGGCAGTCCTTCCCCGATCAGGCCGCTCTGCGCCAGATAGACATGCTGCTGGCCCGAGTCGAGCAGAAGGAAGTTCTTGGTCTTGTCGGCCGTGGCCTTGTGCTGCGGCAATTCGAGATGAACGATGTCCCCGCCCAGCGCTGAGACTTCGGCGATCATCGTGTCCGTGCGAACCGTGGCTCTCGGCGTGCCACCCGACGCCGGGGCCGCCGTCCCGCCCGGAACCGGCACGGCAGCCGGCGCTCCGCTCTGCGCAGTCAGCGCCTGGCTCGGTGTCGGCGTGGGAATAGCCGCCTCCTGCGTTGCCGCAGGTGCCATTGCAGTCTTGGGCTGGTTATATTTCTGCCAGCCCTCCCACAGCATCACCAGCGAGAAAGTGAATACCAGAAGCAGTATCAGACGTTGGGAATCCATCTTGGCGAATTGAAAGTTCAAGGCACCGGATCATAACCCCCCGGATGCCAGGGGTGGCAGCGCAACACGCGGCGCAAGGATAGATAGCTGCCCTTTATGGCACCGTATCTACCGATAGCTTCTACTGCATAATCGGAACAGGTCGGAAAGAAGCGGCAGTTGCGGCCCAGCAGCGGACTCACAGCGTATTGGTAGGCCCGCAGCAAGCCGATCAACAGCCTTTTCACGCTGCCAGCCTCTGCAGCAGACCGTCGATCTCCGCGCGCAGAGTGCGGCGCTCGACGCCTTGCAGCGGCGCTACCACCCGCAGGACCAGGTCGGAACAGGACAAGCGCGGGCGCAGGACGCGAAAGGCTTCCCGGGCAAGACGCTTGACCAGGTTGCGCACCACAGCGGTTTTCGCCACCTTGCGCCCCACGATCAGACCGAGACGTGCCGTATCCAGCCCGTTCGGCGCGTGGTTGAGGACGAAATGAGCACTGCGATACGCTCGACGCGCCGCCAGCACCGAAGAGAACTCTTCCGGCCGGCGGACTCTGAATGCCTTTCCGAAGCCGGCACCGACACCCTCTTCCGCCGCGGCCCGGACGACGGACACGGAGTGTGCCGCTTCAGACGCCCAGACGCGAGCGCCCTTTGGCCCGACGCGCGCGAATGATCGCACGCCCGCCACGGGTGCGCATGCGCACCAGAAAGCCATGGGTACGTTTGCGCCGCACCACAGAGGGCTGATAGGTTCGTTTCATGATTTTATTGCCCGGACAACGAGGAAAAACGGGTGATTACAGCGCCCGCCACCGGCCTTGTCAAGTTCTAAATTTTGGCCGGCCTGTGGATAACTCAAACGGCAGACGGTAGAATCTTCCCTCGCTCTGCTCCCGCAATTTCCTGTCGCGAAAATAAATATAATTTTTCAGATGGTTATATTATGGTTCCCAGCCCCCAACCAGCTCGACGCGCTCTGCCCGGCGAGGATGCGGACATGAGGGAAATGTGGTCGGCGTGCCTCGAAAGATTCGAGCAGGAATTGCCGCCCCAGCAGTTCAATACCTGGATCAAGCCCTTGCGCGCCGCCGTCCTGGACGGCGCCGAGCACGAACTGCGCCTGACTGCGCCGAACCGCTTCGTCCTGCAATGGGTGCGTGAGCGCTATCTGCAGCGGATCCAGGACGTGGCCCGTCAGACCCAGGGCATACCGGTGACAGTCGTCCTGTCGCTGGTGGAGGCGGCGGCAACGACCGCTCCCGGCCCCGCGCGAGCGACAGCCGCCGATGCAGCAGCAGCCCCCATGCCCGAGGTCCTGCCGGCCCTGACGCCGGTCGCTGCGGCCACCGATGACCGCTACGAGAAGACGCGCCTGAATCCTGCCTTCACCTTCGACACCCTGGTTACCGGCCGCGCCAACGACCTGGCCCGCGCCGCCGCCTTCCAGGTGGCACAGAACCCGGGCATTTCCTACAACCCGCTGTTCGTCTACGGCGGTGTCGGCCTCGGCAAGACCCACCTGATCCACGCTCTGGGCAACGCGGTCTATCGCCACAATCCCGAACTTCACGGTGCGCTACGTCCATGCCGAGGACTACTACGCCGACGTGGTGCGCGCCTACCAGCAGAAGTCGTTCGACGTTTTCAAGCGCTATTACCGCTCCCTCGACCTGCTGCTGGTCGACGACATCCAGTTCTTCAACAACAAGAACCGCACCCAGGAAGAGTTCTTCTACGCCTTCAATGCGCTGATCGAGGCGCGCAAGCAGGTCGTCATCACCTGCGACACCTACCCCAAGGACATCACCGGCCTGGAAGACCGCCTCATCTCCCGCTTCGACTGGGGTCTCACGGTGGCGATCGAGCCGCCCGAACTGGAGATGCGCGTCGCCATCCTGAAGAAGAAGGCCGAAGTCGAACGCATGGACCTTTCCGACGACGTCGCCTTTCTGATCGCCAAGAACCTGCGCTCCAACGTGCGCGAACTGGAAGGCGCGCTGAAGAAGGTACTGGCCTTCGCCCGCTTCCACCGCCGCGACATCAACCTCGACTTGGCCAAGGAAGCGCTCAAGGATCTGCTCGGCGCCCACAACCGCCAGATCACGCTCGAAGACGATCCAGAAGACCGTCGCCGATTACTACAAGATCAAGGTCGCGGACATGTATTCGAAGAAGCGCACTCGCATCGTCGCCCGCCCACGCCAGGTGGCCATGTGGCTGGCCAAGGAACTTACGCCAGCCAGCTACCCTGCCATCGGCGAATCCTTCGGCGGACGCGATCACACGACGGTGCTCCATGCCTGCCGCACCATCTCCGAACTGCGCCTGACCGATCCGACAATCAATCATGACCTGCACGTTCTGACGCAGGTATTGAAGGGTTGAAAACCAGCAGGACGAATTGTGGAATAACTGGCGAAAACCGCCGTGTGGAGATTTTGCTCGACAATTCGCTCCACAGCCGCCACGGGTCCTTGTCCCCAGCTTTATGAACGCTGTAACTTACTGTCTGACCATGGCATATTTTCGGGTTATCCACAGAAATACCTCGGTGCTTTATCTTTATCAGGAGATGTAAATTAATGCTTCTTATAAAAAGCAAACGTGACGATCTGCTGGCCCCGCTGCAGTCCGTCAGCGGCATCGTCGAGAAGCGCCATACCTTGCCGATTCTGTCCAACGTCCTGATCGAAAAGCGGGATCGCGCCCTGACCCTGCTGGCCACCGACATCGAAGTCCAGATCAGGACGACGGCACCGGCCAGCGAGGGCGAGGCGACGGCCGTGACCGTCGGCGCGCGCAAGCTGCAGGACATCCTGCGTTCGCTGCCGGAGAGTGAGCGAGGTGAGCCTGACTGCTGGAGGACAAACGCCTGCAGGTGCGCGCCGGAAAGAGCCGCTTCAACCTGCAGACGCTGCCGGCGGCCGACTATCCGCGCATGGCGCACAGCCGAAGGCGAGCACATCGACCTGCAGATAGGCAGCGCCAGCTCAAGCAGACTGTTCGCCCTGGTGCAGTACGCGATGGCGCAGCAGGACATCCGCTACTACCTCAACGGCTTGCTGCTGGTGGTGACCGGTTCCGAAGCTCGCAGGTTGTCGCCACCGACGGCCACCGTCTGGCGCTGGCGAGCGTGGACATCGGCGGCTCCCACCCACGCACCGATGTCATCCTGCCGCGCAAGACCGTGATCGAACTGTTCGCGCCTGCTTGCCGATACCGACGAGCCGTGGAAGTGGCGCATCGGCCGGCAACCAGGTCGTATTCCGCTTCGGCGACATCGAGTTGGTTTCCAAGCTCATCGACGGCAAGTTTCCGGACTACGAGCGCGTGGTGCCGCAGAACCATCCGAATGATCCTGCGGCTGGGTCGCGCTGCACTGCTGCAGTCGTCTGCTGCGCGCGGCGATCCTGACCAACGAGAAGTTCCGCGGCGTGCGTCTGGTGTTGGCCGACGGCAGTCTGAAGATATCTGAGTACCAATGCCGAACAGGAAGAAGCGCAGGAAGAGATCGAGATCGAATACAACGGCGAGCCGCTGGACGTCGGATTCAACGTCAATTATCTGCTTGACGTCTTAAACAACGTCACGGTCGAACGAGGTCGAATGCCACCTCCACGACGGCAGTTCCAGCGCCTTGTTCACCGTGCCAGGCAACGACCGGTTTCAAGTACGTCGTGATGCCGATGCGCATCTGACGCAGCAAGGATTCTCCGGAGCAACTGATGACGGAAGACAGTCAGAACAACGAGCGCAACTACGATTCGAACAGCATCAAGATTCTCAAGGGGCTGGAGGCGGTGCGCAAACGTCCCGGCATGTACATCGGTGATACCTCCGACGGCACCGGCCTGCACCACATGGTGTTCGAGGTCGTGGACAACGCCATCGACGAGGCGCTGGCCGGCTGGTGCGACGAGATCGTCGTCACCATCCACACGGACAACTCGATTTCCGTCACCGATAACGGCCGCGGCATTCCGACCGACATCAAGGAAGACGACGAAGGTCGAAGCGCTCCGCCGCCGAAATCGTCATGACCGAACTTCATGCCGGCGGCAAGTTCGATTCAGCAATTCCTACAAGGTGTCCGGCGGGCTTCATGGCGTCGGCGTTTCGGTGGTGAATGCCTTGTCGGAATGGCTGCGCCTCACCATCCGCCGCGACGGCAAGAAGCATCTGATGGAATTCCGCCAAGGTGTGCCGGTGGAGCCGCTGAAAGTGACCGGCGACAGCGAAAAGCGCGGCACCGAGGTGCATTTTCTTGCCGACGCCGGCGACCTTCGGCAACCTCGAGTATCACTACGACATCCTGGCGCGCCGCCTGCGCGAGCTGTCGTTCCTCAACAACGGCGTCAAGATCAAGCTGGTCGACCAGCGCAGCGTCAAGGAAGAGGACTTCGCTTTCATCGGAGGCGTCAAGGGTTTCGTCGAGTACATCAACCGGTCCAAGACCGTACTGCACCCCAACACCTTCCACGCACTCGGCCAGAAGGATGGCATATCGGTGGAAGTCGCCATGCAATGGAACGACTCCTACCAGGAACAGGTGCTGTGCTTCACCAACAACATCCCGCAGAAGGACGGCGGCACGCATCTCACCGGCCTGCGCGCGGCGATGACCCGTGTCATCAACAAGTACATCGAGGAACACGAACTGGCCAAGAAGGCCAAGGTGGAAACCACCGGCGACGACATGCGCGAAGGCCTCGCCTGTGTTCTCTCGGTCAAGGTGCCGGAGCCGAAGTTCAGTTCACAGACCAAGGAGAAGCTGGTTTCCTCCGAGGTACGGCCGGTGGTGGAGGAGATCGTCGGCGCCAAGCTGGCGGAGTTTCTGCAGGAGCGCCCTGGCGACGCCAAGATAGTCACCGGCAAGATCGTCGACGCGGCACGCGCGCGCGAAGCAGCGCGCACGGCGCGCGAGATGACACGCCGCAAGGGCGTGCTCGATTCGATCGGGCTGCCCGGCAAGCTGGCCGACTGTCAGGAAAAGGATCCGGCCCTGTGCGAGCTGTACCTGGTCGAGGGCGACTCCGCCGGCGGCTCCGCCAAGCAGGGCCGGGATCGCAAGTTCCAGGCCATCCTGCCGCTCAAGGGCAAGATTCTCAACGTCGAGAAGGCGCGCTTCGACAAGCTGCTCGCCTCGCCAGGAGATCGCTACCCTGATCACCGCCTGGGCACCGGCATCGGCAAGGGCGAGGACTACAAGCCCGAAAAGCTGCGCTACCACCGCATCATCATCATGACCGACGCCGACGTCGATGGCGCCCACATCCGCACCCTGCTGCTCACCTTCTTCTATCGCCAGATGCCGGAACTGGTGGAGCGCGGCTACATTTACATCGCCCAGCCGCCGCTGTACAAGATCAAGCACGGCAAGACCGAGCGCTACTCAAGGACGACCACGAACTCAATCAGTACCTGCTCAAGCTGGCCCTGGAGGGCGCCGAGCTGATGCCGCGCGATGGCGCCGATCCCATCAGGGCGATGCGCTGGACGAACTGGCGCGCGCATTTCTGCTGGCCGAGGCGGTGATCACGCGGCTGACGCGACTATATCGAGCCGGAGGTGCTGCACGCCGTGCTGGCGCACGACCTCGACGCTGGACTGTGTCCGACGAGAACAGCGGCCAGCGACACCGCCCGATCGTCTTGCGGCCGCGCTGCCGCCGGCGATCGCGTGTCGAAGCCGCACTTCGACGATAAGACGGAACGTTGGCAGCTACGCATCGAAAAGATGCGCCACGGCAATCTGCGCATCGGCTATATCGACGAGGAATTCCTGTCGTCCGGCGACTATCGCAGATCCACCACGCCGCCGAACTCATCTCCGGCCTGATCGGCGAGGGTGCCGTCATCCGCCGCGGTGAAAAGTCCGCTGGCGATCGACGAGCTTCGCCGACGCGACGCGCTGGCTGCTGTCCGAAGTGGAACGCAACCTGTCCAAGCAGCGCTACAAAGGACTGGGCGAGATGAACCCGGAGCAGCTTGTGGGAAACGACCATGGATCCCAACGACGCGCCGCTTGCTCAAGGTCCAGATCGACGACGCTCATCACCGCCGACGAGATTTTCACCACCCTGATGGGCGACAACGTCGAACCGCGCCGCATCTTCATCGAGGAACAATGCGCTGAACGGCGCGCAATATCGACGTCTGAAGCTGCCGCGTACCTGCAATCGTCATCCGGAGACGAAATGAAACGATCCGCCCTCGCCGCCGCCCTCGTCCTCGCCTGCCTGTCGGCGCAGGCCGCCGCGGACGCGCCCGCCCAGAGCGCAAGCGCGCGCATCGTCGGAAAATGGTCCTGGACGCGGCCGGACAACAAATGCGTCGAGACCCACGAGTATCGCCCCGACGGCACGCTGATCGTGGTGAGCGGCGCCGAAAAGGCCAGCAACACCTATACCGTGGCGGCGGAGCCGACCGCCAACGGCTTCCACAAGCTCACGTCCAAGGTCGTCAAGGACAACGGCGGCAAGGACTGCTTCGACGCCGAGGCGGACCGAACGGGCGCCACCGCCACCCATTACGTCATGATCCATCCCTCCGGCAACAAGCTCATGCTGTGCATGGACGACTCCAAGGATCGCTGCATCGGGCCGTACCAGCGCGACAAGCAATAGCCCGCATCGGCCGCGCGCAGAGCAAGCGCTCACCACCACGCCGCGGCTCATGACGTCATGACTCCCGCCGCGCTGCCGATCGCATCGGGGGATCCATGAACCCGGAAGGACAAGCGCGGGCAGAGATCGACCGCCTGCTCGCCGCCGCCGGCTGGGACGTTCAGGATTTCAAGGCTGCCGACATCCACGCCGCCCGCGGCGTGGCCATTCGCGAGTTCGTGCTCGATGCCGGCCAGGGCTTCGCCGACTACCTGCTTTACATCGACGGCAAGGCCGCCGGCGTGGTCGAAGCCAAGAAGCAGGGCGCCACGCTCACGGGCGTGGAGATCCAGTCCGCCCGCTACGCCCATGGGCTGCCGCAGACACTCCCCGCCTGGCGCCGTCCCCTGCCCTTCCTCTACGAATCCACCGGCGCCGAGACTCACTTCACCAACGGCCTCGACCCGGAGCCGCGCGCAAGAAACGTCTTCGCCTTCCACAAGCCCGAGACGCTGGCGAGCTGGCTGAGCATCGACTCCCTCGCCCCCAAGGGGGGAGAGGGTGGGGGTGAGGGGGTGCACGCCGCAGACGCGGGCGGATTGCACTACCCGGCCACCTTCCTCTCCCGCGTCCGCGCCATGCCCCCGCTGGTCACCGAGTGGGGCGACTTCAAGCTCTGGCCCGCCCAGATCACCGCCATCCGCAACCTGGAAGCCAGCCTCGCGCAGAACAAGCCGCGCGCCCTGATCCAGATGGCCACCGGCAGCGGCAAGACCTTCACCGCCATCAGCGCCATCTACCGGCTGATCAAGTTCGCCGGCGCGCGGCGCGTCCTGTTCCTGGTGGACCGCGGCAACCTCGGCCGGCAGGCCAAGAAGGAGTTCGACCAGTACGTCTCGCCGGTGAACAACTACAAGTTCGGCGAGGAGTACATCGTCCAGCACCTGGCGAGCAACCAGCTCGACCGGACCGCCCGCGTCTGCATCTCGACCATCCAGCGCATGTACTCGATGCTCAAGGGGCGCGAGCTGCCGGAGGACGACGAGGAGCGCTCGACCGCCGGCGTGGAGGGGCTGTTCCGCGAGGTCGAGCCTATCGACTACAACCCCGCGATCCCGATCGAGACCTTCGACGTGATCGTCACCGACGAGGCGCACCGCTCCATCTACAACCTGTGGCGGCAGGTGCTGGAGTACTTCGACGCCACCCTGATCGGCCTGACCGCCACGCCCAACAAGCAGACCTTCGGCTTCTTCAACCAGAACCTGGTGATGGAGTACGGCCACCCGCAGGCGGTGGCCGACGGCGTGAACGTCAACTACGACGTCTACCGCATCAGCACCGAGGTCACCGAGGCCGGCAGCCAGGTGGAAGCCGGCTACTGGCTGCAGGTGCTGGACAAGCCCACCCGCGCCCGGCGCGACTGGCAGCTCGACGACGACTTCGAGTACGCGCCCGAAGAGCTGGACCGCAGCGTGCAGACGCCCGACCAGATCCGCACCATCGCCCGCACGCTGCGCGACCGCTGGCAGACCGACCTCTTTCCCGCAGCGGCAGGAGCTGCCCAAGACGCTGGTCTTCGCCAAGGACGACAACCACGCCGAGGCCATCGTCGGCATCCTGCGCGAGGAGTGGGGCCGCGGCAACGAGTTCGCGCAGAAGATCACCTACCGCACCACCGGCGAGCACGCCCGAGAACCTGATCAAGGCCTTCCGCACCAGCTACTACCCGCGCATCGCCGTCACCGTGGACATGATCGCCACCGGCACCGACATCAAGCCGGTGGAGATCGTCGTGTTCATGCGCAGCGTGAAGAGCCGCAGCTTCTTCGAGCAGATGAAGGGCCGCGGCGTGCGCGTGATCAAGGACGACGACCTGCGCGGCGTGAACCCCGGCGAGCACGTGCACAAGGACCGGTTCGTCATCGTCGACACGGTTGGCGTGTGCGAGCGCGACAAGACCGACAGCCGCCCGATGGACCAGAAGAAGAGCGTGCCGCTGGACGCGCTGCTGCAGGCCGTGAGCCTGGGCAACGTGGAGCCCGAGGTGCTCTCCAGCGTGGCCGTGCGGCTGGCGCGGCTGGACGCCCGGCTCACCGACGCCGAGCGCGCCAAGGTGGTGACGGAAGCCGGCGGCCTGGACCTGAAGGAACTGTCGCGCGGCATCGTGCAGGCGCTGGACCCGCGCGAAGACCGCTCGCCGCAGGAGGCCGAGGCCGCGCTGCGCCACGCCGTCAAGCCGCTGTCCAACCCCGCGCTGCGCACGCTGATCCTGACGCTGAAAGCCAGCAAGGAACTGGTGATCGACGGAGTCACGCAAGACCGCGTGCTCGAAGCCGGCTTCTCCGAGGCCGCGCGCGAGCGCGCGCAAGGCATCGTGCAGAGCTTCGAAGCCTTCATCGCCCAGCACCGCGACGAGATCACCGCGCTGCAGATCCTCTACAACCGCCCGACCAAGGCGCCGCTGAAGTTCGAAGACCTGAAGGCGCTGGCCGAAACGCTGCAAGCCCCTCCGCACCTGTGGACCGAAAGCCAGCTCTGGCAGGCCTACGCCGCGCTGGACGCAGCAAAGGTCAAGGGCGCGAGCCGCCGCCGCATCCTCACCGACCTGGTCTCGCTGGTGCGCTACGCGATGCACCAGGAGAACGAGCTGGTGCCCTACCCCGAGAAGGTCATGGCCAACTTCCGTGCTTGGCTCGCCCAGCAGCAATCCTCCCCCTCCCCCCTCGCGGGGAGGGCCGGGGAGAGGGGGCAAGCCGCTTCACCGACGAGCAGCGCTGGTGGCTGGAGAAGATGGCCGAGCACATCGCCAGCAACCTCGGCATCGAGGCCGAGGACTTCGACCTCTCGCCGTTCGACCAGCGGGGCGGGCTTGGCAGGGTGCATCAGCTTTTCGGCCCGGCCCTGCCCAAGGTGATGGAGGAGCTGAATGCCGCGCTGGTGGCATAATCGTCGCCCATCATGGCCAGCGTCCTCGCCCCCCATCTCGCCGACATGATGTCTTCGCTCAATCAAGCGCTCGCGGCATAATCGGATTTGGAGGAAAGCATATGGGCACGACGGCAGACAGGATTCACGAGCACGCAGCCAAGTTGCCGGAGCCGCTGGCGCGCGAGGTTCTCGATTTCATCGGCTACCTCGAAGTGAAGCACGGCCTGCGTGACCTGCTCGCCGAGGACCTCAAAGCGGCTCAAGAGCCCGCCATGGGGCACGTCTGGGAGAACCCCGAAGACGAGGTTTGGAATGACATGTGAGCCGGCTCAACTCGTCCTGATCCCTTTTCCTTACTCCGATCTCCAGTCATCCAAGAAACGCCCAGTCCTCGTGCTGACACCTCCGGACCGGCACGGTCACTTCATTGCCTTGGCAATCAATTCTTCCCAGCCGCGCAATCACGCTTTTGAGATCGATCCCGCGGCGCTGGCCGTGGGCGCGCTTCCAAAGAGGAGCTGGGTCAGGGTGACAAGATCTTCACGCTCATTCAAGGAAGCGTGACCAAGTCCTTCGGCGCAGTCACCCCAGCCTTCCTCGAGGGTGTGCTCGATGGTCTGTGCAGGCGCATCGGGTATGCTAGGCCGTAGTTTGGCGCCCCCAGGTTGGACGAAAGCGCATGTCAGCGCATCGCTGACAGCTTTAAGGCGTGGATGGCGCAGCAGGAATCTCTCCCTCTCCCCGCGAGCGGGGAGAGGGCTGGGGTGAGGGGCAGGTTCACCGACGAGCAGCGCTGGTGGCTGGAGAGGATGGCCGAGCACATCGCCTCCAACCTTGGCATCGAGGCCGACGATTTCGAGGACGTGCCGTTCAACCAGCGAGGCGGGCTGGGCAAGGTACATCAACTCTTCGGCGCGGACCTTCCCGGCGTCCTCGCCTCGCTCAACGAGGCCCTCGCAGCATAAAATCCGGCATGGAGGCCACCATGACCAGCGTCATCGAGCAGCACCGCGAAGAAGTTGCCACCCTCTGCCGCCGCGCCGGCGCACGTCGACTCGACGTCTTCGGCTCGGCGATTCGCGATGATTTCGACCCGGCCACCAGCGATCTTGATTTCCTGGTGGAGTTCGACGAGCTGCCGCCGAAGGCCTACGCCGACGCCTACTTCACCCTGAAGGAAAGCCTCGAACGGCTCTTCGGGCGGCCGGTGGACCTCGTCACCGAGGCCAGCGTCGAAAACCCCTATTTTCGCGAGCGGATCAACGCAGAGCGCAAGTCGGTCTATGCACGCTGACGCCCGCAAGCTGCTGTGGGACGCAATGCAGGCGGCGGAACGCGTCGCACGCTTCACGCGCGGCAAGACCTTCGACGACTATCTGGCAGACGAACTGTTGCGTTCGGGCGTGGAGCGCCAGCTCGCAATCGTCGGCGAGGCGCTCAGCCAGCTTCGCCGCATCGACCCCGCGATCGCCGGCTCGATTGCCGAATTGGCACGCGTGGTAGGCTTCCGAAACGTCCTGATCCATGCCTACGCCAACGTCGACAGCCGCATCGTCTGGGGCATCATCGAAGCCGACCTCGATCCCCTCCGTGCATCTCTCGGTGCTTTGCTCGCTCAGCCGTGAACGGCGACGTCGCGCGATGCCGCTCACGCCGCACAACTTCGGGTGCGAACGCGCGCGGCATCCCGAGGGCGTGGCCGCCAACTTCAAGGCGTGGATGATTCAGCACGAGACCTCCCCCACTCCCCTCGCGGGAGAGGGCCGGGGAGAGGGGCAGGCTGCTTCACCGACGAGCAGCGCCGGTGGCTGGAGAAGATGGCCGAGCACATCGCCAGCAACCTGGGCATCGAGGCCGAGGACTTCGGCTATGCGCCGTTCGATCAGCGCGGTGGGCTGGGGAGGGTGCATCAACTCTTCGGGGCGGCGCTGCCGAAGATGATCGATGAGTTGAATCGGGAGTTGGCGGCGTGAGCGCCGTGCTCGAAGAGGCGCCGCCTACGCTCCCTGTCGGCTGGCACTGGACCACGATGGGTGACATTGCCGAGGTGATTGGCGGCGGCACGCCCCGAACGAACGACCCGACGAACTTTGTAGGGGGCGACGTTCCGTGGATCACGCCAGCCGATCTTTCGGGGCACACGGAGAAGTACATCTCTCACGGCGCCCGGTTCATTACACGCAAGGGCATTGAATCGTCGTCGGCGCGATTGCTTCCGGCCGGCACGGTGCTCTTCACGTCCCGCGCGCCGATCGGCTACGTCGCCATCGCGCGCAATCCCGTCGCCACCAATCAAGGGTTCAAGAGCTTTGTCCTCAAGGACGGCGTGCTCTCCGAGTACGTCTACTGGTGGCTCAAGGGTTCAAAGCAACGGGGCGAGGCGCTTGCCAGCGGGACGATGTCTCTCGAACTCTCGGGCGCGAACGCCAAGAAGCTCCCGATTCCAATCGCCCCGATAGACGAGCAGCGCCGCATCGTCGCCGAAATCGAAAAGCAGTTCTCCCGCCTCGACGAAGCCGTCGCCAACCTCAAGCGCGTCAAGGCCAACGCTCAAGCGCTACGAGTCCAGCATTCTCGTTGAGGCAGTGGCAGGCAGGCTTGTCGCTGCAGCAGGCGCTTCATGGCGAACGGTGCAGGTGTGCGAGGCCGGCGACGTCTTGCTAGGCAGGCAACGCGCGCCCCAGTACCTGACAGGCCGCGGTCGCGCAAGTACCTGCGAGTCGCGAACAGTCAAAGACGACACGATTGACTTCTCCGACGTCGAGACAATGGACTTCGATGAAGCCCACGTCGCAAAGTACCAGCTCTTGCCAGGTGACATTCTGTCAGCGAAGGCCAGAGCCCCGAACTGCTGTGGGCAGAGCGCCATCTTTCGGGGATTCCTGAGCCGCTGTGCTTCCAGAAGACCTTGCACAGGTTCCGCGCAAACCCCGGCAGTTACGACGCCTGAGTTCGCGCAGATCGTGTTTCGGTCGCATGTGCGTTCGGGCGTGTTTCGCCGCCTCGGTTCGATCACGACGAACATTGGCCATCTGACGCTTGAGAAGTTCAAGGCTGCGCCGTTCCCACTGCCACCGCTCGACGAACAGCACCGTATCGTCGCCGAAGTCGACCGCCGCCTCTCCATCGTCCGCGAGGTCGAGGCCGAGGTCGACGCGAACCTCAAGCGCGCGCAGGCGCTGCGGCAGGCGGTACTGGGGCGCGCGTTCTCGGGCGAGGCGCTGAATACCGAGATGACACCCCACTCGCGCACGACCGCACTGGCAAACGGTGCGTCGACAAGTAACAGGGAGCGCCCAATGGCCGGCACCACTTTCCAAACCAACCCCTACGACCTGCACAAACTGCTGGAGGACTGCCACCGCGGCGCGCTGCAACTGCCGGACTTCCAGCGCAGCTGGGTTTGGGACGAGGACCGGATCAAGAGCCTGATCGCATCGGTGTCGCGCGCCTTCCCGGTGGGCGCCCTGATGACGCTGGACAGCGGGGGCCAGGTCAACTTCAAGCCTCGCCCAGTCGAGGGGGCGCCGGCGGAAGCCAAGCAGGCATCGCCGCAATCGCTCTTGCTGGACGGTCAGCAGCGCATGACCTCGCTCTACCAAGTCACGCTGCGCGGCAAGGTGGTGGAGACGGTCACGCCTAAGAACAAGAAGGTCAGGCGGTGGTTCTACATCGACATCCGCAAGGCCCTGGACGCCGTCGGTCGACCGGGAGGAGTCCATCGTCGGCGTGCCCGAGGATCGGGTGATTCGCACGGACTTCGGGCGCGAGGTGGTGACGGACCTATCGTCGCCCGAAAAGGAGTACGCGGCCCTGATGTACCCGGTGTCGCAGGTGTTCGACTGGGACCGCTGGCAAGACGGCTTTGACAAGCACTGGCGGGGCGACGAGCACGAGGCGGTGCGCGAGACCTTTCGTGCCTTCAAGCGCCAGGTGCTCGAGAACTTCAAGTACTACCGCGTGCCGGTGATCTCGCTCGACCGCTCTACCTCTAAGGAGGCGGTCTGCGTCGTCTTCGAGAAGGTCAACACCGGCGGCAAGCCGCTCGATGCCTTCGAGCTGGTGACGGCCATGTACGCCGCCGAAGGCCATGAGCTGCGCAAAGACTGGTACGGCGACGACTGCGCACGAAAGGGCGCCACCGCCGTTTCGTGGACACGCTGCGGCCTGCGGACTCGCGAGGCGGGGATCATCGCCGGTGTCAGCAACACCGACTTCCTGCAGGCGTCTCGCTGTTCTACACACGCGAGCGGCGACGCGAGGCCGAGCACGCGGGCAAGCAGGGCAAGGAGCTGCCGGCCGTCACCGGCAACCGGCAGGCGCTGCTAAACCTGCCGCTGGCTGCCTACAAGCAATACGAGAAGCAGGTCGAGCGTGGCTTCGTGCAGGCGGCGAAGTTCCTGCACATGCTGCACATCTACCGGATCTTCGACCTGCCCTATCAGTCGCAGATCGTGCCCTGGCGGCCATCATCGCCGACATCGGCGACGCCTGGGAGCACGAGGCCAACCGGCCAAGCTCGTGCGCTGGTACTGGAACGGCGTGTTCGGCGAGCTGTACGGCTCGGCAGTCGAGTCGCGCATCGCGCGCGACTTCATGGAAGTGCCGGCGTGGTTGAAGGGCGGCGCCGAGCCTTCGACGGTGAGCGAGACCATCTTCCGCGCCGATCGCCTGAAGACGATGCGCATGCGGCTTTCGGCTGCCTACAAGGGCATCAACGCGCTGTTGATGAAGGAAGGTGCGCAAGACTTCCGCTCGGGCCAGAAGTTCGACCACACGGTGTTCTTCGGCGAGAACGTCGACATCCACCACATCTTTCCGCAGGACTGGTGCAAGAAGCAGGGCATCAAGCCGGCGGTGTACGACTCGATCATCAACAAGACACCGCTGTCGTTCCGCACCAACCGCATCATCGGGGGCGTGGCGCCGTCCGAGTACCTGGCGAAGCTGGAGAGGGGTGACACCGTGACGCCAGCCATCGAGCCGGCGAAGCTGGACGGCTTTCTGCGCTCGCATCTCATCGACCCCGACGCCTGCGACGCAATCGGTTCGATGCCTTCATGGCCGATCGACAGAACGGCTGCTGCGTCTGATCGAACAGGCGACGGCAAGCCCGCGTACGCCGGCGAGGTTGCCGAAGAAGGCGAGGACGTCGAGGGCGATGACGATCGGTCGAGGCCGACATGACGATCGCAACATGAACACCGCCTCCCTCGTCCAGAAGCTCTGGAACTACTGCAACGTCCTGCGCGACGACGGGATGAGCTATGGCGACTACGTCGAGCAGCTCACCTACCTGCTGTTCCTCAAGATGGCGGACGAGCGCAGCCGCCCGCCGTACAACCAGCCGAGCCCCATCCCCGCGCCCTACGCCTGGCCCGCGCTGCTGGCCAAGGACGGCGATGCGCTGTTCGACCACTACCGCCACACGCTGGAAGAGCTGGGCAAGCAGCCGGGCACGCTGGCGCTGATCTTCGGCAAGGCGCAGAACAAGTTCCAGGACCCGGCCAAGCTGCGGCGCGTGATCGTCGACCTGATCGACGCCGAAACTGGGTCACGATGGGCGCCGACGTGAAGGGCGACGCCTACGAGGGCCTGCTGGAGAAGAACGCGCAGGACACCAAGTGCGGCGCCGGCCAGTACTTCACGCCGCGCGCGCTGATCCAGGCGATGGTGGACTGCATCGCGCCCAAGCCCGGCGAGACGATCTGCGACCCGGCCTGCGGCACCGGCGGCTTTCTCTTCACCGCGCACCAGTACCTCACGCAGCACAACCCCAACCTCACCCGCGACGAGAAGCGCCACCTCAAGGAAGGCGCCTTCCGCGGCTGGGAGCTGGTGCAGGCCACCGCGCGCGTGTGCGCGATGAACCTGATGCTGCACGGCATCGGCTCGGAGAAGAGCGTGCCCGTCAAGGTGGCCGACGCGCTGGCGGCCGACCCCGGCGAGCGCTTCGACGTGGTGCTGGCCAATCCGCCCTTCGGCAAGAAGAGCAGCACGATGATCGTCGGCGAGGACGGCAAGACCTCCACCGAGAAAGACATCGTCGAGCGCGACGACTTCTGGGCCACCACCAGCAACAAGCAGCTCAACTTCGTGCAGCACATCAAGACGCTGCTCAAGCCCCACGGCCGCGCCGCGGTGGTGGTGCCCGACAACGTGCTGTTCGAAGGCGGCGCCGGCGAGACCATCCGCCGCAAGCTGATGCACGAGTGCGACGTGCACACCCTGCTGCGCCTGCCCACCGGCCTGTTCTACGCGCAGGGCGTGAAGGCCAACGTGATCTTCTTCGACAAGAAGCCGGCCAGCGAGACGCCGTGGACGCAGCAAGCTCTGGATCTACGACCTGCGCACCAACAAGCACTTCACGCTGAAGACCAATCCGCTCAAGCGCGCGGACCTGGACGAGTTCGTGGCGCTCTACAACCCGGCCAACCGGCACCAGCGCAAGGCGACGTGGCTCGACGAGAAGCATTCCCCTCACCCCAACCCTCTCCCCGCGGACGGGGAGAGGGAGAACAACGGCCGCTGGCGCGCGTACGCCTATGACGAATTGATGGCCCGCGACAAGGCCAGCCTCGACATCTTCTGGCTCAAGGACGACAGCCTCGCGGACAGCGACAACCTGCCCCCGCCCGAAGTGATCGCCCAGGAGATCGTCGATGACCTGGAGGCGGCGCTGGAGCAGTTCCGGTTGATCGCGGGCGACCTGAACGGCATCTCCGCCGAACCGCCGTCCGCCTGAATCGTCCGCCATGGAACTCAACTGCAAGACCTCGAACGCCACTGTTCAGGGCGTGATCGCGGAACTCGTGCGACTGAAGAGGGTGGCGTTCGACGACAAGGCGGTCAGCTACGCGCTCGAGGTAAAGAAGTCGCCGGTTACAATCCCATCGGGAACCAGCCATCTGGTCGGACAGCCGGGACAGTGCATGCCAAAGCCAAGTCGCGTGGCCCCCGCGCTTGCGTCCAGGCCAGGCAGTCCTCGGCGGGCGGATCGCGTCCCTTGGGGAGTATGGACCACGCGCACATTCGAACGCGTTCCCGCTTTTCCGTATTTCTGCTAATCTGCATGTATGAAGGCCACTCTCACGATCAACAGCCGCGGCGTCGTGACGCTGCCGGCCAAGCTGCGCCAGGCGCTGGGCCTGAAGGCTGACGATCAACTGATCGCCGAAACCACGCCCGAGGGCCTGCTGCTGCGCCCCGCGGTGACGCTGCCGGTCGAGCTTTATACGCCCGAGCGGGAACGCGAATTCGACGCGGCCGAGGCCGAGCTTGCCGCGGTGCTGGCGCGGTTGCCGGCGCCGAAGCGCCGCGCTGCACGCAAGCGCTGACGCGCCCGCCCGATGCGGGTATTCCTGGACGCCAACATCCTGTTCTCGGCGGCAAAGTCCGACGGCGCGGTGCGCGCCCTGCTGCGCCTGTTGATCGAGCGCGGACACGAGTGTGTGGCCGATGCCTACGTCTTGGCTGAGGCGCGGCGCAACCTCGAAACGAAGGGTCCGGAGGCCTGGGGGCGCTCGATGTCCTGCTGGAGCGGCTCACGCTGGCCGCAACACTGCCGCCACCGGGACGGGCAGCGCGCGATGCCGAGACCGCGTGGCTCCCGGACAAGGACCGGCCGGCGCTGGCGGCGGCGATCCGTTTGGGCTGCGACGCGCTCGTCACCGGCGACCGCACCCACTTCGGCACAGGCTACGGGCGCGTGTTCGGTGGTGTTGCGGTCCATTCCCCGCGCTCGCTCGCCGAGCAGATCCTGGCCTGAGATATGACCTCCGCCGCCCGAGCTGATCGCCCCGGACAACACGCCGCAGAGTGGCTTGTTGCGGCGAAGGCCAACCTCGCTTGCGAGGTTGAGCGTAGCGGCCGGAGCCACAACACGCCGCAGAGTGGCTTGTTGCGGCGAAGGCCAACCTCGCTTGCGAGGTTAAGCGTAGCGGCCGGAGCCACATCGTCGACGACCTGGAGGCGGCGCTGGAGCAGTTTCGGTTGATTGCGGAGGATCTGGGCGGCACGTCCTCCGAAACGTCGGCCGGCTGATTGTCCAGATGGAACTGACCTACATTCTGGTGGACTTCGAGAATGTGCAGCCGCACGACCTTGGTCTGCTGCAGGGGGGGCAGTACCGGGTCAAGGTGTTCCACGGGCCGCATCAGACGAAGCTGGACATCGGCATCGTCCGGGCGCTGCAGCCGCTCGGTGCAAACGTCGAGTACGTGCAAAGGGACAAGGCAGGCAAGAACGCCCTCGATTTCCTCATGGCATTCTGCATCGGTCGCCTGGTCGAGGAGCACCAGACGAGGGCGATGCCGGCGCGCGATCGCGTCCGCTTCGTGGTGATCTCGAAGGACGGAGGATTCGAGTCGTTGCTCGGCCACGTGCGTTCGCTCGGCTTCGCGGCGAATCAGGCGGCGACGATACGCGAGGGGCTCGCGGTCGAGGGCCCGCCGGACGAACACCCGTCACCGCCAACGCCGGCAAAAGGTCCGGTCGCGGCCGCGGAAGTCGAGCCGAAGAAGGCGGCGGCCAAAGTGAAGGCCGCGAAGCCGGCCAAGGCGGCCTCGGGCAAGGAGACGGACCCCCTCGCCCTTGAAAAGGTGATCGCACATCTGCGGGACCACGCCAAAGGCCGCCCCACCAAGCGCGACGCGCTCGAGCGGCACGTGGCGACGATACTGGGTGGCAAGGTTGCGCCGGATTCCGTGTGCAGTCTCGTGGCCGGCCTGGAGCGTGCCGGCATTGTGGATATCTCCGACAAGCAGGTCACATACAAGCTGCCGAAGGCCAAGAAGTAGCCGCACGGCGGGCTCTCGGTCGAGGTTCGAGTCCCACCGTATGTGCTTTCTACGGGCAGGTGGTGAAGGGCGTGGCCATCCATTCGCCATTTTCGCTGGCCACGGCGATCGGCGTCGCCGGGAAGTCCTGAATCAACGCCGAACGGCCGGGGCGAAAAGCACACGAGATCAGTGCTACACTGGAATCGTGTATTTATCGCGAGTCCAGCCATGAAGAACGTCACCATCACCCTGGATGAGGAAACGGCCGCCTGGGCGCGAGTGCATGCCGCCCGGCACAACACCAGCGTGTCGCGCATGGTAGGAGAGATGCTGCGGCAGAGAATGCGGGAGTCGGTGCAGTACGAGGAGGCCATGCGCCGGTTCCTCGGCAAACAGCCGGTGGTGCTAAGAGATCCGGACGGCCGGTACGCAACCCGCGAAGAACTGCATGATCGCGCCGGTCTTCGTTGATACGAATGTCTTCGTCTATGCCCGCGATGCCGCAGAGCGGCCGAAGCAGCCGCTTGCCGTTGCGTGGCTGGATTACCTGTGGCGGGAACGGCTCGGCCGCACCAGCGTCCAGGTCCTGTCCGAGTATTACGTGAATGTGACGCGCAAGCTGGTTCCGGGGCTTTCCCCTGACAACGCGTGGGACGATGTGGAGACTTTGCTCACCTGGCACCCGCAGCCGGTGGACCATGCGCTCTTGCTGCGTGGCCGCGAGATCGAGCGGCGCCACCGCCTGAGTTGGTGGGACAGTCTGGTCGTGGGTGCGGCGCAACTGCAGGGTTGCGCGCTGCTCCTCACCGAGGATCTTCAGGACGGCGCGGTGTTCGGCGGCGTTACAGTGCGCAATCCGTTCGTTCTCGGGGTCGGGGAGGCTGCGGTCCAGTACGGCGCCACCTCGGTAGCGGCCAACCGGCACCCGCCGCGGGGACGCCCCAGGCGCTGAGGCAGCGGATGCAACGTCGATGGCGAAATACGGCGCTGGCGCCTTTCCACCCTACGAACCCTTCGGCTTCTTCGCCGGCAGCGAGCGGGCGTAGGCGAACGCCTCTGCCACGAGCTGCGCCACTTCGGCGGCGGGGCGCTGCGCCGCGCCGGACAGCGCTACGTACTCGCGCATGGTGCGGCCCATCGCGGTAAAGGGGCCGGCGCCGAAGCGTTCGCGGGCGTGCGCCCGGCCGGACTCAGCAAGGCGCAGGATCAGGTTCTGCTCGTGCACGCCGGCGAACATGTTGCCGTTCACGAAGGCGCACGGGCAGCCGAACATCTTGCGGCGCTCCACCGCCTGATCCGGCGGCAGGCTGGCCTCGAAGCGCTCCACCAGCGCCGGGGCGGGCTTCTCCCAGGCCACGCTCAGATGTCCCCGCGCATGATGCCGATCGGCGCCCCGGTCGGGTCGAGCAGGAGGTAGCCGCCTTCGCCGATCGGCACCGGGTCGGACTTCCAGCCGAGCCGTTCGCCGTAGAAGGCGCGCGCCGCTTCGATGTCGCGGGACAGGTGCTCGAACCAGACGAGCTTTCCGTGGAGATACGGCATTTCTGTGTCCTTGTCGGTCGCGGGGTCGGGGCGCGGGGCGGCGGCCCGACGCATGTTGAAATGTAGCCCAGCGGGGAAAACAAACAAGGGCCGCAGCGTGCGCCCGGCGATCCCGCAGCCTGCCTGGCGTGGGCTACCATCTGCTGTCTGGCACGCGGCGCGGAGCAGACTATGGGATCGGCAGGGACATCCCGCAGGACGAAGTACCCAGGTCGGCGCAGCTTCCTGCGGGGTGCTGCGGCGCTTGCGCTGCTGGGAGGAAGGCGGTCGATGGCCGAGGTCGGAAAGGAAACGGCGGGAGGGGCGGGCGGCGGCATGGTGACCTTGTTCCTGTGCGGCGACGTGATGACCGGGCGCGGCATCGACCAGGTGCTGCCGCATCCGGGCTCGCCGCGCCTGCACGAGCCCTATGTCAAGTCCGCCGTGGACTACGTTGACCTGGCTGAGCGGGCGAATGGACCGATTCCGATGCCAGTGGAATTCGCCTACATCTGGGGCGACGGCCTGGAGGCGCTGGCCCGGGCGGCGCCGGACGCGCGCATCGTGAACCTGGAGACGGCGATCACGACGGCCCATGCGCCCTGGCCGGGCAAGGGCATCCACTACCGCATGCATCCGGACAACCTGCCCTGCCTCGCCGCCGCCCGCATCGACTGCTGCGTGCTGGCCAACAACCACGTCCTGGACTGGGGCTACGGCGGGCTGACGCAGACCCTGGCGTCATTGCGCGGCGCCGGCATGCGCACCGCGGGAGCCGGGGCGGATGTGTCGCAGGCTGGGGCGCCGGCGATGCTCGACTTGGGCGCGAAAGGGCGGTCTGCTGGTGTTCGCCTTGGGCACCGAGAGCAGCGGCATACCGCCGGAATGGGCAGCGACGCCGCAGGGTCCGGGCGTGGCGCTGCTGCCCGACCTGTCTGATCGGACACTGGCAACGGTTGCGGGCCGGATCGCGGCGCTGCGCCGGCCGGGGGATCTGGTGGTGGCCTCGATCCACTGGGGCTCGAACTGGGGCTACGCCATCCCCGAGGAGCACCGGCGCTTCGCCCGCAGTCTGGTGGCGGACGCTGGCGTTGACGTGGTGCACGGTCACTCGTCGCACCATCCGCTTGCGCCGGAAGTTTTCCGCGAACGGCTGATCCTTTACGGCTGCGGCGATCTGATCAACGACTACGAGGGCATCGAGGGCCGCGAGCAATACCGCAGCGATCTGGCGCTGATGTACTTCCCCGTCCTGGAGGCCGGCTCCGGACGGCTGTTGCGGCTCACCATGGTGCCGATGCGGCGGCGGCGCTTCCGCTTGAACCGGCCCGCTGCGGAAGAGGCGCAATGGCTGGCAGGCACAGTGGACCGGGAGGCCGGGCGCTTCGGCGCCGGGGCGCGGGTCGGAGCGAACGGCTGGATCGAGCTGGTGTGGCCGGGTCGGCCGTCCTGAGGGGCGGCTCCGCACCGAACTGCTTGGCAACAGTCGATCAAACGACTGCGCCGGGCACCGCCCGAACGACCTCGTCGGCCAACAAGCGGCGGCGCTTGACGAGGGGTGGGGATGCCACAATACTGAACCGGATTCGGCCGCGTCTTTCATGCACATCGGGTAGGCCGAGGGAAGGCGGACAGCCGTTGGCCGGGCGTAGTTGACACTGCCACTCCAGGGTGATTGTGGCAGTCGCAGTGGAGGGGACGATCATGGCAACGCTCAACTACTCGATGCTGAACGACGACTGGGAGGTGGAGGACGATCGCACCTTCGTCTCGCCGCTCAACGAGCAGCGGCCCGGCCAGATCATCGTCTTCGCCGATTTCATGAAGAACGGCTCAGTGAGCGCCGACATCACACCCCTGGAAGGGCTGAAGCGGCGGGAAGGCGAGAAGAGCACCGAGGCGGCGATCGTGTTCCGCTACGGCGCCCAGGACGCCTACTACTATGCCGGCGTGGGCGCTTTCGGCGCCAAGTTCTTCGTCGCCAAGGCGATGGCGGGTCCCGTATATCTGCTTCGCTCCTGGGTGGGAACGTCCCAGGCCGTTCGCCCCAACAAGACTTATCGCATCCGGGTCGAGTTCAACGGCAGCCAGATCACGCTCTACGAGAACGGCGTGCAGCAGATGACGCTCCTGGACGAGCTCTACCAGCGCGGCCAGTGGGGCTTGGCAACGTGGAAATCCCGGGTCCGCTTCGACAACGTTCGACTACATTCCGGCGCGACAGCTCGCCTTCGTCGTGATGCCCTTCGCCTCGGAGCTGCAGTTCGTCTACCACGTCATCAAATCGACCGTCGAGTCCTTCGGGTTTCACTGCGAGCGCGCAGACGAAACCTTCATCTCCCGGCCGGTGATGGACGAAGTGAAGAAGCGAATCGCCGCTGCGGACTTGGTCATCGTGGACTTCACCGGCAGGAATCCCAACGTCTATTACGAGGCCGGGCTGGCGGACGCGTGGCAGAAGGACTGGATCGTGCTGGCCCAGGCATCCGAGGACATGACCTTCGACGTGCGTCACATCGGAAGCATTCGCTACTCCAACACGATGTGTGCCGACGCGAAGCTGCGCGAGGACTTGGAGAAGGCGATGCAGGCGCTGGGCCATCGGAGGCTGAAGGCGATTCCGACACCGCCTGCGACCGAAGCGCGGAACGAGGCTCCGGCGACGGAACCTCCTGCGCCTGCCCTGTCCAAACCGGTGCCGGGCGGCCGATCCAAGCGCAAGCCGTGACCGCCGCCGAAGGAAAAATCGCAGAGGCGCAGACAGCGCGCAGCGAGAAATCTGACCAGGAGCATTCCATGGAGAGACCCAGCCGATGAGTGCCGCGACGCGGGCGGTGACAACCCTCCTGATCATGGGGGGCGTTGCTGCCGGCATTTACCACTATTGGCAGAGGGGTCAGGAATCGCCCGTGCCCCCGATGCCGCCGATGGCAGCGAATGTTCCCGCCGCGCCGGCGCCGACCGACGAACCGGCGATTCGCCATCCCATCGCCCCGGAAGCCACGCCACCCGCGGCTGCGATCACCCCGCTTCCCGCGCTCGCGGACAGCGATCCGGAGATGGAGAGCGCATTGCGGCAACTGCTGGGAAACGAGTCGTGGCTGGCGCTCGTTCATCCCGACCGCATCATCCGCCGCATCGTGGCGACGGTGGACAACCTGCCGCGCAAGCAGGCGCCGGTGGGAGTGATGCCGGTCAAGCCGGTCGGGTCGGCGTTTGCCGCTCGGCGCGCCGGGAACGATCTCTCGATCGGCCCCGGCAATCCGAAGCGCTACGGCGCGTACGTGAGCTTATTGCAGGCGGTCGATGCCGGCAGCATGGTCGCCGTCTATCGCCGCTTCTATCCCCTGTTCCAGCAGGCCTACGTGGAACTCGGCTATCCGAAAGGCTATTTCAACGATCGTCTGGTCGAGGTGGTCAACCATCTGCTCGCTGCGCCCGAAATCGACGGCAGCATTGCCTTGGTGCAGCCCAGGGTTCTCTACCAATTCGCCGACCCCGAACTCGAAGCGCGCTCGGCCGGCCACAAAATCCTGCTGCGCATGGGCCCGGAAAACGCGGCGCAAGTGAAGGCCAAGCTGCGCGCAATCCGGAGCGAATTGACTCGATGATAGGGACGCTGCGGCGACGCGGCGAGAACCGGCTGCGGAAGTTGGGTGCGCTGCGGTGGCAACGGTCATCCCCGAGGCGATGATCCGCGGTCCGGGAGCGTCACCCAAGCCCTCACACTGATACAGGATCGGCACGACTGGCGCCCTGCCGCTCGCGCCAAAGCCACGCACTTGATGGCGAAAAAATCTGGCGCGCCCGGCGCGAATCGAACGCGCGACCTTCGGCTTCGGAGGCCGACACTCTATCCCCTGAGCTACGGGCGCGGGATGAGAAGAGCCGCCATTTTACACGCAAACCCTGCGATGACACCTGCCTTCGGAGGCCGGCAGGCTATCCCCTGACCTGGGGCACGAGGCGGCGAAACGTCGTCGTTCCTGCGGCGTCCTGCACGGCACCCTGTCTCGCCGTGGCGGGATGCGGCTATAATGCGCCGTTTGAATATTTCCGCGCCCGAGGTGACCAGAAATGTCGGACCAACACGAATCGCCGATCAAGACTCCGAAACAGGTGATCATCGTCGTCGTTGTAGCGTTTGCAGTGCTGATCGCCATTCCCGCGCTATTTTCGCAGCTGGTCACCAGCGGCCGCAAGCCGCCTTCAGAAGCCAATGAGGAGCAGACCGCGAAGCTCATCCAGCCGGTGGCGCGCGTGGAACTCGCCGCCGGCGGCGGTGCCGCGGCGCAGGGGCCGAAGAGCGGGGAGCAGATCTATACGGCGGTCTGCGGCGCCTGCCACGGCGCGGGCGTCGCCGGTGCACCGAAGACGGGCGACAACGCGGTCTGGGCGCCGCGCATCGCGCTCGGCCTCGACGCCCTGACCAAGTCGGCAGTGGCCGGCAAGGGCGCGATGCCGCCCAAGGGCGGCGGATCGGACCTGAGCGATACCGACATCGCGCGCGCCATCGTCTTCATGGCCAACAAGTCCGGTGCCAGCTTCAAGGAGCCGGCGGCTCCCGCGGCGGCGGCTGCTCCGGCGGCGGAGCGCAGCGGAGAGGAGATCGTCAAGGCGCAGTGCTACAAGTGCCATGAAACCGGCGAGGGCGGCGCGCCGAAGATGGGCGACAAGCAGGCCTGGGCACCGCGCGTTTCCCGCGGCCTCGATACGGTGACCAAGTCCGCCATCAAGGGACACGGCAACATGCCGGCCCGCGGCGGCATGGCGGATCTCACCGACGCGGAATTGACGAAGGCTCTGCTCTACATGTTCAACCATGTCGGCGGCAAGGCGGATGCGGCGCCGCCGCCGGCTCCGGCGGAGCAGGCCGCGGCCCCGGCCGCCGCGGCAGCACCGGCGGTGGCGGCCGACGGCAAGGGCATCTACGAGAAGACCTGCCTCGCCTGCCATGCAGCCGGTGTCGCGGGCGCGCCGAAACTCGGCGACAAGGCGGCCTGGGCGCCGCGCCTCGCCACCGGTGCCGATGCGCTGCTGAACAGTGTGCTGAAGGGCAAGAACGCCATGCCCCCCAAGGGCGGCAATACCGCCTTGTCGGACGCGGAGGTGAAGGCGGCGGTGGATTACATGGTGGCGCAGTCGAAGTAAGCGATCGCTCACCGCGAAAGCTCCAAGAAACGGGGGAGGCGCGCAGCCTCCCCCGTTTTCGTTCACTCGGGACCGCGGCTCAGGAGGCGGGTACGGTCTTGCCGCCGAGCATCGCCTTCAGGGCGGCGAGACGCTGCGACCCGGCGGCGCGGTCCGCCGTTGCATCGGGGCGCTGCGACAGATGCTGCAGGTCGTCGCCCATTTCGCCGATGAAGCGGCTGGGCTCGCAGGTGCGGACTTCCTTGCCGAGCTTGCGCCGCTCGCAATAGGAGAGATGCAGGCTGTGCCGGGCGCGGGTGATGCCGACGTACATCAGCCGCCGTTCCTCGTCGATCTTCTCCGGCCTCGACGGATTCGCGGTGCGGCAGGATGCCCTCCTCCACGCCGACCAGGAACACGTGCCGGAACTCCAGGCCCTTGGCGGCATGCAGCGTGGCGAGCTGCACCGCGTCGGCGCCGCCGTCGTTCTTGTCCAGCATCGAAAGCAGCGCGAGCGACTGGTTGAGCTCGATCAGGTTCTTGTTCTCCTCCTCGCCCTTCCTCGCCAGCCAGTTGCACGAAGTCGCGCACGTTGGCCCATTTGGCTTCCGCCTCGCGTGCGTCCAGCGTGTCGAACAGATGGACCTCGTAGCGGATGGCGGCAGCAGATCCTCCAGCACCGCGCGCGCCGGCTCGCGTGCTGGCGCGCCATTCCATGCGGTTGATGAAGTCGGCCGAATTCGAGCACGGCCTCCAGTTGCTTGTGCTTGAAGTGGGCTGGCACCGGCCTCGAAGGCGGCGGCGAACAGGCTGACGTGGCGGCTGCCGGCGTAGCGGCCGAGCGCTTCCAGCGTCTGCGGGCCGACGCCGCGCCGCGGCGTGGTGACGGCGCGGATGAAGGCCGGATCGTCGTCGCTGTTGGCGATCAGCCGCAGGTAGGCGATGATGTCCTTGATCTCGCCGCGCTCGAAGAAGGACTGCCCGCCGGACAGCAGGTAGGGAATCTTGTGCGCGCGCAAGTGCTGCTCGAACAGGCGCGCCTGGTGGTTGCCGCGGTAGAGGATGGCGTAGTCGCCGAAGCGCGGCGCGGTGCTCGAACTTGTGCGCGGAGAGCTTCATGACCACCTGTTCGGCTTCCTGTTCGTTGTCGCGGCAGGCGGTCACGCGTATCGCGCTCGCCGTGGCCGAGCTCGCGACCACAGCGTCTTTTCGAACAGCTTGGGATTGTTGGCGATCAGCGCGTTGGCGGCGGCGCAGGATGCGCGTGGTGGAGCGGTAGTTCTGCTCCAGCTTGATCACCTTGAGGCTGCGGGTAGTCCTGGCGCAGCTTGCGCAGGTTTTCCACGTCGGCGCCGCGCCAGGCATAGATGGCCTGGTCGTCGTCGCCCACCGCGGTGAAGGCGGCACGCGGACCCGCCAGCAGGCGCAGCATGCGGTACTGGCTGCGGTTGGTGTCCTGGTACTCGTCCACCAGCAGGTAGCGCAGCCGGCCCTGCCAGCGGTCGCGCGCCTCCGGCATGCCGACTCGAACAGCACCACCGGCAGGCGGATGAGGTCGTCGAAGTCCACCGCCTGGTAGGCCTTGAGGGTGCGCTCGTAGTGGCCGTAGAGCCGCGCCGCATCGACCTGGCCGAGACTCGTCGTCGGCGAGCCTCGGCGCCTCGTCCGGCGTGAGACCAGGCGCATTCTTCCAGGCCGAGATGCGCGCCTGCAGCTTGCGCACGCGGCCCTTGTCGGCGTCCTTCGATAGTTCGGCGCACGAGCGCAGCGGCATCGGCGGCGTCGAGGATCGAGAAGCGCGGCTTGAGGCCCGACCGCTGCCGCTTCGGCGCGCAGGATGCGCACGCCCAGCGAATGGAAGGTGGAGACGTTGAGCGCCGGCCAGCGACTTGCCCGGCAGCAGCTTCGCCGCGCGCTCCTGCATTTCCCGCGCCGCCTTGTTGGTGAAGGTGATGGCGGCGACATGGGCCGGGTTGTAGCCGCACTGCTCGACCAGGTAGGCGATCTTGTGGGTGATGACCCGCGTCTTGCCGCTGCCGGCGCCGGCCAGCACCAGCAGCGGGCCGTCGAGGTAGCTGGATTGCTTCGCGCTGCGGAGGGTTGAGGTCGGAAGCATGGGCAGTGGAAGAATCGCGCCGCCCGCGGCGGCCGCGCAAGTCGGGTCGTTCGTAGTCCGCAGGCTGCTACTGGCCGAGAGCGCCGAACACCTTCTTGGCGAGGCTGCCGGTGGCGCCCACCGGGTTCTTGCGGATGGCATGCTCCTGTTCGGCGATCATGGCGAACAGGCCGTCCATCGCCTTGCGCGTCACGTAGTTGTCGATCTTGGCGTCCTGTTCCTTGATCAGACCGAACTGGGCGCCCTGCCGGCGAACTGTCGTACTTCTCGGCCAGCTTCACCTTGCTGGTGGCCTTGGTCACGATGGGCTTGAAGCGCTGCACTGAGCTGTTCCGACGTGGTGCGGCGGAAGTACTCGTGACCGAGTCGTCGCCGCCGGTGAGGATCTGTTTGGCGTCCTGCACCGTCATCTTCTTCACCGAATCGAGCGAGGATGGGCTTGGCCTCGGCCACCGCCGATTCGGCGGCGCGGTTCATGGCGGTGACCAGTTCGTCGGCCTGCTTGCCCATGCCCATGGTGCGCATCAGCCCCTCGGCCTGGCGCAGACCGTCGGGCAGCGGAATCTTCACCTGCGGGTTGCCGAGGAAGCCGTCGGTCTTGCCGAGTTTCGCCACGGCAGCGGAGGCGCCCTGGGTCAGCGCCTCCTTCAGGCCCCCGGACGCTTCCTTGTTGGTGAGGTCGCCCAGCGACACGGCAACTGCCTGGGCGGAAAGGAAAAACAGGGCGAAAACGCTGATGGCGGCACGCATGGTGTTCTCCGGGAAGTGTGGTGGTCGGAAACGGGGAGTTGCAGACGGGATGATATCCCAGTAACGCCAGTGCCCCGGTTACAGCAGCGGCCTCAGCTGCGCTTCCAGCTTGTCGATGGCGATCTCGCCCAGATGGCGGAAGCGCAGCGTGCCCTGGCGGTCGATCAGGAAGAAGCGCGGCGGCGTCTTGGTGGGGCCGAAGACCGCGGAGTGCCGCTCGCTGCGCATCGCCACCGGAAAGGTGTAGCGGTGGTCGCGCCAGAACTCGTCCACCTCCAGGCGCTCGGCGTCTATGGAGACGGCGAGAATCTCGAAGCCCGCCGCCTTGTGCCGCTGGTAGAGCTGCTGCAGTTGCGGCAGTTCCTTGCGGCAGGTCGGACACCATGTGGCCCAGAACACCACCAGCGTGGGCTTTCCCGCCAGATCCGCGCTCCTGAGGGTGGTGCCGTCGAGCAGCAGGGAATCGAAGGCGGGGACGGGCTTGCCGACGTCCACCTCGCCTCGCGCCGTACCGGCCACCAGGATGCCGAGGAACAGCAACCCCCAAATCCAGCCGCGCCGCTGCGCCAAGTCAGGCCACTCCCGCGGCGTGCGCCTGCCGATCGGCGTGATAGCTGGAGCGCACCATGGGCGCGCAGGCGGCATGGGCGAAGCCCAGTTCGCGGGCGTCTCGTTCGAAGCGCTGCGAAGACTGCCGGATGCGACGTAGCGCAGCACCGGCAGGTGGTGGCCGGAAGGCTGCAGGTACTGGCCGATGGTCAGCATTTCGACGTCGTGGGCGCGCAGGTCGCGCATCACGCCGAGGATTTCCTCGTCGGTTTCGCCCAGGCCGACCATCAGGCCGGACTTGGTGGGAATGCCGGGGTAGCGCGCCTTGAACTGCCCGAGCAGCTGCAGCGAATGGGCGTAGTCGGCGCCGGGGCGCGCCTGCTTGTAGAGGCGCGGCACGGTTTCCAGGTTGTGGTTGAAGACGTCGGGCAGAGCGGCGCCGAGCACCTCGAGCGCGATTTCCAGGCGGCCGCGGAAGTCGGGCACCAGGGTTTCGATGCGATGTGCGGCGAAGCCTCGCGCACGGCGCGGATGCAGTCGACGAAATGCCGGGCGCCGCCGTCGCGCAGGTCGTCGCGGTCCACGCTGGTGATCACGACGTAGCGCAGCTGCAGCGCGGCGATGGTCTCGGCCAGATGGCGCGGCTCGTCGGCGTCGGGCGGCAGCGGCTTGCCGTGGCCGACGTCGCAGAACGGGCAGCGGCGGGTGCAGATGTCGCCGAGGATCATGAAGGTGGCCGTGCCCTTGCCGAAGCACTCGCCGATGTTGGGGCAGGTGGCTTCCTCGCAGACGGTGTGCAGCGAGCGCTCGCGCAGGATGCGCTTGATCTCGCCGAAGCGCCGCGCGTCCGAGCCCGGCCTTGACGCGGATCCAGTCCGGCTTGCGCAGCGGTCGCGCGGCGACCACCTTGATCGGGATGCGCGCGGTCTTCGCCTCGCCCTTTTCCTTCGCCACCGGCTTGTCCATGCTCAGCCTCTACCTTTCGCCAACACTCGATGCAGGTGCCGCAGCAGCTTCTCGCCCGCCGCCTCGGGTGCATCGGCGACGCCGAGGTCGCGCAGTTGGGTCACCGCCAGGCCACTATAGCCGCAGGGATTGATCGCCGCAAACGGCGCCAGATCCATGTCGACGTTCAGGCTCAGGCCGTGATAGCTGCAGCCGTGCGCGCACGCGCAGGCCGAGGGCGGCGATCTTGGCTTCGCCGACATAGACGCCCGGCGCGCCCGGCCGGCGCGCCGCGTCGATGCCATAGTCCGCCAGCAGGTCGATCACCGCCTGCTCGATGCGACTGCACCAGTTCGCGCACCTTGAGCCGCCGCCGGTTCAGGTCGAGCAGCAGGTAGGCGACGACCTGGCCGGGGCCGTGGTAGGTGATCTGGCCGCCGCGGTCGATCTTGCACCAGCGGGATGCCGATGTCGCGCAGCAGGTGCTCGGGCTTGCCGGCCAGGCCCAGCGTGAAGACGGGCGGATGCTGCAGCAGCCAGATTTCGTCCGCCGTGTCCGCCGCCGCGCTCGGCGGTGAAGCGCTGCATGGCGTGCCAGGTCGGCTCGTACTCCACGACACCGAGGCGGCGCAGCGCCGGATGCGTTGCCTCAGCGCAATCACAGCACCATCACCACCGACGGGTGGCCGGACAGCTCGCGGTAGAGCGCGTCGAGCTGCGTCGCGGGAATGGGCGTGGATGGTGCAGGTGAGGCTGAGGTAGTTGCCGCCTGGCTGCTGGCACGCATCTCCATCGTCGCCGGCGTCGAAGTCCGGCGCGTGACTGCAGCACGATCTCCAGCGATCGCCTGGGCGAAGTCGTCGCTGCTGCGCCCATGATCTTGATCGGGAAGTCGCAGGGAAATTCGAGCAGGCGTTTCGCTGCGGTTCACTCGCCACGGCGCATCACCGTCTGCTTGAAGTCCTGGTACCAGCCGTACATGCGCGCGAACACCGGGCCCGGGCCGGCCGTTGCCGACCGGCTGGCCGTCGAGCGTGGTGATCGGCAGCACTTCCTTGGTCGAGGAGGTCATCCAGAGTTCGTCGGCGCCGCGCACCTCCGCCTCCGGCACCTCGCGCACCTCGTGCGGCAGGCCGTGCGCGGCGGCCAGTTCCAGCACCACGTCGTAGGTGATGCCGGGCAGCATCAGATGGCTCTTCGGCGGCGCCAGCAGGACGCCGTCCTTGACGACGAAGATGTTGGAGGCGGCGCCTTCGGTCAGGAAGCCGTCGCGGAACAGGATGGTCTCGACGCAGCCGGCGTCGACGGCCAGCTGGCGCAGCAGGCAGTTGGCGAGCAGCGAGATCGTCTTGAGGTCGCAGCGCAGCCAGCGGAAGTCGGCGGCGGTGACGGCGCCGACGCCGTGTCTCGCGCTGCGCCGTCGGCGGCGTGCACAGCGGCTCGCTCATGATGAACACCGTCGGCGCCACCGCCTTGGGGAAGGCGTGGTTGCGCTTGCCATCGGCGCCGCGCGTGACCTGCAGATAGATCGACTGGTCGTCCGGCTCGTTGCGCGCGACGATGCGCTCGACGAGCGCGCGTCCACTCGGCCGATGCCGTAGGGATTGGCCAGCCGGATGCCGTCGAGGCGTGCCTGCAGCCGGCGCAGGTGCTCGGCGAGCCGGAACGGCCGGCGCGAGTAGACCGGGATCACTTCATAGACGCCGTCGCCGAACAGGAAGCCGCGGTCCATGACCGGCACTCTGCGCCTCGGTCGAGGGGCAGGAATTCGCCGTTGAGGTAGATCACGCGCATGCGCGCTATTGGAACCACAGCCGCAGGCGTCCCAGGCGCGGCCGAAGATGCCGGCCACCGGCACCGTTTCCAGCGCCACCACCGGATACTCGCCGTACGGCTTGTCGTCGAGCGTGAGCTTCAGCGTGCCGATCCGGCTGCCCTGCTGACACGGGCGCCAGCAGCGGCTGCTGGCTGACCAGTTCGGCCTTGAGCTTCTCGGCCTGGCCCTTGGGCACGGAGAGGACGAAGTCGTCGGGGAAGCCGGCCTTCACCGTGTCCTGCGTGCCCTTCCAGACGCGCAGCTGCTGACACCGCCTCGCCCTTCTTGTAGAGCGCGCACCGTGTCGTAGAACTGGAAGCCGTAGTTGAGCAGCTTCAGCGATTCCTGCGCGCGCACGGCTTCCGAGGCGGTGCCCAGCACCACCGAGATCAGCCGCCGCGGGCCGCGCTTGGCCGAGGCGATCAGGCAGTAGCCGGCCGCTTCGGTGTGGCCGGTCTTGACGCCGTCGACGGTCGGGTCGAGCCACAGCAGGCGGTTGCGGTTGGGCTGGGTGATGTTGTTGTAGCGTGTATTCCTTCTTGCGAGTAGATCGGGTAGTACTCGGGGAAGTCGCGGATCAGCGCTGCGGCGAGCTGCGCCAGGTCGCGCGCCGTCGAGTAGTGCTGCGGGTCGGGCAGGCCGGTGGAATTGGTGAAATGGGTGTTCTTCAGGCCGAGGCGCTGCGCCTCGCGGTTCATCATCTGGGCGAAGGACTCCTCGGTGCCGGCGATGACCTCGGCCAGCGCGACGCAGGCGTCGTTGCCGGACTGGATGATCATGCCGTGGAGCAGTTCCTCCACCGTCACCGGCTGCTTGCGGCTCGATGAACATGCGCGAGCCGCCGGTCTTCCAGGCCTTCTCCGACACCGGCACGACCTGCTTCAGCGTCAGCGGTCTTCTGCTTCAGCGCGGCGAAGGTCAGGTAGGCCGTCATCAGCTTGGTCAGCGAGGCCGGCTCGATGCGCTCGTCCGGGTTGTAGCTGCCCAGCACCTGGCCGGAACCGTGGTCCAGCAGGAGCCCAGGATTTGGCCGCGACGGTCGGCGGCTGGGGCGCTAGCTGGGCGTGCGCCGGGATGAGGACGAGCAGGGAGAAAAGCAGTATCAGGACGCGCATCGGACGGGGTCGGCGAAAAAAGGGGCGAATTATAACAGAGGGGGTTCCTGCTCCCCGGGTGCCGCCGCCTAGCGCTGGACTACCATCACCTTCAGGTCCAGCGACTCGCGGATGCGATCGGCGATCCGCGTCGCATCCTGCTGCGAGCGGTACGGCCCGAGATACAGCCGGAACGTCCCGTCCTTGGGATGGATCAGGATCGTCTCGTTGAGCCAGTTCAGCTCCTTGAGCAGGTGGGCACGGAAGCTTTCCGCGTTGTCGTTGCTGGAAAACGCCGCCAGTTGGAGGAAGAGGCCGCTCGCGTCGCTCACCGTCGTCAGCACCGCCGGCTTGGATTGCTGTTCGTCCGCCAGCGCCAGAGCCTCGATCGGATCGCGCGCTTCGGTCCCCGGCGGTTTCGACGAGGGCGGTGGCGCGGCCGCAACCGGCAGCGACGAGGCGCCCGCGGTTGGCTTGACCCCGACCTTGCCTGCCGTCTTCGCCGCCGCGACGGTCGGCTTGCCCGGCTTGGTCGAGTCCTTGCCCGATTTCGCTGCGGCGAGTTGCGGCTGGTCCGGCAGTATGCTTTCGACTTCGACCTGGGTACTGCCGTTCTTCACATAGCCGAGCTTGTAGGCCGCGGTGTACGAGAGGTCGATGATGCGCCCGGAATGGAAGGGACCGCGGTCGTTGATCCGCACCACCACCGACTTGCCGTTGGCGACGTTGGTCACCCGGGCGTAGCTGGGGATCGGCAGCGTCGGGTGTGCCGCCGTCGCCGCGTACATGTCGTAGCGTTCGCCGGAAGACGTCTTCTGGCCGTGGAAGCGTCGTCCGTACCAGCTCGCCTTGCCGCGCTTCCTGTAGGGCTTCAGCTTCTGGTCCGGCACGTAATCCCGGCCGAAGACGGTGTAGGGATTGTTGGCGTAGCGGTGCAGCGGTTCCGGTTTCGGCTCGGCGTCCGGGACGGCATCCAGATTCGCCGGCGGATTCTCGTCCGGCCCGTCGTCCAGGTAGTAGCCGCCGGACTTGGCTGTCTGCGCCGGCTTGTCGGCCGGCTTTGCTGCGGCGGAGTCGCGGGCAGGCGGCGTTTCGGCGCCGGAACGCGGCGGCTGGGTGCCGCAGGCGGTCAGCAACACGGCGCCGACGCCGATCAGCCAGGCAGGGAAGGGGCATTTCCTGTCGCGATCGATGGCGGTCGTGCGCATGCTCAGGCTCCGGATTTCGCCCATCCCGCTACTCCGGGGTGTAGGAGACCCGGCGCATGTTACATCATCATGCAGCCGCTGCGAACCGCCCCGACGCAGCACGGCGCAACGATGAGGGCTCTGAGAGAGGCGGCGGTAAGCCTGTCCCTCCGGAAGGAACGATCGGGCGCGCTGCCACCAGCGCACGCCCAAGAAAAAAGTTCAGGCCCGTGGCGACCTGAAGAACAGAATCGCCGAACTGCTGCGGGCCTGAGTCATCGCCGCGTTGGCAAGCGGTGTGGGCGGGGCGTCGGGACTAGACTGGCTGTCCGGGCCTCCCGGCGCGCCCGCCCCTCTGATCATTTCTGCGCCAGCGCAACTCGTTGCACTTCAGCGACGGCCGCGATCTCATGCGCTTCCTCGCGGATCGCTCACGACGCACAGCGCGAAATTCACCTCCTGTAACCGTCTGCGTCGTGATCGGCTGGTCACTTCCGGCGAACAGGCCGAGATAGGTGCCGGCGAGAACGTGATCGTTCTTCTCCTTCTCATTTCGGCCTGGTAGTTCGCCACCAGGAACGCCGTGTCCATGTACCGGCCGCCTCTTGGCCTGGGGTGCGTAGCGGCTCAGAACCTGATCGATGCGGCCCATGTTGTTGCCCATGAAGCGACTCCAGCCGCGCATATCGCCGCCGACGTGGTCTTCGCAGCGCTTCGGACCTTCCATGGCGGTGGCTGTGCTGCCGCTCGTTCCGCCGCCGGCGGAGCCCACCACCGGCGTCGACAGCACCGCGACGCTAAGGCTGTCGTCAGCGGTGGGAACCACCGAGCGGGTGTCCACAACAGCGTCGCCGTCATCGACAGAATCCACGTTACGGCCGCCCCAGTAGCGCAGGCGGTAGCGGTACTGCGGTCCATAGCCCCAGCGATTGCGTTCCGTGGCCTGGGTCGCTGCGTCGGCTGCGAGCGTTGCGCTTTCGGTTGAGGAGACGACCGTCGGTCCGCTCGCCGGCAGACCTTCGGGCACCTGATCCGAACCGCCGATTCCGGTGCCGCCGCCGAAGGCGTGGTCGGTCCCGCTGCTGTTGGCGCGCTTGCCGGCCTGATGACCTTTGGCCTCCTGCGACGTGTGATCGCCCGCCGCATGGCCCGGATGGTCCGGGCGCAGGCCTTTCCAGCGATACTTCTTGCCGCCGGACTCGCCACCGCCGCCGGAGGCATGGCCGCTGGAATGGCTGCTGGCGCTGTGCCCGCCATCGTCGCCGCCGCTGCTGTGGCTGCTGCCGCTGCTATGGCTGCTGCCGCTGCTGTGACTACTACTGCTACCCGTCGTTGTTTCACCCGCCCCACTCTTGGCCAGACCGGCCAAGCCGCTGGCGGCGGCCGCCTGCTTCACCACACCGGAACTGATCCCCGTTGCCTGCTCGATGGCGAGCGGCAACACGAACACTGCGGATAACGCGGCGGCAACACCAACCAGTTTGTACGGGGAATGCGTTGATTTGCTTTTCATGATTCCCTCCGTCCTGCTGTCCGATCAGCTGCGGAAGGCGCGGGGTGCGTGCGCATTGGGGAGCCCGCACCCGATGGGCGTACCTGGACGAGCGGACGCGCCATCGACGCGCCTTGCGCAGACTGAGCCTCGATCGGGCCGCAGGCGTGTTTCCTTGCTTCCGCCCGCGGTCCGGCCTCAAGAACTAGCCCTTGTCAGTTGTCGTGGTCGTACAGGATCTTGGTGCGCACGATATCGGCTGCAGCCGCGATGTCGGCGGCGCTATACGCTTCCGTGTACCCGATGATCGTATAGATCGCCGTAACAGTGTCCGCCGATATCGGAACAGTCTTGTCCGATGCACTTGCCAGCAGGATCGCCTGCAGATCGGTGGTGAGCGGCAGGGTCTGCCCCGCAACTACGATCTGGCCATCGGCCAGCAGATCCTTGAGCAAGGCCAAGTTGGCCAGAGGCGAATCCAGACGCACCACGTTGTCCAGATTCAGCGTCGGATCCGGTGAAGGCGGTAACGGGGAGCCTGTAGAAATCGAGGAGCGTCGGATCGGCGGTGATGGCGGTAAACGCTTCCGCCAGTTGCCGGTCGAACACACCAGCCGGAGCGCGAATGACATTCAGCCGGCCCAATTCCACTTCGGGGATGCCTTCCTGCGCCCACACTGGCTTGCCGCCCCGGGCAGCACTGCCGCGCTGACTGGAGGTACCACCCATGTAGCGCGGCCCCTTGGCATCGCTGTCGACGCCCGGACCGCCCTGGCCCGAACCCGAGCCGCCGGTTTCGTTGGTGGCGCCGCCCTGACCTTGGTGACCCTTGCCAGCGGGCTTGCCGGCCTGGCCTTTCGGCACGCTGTCGCCCGCGTACGCGGCGGGCATCATGCCGAGATCGGTGGAATAGAAATGATCGACTGCCGCCGGGGCAGCAAGCATTGCGAATACGGCTGCATTGGCGGCGATGAAGGACTTGAGCGTAGCTCTACGGGTTTTCATTTTGACCTCCGCTACTTGCGCCAGCCAGGGGCCCATATTCCCCCACCGGCTTTTTTTCACTGGACCCGAATCGCGCCCGGCTCGGACCGAATGAACTGCAAGCCGGACTCAACTCTCGGTTCGCATATTAGGGATCGTTGCTAAGATGCTCATTGCGAATTCGCAATCGCTGTAGGACAAAAACCTACAAGTCTTGGTAACTAAGTAGAAACAATGCCTTACGAAGTGCGGCCAATTGTCGCAGGGGCCGCTCCGTCGGCTTGATTGCGGGCGGGGAGTCGAAAAACAAAAATCCGGCCCGCGGGCCGGATTTTCGTGCAAGGCCGGATCAGCTCACGCCGGCCCGCTCATGGAATCAAGGGGATGGTGAAGCGCAGGAAGAACTGATTGCGGTCGAAGTTCTGCGTATCGTCGGTGGACAGCAGGTAGCGGTAGTTGTAGCTGCCATCGAGGTAAAGGTACTTGGCTGCCCGATACCACATCCCTATCCCTACGCCGGTGTAGTCATCGACGCGGTCGATGCCCTGATAGTCGCTGCGCGAGAAGGAGGCATTGCCGTAAAGGCCGAGGCTGGGGTTCAGGCGCTGGTCCAGCGTCGCCCCGATGTAGGTGTTGAGGTAGCTCGAAGCGATGCCGGTCAGTACCGGCTGGATCACGGCGCCTTCGGGTACCAGGACGACCGACACGGTCGAGGTATTGGTGTTGGTCTCCTCCACGGTGCGATCGAGAAACAGGCTCAACTTCGTGTTTTCCGCTGCCTGCCAGATCAGATTTCCGCCGAAGGCCGGCTTCGAGACGTCGGCGAGCCGGGAGTCCTCGTAGTCCTGATTCAGGTAGCCGACGAAGCCCTCCGCCTTCAACTTTCCCGGAAGGCTGTAGCGCGCTCCCAGCAGCAGCCGATAGCCGTCCGAATCGCGCTTCAGGCCGCCGGCCTGTACCGGGAACACTTCGGCGACGTCGTCGAGGTTCTGGTAGCGCCGGTTGTCGAGGGCCGCCTGCGCGAAGCCCTCCGTGCGCGCCGAAAAGCCGTAACCTGCGCGGATGCCGAGGGTGTAGCGGTCCCGGTCCTGATCGTCGTTGTTGATGGTGTTGCCTTCCGAGCCCGGTACGTCGTCGTAGTCCAGGTTCTGCGCCGAACCGGCGATGCGCACCGACCAGGCATCGAACTGGCGGAACACGCCGGCATAGGCGCGGGCGTTGTAATAGACGGTCGGCTCGGCGCCGTTGCTCGCATCCTTGTCTTCCCGGTCCAGGTGCTCGCGCGCATAGCGCAGGCCGCCATAGGCGTTGAGATCGTTCGTGAAGTCGTAGCGGCCTTCGCCGCTCACGCGCCAGTCATTCGTGTTCTCGTCCTTCTGACTGTTGTAGTCGGTAACATCCGCCCCAGCCTGGAAATTCAGCGCATGCCGGTCCCAATCGGAATTCACCCACAGCGCCGGCGTGTAGATCATCGCCCAGTCGCTGATGCGATCGCTCTTGGTCGCGAACACGTTGCTGTCCTGCATGTAGGTCGCACTGATCTCCGGGTAGAGGAGGAAGCCGCCGGCGCGCCAGGGACCGGAGGATGCGGGAGTCTGGTCCGAGCGCACCACGCGGCGCATCGGCGCGACCCCTGCGTCGGACTTGGGTTCCTGCAGCGGCTGCTCCTTCGCTGGCGCTGGTGCCGGCTCCGGTGCTGGCTCCTGAGCCATTGCGGATTGGCAGGCGGCGAGCGCGCAGACTGCGATGGCGACTCCGCGTGCGGATGCGATCTTGTACATGTTGTTGCTCCCCTTTGTTGATCTGCAGATCCCCGGACCACTCGCCGTGACGAGATCTTCCGCGGCCGACCGACGCCGCGACTGCCTTATGTGGCAACATGGCATATTTGAATCGTCTAATTATCCTTCGCCATTCAGGCAATTCGCAAACCGTGGCGGTATGATTGTGGCAAATTAGCAACATTTTTTGACCGTGCAACCATCGGCGGAGGGCTTGGTGCCGACATCAAGCACCCTGAAATTGCACCGCATGTATCGCCCAGGAGGCGGGCCGGCCTTGTGCCGGTTGACGGCCCTTGTCCGACCCCCCGAAAGACCAAACCGCCGCTGCCGATAACTCCAGGACGATCGGACAAGAACTCCATGTCGCACCACATCCCGCGCATCTTTCGCCCCGCAACCCCGGTCAACTGCGCCACCTGTGCGGCCCGGCACATCGACCTGTTCGCCGGGGTCGACCGCGCCCAGCGCGCTGACTTGCTCGCGTCGTTCCACATCAGCGCCTTCGAGCCGAAGGAAGTCATCTACAACATGGGGCATATGGGCGAGTTCATCTACATCGTCCGCTTCGGCCTGATCAAGCTGGTGCGCTATTCGTCCAGCGGAGTGGAGCGCATCGTCGGACTCGCCCGCACCGGCGACAGCATCGGGATGGCCTCCCTGGTGTCGGTGCCCTATCGGCGCACCGCCGTCGCCATGTCCAGGTCCGAGGTCTGCCGCGTGCCGGCCGCGCTGGTGCGGGACTACAACCGCGGCCACCCGGAATTCGTCGGCCGGCTGCTGGAGAAATATCAGGACAGCATCGATCTGGCCGACACCTTCCTGACGGACCTGTCCACCGGTGCCGCCCACGCCCGCGTTGCGCGGCTGCTCCTGTTCCTCACCGAGAAGAGCGACCACAACGAGTCTCCCCTGCTCACCCGCGAGGAGATGGGTGCCCTGCTCGGCCTGACCACGGAAACCACCAGCCGCGTCATCGCGGAGTTCCGGCGCGCGGGTCTGATCCAGGTGCCGGACGAGCATCACGACCGCTGCCGCTGCGACGTGGCGGCCCTCGGCAAGCTCGCCGTGGGTTGAATCACCGCGCCGGGATCGGCGTCGCTATTTCTGCACCAGCATGCGGTTGCGGCTGATGCTCATCAGGATGCCGATGCCGAGGAACAGCGTCACCAGCGCCGTGCCGCCGTAGCTGATGAAGGGCAGCGGCACGCCGACCACCGGCAGGATGCCGCTGACCATGCCCATGTTCACGAAGGCGTAGGTGAAGAAGATCAGCGTGATGCGCGCCGGCCAGCAGGCGCGAGAAGAGGGTCGGCGCGTTGGCGGCGATCATCAGGCCGCGCCCGATCAGCAGCGCGTAGAGCGATCAGCAGGACGACGTTGCCGATCAGGCCGAACTCCTCGGACAGCACGGCGAAGATGAAGTCGGTGTGGCGTTCCGGAATGAATTCGAGGTGCGCCTGGCGTGCCGTGCAGCCAGCCCTTGCCGATGATGCCGCCGGAGCCGATGGCGATGGTGGACTGGATGATGTGGAAGCCCTTGCCGAGCGGGTCCTGCTCCGGGTCGAGCAGGGTCAGGATGCGGTTGCGCTGGTAGTCGTGCAGCAGGGACCAGACCAGCGGGCAGGCTGGCGAGCGCCGGCGACGACCAGGCCGACAATGATCTTCCAGGGCAGGCCGGCGAAGAAGATCACATAGAAGCCGGCCGCCAGCACCAGGATGGCGGTGCCGAGGTCGGGCTGGCGGGCGATCAGCGCCATCGGCACCGAGCAGGATCAGGGCGGCGACGCCGTAGTCGCGCAGGCGCAGCAGCGCCTCGCGCTTGTGGAAATACCAGGCCAGCATCAGCGGCATGGCGATCTTCATGATTTCGGAGGGCTGGATGCGCGTGAAGCCGAGGTTGAGCCAGCGCCGCGCGCCCTTGGTCACGTCGCCGAACAGGGCGACGGCGATCAGCAGCAGCACGCCGCCGACATAGATCGGCAGCGCCAGGTGCATCAGCGTCTGCGGCGGAATCTGCGCCACGACCCACATGAGCACCAGCGCGACGCCCATGTTCATGAGCTGGCTGTCGAAGCGCGCCGGGCTGTCGTTGCTGGCGCTGGCCAGCACCACCAGGCCGATAGCAGCGATGAGCAGCGCCGTGATCATCATCAGCGGCGCGATCGATCGGCGCCAGCAGGCGCTGCAGCAGCGTGCGCAGCCTATTCAACGTCGGCCTCCGCGCTCGTCGTCCTCGCCGGCCGCCGCCTGCCGGCATCTTGCCGAGCAGGTAGTAGTCGAGCACCTGGCGCGCGATCGGCGCCGCCGACTGGGCGCCGAAGCCGCCGTTCTCGACCAGCACGGCCAGCGCGATCTTCGGCTGGTCGGCCGGCGCGAAGGCGATGAACAGGGCGTGGTCGCGCAGCTCCTCCTTGACCCGCCCTTCGCGTACTTCTCGCCCTTCAGGCAGAACACCTGCGCGGTGCCGGTCTTGCCGGCCGATACGTATTCCGCGCCGGCGAAGGCGCGCGCGCCGGTGCCCTCCTTGTTCACGCCGACCATGGCCTTCTTGATGACGTCGATGTGCTCCTGCTTGCAGCGGGATGGTGCGGACCGGCTCGGCGGCGACGGCGCTCTTTTCGCCCGTCTGGGCGTTCGTGATGTACTTGACCAGATGCGGCCGGTACATGACGCCGTTGTTGGCGAGGGTGGCCATGGCCTGGGCCAGCTGGATCGGCGTGTAGGCGTTGTAGCCCTGGCCGATGCCGATGGAGATGGTTTCGCCGGCGTACCATTTCTGCTGCTCGGGATGCTTGAAGCGCTGGCTCTTCCATTCCTGGGACGGCAGCACGCCCTCCGACTCGCCCGCGAATGTCGATGCCGGTGCGCTGGCCGAAGCCGAACTGGCGCATGAAATTGGCGATGTTGTCGATGCCCAGGTCGTTGGCCAGCATGTAGTAGTAGGTGTCGCAGGACACGACGATCGACTTGTACATGTCCACCGTGCCGTGGCCGCCCTTCTTGTCGTCGCGGAAGGTGTGGTCGCCGAAAATGAAGAAGCCGGGATCGGGGATCGTCTGCTGCGGCGTGCGCTTGCCCAGGTCAGCGCTGCCAGCGCCATGTAGGGCTTGAAGGTCGAGCCGGGCGGATAGGCGCCGTTGAGCGCCCGGTTGACCATCGGATTGTCGGGCGAGTTGTTGAGCACGTCCCAGTTTTCCGGGTTGATGCCGTCGACGAACAGGTTCGGATCGAAGTTGGGATTGCACACTAGGCCAGGACGCCGCCGGTGGCCGGCTCGATCGCCACCAGAGCGCCGCGGCGGTCGCCGAAGGCCTTCTCGGCGATCTCCTGCAACTTGGCGTCGATGGTCAGCATCAGATTGTTGCCGGATACCGGCGCCGTGCGGTTGAGCGTGCGCACGGCGCGGCCGCCGGCATCGACCTCGACCTCGCTCGTAGCCCGACTCGCCATGCAAGTCGAACTCGTAGCTCTTCTCGAGGCCGGTCTTGCCGATATGGTCGGTGCCGCGATAGTTGGCGTCCTGCTCCGATTCCTCCAGCGCTTCCAGCTCCTTCTCGTTGATGCGGCCGATGTAGCCGATCACATGCGACGCCAACTCGCGCTCGCGGGTACTGGCGGAACAGGCGGGCCTTGATGTCGACGCCGGGAAAGCGGTAGCGGTTGGCGGCGAACCTGGCGACCTCTTCGTCGCTCAGCCGGGTGCGAATCGGCATGCTCTCGAAAGTCTTGCTCTCCTCGAGCATCTTGCGGAAGCGCTTGCGATCCTTGGGCTGGATGTCGACCAGGCCGGCCAGTTCGTCGATGGTGGCCTCCAGGTCATCCACTTTGCCGGGAGTGATCTCCAGCGTGTAGGCCGAATAGTTGCGCGCCAGCACCACGCCGTTGCGGTCGAGGATCAGGCCGCGATTGGGAACGATCGGCACCAGCGAGATGCGGTTGTCCTCGGCCCGGGTCTGGTAGTAGTCGTGCTGCACCACCTGCAGCTAGACGAAGCGCGCCAGCAAAGCGCCGAACGCCGCCAGCACCACGAACGCCGCGACGCCCAGGCGCGTGCGGAAGCCCTGCAACTCGTGCTCGGGATTGAGAAATTCGCGGGGCGCACGGGTCAGTCCGCCGCGCGACGGCGGGTCTTCGCCGTCCCCGCCGCTGCCACGCCGAAGGCAGGCAAGCGGAGCGCCGGACGCGGAAGCGGATCGTCAGATCGGTCGATTCTCATCCTTCTCGACCGGCCGGAACTGCGGCAGCAGCAGCAGGTAGGTGAGCGGCACCCACAGCAGGGTGGCGACGATGCTCGACAGGAAGATAGCTCCATCCGGGAAACTCCGCACCGCCGAGAAGCCGCGCCAGCACCATCGCGCTCTGCATCACCAGCAGCATCGGCAATACATGCAGCGCCTGCTGGAACAAGGGGAACCAGAGGATGCGCCGCGACAGACTGGAAGCGAGAAACGCCAGCAGCACGTAGGCAAGGGCATGCTGGCCCATCAGCGCGCCCTGCGACACGTCCATGATCAGGCCCAGCAGGAAGGCGGCGCCCATGCCGACCCTCAGCGGTTCGCGCACGCACCAGAAGGCGAGCACCAGCGCCACCCAGTCGGGGATCGCGGGAAAGCGCCCGGTCGGGATCAGGTTCAGGAACAGCGCGACGATCAGGCTGAACAGGATGAAGCCGGACCGGACCGGCAGCAGGATGCGGCGCGAACTGTGGGTCGGTTGCATGGGTCAGCTCACTCCTTCCGCTTTACCCTCTTCGCCTTGACGGGAGGCTTTTCCGGCTGCTTCACCTCCTCCGGCGGCGTCGGCAATGCCTCGCGCGGCCCCAGCACCAGCACCTGGCCGTGCTGCTCGACGCCACCCGAAGGTGCACACAGGATGCGGGCAAAGGCATAGACGTTGTCGCGCTCCACCCGTGCCACCTTGGCCACCGGCAGGCCGGGCAGGAAGACGCCGTCGAGGCCGGAGGTGACCAGCACGTCGCCATTCTGCACGTCGGCGTTGGCGGCAAGGAAGCGCAGTTCCAGCATGCCGCCGCCGGAGCCGAACATGACCGCCCGCAGGCCGTTGCGCACCACCTGCACCGGCACCGCCTGGTCCTTGTCGGTGATCAGCGTCACCTCGCTCTGCAGCGGAAACACGCGCGTCACCTGACCGATCACGCCGCCCTCGTCGATCACCGCCTGGCCGGCGGCGATGCCCTGCTGGGAGCCCTTGTCGATGATCACCTTGCGCGAGAACGGGTCCTCGCGCTGTAGGGAATCTCGGCGACGACGCCCTTGGCCGGCTGGCGCTCGCTTCATGTCGAGCAGGCTGCGCAGGCGCTGGTTCTCCTGCTCCAGTTGCTGCTGGCGCAGCAGCGTGCCCGCCAGTTCCACCTGCTGGCGCTTGTAGCGGCCGTTCTCCTCCTGCAGGCCGCTGACAGTCGAGAAATAACCGCCGATGCCGCGCAGCCCGGCCACCGGGGTGTACGCGACTCGCTGCAGCGGGTAAGTGATCACTGCCGATCGCCTGCCGCAGCACTTCGAGGTATTGCAGCCGCAGATCGACGACCAGCAGGGCGAGGGAGAGCGTGACGAAAAAGACGAAGCGCGCGAGCGGCGCCGGTCCGCGGCTGAAGAACGGTGGCGGCGGATGGCCGACGACCGACATGTCGGACTAGGTTCTGGAAGCGGCACCGGACGCGGCACCCGCGCCCGGCTGGCGAAGACCTACTCGCTGGCAAAGATGCTGCCGAGCTTGTCCATCTTCTCCAGCGCCATGCCGGAGCCGCGCACGACACAGGTCAGCGGATCCTCGGCGACGATCACCGGCAGGCCGGTTTCCTCCATCAGCAGCCGGTCGATGTCGCGCAGCAGCGCGCCGCCGCCGGTCAGCACCATGCCGCGCTCGGCGATGTCGGCGCCGAGTTCCGGCGGCGTCTGCTCGAGCGCCGACTTGACGGCGCTGACGATGCTGTTCAGCGGATCGGTGAGCGCCTCCAGGATCTCGTTGGAGGAGATGGTGAAACTGCGCGGAATGCCTTCGGCCAGGTTGCGGCCCTTGACTTCCATTTCCCGCACTTCGGAGCCGGGGAAGGCGGAGCCGATCTCCTTCTTGATGTTCTCGGCGGTGGTCTCGCCGATCAGCATGCCGTAGTTGCGGCGGATGTAGTTGATGATGGCCTCGTCGAACTTGTCGCCGCCGACCCGCACCGAGCCCGCATAGACCATGCCGCCGAGGGAAATGACTCCCACCTCGGTGGTGCCGCCGCCGATGTCCACCACCATCGAACCGGTCGCCTCCGCCACCGGCAGCCCGGCACCGATGCCGGCCGCCATCGGCTCCTCGATCAGGTACACCTGGCTCGCCCCGGCGCCGAGCGCCGACTCGCGGATGGCGCGCCGCTCCACCTGGGTCGAGCCGCAGGGCACGCAGATGATGATGCGCGGGCTGGGCGAGAACAGGCGCGAGTCGTGCACCTTCTTGATGAACTGCTTGAGCATCTGCTCGGTGACGGTGAAGTCGGCGATGACGCCGTCCTTCATCGGGCGGATGGCGGTGATGTTGCCGGGGGTCTTGCCGAGCATCTGCTTGGCGGCGTGGCCGACCGCCTGAATCGTCTTCTTGGCGTTGGGTCCGCCCTCGGTGCGAATGGCAACCACCGACGGCTCGTCCAGCACGATGCCGCGCCCGCGCACGTAGATCAGCGTGTTGGCGGTGCCGAGGTCGATCGCCAGGTCGGTGGAGAAGTAGGAGCGAAGGAATCCGATCATCACTGACTGTCCCCATGGGACGTGGGGAAAAGTTAAACGGGTATGATACCCTATCACGCCTTTGGTTTTAAGCCTCACGGATTTCCATGTCCCTCACTCTCGACCAGGTGCATCGCATCGCGCACCTCGCCCGCATCGACATCTCCGCCGCGGAGGCGGAAAAGACCCGCAAGGAACTCAACGACATCTTCGCCCTGATCGAGCAGATGCAGGCGGTGGACACGCGCGGCGTCGAACCGATGGCCCATGCCCAGGACGTGGCCCAGCGCCTGCGCGAGGATGTCGTGACCGAATCCGACCAGCGCGACGCGTTCCAGCAGGTTGCGCCCGAGGTCGAGGCGGGCCTTTATCTGGTGCCGAAGGTGATCGAATGATGCGACGGCCCGGCGCGCGGACGCACGCCCCCGGCCGGGGGCGGCATGCATCCATCGCATCGCGCTCATCGCGGCGCAGGTGCGCGCCTGTCCTCGTTCCCGTCCGATGATCCACGCCAGCCTGTCCGAACTGTCCGCCGCCCTGGCGCAGAAGAAGATCTCCAGCGTCGAACTGACCTCGCTCTACCTCGACCGCATCGAGCGGCTCAACCCGGAACTCAACGCCTTCATCAGCGTCGATCGGGAGCGCAGCCTGGCGCAGGCGCGCGCGGCCGACGCGCGCATCGCGGCGGGCGACGCGACGCCCCTGACCGGGGTGCCGGTCGCCCACAAGGACATCTTCCTCACCCGCGGCTGGCTCACCACCTGCGGTTCGCGCATGCTGTCCAACTTCGTCGCGCCCTACGACGCCCATGTCGTCGAGCGGATGAACAGCGCCGGCTGCGTCATTCTCGGCAAGACCAACATGGACGAGTTCGCCATGGGGTCGAGCAACGAGACTTCCTGGTTCGGCCCGGTGCAAGAACCCTTGGAACCCGCTGACGGTGCCGGGCGGATCGTCGGGAGGTTCGGCGGCGGCGGTGGCGGCCCGGCTCGCCCCTGCCGCCACCGGCACCGACACCGGCGGTTCGATCCGCCAGCCGGCAGCGCTCACCGGCATCACCGGCCTCAAGCCTACCTACGGCGTCGTCTCGCGCTACGGCATGATCGCCTTCGCCTCGTCGCTCGACCAGGGCGGACCGATGGCGAAGTCGGCCGCGGACTGCGCCCGGCTGCTGAATGTCATGGCGGGCTTCGATGCCCGCGATTCCACCTGCCTCGAGCGGCCGCCGGAGGACTATGGCGCGCAGCCTCGACCAGCCCCTCGCCGGCCTGCGCATCGGCCTGCCGAAGGAGTTCTTCGCCGAGGGCATGGCGCCGGACGTGCGCCACGGCCGTGGACGCAGGCCATCGCCCAGTACCGCAGGCTGGGCGCGGTCACGGTCGATATCAGCCTGCCCAACATGCAGCTGTCGATTCCGGTGTATTACGTGCTGGCGCCGGCCGAGGCCTCCAGCAACCTGTCGCGCTTCGACGGCGTGCGCTACGGCTATCGCGCGCCGGAGTACGACGACCTGATCGACATGTACTGCAAGAGCCGGGCGCAGGGTTTCGGCGCCGAGGTCAAGCGCCGCATCCTGATCGGCACCTACGTGCTGTCCCACGGCTACTACGACGCCTACTACCTGCAGGCGCAGCGGCTGCGCCGGCTCATCGCCCAGGATTTCGTCGACGCCTTCCGGCACTGCGACGTCATCATGGGCCCGACCTCGCCCACCGTCGCCTTCGCCTTCGGCGCCAGGAGCGCCGACCCGGTGCAGATGTACCTGTCCGACATCTACACCATCGCCGTCAACCTCGCCGGCCTGCCCGGGCATGTCGGTGCCCTGCGGCTTCGGCGCGAACGATCTGCCGGTCGGACTGCAGATCATCGGCAACTATTTCGACGAGGCGCGCATGCTAAACGCTGCCCACCAGTATCAACTCGCCACCGACTGGCATCTGCGGGCGCCGGCCGAAGGGAGGACGCCATGAGAGTCGTTCCACTGCGCATCGGGCGCTCTGCCCCGGCCTGGACCGCTTTCGCGCTCGCGCTGGCCATCGGCGGTTGTGCCAGCGTCGAACGGCCGACACCGGCGCCAGCGCAGGAGCGGTCCTCCGCCCAGAAGCAGAAGCCGCCGCCGATCCCGACGCGGGCGCTGAACGTCGCCGCCGACTGTTCCTTCAAGGATCCGACCGGCTACCGCGGCGTCATGAAGCTGAAGGTCGCCGGCGCCGACGTCAAGGCCTTCGAGGCGCGCGTCGACGTTCCGAACAAGGGCGTGTGCCGCTTCGACCTCAAGGATTTCCGCCAGACCGCGACCCTGCCCAACGTGGCCCTGAGGGCAAACGGCTCGTCCTGCGTCGTGCACATGTGGGAACAGGGCAGCCGCGTGACGGTGGCCTTCAACAACTGCCAGAAGATGTGTTCCGGCGACGCGTATACCTATCTGTGGCCGATCCTGGCGAATTCACGCAATGGCAGTTGCGGCTGAACCCGGGCGCGCGAGGAACTCCTGCATGGACGCAAGAGCGAACTGGGAAATCGTCGTCGGCATCGAGACCCACGCCCAACTTTCGACGCGGTCGAAGATCTTCTCCGGCGCCTCGATCGCGTTCGGTGCCGAACCCAACGTGCAGGCGTGCGCGGTGGATATCGCCCTGCCCGGCGTGCTGCCGGTGCTGAACCGCGGCGCCGTGGAGCGCGCCATCCGCTTCGGCCTGGCGGTGGGCGGGCGCGTGGCGCCGCGCTCCGTGTTTGCGCGCAAGAACTACTTCTACCCCGACCTGCCCAAGGGCTACCAGATCAGCCAGTACGAGCTGCCGGTGGTTTCCGGTGGAACGGTCACCATCCAGGTCGGCGATCGGCAAAAGGTGGTCGCCCTCACCCGCGCCCATCTCGAGGAAGACGCGGGCAAGTCGCTGCACGAGGACTTCCAGGGAAAATCGGGGATCGATCTCAATCGCGCCGGCACGCCGCTGCTGGAAATCGTGTCCGAGCCCGAGCTGCGCGGCGCCCAGGAAGCGGTGGCCTATGCCAAGGCGCTGCACGCTCTGGTCACCTGGATCGACATCTGCGACGGCAACATGCAGGAAGGCAGCTTCCGCTGCGACGCCAACGTCTCGGTGCGGCGCAAGGGCGACGACAAGCTCGGCACCCGCTGCGAGATCAAGAACCTCAACTCCTTCCGCTTCCTCGAACGCGCCATCGAATACGAGGCCGGCCGCCAGATCGAAATCATCGAGGACGGCGGCAGCATCGTGCAGGAAACGCGGCTCTACGATCCGGACCGCGACGAGACGCGCTCCATGCGCTCCAAGGAGGAGGCTCACGACTACCGCTACTTTCCCGACCCGGATTTGCTGCCGCTGGAAATCTCCCCGGCCTGGATCGAGGAAGTCCGGGCGGCCCTGCCCGAACTGCCGCAGCAGATGCGCGAGCGCTTCCAGCGCGAGTACGGCCTGTCGTCCTACGACGCCACGACGCTGACAGGATCGCGCGCAGTGGCACGCATATTTCGAGGCGGCGGTAGCTGCGGCTGCAGCCGGCCAGGCAGAGATCTGACGCCAACTGATCGCTGTGGCAACTGGCGGCGACTGGGTATCAAGGAACGTGCCGGGAGTATCTGAACCGCGAAGGCAGGCAACATCGCCGAGATTCCCCGTGACGCCTAATCAGCTTGCGCGGAACTCATCTGCCGAGATCGCCACGGACAAGTCTTCCGACGATATTGGCGAAGGAGGTATTCGATCGCGCTTGTGGAGCGGCAACGCAGGCTGACGCGCGAGGCTGATGACATCGGTGAACGCTCGCGAGCAAAGGGCCTGAAGCAGATCTCCGACAGCGTGAGCCATCGAGACGGCTGATCGACGAAGTGCTCGCTGCCAATCCGGAAGTCGGTCGAGGAATTCCGCGCCGGCAAGGAAAAGGCCTTCAACGCCCTCGTCGGCCAGGTGATGAAGGCAACCAAGGGCAAGGCCAATCCGCAGCAGGTGAACGATCTGCTGCGCAGCAAGCTCGTGTAGGGCGGGCCGCGCCCGCCGCCGGGCTTGGATCGCACTGCAGAACGGCGGGCACGGCCCGCCCTACGGTGACTTCCGTGACCGGCGCCCGGCCGGGCGCCATGTCTGCTGAAACTCCAAGCCGCGAGCCGGTAAAGCGCCCCTACTTCTGCGCCGGAGGCGATGCGGCGCGGCGCGTCAGTTCGATGTAGCGGCGCCGCTCTTCGTCGTACTTGGCGCGCACGGCATCGATCTCCTTCTGCTTCGATTCGATGACGCTGGCGTGGGCGCGGAGTTCCGATTCGTTGTCCTTCATGGCGTCGAGCAGCGCCTTCGGCGCCGGTTTGTTGCGGTAGAACTGCATCTCGTCGGACAGCTCCTTCTGGCGTCCGGCCGCCTCGGCATAGCTCTCGTTCGCCAGTTGCAGGCTCTTCTCGATTTCCCGCACCGTGCGGTCGCGCACCGCCTCGATGTCCTTTTCGCTGCCGTAGGCATCAAGCAGCGCCTGGTTGCGCATGCGCTCTTCCTTCGCCAGGCGCTCCTGCTCTTTCTTCTGTCGCAGTTCGGCCTCGCGCTGGGCGCGCTGTTCCCGCGTCAGCGGCGCCTCGACGCGGCGCACCGTGATGCCGCGTTCGTCGATCTCGCGGTAGGCGCGATCCCAGCACGGCTGGGGCAGGATGTCGGAGCACACCTGACGGCCGTTCTCGTCGTTGCAGCAATAGGTGTTGCGCGCGGCATGGGCCGGATCAGCGGCCAGCACGGCCGCGAAGGCGAGGAGCAAGCTAGATTGCAGGTGCATGGGCAATGCCGTAGATGGCGCGATATTCCTGTACGGATTCCAGGTCGGGCGTCAGTTCCGGGCGAGCCGCCAGGTACGCGACCAGATCGTCGAGAGTCGCTACGCTTACGACCGGCATGGCGAAGCTGCGTTCCACTTCCTGCACCGCCGACAGCTCGCCTTGGCCGCGTTCCATGCGGTCGAGCGCGATCACCACGCCGCAGGGCCGGGCGCCGGCGGCGCGGATCAGCTCCACCGACTCGCGCACGGAGGTGCCGGCCGAGATGACATCATCGACGATCAGGATCCGGCCCTTGGGATCGGCGCCCGACCAGCCTGCCGCCTTCGCCGTGGTCCTTGGCTTCCTTGCGGTTGAACAGGAACGGCAGGTTGCGGCCGCGCTGCGCCAGGGCGATGGCAATGCCGGACACCAGCGGAATACCCTTGTAGGCGGGGCCGAACAGCATGTCGAAGGCGATGCCCGAAGCCAGGATCGCCTCGGCATAGAAGTCGCACAGACGCGCCAGCGACGCGCCGTCGTTGAACAGCCCGGCATTGAAGAAATACGGGGACATGCGGCCGGCCTTGGTCTTGAACCGGCCGAAGCGCAGGACTCCCCGGTCGCAGGCGAACGCGATGAATTCGCGGCTAAAATCCACAGTCAATCCGTATCTGTCACGACCGAGCCCGCATGTTACGCGTCATCACCCTCAATCTCAACGGCATTCGTTCCGCGGCCCGCAAGGGTTTCTTTGCCTGGTTGGAGCGCCAGGACGCCGACGTCGTCTGCCTGCAGGAGATCAAGGCGCAGGCGGGCGATCTGGACGACACGATGCTTGCCCCTGCGGGCTTCCACGCCTCCTTCCACTGTGCCGAGAAAAAGGGCTACAGCGGGGTGGCGATCTACTCGCGGCGCAAGCCGAAGGCGGTGACGGAAGGTCTGGGATTGCCGGAGTTCGACCGCGAAGGGCGCTATCTGCGAAGCCGATTTCGGCGCCTACTCCGTGGTATCGCTGTATCTGCCGTCCGGTTCCAGTTCGGAGGAGCGGCAGCAGGCGAAGTTCCGCTTTCTCGAGCGGTTCTAGCCGCAGCTGCGCCAGTTGGCCGCCGGCGGCCGGGACGTCCTGCTGTGCGGCGACTGGAACATCGCCCACAAGGAGATCGATCTGAAGAACTGGCGCGCGAACCGGAAGAACTCCGGCTTCCTGCCGGAGGAACGGGCATGGATCGGCAAGGTATTCGACGACATCGGCTGGGTGGACGTTTACCGTCGCCTGAATCCGGACACCCGAGCAATACACCTGGTGGTCCAACCGCGGCCAGGCCTGGGCCAGAAACGTAGGCTGGCGCATCGACTACCAGATCGCCACGCCCGGCTTCGCCGAGCGCGCCCGGCGGGCCGCCATTTACAGGGACGAGCGCTTCAGCGACCACGCCCCGCTCACCATCGACTACGCTCTGCGGCGCGCTTGATCATCCTCATTGCGATGCTGAGGCATAATGGATAGGCTTTGATGAGTCGGAGCGTCGCCCCTGGCGCTTGCACCAAACGGAGGAAGCCATGAACGACATGACGGGAGTAACCAAGGACAAGCTGTTAGCGGATTTCAGACTGGTGGTGGCGGACGCGGAAGAACTGCTGCGCTTGACCGCCAACCAGGCCGGCGACAAGGCCTCCGAACTGCGTGCCCGGGTGCAGGACCATCTCGTCGTCGCCAAACAGAAGCTGGGCGATGCCGAACTCGCGGTGCGCGACAATGCCAAGGCCATGGCCCGCGCCACCGACGACTACGTGCGCGACAACCCGTGGCGTGCGGTGGGGGTTGCGGCCGGCGTCGGTTTTTTTGTCGGGCTGCTGATCAGCCGCCGCTGACTCCCGACGCCATGAATGCCCGGCCCGCAGGGGGCTTGGCCCATTCATTGCGGCGGTTGGCCGGTACCGTCGTCGCAATCCTGCAGACCCGGATCGAGCTCCTCGGCACCGAACTCGAAGAGGAGAAGCTCCGGCTGGGCTCGGTGCTGGTCTTCGCCGGTGCCGCCTTCTTCCTGCTCGGTTTCGGCGTCGTTTTGCTGGCGCTGTTCCTGACCGTGCTGCTGTGGGACAGCAACCGGCTGCTCGCCCTCGGCGGCTTCACCGCGGTGTTCCTGGTATGCGGAGTGGTTGCCGCCGCCGTGGCGGCGCGGCGCGCCCGCGCCGGCTCCCGGCTGTTCGCGGCGAGCCTGGCCGAACTGGCGCGCGACCGCGAAAACCTGCGCGACGAAGCATGAATCCGCGCGTCATCGAACTCGCCCTCAAGCGGCAGCGCCTGCAACTCAGGTCCGCCGAGCAGCGGCTCTCGCTGCGCCGAGACCTGACCGAATTCGCCCCGTTGTTCTCTGCCGCCGACACGGTGCAGGCGGGAATCGCCTACGTCCGGCAGCATCCGGAATGGCTGGTGGGGGCCGCCGTGGTGCTGCTGGTGGCGCGTCCGCGAGCCGTCTTGCGCTGGTTGCAGCGCGGCCTCGTCGCCTGGCAGGTCGCACGCCAGGTGCGCCGCTCGATCGCCGAATTTCCCCTTGCCGCCCGCGCCCACTGATGGCGACGTCAACGCAGTCGAAGGATTCACCATCGTCGCAGGCGCCCGCTTCGCCCCTGCGCAGCCGGACGCGGGCGCGCGCCCGCCGCCTGTTGGCCCGGCATCTGCGCGAGCGCGAGCGCATCGTCGAACATCATGATGAGATCAGCGGACTGCTGCCGGTATTGATGAAGCAGCGCAACGGCCAGCGCTGGGAGAAGGACGAGCGGCACGACCTGCACTGGCGACTGCGGCGCTTCGCCCATGTCTCGCCCTATCTGGCGATTCTGCTGGTCCCGGGTTCGATCGTGTTCCTGCCTCTGATCGCCTGGTTGCTGGACCGTCGCGAGGGCAAGCCGCGCCGGACGGCGTGAAGGAGGTCGGCGGGTCGCTTTCGCAGTCGTCGCCGGCACGCAGGGCGCGCCGTGCGCGCCGATCCGGTGTCGAACAGCGCCGCCTGCCCCGGACCCCCTCCGGGGCGCGCCCGTAGCCAGACCTCGACATCGCATCGCGCCGATTTCCGGCGACGCGCCCAAGACGACGCTGTTGCGCTTCGACGCCAGAACAAGAAACGGAGACCGTTCTTGCACTCGTCCCTCGCTGCCTTCCGCCGCCAGTTCGCGGTGCTGTTCCTCGGTTTCGCCTCGGGTCTGCCGCTGGCCCTGACCGGCCAGGCGATGCAGGCCTGGCTCACGGTGGATGGAGTGGATATCGCCACCATCGGCTTTCTCGGCCTGGTGGGCATGCCCTACACCTTCAAGTTTCTGTGGGCGCCCCTGATGGACCGCTTCGAGCCGCCGCTGCTGGGGCGGAGGCGGGGCTGGCTGGTGACCTGCCAGTTGGCACTGGCGGCGGTGCTGGCGTGGATGTCGGGCCTGGCGCCGACCCTGCAGCCGGGGCTGTTCGCCCTGACGGCCCTGGCCATCGCCTTCCTGTCGGCGTCGCAGGATGTGGTTGTAGACGCCTATCGCACGGACGTGCTGGAGGCCCGCGAGCGCGGCCTGGGCGGATCGCTGTCGGTGTTCGGCTACCGCCTGGCGATGATCCTGTCGGGGGGCATCGCCTTCATCTGGGCCGAGCAATGGGGTTCCTGGCCGCGGGTCTACCTGACCATGGCGGGCATCATGGTGGCCGCCGCCGCGGTGTCCTTCCTGCTGCTGCCGCCTTTGCCCAAGGCATCGCGGCCCCTGGAAACGGACCCGGGACGGGAGTTCCTCGGCTTTCTCGCCATGATGGCCGGCGTGATTGCGGGTGCACTCCTGTCGCGCTGGATCCTGGTGGCGGCGGGGCTCGATCCGGACGACCCCAACAAGTGGATCCGGCTCGTCTTCGTGCTGGCCGGCATCGTGACCGCCCTGCCCCTGGGGTGGTGGGCGGCGCGCAAGGCCGGCTTCGAGACCCTCAATCGTTCCCTCTCCGGCTACTTCCGGCAACCCGGCGCCTGGGCATTCCTGCTGCTCATCGTGCTCTACAAGCTCGGCGACGCCTTCGCCGGAAGCCTGACGACCCCCTTCCTCATCAAGGGCATGGCCTTCACCCAGGCCGAGGTCGGCATCATCAACAAGGTCATCGGCCTGTGGCTGACCATATTCGGCGCCCTCGCCGCCGGCGCCGTGATGCTGCGCATCCGCCTCGATCAGGCGCTGCTCGCCTTCGGCGTGCTGCAACTGGTATCGAACCTGGGATTCTGGCTGCTGGCGGTATCGGGCAAGGGGGCCTGGGGCAGCGTCACGCTGCAAGCCTTCGACTGGGGCATCGTTTCCCTGGACAAGGCGTCGCAGATCGACCTCATGCTGGTGGCGGTGATCGCCTTCGAGAACATCTCCGGCGGCATGGGCACGGCAGCCTTCGTCGCCCTGCTCATGAGCCTGTGCAGCCATCGCTACACCGCCACCCACTATGCGCTGCTCTCGGCCTTCGCCGCCGTGGGCCGCATCTATGTCAGCCCGGTGTCGGGAGTGCTGTCGGAATCGATCGGCTGGCCGGCCTTCTTCCTGTTCTCGGTGATCATCGCCGCCCCCGGCGTGGTGGCGGTGTGGATGATGCGCGATACGGTGCGGCGCCTGGTGGCGGCCGCGGACTGAAGCCCGCAGCGAGCCGCCGCCGGGCCTTCAGGAGCGGCCGCTGGCGAGCCGATACACCGCGACGCTGGCGTTGAGATTGGGGTCGTCGGTCACCTGCCGACCTTCGTCGAACCCACGGCTCTCGGTGATGTCGATGCCGCGGGTGGCGCACAGATCCTCGAAGTCGGCGATGGTGAAGAAGCGCACGTTGGGCGAGTCGTACCACTGGTAGGGCAGGCTCTCCGACACCGGCATGCGTCCTGCGGCGATGGCCTCGCGGTGCCGGTAGTAGCCGAAGTTCGGAAAGCTCACCACCGCCTCCCGGCCCACCCGCAGCATCTCGCGCAGGATCTGCTCGGTGTGGTGCACCATCTGCAGCGACTGCGACATGACCACATGGGTGAACGAACCGTCGCCGAAATCGGCCAGCCCCGCTTCCAGGTCGCATCTGGATGACGTTGATGCCGTTGCGCATCGAGGCGAGCACGTTGTGCGGGTCGATCTCCACGCCGACGCCGCGCACCTGGCGCGTCTCGCTCAGGTAGCGGATGAGGGAGCCGTCGCCGCAGCCCAGGTCGAGCACCCGCTCCCCCGGCTTGATCCAGCCGGCGATGACCTCGTAGTCGGGCCGGGTGAGCACGGCGGAGGCGTTCATAGGCGGATGTTCTCCAGGTAGGCGCGCACCAGGGCGTGGTAGTGGGCGTCCTCGATGAGAAAGGAGTCGTGGCCGTACTTGCAGTCGATCTCCGCATAGGAGACGTTCTTTTCGGCGCCGATCAGGGCGTTGACGATCTCGCGCGAACGCCCCGGATGGAAGCGCCAGTCGGTGGAGAACGACACCACGAGGAAGCCGGCCGTGGCCGGAGCGAGCGCCGCCACCAGGTCGCCGTCGCAATGATGGGCGGGGTCGAAATAGTCCAGCGCCTTGGTCATCAGCAGGTAGGTGTTGGCGTCGAAGTAGCTCGCGAACTTGTCGCCCTGGTAGCGCAGGTAGGACTCGATCTCGAACTCGACGTCGTAAGCCGTACTGGAAGCTGCCGGCGCGCAGCACGCGGCCGAACTTCTCCGCCATCTGGTCGTCGCCCAGATAGGTGATGTGGCCCAGCATGCGCGCCAGCCGCAGCCCGCGCACCGGCCTCACGCCGTGGTCGTAGAAATGCCCGCCGTGGAATTCCGGGTCGGTGAGGATGGCCTGCCGCGCCACGTCGTTGAAGGCGATGTTCTCGGCCGTCAGACTTGGGTGCCGCCGCGATCACCAGGGCGTGGCGTATGCGCTGCGGGTAGAGCAGGGTCCATTGCAGCGCCTGCATGCCGCCCAGGCTGCCGCCGACGATCGCCGCCCAACTGTCGATGCCCAGGCGGTCGGCCAGCCGCGCCTGGGCATGCACCCAGTCCTCCACCGTCACCACCGGGAAATCGGCGCCCCAGGGCTTGCCGCTGGCGGGATTGGTCGCTGGACGGTCCGGTGGAGCCGTGGCAGCCGCCGAGATTGTTCACGCCGACGACGAAGAAGCGTTCGGTATCGAGCGGCTGGCCGGGACCGATCATGTTGTCCCACCAGCCGATGTTCTTCGGATTGTCGGCATAGCGGCCGGCCACGTGATGGGTGCCCGACAGGGCATGACAGACAAGAATGGCGTTGGACTTGGCCGCGTTGAGCCGGCCGTAGGTCTCGTAGACCAGATCGTAGGCCGGCATCATGGCGCCGCTGCGCAGGCGCAGCGGGTCGCCGAAGTGCAGGCGCTGCGCTTCGACGAGGCCGATGGTCTGATGATCGCTGTAGAGGCTCATATAAACTCAAAACCCGATCAGCTCGCGCGGACCGGGTCGCCCTCGCTTTGTCGGGTAAGGATGACGCATTGCTGCGTCACCCTCCCCTAAGAACCGGGCGTGCGAGTTTCCCCGCACCCGGCTCAAGCCTCTCAAAGGCTCCCACTAAAGGGACCCGGTTTCCAACTTCCAACCGTTGGCATGAAGCTGACGGTGGCAGTTCGGATGTAACAGCGCCAGATTCGCATACGCGTCGCTGCCGCCCTGATCGCGAGGTGTCCGGTGATGCACATGCCATCCGGTTTCCGTCGTGATCGGCTCGTCGCACAACACGCACCGCTTGTTCTGGCTCCACCAAAGGTACAGCAGCTTGCGCCTTCCCGTCAGGGAGCCTTGCATCTTCAGACCGAGCCGGTCCTCAAAGTAGGTCTCCCATTGCGGGTCGAACGGATTCGCTTCGCCCTTGATTTTCGTATGCCGGCGGATCTTCGTGTCGCTGGCTTTCACCAGGGTCACGCTCTTGCGCCGGCCATCCGAGTCGCTGGTCCGTGAAACGAACACCCAGTTGCGCTGCCCGATTGTCCCAAAGTATTTCGATTTGGTCCAACCGGCGCTCTTGTTCGGGTGCCGTCGCTTGGCCCACTGCCACGTCTTTCTCCACAGCCAGGCGTCGATCGCTGCGAAAGTCTGCGAGGCGCTGACCGCGCGGTGATAATTGGCCCACCCCCGAACGACAGGGTTGAGCTGCGCGATCAGGCTCTCCTGCAGCGCGGTCTTCTGCGCGGCAAAAATCGACTTCACTTTGGCCTTGAAGGCTTGGACGTTCTTCTTGGACGGCGTGATGATGATTGCCGTCCCGAACTTCCTCACCCGCTGGCCCAGGAAATCGAACCCTTCGGCGACATGCGTGATCCGGGTCTTCTCTTGCGAGATCTCCAGGCCCCGGGTGGCGAGAAACGCTTCCACCAAGGGTTTGACTTCGCCCTCCAGCAATTCTTTCGAGCTGCCGGTGATGATGAAGTCGTCCGCATAGCGCACCAGATTGACCTTGTTCTTTCCGGCCTTGCGGTTGCCCTTCGACCCGAATCGGGCCTCCAGCGCCGCTTCCAGTCCGTCCAAGGTGCAGTTAGCCAACGTCGGCGAGATAATTCCGCCCTGGGGCGTCCCCGCCGTTGTCGGAAAGAGTCTTCCGCTCTCGACATACCCGGCTTTCAGCCATTTCCGAAGGATCTCCTTGTCCATGCAGACGTTGGCGACCAGCCAGTCGTGACTGATGTGGTCGAAACAGCCTTTGATGTCTCCCTCCAGCACCCACTGCGCCTTGTCGTGCCCCGACAGCACCGTGTGGCACTGGCAGATGGCGTCGGCCGTCGCGCGCTCGGGCCGGAATCCGTAGGAGTTCCGGTCCGCCAGCGTTTCGGCCACGGGCGCGAGCGCGAGCAGATGCAGCGCTTGCTGCGCCCGATCGTGCAGGGTGGGTATGCCCAAGGGACGCATCTTGCCATTGGCTTTCGGGATGTACACCCTCCTCAGCGGCAGCGGCCGGTAGCCGCGCCTGCCCAGTGTTTCAATGGCCTGGCGCTTCGTCTCCGGGTTCGACCAAATCTTCCGATCTACCCCCGGAGTGTTCTTGCCTTGGTTCTCGGTCACTCGCTTGACGGCGACCGCTTTGCCGGCGAACGAGCGGGTCAGGAATCGTTGCAGGGCTTTCACCCTGCGCCAGTCCCCGGCCTGGGTTGCCTTCACAATACGCGCCTGCAGCCGCCTCACAGTCCCGTGCAGTCTGGCTGAGTACGGTCACCAATCTCGATGGCAATCGCTGCCGAAATGGTCAAGCAGCGTGATGTTGAATAGGTGATCCCCCTCGGGGAACTTGAACAAACGAACCCTTTGGGGGAGTCTCTGGTTACCAAGCCGAGAGACCATTCAAGTGTGCCACGCGCTGCTGCAAGACCCCAAATTTTTCCGACTACTGCTGAGCATTGACGAGGAACTGGCGGCTGAAGTGCATGCGGGGCGATGCGCGTGCGGCGGCACGCTTCACCGCGCCAACTATCCGCGAAAGCCGCGTGCCTGCCTGGACGAGCTTCGCGCCGACTTCGAGTCACGCTTCAGTTTCTGCTGTGCCGATTGCCGCAAGCGCAAGACATCGACATCGGTTCGCTTCCTCGGCCGGCGCGTTTATCTGGCGCTGGCGGTGGTGCTGTGTTCTGCCCGGCATGCCGGGCAGAACACAGCGGCGGCGCGGGTCTCCACCGATCTGGGGGTTGCGGTGCGCACCCTGCAACGCTGGCGCCAGTGGTGGGTGGATCTCTTTCCGCTGACGCCGTTGTGGCAGGCCCGTTGTGCGCGCTTCATGCCGCCGGTCGACAGCGATCTCTTTCCCGCCGGTCTGCTCGACCGCTTTACCGGCGATGCCGCCGAGCAGCTGATGCGACTCCTCGTCTTCCTGAGCCCGATCACCGTCACGGCGATCTCGTTGCCTGAGGGGCGCTGATCACCCGCAGAGGATGCGCATAGGCAAGGTCCGCGAGGGTTTGTAGCCTTCACTCCCATCAGCGACGCCGTCGGCGCCGCCTCACCGGGAGACCTTTTTGAGTACCGAACTCGATCCGCCACAACGGGACCGCTGGGCACGCCTGCGCTTCTCGATCATCGGCAATTTGCTCGCTGCACCACCGCCGCCAGGGGAACTGTGCCCGGCCTTGGCAACGCTTGCCGGCATCACCTGGCGGCATCCGGTCTCCGGCCTCGACGTGCGTTTCGGCGTCTCAACACTTGAGCGCTGGTACTACACCGCCCGCGCCGCTGCCGATCCGGTGGCCGCCCTGCGTAACCGGCTGCGCGGCGATATCGGTCGCTTCCCCAGCCTCACGCCCGCCGCTATCACCGTCCTGACGACCCAGTATCGCGAGCACCCGGGCTGGACGATGCAACTGCATTTCGACAACCTGCGCGCCGCCCTGGCCGGAGCCGATTCGCTGCTGCCCTCGTATCCGACGGTGCGGCGCTACCTCAAGGCGCAAGGGATGTTTCGTCAGGCCCGCCCGAAACGTGCCACCGAGGCTGCCGTGCTGGCCCGCGACCGGCTCGAACAACTGGAAGTCCGGAGCTTCGAGGTCGATCACGTATCAGCCCTCTGGCATCTCGATTTCCACCACGCCGCCCGCAAAGTGCTGACCCGCACCGGCGCCTGGGTCAAACCCATGCTGCTCGGTGTCATCGACGACCGCTCGCGGCTGGTCTGCCACCTGCAGTGGTATCTCGACGAAACCGCCGAGAGCCTCGTGCATGGCCTGTCGCAGGCGTTCATGAAACGCGGCCTGCCGCGTGCACTGATGACCGACAACGGCGCCGCGATGCTGGCCGACGAGACCGTCAGCGGCCTGGCCGCGCTGGGTATCGTGCATCAGACAACGCTGCCTTATTCACCCTACCAGAATGCCAAACAGGAATCCTTCTGGAGCCGGGTCGAGGGCCGCCTGATGGCGATGCTCGAAGGCGAGCAAGCCCTGACTCTTGATCTGCTCAATCAGGCGACGCAAGCCTGGGTCGAACAGGAGTACCACCGCACGCACCATTCGGAGATCGATGCCACGCCACTCGATCGCTATCTCGCCGGCCCCAATGTCCGGCGCGAATGCCCGGATACGGCGACCCTCGTCGCCGCCTTCCGCATCGAGGGTGCGCGTCGGCAGCGCCGCTCCGACGGCACCGTGAGCCTGGCCGGCGAGCGTTTCGAGATTCCCGCTCCGCTATCGCCACCTGACCACCGTCCATCTGCGCTATGCCCGTTGGGATCTGACCCGGGTCGATCTCATCGATCACCGTAGCGGCGCCGTGCTGTGCCCGGTCAAACCGCTCGACAAGTCGGCCAACGCCGATGGTCAGCGTCGGCGCCTGACGCCGGTGACGACCGATCTGTCACCACTGCCGCCTTCCGGCATCGCACCGTTGCTGCGCCAACTGCTCGCCCACTACGCCGCTACCGGCCTGCCGCCGGCGTATTTGCCACCTGCCGACAAGGAACCCGCATGAACCAGAAACTCCTCGCCCTCTACGGACTGAAGTGGAATCCCTTCTCCCCAGAATTGCCGACCGAGGCGATCTATGTGCCGCCCCGGATGGAGAACTTCTGCTGGCGCATCGAGCACGCCCAGATCAAGGAGGGCGGCTTCGCGATGATCCACGGCGATCCGGGCACCGGCAAGAGCGTTGCCTTGCGCCTGCTGGCCGACCGTCTTTCGCGCCTGGCTGATGTGACGGTCGGTGCGATCAATCATCCGCAGAGCAACTTGGCAGACTTCTATCGCGAAATGGGCGATATCTTTGCCGTGCCGCTGCGCCCGCATAACCGCTGGGGCGGCTTCAAGGTCCTGCGCGAGCTCTGGTTCGCGCATCTGGAAACAACGCGCCGGCGCGCCGTACTGCTGATCGACGAGGCCCAGGAGATGAGCCCGGCGGTGCTCTGCGAGTTGCGCCTCCTGGCCAGTGCACGCTTCGATTCGCAGCCATTGCTGTGCGTCGTGCTCGCCGGCGATGCGCGGTTGATCGAGAAGCTCCGGCGCGAGGAACTGATTCCGCTCGGTTCGCGCATCAGCACCCGGCTGGCGACCGAGCATGCGAGCCGGGACGAATTGTTGGCCTGCCTGAATCATCTGCTGGCCGGTGCCGGCAACGCCAGCCTGATGACGCCTCAGTTGCGACAGACCTTGTGTGATCACGCTGGCGGCAATTACCGCATCCTGACGACGCTGGCGGCCGAACTCCTTGCCGCTGCAGCCCAACGCGATCTGGCGCAGCTCGACGAGAAGCTTTACCTCGATGTCTTTGCCCAACCCGAGATGCCCAAGCCGCGCCGTGTGGCCGCGCGGCGTTGATCACACGAGGAACTGGCTATGCGCCCTGATTCACGCCCCGTCGACATTACCCTCAATCTGCCATCGCTCCCTGACGAAGCCGTCGTCGAAATCCAGGACTTCCTGTACGAGATCCTCGATCTCTTCACGACTCATTACGGCCACCAGGTCGATCGCTTCTACGACGACATGTCCTACGACAACCTCGTTCATTCCGATCCGAACTCCCCGCCTCCCAACGAGGACACACCGTTCTGATTCTCAGCCCTTCAACGCGACAACGCCTTCGGTATCGACATCCGACGGCGTTTCTCTTTGCCTTTCGCTCCGCCGATCACCATCACCGAGCGTGAACATCAGAACATCAAATCGGGTGACCACACTCAGGATGCGGCCACCTACGCCCTCATGCCTGAATCCATCGTGATGCGCGAAGTGCGTCTCGCGGATCTGACCCTGGTCACCACGCTGCTCGATGACAAAGAAGTGGATAAGCGCGAGCTGGTCGATCTGTACGGCAAGCGCTGGCAGATCGAACTGGACTTTCGTGCGATCAAGACGGTAATGCAGATGGACGTGCTGCGCTGCAAGAGCCCGGACATGGTACGCAAGGAAATCGCGGTGCATCTGCTGGCCTACAACCTGGTGCGTGCCGTCATGGCGCAGGCGGCGTGTCTGGCGCATCTTCTGCCGCGGCAATTGAGCTTCAAGGCCACGCTGCAAGTGCTCAACGCCTTCGAGGAGAATCTGCGCCACAGCCCGCGTGCCCAGCTGCGCACCAGCCATGCGATTGTCTTGGGCTCCATTGGCCAAATGGTTCTGCCCGTCCGGCTCAATCGCGTCGAGCCCCGAGCCGTCAAGCGACGACCGAAAAACTACGCATTACTGACGAAACCCCGCCACCTCTACCAACAACGACTTCGCACACAGCAGCAGCGGCATGTTGCTGCCGCATTAAGGTAGTGCCATTGAGCTGGAAGTCCTCTTCCTTGCCGTTGTGCGGCGTGGCAGTCATCAGCAGGAAGTGGCGCGTCAGGGTGGAGAGCAACTGGCCGAGCCGGTAGCGCTTGGTGTACTTGATCTCGCCGCCGAAGAATGTCGCGGACATCTTGTGCGCTTCGTCGCACACCACGAGGTCCCAACGGCAGTCGGGGGCCTGGAGCTTCTGCTGCACCTCCTCGTTGCGCGAGAGCTTGTCCAGGCGGGCGATGACGAGGTTCGTTTCCAGGAACCAGTTGCCGGTGCGGGCGGCCTCCAGCTTGTCGTTGGTGAGGATCTCGAAGGGCAGGTGGAAGCGGCGGTAGAGTTCGTCCTGCCATTGCTCGGCAAGGCTGCCCGGACACACCACCAGGCAGCGCTGCAGGTCGCCGCGGGCGATCAGCTCCTTCATCAGCAGTCCGGCCATGATGGTCTTGCCGGCGCCGGGGTCGTCGGCGAGCAGGAAGCGCAGCGGCTGGCGCGGCAGCATGGCCTCGTAGACAGCGGTGATCTGGTGCGGCAGCGGATCGACCACGGAGGTGTGGACCGCCAGCACCGGGTCGAACAGGTGCGCCAGCCGGATGCGGTTGGCCTCGGAGACCAGCCGGAACAGGGCGCCGTCGCCGTCGAAGCTCCAGGGCCGGCCCTGCTCGACGATCTCCAGGCGCGGCTCGTCGTGGCGATAGAGCAGCTCGTTGGCGACCTTGCCCGCGGGCGTCTTGTAGGTCAGCTCCAGCGCCTCGGAGCCGAACCACTGCACGCTGACGACCGTGACCAGGCTGTCCGGCAGGATACCGCGGACGGCGGCGTTGGGGAGGAGTTGTTCCAGGGAAACCATACGGGCAGGTTCGACTGCGGTGCGTCGCCGTGCTTGAACGTGGCGAGATGATGATGACTTCGGGATGGCTGACCTTGCGCTGAATCAAATGGGTACCACGACCGGATATCAGCATCCCTGCCCACGAGAGCGGTCGAGAGCGATCATCTGACAAGGCTACAGCATGAGTTGATCAAGCGTCCCGTGCTGACATCGAGGAGCATACGACGGTCGATAGCTCACAGAGCGAGCCCGGAGTAAGAAACAGGAAGACTGCCAACATGAGCGCTTTCCTTGCCCAGGTCCATGCCAGACATCGCAGAGACTTCGTGGTCACCGTGAAGACGTGTGACAACGCTGCAAGGTAGCGAACAACCGTAGCGTGGGTCCGAAAGCGTAACGGCGTCTTGCTGTCGGCATTCTTCTTGCGCCGCCATATTGGTTCCCCGACTAGCTTGGTTCGCCACTCGGAAAGTAATGCCGGCGTCACGTCGGCCAGAACATACGCACCAATGTTGTACTGCCACCAGTTCCGTTGTGCGTTCTGATTGGCACCGGCCTTGGCCTTGTGCGGGATCACCTCTCGCGCGTACCGGTCAATCGCGTCGGCATAGGTGTGCTTTCTGGCCTCGCTACCTTTGAAATGGCGGCCTTCCCGAATTGCCGCCTCGACGCTTTACGCCCATCGCCGTGCGTCGGTCAGGCGGGGAAAGGAGGCGTGCTGGACGGGTTAACTCTTCAGACGTACATTGACTCGATACGAAATGACACCTTCCGTATTGCGGCGTGGTTCGAGAGTCGCCATGACAACACCTGTGCCAGATCGAGGCGCAATGCGCCGCAGAACCCGGCGACGAGCCAATACCTTGGCTCGGCCGGAACCGACTGACTGGATTGGTGTTGCACGGCGTAGCTCGTAACCCGCACCTCGAGGACACATGATCTCCAGTGTCCCAAAAGTGTCCCCTGTATGGAGGGATAGCGACAATCAGCTTGCGAGGCGCATCGTCGAATTTCTCACTGATCCAGTTAAATCAATGAGATGACTGCTGGTGCTGCTGGCCGGATTCGAACTGGCGACCTACTGATTACGAATCAGTTGCTCTACCAACTGAGCTACAGCAGCCTTACGCGCCGCGTATTCTACTGGAACTGCCCCTTTCGTCGCAACGCAATCGCGTAGGTCGGCCGCCACGCGACGGTCCTCAAGGGCACTCGCTCTGATGCCCAAGCCCAGAGAGAGGGGGCAGCACTCGGACAGATTCGCGAATTGCCGATTGTCCGATGCCGACTGCCGCCTGTCGTCGGCATATAGCTTGCAGACAATGTCATCTATTAGGCTGCAATCGAAGGAGCGCTCCGTATGGCGGCTCACCGAAGCTGCCTGTGACCGAACAACCATACAGCCGGGCAGAGGCAAGCGCAAGCTGCGACTGCACGGCGCCGGAGATGAATGATGGCGTTGACAGCTCGCACCCGTCCACTTCACGAGTCAGGATTCAGCCTCATCGAACTGATGATGGTGGTGGCGATCGTCGCCATTCTCGCCTCGATCGCCCTGCCCAGTTACAACGACTACATCCTGCGCGGGAAGATTACGGAGGCAACGGCGACGTTGGCCGAACTCCGCGTAAAGTTGGAGCAGTATTACCAGGACAACCGCAATTACGGCGCAGCTCCGCCCGCTTGCGGCGTGGCGATGCCGGCTCTGAAGCACTTTACGTACACCTGCACTACCGCAGGCCAGACTTTCACTCTAACGGCGACAGGTAGGACCGACGACGGCATGGGTGATTTCGTCTACACCCTGACCGAAAGCAATTCCCGCGCGACCACCGGTACGAAATGGGGCACCACCTCCACCAATTGTTGGTTGATCAGGAAGGACGGATCATGTGCCTGAAGTGCTCTAACGACCGCGGGTTCACTCTGATCGAACTGATGATTACGCTGGCGGTGCTGGGCATTCTGATCTCGTTGGCAGTCCCGGGATTCAGGCTGGCGATTCAGAACGCGCAGATCCGAAGGACCGCAGAATCTGCGCTGAATGGCATCAATCTGGCCCGCGCGGAAGCATTGCGTCGCAACGCGGTTGTCCGTTTCCAATTGGTTGACTCACTCTCGGCAGCGTGCGCGCTATCGTCAACGGGAACCTCTTGGGTCGTCAGCCGCGGCGATCCCGCCGGCCTGTGCGACGTCGCCCCGGCTGCTCCGACCGACAGTTCCAGCGCGACCGGTGGCGACCCAAAAACGATCCAGCGCTATTCGGGTGCAGGCGCATCGACGGTTACTCTCAACGCCTCCACCAGTGCAGGAGCCGCAGCCACCACCATCGCATTCGATGGCTTCGGCCGCATCGCAGCCACCTCTTTGGCTTCAGCGATCAGCACCATCGCCGTCGATTCGAACGCACTGCCGGCATCGGACAGCCGTGATCTGCGCCTGACGATTACGACCGCAGGCCAAGTGCGACTGTGCGACCCTGCCGTGAGCGATACGGCGGATCCCAGACACTGCTGACAGGAAACGCCGTGAAACCGATAACCGTACATCGCCAATGTGGGGCGACGCTGCTCGAAGCACTCGTCGCGATTCTGATTTTTTCCTTTGGCGTGCTTGCCATCATCGGACTTCAGGCCGCCTCCATCCGCAATACCACCCAGGCGAAGATGCGCGCCGATGCCGCTTTTCTAGCGAACCAGATCATCGGCGTCATGTGGGCTGACAATCATTCCAACCTTTTGTCATACGCACATCGCGCCAATGGCACGGACTGCGGTGGCAGCGGCACCGCGTCGACAAATGCAAACGTGACGGCCTGGATCGGCAGTGCCACGACTTCGGGAACGATACTCGGCACGCTACCCGGTTCCGCCACGGCCAAACCGAGAATCACCGTCGATTCCGCCTCGAACCTGGTTACCGTCACGGTTTGCTGGCGGGGGCCTCAGGATGCAACGCCTCATTCTTATGTGACCGCTGCGCAGATCAACGGTTAGCGGGAGATCATCACATGCTAGACAAACAACGCAGTCTCCCCCCAAGCGCCGACCAGCGAGGGGTAGGGCTGATTGAACTGATGGTCGGCCTCGCTGTGGGCACGATTGCCGTCATCGTGATGATGCAGGTTTTCGCCTTCTCGGAAGGCCAGAGGCGACTGATCACGTCGGGGGCCGACGCCCAGATCAACGGTCAGTTGGCGATGTTCTCGATGGAGCGAGATCTGCGCATCGCCGGGTACGGGCTGACCGGCACCGACTGTACGCAAATGCAAGGCTACAACGAAAACGCGGATCCGAAAACGGTGACTTACTCGGCCCTGCCCGTCGTTATTTCCTACGACTCGACGACTCAATCGGATCAGATCGAGGTGCGCTATAGCCTCTCCGCGTTTGGAAGCATCGCTTCAATTCTTCAGGAAGATGTGGCCACGTCGGATCCCGATACGACACTGCAAGTGAATTACGGGAAGGGATACAAGGACAAGGACATGGTCCTCATATCACAGCCCGGAAAGTTTTGCACTCTGATGCAGCTCTCCGCCAATGGTGTCATCCCCTCACCGGGCGTCGCCAACACGACTCAGGACGGCCTGCAATGGGCGCTGACCCACGACCATGACGCGACCAACTATCCGTTCAACCCTCCCGCGGTAACCAATATCTTTCCGACGGGCGGCTACACGGCCGGGGCCAAGGTCCGCACCCTGGGTTCCATGGTCAACAAGCGCTACTACGTGCAGGGTGGAAATCTGATGATGCTGGACCTGAACCATGTTCCCGGCACCAACAATCCCGTCCAGATCGCCAGCGGCATCGTAGCCATGCGGGCACAGTACGGGCGGGATACAACCGGTGATGGCGATCTGGATTCCTTCGTCAGCACGACACCTGGCTCCGAGAAGGAAATGGTGGCCATCCGTCTGGCCTTGGTCAGCCGCGGCACACAGTACGACAAGGACTACTCGGGGCCGACATCGCTAACATTATGGACCAACTTCGATGGGACCGCCGGGCCTAGCGTGACCTTCGGCGGTGACGATCGCAAGTATCGCTACCGCGTCTACCTCACCACGATTCCGATGAGAAACACGATATGGAACAACAATCCTTGAGCACCGGGCACGTTCCTGCCCCCTCCCTGCAGAGGGGCGCGATACTGCTGTTCGCCCTCATCATGCTGGTGGTGCTGACCATCGCCGCGGTTGCGCTCGTGCGATCCGTCGACACTGCCAACCTTGTTACGGGCAACCTGGCCTTCAAGCAGACCACCATTCAACTGGCCGATGTCGGTGTCGAGGCCGCGACCAATAATCTGGCGACCATTCTGGCAAGCTCCTCGGACGACAAATTTCCCGCCGGATGCTCCAATGAATGCATCTACTACCCGACAGGCTTCACCGACGAGGATGCCAAAGGCGTGCCCACTTCCATTACCTGGGCGTCTGTGCCCACTGTTACGGGCCTGACTCTTCCATCGGGATACTCGGTCCAGTATGTGATCGACCGGCTATGCGAAGGACCCGCCCCGGTAACAGACATCGTCGGCAAATGCTTCTCCGAGGGCAGCCTGAGCGGTGGCAGCAAGAAGGCCGGCGTCGCCAAGTTCACCGCAGCGGCAACCATCTACTATCGAGTGACGATACGGATTTCCGGCCCCCGGGCCACCGAGACCTTCGTCCAGGCGATGCTCAACCGTTGACAAGCGCGCAAGGGGCATCCCTCGTGCAGGAGCAGAACATGAAAGCCGACAGACATATCACGCGCAGGTCCATCGCTCGCGCCATGATCTTCTTCGTGGCATTCAGCCAGGTTGCGACCAATGCTCATGCAGCCACCGACATTGCCGATGTTCCGATGGCCGTGAAGAACAAGGTCCCACCCAACATCATCTACGTCCTCGACGACTCAGGTTCGATGGACTCCGAGGTCTTGATGCCGACCAACGACGGGGCGCTCTGGTGGCATACGGGTAACAAGAGCTTCGTAGGACTGGACAATGCCGACGCGACTGCAGCGGGGGTGATCAACTTCAACCGGGCCGGTGAGGCCAACGCGACGTGGAAGAAGTACGTATCCTTGTTCCCGAACGGCTTCGGCGGCTCGGGATCCGGCATTCGCGTATATCAGGATTCGACGAACGATCACTTTGCAGTACCGCCCACCGCAGCCTTCGCCTGGGTGAGGAGTTCGGACTACAACGCGTTGTATTACAACCCGACAATCACCTATGCGCCATGGCAACCCTCCCATGACGGCACCAATCCACATACCTACTCGAATGCGGATCCCGCACGCGCGAAAAGCCATCCCCTGCTCGGAACCGCGGAAACAAACCTCACCGCGTCGATCAGCAGCAATACGGAAAACTGGACGTTCCGCATGTGGCCGGGAATGGTCGCGCCTGCCGGCGCGTCTTACCGGGTGAACGGGGGCGGAGGCTGGACGCTGCTTGCCGCCGACGATACCGTCCCCGCCGGCGTCTATTGGGATGTACAGATCTCCTACTATCCGGCGACGTACTACCTTAGGGACGCCGCGGGTACATTCCTCGGACCGGATGGCGCAACATTGGCCAGGTATGAGATCAAACCGGGCAACAGCTTTCCGAGCGGTCGCAGTTACCGCGGACGAAATGCAAAACTTTGCCAACTGGTTTCAGTACTCCAGAAAGCGGCATCTGATGCTCAACGGTTCGATCGGTCAATCCCTCGACGGCTTGAGCAGCCTTCGCGGCGGCATGTTCACCGATCAACAATCGCGCCGCTGTCACGATGTACGATTTCAGCGCAGCGAGCGACGCCTCCAACGAACGCCGGTTGCTCCATCGTTTCTACACCACGCAGGGCGACGGTGGAACCCCGACCCGCGACGCTCTCAACTATGCGGGAGGGCAATTTAGGCGGACCAACGCAGGGGCTCCGATTCAGCGAGAGTGCCAGTTCAACGCCGCCTTCGTCATGACAGACGGCTTCGCCAACAACAGCCCGACCAACCTGGTCACACCGGGCAATTACGACGGCCAGACAGACTACGCGTCCTACCCCTATAACCGGCAGTACAGCACGGTCGGGGCCACCGTTACGCATCCCTACCAGGACGCGTACAGCGGCACGTTGGCTGACATTGCGATGAAGTATTACACGGAGAACCTGCGTACCGATCTCGTCACTGGCAAGGTACCCGTAAACGTGACGGACACCGGACCCGACGCAGACAGGAATCCCAATTTGCACATGAATACGTATGCCTTGGGCCTGGGCGTGAAAGGGACGATCTTCGGCACCGGTTCGGCCGCTGCGACAAACCCTTACCAGACCGCACCGGTCTGGCCCGACCCGAATGCAGCGACGCGCTCCCCCACGGGCGTCGATGATCTGTGGCATGCAACGCTGAATAGTCGCGGCACCATGCTCTCTGCGACCAACCCCAACTCCACGAAGGAATCGATTCAGGCGATCGTCAGGTCGGTCGTGGAAAAAGTCGGATCGGCTGCGGCGGTTGCGGTGGCAAACGCCAACGTGACCAAGGACAACGCCTCCTATGCTTCCAGCTACAATTCGGGAAACTGGACCGGCGATCTCAATGCCTTTCCGATTGACCTGTCCACGGGCCTGCCGTCAGCCACATCGTTGTGGACGGCCGGATCGGCGCAGGTCCAGCTCGACAGCAGGACAGCGCCCTCGCGCAAGATCGCAAGCTATACGGGGGTCAGCGGAACCGGGCAAGGGATACAGTTCCAGCCATACAATGCCTCCCCGGACACTGGAAGCACTACCCTGTCTGCGTCCCAGCAGGCGCTTCTGGACTCTCCGTCAGCAACGGACGGTGCAGCGGTCATCGCCTATCTGCGCGGGGATCGAAGTGGCGAGACGAGCCTAACCTACCGCAACCGCACTCATGTCCTGGGCGATATGGTCAACGCGGAACCGATTGTCGTGCGCGAGCCCTCGGCCAACTATTCGGATGCGGGGTACTCGACGTACAAGTCAACCAATCCCACTCGAACAAAAATGGTCTATCAGGGCGCCAATGACGGCATGCTTCACGCTTTCAACGGGGCGGAGGGTACCACCGGCGGCGCCGAGGATTGGGCCTACATTCCGAGCCTCGTGCTTCCGACCCTCAACAACCTGAGCCGCAAGGACGGCTTCGTGCCACGGCTACTACGTCGATGCCACTCCTTCCGCATCCGACGTAAACTTCGGCCAACACCGAGGCAGGCAGCGGCGGGCCGACATGGCGCACGATTCTCGTTGGTGGATTGGGCAAGGGCGGCCGCGGATATTACGCGCTCGACGTCTCGACACCCACGGCCGCCGACGAGCCGGCTGCGGCGGCCAAAGTGCTGTGGGAGTTCCCGAACAGCGCGACCAGTTCCACGGTCAAGAACAACATCGGTTACAGCTTCGGCAAACCGATCATCGTCAAGACCAAGGCATCGGGATGGGTAGTCCTGGTCACATCGGGGTACAACAATGGAGCCGATACCGGTGGTGACGGACACGGTTACCTGTTCGTCCTGAACCCGAGAACCGGCGCCCTCATACGCGCGCTGGCCACCGATAACTTGGTAGGCAGCAGTTCGGATCCGAGCGGCCTGGCCCAGATCAGTGGTTATGTGGAAGACGCCGACGTAGAACAATACCGTTCAGTATGTGTACGGAGGCGACCTGTTCGGAAATCTGTGGCGCTTCGATCTCACCGGTTCCACCAGCAGTGCGTGGGGCGTAACAAAGCTCGCTACGCTGGTCGACGACGGCGACAATAGCCAACCGATCACGAGCGCCCCGGAACTGGCAAAGGTCAAGTTCGGAGCGGCCTACAAACGCATGGTCTATGTGGGCACGGGGCAATATCTCGGCGATAGCGACGTCCCGGGTGTCACTGGAGCGAATTCCCATGCGACCCAGACTCAGACCATGTATGGGCTGGTTGACGATCTGAGCGGCACGGAAATTACGGACCTCCGCGACAACCTGGTGGAGCAGACGCTGACCACCACTAGCTCCACCACGCGCAACATTGTGAACCCACAGACGGTCAACCTGGCAACCAAGAAGGGTTGGTTTGTGGATCTCAATTTCGCTGGTGAGCGAATCAACACCGACCCGGCCCTTGCCTTCGGCACACTGGTTTTCAGCACCAATATCCCGAATTCCGATCCTTGCATACCCGGCGGCAGCAGTTGGTTGTTCTCGCTCGATTTCCTGAGCGGGGGATTCGTGAGCAACTACGCGCCGGCGGGCGTTTCTCAAGGCGAGGCACTGTCGAGCCGCCCGGTTCTGATCAAGCTTCCAGACGGCCGGGTGGTTGCACTCGTTCGCAAATCCGACGCCACCACCGTTGGCCGGGAAGTCGCGCAGCCTCCAGGGAGTGCTACAACCCGCAGGATCTCCTGGCGTGAACTTCCCGAGGGATGACGACCGACGGCAAGTCGACAGGCGAGCACTCCGAATGCGATCGGATGTCCCTTGCTGGTGACACCATTGATGCAGTCGCAGCAACGTTCGAGGAGCCACTCGGGAGCGCCTGACGGCACCGAAGCGGGCGTCGGGCGGATTGCCGCGTGCCTGGGCTTGTCGCTGCTATTACACGTATTGGCACTTTCCGCGTCAACGAACAGCGTCTGGGTAGAACAGGACGACAGAGTCGCGCACCCTCGTATCCCTGAACGTGGTCATGCGACCGCGTTCTCCCACCGAAACGGCAGGACCTGACGTTGTCACTCAACGCGCGTCGGAGCCGTCTGTACCCATCGAATCACTCAACATCGATCCGTACAGTGAAGCAGACGACGACAGCCCTTCGGGTGAACTTGCGATTCCAAGGGAAGCGGAACGGGGCTCCGACAAGCCTATGCCTCTGCCACGGAAGTATTACCGGATCAGCGAGCTGACGCAGAAGCCGCGGATCCTTATCGAACCGGAATTCTCCTACCCGGAGCAGAGCAACGAACTAGACCACACCGGGGTCGTTCGCCTGGCACTTCTTATCGGCGATGACGGTTCCGTCCATTCCGTGGAAGTGAAGCGCGATGAGTCAACTTTGTCGGGAACTTTTCAGGACGCCGCGTCACGAGCCTTTTCTTTGAGCCGGTTCGTTCCCGGCGAGATCGACGGCGCGCCGGTCGGCAGCATTCTCCAGGTCGAAATCAAATTTGAGGCGGGTTCCGATCAGGCAACCGACGGTAAAGATCTGGCATCGCGCCGCTGACCAAGCTCACCTCACGGAACGCGTTCTGACAATGATGTTGACACGTTCCGCCATCACCCCTGCCGGCAATGCCGGCAGCCCGATCACCTGAATATCTGCTGCAGGAATATCCGTAAGCTGCCCACTCACGGTGTCATAGAAGTGGTGATGAGGCATTGTGTTCGGATCGTAGAAGATCTTGCTTGGATCGACGACCACTTCGCGGACCAACCCCTTCTCGACCAGCAGGTTCAGCGTGTTGTAGACCGTCGCCTTGGATGTCGCCGGGTGGGGTTGATTGACCAAGGCCAGGATCTGATCGGCGGAAAGGTGCTCCATGCGGGAAAACAAGACATGGGCAATTTCCAGACGCTGATGGGTAAGATTGATCCCATGGATGCGCAGGCGCGTCGCAACATCTTCTCGCGAAAGAGAATTCTTTTCCATGAACCAAGTATAAAGCATGGGCTGGACTGTGTCTAATTCTTATCTTCGACACTCTTACCGACTCAGCGCCACGATGCGACCGCGGTTCAACGCCCCGCTGCCGACGCAAGTTCCTTGGGCAGAGGAAACGTCACACCCTCTGATACCCCGTCGAGTTGGGAGATACCGACGGCGCCCATGTCGGTGAGCCGGTCGGTCACCTCCCGTACAAGGACTTCTGGCGCCGACGCACCCGCAGTCACGCCAATGCGATTCTTCCCCGCGAGCCATGCCGGATCGATGTCGTCAGTGGAATCGACGAGGTAAGCCGGCACGCCGCGGTTCGCCGCGACTTCGCGCAATCGGTTGGAGTTGGAACTGTTGGGAGAACCGACCACGATCACGACGTCGCATTGCGGCGCCATGAACTTGACCGCATCCTGGCGGTTCTGCGTGGCATAACAGATGTCGTCCTTCTTCGGCCCGACAATCGAAGGAAAGCGGGATTTCAGCGCCGCCACGGCCGCCACGGCGTCGTCCACCGAAAGCGTCGTCTGCGTCACGTAGGCAAGCACGTCTGGATTCTTCGGCTGCAGACTCGCGACGTCGGCGACCGTTTCGACGAGATAGATACCGTCCCCCACCTGCCCCATCGTGCCTTCGACTTCCGGGTGACCGCGATGCCCGATCATCACGATCTCGCGCCCCGCAGCCCGTTGTCGTTGGACTTCGACGTGCACCTTGGTGACCAGCGGACAGGTCGCATCGAACACGCGCAAACCGCGGGCCTCCGCCTCTTCGCGCACCGCCTTGGCCACGCCGTGGGCCGAAAAGACCACCGTGGCGCCGCCAGGGACCTGATCGAGTTCGTCGACGAATACCGCGCCTTTGGCGCGCAGATCATCGACCACGAACCTGTTGTGCACCACTTCGTGCCGCACGTAGATCGGCGCGCCGAAAAGCGCCAGGGCACGCTCGACGATCTCGATCGCACGCTCGACTCCGGCGCAAAAGCCGCGCGGGTTGGCCAGCAGGACATCCATTCAATCGCTCCGAAAGACACAAGAACTGCCGGTCCCGCACCGCAGGACCGGCAGGCAAACCCTCCGCCCTATCCCCTACGCACACGACGATTACGGCATGACCGACCCATGTCGTGTGTCAAAGGATCCCAATCACCTCCACCTCGAAGCGGATGCCCTTGCCTGCCAGGGGATGATTGAAATCGATCAAGACGGTAGTCTCGTCCGCCTCCCGCACCAGCCCGGGATGCTTCGAGCCGTCCGCTGCCTCGAATTCGATCATTGCCATCACTTCGAGTTCCGGCTCGGATGGCAGGTCCGTGCGCGAGCGGCGCACCAGCAAATCGGGGTTGTAGTCGCCGAACGCCTGCCCGGGTTCGAGCAAAAAGACATGTCGTTCACCCACAGGCAAGCCCACCAGGCAACGTTCCAGTGTCAGCGCCAATTCGCCGCTCCCAAGTTGGAGTGTCGCCGGAGTCGCATCGAACGTGCTCAGGACGTCGGTGTCGTCAGCCAGCGCGATGCGGTAATGCAGCGTCAGAAGGCTATCCGGCCGTACCACTTGTGTCATGTGCATCTCCGCGTGCCGTTCAATGCGCCGCCTGATGCCGGCGGTGCGCAGTCAGTTGCTCCCACAACAGTACGCAAACGCCGACCGAGATCGCCGAGTCGGCCACGTTGAACGCGGGCCAGCCGTAACGGCCGATGTGAAAGTAAAGAAAGTCGATCACTGCCCCATGCAACGCTCGGTCGATGACGTTGCCAACCGCACCGCCGAGGATCAGGGCGAACGACAAGGGCAGCCAGCGTTCGTGCGCGTGGCGGCGGATCAGGATGACCAGCCACACGGATATGGCGCCAGCAAGCACGATGAAGAACCAGCGCTGCCAGCCCGAAGCGCTGGACAGAAAACTGAACGCAGCGCCCGGGTTGTACACCAGGACCACATCGAAGAACCCCGTCACCCGGACGGTCTCGCCGAAGCTCAGCCAGGCGGTGATCCAGTACTTGGTGGCCTGATCGAGCGCGATGATCAGCGCGCTCAATCCAAACCAAGCCGCCAGCCGGGAATTCACCGACTCAGGCCCAGGCGCGCGCTTCGCCTGCGCCGAACAGGTTGCAGGTGCAACGGTCGCACAGCTCGGGATGCTCGGGGTACTCCCCGACCTCCTCGCGGTAATGCCAGCAACGGCCGCATTTCCTGTGCCGGCTCGGCGTGGCGATTACCGTTTCCTGTTTCGGGTCATCGACGCGGATCAGTGTTGTCTTCGAAGCGATGAGCACGAACCGCAGGTCATCGCCCAGCAACGCTAGCAGCGCATGCTTCGCGCCGCTGGCACGAACCTCAACTTCGGCGGCCAGCGACGATCCGATCCTGCCGGCGACACGCAGTTCTTCCAGGACCTTCTGTGCTTCCATCTTGACTTCCCGCAGCGCCTGCCAGCGGGCAAGGACCTCCCCCTCGTCCGCTATCTGCGGCATTTCGTAGGGGCCTTGCAGCATGAGGAAGTCGTCCTGATCCCGGCTCGACACCCGCCAGACCTCCTCCGCGGTGAAACTCAGGATGGGCGCCATGAGCCGTACCACCGCCTGCAGAATGTGATGCAGCGCATTCTGGGCCGAGCGACGCGGCACCGAATCAACGCCGGCCGTATATAGACGGTCCTTGAGGATGTCGAGATAGAACGCGCCCATGTCCTCGGAACAGAAGTTCTGCAGTTGCTGCACCACGCGATGGAACTCGAAACGTTCGTAATCCGCCAGGCAGCCCGCCTGCAGTTGGCGGGCGAGGGCCACGGCGTAGCGATCGATGTCCAGCCACGCCGCTGTAGGAAGTGCGTGCTTCGCCGGATCGAAGTCTGCGGTGTTGGCAAGCAGGAAGCGCAGCGTGTTGCGAATGCGGCGATAGCCCTCCACGACGCGCTTCAGGATCTCGTCCGAAATCGACAGCTCGCCCGAATAGTCCGTCGCCGCAACCCACATGCGCAGTATCTCCGCGCCCAGGGAGTCGGCCACCTGCTGCGGCGCAACGACATTGCCTTTGGACTTCGACATCTTGCGGCCTTGCCCGTCAACGGCGAAGCCGTGGGTAAGCAACGACTTGTACGGCGCCCGGCCATCGAGCGCGCAACCGGTCAGCAGCGAGGAATGGAACCAACCACGGTGCTGGTCCGATCCTTCCAGGTAGAGATCCGCCGGATAGGCGAACTGACCGGCATGGGCGACGTCGCCGCCATCTGCACGCAGGACGCTCCAGTGGGTGGTGCCGGAATCGAACCAGACGTCCAGCGTGTCGCGCATTTTCTCGTAGAACTGCGCCTCGTCGCCCAGCAGCTCGGCCGCATCGAGCCGGAACCAGGCTTCGATGCCGTCCTGCTCCACCCGCTTCGCCACTTCCTCCAACAGTTCAAGGGTACGCGGATGCAATTCCTGGGTCTCGCGATGCAGGAAGAAGGGGATGGGCACGCCCCAGTTGCGCTGGCGCGACACGCACCAGTCGGGGCGGTTGGCAATCATGGCATGCAGCCTGGCCTTGCCCCAGGAAGGATAGAAGGCGGTCTCGCTCACCGCCTTGAGCGCGGCTTCGCGCAATGTCGGCTGCCTCGCGCCGTCCATGCGCACGAACCACTGCGTCGTGGCGCGAAAGATGATCGGCGTCTTGTGCCGCCAGCAATGCGGATAGCTGTGAGTAAGCTTGCCGATCTTGAGCAGCGTCCCTTTCTGCTTCAGGGCATCGATGACGACGGGATTGGCCTCCCAGACGCTCCTGCCGCCCACCAGCGGCACCGAGGCGAAGAAACGGCCGTCGTCGCCCACCGGGTTATCCACCGGCAGATTGTAATGGCTGCCGATGATGTGATCTTCCACGCCGTGGGCCGGCGCAGTATGGACCAATCCGGTGCCGGCATCCAGCGTGACGTGCGGACCGAGGATCAGCGGTACGCGACGTTCGTAGAGCGGATGCTCCAGCCGGATGTGTTCGAGCGCGGTCCCGGGTGCGCTGCCGAGCACCTTTCCCGGCGCGAGGCCATAGCGCGCGAGACAATCGGCGGCCAGATCGCGGGCGAGGACCAGCAGGCCCTTGTCGGTTTCGATCAGTTCGTAGGTGTAGTCGGGATGGGCGCACACCGCTTCGTTTGCCGGCAGTGTCCACGGCGTGGTGGTCCAGATGACGGCGTAGGCCGGTTTGTCGACGGTCGCGCCGAAGGCCTTGCCCAAGGCGTCGGTATCGACGATCCGGAAGGCGACGTCGATCGCTTCCGAATTCTTGTCCTCGTACTCCACCTCCGCCTCCGCCAATGCCGAGCGGCAGTCGAGGCACCAATTCACCGGCTTCAGGCCGCGATAGAGGTAGCCGCGTTCGAGAATCTTGCCGAGCGCGCGGATTTCCTCGGCCTCGGTGTGATGATGCATGGTGAGGTAGGGATGATCCCAGTCCCCGAGTACGCCGAGGCGGATGAAGTCCCGCTTCTGCCGCTCCACCTGGGCCCGGGCGAAGACGCGGCACAGCTCCCGCACCTGTTCCGGCGGCAGATTCTTGCCGTGCTGTTTCTCGACGGCGTGCTCGATCGGCAGGCCGTGGCAGTCCCATCCCGGCACGTAGGGCGCATCGTAGCCGGCCATCGTCTTGTGCCGGACGATGATGTCCTTGAGGATCTTGTTGACGGCATGGCCAATGTGGATGTCGCCGTTGGCGTAGGGCGGCCCATCATGCAGGACGTATTTCGGCCGTCCGGCGGCAGCTTTGCGAATCTCCTGATAGAGCCGCTTCTGCTGCCATTCGGCCACCCAGCCGGGCTCGCGCTTGGCCAGGTCGCCTTTCATGGGAAAGGGCGTGTCGGGAAGATTCAGCGTTTTTCTGTAGTCAGCCATGGTCCTGATCGTATTCCTGGTTGGCCGCGGTTTTCGCGGATCAGCGCCGCGCAACGAAGCGCGGGGCCGCTGGCGGCGGGTCCGCCCTCAGGCGCGTTCGTTCGCCGCAAAATACTGCCTCGCCTGCGCCACATCGAGACCTATCTGTCGGGCTAGTGCCTGCAGGCTGTCGAACTTCGCCTGATCGCGCAACTTGGCCTGGAAATACACGGTCAGGTGGTGGCGGTAGAGGTCGCCGTCGAAGTCGAACAGATGAACTTCCAGCGTCGGCTGGAGCGTATTGCTCACCGTCGGCCGCATGCCGAGGTTGGCCACACCGTTGCGCATTCCGACGCCCTCGCCCGATACGCGCACCGCGAATACGCCGGAAAGCGGCACCCGGTTGCGCTTCAACTGGATGTTGGCGGTGTGGAATCCGAGTTCGCGCCCGAGCTTGCGGCCATGGATCACGCGCCCGGCAATGCCGTAGGGCCGTCCCAGCAGGCGCGCCGCATGGGCTAGATCGCTCTCCTGCAAGGCATCGCGCAAGGCGGAACTGGACACGCGCTCGCCCTGCACCGATACCGTTTCCATCGCCTCCAGACCGAAGCGGAATTTCACGCCGGCACGTCGAAGCATTTCGAAATCCCCGGCACGACCCTTGCCGAATCGAAAATCGTCGCCGATGATCAGGTGGCGCACCGACAGTCCCTGCACCAGGTTGCGTTCGATGAACTGCTCGGCCGTGAGGGCGGCGAAGCGCGCATTGAAGCGGCAGATGTAGGCGTGGTCGACGCCCTCGTCAGCGATCAGGGAGAGCTTCTCGCGCAGCGAGGTAAGGCGCGCCGGCGCGGAGTCCGGGGCGAAGAACTCCCGGGGATGCGGCTCGAAGGTCATCACCGCCGACGGCAGCGCCACTTCGCGCGCATGGGTCACGAGGCGCGCCAGCAACGCTTGGTGACCGCGGTGCACGCCATCGAAGTTGCCGATGGTGAGCACCGTCGAGTTCAGCGCACGCGGCGGAATGCCGTGGAAGATCTGCATGCGGGCCAGGGACAATCGGAAGCGACGAAAAACCGGTAATTATACCGGTAGTGAGCTCCGTTGCCGAAATCGGGCAGCTCAATCGAGCTGCGCAATCTTGGACTTGGCGAGCGGCGGATTGCGGGCGAAGTAACGCTTGATGCCGCGCAGGATCGCGTCGGCGATTTTCTCCTGATAGGCATCGTCGTTGAGGCGCCGCTCCTCCTCCGGATTGGAGATGAAGGCGGTTTCCACGAGGATGGATGGAATATCCGGCGCCTTGAGGACGGCGAAGCCAGCCTGCTCGACCTGGGCCTTGTGCAGCGTGTTCACCCCGCCCAGTTCGGTTAATACCGCTTTCCCCAGTTTGAGACTGTCGTTGATCGTGGCGGTCTGGGACAGATCCAGGAGGGTGCGCGCCAAGTAAGGATCCCGGACGCCGAAATTCACACCGCCGATCAGGTCGGCCGCGTTCTCGCGCTGCGCCAGCCAGCGCGCCGCAGTGCTGGTGGCCCCCCGCTCCGACAGCACGAAGACCGAACTGCCGCGCGCGGTCGGCTTGATGAAGGCGTCGGCATGGATCGACACGAACAGATCGGCCTGCACGCGGCGCGCCTTCGCCACGCGGTGATGGAGCGGGATGAAAAAATCGGCGTCGCGCGTGAGCACCGAGCGCATGCTCGGCTCGGCGTCGATCTTGGTCTTGAGGCGGCGCGCCACCTCCAGCGTGACATTCTTCTCGTGGCTGCCGCCGCGGCCGACGGCGCCCGGGTCCTCGCCGCCGTGCCCCGGATCGAGCACCACGGTGACGAGGCGCGAAACCGCGAGTTTTTCGTCTCCCTTCCCTTTCGCGTGCGTGGGCGAGCGATCGGACCGGGTAGCGCCGGGCTGCTCGGTCGTCGCCTCGGATTTTGCGGCCGCTGCAGACTTCTCCGCGGCCTCGCCACCGAACTGCTCGCCAATTTCGGCCTTCTCCAGCAACGCCAGCAGCGGATCCGGGGGCTGCGCCGGATAAAGGTCCACCACCAGACGATTGGCATACTCGCCGACCGGTTTGAGCGTGAACACCTGCGGCGCGATCTCCGCCTTGAGGTCCACTACGACACGCACCACGCCCGGCTTGTAGCGGCCGGCGCGGATCAGTTTGATATAGGGGTCGGACTCGGAGATCTTGCCCGGCAAATTCTGCAGCACGCTGTTGAACTCGACACCCTCCAGATCGAGAACCAGGCGCTCCGGATCCTTGACGATCATGTGGGTGAAGTTGAGGGACCGTTCGTATTCCAGGGTCACGCGCGTGTAGTCGCGTGCCGGCCACACGCGCACCGCCAGGATGCTCGTGACTGCCGCCCGACCCGCCGGGCTGACGAGAATCGCCAGCGTGGCGCTGGCCATGCGCAGGAAATCGCGGCGTTTCACGCGGGAGCGGCTTTCAGGTCGTTCAATCGGGGTTCGAGGTTGTTGAGGCATTGTTCCCCCACCGTACTCAGCGCGGCAATCTCCGCACGTCGGCCGCGATCCGCAATGGTGAGAGTGATGCGGACGTCGGCCCGAGGGACATAAGGAGTGGCCCGCTCGGGCCACTCCACCAAACAGACCCCATGCCCTTGAAAGTATTCATCCAGTCCCGCATCGAGATACTCTTCAGGCAGTTTGAAGCGATAGAAATCAAAGTGATATAAGTCTAAATTAGAAATAGCATAAAGTTCAACCAAAGTATAGGTCGGACTTCTCACGTTTCCTGCGTAGCCGAGCGCCCGCAGCAGGCCGCGCACCAGGGTGGTCTTGCCGGCGCCGAGGTCGCCGCACAGATAAATTACCAGTCCGTCGGCGACTGCTCGCGCCAAGGCGCCGCCCAGGACGAGCGTCGCCGCCTCGTCCGGCAACTGCACGGCGGCGGCGCGGCCACTATCATGGGCAATATGGGACACAGCGAATCCTCAGTCGATTGGTGTCATCTCGCTGCCCGCGTCAAGAGTTGGGGCGTGGAACTCGGTTTCGATGCCATCAGCATTGCAGGGATCGAACTCGGCGCAGCGGAAAAGCGCCTCCTCCAATGGCTCGCCGCCGGCTGGCATGGCGAAATGAATTATATGGCACGCCACGGAGTGCGCCGCGCACGGCCCCGGGAACTGGTGCCGGGGACCGTCTGCGTAATCTCGGCGCGCATGAACTACTGGCCTGAGGCAGCGGACGCGCAGGAGAATCTTGACCACGCCGGCCGCGCCTACATTTCGCGCTACGCTCTGGGCCGCGACTATCACAAGCTGCTGCGCGCGCGCCTGCAGAACCTCGCCGACCGGATCGCCCGGGAGGTCGGGGAGTACGGCTATCGGGTGTTCAGCGATTCGGCGCCGGTGATGGAAGTCGAACTCGCGGCGAGGAGCGGCCTGGGCTGGCGCGGCAAGCACACGCTGCTGCTCACGCGCGACGTGGGCTCCTGGTTTTTTCTCGGCGAAATCTACTGCGACCTGCCGCTGCCACCGGACGCGCCCAGCGAAGATCACTGCGGCACCTGCACGCGCTGCCTCGCGGCCTGTCCCACCGGCGCCATCGTCGCCCCCTATCGACTCGACGCGCGGCGCTGCATTTCCTACCTGACCATCGAATTGGAGGGCAGTATCCCGGAAGCGTTGCGGCCTCTCCTCGGCAACCGTGTCATATGGCTGCGACGATTGCCAATTGTGCTGCCCCTGGAACAGATTCGCGCCAATGACCCGTGAAGCGGATTTCGCCGTCCGCAACGGCCTCGACACGGCGACTCTGATCGAACTCTTCGGCTGGTCGGAAGAAGAGTTTGCCGTGCGGCTCGCCGGCAGCGCGATCCGGCGCATCGGCCACGAGCGCTGGCTGCGCAATCTGGCGGTTGCTCTCGGCAACGCCCCAGACGCAGCAGAAGTGGTCGCCGCGCTTCAGGCACGCGCGGACCATTCTTCAGCCCTGGTGCGGGAGCACGTGCGTTGGGCACTTTTCCGGCATGGTGCAGGGCGCTGAAGCGGCAGCGGCCCTGCACCATGCCGCGCCGAGACTGTCCAGGCTGCGCCCGGTCAATCCGGCCGGGCTTGCGCACGGTCGGGCGGAACTCCGTGCCACAGCAGCCACGCCAACACCGCCAGCAATACGTAGGTGGCAGTGAATACCCAGGCCGGAAAATCCCAGTAGAGAATCCGCCCGAGCCAGCGTTCGACAAACCCGGCATCCACCCGGACTGCGCCGCGCAGGGCGTCCTCCATCAGCGTAAGGGGACAGGCGATACCGAGGACGGCCTCAGATGCCACGAACGCGATTGCCCCCAGGTGCAGCAGTCGCAGCGACCGCATCCTCACCCAGCGCCAGCCCAGCGCTGCGCCCAGAGGAATCGCGACCATGCCCAGGGCGATGAAGGCGGCAATGCCGAAATGCATTGCCAGGACGGCATCGGCAATCCACACGTTCATGCGCAGTGTGCCGCCATGAATCGGCGGCGACAGCTCAGGCGTCGCCGAGCGCGATGGGGCGCGCTGCGTCCGCGCACCACTCGCTCCAGGACCCGGCATACAGCTTGGACCCGGACAGTCCGGCAATTTCCATCGCCAGCAGGTTGTGGCAGGCCGTCACCCCCGAGCCGCAAGTGTGGACCGTCTGCTCGGGGCGATGCGCTCCAAGCAGCGCTGCATATTCCTCACGCAGCAGGTCGGGTGCTTTGAAGTGCCCCTCCTCATCGACATTCTCCCCGAAGAAGCGATTGACCGACCCCGGTATGTGCCCGGCCACCGGATCGAGGGTTTCGTTCTCGCCGCGGAAGCGATCGGCGGCGCGGGCATCGAGCAGCAGGACCGAGGGATCGTGAAGGTGGGCCTCCACGAAAGGGGTATCGACCACAGCATGTGATCTTAGCCGGTAACCGAAGCGAGCCTCGGTGCGTCGCTCGATGCCGCTCGCCCGCGGCAGGCCGGCGTCAACCCATGCCGGGAATCCGCCGTCCAGCACCGCCACGTCCTGGTGGCCGAGCCAGCGCAGCATCCACCACAGGCGCGCGGCGAAGATCCCGTCCGCATCATCGTAGCCGACGACCTGGGATTCGTTATGTACCCCCCGTTCCGCCAGCAGCGTGGCGAACCACTCCGGTTCCGGCAACGGATGGCGTCCGTTCCTCCCGGTTTTGGGACCGGAAAGGTCATTGTCGCAATGCAGGAACTGCGCGCCTGCGATATGGGTCGCCAGATAGGCGCGCAGGCCGACCTCGGGGCGGGCCAGATCGTGGCGGCAATCGAAAACCACCAGATCGGCATCGCCGAGTGAGTCCGCAAGTTCATCGGGAGATATCAGCGTCGCGTAGCGCTTCATTCCGGATCGCTGGCGAGCCAGTCGCGCGCTTCCTGCTCGTCGCGAAACACGCGCAGGTCAGCATCGACGAAGATCTGGGACAGCCACGCGCTCCAGGCCACCCATTGGCTGTCGGTCAGCACGGCGATCTTGCCGAAGTCGCGCGGATGCTCGCGCGAAAACTTGATTTCCTCCCACGCCAGATCGAGAGTGAAATCCGCCATCTGCCGCAGATCGAAGAGCAGATTGACGGCTCCTTCGAACTTCGCCTTGTAGGCGACAGCCTCCTCGAACTCCTTGAAATCGGCGAGGGTGAACTCGCCGAAGACGGCAACGTTGATCAGGCTGTCCTGCTGATCGATGACGATCATGTCGCTTCTCCTTGATTCCGCGCCGCTACTATAGCGGGCGCGGATCGCGCCTTCAATCTTGCTCGGCCGGAGCGGCGCGGGAGCGCAGCGAGGCCGTCACGCCGCTGGCGATGATCAGCACGATGCCGAGCCAGGAGATCCAGGGCAGCACTTCGTGCCAGACGAGCATACCGAACAGGCTGGAGAAGATCACCGTGGAATAGGCGAGCGAGGCCGACACCAGGGTCTTGCCGTAGCGGTACGCGCGGGTCATCGCCAGTTGGGCGATGGCGCCGAAGACGCCGACGCCGAGCAACAGCAGCGCGCCGCGGCCGTCGAAGCGGTGAAAGGGATCGGATGCGAGGACCCACGGCACGCCGCCCAGCGTGGCGATCAGGGAGAAGTAGAACACGGTGCGCCACTCCGGCTCGCCCAGTTCGCCCAGATTGCGTACGTTGAGGTAAGCGACGCCGGCGAGCAGACCCGAGGCGAGGCCCATTAGCGCCGCGACCCACTGGTCCTCCCCCAGCGTCGGTTGCAGCAGGAGCACGACGCCGGCAAATCCGATCGCCAGCGCCAGCATCAGGCTGCGACGCAGCTTCTCCCCGGACCAGAAAGCCAGCAGCAGGGCGAGGAACAGCGGCGACGTGTAGTTGAGGGTGACGGCCGTCGCCAGCGGCAGCGCACCGATGGCAAAGAAAAAGAGGACCAGGGCGATGAATCCGGTGACGCCGCGAACGAGCTGCGCCTTCCAGTGCGGCGTCGCCAGCGACCATCCCCGCAGCCGGATGAAGCCGAACAGGATCACGGTGGCGATCAGCCCACGGTAGAAGACCAGCTCGGCCGAGGAAAAGACCTCCGCCCCGAGCTTGACGCAGACGCCCATGCAGGCGAAGCACAGGCTCGCCACGAGCATCCACAGGGACTGCCGCGTCGACGTCTGCAGGCGGGATGAGGCGGAGCCGGCGGACGGCGTCCCCGTCATGCCGACACAGCGCTCCGGTCGCGTCGGTCGCCCTCGAAATCGGGCGCGCCGCCGCTTCGGCGCTGCGCCGCTCCGGCTACCGCATCAATAGTAGGGCTCGATCTCGTGCCGCAGCCACTCGTGGAAATGCTGCATGCCATCTTCCATCGGCGACTGATACGGACCGATCTCGCTGCGCCCCTGCCTGAGCAGCGCCCTGCGGCCGCGATCCATGCGGCGACAGATGACATCGTCCTCGTCTGCCGTTTCGCGGTAGGCCGCCTGCTCGGCCTCGACGAACTCGCGCTCGAACAGCGCGATGTCCTCGGGATAGTAGAACTCCACCACGTTGGTCGTGTGCTCCGGCGAGCGCGGAATCACCGTACTGACGACCAGGACGTGGGGATACCACTCGACCATGATGTTGGGATAGTAAGTCAGCCAGATCGCGCCGTGGGGCGGCATCTCGCCGCGGTAGTATTCGAGTACCGCCTTGTGCCAGCGCTGGTATACCTTGGAGCCGGGCTTCTGCAGCCGCTGATTGACACCGACCGTCTGCACCGAGTAGTTCTCGCCGAACTCCCACTTGAGATCGTCGCAGGTGACGAAGTGGCCGAGCCCGGGGTGGAAGGGTGCGACGTGGTAGTCCTCGAGATAGACCTCGATGAAAGTCTTCCAGTTGATGGGGTACTCGTCGATCATGACCCGATCCAGCAGATAGCCGGAAAAGTCCAGATCTCGCTCCACTCCGATCCTGGCGAGATCCTGGGCCACGTTGCGCGGACCGGCGAACAGCAGCCCGTTCCAGTTCTGCAGCGGCGTCTTGTTCAGATGCAGACAGGGATTCCGGGGGAACTGGGGCGCGCCCAGCAGCTTCCCGTCCATGTCGTAGGTCCAGCGGTGCAGCGGGCAGACTACCGTCTTGGCGTTGCCGCGGCCCTCCAGCATGATCGCCTGGCGATGGCGGCAGACGTTGGACAGCAGTTCGACGCCGGACGCGTTGCGCACCAGCATCCTGGCATGATCCATCCAGGCCAGCGTGTGATAGTCGCCGGGGTTTGGAACCATCAGCTCATGACCGACGTACCCCGGGCCATTGTCGAACAGCAGCCGCTTCTCGAACTCGAAAAGTCTGCCATCGAAGTACCAGGACACGGGAAGCTGCGATACGGCGGGTGCCAGTCGCGCAGCGCTAACGATATCGGTCATATATATCCAACCTCCAGACCAGCCGGAAACCGGAAAACCGGAAATTATATCCGAACCCCGGTTTGACCATAAGGGGTACCATAGGTTATTTTTCGTGCTTTGCAGCACTCGCTTGCATCATGGCCCGCACGGCTCAACATCCGCCGCCATCCCTTCCTCCCAAGAGCTTCGAGTCCGCACTGGCCGAGTTGGAATCGCTGGTGCAGACCATGGAGGCGGGCAAGCTCGATCTCGAGCAATCGCTTGCCGCCTACCAGCGCGGGACGGAACTTCTGAAGTATTGTCAGAGCACCCTCGCCGCCGCGGAGCAGCGAATCCGGGTCTTGGAGAGCGACTCTTTGGTAGAGTTCCCCCCGGCGCCGCAAGGGAACTGACGTGGCCCGACCGCACGATTTCCCGGCCTGGATGGCGGCGATTCAGGCGAGGACGGAAGACGCACTCGGGCGCTGGCTGCCGGCGCCGGACGTCGCGCCTCAGCGCCTGCACCAAGCCATGCGCTACGCCGTTCTTGGGGGCGGCAAACGGGTGCGACCGTTGCTATGCCACGCCACCGGGGAACTCGCCGGCGCGCGGCCAGAGCACCTGGACGTCGCCGCGTGTGCCGTCGAACTGATCCACGCCTACTCTCTCGTGCATGACGACCTGCCGGCCATGGACAACGACGTCCTGCGTCGCGGCAAGCCCACCTGTCACGTCCAATACGACGAAGCCACCGCGCTGCTGGTGGGCGATGCCCTGCAGGCGCTCGCCTTCCAGCTCGCCTGCGAACATGCGCTCGGAGATGACGCTGCCGCCCAACTGGACATGGTCCGGCTGCTCGCCCACGCCTGCGGTTCGCGCGGCATGGTGGGGGGACAGGCGATCGACCTCGCCGCCATCGGCAAGCTCCTGGCGCCGGAAGAACTGGAGTTCATGCACATCCACAAGACCGGCGCGCTGATTCGAACCGCAGTTTTGCTGGGTGCGCGCTGCGGGGAGCGCCTGGACGCGACGCAGATCGCACAGCTCGATCACTTTGCCAAGGTCGCGGGCCTGCTGTTCCAGGTGGTGGACGATCTGCTGGACAGCGAAGCGACCACCGCCACCCTCGGCAAGACCGCCGGCAAGGATGCGGTGCAGAACAAGCCGACCTATGTCACCGTGCTGGGCGCGGGTCGAACGCGCGAACTGGCGGCGGACCTGCAGCGTCAGGCGAGCGCCGCCCTGGCGCCGTTCGGCGCCGCCGCGCAGCGCCTGCTCGATCTCACCGATTTCATCGTCGCCCGGAAGTTCTGAACCCGACGGGCGCCCCACCGTATCCGTGCCGCAATGCCTTCCCAATCCTTGCTTGAGTCCATCCAGAGCCCCCTCGATCTGAGGCGCCTGGAACGAAAACAGCTCGGCCAACTGGCCCGCGAGTTGCGCCAGTTTCTGCTCGATTCCGTGTCGAAGACCGGGGGCCACCTGTCGTCCAATCTCGGCACGGTCGAATTGACGATTGCCCTGCACTACGTCTTCAACACCCCCTACGACCGCATCGTGTGGGATGTCGGCCATCAGACCTACGCCCACAAGGTGCTCACCGGCCGGCGCGACGCGATGTCGACGCTGCGCATGCTGGGCGGCATCTCCGGGTTTCCGCGGCGCAGCGAAAGCGAGTACGACACGTTCGGCACGGCGCACTCCTCCACCTCGATCTCTGCGGCACTGGGGATGGCCGTCGCGGCGCGCGACCGGGGCGAGAATCGCAAGGTGGTGGCGGTGATCGGCGACGGCGCCATGTCGGCCGGCGAGGCCTTCGAGGGCCTCAACAACGCCGGCTTCGTCGACACCGACCTCCTCGTCATCCTCAACGACAACAAGATGTCGATCTCGCCGCCGGTCGGCGCCCTCAACAAGTACCTGGCGCGACTGCTCTCGGGATGGACATTCAACGCCGCGCGCCGCGCCGGCGAGAAGGTGCTGTCGGTGGTGCCGCCGATGCTCGAATTCGCCAAGCGCGCCGAGGAGCATGTCAAAGGCATGATCACGCCAGGCACCCTGTTCGAGGAGTTCGGTTTCAACTACTTCGGCCCGATCGACGGCCATGACCTCGATGCCCTGATTCCGACATTGAAGAACGTCTGCGAATGGAAGGGTCCGCAGTTCCTGCACGTGATCACGCGCAAGGGGCAGGGCTACAAGCTGGCGGAAGTCGACCCGGTCCTCTATCACGGCGTCGCCAAGTTCGCGCCGGAGGCCGGCATCCAGGTCGGCAAGACCACCGGCAAGGAGGGCGCCAAGCTCACTTTCACCCAGGTCTTCGGCGACTGGCTGTGCGACATGGCGGTGCAGGACCCGCGCCTGATCGGCATCACGCCGGCGATGCGCGAGGGTTCCGGCATGGTGCGTTTCGCCGACGAGCATCCGCGCCGCTACTACGACGTCGGCATCGCCGAGCAGCACGCCGTCACCTTCGCCGCCGGGCTCGCCTGCGAGGGCCTCAAGCCGGTGGTGGCGATCTACTCCACGTTCCTGCAGCGGGCCTACGACCAGTTGATCCACGACGTCTGCATCCAGAATCTGCCGGTGGTCTTCGCCATCGACCGCGGCGGCCTCGTCGGCGCCGACGGGGCCACGCACCATGGCGCCTTCGATCTGTCCTTCCTCGCCTGCGTCCCCAACATGACGGTGATGGTGCCGGCCGACGAAAACGAATGCCGCCAGATGCTGTACACGGCGTTCCAGCTCGACAGCCCGGCGGCGGTGCGCTACCCGCGCGGCAGCGGGCCGGGCATCGCGCCCGAGGCCGCCATGAAGACGCTGCCGATCGGCAAGGCCCAGCTGCGCCGGGAGGGCAAGCGGGTCGCGCTGCTGGCCTTCGGCACGCTGCTCGCGCCGGCACTGCAGGCCGGCGCGGAACTCGACGCCACGGTGGTCAACATGCGTTTCGTCAAGCCGCTGGACGTGGCGCTCGTGCGGGACCTGGCGGCCACGCACGAGCTGCTGGTGACGATCGAGGAGAACGCCGTGATCGGCGGCGCCGGTGCGGAAGTCGCCCGCTCGCTGCAGGAGCAGGGTTTCGCCGGGCGCGTGCTGCAGCTCGGCCTGCCCGATCGCTTCATCGACCATGGCGAGCAAGGCCGGCTGCTGGCCCAGATCGGTCTCGACAAGGACGGCATCGTCGCCCGCGTTCAGGCAACTATTCGCGATTAGTTCGGTCTCATCGGGGTTGGCGCGCCGACGCGCCAGTCGTATCCACTGCCTACCAGACGATTTCGGAGCAATTCATGAACATTCGCGATGCGGCTTGCATCCCAGACGTACAAGGCTCGGCCGATTCCCGCCATCTGGCGATCAACAAGGTCGGGATCAAGTCCATCCGGCATCCTGTCCGGGTCCTCGACAAGGGCGCCGGGGTGCAGCACACCATCGCCGTGTTCAACATGTATGTCGGGCTGCCCCACAACTTCAAGGGCACCCACATGTCGCGCTTCGTCGAGATACTCAACGAGCACGAGCGCGAGATCTCGGTGGAGTCGTTCGAATCGATCCTGCGCGAAATGGTGCGGCGGCTGGAGGCCGAGGTCGGCCACATGGAGATGACGTTTCCCTACTTCATCAACAAGAAGGCCCCGGTATCCGGGGTCGAGAGCCTGATGGACTACGACGTCACCTTCACCGGAGAAGTCGGACCCGGCGGATCCTATCTGCAGACAACCAAGGTCGTGGTGCCGGTGACCAGCCTGTGCCCGTGCTCGAAGAAGATCTCGGAGCGCGGGGCCCACAATCAGCGCTCGCATGTCACCATCTCGGCGCGCACCAACGACTTCGTCTGGATCGAGGAACTGGTGCAACTGGTGGAAAGCCAGGCCTCGTGCGAACTGTTCGGCCTGCTCAAGCGGCCCGACGAGAAGCACGTTACCGAGCGCGCCTACGACAACCCGAAATTCGTCGAGGACATGGTGCGCGACATCGCCGGCCTGCTCAATGCCGACCGGCGCATCGATGCCTACACGGTGGAATCGGAGAACTTCGAGTCCATCCACAACCACTCGGCGTATGCGCTGATCGAACGCGACAAGACACTGCAGCCTTGACGCGCAACGCGGCGGCCCCCGACCTGCCGATGCGGGGACCGCAGAAATGGCAAAGCGGGGCGATCGCCCCGCTCTGCGCTGCGGCCCGCCCCGTCAGGCAGGCATCACTTCGGGCACGATCCCGATTCGCTCGGAACCTTGCCGACGAGCAGCAGGAAATTCTCGAACGGGCTCATATTGTTCATGGCTTCCATCTTGGGGCCTTCGAACAGCAGCCGGTTGAACATCATGGCCTTCATCGGGCCGTATTCGCCCTTGCCCATCTCCAGCCAGCGCGCCGTCTCCGCGTGCATCACGTAGTCGTGGCTCTTGTTGAGGTTCGCGGTTTCGACCTTGCCGCCGTAGGAGCACATGGCCTTGCCCTCCTTCAGCGCGATCCGCAACTCGACTTTCGGGCTGTCCTTGCAGTCGTCCCGATACACCTGCATGACCTTGAAGCCCTTGCCGCCGTCATTCTTGGCCCAGCCGGATTCTGCCAGCTTGTCGGTCAGAATGGGGTCCTTGTTCCAGGCGGCACACGCTTCCTTGCCCCACTCTTCGGACATCAGCACCGGTGCGGCAAGTACCTGTGCCGCCGCCAGGGCACCGACGCAAGCCACGGCCAATCGGATCGAACTGCGCATCGCTTTTCCTCCTTTTGTGGTTGATTTCATGATCGTTTTTTCTCTCGCAGGCGCCGCCAAGGTAAAGGGCGGCGGCCATCGCGTCCAATAAGAGTTGTTGCGGTAACCGAAAGAAAAAATTATACGCCCCGAGTCCCGAACCATCGGGCATGCGCCAAATGGGGCCGCTTTCCGGCCCCTTCTCGCGCTCCCCGCCCGCGGACCTAGGAGTTCGTGCTCTTGTGCGAGGCCAGCTTCTCGCGGATGCGCGCCGACTTGCCGGAGCGGCCGCGCAGATAGTAGAGCTTGGCGCGCCGCACGTCGCCGCGGCGCTTGACCTCGATGCTGGCGATCAGGGGCGAGTAGGTCTGGAAGGTTCGCTCGACGCCCTCGCCCGAGGAGATCTTGCGCACGATGAACGAGGAGTTGAGGCCGCGGTTGCGCTTTGCGATCACCACACCCTCGTAAGCCTGGACACGCTTGCGGTCGCCTTCCACCACCGTGACATTGACCACCACCGTGTCGCCCGGCGCGAATTCGGGGACGCTCTTGCCCAGGCGGGCGATCTCTTCCTGCTCCAATTGCTGAATCAGATTTGCCATTTGCTCGCTCCTGTAGTCCATGGCCGTTGGCCTTCCACGCAGAGCAGCCCCGAGGCTGATGCGCGCGTTTTATGTTTACCCGCCGCGGTCCCCCGCGGCATCCCTGCCAGCGCTACTGCTCGCGCTGTTCCTGCTCCCGCCTGAACTCCTCAAGCAGGACCGCCTCTTCATTCGTCATCTGCCGCTGCTGCAGCAGGTCCGGACGCCGCACCCAGGTTCGCCCCAGGGCCTGCTTCAGACGCCAGCGCCGGATCTCGGCGTGGTGGCCGGAGAGCAGCACCGGCGGCACCGGCGCGCCTTCGTATTCCTCCGGCCGCGTGTAATGCGGACAGTCGAGCAAGCCGTCGGCAAACGAATCCTGTTGCGCCGAATCGGCATCGTTCAGGGCACCGGGCAGCTGCCGCACGATGGCGTCGATCAGCGCCAGCGCCGGGATTTCGCCGCCGGACAGGACGAAGTCGCCGAGCGAAATTTCTTCATCCACCGCGGCATCGATCAACCGCTGATCGATGCCCTCGTAGCGGCCGCACAGCAGAATGAGCCGCTGCTCCTGCGCCAGTTGCAGCACCCGCCGGTGCACGAGCGGAACACCCTGCGGCGAGAAGCAGATCACCCTGGAGCGCCCGGCACCGGCGGCGCCTGCCTGCTCGCGGGCCATGCGAATTGCCTTCGCCAGCGGTTCGGCCAGCATGACCATGCCCGGTCCGCCGCCATACGGACGGTCATCCACCGTCCGGTAGTTGTCCGTCGCGAAATCGCGCGGATTCCACAGCCGCAGACTGTACAGCTGCCGCTCCAGCGCCCTCCGCGTGATGCCGCTCTGCGTCACCGCGGCGAACATCTCGCGGAAACAGCGTAATGGCGTCGAACGCGATGCTCATTCCGGATTCACGCCGGCCGACCCGCGCCGGCTACCAGTCCCGTTGCCAGATCACCCGGATGACGCCCCCGGCGCGATCCACTTCCTGCACCACGGCTTCGACAAAAGGCAGCAACCGCTCGTGCCCGCCTTCATCGCGCACCGTCAGCACTTCATGCGCCCCGGCGCGTATGAGACCGGTGACCCGGCCGAACAGATCACCCGCTTCATTCACGACGTCCAGACCGATGAGATCCGCCCAGTAGTACTCGTCTTCCCCGGTTTGCGGCAGCACTTCCCGCGGCGCCGCTACCAGCAAGCCCTTCAACCCCTCGGCCGCGTTCCGGTCGTCGACCCCTTCGAAGCTCGCGATCAGCCCGCCGCCGTGCTCGCGGCAACCCCGCAGAGTCCAGGGCGACCAATTCGGCCGGGAGGCGTCCGCTGCGAGCCACCAGCGGGGCATCTGGCACCACGCCAAAGGATCGTCGGCGAAGGGATGAACCTTGACCCATCCCTGAACGCCGAAAGGGGCGGCGATCCGCCCCAGGACGATCATTCGCGCCGGTCAGGCGGCGACCGGTGCGGGTGCGGCCTTGGCGGCGAACTGCTTGACCAGGCGTACCACCGTGGGCGACAACTGGGCGCCCTTTTCCTGCCAGTACTTCAAACGATCGAGATTTACGCGCAAGCCCTGCTCGTTTTTTGCGGCCACCGGGTTGTAGAAGCCGACCCGTTCGACGAAACGGCCGTCGCGGCGGTTGCGCGAGTCCGTGACCACCATGTTGTAGAAGGGACGCTTCTTAGCGCCGCCCCGTGCGAGACGAATCACCACCATGTCAAGCTACCCTTGTCCGAGAAAAAGACGTCGATGATACTCAGGAAGTCCAGAAAAAACAAGCGACAGGATGGAAACGGGGGCGAGCCAGGATCCCCGCCGCGTTCACGTCCGACCTGAAGTTGCACCTGGCAGCCGGGGCCGGGTCGTCATGGGACTGGTGCACTCCCTTCGGCATCCGGGGGGAGCGGCGAGTCCCCACCACAACTGGGTAAATTGGGGGCACTTTGGGGAATGGCACCCACCTTCGATTGACGAATCCCGCATGCAGGACCATCCAAGGCAGGGCCAGGGACGAGGCAAGCGAACACTGCGCTGGCTGCGGGGCGGTCGATGGCATGCGCCGTGCTCCGTAGGCTCGGCCGGGCATCGGGGTGGGAGGACGGACCGCCGACCAACTCCGCTCTTTTTCTGACAACTGGGATAGGACGTGTCACCGCAGACAAGAATATTGATCGTAGAAGACGAGGAGATTCTCGCCGAGAACATGCGTGACTACCTTGTAAGGCGCGCGGCGGAGGTCAGATCCGTGACGAGCGGTGAAGCCGCGCTCGAATGCATCGCCAGTTTCGCCCCCGATCTGCTGGTACTGGATTACGGCTTGCCGGGCATGGATGGCCTGCAAACCTTCGCTGCCCTGAAAGCGCGCCAATCGCGCCTCGTCGGCGTCCTGATCACCGGCCACCCCACCGACGAGATCCTCCAAGCTGCAGCCGAAGTCGGTATCGGGCAGGTGTTGTCCAAACCGTTCGCCTTCTCCGATCTGGCACAGCTCGTTGTTCGCCGAAACCGGCGTACCCGCCTCTCTCAGCGAGGACGATGTGCGCAGGATGTCGGAATCGCGCCGCAATGGCGAACGCCGGCATATGGATGGCAGCATCACTCTGCCGGTGCACACCGCCGAAGGATGCGTCACCCCCGAGCAACGTCGCGGGGACCGCCGGATGACCGGTGATCGCCGGTTGTCGACGCCCTGCACCGGATCAGGCTCCACGTAGCGCGCCTTCCGCGTCGAAACCCATCCCCCGGGCCGCAGAACCATTGGCTCCCCGGCCAGTGCCCCAACGGCGTATCGAGCCCAACTAGGACGCAGCAACGGCACGGCAGTCTGACGGTGTGCCCATGTCCATAACCGTCGCCGCCATGAGCGCTTGACCGGAGGATCGAATCGGATTGTTCCTTCCAACTTGTGGGTTGGGTAAACGTGGGCTGCAACCCCAATTTTGGGGGCGTTTACCTATGCCGATACCCCATACCCATCCGGACATATCGGGTAATCTCGATTCCGTTCAGTGGCTTATGAAAACACCCCGGTCCTGGCATATTCCCTGCGACTAGTCGTTTCGGGTCTTGGCGCAACAACACTCGAGAGACGACACCAACAATGCGCCAAGTTTGTCCGAATCACCTCTCACTCAGGGGGTACCATGAAGTTCCCACGGCTCTCCACCGTAGCAGTATCGCTTGCGCTCGCTTGGCGCAGCGACCGCCAATGCAGACTTGGCCCGCGTCGGCCCGAATGACCCCGCCTCCGGGCAACGGCTTCCCGCTCGTGGTACCAGGACACGACGGGCTGGCACTCGACCTGTGCAACCCGACCACCCAGGCGCAGGTGACGCCCTGCTGCTGGCTCGGGCCCAGGCGACCCGATCCCGACCCTGCCGTTCGTGTTCCCCGAAATGGCCGGACGAGCAATTCTGGTACGCCTGGGCGCATGGACGGCGGCGACCCGCGACCCCTCCAATTTCCGGATGGAAAGGGGATCCTGATCAGGGCGCCATCGAGGCGGCCTTCGCGCACCGGCCGCGGCGATCGGCGAGCAGATCTTCGTTTTCGCGCATCCGCATCCGCTTCAACGTGCCGGTCAACGGCACCTATACCGTGACCCATCCCGGCGGCGTGAATAGTCATTCCGGACCAAGTAACGGGTGCTTTTTCACCGAGGACGTGGGTATCACTGCCGCCGGGGGTCGTTCACCGGCGCCCTGCTCGGCCGCAACGGGCCCTTCCTGCGGCCGGTGGTGCGCGATCCCGGTCGGTGTCGAAACGCCTGCGGTCGCCGGTCACCATCGACGGCCGTCGCTTCCTGACCGATGGCGCCACCGATGTGCAGGTGACGGGCAGCGCGCTGGCCGAACTTCATGACTCGGGGAGGTTCTGAACCGACAACTCCGCGGCGGTCGGACGGCCAACCCCGGCACACCGAACGATGCCTGCGTGCGCACCGACCGAGTTCACCGTGATGCGGCATGCTGCACGAAGGCAACATCGCCGAGCCCGCTGGCGTCGACCGCGCCACCTACCGGCGCGACGCACATCGAGCCAGGTGGACGTCTTTGCCACCGGCTCGTAAGCCAGCCGGGATCGGGCAGCCCCAGGCCGGCTCCTTCAAAGGAACAGCGGTAGACGTCGCCGGATTGCCCCAGCCGGTGGATTGCGCCGCCGTGCCGGGTGACTCTTTGCACCAGTCGCCATGGCTGGCCCGAACGTTCCGCGCCGTAGGCAACTTCTACGGCCAGGCCGCCGTGCCGGTACCCTCGTTCGTGACGGTGACCAACAGCAGTGACGTTCCGCCCACCTGCGCCAGCGCCAAAGCAGTGGATGAGGTCAACATTGTCAGCGCCGTCTTTGACCCCACAGCCCAGACCCTGACGGTACAGGCTACCTCCAGCGACAAGGCTGAACCCACCGGCCCTGACTCTGACCGGTCTGCCCGGCGGCGCCGACGTAAACGGTCGTCGGTCGGTACGTCCCGACACTGTCGGAAGGGGTCATACGAACGTTACGGTGCCATTGCCCTGCTGACGGTGCGCTCGTCGTTCGGCGGCACCGACACGGAAAAGGTCGTCACCAACGTCGGCGCAACGCCGCCGCCACCCACCAATCAGCCACCGGTTGCCGTCAACGACAGCTACACCGTTGCGGAAGATGGTGTCCTGATTTCCCCGCCGCGACGGGTGTGCTGGTCAACGACACCGACGCCGAGGGCGAGACGGTCACGCAGATATCCGGTCCGCGTCCGGCGCGCTCGCCCTTGCCGCCGACGGCTCCTTCGTCTTCACCCCGGCCGCCAACTTCTCCGGCACGGCGACCTTCACCTACGTCGCCCGTCAGACGACGCCGACTGGCCAACTCCAACACCGCGACCGTAACCATCACCGTCACGCCGGTGAACGACCCGCCGGTAGCGGTCAATGACGACGCTCTGCCGTCGCCGGCACGCCGGTGACGATCAACGTGCTTGCCAACGATACCGACGTCGATGCCGGCGCCGCGGACGGTGACGGAATGCCTTATCGTCGGTCGGACCGCGGCGGCGCGGTACGGTCGACGGTGCGGATGGACGGCAACCTTCACCGCGGCGGCCACGTTGTCCGGCACCGCCACCTTCACCTATCGGGCCCGATGCGGCGGCGAGCGCGACCCTCAAACGGCGACGGTACGGTGCAGGGAGTGGCCGAAGCCATCACCATCGCCCAGTCCGAGTTCCGTACCGGGAACGTCGGTGGCGCATCAACGGCACCGACACGGTGCTCGCCGGGCAGACGTTGAACCTCGACCTGATCCAGATCAACGGAGATGCCCTGCCGATCGGCACCACGACCGTCAGCCCGGTCAATGGAGCATGGACTTTCACCAACCGCGGTGTCGGTCCCACGCCGACCGCCGGAGCACGGGTGCGCGTCACCTCGCAACTGGCCGGCGCGACGCAGATTCGACTGGTTACTATCCGGCGCTAGTCGCTGCCCTCGCAAGAGGGTTTTGGCGGCCTGGACGACCTCGTCCAGGCCGCTTTTTCTTGATATACGGGCGTGAAGCATTTCAGTTAGACTAATGCCCCTTTGACCCACACTGGGCCGACCGTTGAATCCTGCGCACCGCAGCGCACGGTGCCTGCGCTACAGTCGCGTTTGCGCGCGCCGTTCAATGGAACTGCCGCCGGTTTGCGGATGACCTGAGACGAATCATGGGAGCGCAGGAGCAACTCACGCCGAGCACATTGACCGCCGACACGATACGGCGGGCGCGTGCTCGCGCCGCGCAGAGCGGCCGCAGGGTGATGGCCGAACTCGAGGAGATGGCCGGGCTGGGCCCGGACGAGTTCGTCGAGCGCCTCGGACGATTGCTGCGCTATCCGGTGCTGTCCGGCGACCAATTGCAGAGATCGACGCCGCTGTTCGAGCAGATCGCCTTCACCGAGGCCATGCAACGCGAGTGCACGCTGGTGCAGCACGCCGGAAGGGGCGATGCTGGCCATGGTGTCGGACCCTTTCGACGAGGATCTGCTGACCTGGCTGGATGCACGCTTGACGGGCGCGTATCGCGTCTGTCTGGTGCACCCGTCGGAACTGGCGGCGTTGTTCGCCCGCTACGAGGAGCAAATCCGCGCCATCGACACCCTCGATCGCCGCAGCGAGGCGGCCTCGGCGCAGGACCAGGGCGTCGAGACCCTGTCGCTGGCACGCATCACGGAGGATTCCAGCGTCGTCGTCAAGCTGGTGAATTCGACGCTCTACGATGCGCTGCGCGCCCACGCCAGCGACGTCCATCTGGAGATGGCCGGCCGGCCTCGTGATCAAGTACCGCATCGACGGCGTGCTGAACCAGGCCAGCGTGACCCAGGGCGCCGAACTCGCGGAGCAGGTGATTTCGCGCATCAAGGTCATGGCGGAACTGGACATCGCCGAGCGGCGCGTGCCGCAGGACGGGCGCTTCAAGGTTTCGATCAAGGGTCGGCAGATCGACTTCCGCGTGTCGATCATGCCCAGCATTTTCGGCGAGGACGCGGTGCTGCGCATCCTGGACAAACAGGATCTGGCGGACGAGATGCACGGCGTCAGCCTGGATTCGCTGGGATTCGACGAGAAGATCATCCGCACCCTGCGCCGGCTTGCCAACGAGCCCTACGGCATGGTGCTGGTGACCGGACCGACGGGCAGCGGCAAGACCACCACGCTGTACGCCATGATCACCGAGATCAACAAGGGTCAGGACAAGATCATCACGATCGAAGACCCGGTGGAATACCAGTTGCCCGGCGTGCTGCAGATCCCGGTGAACGAGAAGAAGGGGCTGACCTTCGCCCGCGGCTTGCGGTCCATTCTGCGCCACGACCCGGACAAGATCATGGTGGGCGAGATGCGCGATCGCGGAAACGGCGCAGATCGCCGTGCAGTCGGCCCTGACCGGCCACCTCGTGTTCACCACCGTCCACGCCAACAACGTGTTCGACGTCATCGGCCGCATGGTGCAGATGAATGTCGATACCTACAGCTTCGTCTCGGCCTGCAACTGCGATCCTGGCGCAGCGCCTGCTGCGCCGCATCTGCACCCACTGCGCGACCGAGGTCAAACCGAGCGACGAGTCCCTCGCGGAGTCCGGCATCAGCGCGCAGGAGGCGGCGGGATTCCGTTTCATGGAAGGCGCTCGGCTGCGGCCGCTGCCGCGGTACCGGCTACAAGGGCCGTTCCGCCATCGCCGAGTTGCTGATCCTCGACGACGAGATCCGTCAGTTGCTGGTGGAGAAGGTGCCGATGATTCGCGTCAAGGACAAGGCTCGCGCCAAGGGGCTGCGCTTCCTGCGCGAGTCCGCCCTCGACCTCGTGCGCAGCGGGCAAACCACGCTGCAGGAAATAAACCGTGTCACCTTTGTTGCGTGACCGTTACTGCGCCGTGCTGCGGCCGGACCGGGTCGATCTGATTCGGCTCAAGCGCGGCTTCAAGCCGGTCCTCGATCTCAAGCAAAGCGTGCCGGTCGCCGCCGGAACCGAGGGCGCACCCTGGTTGCCCGCGGTCGCCGCGCTGCGGGAGATGATTGCAGGCGATGCCGTCGCGCGCGGCGATCTCACGGTGGTGCTGTCCAACCACTTCGTGCGCTATTTGCTCGTTCCGTGGGACGAGCAGGTCGGCAGCATCGCGGAATACGAGGGTTACGCCCGCATCGCGTTCGAGGACGTGTTCGGCGAAACGGCGCGGGCCTGGACGTACGCGTCTCGCCGGAGCGCTATCGGCGCGCCGCGACTGGCCGGTGCCATCGACGGCGAGCTGCCTCAGCGCGCTGCAGCAGGTCGGCGGCGAGACAAACTCCAGCTGATCTCGGTTCAGCCCTATCTCATGGCGGCCTTCAACCGCCTTGGCGAGTCGTTTCGCAAGCGCGATTTCTTCTTCCTGCTGGCGGAGCCGGGACGCGCCTGCGTTCTGGCGGCGGTGGGCGGGCACTGGCGCGCTGGTGCGCAATCATGCAGTGACCGACGATGCGGCGATCTCGCAGCTGGTCGAGCGGGAATTGCGGCTGCTGGAAACCAACGACGGTCCGGTGCCCCAGCTCTATGTCCATGCGCCCGGCGTTCGGCAGCTCAAGCTGCCCATCGTCAACGGGGTGGCGCCGCGCGTGCTCGCCCTGCCAGCCGTGCCCGGCTTCGCGCCGGATACCGACGTGCCGTTCTCGATGGCGCTCGACGGCGGCTTGACCATGCGCGGCTCGATCTCGATTTCGAACGCAGGCCGCGGCCCACGCCGCCGGTTATGCCTGCTCCTGCTCGCCGGCGGCACCTTCGCGTCGATTCGTGGCGACCCAGTATCAGGATCGTGTCCCGCGAACTCGAAACCCAACGCGAAGCCCTGCGCCAGAGCGCAGATCGGAGCCACGCCAGGCGACCGGGGCGGACCCCCGCTCGCGCGAAGGAGCAGGATGAGCGCATGGCGGCTGCGCGCGTCGTGCTCAGTCAGCTCACGCATGCCCTGGGACGGATTGTTCCGCGCCCTGGAGAGCGTCGACGAGAAGGATGTCGCCCTGCTTGCCGTCAGCCCGGACGCCGACAAGCAGCAGATCAAGCTGACGCGGAAGCCAAGACCCTGGCGGCCATGCTGTCCTATCATCGCAAGCTCGGAAAAGTCCCGACATTCACGGAGGTGTCGCTGAGCGATCACGACGTCGTGCAGCAGGATCCGTACAGCCGGTGCGCTTCAGCGTGACCGCCACCTGGGTGCTCAAGGGCTATGCGCCTAAGTAAGCTGATCCTGGCGAGTCGGCGCAGCGACCTGGGTCTGCCGGGCATGATCGGCATCGGCGCTGGCTGCTGCTGGCGCTGGCGCTCTTGCTTTCCGCGCTGATGCCGGCGCAGAGGGAGTTGGAACGTGACCGCGCGCAGGCGGTCCAGGTGCAGGAGCAGACGAAGCGCGTTCAGGCCGGCCTGGAACGAAAGCTGCAGACGCCGGCCGATCAGTTGAGCGCGTTCTATGGCATGTTTCCGCCGCAGTTGGCCGCCGCCGAATGCACTGCAGAAGATCTACGATATCGCCGACAAGAACAGCGTCCGCTGCCCCGTGGCGAGTACAGCCTGGCCGCGGACGCCAAGGCCGAACTCGACCAAGTACCGCATCACCCTGCCGGTAATCGGCACCTACGAGCAGATTCGCGGCTTCATCGCCGGGGCGCTGGCCGCCGTGCCCGACGCTGGCCCTCGACGATGTGGATTTCCAGCGCCAGAAGATCGGCGAACCGCAGGTCGAGGCCAAGATGCGCATGACCTCTGTATCTGGCGAGGAACTGAATGAGCCCGATACCGCTGCGGATCAGCTTCGACGAAGTGGGGATTTCGGGTGCAATCGACGCCGCGGGTAGCGCCGACACGCCAAACAGGATTCGTCTGCCGCGATCATCCGGCAGATTCCACCCGTAGGGAAACGTCTCATGAAAACGACGCCGAACACGCCGCGTCCTGTCCCTCCTTGCCCTCGTTCTGCTGCCCCTGTTGGTGACGGGCTGCGCCGCCGACCGCATGCGCAAGGAAGGCCTCGGCCTCATCGAGCAGGGCCGTATCGAGGAAGGCATGTACAAACTGGAAGAGGCAGCGCGCGAGGCTCCGACGACCAGCAAAGGTACCGCGCCACCTTGATACGCGCGCCAGAGAGCGGGTCATGGCACGCCTCAACGGGCCGCCGACCGCGCGCTCGCCGCGGACAACCCGCTCGAGGCCGAGACCCAATACCGCCGCGTGCTGGCATTCGAGCCGCGCAACGAGCGCGCCCTGGCCGGATTGCGCACCATCGAGCGCCAGGGGTCGGTAGACAACCTGGTGAAGCAGGGACAGGCCGTGCTAGGAAAGGGCGACATGGACCAGGCGCAGCGGCTGGCGGAGACCGCGCTGGCCATCAACCCGCGCCACCCGGGCGATCCAAGCTGCGCGCCCAGATCGACCAGACACGATCGTCAAGGAGGGGATCAGTTACCCGACCCTCAAGTCCAAGCTGTCCAAGCCGGTGTCGCTGGAGTTCCGCGACGCCAACCTGAAGATGGTGTTCGACGTGCTGTCGCGCAGCAGCGGCATCAACTTCGTCTTCGACAAGGATGTGCGGAGCGATATCAAGACGACCATCTTCGTCAAGAAAGTGGCGGTGGAGGACGCGATCGACCTGCTGCTGCTGCAAAGCCAGTTGGAGAAGCGCGTGATCAACGACAACACGCTGATGATCTTCCCCAACACGCCGCAGAAGACGAAGGACTATCAGGATCTGGTGATCAAGAGTTTCTACCTCGCCAACGCCGACGTCAAGCAGACGCTGAACATGCTCAAGACCATCCTCAAGACGCAAGCGACATCTTCGTCGACGAGAAGCTGAACCTGCTCGTCATGCGCGACACGCCCGACGCCATCCGCATCGCCGAGAAACTGATCACCGCCCAGGACATCGCCGAGCCGGAAGTCGTGCTGGACGTGGAAGTGCTCGAGGTGCTGCGGGCGACGGACCTGAATCTGGGCATCGCAGTGGCCGGAGGCAATCAGCTTCACGCAGCCAGCGTGGACGCGACAATCTACAACATCCGCGGCCCGACACGAAATCCAGGGCACGCTCAATCTGCCAGGGACCGCGATACGGCCTCCGCGCAACATCCTGGCCAACCCCGCGCATCCGGGTGCAAGAATCGCGAGAAGGCCAAGTCCTGATCGGCGATCGCGGGTGCCGGTGATCAGTTCGGCGACGACGCCGGTGTCGGCACCGTTACGACCGGCGCGCGAACCTGGTGGTTTCCCAGTCGGTGCAGTATCTGGACGTCGGCCTCAAGCTCGAGGTGGAGCCGACCATGCTACCTCGGCGGACGATGTGGTCATCAAGATCAATCTGGAAGTAGCAATACGCGGGAACGAAGACCGAGACCCAGCAGGGCACGCGTCGCCTATCGAGGTCGGCACGCGCACGGCGCACCACGATCTGCAGCTCAAGGACGGCGAGACCCAGACGCTCGGCGGATTGATCCAGACGACGAGCGCGCGACGCCAGCAAGATGCCGCTGCTCGGCGATATCCCCATTCTCGGCCGCCTGTTCGGCAACTATTCCAAAGCGACACGGCACGCAAGACCGAGATCGTGCTCTCGATCACGCCGCGCGTCGTGCGCAACGTGCGCCAGTACGTGCCGACCGTGACCGGAACTGTTTCCGGCTCGGAGACCTCCATCAAGGCGCACTGCCCGGGCAGCGGCCGGTTGCCGAAGCCGATTCGGTAGCACCTGCGCGGCGCCGGCGCGGCGCCGACGACGCGTCGGCGCCGCAGCCCGTCCCGCCGCCGCGGCACCGCTCCTGCCGCCGTGGCACCCGCTCCCGCCACGGCGACGAGGATGCCGCCGACAGCGGCGAGCACCGGCATCGGCGCAGCCGATAGTGGTCACGCTGTGCAGGGCAGCGGCGACGTCAAAGGTGGGGCAGGAATTTCTCGTGACCGTGCAGACCGCGGCGGAGCAGCCGCTGATCAGCACGGCGCTCCAAGTGAGCTACGACACGCAGGCGCTGCGGGTGGTGGAAGTCACCGAAGGCGACCTGATGAAGCAGGATGGCGGCCAGACCAATTTCTCGCCACAAGGTGGAGCCGGCCACGCGGCAAGATCTTCATCGGCCTGTCGCGCGCCGGCGGCACGGCGGTCGACTGGCCGCGGGCAATCTGGTGACGATCAAGTTCGCCGCCATGGCGGAAAGGCCGAAGGCACCGGTGCAGGTGGCGGTGTTCTCCGGCGTCGGAACCGGCAACAAGCCCCTGCCGAGCCACGTTGCCGGACCCCTGTTGAAGTCAAGGTTCACCCATGACGGCGAACGGCGGGCAGGCCGGACCGCCTGCAGCACTGCTCCGGGGTGCGTGCAACCGCTCGCTGCGTCGATCGCGTTTGACGCGAGCTCGGCAAGTCTTCTAACATTGTTCTATCAATCAACGCCTCCACGCCATGTTCATACACATGATGACCTCGACACCTGCCGCGCGCATGCCGCGGATTCACCCTGCTGGAATTGCTGGTGGTGATGGTGATTCTCGGCCTGCTGGTCGGCTACGTCGCGCCCAAGTACTTCGCCCAGGTCGGCAAGTCCGAGGTCAAGACCGCCAAGGCGCAGATCGACTCCCTGGAAAAGGCGCTCGACATGTACCGTCTGGATACCGGCCACTACCCGGCCGACCGATCGCCGGACTCAAGGCGCTCAACACCAAGCCGGACAACGAACCCAAGTGGAACGGCCCCTACCTGAAGAAGAGAGGTGCCGCTCGATCCCTGGGGCCAGCGAATACCTGTACAAGTAGCCGGGTGAGCACGGCGACTTCGATCTGTATATCGCTCGGCAAGGACGGCCAGCCCGGCGGCGAAGGCGACAACGCCGACATCACGCAACTGGCAACAGGCTAGCGCCGTCTCCGGCTGACGCCGTCCCGCCTACCATGCACTTCAAGGTCAAGGCGTTCCGCAAGCCCGACGGCATCGTCGAGGCGGTGTTCGAGGCGCCGAGCGCGTCCGAGGCGAGCGCCAGGCCGAGGCCCAGGGCCTGCGCATCATCTCGGTGGCGCCGTCGCGCGCGTCTGCCGAGCTTCGAGCGGCGGTGGCCAGCGCGACTTTCCCCTGGTGCTGTTCAGCCAGGAGCTGACCACGCTGCTGCGCGCCGGCTTGTCGCTGGTGGATTCGATCGAGAGTCTGTCGGAAAAGGAGGAAAGCGGGCCCAGCCGCCGCCTGCTCGAGGACGTGACGCGCCACCTGTACGAAGGCAAGTCGCTTGTCCCAGGCGCTGTCCCAGTTTCCCTCCGTGTTTCCCGACCTGTACGTCGCCCTGATCCAGTCGAGCGAAAAGACCGGCGAACTGGCCGACGCGCTGACGCGCTACGTCGCCTATCGCAATCAGGTGGAGCGGGTGAAGAAGAAGATCGTCAGCGCATCGATCTATCCGGCGCTGCTCCTGCTGGTGGTGCGGGACGGCGTCTGCTGTTCCTGCTCGGCTACGTGGTGCCGCGCTTCAGCCAGGTGTACGAGGACATGGGCAGACAACCTGCCCTGGCTGTCGCGCGAATTGCTGACCTGGGGCAATTTCATCCAGGCCCATCAGACCCCGATCTGCGGCGGACTGGCAGTACTGATCGTGGGCGCGATCTTCGCGCGCGCGGCACCCGCGCTTTCGGGCGTGCTTCGGCGCGCGTCGCTGGAAGCCATTCCGGCGATCCGGAACCGGGTTTTCCTGTACCAGTTGTCGCGCTTCTATCGGTCCCTCGGCATGCTGCTGCGGGGCGGCATTCCGATCCTGACGCGGCATCTCCATGGTGCGCGGCCTGCTCAGCGACAGCATGCGCACCAAGCTCGACACGGTCGCGCTGCGCATTCGCGAAGGCCATTCCCTGTCCGGTGCGATGGAGATCGAACGGGCTCACCACCTCGGTCGCGCAGCGCATGCTGCGCGCCGGCGAGAAGTCCGGCAACCTGGGCGAGATGCTGGAGCGGACCGCGGATTTCTACGACGAGGAACTGGCGCGCTGGGTCGACTGGTTCGTCAAGCTGTTCGAGCCGATCCTGATGGCCTTCATCGGCATCGTGATCGGCGTCGTCGTCGTGCTCATGTATATCCCGATCTTCGAACTCGCGAGCAGCATCCAGTAGGGCGGCAGCGGGGTACGCCGGCGGCGCCGTGACCGGCATCGCCCATCGCTGCTACTCGTTCGGACGCACCAGTCCGTACTTCTCGATGCGATAGCGCAGCATGTCGCGCGAAAGTCCGAGCAGCTTGGCGGACTTCGATACGTTCCAGTCGGTCTTGTCCAGCGTCTTGGCCACCAGGTCGCGCTCCATGTCGGACAGCTTCATACCCTGGCGCGGAATGGCGGACGAACCGTTGGACAGTTCCTGACCCGATTCGCGATCCGCCGCGGCAGAAAGCCCGGAACAAATCGCCAATTGCTCGGCGGTGATGACCCCGTCCTGCGCCAGAAGCACGGTCTGCTCCAGCATGTTGCGCAGTTCGCGCACGTTGCCCGGCCAGCCGTAATCCTTCAGCACATGCTCGGCGTCCTCGGAGTACGCCAGCCCGCGCTTGCCATAGCGCTTGCCGTGCGCCTCCAGGAAGTGTCGCGCCAGCCGCAACACATCGTCGCCGCGCTCGCGCAGCGGCGGCACGCGCAGCGTGATGATTCGCAGCCGGAAAAACAGGTCGGCGCGGAACTTCCCGTCGCGCACCATGTTCTCGAGATGCTGATTCGTGGCGCTGATGATGCGGATATTGACGCGGCGCTCGCGCGTGCTGCCGATGCGGCGCACCACCTTCTCTTCCAGCAGCTTGAGCAGCTTGGCCTGGATGGGAAGATCGACCTCGCCGATCTCATCGAGGAACAGCGTGCCCCCGTCCGCCGACTCCACCAGCCCCATGCGCCGTTCTTTCGCATCGGTGAAGGCTCCGCGCTCGTGTCCGAAGAGCTCGGATTCGAGCAGATTGGACGGTATCGACGCGCAATTGACTTCCACGAACGGTCCGTTGCTGCGCACGCCGTCTACGTGCAGGCTGCGCGCGAACAACTCCTTGCCGGTGCCGGTCTCGCCCGTGATCAGCACCGCCGGCAGATCGCCGCTCGCCATGTTGCGTTCGGCCACCAGGATCTGGCTGACCTTGCGCTTGACTTCGGTGATCGCCGGCGATTCGCCGATGATCGCATCCAGACCACTGTTCTGCGCCTCGCGCCGCTGGTAGAAGGACAACGCGCGCTCCATGCTCGATACACCCGTGGCCTTTTCCAGGGCGATCTTGAGCTCCGCCAGCACGACCGGCTTGGTCAGATAGTCGTAGGCTCCGGCCTTCATGGCGTCAACCGCCGTCTGCACCTTGCCCTCCCCGGTCATCATGATGACCTTGATCTGGGGGTCGAGCGCCATGATGCTGTTGATCAGTTCGAGTCCGGTCTTGCCGGGGAGCAGGTAATCGGTCAGCACGATGTCTGGCCGTAATCCATCCAGAACCTTGAGCGCGTCCTCCGCGGTGGCCGCCAACTGCACGTCCCAGTTGTTGCGCTTGAGATAGGTCTGGACGTTGTCGGCAAGGATTTCGTCGTCCTCGACGATCAGAATCGAATTCGCCATGGGTTAGCGCGCCAACTTGAAAATGAGCCTCACCTCGGTGCCCTCCTTTTCACGGCTGGTAATGCGAATGGCACCACCAAACCGCTCCATGATACGTTTTACCAGCGCGAGCCCCAAACCGAGGCCGGTACGCTTGGTGGTGTAGAACGGTTTGAACACCTGTTCCAACTGTCGCGGCGACATTCCCGTACCGGTGTCCGCGACCAGCAATACGACCTGGCTCGGCGCCGCGCCGGACTCGGTCGCAAGGCGCAGGGTACCGCCGTTAGGCATGGCTTCGATGGCGTTCGAGATGACGCTGTTGAACACCTGCGCGAACAGCGACTGGTTGCCGTGCACCGGGAGGCAGATTCGGCGCGATGGCACTCGAATCGACTACTATCCTCGCCTTCTCGATCTGGGTATCGAAGCTGCTGAGCGATTCCTTCAGCACCCGTTCCAGCGTCACCGGCTCCATTTCCGCAGCAAGGGGCCGCGAGAATACGAGCAGGTCGCGTATCCAGCGACCGATCCGGTCCACCTGCGAGATGACGTCCCTCAGGTTCTTCTTCACTGATTCGCTGTCCCCCTCGAGCCCGAGTTCGGCGCTGGAGCGGATCGACGCCAGCGGATTGCGGATGCTGTGGGCCACCGCGGACGACATTTCGCCGATCACCACCAGGGTCTCCGACTCGACGATCCGCTGCTGCTGGCTCGCAATCAACGCCGCCGCCCGGCGCACGATGCCGAACAGCGCCAGGTAGGACAGGAACCCGCCGACAACGGTGCAGCACCAGATCAGGATGTGACCTTTGCGGATCGACTGGATCAGGCTCTTCGGTTCCTTGTAAACCTCGATCACCGAGGCCACCTCACCCTTGCTGTTGTACAGCGGAATGTAGTTCTCGATGAAGAACTCCTCGGGCTCGCCGAGAAACACCTGCTCTTCCCGCTCGTGGCGCGGATCGGTGTGCCCCTTGGCCACCACCACGCGCGACTGCAGCGACTCATCCAGTTCATCGTTGCGACCGACTCTCCTGCCGATCAGCGACGGATTGCTCGACCAGACGATGCGGCGATCCGTGGAGAACACATTCGCCAGCAGCACATCCGGCAAGTTGTTGATGTGATCGAGAAACTCCTCCCTGACATCGGACAGCTTCTCCCTTGGAATGCCCGCCTTCACCGGGTCGAAACGGTCATCGAGTACTTCGCCGACGCTGAGACTCGCCCCCAGATTTGCGTGCTGGCCCTCCGAATCGGCAAGCGCGTGAATGAACTGTGCAGTCAGGATGGCATCACGGTCGAGGATCTCGCGGGTAAGAAAGTGCGAAACGATGAGCGCCAGGGCAACGGAAATTACCGTGATGGTGACGAAGCTCAGCACCGCGAACCATCGCGTCAGGTTGAACGACATGTGCGGCAGGGGTGCCAGCGCGTTCATTTGCGTGAACCTGTCTGTATTCGGCGCGGCTGGATATAGGACGGCCCCGATGCGATCTTGCAAACGGACGCAACCGCTCTGTGCGAACCAGGACGAACCCTGGCGGTTGCTGCACGTCGGCCTGCAATCGTTCTGAGGTCGTCTGCAACCGATTGGCCAACCGGGAATGTTATCGACCAGGCGGCGAGAAGTCCGTGACAACGATCACTGACAAGACCGGGCCACCCGCGATGATCGCGCGTACGCGCCGGGAGGGGGTTGCGGCCCCGCTCGCGCCGAAACGCATAGCAAATGTACCCCCAGGCGCATGCTTGGAAGCCGAACCTGGGTAGAGTTGCTACGGCAAGGCGTCGCCCCGGCCAAGCTTCAATGCGCCGCCGGCGCACGTTCGATCCCGCCGATCCGCTGTCCTGCCGCAACGCCGCGCTGCTTGAACCAGCCCGCATTCATCTCCAACGCGTACTTCGCAGGCTTGGATGCGCAATGATTCTCCTCGCTTTCGGGCTGCATTTCGGCAATGTTGATGACTTGGCCGGAAGCGTCAACGAATGCCACGCTGAGAGGGATATGGGTGTTGCGCATCCACATGCAATGCCGGGCCGGTTCCGGAAAGACGAACAGCATGCCCCGGCTCGCGCCCATTTGCCGCCGGTGCATCAAGCCCTCGGCACGGGATGACCAGGTACTGGCGACCTCGGCCTCGATGCGGTGCACGCCGGCGCTGAGTTCCAGCATGGGCTGTTGCGCCGTCGCCAAGATCGGCGTCAGCGCCAAACCCAGCCACAGCAGGGCGTACCGCGGGGCGCGCGCCTTGAACGTATTGTTTGAATCCAGGGTCTTGCTCATCTTTCACCGGCCGCGAACATGAAGTCCGAGATGATACCGGTAGTCGGGCCGCCAACGAATAGGGCGATCGGACGTGACCCGGGCCAACCCCCCGGCACCACGCCGAGGCACCGAAAGCAGCCCGTCACGGGTCCGAAATAATCTGGAACAACAGCCGGTTACGTTCTGTCGCCGCGCAGATGCGGCATAATCCGCCGTCGCCGCCCGCCTTGACGTGCCGAAACTCGCAACCGCAGCCCTCGCAGTGATACATCCCATAGGGCAACAGATCCAGCTTCACCCGGGCATGGCGCGAGAGTGCGATGGCGTCGTCTTCGCATATGTCGCTGCAGAGGCCGCAGCCATTGCACCGGGCAGCATCCATGCGATACGCGCTTTCCGCTTCGGAAATCGCGAGCGCTCCGGTCGGACAGATGTGCAGGCACGCGTCGCATGCGACACAGCGTTCCGCCAAGATTTCCGGCACCCATGGGAAAAGCGCTGCATCCGCCTCGGGCAAGCGCGAAGACGGCAACGGCGACGGTCGGCTTCCGTCTATCGTTTCCCCAGGCGTCGGGTCTGTGCCTGAGTCGGGTCTTGCTAGCCCAAGAAAGCGTCGCCGTTGGGGGCGGAGCGTTTCCCGCTGCACGGCACGCTGCAGCGCACGACGCCACTGCGGGAATGGCAAATCGAGAATCTCGACCGGCGGCACGCGCCGGGATCGCAGCACGTCATTCACTTCCGGCAACAGGTGATCCATGCGCTGCCTGCCGCCACGCGCACATTCGTCGCAGTTCTCGCGCGCCAGGCGCAGGACATGCACTCCTCGCTCGGCCAGCGCGTACAAGTCCTGCTCGCCGATGCCATGCACGCAAGGGATGACGCCATCCTCGCCGATTACGCCCACGCGCTGGCAGGCGGCGAAGGCGGAGTGATCCTCGACCCGAAGCGCCGGTGTGTACGGATGGGACAAGGCATCCTGCGGACAAACCGAAACGCACAGACCGCAGCCGTCACAACGATTCGGGTCGAGAACAAGGACGTCCTGCACGAAGCTCCAGGCGTCGGTCGGGCAGGCGTCAACGCAGCGCCGGCAGGATGCGCCCACCAGCAGGGCGTGCACGCAGCGGCCAGAATCGACCGTCGGCCGCTCGGGCTGCCCCGAAGTGCGCGGCCCGAATCCCAGCCAGGAGAGCAGTCCGATCACGCGTCGCGTCGAGGAATTGTCCGGTAACGTATGCGGGGCGAGGTAGCGGCAGTTTACCAACCCGGCCCGGCGCCCGGAACGAACGCCACCGCCACCGCCTCGACGCGACGCCGGGCATCGCAGCGTTCGTTCACTTCCACTTGCGTCGGCCGCCGCTGCTGCAGGCGCTGCGCCAGGAGGTCCCGCAGCGTATCGATGTGCGCCGCGGTCAGAAGAACGAGGCCGGCATAGAGGGCGGTGTCGCAGCGCGCGGCGACCCGGCCGGCGAAATCGTCCAGCCAGCGCAGCAGGTGTTCGTCCAGGATGCGACCGAGCGCGTCCCAGTCGGAGGCGTCGGCGCCATGGCGCAGGCAATGGGCGACGAAGTGGAGTTGCAGCACGAGGTGGTCGTCGGGTCGCCTGCGCCAGTCGGCGGCTTGCAGTCCGATTGCGGCGTAGATCTCGCGCAACTGGAACATGGCGTCGTGACAGATCGTATGATCGTCCGACAGCCACGCGGACTCATAGGGCGATGCGCCGAGGCTGCCGTTGAGATAGATCGCGGCGTAGTCGGCAGCCAGTTGGTCCAGAAGGAGTGGTGCCGGATCCGCGGGCAAGGCGGCGACGGCGCCCCGCAGCAGATCGAAGGCCTGCCGCGGCCGGTCGCTGGCGGGCTTAAGGCCCAGGTTGTCGGGAAAGCCGATACTCTTGAGGCCGCGCAGGACATCCGCGGTGAGTTCCCGATCCTGCAGCATCGCCAGCGTTTCGATGTCGTCCGCCAGCGCCTCCCGCAGCGCGCGCGGGATCATCTCGCCGGTCATCGTCAAAGTGCCGCCGGACGCACGGCGCCGCTAGCCATCGACCCGTCCTTTGCTGTGGGCAACGAAGGCGACGGAGGGATGGGTCAGCTCGGGACTGGCCATGTTCTTGACCTGCCGCACCGGCTTGTCGTTCGGCCCCATGGCCTTCGTCGGGTAGGTGCCGGCAAGGATCTGGTCGATCGGGCCGACGTCCAGTACCCGCATCATGCACGCCGCGACGCAGTAGGGTTTGCGCCCGGCCTCGATCTCGTCAACGCAAAGGTTGCATTTCTTCACCACCTTCGCGTGCGGATCCCATTGCGGGGCACCGAACGGACAGGTCGCCTCGCAGCGGCGACAGCCGATGCACAGGGTGGAGTCGATATCGACGATGCCGTTGTCGGGGCGCTTCCAAATAGCGCCGGTGGGACAGGCCGGCAGGCAGGCCGGTTCGGCACAGTGGTTGCACGACATGTTGACCTTGTAGGCGAACACGTCCGGGAACTTGCCTCCCTCCACGTACATGACGCGGCGAAAGCGCGGTCCCGGCGGCAGCCCGTTCTTGTCCTTGCAGGCGATCTCGCATGCCCGGCAACCGATGCAATCCACGTTGTGATGGACGAAACCGAGCTGCACCTCAGCCACCACCGGTACGTAGGTGGTGGCCTTCTTGCGCCTGATCGCGGCCTTGAGTTGCTCGCGGTCCTGGTCTTCACGCATGATCGCCTCTCAGTAGTCCCGCCGGAACACGTGCGAGCGCGCCGTCGCCAGAATGTCCCAGCCCGGCTTGTGATCGAGGTCAGTCTTCTTCACGTTGCACAGCACGGTGTTGTAGGCGAAGGCGCCGGCCGGACTGGGCTCGTCCTTGGTGAGGAAGTCCGGATTGCCGGCGCGGTCGATCCCCTGGTCGTCCCGGTCCATCCAGGCCCCCTCGTACAGGACCACGACGCCGGGCATGCAGCGCTCGGTCACATAGACCGGCACGACGGTCTTGCCGCGGTCGTTCCACAGCCTCGACGATGTCGCCGGTCCTGATGCCGAGCCTGCCGGCATCGGCGGCGTTCATGGTGAGCTCCTGCTGATAGGTCTCGCGCAGCCAGGGAATGTTGTTGAAGATGGAATGGGTGCGCCAGCGCGGATGGGGGCTCACCATGTGGAACGGAAAGTCCTTCACCTTCAGACTGTTGAGCGATTCGAACGGTTCGACCCATTTCGGAATGTAAGGGATTTCGTAGCCGTATTGGGTGCGCGTCCAGTCGGTGATCTTGGCCAGAGTGGTGGACAGGATCTCGATCTTGCCGGAAGGCGTATTGAATGCCTCGCCCTTCTCGATCTGCTCGCGGAAGGCGACGATCGGCTGGTCGAACTGGAACTTGTAAACGCCGCGCTGCTTGAACTCGTCCCAGGGCATGCTCACGCCCTGGTGCGTCATCGGTCCTTTCTCCCACCACGCCTTGAGGTAAGCCTGGTCCACCGCGTCCGGATCGCTGAAGTAGTCCCGCGTCGCCCGCGGGTTGTAGCGCTTGCCGAAGTCCTTGAGGCCCGTGTCGAGCTGCTCCAGGCGGTAGGCCAATTCGGTGAAAACCTGGAAGTCGGTACGGCTCTCGCCCATCGGCTCGATCACCTTGGGGCGGTGGATGTAGTAATGGCCTTTGTACCAGGGCAGCGCGACGTCGTGACGCTCGAAATGGGTGGCGATCGGCAGCAGGACGTCGGCCCAAAGTCCGGAGGGCGTGATGGTGGAGTCGGCGCACACCACCAGTTCCAGCTTGCGCACCGCCTCGATTTCCTTGTTGATGTTGGTGAGCTGGTTGAACCAGTCGGAGCCGTGCCACCAGATGGCCTTGATGTTGGGGATGGTGCCGTCGGGCACGCTCTTGTCGTCCGCAGATCGGGGCCACAGGCCGACCTCTTCGCGCTTGACGTTCGGGTAGTTGAGCACGCAGTGCGCCCAGCGGTCGGACTTGATGGAGGCGAACCAGATGTTGGCGGTCTCGTCGTCGTAGGGATAGGCGATGGATTCGGCGTGCCAGCCTTTGCCCACACCCTCCGCACTGCCGCCCAGGATGCCGATGTTGCCGGTCATCGCCTGCAGCGCGGCGGCCATGCGGTTGTACTGCTCGCCGTAGGAATTGCGCCCCGGCGCCCAGGATGCCTTGAGCGCGGCCGGCTTGGTGGTGGCGTACATATGGGCCAGCTTCCGGATGTCGTCGGCGGAAACGCCGCAGATCGAGGCTGCCCACTCCGGCGTCTTGGGCTTGTTGTCGTACTTGCCGAAGATGTAGTCCCGGAAATTCTCCCGCTCCTGCCCCGGCTGCTTCGCCCACGCCGGCATGGTGCCGGCGTCCATGCCCTGGACGAAGCGGTCGATGAACTTCTGGTTCTGCAGGTTGTTGGCGAAGATGTAGTGCGCCATGCCGGCGAGCATGGCCGCATCGGTGTTGGGCTTGATCGGAATCCACCAGGCATCGTAGGCGGCGGCGGAATCGGTGAATTGCGGGTCCACCACCACGAACTTGCAGCCGCGCTGCTTGGCGAGCCGCATGTAATAGAACGTGTTGCCGCCGTGGAAGGTGTAGGCCGGATTCCAGCCCCACATGATGATCAGCTTGCTGTGGGCGAAGGCGTCGTCCTCGTTGCCGTCCTCGATGGTGCCGAAGGTCATGCGCGAGGAAAACGTCGTGCCCTGGTAGGACGGCACCGACCAGGAATTGGTGCGGCAGCCGAACATGCCCAGGAAGCGCGCCAGCAGCCCCTCGATCTGATCCGATTTGTGCAGCACGCCGTAGGAGGTGCCGGCATAGGCTTGGTCGAGAATGGCGGTGGGACCGTATTTCTGCTTCAGTTCCACCATCTTCCGGGCAATGTGGTCGAGCGCCTCGTCCCACGACGCGCGCTTGAATTTCCCTTCGCCACGCTCGCCGACCCGCATCATCGGATAGAGCAGGCGCTCCGGCGAGTACAGCCGCGCGCGGTAGGAGCGGCCGCGCAGGCAGGCACGCAATTGCGGCACCTGCTCGGTGTCCTGACCGTACTGGCCGTCGGCCTGGTAGGCGCCGTTGTCGGTGGACAGGCGGACGATGACATCGCCCTTCTTGTGGGCCACCAGCATGTGGCGTGAACCGCAGTTGTGATCGCAGCTCGTGACGACGGTGGTGAGATCGTTGTCGCGCGGATAGGGCTCGTAAGCGAAGGCCTTTGCCTCCTTGCTGCGCGCCGCAAGCTCGACCAGACCGCTGGCAACGGACGCCGCAGCCCCGGCGGCCACCGTCTTGAGGAAGCTGCGCCGATTCTGGTTGAGCAGTCCTTCCGTCCAGTCGATGATCTTGTCGATGGCGTTCATCTTGCGCGATCTCCTCGCAGGCTCGCAGCGATTTTCGGGCTAGGGTTTGGCAGGCTGGGCAGCGGCAGACGACACCGCGCTCGGGGCGACGCCGACCAGGAAGCGGCCTTCCGACTCGGTCGGCCGGTCTTTTGCCCAGTCCGGCGTGTCGGCCGGCATACCCGGCCAGGCATGGCGCGGATAGGGGTACGCGATGCGGTACCAGGGGCGTCCGCCGTGGCAGCCGTAGCACACGTCACTTCCTTCCGTCGCGGCCTTCTCGATCGCTTCGGCGTTCAGATAATTCACCCTGTGCCGGCTGGTGCGAATGGCGGCATGGCAGGTCAGGCAGTTGTTGCCGAAGGTGTCTTTCACCTCGTCCCACGGCCCCGGTAAACCCATGAGCTGATAAGGCATCTGGCCATGGCATTTGAGGCAGGTCGATTCCGGATTGACCTGCTTGCGCAGGGTGTAGCCGGCGTCCTCCTTGCCGGGGGGAATCGGTGCCTCTTCGCGCGGATCGTGCCCCTGGTGGCAGGTATTGCACCTCAGGCTCATGACGCTCTTGGCGAAGGCGGTGTCGAGGTGCCGGCGATGGAACGTCTCCTGGCCGCCCTGATAGGTATCGACCTGCTGGTACCAAGCCTTGGCCGTTGCGGCCCTGACACCGGCCGGCGATGCTTCACGCACCCTGTCGCTCAGCACTTCGGCGTGGCAGGCCAGACACTGCTCGTTGCTTGCCTGCTCGATCGCGGGCCGGAAATGCAGCGGACTGTAGACCGCGCGCAGGTAATCCGGGCTCTTGGGTGCACTCCGTGCCGCGGGCGCCGCTTGCGATGCAGGCGGCGGCGTTTGTTCCTCCGCCTGCTGTCCGAACCAGATGCCCATGCCCGCCGCCGCCAACAGAATCGCCGCCACCGTCAGGGCGAGATGTGAGCTTTTCATGCTCTTGCTTCCAGGTTATCCATCGTGCTCGCACGAGCGCCGGTCCTATGCCGGCGCCTGCCCTGCCTCATCCCCTTTGCGCCTCGGACCCTTCCGGCCCTGTCCGCAACCTCACGGTCACGGAGCGGCTTTGCCGTGCCATCCGCGCAGATCGTAGGGGCCGAGCATTCCCGGGTGATCGAACGGCGTGTACCAGGCGCCCTGACTGTCGATAAATTTCAGGCTGGGCGGCAGGGGCTCGGAGATCCCGCGCAACGCTTTGACCCGCCACTCTTCGGTCTGCAGGAATTCGCTGATCACAGGCGCCCCTTCCGGCCGCTCGAATGGAGCAAGTCCGGCGACCGAAACGGTACCGTCCGCGACAGCGGGATTCGCCTCTGCCCAAGAGGATCCGGATGCACCCACGACAAGACCCGCCGCAAGACCCAGGCTGAGATGCCGCCAATTCATACGCGATCCCATATTGCAGGCAAACGAAGAGTCCGACACGTATCGAGGCGAGGAAGGGGCAGGCCCTGCTTTCGCAGCCCCACAACAGTCAGGTTCAAGGGGAACATACCCGCTGCCCCAGTCCGGCTTTCGAACCGAACCGGTGTAACGACCGACACCGCTGCGGTGTCGTTGATCCGTTGCAGAACGGTCGTTTCCTGCCTCATGCGGCCGAAGAAAACACTTGAACCGCGAATGATTTATCAGGCGCGTACTTATAGGCCAATTCACCTGTCCGGTGTTGATTTGAGTCAATGCGGCGCGGAGCGGACGAAAAAAAAGCAGGGGCACGCCCCTGCTTTTCCTCTGCGAGAAGACCGCTGCTTACTTCTTGCCTTCCATGCCGGACATGCCGCTCATGCCCTTCTGCTCGGCGGGCTGGGCCTTCGGCGCGTCGGCGGACTTGCCTTTCTCGTCGCCGCTCATGCCAGCCATTCCTTCCTGCTTTTCGGCAGGCTTCTTCTTGCTGGTCTTCTTCGTGGTGGTAGCTTTCTTTTCCTTGCCTTCCATGCCTTCCATGCCCTCTTCTCGCCTTCCATGCCGGACATGCCCTTCTGGCCTTCCATGCCGGACATACCCTTCTGCTCGCCGGCCATGCCGGACATGCCCTTCTGCTCGCCGGCCATGCCGGACATGCCCTTCTGTTCGGTAACGGCCTTCTCGTCGGCGGCAAAGGAAGCGGTCGCGGCCAGCGCAACCACGGAGGCAACCAGCACGGAGATCAGTTTGCTCATCGGTAATTTCCTCAGTTTGATTAGTAGTTGAGAGACGCTGACCACTAACAGGTCCTGTTAAATTGGTCACGCCTTTAACGTGGCACACCATGCGAGGGTTAACATCGACATCCGATTTTCGCGCCAGGATGGAAGAATAATCCGGAAAATTTCCTATCTGCCTGAATATACTGAATGTTTCAATCGTCGGCAGCATTTACGAACGATCGCCAAGCGCCGAACCGGGCAGGGCTGGCGCTACCTCTCGCCACTGACCGGGCTCCAGTCCGGCAAGGGTCCACGGCCCGATTGCCCAGCGGATCAGGCGCAGCGTGGGATGCCCGACCTTCGCCGTCATGCGCCTTACCTGGCGATTCTTGCCCTCGCGCAACCGGATCTCGATCCAGGATGTCGGGATATGACGACGAACACGGATCGGCGGCGTGCGCGGCCACAGCCCGGATGGTTCCGGAATCGACTGCGCGGCGCAGGGCAGCGAGGTGAAATCGCCGAGATCGACCCCGCTTCTCAGCGCACCGAGTGCAGCCTGACTGGGCACTCCCTCGACCTGTGCCCAGTAGGTCTTGGTCATCTTGCCGCGGGGATCAGTGATGCGATGCTGAGCATCACCGTCATCCGTCAGAACCAGCAGTCCTTCGCTGTCCGCATCGAGCCGGCCAGCGGCATAAACGGCGGGGACCGGCACGAATTCAGCGAGCCCCGGCCGCCCGCCTTCGCTCGTAAACTGCGAAAGCACCCCGAACGGCTTGTTGAAGAGGATGATGCGGCTCAATCGAGCCCTGCCCGCAGCGGCTCGGTCGGCAAGATCAGGCGGTTTCGCGCTCCCGCGCAGCCGCGTCGTCGGCGGATTCAGCCGTGCACGACGGCAGCCCGAAGATGTTGCAGAAACGCAATGATTCCGGATAGGGGAAGAAATCCACGATGATCCCGCCGCGGATGTTCTTCTGCGCCTCCTGCCAGAACTCCGGTGCCAGCAGGTCGGCGTGATAGCGCATGAAAAGCTTGCGGATTAGCGGTGAGCCCAGCAGGAAGGTGGCCCATTCCTCGGGAAAGACGTCGTTCCTGGCCACCGAATACCAGACCTCTCCCGACATCTCGTCCTCCAGGGACGGCGCCGGCGGGATGCGGCGGAAGTTGCAGTCGGTGACATATTCGATCTCGTCGTAGTCGTAGAAGACGACCCGTCCGAAGCGGGTGACGCCGAAGTTCTTCCACAGCATGTCGCCCGGGAAGATGTTGGCCGCTGCCAGTTCCCGGATCGCAGTGCCGTACTCCCGCACCGCATGGTCGGACTGTTCCTCGTCGGCTCCATCGAGATGGATATTGAGCGGGATCATGCGCAGTTCGATATAGAGGTGCTTGATGATCAGGGTATTGGCTTCCTCCTCGATCAAGGACGGGGCCAACCTGCGCAGTTCCTCCAGCAGGTTTTGGCTGAAGCGCGCCTTGGGCAGGGCGACGTCCGAAAACTCCAGCGTATCGGCCATGCGCCCCACCCGGTCCACCTGCTTCACCAGCAGATACTTGGATTTGACGGTGGCGCGGTCGGTGTCCTTGGACGAGCCGAACACATCCTTGATGATCTTGAAAACGTAGGGGTAGGAGGGCAGCGTGAACACCAGCATGACCATGCCGGGGATGCCCGGCGCGATGACGAACTCGTCCTGCGAGTGCCGCAGGTGGTGCATCACGTCGCGGTAGAACATGGTCTTGCCCTGCTTTTGCAGGCCCAGCATGGTGTAGAGCTCCGCCCGCGGCTTGCCGGGCATGATCCCGGCCAGGAAATCGACGTAGGCGGAGGGCACCTCCATGTCCACCATGAAGTAGGCCCGGCTCAGGCTGAACAGCGTGACGATGCGGCGGAATTCCATCAACACCGCATCCAGCGTCAAGCGGCCGTTGGCGTCGTGCAGCACGGGAACTGCGAACGGGTACTCCAGGTTGCCGTTCAATATTTTGCCGATGACATAGGCGCCCTTGTTGCGGTAGAAGGCGGAGCTGAGTACCTGGATCTGCAGGTTCGGCTCATCGCGCGGCCAGCCCCCGAGATGCCGCTTGATGGAGGCGACCATGTAGCCGACGTCGCGGTCAAGGTCCGCGAACGGGCACTGCCAGCCGAAATCGAGGAAAACCTGGCGCAGGGTTCGCCGCAGACCGTCGCGCTGGGGATAGTAGCTGCGATAGGTGGGCGGATCGGATTCGATGTAGTCGGTGGAGATGGCGGGCCGGTAGAAGATGAAATCGTTGTTGAAATAGGTGCGGTGCATGATGCGGCAGAACACCGAATTGAAGAACGTCTCGGCCAGTTCCGGCTGCTTGTGGTTGACGAGCAGTCCGATGTAGTACAGCTTCGCCTGCTGCCAGGTCGGGCTGTCCAGCAGGTCCGCGTGAAACTCGGCATGCAGGCGCTCCACCGTCTCCTTGACACGCTCGTCATAGAACTGGATGCGCTCCTTGACGGCGCGCTGCTGCGCCTGCCAATCCGCCGTGTCGAATCGCTCCTTCGCCAGCCGGCTCACTTCCCGGAACAGCCGGTAATGCTTGATGAACCCGTCCAGCATGGCCTGGGCGATTCGCTGGGCGGTGGGATTCTGGTTTGCTGGAGACTCGGACTGGTTCGACATCTTCGACATGCACTCCTGTGAATCGGATGGTGGCGGCAGGCGTCAAGTGGGCCGGCAGCGACTGCCGTGGACCCGCGATCGCTCTGCAGCCTCTGGGTATCACTATGATTTATCAGGACTACCCATTCTCGTGACGGTCCTCGCGGGAGTATCCGCCGGCGCACTGCGCAGCTAGCCCATCAGAAGGATTTACGAGATAATAAAAAAAGTAAAGCGGCCGAGCACGGAAGTTCGCCGGACTCAATCGGCTTGGACGGCCGTCACGTCGATCCAGGCCCCGACCGCCGCCAGGGTTTCCGGGTCTGCCCCAAGTGCCGAGCACGGCGTGGGGCAATCTTGTCCCGGGGGTAAGCCTGGCACCGCCCGCAGCATTCTTCGCCAACACGAGAGGGATCAGCATGACCGCATACGCCAAGATAAAGGTACCGCAAAACGGCAAGAAAATCGTTCCCGGGCAGCCGATGCCGGACAATCCCGTCATTCCCTACATCGAAGGCGACGGCATCGGCATCGACATCACGCCGGTGATGAAGGCTGTGGTGGACGCAGCGGTGCAGAAGGCCTATGGCGGGAAGAAGCAGATTCACTGGATGGAAGTCTATGCCGGGGAGAAATCCACCAAGATCTACGGCGCCGACGTCTGGCTGCCGGAAGAGACGCTGGCCGCACTCAAGGACTTCAGTGTCTCGATCAAGGGTCCGATGACCACGCCGGTCGGCGGCGGCATCCGCTCGCTCAATGTGGCGCTGCGGCAGGAACTCGACCTCTATCAATGCGTGCGGCCGGTGCGTTACTTCAAGGGCGTACCCTCCCCGCTGAAAGATCCGACCAGGACCGACATGGTGATCTTCCGCGAGAACACGGAGGACATCTACGCCGGCATCGAATGGGCGGCCGAATCCGACGGCGCCCGGAAACTCATCAAATTCCTGCAGGACGAGATGGGGGTCAAGAAAATCCGCTTCCCCAACACTTCCGGCATCGGCATCAAGCCCGTGTCGCGCGAGGGAACCGAGCGCCTGGTGCGCGCCGCCATCAAGTACGCGATCGACAACAAGCGCAAGTCGGTGACGATCGTACACAAGGGCAACATCATGAAGTTCACCGAGGGCGGCTTCCGCGACTGGGCCTACGCCCTGGCGAAGAACGAGTTCGGCGCCGTGCCGATCGACGGCGGCCCGTGGTGCAAGCTGCCCAGTGGCATCGTCGTCAAGGATGCGATCGCCGACGCCTTCCTGCAGCAGATCCTGCTGCGCCCGGCGGAATACGACGTGATCGCCACCCTCAACCTGAACGGCGACTACATTTCGGACGCGCTGGCGGCCCAGGTGGGCGGCATCGGGATTGCCCCCGGCGCCAACATCTCCGACGTCTATGCCGTGTTCGAGGCCACCCACGGCACGGCACCGAAGTACGCCGGCAAGGACTACGTCAATCCGGGATCCCTGATCCTCTCGGCCGAGATGATGCTGCGCCACATGGGCTGGAAGGAAGCGGCGGACCTGATCATCAAGTCCATGGAAGCGGCGATCGGCGACAAGGTCGTGACCTATGATTTCGCACGCCTGATGGAGGGCGCCACGGAAGTGTCCTGCTCCAAGTTCGGTCAGGCGATGATCGACCGCATGTAAGCGCGCCAAGCCGGGCGCAACGCCCCTCGGGAAGACGTAACGGGCCCGCATGCGGGCCCGTTTCCCTGGCGGTTCACTTCGTGGCGCCGCCCGTCGCCGATGCGAACAAAAAACCCGGCGGGAGAACCGGCCGGGTTTTCTAAGCCTGCGCCACGGGGTTGCCGCGCCGCAGCCGGAACTTCAAGCCGTCAAGCCGCCTGAATGTTCGACGCCTGCTTTCCTTTCGGCCCCTGCGTCACTTCGAAAGAGACTTTCTGCCCCTCCTTCAGTGTCTTGAAGCCGGCCATGTTGATGGCGGAGAAATGCGCGAACAGGTCTTCACTGCCGTCATCCGGCGTGATGAAACCATATCCCTTAGCGTCGTTGAACCATTTCACAGTACCCGTTGCCATATAAAGCTTTCCTCATATTGCGTATTACAAGCAGGCTTAACGCCCCTCATGTTTGACCTGCAAGACACACCAAGCACGGGAACCAAGCGGGTTTCAAGCGGTGTTGAAGCGCAGCGGACCGATGACACGGAGGAACTTGAGCCAAACACGGGTGACCTTTTACGCCTCTTCTTCGGCACTCGTCAAGCATTTTCGCCTCGCGCCGCGATGCTGCAGGACAGCAATGCGCAAGGCGCATCGAGTGCGCAATCGGCACAATGCTGCCGATCCCGGTTCGATGCAATGCGAATCGGCCCATGGATGGGGTCAATAATTCAGTCTATTCTCCCATTGGAAAGGGGAATGCGCTGCGCCGCATTCGATCTTGCGCAACGAGGAATTGTGTTTAGAATTGATCCATGGCTACGCGTAAGCAGGACGAGTCTGTGCTCGAGGTGGAGCGGGCCAAAACCAAGCCGCCTCCCCTCTTCAAAGTGCTACTGCTTAACGACGATTACACGCCGATGGATTTTGTGGTCCTGGTGCTGCAAAAATTCTTCTCCTTGAGTCGCGAACAAGCGACGCGCATCATGCTCAAAGTGCACAAGGAAGGTGTGGGCGTCTGCGGCGTGTATCCGAAGGATATCGCCGCAAGCAAAGTCGAACAGGTCAGCGCTTATGCGCGCGAGCACCAACATCCGCTGGCGTGCGTAATGGAGGAAAGTTGAGATGATTGCGCAGGAGTTGGAAGTCAGTTTACATATGGCGTTTGTCGAAGCGCGGCAAAAGCGGCACGAGTTCATCACCGTCGAACATCTGCTGCTGGCGCTGCTCGACAACCCTTCGGCCGCCGAGGTTCTGCGCGCCTGCGCGGCCAACGTCGAGGAGTTGCGGAAGGAACTCAACGCCTTCATCAGCGAGCACACGCCCACGGTGGCAGGCACGGAAGAGATCGACACCCAGCCCACGCTGGGCTTCCAGCGCGTGATCCAGCGCGCCATTCTGCATGTCCAGTCCTCCGGCAAGAAGGAAGTGACGGGCGCCAACGTGCTCGTCGCCATCTTCGGCGAGAAGGATTCGCACGCCGTCTATTTCCTGCAGCGCCAGGGAATCACCCGTCTGGACGTGGTGAACTTCATCTCCCACGGCATCACCAAGACGCCGCAGGGCAGCGCCAAGCCGGGCGGCGAAACGGAACAGGGGGAACAGGAGCAGGAAGGCCAGGCCGCTGGCGGCGCGCTCGAATCCTATACGCAGAACCTCAACGCCATGGCGCTGATGGGCAAGATCGATCCGCTCATCGGCCGCGACAAGGAACTGGAACGCGTCGTCCAGACCCTGTGCCGGCGCCGCAAGAACAATCCCCTGCTGGTGGGTGAGGCCGGTGTCGGCAAGACCGCCATCGCCGAGGGACTGGCGCGGCGCATCGTCGAGGCGCGCGTGCCGGAGATCCTGGCCCACGCCCAGATCTACGCCCTCGACATGGGCGCACTGCTGGCCGGCACCAAATACCGCGGCGACTTCGAGCAGCGCCTCAAGGCGGTGCTGAAGCAGTTGCTGGAAAACCAGAACGCCATACTGTTCATCGACGAGATCCATACGCTGATCGGCGCCGGTGCGGCCTCCGGCGGCACCCTCGATGCGTCCAACCTGCTGAAGCCGGCGCTGGCGTCCGGCCAGCTCAAGTGCATCGGCGCCACCACTTACAACGAGTACCGCGGCGTGTTCGAGAAGGACCATGCCCTGTCGCGGCGCTTTCAGAAGATCGACGTGAACGAGCCCTCGGTCGAAGAGACCGTGGCCATCCTGCGCGGGCTCAAGTCGCGCTTCGAGACCCATCACGGCGTCAAGTACTCCTCCACGGCGCTGTCCAGCGCCGCCGAGCTGTCCGCCCGCTACATCAACGACCGCCACCTGCCGGACAAGGCGATCGACGTCATCGACGAGGCCGGGGCGGCGCAGCGCATCCTCCCGAAATCCAGGCAGAAAAAGGTGATCGGCAAGACCGAGATCGAGGAGATGGTCGCCAAGATCGCGCGCGTGCCCTCGCAGCACGTGTCCACCGACGACCGCTCGGCGCTGAAGAACCTCGACCGCGATCTGCGGGCCGTCGTGTTCGGCCAGGACAAGGCCATCGATGCGCTGACCACCGCCATCAAGATGTCGCGCAGCGGCCTCGGGAATCCGCAGAAGCCGATCGGCTGCTTCCTCTTCAGCGGCCCGACCGGCGTCGGCAAGACCGAGGTGGCGCGGCAGCTCGCCTACTGCATGGGCATCGAACTGGTGCGCTTCGACATGTCGGAGTACATGGAACGTCACGCCGTATCGCGCATGATCGGAGCGCCGCCGGGATATGTCGGTTTCGACCAGGGCGGGCTGCTGACCGAGGCCATCACCAAGAAGCCGCATTCGGTGCTATTGCTGGACGAGATCGAGAAGGCCCATCCGGACATCTTCAACATCCTGCTGCAGGTGATGGATCACGGCACGCTGACGGACAACAACGGTCGCCAGGCGGATTTCCGCAACGTCATCATCGTCATGACCACCAATGCCGGCGCCGAAACGCTGCAGAAGGCGACCATCGGCTTCTCCGGTGGTCGGGAAGCCGGCGACGAGATGGCGGAGATCAAGCGCATGTTTGCGCCGGAGTTCCGCAACCGGCTGGACGCCATCATCTCCTTCAAGTCCCTCGACCACGAGGTCATCCTGCGCGTGGTGGACAAGTTCCTCATGCAGCTCGAAGGCCAACTGCACGAGAAGAAGGTGGAGGCGGTGTTCACCGACAACCTCAAGGCGTGGCTCGCCGAGAAGGGATTCGATCCGCTCATGGGAGCGCGCCCGATGGCGCGGCTGATCCAGGACACGATCCGCTCCGCCCTCGCCGACGAACTGCTGTTCGGCCGGCTGGTCAGCGGCGGCAAAGTCACCATCGATATCGACGACGATAGCAAGGTCAAGCTGGTGTTCCACGAGGAGGAAGTGGCGCCGGCCTGATTCCCACCCATCCGAACCACTGGCGGCGCGTCATCGCCGCCATTTTTTTGCGCTGTCTCTTTGGAGCCCCGGACCATGAGTTTCCAGACCGCCGATCTGTGCGACCAGGCTGAGCCGAAAATCCGCGCCGGCACGGTGCGCGTCGTCGCCCCCGTGTTTCGCAGCTTCGGCGGACGGCGCGCCTTCCACGGTCCGATCACCACACTCAAGTTGCACGAGGACAACTCTCTGGTGCGAAAGGCGCTGGAGTCCGCCGGGAGCGGGCGGGTGCTGGTGGTGGACGGCGGCGGCAGCCTGCGCTGCGCCCTCGTCGGCGATCAGCTGGCACGGCTGGGCGTCGCCAACGGCTGGGCCGGCATCCTCGTTTACGGCTGCATTCGGGATTCCCGCGCCATTGCAGAGATGGACATCGGCGTGCTCGCGCTCGCCACCCATCCGCAGAAGAGCGTGAAGAAAGGCGTCGGCGAGGCCGACATCGCGGTCACTTTCGGCGGCGTCACCTTCAACCCCGGCGAACATCTCTACGCCGATGAGGACGGCATCGTCGTGGCGCCATCCGCACTCGTCTAGGGCACCATTTCCGTCCAATCATGGCCGAGGAAGTCGAGCTCAAACTGGCGCTGCCCGAGAACGCCTGGCACGCCGTCGCACGGCACCCGCGCCTCGCCGCCGCCGAAAAGCTGCCACCGCGCAAGCTGGTCAATATCTACTACGACACGCCGGAACTCGATCTGCGGCGCAAGGGAGTCGCGCTGCGGCTGCGCCAGCAGGGCCGCCAATGGCTGCAGACGGTCAAGTGCGCTGGCACCCTTGCCGGCGGCCTTAGCACGCGCCCGGAATGGGAGTACCCGTACCACGGACAGGCGTTCGACTTCGCCCCCATCGACGACGCGAAGCTGCGCCGCTGGCTCCGCCGCGACAGGCTGGCAAAGCGCCTTCAACCGGCCTTCGAGACGACCTTTTCCCGGCAGACCTGGCGCATCGCGACCGGCGAGCGCTCGACCATCCTCGTCATGTTCGATCGCGGCCGCATCCAGGCCGCGGGCCGCAGCCTGCCGATCAGCGAGATCGAACTGGAACTGGCGGGAGCGGCCGTGGGCGATCTGTTCGGACTTGCGCGCGAACTCGCCGCCCTGCTCCCTCTGCGGCCCGAGCCGCTGTCGAAGGCCGAGCGCGGCTATCGCCTGATCGGGGCGCCCCCCTCATCGCCTCGCCCGCCGACCGGCGCGCCCCTCGACGCCGGTCGTTCGGCAACGGAGGCGTGCCGCGTCCACGGCCTGTCGTGCGTCGCGCGACTCCAGGACAACGAACCCGGCATGCGGGATGGCGGAGACCCCGAGTCCATGCGGCAGGCGCACATCGAAGTGTGCCGCCTGCGTTCATTGCTGCGCCTGTTTCGACCCTTGCTGCCCGCGGCGCTGCTGGGAGACGTACCGACACGATTGCGCGCCCTCGGCGGCACGCTGGGCGAAGCGCGGGACTGGAAGGTGCTGGTCTCGAAACTGCTGCGGCCGGTCGCCGACGCATCCCCCGGGGATGCCCGATTGGAACGGCTGATCGAGGTAGCCGCGGCGCATCGCGAAGAAGCGCGTGCCACCGTCGTCGCCGCCGTCGGCGATGCGGTATACGGCCGGCTGATGATCGACCTTGTGGCCCTGCTGCATAGCCCGCAACTCGACACCACTTCGCCAGCGACGCCCACCCTTGCCGACTTCGCCGCCGAGCAGTTGAACCGCCTGCGCCGCCGCGCCGGTAAAGCGGCCAGGGGTGCAAACGGCCTCGACACCGGGGCCCTGGACGGATTGCGCATTGCGGTCAGCCGCCTGCATGACGCGCTGGAGCATTGCGCAGCGATCTATCGGCGCAAGGCGGTCCAGCGTGACCTTCGGCGCTTGGCGCGGGCGCAGGACCGACTCGACATGATCCATGACCTGGTTGATGCCGGAGCGCGGCTCGCCCTTTGCGCGGACGACGATTCCGGCTTGTGGGAAGCGGTCGCCCGGGTCGGCGCTTGGCACAAACCGCGCTATCGGAAGTGGATGGCGAAGCTGCCACGAGACGTGGCAGCAATGACCGAGCGCCGTTTCGCCTGGGAACGCTGAACTTGACGGCGCATTGCAACCCCGGTGCGATCGGCCGCACAATGCGGCGTCAAGCTTAGCCCACGGAGCGCAAGACTCATGGAACTCATCCTGTGGCGGCACGCCGAAGCCGAAGACGGCATTCCCGACGCCAAGCGCCCGCTGACAGAGCGCGGCCAGAAGCAGGCCAGAAAAATGGCAAAATGGCTGCGCAAGCGCCTGCCGGAAGACACACGCATCATCGTCAGCCCCGCACTGCGCTGCCAACAGACCGCCGCAGCCCTGGAACGGGAGTTCGAAGCCAGCAAGCACGTCGGAACTTCGGCCAACGCCGGGCAGGTTCTGCAGGCCGCCGGCTGGCCCGAGGCGCAGAGCAGCGTTCTCGTGGTCGGACACCAGCCCACCCTCGGCCGTTTGGCGGCAATGCTCCTGACAGGTCAGGAAGCCGACTGGACCATCAAGAAAGGCGCGATCTGGTGGCTGAGCACCGCGGCGGTAGGCGACGAAGCATCGGCGTCCTTGCGCGCAGCGCTCGGCCCGGATCTGATCTGACCGGCGGTGCCTCCGAGCGTAGGGCGGGCCGTGCCCGCCGGTCCTACCGAACCGACCGCCCCCTCAAGGTCTCCGCCGCGAGGCCGTAGCTTTCTGGCGTCGGTCGCCGCCAAACGGGATATGGGTTCGCCAAGCAACACAAGAGTGACATAATCGCCTCGCAGCCGCTTTGGCACGGCTCGCAAGGATCCCGAAGCCCAGACCATCAGGACTATTGAAGCCGAATCAAGATCAGCCGAGTGCTTTCCGTATTCCGTCACCGTTACCTTCTGGGGCAGTTGATCAAGCGCGACGTCCTGCTACGCTATCGCGGTGCCATGTTCGGTGTAGCGTGGATATTCCTCAGCCCGCTGTTGATGCTGGCGATCTTCGCGTTCGTTTTCGGCCACATCTTCCAAGCGCGCTGGCCGGAACAGCCCGAGGGAATGCCTTTTTGGCTAATGCTCTATACGGGCCTGATCGTGTTCAATCTCTTCGGCGAAACCGTGTCGCGGGCGCCGGGCACGGTGCGAAGCTATCCGAGCTACGTCAAGAAGATCATCTTCCCAGTCGAGATCCTGCCGCTGGTCCCCCTCGGCGCAGGCTTGGTGCATGCCACCTTCAACCTCGCAATCCTCGCCGCAGCGCTTGCCTGGTTCGGCCAGTTGAATGTCGCCATCTTAATGATCCCAGTCCTGATCGTGCCGGTACTTCTGCTCGCTCTGGGGCTCTCTTGGTTCCTCGCAGCATGGGGCGTGTATATCAAGGACATGACGCAGATCGTGCCGCTCTTTGTGCAGATGGCGCTCTTCCTGTCTCCGGTGTTGTATCCCGCCAGCGCCGTGCCAGCGTTCCTTCGGCCGCTCTATGATGCTGAACCCGCTTGGCACGGTTATCGAGGCAAGCCGAGCCGCGATCCTTGGTCAAGGAATCGCTTGGCCAGCTTGGCTTGTCGCACTCGCTGCAGGGGTCGCAGTTGCTTGGCTCGGCCTCGCCTTCTTCCACCATGCGCGCGACGAGTTTGCCGATGCCCTCTGACGACATCGCCATCTCCGCTCGCGACTTGACCAAGACCTACCGCCTGTTCAGTCATCCTGGCGACCGAATCAAGCAGTTCTTCAGCCTCGGCCTGTGGCAATACCACCGCGAATTCACCGCGCTGCGCGACGTTTCGTTCGATATACGGCGCGGCGAAACCGTCGGCATCATCGGCCGCAACGGCTCCGGCAAGAGCACGCTGCTGCAGCTAATCTGCGGCATCCTCAAGCCCACCACCGGCACCGTACAAGTCAGTGGCCGCGTTTCCGCACTGCTCGAACTCGGCGCCGGCTTCAACCCGGAATTCACCGGGCGAGAGAACGTTTATTTCCAGGGCGCGCTGATGGGCCTTGAAAAGGCGCAGATGGACGCACGCTTCGACGAGATCACCGCCTTCGCCGACATCGGCCAGTTCATCGACCAGCCGGTAAGAACTTACTCGAGTGGCATGTTCGTGCGGCTGGCGTTCGCGGCAGCCTCGCATGTTGATCCCGACATACTCGTCGTGGACGAAGCTTTGGCTGTGGGGGATGCCCTGTTCCAGCAGAAATGCTTTGATCGCATCTATAACCTGCAGTCGCGGGGCGTGACGATGATCGTCGTCTCGCATAACCCCTATCAGATCGAGCGACTATGTCACCGCGCTGGTGTCATGAAACAGGGACGCCTGTCCCCGCTTCGGCCGGCACGAGACACGCTCACCCTCTACCATGAGATGGTGCAACAAGAGCTCGCGGCAGGTGATATCGAGCCCTTTCGCGAAGGGACTCGGGAGTTGCAGTTCGACCTAGTGCGCATTGAGAATGCCGACGGCGAGCCGGTCGATAGCTTATCGACGCTAACACCCCTGTCGATCGTTGCTGAACTTACCGCTCACAAACCGATGGATGGCATCCGCATCCGGTTTGAAATCTGCTCATCGGACAACGAGGTTGTCACAATGATCACGGCGAATGGCTTGACTGAGGAGATCGTCTTCAGTGGCCGGCACCGGATCGCCTTCACGATGGAGCCGTGCCAACTCACGACCGGCTGGTACTATCTCAACGCCATCGCCGTTAATCGTAGCGTTCGTCTTGACACTTGGCAGCGTGCGGCTGAAGTGCGAATCCTATTGCAGGACGAGAGCGCCCGTAATCTCACATCAGATTGTGGACTGTTCGTTCCTCGGGGACGCTGGATAATCGATTAGGGATTATTTGCATGTGTGGCATCCTTGGCACGGTTCAGTCTGGCGCACCGTTGTCAGCCGCTGATTTCGACCGCATGCTCGACACCCTCGCCCGCCGCGGCCCGGACGGTCGCGGCATGCGCGCGCTCGACGGCGGCGCCGTGCTCCTGGGTCACCGGCGTCTAGCCATCATCGACCTCAGCACCGACGGTGCCCAACCCATTACGAACGAGGATGGTACGGTCTGGCTGACTTTCAACGGCGAGATTTATAACTACCGCGCCGTGCGCGAGGAACTTCTACGCCTCGGCCACTATTTCCATTCGCTCAGCGACTCGGAAGTGATCGTGCATGCCTGGGAGGAGTGGGGCGAAGAGTGCGTCCTACGCCTGCGCGGTATATTCGCCTTCGGCCTCTGGGACGAGCGCCAAAAGACTCTATTCCTGGCCCGTGATCCTCTCGGTGTCAAGCCGCTCTACTATGCACGTTACGCCGGCCGCCTCACCTTCGCTTCGCAACCGAAAGCCATCTTGGCTGACCCGGATTTTCCACGAGCAATTGATCCGGACGGCCTGCGCGACTTCCTCGCCTACGGCTACGTCCCGCATGCGCGCTGCGCTTTCGCAGGCATGGCCAAGCTGCCGGCAGGCCACACGGCCACTCTGAGAGGCAATGAGCTAGCCGTCGCCCGCTACTGGGAACTTGACAGTCGGCCCGACATCGACGATCCCGCCGAGGCGCTGCGATACCTGCACGAGCGCCTTACCGATGCTGTTCGAACCCAACTCGTTTCCGACGTCCCCGTCGGCTGCTTCCTCAGCGGCGGAATCGACTCCAGCCTGCTTGTCGCACTGGCTAAGCCGCACCTGCCTGAACTACGCAGCTTCACTGTCGGTTTCGATGAGGCCGAGTGCGACGAGCGTACCTATGCCCGCATCGTTGCCGACCATTTCCGGACACGGCATCATGAGAGCCTGGCGCAAGAGCACGCCCTTGCTTCGCGCCTATACGAACTGCAAGAGTGTTTCGACGAGCCTTTCGACCCGAACGGCCCACTGCCTTACTTCGAGGTCGCCCGACTCGCGCGCAGATGCAACACGGTCGTCGTCCTCGGCGGCGACGGCGCAGATGAGCTATTCGCCGGCTACCTCCGCTACGACGACTTCGATCGCCCGCGCTGGATCCCACCCGGGCGGCCGGCGGCGCGTCTGGCGCTGGCTGCGCCACCATGGTCTGCTAGGAGCGCGCTGCAGCGCGCCTGGTGATCTGATGCGCTATTTCGGCTACGAGGGTTGTCTCGACGACACGGGTCTGCACGCGCTGTTGCAGGACCGCTTCCTCGGAAGCTGCAGCGATGACGCGGAGGCCGCGATGCGGCCTTTCTATCGACCGGAACTGCCCGCAGTGGCGGCGGCACAATTCATGGACATGCACCTCTACCTGATCGACCACATCCTGTGCAAGGTCGATCGGGCCTCGATGGCCCACGGAGTCGAGGCACGCGTCCCCTTCCTCGATCCGGAGCTTGTGAAGCTCGCCTTCCGCATCCCTCTGGCGCTGAATTATCGCCACGGCGAGCGCAAGGCGTTGCTGAAGCAGGTTGCCACGCAATACCTCCCGGCCGGCGTCGTTACGGCACGCAAGAAGGGGCTCAGCAGCCCCATGAGCCGCTGGTTCGGCGAGCGCAGCGATGCCTGGCTGAATGGCTTGCTGGTAGACGGCAACCTGATGCAAGCCGGCGTCCTGCGGCCCGACTGGCAGCAGCAACTCGTGCTCCAGGCCAGGCGGGGTATGAACGTCCTGCGGGCGCGCTGGCTGCTGCTGACCGCCGAGCTCTGGGTGCGCCGCTGGCTCGCCGGCGAGAACCTTCGGGCTTCAGCAATGGTACAAGGCTGCCCGGGGGACGATGCGGGCGGCATCCGGCACCTCTCGGCCAGGTCTTAGCATTTGGCTTGGCCGAGCCATTCCACGCATGATCGCCGAATACCTTTATCGCCTGTCCAAGCGCAAGTCGCGGCAGAACCTCTACGCGTGGTTGGCTGAAGCGACACGGTACGCCGCCGTCCCTGATGCCGCCAGCGTGCTGAATGTTGGCGCCGGCGGCGAGGTCGCAGAACTGCTACAGGCACTCGGGGTCCGCGCCCGTTCGCTCGATGTCGATCCCCTGCGGCAGCCGGACATAATCGCCAGCATCGAGGCCATGACTGCGATTGGCGACGCCACCGTGGACACCGTATTCTGCATCGAGGTACTGGAGCACGTCGCCCGCCCGGACGCGGCCGCCGAGGAGATTTGGCGCGTGCTACGCCCGGGCGGCTTCCTGATCGGCTCGACTCCGTTCCTGCTCGGCATTCACGATGCGCCGTACGACTACTACCGCTTCACCCGTCATGGTGTGCAGCGGCTGTTCCGCGACTTCGAGCAAGTCGAACTGCGCGAGCGCAACAACTACTTCTCGGCCGCCGCCGTCCTGATTTATCGCCGCTTCGTTCTCGACGCGCCGCTGCACGCTATAGGACTGTTGCGCGCGCCACTCCTGCTGCTTCTCGGTTTTGCCCTCGAACTGATCGACCGGCTGCAGCCTTCGTCAGAAGGCACCACCGGCTATTTCTTCGTTTACCGCAAGCCGCGCAGCGGTGTTCATTCGGCAGTATGAGTAGCAAGCATGACCATCTGACCGAGGAGGAGATGGCCGGGTTCAGGCCGAATCCGGTGCTGTTCGAACGGATACGCGCGCAGGCCCCTGCTGCTGCGGGAACAAATCAGGATCCTCGACTGGGGTTGCGGGCAGGGGCCGCTCCGTCGCCCTGCTCAGGCAGGAGGGGTTCGCGGCTTTCGGCATCGACATCGATCCTGCCGTGTTGCGCAACGGCCATGACCTGTTCCGTGCCAGGGGTCTTGATGCGGAACAGTTGCTGCGTCACGCCGATTCCGCCGGCGACTTCGCCGACGGTTTCTTCGACGTCGTATTCTCCGAGGACACCTTGGAACACGTTGCCGACCTCACAGGGCTGGCGCGCGAATCCTATCGCCTGTTGCGTATCGGCGGCATCGCCGTGAACAGCTTTCCCGGCTCTACGCCTGGCTCGTCGAGCCGCATGTTCGTATGCCCCTGGTGCACTGGCTGCCCGGTGGCAGGGCGCGCCGGCAGCTCATTGTCTGTGTCCGCTGGCCTGGCCAGGGCCCACGCCCCCCTGGCCGGAAACCGCGGCCGCGAGGTATGGCAAAGGCTCGTAGTGTATAGCCGCTATCTCGCCGAGAAGACCGCCTACCGTACGCGAGAGCGAAATATCGAGGATCTTCACCCGTGCGGGTTTGTCGGTCGTGGATTGGGAGCGAATCCGCCGACTGGCACAGGTGGCTGCCCTGCCGGCCTGCGTGACAACGGCATTCCTGCCTCGTACCTTCTGCTCTTCTCGCCAAGTCGACATGACCGCCACGCCTGTCGACGTCACTCTCGTCGTTCGCGAATGCGGCGAGCGGACCGCAGATGCCTGCGCCGCGCTACTGTCCGCCCACTTTCCCGGGCGAGTCGTCCATCGCGTATCTGGCCGCCCCTTCCATGCCACGCTGAGAAGCAGCCTGGAACTTGGCCTCCGCGAGGGGCGCAAATGGACGCTCTGTATCGATGCCGACGTGCTGGCCTTGCCGCGCCTCGTCGATTTCGTCGCGGGCGCCGAGGAGCTTCCCGCGGGCATGCTGGGCATGCAGGCGCTCGTCCTCGACAAGCTGCTCGGCGTCAGGCGCCCGGCGGGGAACCACCTGTATCGCACGGAACTAATCGCAGCGGCCCTGGCACGCATCCCTGCTTCGGGCGCGCTTCGCCCCGAATCGGCCATGATCGAAGCCATGGCGCGTGCCGGCATGCCTTTCCGGCAGTCGGCCGACGTCGTCGGCCTGCACGATTTCGAGCAGTACCTGCGGGACATCTACGCCAAGGCCTTCCTGCACGGTCACAAGCACCGCTACCTGCAGGGGCACTTCGAACCCATCTGGCGCGAACTCGCCCGTACCGACGACGACTTCGGCATCGCCCTGGCGGCATTGGACGATGCGGCGCGGGAACGGGAAATTGCCATCGTCGGCCGCGATCACACGGCAGCCCTGGCCAGTGCCGCCATCGAGCGACTCGGCCTCGAGGAGAAGTTGCCGCTCGACACGGCTGCCCCGCAGATTACCGAACGCATTCTCGCGACCGAGCTGGCGACGGCCGGGGATACCCAGGCTCGGCGTGAGAAGCTACAGGCAGTGATGGACGCCGATCTCGCCACGGTGGAGCAGGCAAGGCGTGTAAGCTCTTGTGTCGCGGGACAAGCGGTCGCGATCTGCATGCTGTCCCTCGCACAGGAACGCCAGCGGACCGGGGAACTGCTAGAGCTGAGCAGTAAGTACATCGCTGCAGGAGCGCAGGTCTTCTGGATCAGCTTCGATGCGCTCGTCGAGCAAGCCGGCTTCGAAGTTCCGCCGGGGGTGCGCTGGCTGCGGCTATGCGAACCGGGCCTGCGTTCCGGCAGCATGAGGGAAGCCGTTGCTCTCGCCACCCGGCTGGTGCCGGTTCTTCACTATCTCGACCCGGCCGTGACGATTCCGTTCCAACGCACGGCGCGGCATGCTGTGCGGCTGGCGCGGCTCGCGGCCGGAATTCGCTCTCCCTCGATCGGCCCGCGCCGCCCGACCGGCAGCTCCGTTCCTGCCTGGCTGTGGGGGTTGCTGCGGCTGGTTTCGCCGCGCCGTCATGCGCGTTTGCGCGACGAAGCCGCGGCTGCCGAATTGGCTGTTGCCGACATCTTCGATGCCGACTGGTACGGCGAGCAATATTCGGTGGGCTACAGCAGGGACGACATGGCCCGCTACTTTCTGCATGTCGGGCAACACCTCGGGCACAGCCCCCATCCGCTGTTTTGGGCTTCATGGTATGGCGAGCAGTACCTTCGGGATAGCCCTGCGTCCCCGTTGGGGCACTACTTCTACAGGGGGGCGGATGACGATCTGAACCCGAATCCCTTCTTCTGCACGAAGTGGTACAGGGCGCAAGCCGGGCTGCCGTCGGGCGGCAAGGAAAACCCGCTGGCACACTATCTGCATGCCCCTGGCGGCGCGGCAATTAATCCCAATCCGCTGTTCGACACGCGACCGGTACCTGCAGGCGCGCCCGCACCTGAAGCAGCGAACCGCACTGGAGGATTTCGTCCTCTCGGCCAGTCCACCCTGTCCCTTCCCGCTGTTCGAGCGAATCCCTTCCCTGATAGAGGACAGGAACGGCCGGCAGCTGTCCTGCGCAACCCTTTTCGGCTCGGCGTTCGCCATGCGCCAGCCCTCGCAGGAGGATCCACTACATCGAGGCCCGTCTGGATCGTCCGCCGCGCCGCTTCGCCGTCTGTTCCGTCATCACAGGCGATTACGAGCCGCCCCATCCCATCACCCATGCCGAAGGGGAAATTGACTACTACCTGCTGTCGGACCGCCCCGTCGGCAATTCACCGCAGCGCTGGAAGAGCCTGCATGTTCCCGCTCCGCCGGGACGGGACGCCGTCAAGCACTCCCGCTATCTGAAGATGCACCTCGCGGAATTCGTTCCAGACGCGGCCCGCTACGACGTGATCGCGTACGCCGACGGCAACCTCCAGTTCGTGGGGCCGCTGGCTGGGTTGTTCCACGATTTCGCCGAATTCTCCCGGTGCCATCGGGCTGATCCATCACCCGCAGCGATATTGCGTCTACCAGGAAGCGGCGGCGATCCTCCTGCTGCAGAAGGATGCACAGGCCAACGTGATGCGCGTGGTTGACTTGCTGCTCCGGGAAGGCTTCCCGGCCAATGCAGGCCTTTTCGAGATGAACTTCTTCATGTTCAAGCCGGCCCGCGATACCGGCGGTCTTTTCGAGGCGTGGTGGCAGTTGTTCGAGACCTTCGGCAACCGCGACCAGCTCCTGCTGCCCTACGCACTGAGCAAGCACCCCTTGCCCATTCATCCGCTCTTCCCCGATGGGGTGTCGGTGCGCAACATCGATGCCATCGCTTACCATCCCCACGGTTCAACCATCAAGGCCTCGCGGCCTCGAACCGCAAGCACGATCGGACGGCCACCGATGAATGCTTCCCCGCTGCTCCTGCCGATACGTGTGATCTATCGTCGCCTGCCACTGCCTGCGAGGGCCTGGTTACGCACTCGCGCTGCTTCGCTCTCAGCCTGGGCCATGTACAAGCTATTCCCGGCCAATTACCTGGCGTTGGATGCTCACATCGGCCGGCGCGTTGAAACCAGAGTCCCTTCCCCGGGCTCAGTCCCTACGCCGCTGGTCGACATGACCATTGTGACTTTCAATAGCGCCAAATGGCTGGATCGACTATTCCGGAGTCTGGCAGAACAGAAATATCCCCTTTCTCGGCTCGCCATACTCGTTGTCGATAATGGGTCCGGCGACAACACCGTTGCGCTGCTGGATGCATGGCGACAGAGGCTGCAAGATCAGGTACGCAGGTTCGCAATCTGCATGCGCCCGAATCACGGGTACGGCGCCGGGCAGAACGCGGCCATCGCGATGGGCGACGCCGAATACGTTCTCATTGCTAACCCGGACATCGAATTCACCCCTGACAGTCTCATGGTGGTCACTGCGCAGGCCGCTTGCGATCCCCCCCAGCGTGGCCAGTTGGGAATTCCGTCAGAAGCCGTATGAGCACCCAAAGCACTACGACCCAGTGAGCCTTGAGACAACCTGGTCGTCGCACGCCTGCGTTCTAGTTCGACGCGAAGCATGGCAGGCGGTGGGCGGATACGACGAATCGTTTTTCATGTACGGTGAGGATGTTGAGGTCTCCTATCGACTACGTGCAGCCGGTTACCAGCTCAAGTACTGTCCGCGCGCAGTCGTCTGGCATTACAGCTATGCGCATCCGGAAGAGATCAAGCCAGCTCAGTACGTGGGATCGATCACCGGCAACCTCCGCGTCCGCTTTCGGTATGGCAGCATCATCGACAGGCTGGTCGGGCTGAATTTGGTGTTGCGGCGTCTGCTTGGCCGGCAACCCTACCCCGGCGCAAGAATGCGCCTCGCCATGGCACTCCTAACGATCTCTTCGATCCTACTCCAGCGCACTCACCCCCGTCATTTCTCGATTTATTTTCCGTTCCGCGGTTTCGACTATGAGCTCACCCGTCGCGGAGCCTTCGTCGAGGCCGGGCACGTGCCGGCTGATGGCCCGCTCGTATCGGTAATTATGCGAACACAAGGACGTCGCAAGGAACTCCTGCGTCAGGCGGCACAAACGGTGATGCACCAGACCTATCGCAAAGTAGAATTGATTCTCGTCGAGGATGGCAACAACGCTCTCGAGGGCGATGTCGCCGCCCTTAGGGAAGTCGCGCCCTTCCCCGTGCGCTACTACCCCTCGTCGAAAATGGGGCGTTCCGCGGCCGGAAACGAGGGGCTTCGCCAGGCGCAAGGCGAGTTTGACCATGTTCCTCGACGACGATGATCTGCTCTATGCAGACCACATCGAGACCCTGGTCGATGCCCTGATTCATCACCCCGACTGCGTAGCTGCCTATTCCCTCGCGTGGTGCGTGAGATCCCGCTTTGCCCGGGATGGCTGCGTCTGCAGCGAGCGCTTCGAACTGCCCAGGCTGTTCAACCAGCCGTATTGCTATGAAACGTTAAAGCTCTACAACTTCATTCCCATACAGAGCATCCTGTTCAAGCGGACGTTGTATCTGGAACGTGGGGGGTTCGACACGAGTCTCGATCTGCTTGAGGACTGGAACCTCTGGTTGCGCTACGGTTATCGTAACCAGTTTGTATTCCGGTCGAAAACTACCTCGCTGTTTCGTGTGCCAGCTGACATCCCGGCTGCTGATTCGCGCCAGAAATCCATCGACAACGCCCTGGCGGCAGCCGCCGTTGCTGCTGAAGCCTGGCGCCGGCAGTACGACAAGCTTTCTCCCCGGTGATCTCACCAATCGATCATCGCCCATCGGAAATACCGTCCAGCCACTCCCGCCGGCACGGGCCCATGCGTCCGCGCATGCCGTCGGAGATGCCGGCGAAGAAGGCGCGCACCTTGGTGATTCGTTGCCGCGCCCTCAGCACAACCATCACCGGCAGGCCGAGAAGGAGCCGGATTGCGCGGCGCAGGCACCAGTCCGGCTCAGTGCGCCAGTGGTGGGCGATGGTGATGAGTGAGTTGCGCGCCACGTAGTACTTGCGCAGCGGCGCGTGGTTCGGAAGGTGGCCGAGCAGCGGCAGCCAGGCGCCGCCTGCCTCGCCGACGCTGTGTGCCATCACCGGCTTGCGGCTAATGACGACGCGACCGCCGGTGCGCGAACACGCAGACAGAATTCGTGATCGAGTTGGTCGATGAAGTAGTCAGCGCGGAAGCCGCCGACGGCCTGCGCGAACCGTACGTCGACGAGGCTGCCCGAGGTGATCACCGTTGTCTGGTCGAGGCACACGTCCGGCGCGCATGCCGGGACCTTGGTCCTGCCGTTACGCGGATCTAGGTGGTTGCCGCCAATCACGGCGGGGCGCGGTGCGCAACTGGATGCGATGCACGTTAAGCGTCTCAGCCATGTCGGAATAGCACCAGACTGTCCTGGTCGAGGGTGAGCAGCCAATCACAACCCCACTGCACCGCCTGCGCCAGACCTTGGTTGAGGCCTGCACCCACTCCAAGGTTGTCGGCGTTTTCGATCAGGCGCACCCGTCCTGCAAGCGACGCCGGCAAGACGATGCGGCGTTGTCGCACCGCCTCCGGTGTGTTGTGAACCACCACCAGTGCCGCTACCTGCGGAAGCAACACACGCAGGCGCTGCTCGAATTCCGCGGCAGGGTAAAAGGCCACGACAACGGCGCAGACCACGGGCACCACCACGCGTTGATCGTGCATCGCCACCCCCACCAAGCTGGCGCCGATTAACGTTGTCGGCATAACGCCCTGCTCGTGCAGTGGGGTTGTTCGCCGCGCAGAATTCAACGATCTGGTCGCAATTGAGCAGTAACAAGTCCGTTTGGCGAGCTTGTATTGAGATGGCCGGATTTTCTATCGAGGCGTCGTCCTGCTCGATGATCTCGGTCGCGGCCGCACAGTTCCGTCGAACGCGCCGAAACGATGTATGCGTTGATCCGCCCCATGTCTCTGTGGCCTGGGCCGCAAGTGAGCATCAGGGGACTCGTATTCATAGCTCATGGTGCATTTAGAAAGAGTATCGGACGACCTCGTCATGTCGATTTCACCCAGTGCCAGGTCCGCGTCAGCCCATCCTCCACGTCCAATCTCGTACCACCCCAGGCGTTCCCGGATGAGCGAAGGGTCGAGACTCACCCTCTGCACGTCACTGCGGCGCCCTTCGCGTCGAAGGACTTCCAACGGGCGGCCCGATATCCGCCGCACCAGTGTCCACGACCTCGTTGAGGGAGTGCCCCGTACCATTGGCCACGTTGAAGACATGCGTCGCCCTTCGGAACCACCAGTGCCGCCATGACGGCCGCCACCAAGTCGTCGATGTAGAGGAAATCCCGGATCGCAGTGCCGTCGCCCCAGATTTCGAGGACTTCACCTTGCCGAGCGCACTCCAAGGCCGCCCGCACGAAGCCAAAGCCGCGCCGCATCTCCTGGCCGGGACCATAGACGTTGGAAGGTCGAAGTATCGACACGCTGCAACCGGCTCCCGCGCGAAGGAGCGAAAGAACGCTTCCAGGGCGATCTTGCCCGCACCGTGGTACGAATGCGCGCGGGGCGACTGACTTTCGTCGGCGCACGATGTTGCGTCGGCATACAGGGTCCCACCGGACGACAGGAAGACGAGGCGCTCGGGCGGATGCTCGCGGGCAATCTCCAGGAAGCCCAGCGTCGGTTCGATATTCAGCCTGACCTCCGCCGTCGGACTGCGCGAGGACGAACCAGGCGTCGTTCCGGAAGCGGCATGGATCAGCGTGGAGCACGAATCCAGAAGCGGCAGGACGAGATTCTCGGTCCGACGATGCTGCCGACGTGATACCTTGCGCCGGCTATCTCGCAGGACGAAATCGACCGCGCCAGCACATGCACCTGGAATCCATCGGCGAGGAGTCTGGCGGTCAGCGCCCGACCGATGAAGCCGGCGCCGCCAATGACGAGCGACCGTTCGACCGCTCACGACCGCAGATCCGGCAAGCTGCCGATACAGCGCGAGGTAACGACGCGCACAGTCGTCCCAAGTGCCGATGCTATCCCGGACCCAGGCGCGGGCGGCAGCGGCCGACGCGGCGGTTCTCGTCGGGGCTTTCGAGCCGGCGCAGGATGCCGCGGAGAATTCGTCACGGCTGCCCACGACGAATCCCGTTTCCCCTTGGCGCACGAAGTCGCGGTGCGCCGCCAGATCCGACGCCACGACCGGCAAACCCGACGGCCATCGCCTCCAGCATCACCTGGGGTCTGCCTTCGTCGTGACGGCTTAGGGTAATCAAGCCGGTGGCGCGGGGAAACCAGGTCGATTGCAGACGCCGCTGGATGGGTGGGGCCGTGGTGCTGCACCCATGCCGGCAGCGAAATCTCCTCCTGCATGGGGCCGAGCAGGTGCAATACCCGCTCCCGGCCGAACAATCCTTCACCCCAATCGATCAGATCGCCGATCTTGTCGCGCGTGATGCGCGAAACCACGATCCACTGCGCCGGCAGCCGGTGCGACAGGCTCGCGCTGGACTTCGAACCATTCCGCGGCGACACCGAAGGGAATCGGCCGGACCTCGGCCAGATCGCCGAACTGCCGCTCCAGATTCCGGGACCATCCATTCGGCATTCGGGCACGAGAATCGCCCGCCGCGCCCTCAACATGGCGCGGATCGCGCTGCGCATGAACGGCAGGCGCAGCAGACCGAAGTCGCTGCCGAGGACGGCGATGACGGCCGGAATGCGCGAACCCCAGAGCGGGAGCGCATTCTGCAGCCAGTTCGCATGCACGACATCGGGTGCGAGACGTCGATACGTCCGACGCAGCCGATGACAGCAGACCCAGGGCGGTGCTCCCTGCCCGGAGCGGATTCTGTCGCAGCAGGTGACCGATTCCCCCGCTCTCCGCCATCCGGTTCAGCCATGCCGCCTCGGCAGGCGAGGCCGCGTATTCGACCGCCGGCGGCAGCGCTCCGGCCGGCCCCCAAAGCGTGAGCGAGACGCCGTCCTGCCGCGACACCGATGCGGCCATGTCGAAGACGAAGCGGCCGCGCCAATCCGCCGCGTCGCGGGGATACGACGTGCTCACCATCAGGACGTTCAAGCTTCCTCCGTGCGATCGCCGCGATCGCGGCGCAACGTCGATGTCCTTGTAGTGCAGCGCGGAAATCTGCTCCGACACGATGCCGATGAGAAAGGTGAGAATGGCGGAGATGAACATCAGGGCGCTCATATTGGTGAAGCGCCCGAACTCGATGTAGGTGAAAGCGTAGTACGCCAGCCCGGTAAGGAAGAAGGCGGCGCTGACCGGCAGGAACAGCCGCTGCGGCGAATAGAGCGTGCCGATCTTGATGATGATGAGCAGAAAGCGCACGCCGTCGCGCAGCGGGCGCAGGTGGCTCTTGCCGATGCGGCGCGGCGTCCGGATCGGTACGTAGGCCACGCTGAAGCCGGCGCGAAAGAAGCTCATCGTGATCGTCGTGGGGTAGGAGAACCCATTCGGCAGCAGGTAGAGAAACTTGCGGAACTTGTCCGCCTTCACCACGCGAAAACCGGAGGTCAGATCCTCGATGTGCTGGCGTACCATCCAGCTTGCCATGCGACTGAACAGATCGTTGGCTACCGCACGATGCACGCCTGCGTGGGACCCGTCGCCGCGGGCACCCACAACCATGTCGTAGCCTTCGTTGAATTTCGCCAGCAGTGCGGGCAGATCCTCCGGTTTGTGCTGGCCGTCGGCATCCATGAAGACGAGCACGTCGCCGCGCGCGGCCCGCGCACCGGACTTGATCGCCGCGCCGTTGCCCATGGCATAAGGATGGGCCACCAGCCGGACACCGTGGGCAGCTACAGATGTCGGCCGTGTCGTCGGTCGATCCGTCGTTCACGACGATCAGCTCGCATCCCGGCAGCATGTCGAGCACGCCTCGGAGACATGCCGGAAGGCTGGCGGCTTCGTTTCTCGCCGGAATGATGACGGAGACTCGGTGGTCCTTGCCCATGAGCTACCGTCCGATGCAGGTTACCGAAGTATCCCTTGCATCGAGGCAGGTCACAAGTTCCTCTCAGGGTCGCCTGCTCGGAGCGGCTGAGGCGCGCATCCCGCAGGCCCGTTCAGCATGTCCAGCCGATGCTTCCCGTCGTCCCTGGAGGTACGCCAGTTGCGCGCGCTTCAGACGGTTGCTTGAATCATTGCGGGGCAATTGCCAGGGAGCGGTCGAGTTCCGCCTGGGCAGCCGGAAGGTCGCGCGCACTCAGAGTCAGGTAATCGGCAAACCAGGAGTGGATCATCGCCTTCACGGACGCCGCAGCCGTTGGGTTTGCCAGCGCCGCGGCAAAGATACGCTCGACATCGGGTCGCTCCAGGCACAGGCTGCCGGCGACGGACATTTCCTTCACGCTGTAGAGAAGCATTGCGGTCGCCGGGCGCAAAGGGTGTACTCTGCAGGCGACGCGACAGTTCGTCGATCCAATCCGACTTCGGCTTCTTGCCCACCGCGCAATTGAGGTGCGCAAGACCCAACCAACCGAGTTTGGAATCGGGATCGAGTTTCAACGACTCCTCGTAGTGGCGCCCGGCGAAGTACTCGAACGGAGAATTCGGAGGATTCGACATTGCGACGACGGCCATCACCCGTCCCGCCTCATACTGGGCCTGTGCGGATTCGGGGTGGTACTGGACTTCGATTTGCGTTCGGCGGAACTCCTCGCCAAAGAGGTTTGCCCGCAGAATCGTGACGAAGGTCAGGATAGGCGATCATCCCCAGTGCAAGGGCGACGGCTGCGGTTCGGCGCGGCCCCGCCTGCTGGAACAGCAGACCGAAGCCCCACGCGACGGGAAGCAGTACTCCGAAGAGCGGCAGGTAATTGCGGTGTTCGTGTGCGATTTCCAGCGGCAGGAGCGGTCGATTCCAGCAGATGGCCGATGAGGAACCATGCGATCCCGAATGAGACCAGTGGCGCGCGAGCCCGCGACCACCACGCGAGCCACACCAGCCCTGCCAGACCCAGCAGTGCCGGGAGCGTGGTCCAGGGATCCAGCAGCCCATGGGAGAGAGAAATGTCGTCGTGATAGAGGCCGAAGGCTTCGAGCCGCGGTAAGAAGATCAGACCGAGGTAGAACCACAGCACTCGCCCTTCCGTCAGCAGACGCTCGGCAAGCGAAAACGAGCGCATGTCATACCCCGCCCAGAGCCAACTCCCAAAGGGAGAGAGCACATAGCCGGCAGCACCGATCGCCGTCAATGCGACCACCGTTGCAAGCACGCGGGCCGGCCAGTCTAGTTTCCCATGGAGCCTGCGTCGGATAATCAACTCATAGGCCAGAGCGAAAAGCGGAAAGAGCGCACCGCTCTCTTTGCTGAGAAAGGAAAGGGGCCAGAACACGCCCCATGCCAGCACGAGAGCTCCTGTGGCCCAGGGCCCGCCGCGCTCCCGGGCACGGACATGCAGCAGCAGCGCCGCGAAAAGGAACAACGCCGACAGGCTGGTCATGCGCTGTACGACATGCAGCACCGGCAATAACTGAATCGGGTGCAACAGCCAGACGACTGCGACCAGCCCGGCCGCCATCTGGAGATACTTGCCCCTGTTTGTCGGGCGCCCCGCCGCCAACAGACGCAGGGCCAGCAGGAACACCAAGACTCCGTTCGCGGCGTGTATGGCCAGATTCGTTGCCTTGAAGGCGAAGGCATCGAATCCGCTGAAATAGTAGTTGAGTGCGAAGCTCAGTTGGCTGACCGGTCGGCCGGATGGCCCGGAGGATCCGCTGGCCAGCGCCTGACGGATGGATTCGAACGAGAGTGTGTCGAGCTTGACGCCCTCCGCCAGAAGAATGCTTGGCTGGTCGTCGAAGAAGAATCCCCCCCCAAGTCCGGCAGAGTACACAAGGAACACGGCCACTTGTAGCACCAGAAAGGGCGCGATTTGCAGCGCAATCCTTTTCAAAGAAGGGCCTGTCCTGTCAAAAAAGCAAGAAAGCCTGGCCATGCGGCCAGGCTTTTTCATTGTTTCGAATCTACCAAGCTTCTTATTGCTTAGCGTTACGACAGTTGGACGGCACGTACTTGAAGTTCGACGAAGCGATGTCGGTCTGACACGTCCACACGACAGAATTGTCAGTCTTCAGCACACCCTTCATATACACATGCTTCGTGTTGACATCGGCGTTGATATTTTGCAGCGTGGTTTCAAGCCATCCGTTTTGGTCATCGACGGGTAGCCACGTCAGAGCGCTCAGGTATTGGGCGTTCTGGGGCGACGTTACGCCAGCAGAGGAGGCATTGGGTGGCAACTTACCGTTGCTCGCAGCATAGTCGGAAATCGAGGTCTTCGCCGCATCCAGTTGCACCATGGCTTCGGAGATCTTGGTGCGGGCAATGTAGTCCTGATACGCCGGCAGCGCGATCGCCGCCAGGATGCCGATAATCGCCACGACGATCATCAGTTCGATAAGGGTGAAGCCCTGTTGCATGCGTTTCATTTGAGTCTCCTACTTGGTTGATCGAAATTTGTTCTGGCCTCGTCGGCTTGACAACTATTAAGCAACCTCGGTGCCAACCCGCCACAACTCGCCCTTCTAATTGTTTTTACTGATATTTCATTGGCCCCTTCTGGCCTGTCCGTGAACTAATCGAGATATCACGATCGGCGGTGGGTGACAATTTCCGTCAGTCTACGGTCGAAAAACGGCAACCTTTAGGCTTCAAGGCATACATTGGAATGGCATTCGCGCCTCGAGGACGCAGGACGGCGCCCCAGGGAGACGGACTGCGGTTTCCGTTCGCCCGACGCCCAGTGCAGCACGGCGAACGCGTCATCAACAACGGAATCGTGGGTTACCGATTCTGGAGCACGGACGGCGAACCCGGTCATGCCCACAAATCGCGCCAGGGAGAACTCGACGGCGTCGAAAGGCGGCACGCGCACTGGGTCGCTTTCCGACAACGTGGCGATCAGGGCCCACAACGCCGTCGCGAAGTTCGAAGGCTTCCAAGGTACGTGCAAGGGGTCCACCAGCCACGCATGGGGAACGCCGTAGCGGGCATAGAGGGGCAGCTTGAGCGTTCTGTCCTTGCGGGCGGTGCTCGGGGAGAGAATTTCGCAGACCCAGTCCGGGGTCACGAGAAAACGCTGATCGTCGGGCACGGCGGGCATGCGCTCGCGACGCCAACCGGCGAGGTCGGGCACCACCACTTCCTGGTCCGGGACGAAATGCACTTCCGGCTCGGCGATGATCCACCAACCGCCCGGGTTCTTGTCCGAAGCCGAAAGGCGAACCGATTCGGACATTCAGCGCCGATCCCGCCAAGCCCGTGGCGACCGGAGGGGCGCGGCTGTGTATGCAACACGCCGGAGATGATCTCGCCCGTGACATTCCCCGGCAAGCGACGCGAGTTGATCGTAGAGGGTTGGCGATTTCGTACGATTAGCCGCGGCACTCATGATCGCTTCCGGTATTCCACATTCAATGGAACCTGCCGCGGAACCCAGACTTCCGCACCAGCCGCACCGAAAGGCGCACCATCCGCCATCCTCTTCGAGGCCCAGGTCGGGCGTTTCCGGGTACGTCACCCAGAGTAGCCGGGAATCCTGGACTCGTCCACCTCGTCGATCTGCACCGGATCGAGGAACGTCCGGGCGTACTTCAGATAGACCTTGCGCCGCACGAACACATGGAACAGGTCCGGATCGATGTGGCCGCTGAGCATGAACTTGCCCAGGATGTGCAGCGACTCCGACAGCTTCTTGCCGTGCTTGTAGGGCCGGTCGCGGGCGGTGAGCGCCTCGAAAATGTCGGCGATGCCCATCACCCGTGCCTGGACCGACATCTGTTCCCGCCGCAAGCCCTTGGGATAGCCTTTTCCGTCCATGCGTTCGTGATGGCCGCCGGCGTATTCCGGCACGTTCTTGAGATGCTTGGGCCAGGGCAACGCATCCAGCATCTTGACGGTGGCGACGATATGGTGGTTGATGACCTCGCGCTCCGCGCTGGTGAGGGTGCCGGCGCGTATCGTCAGATTCTCGATCTCCTCCTCGGTCAGGAAGGTCGCGTCCTCGCCCTCGACGTTGCACCAGCGGTAGCCGCGGCCGATACGTCTCACTCGCTCTTGGTCGGCGGTCGGCATCGCCTCGACGCCGATGTTGGCATGCCGGATGAACTCGCGCTCGGCGTCGAGTTGCGCCCGGGTCGCCTCCAACTCGCGTTCGAGCCGGGCTTCGGCAGCGCCGTCCCGCTCTTCGCGCAGGGCGAGCCGCGCCTTGAGCGATGCGATCTCTGCATCGCGCTTGAGCACTTCGAAGCGCGTGTCCACCAGATGGATGCGGTCGAACAGCGTCTGCAGCTTGGTCGCCTTGTCCACCACGTGCACCGGGGTCGTCACCTTGCCGCAGTCGTGCAGCAGTCCGGCGATCTTCAGCTCGTAGCGGTCCTTGTCGGTCATGGTGAAGTCGGCCAGGGGGCCGTCGTGGGTCTCGTTGACGGCCTCCGCCAGCATCATGGTGAGCGCCGGGACACGCTGGCAGTGCCCGCCGGTGTAGGGCGACTTCTCGTCGATGGCCAGGTTGATCAGCTTGACGAACGATTCGAACAGCTCTTCCAACTGGCTGATGAGCTGCCGGTTGGAGAGTGCGATCGCCGCCTGGGAGGCCAAGGACTCGGCCAGGCGCTGATCCGATTCCGAGAACGGCACCACGGCGCCGGTCAGTGCGTCCGTGCAATTGAGGAGCTGCAGCACGCCGATCACCGCCCCCTCGTGGTTCTTCATCGGCACGGTGAGAAACGACTTCGAACGGTAGCCGGTGCGGGCGTCGAACTTGCGGGTACCGGTGAAATCGAATCCCTCCGCTTCGTAGGCGTCGGCGATGTTCACCGTCTTCTGGTGAAGGGCGCAGTAGGCCGCCACCATGGAATTGTTGGGATCGCCGCGCTCGTCGTAGAGCGGCAACGGGGTGAAGGGAATGGGCGTTCCGGTGCTGCCGCCCATGGCCAGACCGAGGGAGGCGGTCAGCATGATTTCGAAGCGAAGTGACTTGTTGTCCTCCGCAATCCGGTAGAGCGTACCGCCGTCGGCGCGGGTAATGGCCTTCGCGGCGAGGAGGATACGCTCCAGCAACTTGTCGATGTCGCGCTCGTGGGACAGCGCGGCACCGATTTCGTTGAGTTGCTCCAGGCGGCGGAAAAGGCCTTCCAGCGAGTCCATCGAGATCTCTATTCAGTTGAATTCACGGACCATTTTGTTGACGTGCGAACTGCCTGCCCCCGTCGCTTCCCGCCGGTCCCTGCCCCATGGCCCGCAACCTATCTGCACATCGAAAAGCCCCGCGGGCATCCGAGGTCCGGCTACTTGATGCAGACGGCGCGCACCTGCTTCAGGTCCGTGAGTCCCGCGAGAGCCTTCTCCATCCCGTCCATCTTCAGTGTGCGCATGCCGTCCTCCAGCGCCGCCGCGAGCAGGGTCGCCACCCGCGCCTTCTCCACGATCAGCTTCTTGATGGTATCGGATCCGACCATCAGTTCGTGCAGGCCGACCCGGCCCTTGTAGCCGGTGTTGTTGCACTCGGTGCAGCCGGTCGCCTCGTAGAGCTTGAACTTCTCCTGATCCTGGGTGTACCGGCTCTGCCATTCTCGCAGGATACGCTGACGGCCGGCGGCCGGGTCGCGCCGGAATTCTTCGGTATGCTGCATCTCCTCGCAGTATTCGTCGAGCATTTGCTCGATCTCTTCCTGTGCAGGCGCATACGGCCGCCTGCACGCGCTGCACAGGCGCTTCGCCAGCCGCTGCGCCAGAATGCCCAGCAGGGCGTCGGCAAAATTGAACGGATCCATGCCCATGTCCAGCAGGCGGATCACGGACTCCGGCGCGCTGTTCGTATGCAGCGTGGCGAACACGAGGTGGCCGGTGAGGGAGGCCTCGATGCCGATGGCGGTGGTCTCCCTGTCGCGCATCTCGCCCACCATGATGACATCCGGGTCGGCACGGAGGAAGGCGCGCATCACGGTCGGGAAGTCGAGCCCGGCCTTGCGGTTCACCTGCACCTGGCGCAGGCCCTTCTGCGTGATCTCCACCGGATCCTCGGCGGTCCAGATCTTGGTCTCCGGAGTATTGATGAAGGACAGGATCGAGTGCAGGGTGGTGGTCTTGCCGGATCCGGTGGGACCGCAGACGAAGAACAGGCCGTAGGGCTTGGTGACGACACGCTTCAGGCGCTCCATGTTATGCGGCAGCACGCCCAGCTTCTCCAGCGGCAACGGCTCGCCCGACGCAAGCAGGCGCATCACCACATCCTCCATCCCTCCTGTCGTCGGCACCGTCGCCACCCGCAGCTCGATGTCGAGAGGACCGTATTTGCGGAACTTGATCTTGCCGTCCTGGGGCTTGCGCCGCTCCGAGATGTCGAGGTCGCACATGATCTTGATGCGCGTCACCATCGCGCTGCGGTAGCTCGACGGCACCTCGATGTAGGGCGCGAGCGAGCCGTCCTTGCGGAAACGGACCAGTGTCTTTTCCTTGCCGGGTCGCGGTTCGATGTGGATGTCGGACGCGCCCTGCTGGTAGGCGTCGATGATGATCTTGTTAACCAGACGCACCAGTTCGTTTTCTGCGGCAGCGGAAATGTCGTCCGCCGACAGATCGCCTTCGTCTTCCTCGCCGAGATTCGACAACAGGTCGCCCACCGTTCCGCTATCGGCCAGCAGGCCATAGAACTGGTTGACGCTCTGCCTGAATTCGCGTGCCGTCGTGACCCGGTAGATCAGTTTCGCCTTGGGATAGACATGGGTGACGATGCGCGAGTGCTTCACCTGCTCCGGATCGGTCGCGACCACGACGATGCCGTCCTTGTTCTCCTCGATCGGCAGCCACAGGCTCTGCTCGATGTACTCGCGCTTCAGATTGCGCAGCAGGTCCAGCGGCTTGATGCGATCCGGCTTGAAGGGTTCGTAGGGCACGTCGAAAAACTTGGCGAGCGCCTGGCCGATCGCCGACGGCTTGACCTGGAAGTCCCGGATCAGCACCTCCTCGAGATCGACGCCCTTGCGCCGCGCGTTGCGTGTGGCCTGCTCAAAATCCGACGCCGAAATAACCGCGTCCGTGACCAGGTGATCGAACCTGGTGCGGATCGGCTGCGGCGGCTTGCGCCGCTGGGCGAACGCAATCGCCAGGGTCTGGGCCAACCCCAGCAGTCCTTCCTCGGTGAAGCTGTCGAAGGGCACGCCGGCGCGGTGGTTGATCAGTTGCACCACCCCGAGCAACTCGTCCGTGGCCGAATCGACGATCGGCGCCGCCAGCATCTGCCGCGTGCGGTAGCCGGTGCGCCGGTCCACCTCCTGGAGGAACTGGAGGCTGGGGGAATGGAGCCGGCGCTCGGTATCGTCGTAGGCGTCGCGAATGTTGAGCAACTGCCGGCGCAGTGCGACGTAACCGGCCATGCTGGCCTCGGATATCGGCAGCTTGATCTCGCGGAACGAGTCCAGTCCGGTCTTGACCCAGGAGACGAGCGTGCTCCCTCCTTCGGCGACGACGTAGAGGGTCAGCCGGTCGGCATTGAACACGGCCGAAATATCCTGCGACAGGTCGCGGATGATTTCGTTGAACATTGCCGCTGGCGTGAATCCTGGTGGTGACCGCCTGCAGATTCTTGAAGAACGCCAACCGGACCGCGACCTCTCTCGGCCCGCCTTCATCGGGCAGCGAACCGGGAACAGCGCTCATGCCGGGCTCCGCATGCCGCGACGGAACTCAGCCCGGCGCCGCAGCGCCCCCGCCTCGGCGCAGCCCGCCTTCCAGCACGTAGGCGCGGTAGCCGCGCTGGGAGAGGAGGAATGCGGCCGCCGAACTGCGCTTTCCGCTCTGGCAGTACGTGATGTATTCGGCGGACGGATCGAGCGACCCCGTGGCATTGCGGATCTCGTTGAGCGGGATGTTTATCGCGCCCGGGATCTTGTCGAAGGCATACTCGGCGGGAAAGCGCACGTCGATCCAAACCGCGCCGTGCCGCGCCTTATCGTCGGCAGCGGCGCGCGGGATGCGCTGCAGCAGCGGGTCATGCAGCAATTGCATGAAGCTGTCCCTGGACACCCGCAGCAGCACGCCATCGCTGAGCATCGTAACCGTTGCGCCGCAGTGCGTGCCTTCGATCAGCGCGTCCTCGCCGAACGCATCGCCGCCCCCCAGTTCCGCCAGTTCGATCTCTCCACCGCCCACCCGGCGCGAGACACGACAGCGGCCTACTTCGATCACGTAGTAATAGTCGGCTTCATCGCCTTCACGCACCACCGTCTCTCCGCGCGCGACGCGGAAGCGCTTGGCCTGATTGAGCAGAGCGTCGATGGCGGCCTGCGGCAGCGCCGGGAATACTCCGCGCGCCAGGCTTTGTACGCGCATCAGCGTCGAGTCGGTGAACCAGCCGGTCTTCTCGATCGTGTCGGCGTGCAGATCCTCGTCCGTCGTGCTGGATAGCTGCTCCCAGGTCAGCATCGCATCCAGCAGGTCGTCATCGAACGAGATGACGTCCAAGTCCGTGATCGCCCGGGCGGTGCGCACTCCCGGGGGCTGCTTGCCCAGTGGATGGAGGGTCACTCCGCTGCCGCCCACGACCACGTCCGAGGCATCATCGTGATAGACGAGCCGCAACTCGCCCTTCAGCAGGTAAACCGACTCACGCTGCAGGTCATGGGTCGCCACCAGGTCGCTGCCGCGGCTCACAAACTTTCGCCGCGCAAGTGCCGCAAGCTCCCGCGCACGGTCGGCCGGCAGAGACCCCAGGGGCTGCAACCGGAACAGCAGCTCCACCAGTTCGTTCGGTTCGCTCATCCTGCAATCGCTCCGTCAAGCCTTCGCGCGCTCGCGCGCCGGTCATCAGAACTCGAATACGTGATTGTTTTGCAACATGCGGGGCCGGAAGTCACCGATGTTCTCCTCGAGCTCCTGCATCGTCAGCTCGATCTGTCCGGGCTTGAGGTGGGTGACGAAAACCTCCGGGCTGTGCTGCAGTTTTGCCAGTTCCTCCGCCAGCATACTCGGGCAAAGGTGCTTCGACGCGATCGCCAGCTTCTTCTCCCGGTTGGAAAACGCTGTCTCTATGACCAGATAGCGCAAATTGCGGATCTTGTTCGACGGCTTTCCACAGTTCGTCGCAGGTGGTCGTATCGCCGGTGAAGACGAGGCTCGCGGCCCCGCTGTCCAATTGGTAGCCCACCGCGGGCACGGTATGGTTGGCCGGCAGGGTCGTGATGCGGCGCGGGCCGATCGTGACCGTATCGCCCACACTGATCGACTGGTAGCGCAGAAACGGATTCTCGACACCGGGAATCTCGCTGAAGTCCGGCCAGATCGACCAGTTGAAGACGTGGTTCTTCAGGATCTGCAAGGTGGCCTCGGTGGCATAGAGCGTCAGCGGCCGGTTGCGCATGTCTCCGACCGTGTCCACCAGCAGTGGAATGCAGGCGATGTGATCGAGATGGGAATGGGTGACGAAGACGTGGTCGATGACCGCCAACTCGGCCAGCGACAGATCGCCGACGCCGGTACCACCGTCGATCAGCACATCGTGGTCCACCAGGAACGAGGTGGTGCGCAGATGGCGGCCGCCGATGCCACCGGAACAACCGAGGACCCGTACCTTCATTATTCGTACTCTGTGAACCTGCCATGCCCCCACGCCCGTACTGCGCGTCGTCCCGGCGGTGCGATCATGAGGCAACCCGCTCACGAGGAACCGCTCTCGCCTCGCCGCTGTGAAGCCGATTGTACCCTTCCGTTGATCCGGCAGACATGGCGCCGCTCGGGGCGCGACGCGAGTCGGCACACGGCAGCGCCGGCACACGGGAGACTTACGATGGCGTGTGCGGGCGCCGCAACGCAGGGAGAAAGGTGCAACAACGGGTCCAAGACGGGCGCAACGCGTGAAAACTATCACGCCGGCAGAGGCGGAGACAGGAAGGATTTCACGGGCCAGAGGGCGATTCGAGGACTGCCGTCCCGAAGCGGCGTCATCCTCGCAGGAAGAACTCCATCCTCACTCCGGCGACCTCGATCACGTCGTGATCCTGGAGAGGGTGGGCCTGGGTGCCGAGCGGTTGTCCGTTCACGGTCGGCAAGCGGGCACCTTCGACGTGGGTGACATAGTAACCCTGCGGCCGGCGCGTTATGACGGAGACCTGGACGCCGGGTTTGCCGAGAGTGGTCAACGTCTTGCTGAGCGAGAGCTCGCGACCGGCATTGAGACCATTGAGGATCTTGATCACACCGGCCGGCACGGGCTTCGTGCCTGCTTCCGCAGCAGGAGCCGACGCCGGGGACGCTGCCGGTGCAGCGGCCGGCGCCTTCGGCGTGGCTGTGCTCTTTGCGTCGGCCTGGCTCTCCTTCGCATCGGTGGCCGGTGCCGCCGTCTCGGCCCCCGGCTGGCGCAACGTTTCCGGCCGCAGAATCAGGGTTTTCTCATATTCCGCCGGGGCCAGGGTCGCCGGCTCGGTCAGGAACTTGAGGCGGTACTTGCCGAGTTCGATGACGTCGTTGTTCTGCAGGAAATGCTTCTTGACCGGCTGGCCGTTGACATAGGTGCCGTTGGTGCTGTTGAGGTCCTCGAGGAACGAGTCGTTGAGGATGGTGACGATCACCGCGTGCTCGCCGCTGATCGCCAGGTTGTCGATCTGGATATCGTTGTGCGGCTTGCGGCCGACCGAGGTGCGCTCCCGTGTCAGCGGGATCTCTTTGAGCACCAGTCCATCCATGCTGAGAATCAACTTCGCCATGATCGCTGCCCCCACCCCATCTTCATTTCCACCATGCCAGCACGCGGTCGCGCCAGTTACGGGCGGCCCGAAACTCGCGCAGGACGCGGACCAGGATCACCGAGACATTGTCGCGTCCGCCGTTGTCATTCGCCATCTGTACCAATTGCGTCGCCGCCAGCTCCAGGTTGGCACCCAACGCCCGGAGCGTGAGTTCGATCTCGCCATCCTCCACCATGTCGTTGAGGCCGTCCGAGCATAGCAGATAGAGATCGTCCGGCAGCGTGTCGTAATCGCGGATCTCCGGCTCCACCGTCGGATCGACGCCGAGCGCCCGTGTCACCAGGTTCCGGTTCTGGGAGCGGCGCGCCTCCTCGGGGGTAATCATGCCGCTGTCAATCTGCTCCTGCAACAGCGAATGATCGCGGGTGACGAGCATCAGTTTGCCGTCGCGATAGCGGTACAGTCGGGAGTCCCCGATGTGGGCCACCGTCATCGAATTGTCGTGGAACACCGCCATCACCAGCGTGGTGCCCATACCGGCGTACTGGGGTTGGCTCTGCGCCGACTGATAGATGGCGGCGTTGGCGTGGGCGATTTCAGCCTCGATCACCTGGTGGGCGCTGAGCCGGCCGTCGGCCCCGCTGCGCTGGAGGTCGGAACGGGTGAAGATCTTCTCCAGTTCGCTGCCGAGCAGCGAGGTCGCCATGCCGCTCGCCACCTCCCCGGCGTTGTAGCCTCCCATGCCATCGGCCAGGATCGCCAGGCCGCAGGCCGGGTTGACGAACACGGCGTCCTCGTTGTGGGACCGCACCATTCCCGAATCCGAGCGACTGACGATCTGTAGCGCCTGGCTCAAGTCCATTTGATTTGTTTTCAGTGTGGTCGCAGCCTGCGCGGATCCGCTCCGCCGGCCAATTAAATCACAAGGGGCAGGCCCTGGGTACCGCCGCAGCCAAGCACATCGACCCGATCAATACGGCAGCTCCCTGCCGAGGCCGCGACTGCGTGCCTCATCGAGCACTCGCCGCGCCAGCGCAAGATCCTGGATCGCCATGCCGTGGGATTCGAACAGGGTTATCTGACCGGCATCGCCACGACCCGGGCGTACGCCCGCGATCACCTCGCCCAATTCCACCAACTGTCCCTCATGCAGCCTGCCCTTCTCCAGCAGCGGCAGCAGGTCGCCGCATTCCTTGAGCGCTGTGGCGCGCGCATCGACGCAGACGACGGCGGCACGCCGCACCGCGGCTTCGTCGATTTCGCGCCGCACAAGCGAATTGGATCCCGCCGCAGTGATGTGCGTGCCCGCGTCCAGCCAGTCGCCGTCGAACACCGGGGTAGCCGCCGTCGTGATCGTCACCACGACGGCGCTTCCGGCGACGGCCTCCTGCGGCGACGCCGCCGGCACCACGTCGCACGGCAGCCGCTGCGCTTGTTGCTCGCAAAAAGATTGCAGTTTTTCGCGGTTGCGGGAGTACACCCGGACGCGCCGGATCGGCCGCACGGCGCACAGGGCCTCGATCTGGCTTTGCGCCTGCCATCCGGCGCCGAATACGCCGGCGATGTCGGCATCGGGGCGCGCCAGCCACTTCGCGGCCACCCCCCCCGCTGCTCCGGTACGCATCATGCCCAGGTAGTCCGCGGCAATCACCGCAACCGGATTGCCGTCGGCGGCGTCGAACAGGTGGATCAGGAAACGCGCCCCGGCGCGGCTCGTGGTGTAGGCCTTGTAGCCGATCAGGCCTGCGCCCGGCAATGCCCCCTGGAGGACATGCAGTGTCGATTGAGGCAGGCGCGTGCGCTGCCGCGGCACATCGATCGCCCGAGCCAGTCCGTGCTCGCGATGAGCCGCCTCCACCGCCTCGAGTGCCATGGGCATGGTGACGATGTGCCTGACGTCCTCCTCGCTGAGATAGAGCGCCACGGTCGGACCCCGCTCACGTCACCGGATAGTCCTTCTCGGCCGCGGCCCTGCGCCGCGCCAGCCAAAGTCCCGTCGCCACTACGGCGACGGCGCCGATCGCCCCCGCGAAGTAGTTCGCACCCGGAACCAGCGCCTGCGCCCATTCCTTGACCGCGATGTCCGTCACCACCATGCCGCCGGCCACATAGCCGAGCAGACCCGCGCCCAGCGTAATGATGATCGGATAGCGCTCCATGAAGTGCAGGATCACCTGGCTTGACCAGACGATGAGGGGAATGCTCACCGCCAGCCCGAACAGGAGCAGGGCGATCGAGTCGCGCGAGGCGGCCGCCACCGCGATGACGTTGTCCAGGCTCATGATGAAATCGGCCAGGATGATGGTCTTGATCGCGCCCGGCAGATGGCTGGCGGCCTCGATCTCGTGATCGCCGTCGTCCTCCGGCAGCAGCAGCTTGACGCCGATCCACAGCAGCAGGACGCCGCCGATCAGCTTGAGGTACGGAAAACCGAGCAGCCCTGCGGCGAAGGCCGTCAATACCACGCGCAAGCCGACGGCGCCGAAGACGCCCCAGAATATGCCGAGTTTGCGTTGCGCCGGCGGCAGATTGCGGCAGGCAAGCGCGATCACCACCGCATTGTCGCCGGACAGCACGATGTCGATGGCGATGATCTGGGCCACCGCGACCCAGAAGTCGGGAGAGGACAAATCGAGCATGATGCGGCGGAATTCTACACGCCGCCGGCTCGGTCGGCCGGGCCGATTGGCCGACGCGGCCCCGGGCGGAACGAGGAAACGCTCGGGAGCGGCCGCCAGGCCGTTCCCGACCCGAGCCTCACAGTATCGACTTGAGCAGCTTGCCCATTTCCGCCGGATTGCGCGTGGTCTTGATGCCGCACTGCTCCATCACGGCCAGCTTCTCCTGCGCCGTGCCCTTGCCGCCGGAGATGATGGCGCCGGCGTGGCCCATGCGCTTGCCGGCCGGCGCGGTGACGCCGGCGATGAAGCCGACCACCGGCTTCTTGTTCCTGCACTCGTTGGCGTACCAGTAGGCGGCAGCCTCCTCGTCCGAGCCGCCGATCTCGCCGATCATGATCACCGCATCGGTGTCCGGGTCGTTCATGAACAGTTCCAGCACCTCCTTGTGCTTGAGGCCGTTCACGGGATCGCCGCCGATGCCCACCGCCGAGGATTGCCCCAGCCCGAGGTCGCTGAGCTGGCCGACCGCCTCGTAGGTCAGGGTGCCGGAACGCGACACCACGCCGATGCGGCCCTTCATGTGGATGTGGCCGGGCATGATGCCGATCTTGATCTCGTCCGGGGTGATCACGCCGGGGCAGTTCGGGCCGAGCAGGACGGTGCGGCGGTTCTCGCGGCGCATGCGGTCGCGCACTTCCACCATGTCGCGCACTGGAATGCCTTCGGTGATGCAGATCACGAGGTCGAGATCGGCCTCCACCGCCTCCCAGATTGCGGCGGCGGCGCCCGGCGGCGGCACATAGATCACCGAGGCGTTCACGCCCGTCCGCTGCTTTGCTTCCTTGACCGAGGCGAAGATCGGAATGCCCTCGAAGCTTTCGCCGGCCTTCTTCGGATTCACCCCGGCGACGAAGCAGTTGCCGCCGTTGGCGTACTCGCGGCATTTGGAGGTGTGGAACATCCCGGTCTTGCCGGTGATGCCCTGGGTGACGACGCGGGTGTCCTTGTTGATCAGAATCGACATGCTGTTCTCCCTTACTTGCCCGCGACCGAAGCAACGATCTTCTGCGCCGCATCCGCCATGTCGCTGGCGGCAATGATCGGCAGACCGGAATCCGCCAGGATCTGCCTGCCCAGGTCCTCGTTGGTCCCTTTCATCCGCACCACCAGCGGCACGCTCAGGTGGGTTTCCTTCGCCGCGGCTACGATGCCGGTGGCGATGGTGTCGCAGCGCATGATGCCGCCGAAGATGTTGACCAGGATGCCCTTGACGTTCGGGTTGTGCAGCATGATCTTGAAGGCCTCGGTCACCTTCTCGGTGGTGGCACCGCCGCCGACGTCGAGAAAGTTGGCGGGCTCGGCGCCGAACAGCTTGATCGTGTCCATGGTCGCCATGGCCAGGCCGGCGCCGTTCACCAGGCAGCCGATGTTGCCGTCGAGCGCGATGTAGGACAGGTCGAACTTGGATGCCTCGATCTCGTCCGGATCCTCCTCGTCGAGGTCGCGCATCGCCACGATGTCCTCGTGGCGGTAGAGGGCGTTGGAGTCGAAGTTCATCTTGGCGTCGAGCGCCACGACGCGGCCGTCCCCGGTCAGGATCAGCGGATTGATCTCGGCCAGGCTGGCGTCGGTGTCCCAGAACGCCTTGTACAACCCCTGCAGCACGGCGCGGGCCTGGGGCACGCTCGCCTCCGGCACGCCGATCTTGCGCGCCACATCGTCCGCCTCGGTGTCCTTCAGCCCGGTCGCCGGATCGACGAACACCTTGTGGATCTTCTCCGGCGTCTTGGCCGCCACTTCCTCGATGTCCATGCCGCCCTCGGAGGATGCCATCAGGCACACCTTCTGGGTCACACGATCGACCACCATGCCGACATAGAGCTCCTTCCGGATGTCGGCGCCCTCCTCCACCAGCAGGCGGCGCACCTTCTGGCCCTCGGGGCCGGTCTGGTGGGTCTTCAACTGCATGCCCAGGATCTGGCCGGCGAGCTGGCGCACCTCGTCCGCCGATTTCGCCAGCTTCACGCCGCCGCCCTTGCCGCGGCCGCCGGCGTGGATCTGCGCCTTCACCACCCAGACCTTGCCGCCCAGGTCCTTCGCCGCCGCCACCGCCTCGTCCACGGTGAAACAGGCCACTCCGCGCGGCGTGGTCACGCCGAAGCGGCGCAGGATTTCCTTCGCCTGATACTCATGTATCTTCATGCGTCTTCCTTGAGGTTGAATCCAACAGGGATGTCTGGCGCCGGCATGGAAGGGATTCAGCCGGTCTTCTTGCTTCTGTGCCAGCGCGGGTAATAGCGCCGCACTGTCTCCGAACTCGTTTCCAGGGCGTGGCAGCGGTCGAGTTGGAACGGCTTGCCGCGCCGGTCGTCGGTCTCGCGTACCTCGCTGGCAAAGGTCTGGATGGCCGCCGTGGGCAGGCTCAACAGCAGTTCGGTGATGTGAGAGCAACCGCGCACGCCTTCGAACATCTCGCCCACCATGCGGCGAAAGCCGCGCGCGAGGTTCAGCCCGATCAGCTGACCGTAAACGGGTGCGATGGTGTCGCAGCCGCCGGGATAGGGCACGGCGTCGCTGCAGGTCCTCGCGTCGAGGATGTTCATGTCGCGGTCGATCGTGACTCTGACCCACATGTCATGGACCGGCTCGCCCTTGCGGCGCAGGCCCGACGCGAGGGGATAGTCGTGGTCCTTGGTGTCGGTGAGCCGTGCCTCGATATCCCAAAGGCCATCCTCGCGCTTCCAACCCTCCAGCGCGATGGCGCGCAGATGAATTCGTTTGCGGGGGGCGGGCGATGGCGGCAACGGCATGAATGGGCGGCCGGGTCGATCGAATTGTTCGAGGGGCCCATAATATCACAGGATGAGCCGATAAATCCTGCAAATGCCGGTCCGCAAAGCCACGTTTTCCCTCCGCGACCAGCGTGGGGCGCTGCGTGCGCCGCACCGGGCGCCGCGGCCGGCAGGGGCCGCCCGCCCTAGGCTTTCTTGGTGTCGATCAGCGGCTTGATCTCCGGCAGCTCCATTCGCCGGCGCCCGGCTTCGATTTCGGCCAGGGGCTCGACTTCGCGCATGGTCGCCAGACTGCGCGCGGCGAGGTCGCGGTAGGTCTGCGTACCCTCCACCTTCCATGCCATCTCGTGTGCGGTGAGTTCCCGCACGATCTTTCCCGGCACCCCTGCCACCAGCACGCGCGGCGGCACGATCATGCCGGCCTTGATCAAGGCACAGGCGGCCACGATCGCCGACTCGCCGATCACGGCGTTGTCCATCACCACCGCGTTCATGCCGACCATGCCGTTGCGCCCGACGCGGCAGCCGTGCAGCACCGCGCCGTGCCCGATGTGGCCGTCTTCCTCCACCACCGTGTCGGTGTTGGGAAAGCCATGCATGACGCAGCAGTCCTGCAGATTCGCACCGGCTTCGAGGATGAGGCGGCCGAAATCGCCGCGCAGGCTGGCGCACGGTCCGACAAAGCAGCCCGCGCCGACGATCACATCACCGATCAGCACCGCGCTCGGATGAACGTAGGCGGCCGGATGGATCACCGGTGTGATGCCGTCGATCTGGTAGACCTTGACCATTGAACCCCGACTCCGCTCAGGCATCCCGCAGCCGCCTCACAGCTGTCCCACCCACTCCTGCGCCCAGTTCAGCGCATCCTCGTCCGGCAGCGGCTGGGTGCACGCGTCGATCTCCAGACGCTCACCCACCTTGTGCGCGCCGAGGGACGCCAAAAGTGCGTCCATGTCTTTGCCGGCGTGGCAGAAGGTGTTCTGGTAGGTCTGGTCGCCCAGCGCGATCACGCCGTAGCGCAGGTGCGACAGATCGGGTCTTGCCTCCTGCAGCCGGCGCGCGAAGGGCGCCAGGTTGTCGGGCAGTTCACCGTCGCCGTGGGTCGAGGTGCATACCAGCACCACGTCCCGCCCCGCCAGGTCCAGGTCCGCCACGCCCTCGTCGCCCACCACGTCCACCCGGTGTCCGAACTGCGGCAACTGATCCCGAAGGTAGTCGGCGCACATCTGGGCGTTGCCCGATTCGGTGCCGACGATGATGGTGATATGCGCCATGCTCGCTCTCGCTGACGGGCCGACGCAGCGGCGACGTTTTCCGGGTACCGCGCTTCGATTGTGCGGTCGGATGAGATTTCGTACCATATCAAATCGATTCGGATTCAACAATTCGAACCGCAACGAGCGCATCCCTTCGCCCGCGGCCGGGCTGCGGCCCCGCCGACGTTGCCGGCCCGAGGGGCGGCTCCCATAGCTGGCGTGGCTCATCGGACACTGGAGCGCCCCCATGCTGACGCAGAATCCGCAATTGCTGGCGCAGATCGCAGACGGCGCCAGGCTTCGGGCAGGCGATACTCTGCCGCCCGCGTACCGCAACGAACTGATGCGGCTGATGGTGGTCTTCGCCGATTCGGAACTGGCCGGGGCTGCGGGCTTCTGCCCCTTCATCAATCGCGGTCCCGGACTGCGCGAGCGCATCGTCGCCGCCCGCATCGTGGCCGAGAAGTACCGGCACGCGCAGATCGTGCTCGACCTGCTGCGGCCCTTCGGTGTCAATCCCGAACTGTACGTGTGCTCCCACGCCTGGGACTCGCGCCTCGACCGCAACATCGATCTCGGCACGCGACGCATCGGCGGCGACAAGCGCCTCAACGTGTTTCACTATCCCGTCGAGGGCTGGGAAGACTGCGTCACCTTCAACATGCTGATGGGCATGGCGACCGCGGTGCAGCTGGGGGAGCTCAGCCGCTGCTCCTATTCCCCGCTGGAGGCGGCGATGGTCGAAATCCTGCCCCGGGAAAGGGAGCATGCCGCCCTCGGCGAATCCGGCGTGCGGCAGGCCATCGAGCGCACCGCCAGCCGCAGCGCCGCCCAGGCTTCGGTGGATTACTGGCACCGCCGCGTCGCCGACACCTTCGGCCGCACCGACTCCGAGCATGCGGAGCGTTACATCGAATATGGCCTGCGCCGCCGCACCAACCGCGCCATGCTCGCCGACTGGCAGGAACAAGCTGCGGCCGCGCTGTCCCGTCTCCGACTGGCCGCGCCGGCGTGATCCCGCCCGACGCTCGGGCCGATCCCGTGTCCTGTGAAAACATCCGCTTCGATCTGGCCGACGGCATCGCACGCGTCACGCTGCACCGACCCGACAAGCTCAACAGTTTCGACACCGCCATGCACGGCGAGCTGCGCGACGCCTTGGCCAGGACCCGCGACGGCGGAGCGCGGGTGCTGCTGCTGACCGGTGCCGGTCGCGCCTTCTGCGCCGGTCAGGACCTGTCCGAGCGCGCCGTCGCGCCCGGCGCCGATCCGCCGGACCTGGGATCCTCCATCGAGAATTTCTACAAGCCCCTGATCCTCGCCATCCGCCGCCTGCCGATGCCTGTCGTATGCGCCGTCAATGGCGTCGCCGCCGGAGCCGGAGCGAATCTGGCACTGGCCTGCGACATCGTGCTCGCCGCGCGTTCGGCGCGCTTCATCCAGGCCTTCTGCCGCATCGGCCTGCTGCCCGACTCGGGCGGTACCTTTTTCCTGCCGCGCCTGGTCGGCAGCGCCCGCGCCATGGGACTGGCATTGCTCGGCGAGACCCTGTCGGCGGAGCAGGCGCAAGCCTGGGGCATGATTTGGAAATGCGTGGACGACGACAGGCTGGCGGCCGAGGCCGAGCAGCTGGTGCGGCACTTCGCCAGCGGCCCGACCCTGGCCTTCGCCCGCACCAAACAGGCGATCCACGATTCCGCTGGCAATGGCCTCGCATCCCAGCTCGATGTGGAGCGGGACTTCCAGCGTGAACTCGGCCGCAGCGGCGACTATCGCGAAGGCGTGACAGCGTTCCTGGAGAAGCGCGTCCCGCAATTCAAGGGCCGATAGCCGTCGGAATCTCCGAAAACGGGCGGGACGTTCCAGGTAGACTCCATGCCCTGAACCGCGACTTGCCATGATGAACGACGACCCGCAGTCCCTGGCCGACGCCGTCGGCCGCGAGATGTACGCGCGCGACCGCAACTCCCACTTTCTCGGCATCGAGCTGGACGAAATACGCCCCGGCTTCGCGCGCATGCGCCTGAAAGTACGGGCCGAGATGACCAACGGCCACAACATCTGCCACGGCGGCATCATCTTCACCCTCGCCGACACCGCGTTCGCCTACGCCTGCAACAGCTACAACCACAACACGGTCGCTTCGGGCTGCGCCATCGACTTCGTCGCGCCGGCTCATTCCGGCGAGACGCTGATCGCAATCGCAGAGGAGCGGGCGCTCTCCGGGCGCACCGGCGTCTATGACATAGAAGTAAAGAACGAACAGGGCAAGGCGATCGCCTTCTTCCGCGGCAAGTCCTATCGCATCAAGGGCGAGGTGGTGGCGCCGCGCGGCGGCGAAGAGGCGTGATCGCACTGCCGCCCCGGGGACAGGCGGCACCCGCCCGCCGGCGGTGACCCGTCAATAAACCTCAGATTCCGCGATGGCCTTACAATCCGGTCTGCGATGATTACCCAAGAGTTCGAGGAGACGAGAGATGTTCGCCGACGGGCCGCTGGACCATGAACTGGACCCGATCGAGAGGGCCAGCCGCGACGAGATCGCGGCGCTGCAGTTGAAGCGCCTGCGCTGGTCGCTGATCCACGCCTACAACAACGTTCCCCAGTACAAGCGCAAGTTCGACGAGGCCGGCGTCCACCCGGACGACCTGCGCACCCTCGATGATCTGCGGAAGTTTCCCTTCACCACCAAGCAGGACCTGCGCGCCACCTATCCCTTCGGCATGTTCGCCGTGCCGCGCGAGCGCGTCGTGCGCATCCATGCCTCGAGCGGCACCACCGGCAAGTCCACGGTGGTGGGGTACACCCGCGCCGACATCGAGACCTGGGCCGATCTCATGGCGCGCTCGATCCGCGCCTCGGGCGGCCGGCCCGGTGACAAGGTACATGTGGCCTACGGCTACGGCCTGTTTACCGGCGGGCTGGGCGCCCATTACGGCGCCGAGCGCCTGGGCTGCACCGTGATCCCCTTCGGTGGCGGGCAGACCGAGCGCCAGGTGCAGCTCATCCTCGATTTCGAGCCCGACCTGATCATGGTCACTCCTTCCTACCTGCTCAACATCGCCGACGAGTTCGTGCGCCAGGGCCACAACCCCCAGGACTGCAGCCTGCGCATCGGCATCCTCGGCGCGGAGCCGTGGACCAACCAGATGCGCGAAGAGATCGAAGGCCGCATGGGCATCGACGCCATCGACATCTACGGCCTGTCGGAGGTGATCGGACCGGGCGTGGCCAACGAATGCATCGAGACCAAGGACGGTCCGGTGATCTGGGAGGATCATTTCTATCCCGAGATCGTCAATCCCGAGAGCGGCGAGGTTCTGCCCGACGGCTCCCACGGCGAACTGGTATTCACCTCACTGACCAAGGAGGCGCTGCCGGTGATCCGCTACCGCACGCGCGACCTGACGCGGCTGCTGGCGCCGACGGCGCGCTCGTTCAGGCGCATGGACAAGATCACCGGCCGCTCCGACGACATGCTTATCATCCGCGGCGTGAACGTGTTTCCGTCCCAGATCGAGGAGCTGATACTGAAGCAGACGGGCCTTTCGCCTCACTACGTGCTGGAGGTCAGCCGCGAGGGGCATCTGGACGAACTGACGGTAATGGCCGAGCTGAAGCCGGAGCTTTCCGCCGCGAGCAAGGCGGCCAGGCAGGAAATGGCCCACGCCCTGCAGCATCACATCAAGTCCTACATCGGCGTCAGCACGGATGTGAAGGTGGTCGATGTCGGCAGCATCGAGCGCTCCGTCGGCAAGGCGAAGCGGGTGATCGACAAGCGGCCGAAGGCATGAAACTCGGATATGGGAAGCTTGTAGGGCGGGCCGAGCCCGCCGGTCCTGGTCGGCGCGCACGCTGCGCCCCGCGATTTCCACGTCACGTCCACGGATTGGCGCCGTCTCGTACGGCTGCAATCGTGACAATTCCGGCGAAGAATTGCCTTGGACGGAGGGTTGGGGGGATTTACACGGGGGAGGCCCCCTTGTTCCTTCCCGGGGGATATACAAGGGGAGTCTCCCCTTGTTCATGCATGGCAGGTTTTCCGGCCAGGTGGAGCGGGGAAACCTGTTTCGTTCCTGGCCGGCTGGCGTAGGGAGTGATCATGAAGCGGGACGCCCCCGCCCCCTCGCAGATGGAGCCGATCGAGCGCGCCAGCCGCGACGAGATCGGCGCGCTGCAGCTCGAACGCCTCAAGTGGACGGTGGCCCATGCCTACCGCAACGTGCCGCATTACCGCGCCAAGCTCGACGCCAGCGGCGTGCAGCCCGAAGACATCGCCGCGCTGGAGGACATCGCCAGGCTGCCCTTCACCACCAAGCAGGATCTGCGCGACACCTACCCGTTCGGCATGTTCGCCGTGCCCATGGACGATGTGGTGCGCATACACGCCTCCAGCGGCACCACCGGCAAGCCGACCGTGGTCGGCTACACGGCCCAGGACATCGATACCTGGGCCGGCATCATCGCGCGCTCGCTGCGTGCCGCCGGCGGCACGCACCGCGACATCATCCACATCACCCACGGCTACGGCTTGTTCACCGGCGGGCTGGGTGTGCACTACGGCGCGGAACGGATCGGCATGGCCGTCGTTCCGATCAGCACCGGCCAGACCGAACGCCAGGTGCAACTGATCCAGGATTTCCGTCCCAGCTTCATCGTCGCCACGCCGTCCTACGGCCTCAACATCGCCGACGAGTTCGAGCGCCAGGGGCTGGATGCCGCCGCGTCGAGCCTGCAGCGCGGCATCTTCGGCGCCGAGCCGTGGGGGCAGCAGATGCGCGCCGAACTGGAGACGCGCTTCGGCATCGACGCCATGGACCTGTACGGCCTGTCGGAGGTCATCGGGCCGGGCGTCGCCTGCGAATGCATCGAGGCCAAGGACGGCCCGGTGGTGTGGGAGGATCATTTCTATCCCGAGATCATCGATCCCGACACGGGCCGCGTGCTGCCCGACGGCGAAGCGGGCGAACTGGTGCTCACCTCGCTCACCAAGCAGGCGCTGCCGATGATCCGCTACCGCACGCGCGACCTGACGCGGCTGCTGCCGCCCACGGCGCGCGCCTTCCGGCGCATCGACAAGATCACCGGCCGCTCCGACGACATGCTGATCATCCGCGGCGTCAATCTCTTCCCGACCCAGATCGAGGAGCTGATCCTGCGCCAACCCCAACTCTCGCCTCACTTCCTGATGGAGGTCACGCGCAGCGGCCCGCTCGACGATCTCGCCGTGCGGGTGGAGATGAAGCCCGAGTTCGCCGCGGCTGCCGACGCCGAGCGACGCGCGGCGGCACACGAACTCCAGCACCACATCAAGTCCTACATCGGCATCATGACGCGGGTGGACATCGTGGATAACGGTGCCATCGAGCGCTTCGTCGGCAAGGCGAAGCGGGTGATCGACAAGCGGCCGCACTGAATGGCCGCCGCGCTGCCGGGAATGCCCGCCGAAGGAACCGACGAACCCGGGCCGCTGCAGGAGTTGGAGCGCCTGCGCCGCCGCGTATCCGAACTGGAATCCCACGAGCGCGAGCTGTCGGCGACCCAGGCAGGCCTGAACACGGCGGCGCTGCGCCAGCGCGCCCTGCTCGATGCGCTGCCCGACATGGTTTTCCGCATGTCGCGCGACGGCACGTTCCTGGATTATTCCGCTCCCGCAGGCAGCACCTTCCTGGCGCCCGAGCGCATCATCGGCGCCAACGTGGACGATCTGCCGTTCACGCTCGAGGCGCGCAGGCTGAAGGACGAGGCGGTGGCGCAAGCGCTCGCCGGCGCGGAGACGCAGGCATTCCGCTATGCCTTCGCGCTCGCTGACGGGGAGCGCCATTACGAGGCCCGCGTCCGACGCAGCGGCGCCGACGAACTCGTGGTCACCGTGCGCGACGTCACGCAGCAGCACCATGCCGAGCGCGAAATCGCGCGCCGCATCGAGCGCGAGCACCTGATCGCGCGCATGTCGCAGCGTTTCCTGCGCTACAACCCGGAGCAGCTCGATGCCGAGATCGAATCCGCCCTCGCCGCGCTGGGCGAATTCGTGGCTGCCGATCGCAGTTACCTGTTCCTTGTTTCGGCCGACGGGCGGCGCATCAACAATACCCACGAGTGGTGCGCTCCCGACGTCGCGCCCCAGATCCAGGCGCTGCAGGATCTGTCCCTGGAAGAGATCGGCTGGGCCTGGCGCGACCTGTCGCGCGGCGAGGTTCTGCACGTGCCGAGCGTCGCCGCGCTGCCGGTGGAGGCGCGGCCGGTGCGCGTCCTCCTCGAGATGCAGGAGATCCGCTCGCTGGTCCTGGTTCCCCTGTTCCTCGACGGCAGAGTCTCCGGCTGCCTCGGTCTGGACCGCGTGCGCACGGAGCAGCGCTGGTCGGACGAGGATGTCGGCCTGCTGCGCACCGCCGTCGACATCATCGCCAGCGCCATCCAGCGTCAGGGCATCGAGCGCGAACTGCGCGCCTCGGAACAGAAGTTCTTCAGCGTGTTCGCCTCGTCGCCGGACATGATCGTCATCTCCACCGCGGAGGATGGTGTCCTCCTCGAAGTCAATCCGGCGTTCGAACGTATCATCGGCTACGAGCGCCACGAGGCCATCGGGCGCAGCACGATCGATCTCGACCTCTGGGTCGAGCCGCAGGAGCGCGCACGGCTGGTCCATCACGTGCAGACCCAGGGCACGGCGACCCATTTCGAGGCCCGCATGCGGTGCCGATCCGGTGCCGTCCTCGACACCTTGATCGCTGCCGGTGCGATCAACATCGACGGCCGCCCCAGCCTGCTGACGGTCGCGCGCGACATCAGCGAGCGCAAGCACATGGAACTGGCGCTGCGCAACAGCGAGACCGTGCTGCGTTCCATCATCGACAACATTCCGCACCTGGTCTGGCTGAAGGATCCGGCAGGCCGCTTCCTCGCCGCGAATTGGGCGTTCGCCCGCGCCTGCGGCTGCGAGTCACCGGCACGCGTTGTCGGCAACAGGGACTTCGAACTGTGGCACCGCGAGTTCGCCGAGAAATGCCAGGCCGAAGATCGGACGGTGATGGAGACCGGGCATCAGCAGACTATCCAGGAGATCATCCCAACGGGCGAGGAACCGCGCTGGTTCGAGACCTTCAGGTCGCCCGTGTTCGATCGCAACGGCAATCTCATCGGCACCACCGGCCTGGCCCACGACATCACCGAGCGCCGGCGCGCGGAGCAGGTATTGCGCGAGAACGACGAAAGACTCCGGCAGTTTGCCGAACACGTCCCGTTCATCGTATGGATGGCGACGCCCGACAATCGGCGCGTGGTCTTCGTGAACGCCGCCTATCAGGCGATTTTCGGCCGGCCTCGGGAAGCGCTACTGGCCGACCCGCTCGACTGGCGCAGCGCGATCCACCCCGCTGACCGCCATCTGGTGCCGGAGGAAAGGGATCTGTCGAACCTGCACGGGAACACAAGAGTACGATTTCCGCATCGTGCGCGCCGACGGCGCCGTGCGCTGGCTGCATAACCGCGTCATCGCCCTGCGCGACGCGGCCGGCAAGGTGTATCTCCATGCCGGAATCGGCGAGGACATCACGGACCGCAAGCGCGCCGAGCACGAGGTCCGCGAACTCAACGCGGTACTGGAGAGCCGCGTCGCCCAGCGCACGGCGGCCCTCGAAGCGTCGCTGCGGGAACTGGAGAGCTTCAGCTACTCGGTGTCCCACGACCTGCGCACACCCCTGCGCGGCATCAACGGCTTCAGCCACCTGCTGCTGGAAGACTATGGCGGCCGGCTGGACGAGAATGGCCACGACTATCTGCGCCGCATCTGCGCCGCCAGCCAGCGCATGGGCGACCTGATCGACGACCTGCTGACCCTGGCGCGCATTTCGCGCTCCGAACTCAACGCGTGCGAAGTGGACCTGGCGCTGCTGGCGCAGGAGATCGCGGCGGAACTGCGGCAGATCGAGCCGGAGCGCACGGTCGAGCTGGCGGTTGCTGCCGGACATGGCGGTGGAAGGCGACCCGAATCTGCTGCGCATCCTGGTGGAAAATCTGCTCGGCAACGCCTGGAAGTTCACGGCGAGAAGCGGGGCAGCGAGGATCGAATTCGGCGTCGGCCGCCAGCAGGCGCAACGTGTCTTCTTCATGCGCGACAACGGCGTCGGCTTCGACAGCGCGTTCGCCCACAAGCTGTTCCAGCCCTTCGAGCGGCTGCACGGCATGGAGGACTATCCCGGCAGCGGTGTCGGCCTGGCGACGGCGAAACGCATTGTCGCGCGCCACGGCGGCCGCATCTGGGCCGAAGGCAGTCCGGGCAGCGGGGCGACGTTCTACTTCACGCTCGGCTGAACGCCGAGTCGCGCCGGCGCGGCTCGATCGCAGCGCAGGAACACCGCCGCTACGCTACCTTCTTCCCAATGCGGCGAGTTGGCGGTCGTGCCAGCGCGACAGCAGGGCGACGGCCGCAATCGCGCCGATCAATGCCATGGCCATGTCGGACTGGGTATCCCAGGGGTCGCCCTGGGTGCCGAGAAACTCGTCGGCGCCCTGGCCCAGAACGACGGCCGCCGCCCACTCGAACAGCTCGTAGCTGGCGCTGATGGCGAGGCAGACGCAGACGACGAGGAAGTTCAGCCATTTCCCGCTGCGCAGGGGGGAGGTGCGCAGCAGGATCTCGCGCGCGAGAATCGCCGGCACGAAACCCTGAGCGAGATGACCGATGCGGTCGTAGGGATTGCGCGCCAGACCGAACCACTCCTGCAGCGTGAACCCCAGCGGTACGCGGGCGTAGGTGTAAGCGCCGCCGTAGATCAGGATCAGCGCATGCGCCGCGACCAGGCAATAGGCCAGCGTCGTCAGTCCGAAGCGGCGATAGGTCGCCGCCAGCAAAGGCAGGGCGATCAATGCCGGGAACACTTCGAGCAGCCAGGTCGGGCGGTCGTAGGGGGCGATACCCGAAGTCACCAGGGCCGCACTCACGACCAGAGCGAGCGCGACCAATAGCGATGTGCGATCCCGGGTCATCGCCACGGCATCCGCAGTCGTGCAATGCGGACCCGGCGAGGCAGCGCTCTGCCCGCGCACCGAACGGGCCTCATTACACTTGCCGTCCTGCCGCGTCGGCAGCGACGATCGCGGCCACGTGGTGCTGCACGTTGTCCGTCAGCGGCGAATCGGGCACGCCGCCGCCGGCGAACCGGACCGAGGGAACGGTCGGCGGAAGCAGGTGGTTCATCTCGTCGTCTCGGAGTTCCAGGGGTACGGGCTCGGCCAGGCAGCCGCGGCAAAGATAGACCAAATCCAGCGGAAGTGCCATCGGCGGGTTTGCCCGGTCGGTCTTCCTGAACTTATCCCCAGGACATCGCTCGACCTCGCACGCATGCGCCACTGTTGCATAGGTCGCAAACGGCGGTGGCGTCCTGGGATAATATAGGCAGCAAAGGCGCATCCGGCGCCAGACGATAATTCGAACGGCAATCCAGAGCAGTCGCGGTGAATCTGCCAAAAGGCTCCCCTCCCGGCGCATTCCGAGTGCAGGCACGAGACCGCACGGTGGACGGCGCCCGCACGCGGTTGCTCGGCGTGGCCGCCGCGCTGGCACTGGCGCTCGGCCCCGAGCCGTGTGCCGCGCTGGGCTTGGGCGAACTCGCCGCCCGCTCCGTTCTCGGCGAGCCGCTGCGGGCGGAAATTCCATTGATCGACGCTGCGGGAGAGCGCATCGAAGCAAGCTGCTTCGAGCTTGCGCCGAATCCGGTCGCCGCGGACGACATCCCTTGGCTTACCCGTGCCCGGTTTGCGCTCGATTCCCGCAGTCGCCCCGCCCGACTGCTGGTCACCACTTCCGAGCCGGTCAATCACCCGATCCTGATGGTGGGAATCAAGGCCGGCTGCAACTTCGGCCTGACGCGCGAATATACCCTCCTCCTTGCGCCGGCGCAGGCCGTGGCGACGGCCGTGGCCGCGCCGGAAAGCGCAGCGCCGCCCGCCGCTGCGGCAGCGGCACGCGGCTCGGATCGCCGCACGCAGGTGATCGCCACCAGCGTATGGCAGATCGTGGAGGGCGAGACCCTGCAAAACATCGCCGAGGCACTCTATCCGCGCAACCGCAGCATGCAGCGACGCTTCATTCGCGCCACGGTGAACGTCAATTCCGAACTGTTCCGCGACGAGGCGCGTCCGGCGTCGGCCAGACTTCCCGCGGGAACGACGCTGGCGGTTCCCGACCTGCGCCGTATCGCGGCGACGCCGCCGCCGGAGACCGCGACGGAAGAGGAAACGCCCCCGGCGTCACGCAAGCAGGCACCGCCGCGCACCGCCGCGCAGCCCAAGTCGCAGGACCGTCTCAGCATCGCGCGCGACCAACCCTCCGACACCGCTTTGGCGGTTACGCCGAAGCTCGATCCGACCCGCGGCGGCGGAACCACCGACGCACAACGCGAATCGCTGCGCCAGGAAAAACAGCTGCTGGCGGCCGTGGAAGACCAGGTCGTACTGCAACTCTCCCTGGCCGAAAGGATCCGGCAACTGGAGGAAACGCTGGTCGGCCTCCACACCCAATTGAGCGAGATCGACCAAAAGATACAGATGGCATCGCGTGTGCCGCGCCCGCAGGCCACCACCGGCCTGCCGGCGGCAGCCGTCGCGCCGGCCCCCGGCGCCGCGCCGGCGACGCAACCGGCCGAGGTGCGCGATCGCTTTGCGTTTCGTGACTGGCTGCCGTTCGTCCTGCTGGCGACGGCGGTGCTCGGCGTGCTGCTGGTCCTGCGCGTACGCGCCCGTCGCTCGCAGCCGCAACCGACCGATGCCGCCGGCGAGTTGCAGCGCCCCCGATCCATGGCGGTGGATATCCCGCTCGCCGTCGATGCTCCGCTGCCACCGCCGCGGCCGCAGCGTCGATCCGAATTCCAGGCACCCGGCCGACCCGACGAGCATGCAATCGACGTGTCCGAACATGAATCCGCCTTGGAACTGGCCGAGATCATGTTGTCGTTCGGCCGGGTGCAGGGCGCGGCGCAAACGCTGGCGGACTATATCGAATCCAATCCCAAGCAGGCGGTGCGCCCGTGGCTGAAGCTTCTCGACGTCTATCGCAACGCCGGGATGAAGGCCGAGTTCGACACCCTGGCGCGGCGCCTCAACCAGACCTTCAATGTCGAGGTGACGCCCTGGGAAACGGATGCATCGCGGCGTTTCGCCGAGTCCCTCGAAGGCTATCCGCACATCGTCGCAAGCCTGATTCGCGCCTGGAACAGCCCGGACGCGTTGCCCTACCTGAACCGCCTGATCAGGGACAACCGGGACGGCAGGCGCGCCGGCTTCCCATTGCCGGCGCTGCACGAGATCATGCTGCTCGCTGCCATGAAGGAGCAGCAGGAATCGGGGCGGCTTAAGGATTCCCACCCAGGCTGATCCACGCCGGCGCGGGCCGCGCCGTGAAGTCTGCCGCATCCATCCGCTGAACGGTTCGCAGCCGTTGCATCGATCACGGCGAGCGCCGGGCGTTGCCTGTAGATTGGCGGCGTGGTCAAGCGAGACAGCGATTTCCGTGCCACGGCGGGAGGCAGTCACCCCGGTAATTCTTCCGACCCAGGCCGAACCCGACGGCGGCGACCGGACTGCAGTGTCCGCGGCAGACCAAGTGCCGCCTCCCGGCAGGAGGACAATGAGATGGATGCATTTCCGTATGGCCTGATGATTGCGGTATCGGGCGCCGCCATTTTTCTGGTGGTCGTCATGCTTCGCGCCCTGGGCGAACGGCACGACCGGACCGCGGTGGCCTGCCGCACTTCGGGATCGCATCGAGCCCATTCCCGTACCTCCCAGGCCGGCCGCATCGGCGCCGGGACCGGCGACGATCCGGGCTTCCTGGGCACCGAAGTCGCGACCTGCCAAGGTATCGAAGTGCATGAACACGAATCCGCCCTCGGATTGGCAGACGAGCTGCTATCCGGCGGCAGTACGCGCGGTGCACCCCATGTCCTCGCGGATTTCGCCAAGTCGAATCCCAGACAGGCGGTGGAACCCTGGCTCAGGTTGCTGGACGTCTATCGCGACGCCGGAGCGCGCGACGAATACGAGACCATCGCCCGCGGCCTGCACGACCATTTTAATGTTCGCCCGCCGGCCTGGAGCCCCGGCGACGTCGCGGACCGCGGCGTCGGCATCGAATCGTATCCCCATGTCATCGAACGGATCGTCGCCCAGTGGGGCACGCGCGCCTGCCACGAATACCTCGGCAGGCTGCTGACGGACAATCGCGGCGGCTCCCGCACCGGGTTCGGCGTCGAAGCGCTGAGCGATATTCTGCTGCTTGTCAACGTCTCGGATGCAGTCGCTGCCGCAGCGCACCGGAGCCGGAAGGCCGCGCAGACCTCCGCGCCGAACCGCCGCGCGGCCTGACGCGCTGCAGACGCCGCGGTGAGATCCGGCATTTGACCGCCTCCGCCCTTGCACCCCGGGGCATGTCTTCCGCAGCATTCACGCGACCCCCGCCCGCGCCGCTTCCATGGCCTCGCGCAGCACGTCCATGTCGCCGATGTGGTTGGCAAGCAGCAGGATGAGCTTGGCGTTTACGATGGCGCTCTGCTCCTCGGAAAGGTCGCGGTGGGTGGCGATCAGCCGCTCGTAGAATTCGTCTGCCGCGGCGAGATTGGGCTCTATGGTGAGCTTCATCGGTGCTCTCCTCACTCGTTGCAGGTGGCGCGCAGAACGGCGCGGCGCACGCCTTCGAGGTCGAACTGGCGCCAGCGCGCACATACGTGCTGATCGGGCCGCAGCAGGTAGAAGGTGCCCGGCACGGCGTCGAAACGCTGGATTACGAAATCCTCGTAGTCCTCCAGCTTCATCACTCCGGGCGGCAATTCGATCGGATTGCCGGGCTCGACCACGACGCGCGTGTCAACGGAGATCCGGTCCAGGGTCAGCGCGGCGATGCCGGAGGCGACTTCCGGCGGCAACTCGCTCATGCCCTCGGCGAAATACAGACCGTTGAAGCTGCCGCCGATGCATTGCAGCAGCCAGCGCAGTTCGCCGTTGACCGCCACCGGCGCATCGGTCGCCGCAGCGCCGGGGACCATGCGCCCGGCGAAGAGGTCGGCGTCGGGTGTGTTCAGTTCGGAGCGAACCAGCACCGCCGGCAGCGACAGCCGCCCGGAATTCACCAGCCGTCGGGCGAACGGGTGCCTTTCCGCCAGCAGCAGAGCCGCATCGCGGAACGTTCGCGAAACGCGGCTCCTGGGCGTGATGAAATCGGTGCTGCGGGTGGAATTCAGTATGTTCTCGTCAGCGGCGAAGATCCGTTCGTCCGAGTAGTTATCGAGGAGTGCCTGCGGCGCCTTGCCTTCCAGCACCAGCTTGAGCTTCCAGGACAGATTGTCCGCGTCCTGGATCCCCGAATTGGCGCCGCGCGCGCCGAAGGGCGAAAGCTGATGCGCAGCATCGCCGGCGAACAGCACGCGCCCGTGGCGGAACCGCTCCATGCGGCGACAGGCGAAGGTGTAGACGCTCACCCACTCCAGGTCGAAGTCGCGCTCGCCCAGCATCGCGCGCAGCCGTGCCAGCACCTTGTCCGGTTTCTTCTCCTCCTCGGGATCGGCATCCCAGCCGAGTTGGAAGTCGATGCGCCAGACATTGTCCGCCTGGCGGTGGAGCAGGGCGGATTTATTGGGGTGGAATGGCGGATCGAACCAGAACCAGCGCTCGGTCGGATAATCGGCCTTCATCACGACATCGGCGATCAGGAAGCGGTCGCGGAATACCTGTCCCCTGCTTTCCAGCCCCATCAGGTGGCGCACCGGGCTCTTCGCGCCGTCGCAAACGATCAGCCAGTCACAGGTCAGCGCGTAAGCGCCCTGCGGCGTGTCCACCTGCAGCCGGACGCCCTGCTGGTCCTGGTCGACCTGTACGACTTTGTTCCCCCAGCGCAGATCGATGCGGCCGATTTCGCGGGCGCGCCGGATCAGGATCTCTTCGACGTGATACTGCTGCAGATTGATGAACGCGGGTCGCTGATGGCCCGCTTCCGACAGCAGATTGAACGAATAGACCAGGCGGTCCTTGAAAAATACCTTGCCGACGTTCCAGCCCACCCCCTTCGCCACGATCGCATCGCCGCAGCCGATTCGATCGAAGATCTCCAGGGTGCGTTTGGCGTGGCACACCGCACGGGAACCCAGACTGACGGTATTGTCCTCGTCCAGAAGCAATGCCGGCACGCCGTGCTGCGCCAGGTCGATCGCCGCCGTCAGTCCCACCGGACCGGCACCGACTATTATGACCGCATGGTGCGTGGGTTGCTGCGAGTCCTGGTCGGGCGAGCGGGCATAATCGAACTTGGGGTAGGTATAGGTCTTCATGCAGTGTCGGACCTCGGGTGTCACGCCACGACTCAAACCGGATTGTCAATGTCAACAAATTCGCAGTGCAGGCCGAATCGCACGGCCAAGTGATCGCCCAGGGCCTGCACGCCGTAGCGCTCGGTGGCGTGGTGACCCGCTGCAACGTACGGGACGCCCGACTCGCGCGCCAGATGCACGGTCTGCTCGGAGATCTCACCGCTGACGAAGAGATCCGCGCCGGCCGCGATGGCCTGCTCGAACAAGCCCTGGGCCGCCCCGGTGCACCACGCGATGCGCCTTACCGCCCGCTCCGCATCGCCGACCACCATCGCCGTCCGCTGCAGTCGCTCGCCGAGACGGCCCGCAATCTCGGCGGCCGAAGTGGTCTTCGCGGCTTCCCCGAGGAAGCCGATGTCCTGATCTGCGAAACGGCCGGTCGCCTGCCATCCCATCAGCCTCCCCAATGCGGCGTTGTTGCCCAGATCCGGATGGGCGTCCAGCGGCAGATGAAAGGCGAACAGGCTGATGTCGTGGATCAGCAGCGCCGCCAACCGGGCCTTGCGGAATCCCGTGATACGGCCGTCCTCGCCGCGCCAGAAATAGCCATGGTGCACGACGACGGCATCGGCCTTGCGCGCGATTGCCTTCTCGATCAGCGCACGGCTGGCGGTGACGCCCGTGACGATCGCATGAATCGATGGGCGCCCTTCCACTTGCAGACCGTTTGGGCAATAATCGCGGTAACGCGCCACTTCAAGCAGATCATCGAGATAGCGCTGCAATTCGGCCCGTTGCATCGACGCTCCACCTAGACGGATTCAGAGAACACGCTCCCCGAGGACCGCATTATGCGCCGCTTGTGGCTGATTTTCGCCCAGGCCGTGACCATCAGCATCGCCGTGCTGTTCGTGCTGCAGACGCTGAAGCCGGAATGGCTCGGCGGCAGCCGGCCCAGCGTCGTATCGCTGCAGGAGGCGCCGCCGGTTGCGGCGGGGCCGTCCGACGCACGCCGATCGACCGCATCCTACAGCGATGCCGCGCGCAAGGCCCTGCCCTCGGTGGTTCACGTCTTCACCAGCAAGGTGAACCCGGCACAGCGCAGCCCCTTCGCCGACGATCCGATTTTCCGCCACTTTTTCGGCGATCGCCTGGGCCGCGGCGAAACCCAGCGCACCGTCGGCCTCGGCAGCGGCGTGGTCGTCAGCACCGAAGGCTATATCCTCACCAACCACCATGTCGTCGAGTCGGCCGACGAGATCGAGGTCGCCCTCTACGACGGCCGCAAGTTCAAGGCGCGCGTCGTCGGGCTCGATCCCGAATCGGATGTGGCGGTGCTGCAGATCAATGCCGGCGCCAAGCTGCCGGCGATAACGTTCGCTGCGCCCGACGCGCTGCGGGTGGGGGACGTGGTGCTCGCCATCGGCAATCCCTTCGACGTCGGCCAGACCGTAACCATGGGGATCGTCAGCGCGCTGGGGCGCTCGCACTTGGGCATCAACACCTTCGAGAACTTCATTCAGACCGACGCCGCCATCAACCCCGGCAATTCCGGCGGCGCGCTGGTGGACGGGAGCGGCAATCTGGTCGGCATCAACACGGCGATCTATTCGCGCACCGGCGGCTCCCTCGGCATCGGCTTCGCCATTCCGGTGTCGCTGGCGCGCAATGTCATGGAGCAGATCATCCAGACCGGCGCCGTGACGCGGGGCTGGATCGGCGTCGAAGCGCAGGAAATCACGCCGGAACTGGCCGAGTCGTTCACCCTGCCCACCGCCCAAGGGACGCTGATCGCGGGCGTGGTGCGGGACGGCCCGGCCGATCGCGCCGGCATCAAACCGGGAGACGTCCTGGTGTCCATCGAAGGCAAGGCAGTGCGGGATCCCCAGGGCATGCTCGAGGCCGTTGCCAGCCTGCCGCCGGGCCGTCAGGCGAACTTCAAGCTGCGCCGCGACAAGAGCGAGCTCGATCTCGGCATCGTCATCGGCAAGCGCCCACCCTTGCGGCGCAACGGGAACGAGTAGGGTGGCGCGCCGCGCCGGCGGGAAGAGCGCGGCTCAGGGAGGATTCTTTCGGCTGTCCGCTTCAGCCTGATCCAGTTCCCGTTCCATTTCCTGGTCGGTGAGCGCCGCGTAATCCGACTCCGCGGCCGGCTTTTCCACGAAGCGCGCCAGCAGCAATCCCACCTCGAACAGGAGCACCAGCGGGATCGCCAGCAGCAGTTGCGACATCACGTCCGGCGGCGTGACCACGGCCGCGATCACGAACGCCCCGACGATGGCGTAGGGCCGGATTTCCCTCAGTTTTTGCAGGCTGACAATGCCCATGCGCACCAGCACGATGACGATCACTGGCACCTCGAACGTCACGCCGAAGGCGATGAACATGGTGAGGACGAACGAGAGATACTGCTCGATGTCGGGCGCCGGCGTGATGCTCTTGGGGGCGAACTCGTTGATGAACTTGAACACCACGCCGAAGACGAAGAAGTAGCAGAACGCCATGCCGACGATGAACAACAGGGTGCTGGCGATCACCAGCGGCAGACCGAGCCGCTTCTCGTGGGCATAGAGACCGGGCGCGATGAAGGCCCAGGCCTGGTAAAGCACGATCGGCAGGGCAATGACGAAGGCCACCATGACGGTTACCTTCACCGGCACGAGAAAAGGCGTCACCACACCGGTGGCGATCATCTTGGTGCCCTCGGGCAGGGCCAGCATCATGGGTTGAGCCAAAAAGTCGTAAATCTCGCTGGCCCACGGCATGAGGCAGAGAAAGACCACCAGGATGGCAAGGATTGCGCGCAGCAGGCGATCGCGCAACTCCACCAAGTGGGAGAGGAAGGTCTGCTCCTGATCGATCACGGTCAGGTTAACCGGCTTTCCGCACCGCGCCAGCTTCCTGGCCGAGTTCGGCATCCGGTTGAGGTGCCGTGGCGGCTTCGGCCGGGGCGCCGCTGTGATCCGCAGGGCTGGGGGTTTGCGCGCCCCCGCTCTGACTCAAGGCCTTGAATGGTTGGTTGAGGGTTTCCTCGACTGTCGTCAGTTCCTTGTTGACCGACAGCTCCATCTCTCGTGCCGACTGCTCCACCTGCTGCTGCAGGCGTTTCAGCTCGTCGAGCTGCATCTCGCGGTTGATGTCCGCCTTGACGTCATTGACGTAGCGCTGCAGGCGGCCGAGAAGGTGCCCGGCGGTGCGCGCCACCTTTGGCAGCCGCTCCGGGCCGATGACGATCAGCGCCACCAGGGCGATGAGGATGAGCTCCGAAAAACCGATGTCGAACATGGGAGCGTGAACGTGAATCGCGTCTGATGAAACACAAAGGACGCAAGGCGTGCCCGGCCCCGCGTCCCGCGCTCCTCTTGCCGCGATTTACGAAGACTTGGTCTTCTCCTTGATCTCGCCTTCGATGGTCTGCCCGCCCGTCACCTGCGGCGGCGCGGAAGCTTCGCCCTCCTTGTCGCCTTCCTTCATGCCCTGCTTGAAGCCGCGCACCGCACCACCCAGATCCGCCCCGATGTTGCGCAGTTTCTTCGTGCCGAACACCAGCAGAATGATCACCAGAACGATCAGCCAGTGCCAGATGCTAAAGGACCCCATGGTCTCCTCCTATCGCTTCGGCAACATCCTGCCCAAGGGCTCGGGTCCGCCGAAAATGTGCATGTGGAGATGATACACCTCCTGCCCTCCGACCCGTCCGGTGTTGATGATGGAGCGGAAGCCGTCGCCTGCGCCCTGCTCGCGCGCCAGCTTCCCCGCCATTGCCAGCATCTTGCCCAGCACCTGCTGGTGGCCCGGCTGCGCCTCGTAGAGCGAGGGCACGTGCTGCTTCGGGATGACGAGGAAATGGATCGGCGCCTGCGGCTGGATGTCGTGGAACGCGAGGACGTCTTCGTCCTCGTACACCTTGCGGCAGGGAATGTCGCCGCGGGCGATCTTGCAGAAAATGCAGTTGTCCATCTGGTGGTTCCTGTATCGATCCGGTGGGGGCCCGGCCCAGCGTAGGGGGGAACGGACTGTGGGGCGGAAGGGGGTCGCCTCGCATGCGCCCGCCTCGCTCCGAAGGCGGGTCAGGTGACCGATTTATCGCTCTCGCGCCGCCGCGCCTTCTTTTCGTCGATGCCCGACATGCCTTCTCGACGCCGGAATTCGGCCAGCACGTCATCCACGCCAAGGCCGAACTCGGTCAGCAGGATCATGGAGTGGAACCACAGGTCGGTGACCTCCCACACCAGGTGCAACCGGTCCTTGTCCTTGGCGGCCATGATGGTTTCCGCTGCTTCCTCTGCCACCTTCTTGCAGATCGCATCGACGCCCTTGGCGTGCAGGCTCGCCACGTAGGAGGTTTCGGGGTCGGCGCGGCGGCGTTCCGCCAGGGTTTCCGCCACGCGGTGCAGAACTTCGATATCGATCATTTCTGGGGTTCCTTGGGGTCCTTGTAGATGTCCTTGGGATCCTTCAACACCGGATCCACCGCCTGCCAGCGGTGGTCCTCGTGCTTATGGAAGAAGCAGCTGTGCCGCCCGGTATGGCAGGCGATGCCGCCCAGTTGTTCCACCTGCAGCAGGAGCACGTCGTTGTCGCAATCCATGCGGATTTCCAGCACCTTCTGGATATGACCGGATTCCTCCCCCTTGTGCCACAGCTTGCGCCGCGAGCGCGACCAATACACCGCCTCGCCTTCGCGCACGGTGCGATCGAGAGCATCGCGGTTCATCCAGGCGAACATGAGGACGTCATTGGTCCCCACCTCCTGCACGATCACCGGCACCAGGCCGTTCTCGTCCCAGGCCACTTCGTTCAGCCACTTCTTGTTCACGCTCACAGTCTCACCTCGATGCCGCGGCTGCGCATGTATTCCTTTGCTTCGCGCACCGTATGCTCTCCATAGTGGAAGATGCTGGCCGCCAGTACCGCATCCGCATGACCCTGCAGGATGCCCTCGACCAGATGCTCCAGGTTGCCTACCCCGCCGCTGGCGATGACCGGAATATCGACGGCATCGCAGATGGCACGGGTCAGTGTCAGATCGAAACCGTTGCGCGTGCCGTCACGGTCCATGCTGGTGAGCAGGATTTCGCCGGCGCCGAGCTGCTGCACCCGCCGCGCCCACGCGACGGCGTCGATTCCGGTAGCCTTGCGCCCGCCGTGGGTGAATACCTCCCACTTCGTCTGGACGCCGGCGCTTTCGCCGGCGGCAACCTGTTTGGCGTCGATCGCCACCACGATGCATTGCGACCCGACCTTGTGGCTGGCATCCGCCACCAGTTGCGGGTTCTGCACCGCTGCCGTGTTGATGCTGACCTTGTCCGCCCCGGCATTGAGCAGCCGGCGCACGTCGTCCACCACCCGGATGCCGCCGCCCACCGTGAGCGGGATGAACACCTGGTCCGCCACCGCCTCGACCACGTGAAGAATGATGTCGCGCTCGTCGGAGCTAGCCGTGATGTCGAGGAAGGTCAGCTCGTCCGCTCCCTGCTCGTCATAGCGGCGGGCGACCTCCACCGGATCGCCCGCATCCCGCAGGCCGACGAAATTGATGCCCTTGACGACGCGACCGGAGCGAACGTCGAGGCAGGGAATGATGCGCTTGGCAAGCATGGATCGGCGGGATGGCGGCGCGGAGCAGGGATCGGGCCCCTGCCCGCCCGGTACTACCCCGGGCTCCTCTCGGCGAATTCGTCGGCCTCCACCTGGGCCGCCCGGAAGTCGAGCTTGCCTTCGTAGATGGCGCGGCCGGTTATGGCGCCGACGATCCCCTCCGACTCGACCTGGCACAGGGCCCGGATATCGTCGATCGAAGCGACACCGCCACTGGCGATGACCGGAATGCGCAGCGCCTGGGCGAGCTTGACCGTCGCCGCGACATTGACTCCGCTCAGCATGCCGTCGCGGCCGATATCCGTGTAGATCACCGCCTCGACCCCGTATTCCTCGAACTTGCGCGCCAGGTCAACGACGTCGTGGCCCGTCATCTTCGACCAGCCGTCGGTCGCCACCTTGCCGTCCCGGGCGTCGAGGGCGACGATGATGTGGCCGGGAAACGCGCCGCAGGCGTCGTGCAGAAAGCCGGGGTTCTTCACTGCCGCCGTCCCGATGATGACGTAGGAGATGCCGTCGTCGAGATAGCGTTCGATGGTGTCGAGATCGCGGATGCCGCCGCCGAGCTGCACCGGAATGTCCTCCCCCACGGCGCCCACCACCGACTTGATCGCCGCCTCGTTGCGCGGCTTGCCGGCGAAGGCACCGTTGAGGTCGATCAGGTGCAGGCGCCGCGCGCCCTGGTCGAGCCAGTAGCGGGCCATGGCCGCTGGGTCTTCCGAGAACACGGTCACGGCGTCCATGTCGCCTTGCTTCAGGCGCACGCAGTGACCATCCTTCAGGTCAATGGCGGGTATCAGCAGCATAGGATCGGATTGATGATTTCCCAGGGAGGGCTCAGAGGAGCCGGGTGAATCATGTCAGGGTTTCCAGCGCATGAAGTTGCCGAGCAGGCACAGACCGGCATGCGCGCTTTTCTCCGGATGGAACTGGACCGCGAAAATATTAGCCTGCGCTATCGCGCAGGTAAAGGGAACACCATACACCGTCGACCCGGCGATGATCTCCGGGCCTGCCGGTTCCACGAAATAGCTGTGGACGAAATAGAAGCGGGCGCTATCCTCGATGCCCTGCCAGAGGACGTGCGGTTCCGCCTGATTGACCTGGTTCCATCCCATGTGGGGCACCTTGAGGCGGGTGCCGTCCGGCGCCACCATGGCATCCTGGGGAAAGCGCCGCACCCTGCCGGGGAACAGCGCGAGTCCCGGCACATGGCCTTCCTCGCTCATCTCGAACAGCATTTGCAGGCCGATGCAGATGCCGAGGAAAGGCTTCTCTCCCGCGGCGCGAATCACCGCCTCGCGCAGACCCCGTTCCGTGAGTTCGCGCATGCAGTCGGGCATGGCGCCCTGGCCCGGCACCACCACGCGCGAGGCGCGGCCGACCACCGCCGGATCCGAAGTGATGTGCACCGTGGCATCGGGCACGACGTGCTCGATCGCCTTGGCGACCGAGCGCAGATTGCCCATGCCGTAGTCAACGACCGCTACCGTACTCACAGGCAAGCCCTGCCGCCCTGGCCCGAGGTTTGAAGGGAAACCGGAGCTTGCCACATCCTGCGCCCGGGCGCCCCCGCCCTGACCTGGCAGTTCACAGCGTACCCTTGGTGGAGGGCACCGCACCCGCCGCCCGCGCATCGGGCTCCACCGCCATTCGCAGCGCCCGTCCGAAGGCCTTGAACACGGTTTCGCACTGGTGGTGGGCGTTCTCGCCGCGCAGGTTGTCGATATGCAGGGTGACCAGGGCATGGTTGACGAATCCCTGGAAGAACTCGCGCACCAGATCGACGTCGAAGCTGCCGATCATGGAACGGCTGAATTTCACGCCGAAAGTGAGGCCAGGCCGGCCCGACAGATCGACCACCACCCGCGACAAGGCCTCGTCCAGCGGCACGTAGGCGTGGCCGTAGCGGAGCAGCCCTTTCTTGTCCTCCAGCGCCTGCAGCACCGCCTGGCCGACGGTGATGCCGATATCCTCGACCGTGTGATGGGCGTCGATGTGCAGGTCGCCGTTCGCCGCCACCTCCAGGTCGATCATGCCGTGGCGCGCCACCTGGTCCAGCATGTGATCGAGGAACGGGACGCCGGTGTTCAGAGTCGAGCGGCCGCTGCCGTCGAGGTTGAGTCGGACCGTGATCTGGGTCTCGAGAGTCTTGCGCGAGATTTCGGCTTGCCGCATGGCGAAATGACGAGTCGAGCACGTCCCGTCGAAAACGGAAAATGAGTGGGCGATGATACCATTGGGCGCAGTCCCGTTGTTTCTCCCACGTCTTTCGGTCCCGCCCGCATGAGCCGTTACTGGAGCGCCGTCGTCCGCGGCCTGACGCCCTATGTGCCGGGGGAGCAGCCCAAGCTGCCGAACCTGGTCAAGCTGAACACCAACGAGAACCCCTACGGCCCCTCGCCGCAGGTACTGGCGGCGGTATCGCGGGAAACCTCGGCCACCCTGCGCCTCTACCCGGATCCGAACGCGGACCTTCTGAAGCAGGCCATCGCCCGGCATTACGAAATCGAACCGCGCCAGGTCTTCGTCGGCAACGGCTCCGACGAAGTGCTGGCGCACGCGTTCCTGGCGCTGCTGCGGCACCCCCTCCCGCTGCTGTTTCCGGACATCACCTACAGCTTCTACCCGGTGTATTGCGGACTCTACGGCATCGACCACGTCGTCGTCCCCCTCACCGATAGCTTCGAGATTCGTGTGGACGATTACCTCCGCGCCAACGGCGGCATCGTTTTCGCCAACCCGAACGCTCCGACCGGCCGCCTGCTGGCGCTGGACAAAGTCGAACGCCTGCTGGCCGGCAACCCGGATTCCGTAGTGGTGGTGGATGAGGCCTACGTCGATTTCGGCGGCGTCTCCGCCATTCCGCTCGTGGCCCGCTTTCCCAATCTGCTGGTGGTGCAGACCCTGTCCAAGTCGCGCTCGCTGGCGGGACTGCGGGTCGGCTTCGCCATCGGCCACGCCGACCTGATCGAGGCGCTGGAACGGGTGAAGAACAGCTTCAATTCCTATCCCCTGGACCGCCTCGCCATCGCCGGCGCCGTGGCGGCGATGGAGGACGTCGAGCATTTCGAGCGCACGCGCCAGGCCGTGATCCGCTCGCGCCAGCAGCTTGCCGCCGATCTCGGCGCCCTCGGCTTCGCGGTGCTGCCCTCGGCCGCCAACTTCCTCTTTGCGCGTCACGCCAGCCGCGATGCCGCCGGCTTGGCCGCCGCCTTGCGCAACCGCAGCATCATCGTGCGCCACTTCCGGCAGCCGCGCATCGACCAGTACCTGCGCATCACCGTCGGCAGCGACGAGCAGTGCCGCTTTCTGGTCGTTGCGCTGCGGGAGATTCTCGGGAACGGCTGACGGGCTCGGGCCCGGGAACCGCGGCCTGCCTACCGATGCATGCGCAATTCGGCCGCCCGGGCATGCGCCTGCAGACCCTCGCCGTGGGCCAGGGCGGCGGCGATCTCGCCCAGCTTGCGCGCCCCCTCCGCCGAAACCTGGATGATGCTGGAACGCTTCTGGAAATCGTACACGCCGAGCGGCGAGGAGAAGCGGGCGCTGCGGGAGGTCGGCAGCACGTGGTTGGGGCCGGCGCAGTAATCGCCCAGCGCCTCCGACGCGTAGTGACCCATGAAAATGGCACCGGCATGGCGGATGCGGGGCAGCAGCGCGTCCGGGTCTGCCACCGCCAGTTCCAGGTGCTCGGGCGCGATGCGATTGGCGATGGCGCAGGCTTCGTCCAGGTCCCGCGTCTCGATCAGCGCGCCGCGTCCCGCCAGTGCGGCTGCGATCACGTCGCGCCGGGACATCTGCGGCAGCAGGCGGGCGATGCTTGCCGCCACCGCGGCGATGAAATCCGGCTGCGGACAGAGCAGGATGGACTGCGCCAGTTCGTCGTGCTCGGCCTGGGCGAACAGGTCCATCGCCGTCCAGTCGGGATCGCCCGAGCCGTCGGCGATGATCAGCACCTCGGACGGACCCGCCACCATGTCGATGCCCACCACGCCGAACACGCGGCGCTTGGCGGCGGCGACATAGGCGTTGCCGGGTCCGACGATCTTGTCCACCTGCGGCACCGTCGCCGTGCCGTAGGCCAGGGCGCCCACCGCCTGCGCCCCGCCGATGGTGAATACGCGGTCGACGCCGGTGATGGCGGCCGCCGCCAGCACCAGGGGGTTCTTTTCGCCGTGGGGCGTCGGCACCACCATGACCAGTTCGCCCACCCCCGCCACCTTGGCCGGAATCGCATTCATCAGCACCGAGGACGGATACGCCGCCTTGCCGCCGGGAACGTAGAGGCCGACGCGATCCAGCGGCGTCACCTTCTGCCCCAGCCGCGTGCCGTCGGCTTCGCGGTACTCCCAGGATTGCATCACCTGGCGCTCGTGGTAGCTCCTCACGCGCTCGGCCGCCTGGTGCAGCGCTTCGCGCTGTTCCGCCGGCAGGGCTTCCAGCGCTGCCTGCAACTCGCCGCCGGGCAGTTCGAGTTCCGCCATGCCGCGCACCTCGAGGTGATCGAAGCGGCGCGTGTACTCGATCACCGCTGCATCGCCGTCGCGCCGGACGGCGGCGAGAATCTGCGCCACCGCCCCTTCCACGCTTTCGCTCTGCGCTCCTTCGAAGGCGAGCAGCGCCGCCAGACGCTGCTCGAAGTCGCCAGCGCGCGTGCTGAAGCGCCGGATGGTGCTCATTGCACGGCCCCCGCGAAGGCGTCGATCACCGGTTGCAGGATTTCGCGCTTCATCTTGAGCGATGCCTGATTGACGATCAGGCGCGAGCTGATCTGCATGATCTCTTCCACTTCCTGCAGGTTGTTGGCGCGCAGCGTGCCGCCGCTGCTCACCAGGTCGACGATGGCGTCGGCCAGGCAGGTCAGGGGCGCGAGTTCCATCGATCCGTAGAGCTTGATCAGATCGACATGCACGCCCTTGGCGGCGAAATGCTCGCGCGCCGTCTGGATGTACTTGGTGGCGACGCGCAGCCGCGCGCCGCGCTGCACCGCAGCGGCGTAGTCGAAGCCGTTGCGGCACCGCGACGCACATGCGGCAGCGTGCGATCTTCAGATCCAGGGGCTGGTACAGGCCCGCGCCGCCGTGCTCGAGCAGCACGTCCTTGCCGGCGATGCCGAGATCGGCCGCGCCGTACTGGACATAGGTCGGCGTGTCGGAGGCGCGCACGATGATCAGGCGCACGTCGGGACGGCTGGTGTCGATGATCAGCTTGCGCGACTTCTCCGGATCGTCCGCCGGAACCACGCCCGCCGCCGCCAGCAGCGGCAGCGTTTCTTCGAAGATGCGGCCCTTGGACAGGGCGAGGGTGATGCCGCTCACGATAGGGATCGCCGGAAAAGGCGAATTTTACCGCAGAGGACGCACGGGGCGCGAAGGCGCGACGCGCTCGGGATGCGGGCGCCCGGCCGAGAAAACTCCAGTCACTTCGTCCGCCGCACCCGGGCGCCCAGGGCCGACAGCTTTTCCTCCAGCTTCTCGTAGCCGCGATCGAGGTGATAGATGCGATCGACGATGGTCGTCGCCCTGGGCCACCAGCCCCGCCACCACCAGGCTGGCGGAGGCGCGCAGATCGGTCGCCATGACGGTGGCGCCGTCGAGGCGCGGCACGCCCTTGACCACGGCGGTGTTGCCGTCGATGCGGATGTCGGCGCCGAGCCGCGCCAGTTCCACGGCGTGCATGAAGCGATTCTCGAAGATCGTTTCCCGGATCACCGCCGTGCCCTCGGCCACGGCGTTGATGGCCATGAACTGCGCCTGCATGTCGGTGGGAAAGGCCGGATAGGGTGCGGTGCGGATACTCACCGCGGTGAGCTTGGGCGGAGCCTTGAGACGGATCGCGTCGCGCTCGGGCACGATGTCGCAGCCGGCGTCCATCAGCTTGTCCACCACGGCGTCGAGGTAGCTGGCGGAGGTGCGCGTCAGGCGCACCGCACCGCCGGTCACCGCGGCCGCGCACAGGTAGGTTCCGGTCTCGATGCGGTCCGGCATGACGCGGTGGGTGGCGCCGTGCAGCCGGTCCACGCCGCGGATGCGGATGACGTCGCTGCCGGCGCCGGAAATCTGCGCCCCCATCGCCACCAGGCAGTTGGCGAGATCCACGACTTCCGGCTCGCGCGCCGCGTTCTCGATCACCGTTTCGCCCGTGTGCCAGCACCGCCGCCATCATCAGGTTCTCGGTGCCGGTCACGGTGACCATGTCGGTGAACAAGCGCGCTCCCTTCAGCCGGACTGCCCGCGCCTGGACGTATCCCTGCTCCACGGCAATCTCGGCGCCCATCTCCTGCAGGCCCTTGATGTGCTGGTCCACCGGGCGCGCGCCGATGGCGCATCCCCCCGGCAGGCTGACGCGGGCCTCGCCGGCGCGCGCCACCAGCGGCCCCAGCACCAGCACCGAGGCGCGCATCGTCTTCACCATATCGTAGGGCGCCACGGGATTGTCGAGGCCGGAGGCATCCAGCGTCACTGCATCCGCGCCCTCGTCCGCTACCTTCACCCCCATCTGCGCCAGCAGCCGGAGCATGGTGCGCACGTCGTTGAGGCGCGGCAGGTTCGTAATGCGCAGCGGCTCCGCCGTGAGCAGCGCGGCGCACAGGATCGGCAGCGCGGCGTTCTTGGCACCCGATATGGCGATCTCGCCGGCGAGCGGCACACCGCCTTCGATCAGCAGCTTGTCCATGTCACTTGCCCTGTGCCTGCTGCCACTCCTCGGGCGTCAGGGTACGCATCGACAGCGCGTGGATCTCCTCGCGCATGCGATCGCCCAGCGCGCGATACACGAGCTGGTGCTGCTGCACCCGCAGTTTGCCGCGGAATTCGGAACTGACGATCACCGCGTCGAAATGGGCACCGTCGCCTTCGACGGCGACGTGATCGCAGGCCAGGCCCTGCTCGATGAATCCTTTGATGTCTTCGGGACGAACCATAGGTGTGCACTCGTTTGGGAAAGGTGGCGTGGGCGAATCAGGCGCGCAGCTTGTAGCCGATTCTCAGCAGCCAGAGGGTGAACAGGGTCAGCAGCGCCAGGCAGCCGCCGGCGACCGCAAGGCTGAGCCGGGGCGACACGTCGGACACGCCGAAAAAACCATAGCGAAATCCGTCGATCATGTAAAAGACGGGATTGAAGCGCGATACATCCTGCCAGAACTGGGGCAGGGAGTGGATCGAGTAGAACACGCCGGAGAGGAAGGTGAGGGGCATGATGATGAAGTTCTGGAAGGCCGCGATCTGGTCGAACTTCTCCGCCCAGATGCCGGCGATCACGCCCAGCGATCCGAGCATCGCCCCGCCCACGAGCGCGAAGGCGACGATCCACAACGGCGCCGCATAGGTGAGATCGACGAACCAGAGCGTCACCAGCAGCACCCCCATTCCCACCGCCAGCCCGCGCAACAGGGCCGCCAGCACGTAGGCGGCAAAGAACTCGCGGTAGGAAAGCGGCGGCAGCAGGACGAATATGATGCTGCCCGTGACCTTGGACTGAATCAGCGAAGACGAGGAATTGGCGAAGGCGTTCTGCAGGATCGACATCATCACCAGCCCGGGCACCAGGAAGGCGGTGTAGGGGACCGACTCGTAGACCCGCACATGCTCTTCCAGCACGTGCGAGAAGATGAGCAGATAGAGCAGCGCGGTAAGCACCGGCGCGGCGACGGTCTGGAAGCTCACCTTCCAGAAGCGCAGCAGCTCCTTGTAGAAAAGGGTCGAGAATTCAGTCATGGGCGAAGTGCGACGGCGGGTACGTGGGATCGCAGCCCCACCACACCTGCGGGCGCGGCACGGTCCGCCGGCACTGCCGTCTGCGTCCTGCGGGGCGATGGCCTCAGGTCCTGTTCATCACGCGGACGAAAACCTGTTCCAGGTCGGGCTTGTCCAGTTCGATGTCCTCGATCGCGACTCCGGATTCCCGCGCACTGCGCAGGATTGATTCCACATCGCCGCAGCGTGCCAGATCGAAAGTGGCAAAGCCGGTGTCGTCGTGACCGCGCGCGCAGGTTGCCAGTGCGGGCGGCAGCGCTGCCCCCGTCGCCAGCCGCAGCCGCAGCGTGTGGCCGGAGAAGCGGCGCAGCAGATTGCTCGTGGTATCGAGGGCGACGATGCGGCCCTGCTTCATCATGGCGATGCGCCCGCACAGATTTTCCGCCTCTTCCAGGTAATGGGTGGTGAGGACGATGGTGTGGCCGTCCCGGTTCAACCGCCGCACGAACTCCCACAGGCCCTGCCGCAACTCCACGTTGACGCCTGCCGTGGGTTCGTCCAGCACGATCACCGGCGGCCGGTGCACCAATGCCTGCGCCACCAGCACACGGCGCTTCATGCCGCCGGACAGCCGGCGCATGTTCGTATCCGCCTTGGCGGTGAGATCCAGATGGTGCAGGATCTCGTCGATCCAGTCGTCGTTGCGGCCGATGCCGAAATAGCCGGACTGGATCCTTAGGGTTTCGCGCACCGAGAAGAACGGGTCGAACACCAATTCCTGCGGCACCACTCCCAGGCTGCGCCGTGCCGCCCGGTAGTCCCGCTCGACGTCGAAGCCCATGACTTCGATGCGGCCTGAATCGGGGCGAACGAGGCCGGCCAGGGCGGAGATCAGGGTGGTCTTGCCGGCCCCGTTCGGCCCCAGCAAGCCGAAGAATTCGCCTTCGGCAACGTCCAGGTCGATCCCCGCCAGGGCCTGCACCGTGCCGAAGCGCTTGGTGACCTGGCGCACCCGGATCGCTGCCGGCAATACACTCATGACGAGAAAAACACCGGTGCCGAGGCGGCTAAGCCAGCGGCAGGAGTTCGGCGACGCCGTAGAGTTCAGCCAGACTCAGCAGGTTGCGCGGCGGGTTGAGGATGCGCACGCTCTTGCCCGCAGCGGCTGCCGCGCGCTGCCAGCCGAACAGCACGGCGATGCTGGCCGAATCCAGTTCGCGCACGCTCGCCAGATCGAATACCGTCGCGCCGTCCTGCAGTTGCTTCACCCCCAGATCGAGCAGCAGACGGGCATTCTCGAGCGTCATCGCACCGGAAACCTCGACCCGGTCCCCGGTGCGCTGCATCATTTGCGCTCACCGCCCTGGGCGGCCTTGGCCTCGAGATCGGCGTTCTTCTTCTGTAGCGACTTGATCAGGCCGTCGATGCCGCCGTTGCGCACCTCGCTGGCGAAGGATTCCCGGTAGTTGGTCACCAGGCTCACGCCGGCAACCACCACGTCATAGACCTTCCACGGCTCGGAGTTCTTCTCCAGGCTGTAGTCGATGCTGATCGGCCTGGCTCCCGGCTGTTTCACCTCCGTGCGTACGGTCACGTCGGTGTCGCTCGGCTGCATGCGCGTCGGGCGAAACTCGATCACCTGATTCTTGTAGGACGTCAGGGCATTGGAGTAGGTGCGCACCAGCAGGGTCTTGAACTCCTGGGTCAGCGCCGCCTGCTGCTGCGGATCGGCCTTGCGCCAGTCGCGTCCCACCGCCAGTTGCGTCATGCGCGCAAAATTGAAGTGGGGCGACACCTTCTGCTCCACCAGTTCAATTGCCCGCTTGGTGTTGCCGGACTGGATTTCCTTGTCCTGGCGCACGATGGCGAGCACGTCGTTGGTAACGCTCTTTACCAGCGCGTCCGGCGCGCTTTCCTGCGCCGACACGGAAAACGGCAGCAGCATGCTCGCAACGGCGAGCCAGCTCAGCAGAAGCTTGCCCATGGTAAGTTCGGATTCCTTTCGTCGAAGTAGGAGGCGGTCTATTCCGCACCGGACCCGGACGCGGCCGCTACCGGCGCCGCGTCGTCGGCGTCCACCGGCGAGTTAACGCGCGCAGGGGCGGAAGCGTTGAATCCGTATCCGGACAAGGGCTGCCGGTCCATCCCCGGCGCCACCGGTGGTTCATCGGCAGCAACCAACCCAGGCGGTGAGACGGCATCCGGCGCAGTGAGTTCCCGCGTCAGACGCCCGCCGGGCTCCGTCGCGGCATCCTCATCCTTCTCGCGCGGCGGCCTGCCGTCGAAGATCAGACTGCGGCGGCGCTGCAGATAGGCATCGCGGAGGTAGGCATACTTGTCGAGCGCCGCCTCCTCGATCGTCTTGTCGGCGGGCAGCACGGAAGCACGGTTGCTGAGCAGACGGGTGCCGTACAGGATATTGCGGGTCGGGATGTCTTCCGTCAGGTAATACACCGGATCGCCGTAGCCGTCAACGATCAGCGTCAGCGCATCGCGGAAAGTGCGCGGGCCGAAGAACGGCAGCACCAGATAGGCGCCATCACCCACGCCCCAGCGCGCGACGGTCTGGCCGAAATCCTCTTCATGCTTCTCGATTCCCAGTTCCGACGCGACATCGAAGGCGCCGAGAATGCCGACCGTCGAATTGATGAGGAAGCGGCCGGCATCCGTCAGGGCCTGCCCCGGCTTGCCCTGCAACAGATTGTTCGCCGCGATCCACGGGTCCTGCAGATTGCCGAAGAAGTTGCTGACCATGGTCTTGCCCGGCAGCGGCACCACGAAATCGTAGCCCTGCGCCAGCGGCTTGATCGCCACCTTGTCGAGGCCTTCGTTGAACGAAAACATCGCCCGGTTGAAGCCTTCGAGCGGGTCCTTCGGGTTGCCCGTGGTCGCGCAACCAGTGGTGAGGACGACGGTCGCGGCGAGCACCGGCACGGTCAGTCGCCAGGATCTCGATGCGGATTCGGCAGCGTGATTCACTTCGCCATCCTTTCGCGGATAAATCCGAACGTCATTGCTTCTTGTCCTGGTCGTTCTGGGGCCCATTCTGCGGCCCCTCCGCCGCCTTGCTGAAAAGAAACTGCCCGATCAGGTTCTCCAGAACCACCGCCGACTGCGTCTTCTTGAAGGTGTCGCCGTTCTTGAGCATCGCCGTGTCGCCACCTGCGGAGAAGCCGATGTACTGCTCGCCCAGCAGGCCCGAAGTCAGAATGCTGGCGATCGTATCGCGCGGAAACTGGTAGCGGCTGTCGATATCCACGGTCACGACGGCCATGTAATCCTGCTGATCGAAGCGGATGCCGGATACCCGCCCGACGACCACTCCTGCGCTCTTGACCGGAGCGCGCACCTTCAGGCCGCCGATATTATCAAACTTGGCATTGAGCTGATACGCGTCGGCCATGTTGGCGGAACTCAGGTTTCCCACCTTGAGGGCGAGGAACAAGAGGGCGCCGATTCCCGCAGCGACGAAGAAGCCTACCCAGAGGTCGAGCACCGTTCGATTCATCAGAAGCCCCGGAACATGAATGCCGTTAGAATGAAGTCGAGACCGAGAATGGCAAGCGACGAGATCACGACCGTGCGCGTCGTGGCCCCGGACACGCCCTCGGCCGTGGGGTCGGCGTCGTAGCCCTCGAACACCGCGATCAGCGACACGGCCACGCCGAAGACGATGCTCTTGATGACGCCGTTCAGGATGTCCTGGCGAAAGTCCACGGAGGCCTGCATCTGCGACCAGAACGATCCCTCGTCCACGCCGATCAGCACGACGCCCACCAGATAGCCGCCGAAAATGCCCATGGCCGAAAACATCGCCGCCAGGATCGGCATGGAGGTGACGCCGGCCCAGAAGCGCGGCGCCACGACGCGGGCGATGGGATTCACCGCCATCATCTCCATCGCCGTCAGCTGCTCGGTGGCCTTCATCAAGCCGATTTCGGCAGTGATGGCTGAACCGGCGCGGCTGGCGAACAGCAGTCCCGCCACCACCGGACCCAGTTCGCGCACCAGCGACAGCGCCACCAGCACCCCCAGTGCCTCTTCGGAGCCGTAGCGCTCCAGCGTATCGAAGCCCTGCAGCCCGAGCACCATGCCGACGAACAGGCCCGACACGAGAATGATGATGAGCGACTGCACCCCGCTGAAATAGATCTGGCGGATGGTGAGGCCGAAACGGCGGAAAGCCGTCCCGGAGTAGAGCAGGGTCATGAGCAGGAAGCGGCTGGCGAAACCGAGCCGCCACACCCCCTGGTTAACGTGCTTGCCGATCACGCGCAGACACGCTCGCCACTCCCTCAAGCATGGCCGGCGTCCGACATCTCGTCGCGGTACGGGGCCGCCGCATAGTGGAACGGCACCGGACCGTCGGCTTCGGCCCACACGAACTGATGCACCCACGGATCCCTGGAAGCGCGGATTTCGGCCGGCGTTCCCTCAGCCACCACCTTCCCCTCGGACACGAAGTAGATGTAATCGACGATCAACAGCGATTCCTGCACATCGTGAGTCACCACCACGGAACTGGCACCGAGCGCGTCGTTCAGCTTGCGGATGAGTCGGCCAACCACGCCCAGGGATATCGGGTCGAGCCCGGCGAACGGCTCGTCGTACAGCATGAGCATGGGATCGAGGGCGATGGCGCGTGCCAGCGCCACGCGCCGCGCCATGCCGCCCGACAACTCCGAGGGCATCAGGTGGTGCGCACCGCGCAACCCCACCGCATTCAGCTTCATCAGCACCAGATCGTGGATCAGGTCCTCCGGCAGGTCGGTATGCTCGCGCATCTGGAAGGCCACGTTGTCGAATACCGACATATCGGTGAACAGTGCACCGAACTGAAACAGCATGCCCATCCGCCGCCGCAGCCGGTACAGGCCGTCCGCGTCCAGTTCGGGGACCATCTTGCCGTTCACGCTCACCCTGCCGGACTGGGGCTTGATCTGCCCGCCGATCAGGCGCAGCAAGGTCGTTTTGCCGCAGCCGCTGCCGCCCATGATGGCGACCACCTTGCCACGGGCGACTTCGAGGTTGATGCCGGTGAGTACGGGACGGCGGTCGTAGGCGAAGTTGAGGCCGGTGAGCTTGACCAGAGGCTCGCTGGACACAGGCTGGCTCCGCAGGCTGAAAAGCCGTGCATGGTAACACACCCCCCGCCGATCGGCCCGGTCGGCCCCGCCCGGACGCCGCGCCGTCCGCGACGCCACGGCGGCGGCACCGAGGAGACCAGTACCGGCGCCCGCGGATATCGGGGACGTTACGGGCCGACGCTGCGGTATGATGCAAGAGAGGGCATCGTGCCCCGCCGCGAGGACGACACTGCATTGAATGCGAGCCCAGCCGAGTCCGTGAGCGAATCAACCGGCCCTGCGGCGCCGCGGCCGCTGCTGTTGATCGTGGATGACGATCCACTCATTACCGACACTCTGAGTTTTCTCCTCGCCCGAGATTTCGAGATCGTCCCCGCCGCCACCCGCGCGCAGTGCGTGGAGCAGGTGCGCAAACTGTCGGCGCCGCCGCGACTGGCTCTGGTGGACCTGGGACTGCCGCCTACCCCGCATCGACCGGATGAAGGATTCGCCCTGGTTTCGGACCTTCTGGCGCACGTGCCGGCGATCAAGATCGTCGTGCTCACGGGCCAGAACGACGCGGCCAACGCACGCCACGCGCGCGCCCTGGGCGCCGCCGAGTTCATTGCCAAGCCGGCCGAGCCGGAGCAGCTCAGGCAGACCCTGAACCGGCTGCTTGCCCTCGGCTCCGTCGACGCCGCCGAACCGTCGGCGACGGAGACCTGCTCCCTTCTCGGCGAGAGTCTGTCGATGCAGAAGTTGCGCGCCCAGATCCGCCAATACTCGGAGTCGCCCTTTCCGGTGCTGATCGAGGGCGAGTCGGGCAGCGGCAAGGAGATCGTCGCCAGTTGCTGCCTGCACCGCCTCACGAGCCGCCGTGACCGTCCCTTCCTGGCGCTCAACTGCGCGGCTATTTCGCCCACCTTGGTGGAGCCGACGCTGTTCGGTTATGCCAAGGGCGCGTTCACCGGCGCTGCCGCCATGAAGTCCGGCTACTTCGAGGATGCCCGGGACGGCACCCTGTTCCTCGACGAGATCGGCGAACTGCCGCTGGATCTGCAGCCCAAGCTCTTGCGCGTCCTGGAGAACGGGGAATTCCAGCGCGTCGGCGAAACGCAGTTGCGCGTCGCGCGCTGCCGCGTGATTGCCGCCACCAACCGCGACCTGCGCAAGGAGGTGAAGGCCGGCCGTTTCCGCGCCGACCTCTATCACCGGCTCAGCGTGTTCACCATAGCGGTCCCGCCGCTGCGTGAAATGGGGGATGACCGCTTGCTGCTGCTGCACCACTATCGCGAACGAATCGCACGGCAGACCGGACGGCCGCCATTCGACCTGAGCGGTGATGCGCTCATCCTGTGGCAAAACTACGGCTTCCCCGGCAACGTGCGCGAACTGCGCAACATCGTGATCCGGCTGGCCACGAGATTTCCGGGAATTCCGGTCGAGGCAGCGGACTTGGCGGCGGAACTCGACCTGCCGGACGAAGAAGTGCAGCCGGCCGGCAATGCGCCGGGCAGCGCCCGCCCGCCGCAGAGCGCGGTGGAACTGAAGGGCATGGCCCTCACCCACCTCCAGAGCCGCGGCCGGTTCAGCCTGGACGATACGCTGCGCTGGTGGGAGCAGGCATACATCGACGCCGCGCTGCGTCTGACCCACGGCAATGTCAGCCAGGCCGCGAAACTGCTGGGCATCAACCGTACCACCCTCTATAACCGCATGGACAGCCTGGCGCGGAGCGATCTCACCGATGCCGCAACGCCGACGGACCGCGCCGACCTCTACTGACCGAACATGTATCACGAACATTTCGGCCTGACGGAAGCTCCCTTCCGCATCACGCCCCACACCGAATTCTTCTTCGCCGGCGCCAACCGGGGCGCCACCCTGGAAGCGCTGGTGTACGCCATCACCCACGACGAGGGAATCGTCAAGGTGAGCGGGGAAGTGGGCAGCGGCAAGACCATGCTCTGCCGCATGCTGATGGAACGTCTGCCGCAGCAGGTGGAGACCGTCTATCTCGCCAACCCCTTGTTGTCGCGCGACGACATCCTGTTCGCCATTGCCGATGACCTGAAATTCGAACTGCCCAAGGATCGTTCGAGCGCCATGATGCGCGCGCTGCAGGAGCATCTCATCGCGCACTACGCCGAGGGCCGCCAGGTGGTCCTGCTGGTGGACGAGGCCCACGCCATGCCGGCCGACACGCTGGAAGAGATCCGCCTCTTGTCCAACCTCGAATCCCAGCGCCACAAGCTGCTGCAGATCGTCCTGTTCGGCCAGCCGGAGCTGAACCAGATCCTGGATCGGCCGGCCATGCGCCAGTTGAAGGATCGCATCACCCATCACTTCGCCCTGGAGCCGCTGGTGCGGGCGGATGTCGCCGCGTACATCGACTTCCGCATGCGCGCCGCCGGTTATCGCGGCCCGGAGGTGTTCAGCACCGCTGCGGTGCGCAGCATCGCCCGTGCCTCCAGCGGGCTCACCCGGCGCATCAATATCCTCGCCGAGAAGTCTCTGCTGGCGGCCTTCGCTGCCGGCCGCCACCGCGTGGACGTCGCCGAGGTGCGTGCCGCCATTCGGGACGCGGCGATGGACCGGAGCCGCGGTCGCCCAGCCCTGTGGCTGGGCGCAGCCGCCGCGGCCATACTCCTGGCTGTCGCCGTGGTCGCGATGTGGCCGCTGCCGGGGCAATCACCGCCGGACAAGACCGCGGCGGCGCCGCCCGCCCCGGCTGCAGCGCCTGCGGCATCGATCACGAGCGTCGCAGCGGCCGCAGCGCCTCCGACTGACGGTGACGGCAGCGGATACGCCGCCGCGCACGCGGCAGTCATTCCCCTGCACGGGACGAGCGAGACGGCTGCGGCATCCGCCACCGCGGCAGAAGCGGAGCCGCGACGAGCATCTCGGGCCTCTGACGCGCTCCCATCTGCAGAAGACCGACCAATGGCTGGCTGCGACGCCGGACGATCACTGGTTTCTTCAGTTGCTCACCACCGATGCCGATGATGCGGAAGCTGTCGAGCGGTTCCTGGAACGTACCGCTCACGTCGCGGGGGCAGACCAATTGCGGACGTATCGGGCGGCAGCGGGCGAAAAACAGCATATCGGCGTCATTTTCGGCGATTATCCGTCGATCGCCGCCGCCAACTCCGCCCTGCGGGACCTGCCGGCGGCGCTGCGGGATGAAGGGCGCATACCCGCGCCAGGTCCGACGCCTGCGCTGACGACGGATGGGCAAAGCGCACTTCCGGCTGATTCCCCGGGCATGGGGGGCGGCACCGCAGACGAGACCGACTTTCTGACTTTTGATTATACAAATCATGGCCTTGTCTTTCGTTATTGATGTGCTATCATCATTCGGCCACCCATACCGCCAGGCGAATCAACGACCGCTCATGAGAACTGGACGACTGCTTGCCGCCGCGGTGTTGTCAATCATCATCGCCGGGTGCAGCACGGTACCCGCCACCAGCCAACCGTCGTCCGCCCATATCCGCACCGAGAGCACGCCGCCGCCGGTCGCGGGGCGCATTCCGGCTCCGGTGCAGCAGGCGCCGGTACTGCCGAAACCGAGGCCGGCCGCCAAGACGGAAACCTACAGCGTGGTCGTCAACAACGTTCGCGTCCAGGACCTGCTGTTCGCCCTGGCACGGGACGCCAAACTCAACGTGGACGTTCACCCCGGCATCGTCGGAACGGTGACGCTGAATGCCATCGATCAGACGCTGCCGCAGTTGCTCAATCGCATCGCCCGGCAGACCGACATGCGCTACGAACTCGACGGCCCCAATCTCGCGGTGATGCCCGATTCGCCCTACCTGCGCACCTACAAGGTCGATTACGTCAATATGTCGCGGGACATCACCGGCACGGTATCGATCAACACCCAGATTGCGAGCGGCGGCAGTTCGGGCAGCACGTCGGGAAGCGTCGCCGGCGGTTCCATCGGCAGCGGCAACACCTCATCGACGAACATCGAGAACAAGTCGAAGAACCGGTTCTGGGAAGACCTGGAAAAAAACATCAAGGACCTGCTGCGCGAGACCGACAAGATCCTTCCGGAGGGATCGAGCGAAACCTTCATCGAGCGTGCGGAAGTGCAGGCAACTTCCGGAACCGGGGCGGCTAGCGCGACAAATGGTACCGGTGTGCGCGGTGCCGCCACCCGGCCCTCGATCGCCGGCAGCCCGAATCCCGCCGCGCTGGAAAACACGGCTACGACCATGGTCCGCCGCGCCACCTTCCGCGAAGCCGCATCGGTCATCGTTCATCCGGAAACGGGAGTCGTCACGGTGCGCGCCACGTCGCGCCAGCACGAAAAGGTTCAGGAATTCCTCGACCACGTCCTGACATCCGCCCGGCGCCAGGTCCTGATCGAAGCGACCATCGTCGAGGTAACGCTGAACGACGGCTACCAGCAGGGCATCGAGTGGTCGCGGCTGCGGCAGGACGGCTCCGGCTTCAGCATCCAGCGACCGGGCGTCAGCACCAATACGACGACCCAGTTCACGCCATTCCTTCTTAGCTACATCAACAAGAGTTCGCCGCTCGACCTCTCGATCGCGCTTGCAGTTCCTCGAATCCTTCGGCTCCGTGAAGGTTCTGTCGAGCCCACGGCTGTCGGTATTGAACAATCAGACGGCCCTGCTCAAGGTCGTGGACAGCATCGTCTATTTCAACGTCAAGGCCGACACCACGACGAACCAGACGAATACGGACCGGACCGTAACGACAACGGCGCAATCGGTCTCCGTCGGCCTCGTCATGTCAGTCACCGCGCAGATCAACGATAGCGACGCGGTCATACTCAACGTGCGACCGACGATCTCCAGCGTGACGAACTTCAAGCAACGATCCGAATCCGTTCATTCCCTCAGGCCTGCAAAATCTGGTGCCGGAGATCCGCACCCGCGAAATCGAGTCCGTGTTGCGGGTCAGCAGCGGCGATGTGGCGGTGCTGGGCGGACTGATGGAGGACCGGGTGGATTACAAGACCGGCCGTCTGCCGCTGATCGGCGCCATCCCCGGGCTGGGCGAAGTTTTCACCAGCCGCAACAACGCGATGCAGAAGACCGAACTGGTCATTTTCCTGCGCCCGATCGTGGTGCGCGATGCGAGCGTCGCCGGCGACTACCGCGGCTACCGCGAACAACTGCCGGCGGACGATTTCCTCGACGATCCCCAGGCGCGCGAGCGCCGCTTGCCGACGCTCGAAGGCCTCAGCCGATGAGTCTGCTGATGGACGCGCTGAAGAAGGCCGAAGAGGCGAAACGCCTGGCCGAAGGCGCGTCGAGTCCGAGCGGAGACAGGAGCCCGGAACTCCCGGCGCGGGGCAAGTATGAGGCAGTTGCAGCCGCGAACGCACGCTCCACGAGCCTGCCCGAACTGCCCTCGACCCTGGCGCTGCTCGACGATCAGTTCGCCAACGTCACCGGAGCCAAACCCGAGTCGCCGACGCAGAAGGCTCGAACGCGCACGCCGTCGCCGAGCGCGGACCCGGACCGGCAAGCGCAGGAGCGCCAGGCCGTACAACAGGTGTTCGCCGCCAAGCAGACGCCGGCGCAACGCGCCCCTTCTACATCGGCCTCGGCATCGCGACGGCCTTGGCCGTCGCCGCCATCGGCGCCTATTTCTGGTGGCAGTTGCAGCCGAAGTCCTCCGGCCTGCTGCCCGCAGCGCGAAGCAACGCCGCCCTCCCGCCGGCACCGGCCGGCCCGGCCGCTGCGCGCCCCGCCACGGCCCAGCCCTCTGCCTTGCCGTCACAGCCGGCTCGGGCGATGCTCGCCACGGTCGACGGCGCAGCCCCGCAACCATCCGCCGCTGGCAGGGGCGCGATAGCGAGCGATGCAGCCCGGAATCCCGCTCCAACCCCATCCGCAGCGAGAACCAGAACCGCCGGCTCGGCTGCCGCGGTGGTCAAGGGAGAACTCTCCGACCGCACACCGGCCGCCGACGTCCCGGCGTCCGAAGCGCCGATCAAGGTCAGCAGGGGCAGGCTGCAGGTCGACCCCGGCGTCGCCCGCGGCTATCGGCAATTCGTTTCCGGCAACCTGAGCGCGGCGCGCGCCGATTACGAACAGGCACTCAGGAGCGACCCGCGCAACACCGACGCGCTCAACGGCATGGCGGCCATCAGCCTGAGCAAGGGTGAGGCGGAGGCCGCGGAAGCCTATTACCAGCGTGCGCTGGAAGTCGATCCCAAGGATGCGACGGCCCAGGCCGGACTCATCAACCTGCGCGGCAGCGCCGACCCGGTGCAGGCGGAGAGCCGCCTCAAGAGCCTGGCCGCGGCGCAGCCCGATTCCCACGCCGCGCTCTTCGCCCTCGGCAACCTCTACGCCTCCCAGGCACGCTGGCGGGAGGCGCAACAGGCTTACTTCCGCGCCTACACCGCGGAGCCGGACAACCCGGACTACCAGTTCAATCTGGCGGTAGCGCTCGATCAATTGCGGCAGCCCAGGCTCGCCCTGCAGTACTACCAAAGCGCGCTGACCGCGGCCGCGGCACGTCCCGCCGCCTTCGACCAAGCCCAGGCCACGGTGCGCGTGCGCGAATTGCAGCAGTAGCCCGCAAGCGGAAAGCGACTTGAAACCGGACACCATGAATTCGCCCGCCGCCCATCGCCTCCCTCTCGGTCAGATCCTGATCGCCCAGGGCGTGATCAGCGAGGACCAGTTGCGCATCGCGCTGCTGGAGCAGACCAAGTCCAAGCTGCCGGTAGGCAAGCTGCTGGTATCGCTCGGTTTCGTCTCGGAAGCCACGCTGCGCGATGCGCTGGGGGAAAGCCTGGGCAAGAAGAGCGTCGACCTGGCCCATGCCATCGTCGATCCGGGCGCCCTGGGCATGGTGCCGCGAGAACTCGCCAAGCGCCATCGCTTCCTGCCGCTCGACTACGACCGCGAGCAGCGCCGCCTGACGATCGCCATCGCCGACGTCAATGACATCGTGGCGCTGGACAAGATCCGCGCCATCGCGCCGAGCAAGATCGAAATCGAAACGGTGATCGCCGGCGAATCGGAGATCTCGCACGCCATCGATCAGTACTATGGCCACGAACTGTCCATCGACGGCATCCTCAACGAGATCGAGACCGGCGAGATCGACTATCGCGCGCTGGCCGTGTCCAGCGACGAATACAGCCAGCCGGTGGTGCGACTGATCAACGCGCTGATGACCGACGCCGTGAAGCGCGAGGCCTCCGACATCCACTTCGAGCCGGAACAGAACTTCCTGCGCATCCGCTACCGCATCGACGGCATCCTGCGCCAGATCCGGGCGCTGCATAAATCGTATTGGCCGGCGATGGCGGTGCGCATCAAGGTCATGAGCAACATGAACATCGCCGAGGCGCGGGCCCCTCAGGACGGGCGCATCTCGCTCAACATCAGCGGCCGCCCGGTGGATTTCCGCGTCTCGGCGCAGCCCACGATCCATGGCGAGAACATCGTTCTGCGCATCCTGGACCGGCAGAAGGGCCTGGTGCCCCTGGACAACCTGGGACTGGCCGAGGATCAGCTTCACCTGCTCAAGCTCATGATCGCGCGGCCGGAAGGGATCATCCTCGTCACCGGCCCGACCGGCAGCGGCAAGACGACGACGCTCTACTCGGTGCTGAACCACATCAATGCCGAGGCGATCAACATCATGACGCTGGAGGATCCGGTCGAGTATCCGCTCGCCATGATCCGCCAGACCTCGGTCGCCGAGGCGGCAAAGCTGGATTTCGCCAACGGCGTGCGCTCGATGATGCGCCAGGACCCGGACGTCATTCTGGTGGGCGAGATCCGCGATCGCGATACGGCAGACATGGCGTTCCGCGCCGCCATGACCGGACACCAGGTGTATTCCACGCTTCACACCAATTCGGCGCTCGGCTCGATCCCGCGCCTGCTCGACATCGGCATATTGCCCGACATCCTTTCCGGCAACGTCATCGGCATGGTCGCCCAGCGCCTGGTGCGCAAGCTGTGCCCGCACTGCAAGCAGCCGTATCAGCCGGAACCGCACGAGCTGCGGCTGCTGGGCACGGCCGCCGGAAGGCAGCCGCCGACCGTGTACCGCGCGTCGGGCTGCGACCTGTGCGACTTCCAGGGCTACCGCGGACGCCAGGCCATCATGGAACTGGTGCGCATGGACGGTGATCTCGACGAACTGGTGGCGCGTCGCGCGACGCTGCGCGAAATCCGCAACGCCGCGACGGCCAAGGGCTTTCGCCCACTGGCGGAAGACGGCCTGCGGCGCGTGCTGGACGGTTCCACCTCGATCGAGGAAGTGGCGCGCGTGGTCGATCTCACGGAGCGCATGACGTAGTGGCCGTGTTCTCCTACAAAGCCATGAACGCGCAGGGACGCTTCGTTCTCGGCCAGATGGACGCGATGAACCTGGTGGACCTGGAAATGCGCCTGCGGCGCATGGACCTGGACTTCATCAACGGCAAGGAGGTCAAGAACCGGCCTTACCTGCCCGGCGGAGGGGTATCGCGGCGCGAACTGATCAACTTCTGCTTCCATCTCGAACAACTGACCCGCTCCGGTGTGCCGATCCTGGAAGGGCTGACCGACCTGCGCGATTCCGTGGTCAATCCGCGCTTTCGCGGGGTGGCGGCCGGCATGATCGAAAGCATCGAGGGCGGCAAGACCTTGTCCCAGGCCATGGGCGAGCATCCCAAAGTGTTCAGCGCGGTGTTCTGCAACCTGGTGCGCGCCGGCGAGGCCACCGGCCGGCTGCCCGAGGTGCTCAAGAATCTCGCCGACTCCCTGAAGTGGGAGGACGAACTGGCCTCCCATACCAGGAAGCTCGTCACCTACCCGGTGCTGGTGGGCACCGTCGTCCTGGCGGTAACGATCTTTCTAATGGTTTACCTGGTGCCGCAGATGGCGGCCTTCATCCGCAACATGGGACAGGCGCTGCCGCTGCAGACGCGCATATTGATCGCGGTATCGTATGCCTTCTCCCATTACTGGTACCTGATCCTGGGTGTGCCGCTCGCCACCGCCATCGCCGCCGGCGTAGCGATCCAGATCCATCCGCAGGCGCGGCTGCGCTGGGACGCCTTCAAGCTGCGCCTGCCGCTGATCGGGCCGATCTATCGCAAGATCATCCTGTCGCGCTTCTCCAGCGTCTTCGCCATGATGTACGCGTCCGGCATTGCGGTGATCGAGGCCGTGCGCACCACCGAGGACGTGGTCGGCAACATGGTGATCCGCGAAGGACTGCAGCGCGCCGGACAGCTCATTTCCGAAGGGCAGAACGTCACCACCGCGTTCCAGAACATCGGGCTGTTTCCGCCCCTGGTGCTGCGCATGCTGCGCGTCGGCGAGAACACGGGCGCCCTCGATACCGCCCTGGCCAACGTGAGCTATTTCTACAACCGCGACGTCAAGGAGTCGGTGGAACGCTTGCAGGCCGTGATCGAACCGGCGCTGACCTTCGTCCTCGGCATGCTTCTGCTGTGGGTCATGATGTCGGTCCTCGGGCCGATCTACGATGTCATCACCCGGTTGAAGACCTGAAGGACGCTCACCGCCAAGACGCCAGGGACGCCAAGGTGACGCACAGGAGATTTTGCACTGCGACATGTCGTGGCCTCGGCCGCTGCGCCGGCGACCGAGGCACGTCGCCGCGTGCTCCCTCTCGCCGCTGCGGGCGGCGGTTTTCCTGAGGCCGGCCATGCCGCAACGCCGCCTGCTCCACGTCAACTCCAGCCGCCTCAGCGCCTGGCTGTGGCACGGCGGCAGCCTGCGCCAAGAGGGGGAGTTCGGTGCCGACGAGGCCGGCGTCGCCGGATTTTCTGCCTATCTGGCGCAGCACCCCAGCAGCCTGTGGCTTATGCTCGCCGACGTTGCGGAGGAAGGCTTCCAGTTCGAGGCCATTCCGCATGTACTCGGCGCCGACCGCACTGCCCTGGTCCGGCGCAAGCTCAATCAGTTCTTCTACGGCTCTCCCTTCACCACCGCCCTCTCCCTCGGTCGCGAGAAGAGCGGCCGCCGCGACGAGCGCATGCTGTTCGCGGCGCTGACGAGACCGCAGGCATTCGAGCCGTGGCTGGCGGCACTGCGCGCGGCCGAAGCGCAACTCGTCGGCATCTACTCGGCGCCGCTCCTGGTGCCGACCCTCGGACAGCGGCTCAAGCTCCGGGCGGAGAACTGCCTGGTGGTGAGCTTCGGCAGCGCCGGCATCCGCCAGACCTTCCTCGAAGCGGGCAGATTGCGCTTCAGCCGATTGAGCCCGCTCACCGCCGATGTGGCCGAAGAGGTGGCGTATGCCTGTGCCGCGGAGGCAGCGCGCACCTATCAGTACCTGGCAGGCCAGCGTCTCATCCGCAGCGCTGCGCTGCCGGTCGTGATCCTGGCGCCGAGCCGCCTTCCGGGGTGCGCTCGCCGCGGCCTGCGTCAGTTCCGATGAACTGCAGTACGAAATCGTGGATCTGCTTTCCGCCGCCGCTGCCTGCGGCCTGAAACGGGCCCCGGACGATTTTTCGAGCGACCTGCTGTTCCTCCAAATGCTGGCGACGCAGCCGCCGCGGGAGCAGTTCGCCAACCCGCCGGAGCGTCGTTTCTACCGTCTTTGGCAGACGCGATTCGCGCTGAAAAGCGCGGCGGCCGTGGTCATGTTCGCCTGCCTGCTGTTCGCGGCCAACGAGTTGTACGAAGTGCGCGCCCTGCGCCAGCAGACGGCACGAATCCAGGCCCAGACCGAGGCCGATGCCCGGCGCTACGCAGGAATCATCGAGGGGCTGCCGGCGATGCCGACCACGCTCGACAACCTGCGGGCCGTGGTGGCGCGCTTCGACGCCATGGCAGGCCGCAGCGCCGGACCGCAGGAGATGTATGCCCGCATCAGCCGCGCACTGGAGGAGTCCCCCGAGGTCGAGGCCGAACGCATAGAGTGGTTCCTCAGCACCAATCCGGAAGAAGCAGGCGCAGAGCGGGAGCCGGCGCGCCTGCCGGCCGTCGCGGGCACCGCCGCGGCCCCCCCGGGCATGCACGCCGTGGCGCTGATCTCCGGCACCCTGCCATTGAATCAGGCGGGCGACCAGCGCGCGTTGCTCGATACGGTGAATGACTTCGTTGCCGCGCTGCGCCGCGACGCCGCGTTGAGCGTATCGGTGCTGCGCATGCCGGTCGATGTCGAATCGGGCAAGACGCTGCGCAGCGGCGGCGAGGCCGCCGCCGCCACCGAGGCGCCGCGCTTTGCGCTGCGCGTCAGCTATCCGCTGGCGGTGGCCACGAAATGACCAAGGACGATTTCAAGCACATCCGCTGGTCGCTGCTCCTGGCGTTGCTCATGGTCGCCTTGGGGGCCGCGGCACTGCTGCTGACGCACCGGGTGGCGCTGGAGCAGCGCAAGGCGGCCCAGCAGGCTCAGACAAGACTCGACGAGGCGCGCAGCCGGCTGGCGCGGGCGCGCGACGAGGAGGCCGAGATCAAGAGCAAGATCGGACGCTTCGACGACCTGCTCGCCGCCGGCGTGATCGGCACCGAAAAGCGCCTGGAATGGGTCGAGCAGATCAAAGCCATCAAGTCGGTGCGCCGGCTCTATGACCTGCAGTACGAGATCGCGCCGCAGCGCCCGCTGGACGCCGCGATCGCGCCGGGCAGCAGCGGCAGCTACGCGTTCCTGTCCAGCACCATGCGCCTGCAGATGCAGCTGCTGCACGAAGTGGATCTGATGCAGTTTCTCGATGACCTGCGAGGATCGGCACACGTCTATTTGCGGCCGGAACGCTGCAGCGTAGAGCGCACCGGCCGCGACGGCCGGCCCGCGTCCGGCCCCCAGTTGAAGGCCGATTGCGTGCTCGACTGGATCACGATCCGCGAACAGAAGGCGGGGGCCTGAGCAATGACGAGGATTTTCCCTCCCCCTCTTGGAGAAGCAACGCCATGACCGACGAACGGGTCAGCGAGGAGACTTCGCCACGGGTCCGCCGCGGCGCCTGTCTGGCCGTTGCGCTGCTGGCGGCATCCCTGCTGGGTGCCCGGCCTGGGGCTGCGCAGGCCGAGGACCAGACCATCGGCCGCCTTTTCTTCACGCCGGAGCGGCGCGCCGCCATGGACCGCCAGCGCCAGTTCAATGTGCAGCAGGCCCGCGTCATGGAAGGCGCCAGCCTGACGGTGGACGGCGTCGTGCGCCGCTCCAGCGGCAAGAGTACGGTATGGATCAACGGTGTACCCCACGACGACGACCTGGCCAACTCCGAGGTGCGTCCGCACATCGATGCGCGGGATCCGAGCCGGGTACTGCTCAAGGCCGGTGAAGAAGCGCCGGCATCGCTGCGGGTAGGGGAGACCATCAATCGCACGACGCGGGAGAAGCAGGACGGGTTGGAAGGGGGGCGCATAGCGGTTCGCCGCAACCGCCCGTCGGCACCATGAATGCATTTGCGGTACGCCAGCGCGGCGCCGCATTGCTGGCAGTGACCGCATTGCTCGCTGGAACTGCCCTGATCTTGTTCACGTCACGACTCTTCGCATTGCCGGGTGCCGCCTATCGCGAACGCGCGACGTCTTCCGCCTTGGCCCAGGCGCGGGAGGCGCTGATCGGCTGGAGCGCGACACGCGATGACGAATCCTTCCACAATTACCGGCCGGGAGACTTGCCCTGCCCGGACCGGAACGCACCGGGCGAGCCGGGCTACGGCCATGCCGAGGGTACGTGCTCCCCGGGCGAAATCGGGCGCCTGCCGTGGAAGACGCTGGGCCTGCCGGAACCGGCCGACGCGGACGGCGAGCCGCTCTGGTACGCGATCGACGGCGCCTTCCGCTGGCGTTGGGGCAACGTGGTCGGAACGAACGCAGCGATCAACAGCGACACGCGCGCCACGCTTCAGGTCTTCGCGGCGGACACAGTGGCGAGCCTCACACCGGCAGGCAGCGAGGCGGCGGCGATCGTGTTTGCCGCCGGGGCCCCGCTGCCGGGACAGGTTCGGGGTACCCCGACAGAGCGCAAAGAGGCGCGGAACTACCTTGACGCGGTCGGCCCGCCTGCCGTCGCCGGCAACCTGGACAACAGCCACGAAGGTGGTCCGTTCTTCGCCGGGCCGGTGCGGGATGCGGCGGGCATGCTGATCGCCAATGACCGCGCGGTGATCGTCACCGCGCGCGACGTGATGAAAGCGGTGGCGCTCCGCGTCGAGGACGTCGTCGTGCGCATGCTGACGTCGTACCAGACCACGCATGCAGGGAAGTTCCCCAATCCTGCCCGCTACAACGATCTGGCCTGCACCGACGTCGCAGCCTGCAGCGACGTCGCCTCCTGCAGCGACACGGTGACCACCCACCCGCTCACCTTGTGCCCGCGGGATTCGATTACCTGTCGCGGCCGCCTGCCGGAGAACATCTGGACAGGAATTGCGCCCCTGCCGCCGCGCTGGTTCAAGTACAACCTGTGGTCCCAGACGATCTACTATGCGGTCGGCAACCTTACCATCGAGAATTCCGCCGGCTGCAGCCCGCAACTCCAGATCACGGGCAGACCGCCGGCGGACGTGCTTTTCCTGCTTCCCGGCAGTCCGCTTGGGAACGTTCGTGCGCAATTCCCCATCCCAGAGCAACGACCTGACCCGGTACTTCGAGGATGCGGAAAACCGGGACGGCTGGAGCGTCGGACCGCCGGCAGCCGACCGCTACGACATTCCCGGCATGGGAAGCAACGACCGCATGAGGACTCTGTAGTGGATTTCCTGGGCGGCGCGCGACGGGGACAGGGTTTCACGCTGGTCGAACTGGCGATCGTGCTGCTGATCATCGCCGTCCTGATCGGCGGCCTGATGGTTCCGTTGAGCGCACAGTTGGATATTCGCAATCGCGCCGAGACCGACCGGACGCTGGCCGAGGCGCGGGAGGCGTTGCTCGGCTATGCCGCGGCCAACGGACGCCTGCCCTGCCCCGCGAGCGGCGCCAGCAACGGACGCGCCAGTCCGGAAACCTGCGGTGCCGGCGGGCAGTGCATATGCACCAACCCCTATGACGGCCTGCTGCCGGCCGTCACCCTCGGTCTGCAACCGACCGACGGGCAGGGTTACGCCATCGACGCCTGGAGCAATCGCGTCCGCTATGCCGTCACCAGCGCCAACGCCTGGGCCTTCACCAGCAACGGCAACGCCGGCCTGAGCCATACCGTCCAGACGTCCGGCTTCGCCAGCCTCGCGCCGGATCTCCACGTATGCGTCAGCGCCACCGGCATCACCGCGACCGAATGCGGCGCCGCCAGCGACGAACTGAGCACCAGCGCTGCTGCCATCCTGGTCGCCACCGGGCGCAACGGCCCCGCTAGCCATGGCGCCGACGAAGCGGCCAATCTCGACCCGAACCGCGTCTTCGTCTTCCACCCGTCGACCGCAGAGAGCGCTCCCGGAGGCGAGTTCGACGACATCGTCACCTGGCTCTCGCCCAACCTCCTGTACAACCGCCTGATCGCTGCCGGGCAGTTGCCGTGAAGGTTGTCTGACACCGTCCGTCGGTCCACGCCGTCGTCCGTCCTTGACCGCCGCCGCCGCTTCCTGAGAAACTTCACTCAAGGCAGGGGTTCCGGTTCCCGATACCGGGAAGACCCACTGTCGGAGAATGGAATGTCGGGCCCCTCGCCCAGCTTTCTCGAACGCCTGCGCAACGCCGGCATCGACCCCCAGGACACGGACGAACAGCGGCTGAACAAGTCGCTGATCATGTTCGCCACCGGCCTGGTCAGCGTCGCTTCGATGCTGTGGCTGGTTATTTACTGGAGCCTGGGGCCGAAGCTCTCGGCGACGCTGCCGTTTGCGTTCCAGATCCTGCTCGCCATCAACCTCGCGCTCTACATCAAAAGCGGCAACTTCAACTTCTTCCGCGTCAGCCAACTCGGACTGTTCCTGTTCTTTCCCTTCGTGGTGCAGTGGAGCATCGGCAACTTCATCACGGCGAGCGGCATTACCCTCTGGGGACTGTTGGCCCCGATCGGCGCCATCCTCGTCATCGGGGTGCGAGAATCCCTGGCCTGGTTCATCGCCTACATCTTCCTGCTCGCATTGTCCGGCTTCTTCGACTACTACCTGGCCGACCTGCAGCCGACCCGACCGCAGCAGATCCCGCTCCAGACCAGCATGGTGTTTTTCGCCCTCAACTTCAGCGCGGTGTCGGCGATCGTGTTCCTGCTGCTGCGCTTCTCCATCCAGGAGAAGCAGAAGGCGCAGGCCAGATTCATGGAAGCCCATCGGCTGCTGCAGACCGAGCAGGAGCGCTCGGAGCGTCTGCTGCTCAACATCCTGCCGGGTCCGATCGCCGAACGTCTCAAGAACAGCAACCAGACCATCGCCGACGGTTTCGCCGACGTCACCGTCATGTTCGCCGACATCGTCAACTTCACCCATGTCGCCGAGGGCATGTCGCCGAACCAGGTTTTTACCATGTTGAACCGCATCTTCTCGTCCTTCGACGAACTGGCCGAACGCTTTGGACTGGAGAAGATCAAGACCATCGGCGACGCCTACATGGTGGCCGGCGGGTTGAACGAGGGGCCCGAGGACTATTGTGTTGCCATTACCGAGATGGCGATCGCGATGCGCGATCTGCTGCGCCGCGACTTCACCGTGAACGCTCGCCATCTCGAAATCCGCATCGGCATCGGCACCGGCCCGGTGGTGGCGGGCGTGGTCGGCAAGAAGAAGTTCATTTACGATCTTTGGGGCGACACCGTCAATATCGCCAGCCGGATCACGAGCGAAGGGGTGCCCGGCATGATCCATGTGGACACCACCACCTTTCGGCGCTTGCGCGACGACTTCGATTTCGACGAACCCCAGACTCTTCACTTCAAGGGAAAAGGCAACATGGCGGTGTACCGCCTGTTGGGCAAGAAGGACTCGCTCGTCGCTGCTGGGCCGGCCACTGCGAGCGCCGATCTCGGGACCAGCCTGCGGCAGGCAAGTGCGCCATAGACCTGCTTGTAGTGCCGGTCTCGCCGCTGGCGGGCAATCCCGGGAAAGTATGGTCCCGCCTAGTCGGTCGCGGCGCGGTCCTGCTTCTCCAGCCTGATGCACACCTGGCCGGGATCGTTGGCCGCCACCTGCAGGCGATAGCCGTACCACTCTGCCTGCCGCGCCACCTGATAGAGGCCGATGCCCAGCCCGGATTCCGAGGGCACCGGCGCGCGGAACAGCTCCTTCGCGATCGCCTGGGGAATCGGCGCGCCCGTATCACAGACCGAGAGGACGACGCCATCGGACATGTCGAGAGTCACGCTGACGCCCAGGGAAGGCAGCGTCGCCTGCTTGCGCAGTGCGTTCTCGATCAGGTTTTCCAGCGCGCTGTTGAACAGACCCGCCGGCAGCACAACCTCCTCGCGCATGCCGATGGCGAAAAAGCGGATCCGATTGTGCTGGAACTGCCGCTCCACATCCTTCCACCAGCGCAGCGCCGGCGCCTCCTGCTGCTCCTGCGGCACCGGCTGCCGCAGCTTGTCCAAGGTTTGCTGCAGGCGCTGGCTGATCACCGGCAACTGGCGACGCAGCAGAGCGTGGAACTGCGGCGAGATCTCGTCGCCTTCGCGTTCGGCAGCGAAGCAGAGGGCGTTCAAGGATTGCAGCAGATTCTTCACATCGTGGGTGAGCCGCGCACCGGTTTCATGGACTGCCTGCAGGTAGGAGAGCTGCTGGACCTGGCGCGAACGCAGCTTGGCGAGGTGGAACTCGCCCAGGATCTGGGCCAGCAGGTGGAAGTGCCAGACCAGGGCCGGGCCCAGATCGCGGCGCGAGTACAGAGTCAGGACCAATGCCCCATGCTTGAACGGGTAGCGGCGCTCCCCCTCCGCGCCGAACCGACCTTCCTGGTCTCCGGCACGCCACTCTCCCCCCGTCAGCCCGGGAAACCGGGACAGGCTGGTGCAGGCACGGGCGAGGAAGGCTTCCGCGTCCGCCTCGCGGGCGGAAAGCTCGGTCAGTTCGTGCAGCCAGTCCTCGAACGGCAGTCCGACCGACAGCACGTAGCGCGAAAAGACCAGCCCCAGCCCCGAGAAGCCGGAGCGGGGATTCCAAGCCCAGCCCAGGACGAACAGCACGGCGGACACGCTGACCAGGGCGATCGCCAGCGCTTCGACGTAGCCCTTGTCGGAAAGCAGCATCAGCGCCAGGGTACCCAGCACCAGCACGGCCAGCAGCAGGAAGAGAAAGGCGCTGTAGACAAAGTCGATCACTTCGGAATGTTCGCTTTCGTCTTTCGGCACCGGCAGCAGCGCCATGACCGCGAACAGCACCGGCAGCCCAACGTGGGCCAGCAGTCCGAGCACCTCGGGCAATACGAGGGGGCGGGGGATGATCTTCGGTGTCAGCAGGACCAGCAGCGCGAGCACGAGGTAGGTCAGGGCCAGCAGGTAGAACAACCGCATCGGCAGCGACTCGGAGAAAAACACCTTGCCGCCGACGATGCCGGCCAGCACCATCACCCATGCCATCATGACCCAGACATTGGTCCACGTCGCGGCGGCGGCGACCAGTACGGCGACCAGAGCGAGTTCCGGCCAGTTCAGGCGTTTCTCGGTGCGCACGATCGGCTGCCACAGGAGGAAAAGTCCGATGTGGCCCAGCAGCAGGGTACGCGCGATCGGGCTGGCGATGTCCTGCACCAGGACCAGATGCAAGACCGCGAGTTGGGCCAGGAGCAGCCAGCGCCGGTGGCGTTCGATCAGGCCGAGGAAACGTTCGATTCGATTCATGTCATTGGGAAAGATGGAGCGAAGCGGGAACCGCCGCCGATGCCCCGCGTTCCACCGCGATTGTAGCTTCCGGGTCCCGATCGGCGGCGCCCTGTGCGGCATGACTTTTCTCACATAGCCGACCGAATCCGGACGCCGTTGTCGATAAGTCGACAGTTTTCACGGATTAGTGGCCGGAAATGGCGGATATCCGGCCTTCAGGCATGGCACGCAACATGCTAACAAGTTTTTGGAGCCATCAACTTCCATACGATCATGAGAAAAAACCAGGCCGGATTCACCCTCGTCGAAATCGCCATCGTGCTGGTGATCATCGGCTTGCTGCTGGGCGGTGTGCTGAAGGGTCAGGAACTGATCAACAGCGCGAAGGTGAAGAATTTCGCCCAGGATTTCCGTACGATTCCGCTGTTCATTTATGGCTATCAGGACAAGTTCAAAGCCCTGCCTGGGGATGATGTAAATGTGGCCACGCACGTCACGGGTGCGACCAAGGCAACGACCGGAACGCAGGGCAACGGCGTCATAGAAGGGAATTGGGACTCAACGGACAGTACAGTTGAATCGGTGCTGTTCTGGCAACATGTGCGTTTGGCCAACCTTGCCGCGGGACCCACTGACTTTTCCGACAACGCGAAAGCGGCCGCAAGTGTTCCCACCAACGCTGACGGCGGCCGCATCGGGGTCGAAAGCGTGAGTTCTCATTTCATCAAGAATAATGACGACTCATGGCTCGGCGGCACATACTTGGTTTGTTCGGGGGGAATTCAGGGAAAGTTCGCCAAGCAGTTGGACACCACAACGGACGACGGGAAAACCGATGAAGGTTCGATGCGTGTGGTCGCCACAGGCCATACTCGCGGCAACAAGGCATTGGCTAACAACAACGTAGATGACGGCACGAACTACGTCGTCTGCCTTGCATTCTAAATAGATGTCTCGCTGACGCTCGGTGAGCAAACAGCCCGCCTCCCGGCGGGCTTTTCGTTTCTAGCGCCCGCCCCTTCCGCCTTTCAGCAGCCGGCCCTCGGCGGCGGCTAGGCCCTCGGGCACGCCGAGCAGCACCACCACATCGCCGACGTTGAATCGCGTTTCGGGACCCGGCGCCAAGCCCCGAATGCCGCGCCGCCTCACCGCCGAGACGGTGACCGCAAGCTGTTCCAGATTCAGGTCGCCGATGGTGCGGCCGATGGCATGGGCGCCCGCAGTCAGGGTCACGGAATGCAGCCGCGGTTGCTGCGCCTCGCCGACTTCCTCGCCGGCATCGGAAGCGCCGGGAAAGAAACCGCGCAGCAGCGCGTAGCGTTCTCCGCGCAAGCCGCGAATGCGCTTGACGACGCGATTGAAGGGCACACCCAGCAGCACCAGCGCGTGCCACGCCATCATCATGCTGGCTTCGAACATCTCCGGCACCACTTCCACCGCACCGGCTTCGGCAAAGCGCTCGATGTGGGCCTCGTCGGTGGCGCGCACTACCACCGGCAGGTCGGGGCGCAGTTGCGCGGTCTGGTGCAGGACCTTCATCGTTGCCACCGCATCGCCGAAGGACACGATCAGCACGCTGGCGCGCATGATACCGGCCGCGATCAGCGTCTCGCGCCGCCACGAGTCGCCGTACACCACCGTCTCGCCGGCCGCGGCCGCCTCGCGCACACGGTCCGGATCGAGATCGAGGGCGACATAGGACACGCCTTCCAGCGTCAACAGGCGCGCCAGGTATTGTCCGGTGCGGCCGTAGCCGCAGATAATGGCGTGCTTTTCGGTCGTCATGGACTCGGAGGCGATGCGCGTCAGTTCCATCGAACGCAGCAGCCACTCCGATTTCACGAAGCGTAGCACCAGCTTGTCGGCATATTGCACGAGGAGCGGCGCCAGCAGCATGGACAACACCAGCGCCGCCACGCTCACCTGTACCGCGGTCGCCGGTAGCAGCGCCAGATCCTTGATCTGCGCCAGCAGGACGAAGCCGAACTCGCCGCCGGCACAGAGCCACAATCCCGTGCGCATAGCCGTGCCGGGAGCCGCGCCGAAAGCGCGCGCGACGCCGGAGATGAGAGCGAGCTTGCCTCCGAGGAGCAGTACCAGCAGGGCAATGACCAGCGGCAGATTGCGGATTATGGTGGCGACGTCGAGGAACGCGCCGACGGTGATGAAGAACAGACCGAGCAGCACGTCGCGGAAAGGTTTGATGTCCTCTTCCACCTGGTAGCGGTATTCGGTCTCGGAAATCAGCATGCCGGCGAGGAAGGCGCCCAGAGCCAGCGACAGTCCTGCCAATTGCGTCAGGTAGGCGAGGCCGAGCGTGATCAGCAGAATGTTGAGCATGAACAGCTCGGACGATTTCCTGCGCGCCACGATGAAGAACCAGCCGCTCATCAGGCGCTGGCCGAGGAACAGGACAATGGCAAGGACCACTGCCGCCTTCGCCGTCGCCAGCGCCAGCGTGCCGGCCAGCATCTCCGGCGGCTGCGACAGCGAGGGGACCAGGATCAGCAGCGGAACCACTGCCAGATCCTGGAACAGCAGCACGCCGATGACCTGCCGACCGTGAGGAGAGTCGAGTTGCATGCGTTCGGTCAGCAGCTTGCTGACGATCGCCGTGGAGGACATGGCAAACGCTCCCCCGAGCGCGAAACCCGCCTGCCACGACAGACCGGCCAGCATTGCCAACGGCACCGCCAGCGCGATGGTGACCAGCACCTGCGCCAAGCCGAGCCCGAACACGATGCGCTTCATGCTGTACAGGCGCGGCAGCGAGAACTCGAGACCGATGGAGAACATCAGGAACACGACCCCGAATTCCGCCAGATGGCGCGCCCTTTCCGCGTCGGAAATCAGATTGAAGGCGTGCGGACCGATGGACGCGCCGACCAGCAGATAACCCAATATCGGCGACAGATTGAGGGTGCGGAACGCGGCCACCACGGCCACCGAGGTCGCAAGCACCACCAGCACGATCTCTAGGGTGTCGAACATCCGGTCTCGGTGGCGAAGGGGAGAAGGGGAAGAAAGTCGATTTGATATACTGCGCCCCGAATGATAACCGTACGTCTTGAATGAACCAACCTCGCGCCACGGCGCAAGCCCTCGAACTGGGACGGCGAGTCCTCCGGATCGAGGCGGAGGCGGTCGCGGCGCTCGCCGAGCGCATCGACGATACGTTTCTTCGGGCGCTGAACCTGATCCTGGCCTGCCGCGGCCGGGTCATCGTCAGCGGCATCGGCAAGTCGGGCCACATCGCACGCAAGATTGCCGCCACCCTGGCGAGTACCGGAACGCCCGCCTACTTCGTTCACCCGGCCGAGGCGAGCCACGGCGATCTCGGCATGATCACCCGCGACGACGTGCTGATCGCCCTGTCGAATTCGGGCGAATCGGAGGAACTGCTGACCATCGTTCCCTCGGTCAAACGCCAGGGCGGAAAGCTCATATCGATCACCGGGAACCCGGAATCGTCCCTGGCCCGCGAAGCCGACATCCACCTGGATGCACGGGTGAAGGAGGAGGCGTGCCCGCTCAACCTCGCCCCCACGGCGAGCACCACGGCCGCCCTGGCGCTGGGCGACGCACTGGCAGTGGCGCTGCTGGACGCGCGCGGCTTCGGGGCCGACGATTTCGCCCGCTCCCACCCCGGCGGCACCCTCGGGCGCCGCCTGCTGACCCATGTGCGGGACATCATGCGCGTCGGCGCCGACCTGCCGGTGGTGGACGAGACGGCATCGCTGGCCCAGGCGCTGCTGGAAATGACGCGCGGCGGCATGGGCATGACCGCCATTCTCGATGCCGAGCGGCGTGTGGTCGGTATCTACACCGACGGCGACCTGCGCCGGTCGATGGAACGCGTGACCGATTTCCAGAACACGAAGGTCGCCGCCGTGATGACGGCCAATCCGCGCACCATCGGCGCCGACCGCCTGGCGGTGGAAGCGGTGGAGATGATGGAAAGCCACCGCATCAGCCAGTTGCTGGTAACGGACCCCCGGGGTGTGCTGATCGGCGCACTCACCATGCACCACCTCATGCTGGCCAAGGTGATCTGATGTCCGCCCTCGAACGCGCACGCGTCGTCAGACTCATGGCCTTCGACGTGGATGGCGTGATGACCGACGGCCATCTGTACTTCACGGCCTCCGGAGAGGAGATGAAGGCCTTCCACAGCCGCGACGGCCTTGGCATGAAGTTGCTGCAGCGTGCCGGGCTGCAGGTCGCCATCGTCACCGCCCGCACCGCCCGCGCGGTCAACCTGCGAGCCCAGAACCTGGGCATCACGCTGGTGAAACAGGGGGTCGAGGACAAGCGCACGGCGCTGGCGGAACTGGCGCGCGAACTCGGCTTCGAACTGGCGCAGTGCGGTTACATGGGCGACGACCTGGTGGATCTGCCGGTGCTGCGCGCCTGCGGCTTTTCGGCCAGCGTGCCGGACGGACACCCGCTGGTGCGGCGCGCCGTGGATTATGTGAGTCGGGAGCCGGCCGGCGCCGGTGCGGTGCGCGAAGTGTGCGAACTGGTCCTGCTCGCCCAAGGCAAGCTCGACGCCGCGCTCACCCCGTACCTGCAGTGAAGTTCCGGACTTACAGCCTGTTCCCCCTCGCAGTGCTGCTGTCGCTGGCGGCGCTGACCTTCTGGCTGGAACGGGCGACGCGCATCGACGAGCCGCGACGCGACGGCAAGCTGCGGCACGATCCAGACTTCATCGCCGAGAACTTCACCCTGCGCCAACTGGATCGGAACGGGCGCGTCAAGTACGCGTTGAGTGCGGAGAAGATGCTACATTACGCCGACGACGAGAGCACCGACGTCACCCAGCCCCGGCTCACCTATTTCGAAACCCCGCCGCCCTTCCATCTGCAGGCCAGGCGCGCCAACATCAGCAAGGACGGCAAGATCATCGAACTGAGGGACGACGTGCTCGGCCGGCGCGAGGCCGGTGTCGCGGACCCTGCCCATGACTTTCGCATCGAGCGAACTGACCGTCTACCCGGACGACGAGCTGGCACGGACCTCGGCTCCCGTGACGCTGACGCAGGGACGCTCGGTGGTGTCGGGAGTCGGCATGGAGGCCGACAACCTGAAGCGGATCTTCCAGTTGCACGATCGCGTGCGGGCGACGATTTATCAGCAGGACAAGAAGCGATAACCGATGAAACGATATCGTGCGCGCACTCCCCTCGCGCTTGCGGCAGGAATGCTGCTGGGCGTCTCCCAGTCTGCGCTGGCCGAGAAGGCCGACCGCAGCAAGCCGGTCGTGCTGGAGGCGGACCGGGTGACGGTCGATGACCGGAACAAGGTTCACGTCTACGAAGGCCGCGTCAATCTGACCCAGGGCACGCTCAACATCCGCGCCGACAAGATCGTGGTGAGCCAGGATGCGGAGGGCTTCCAAAAGGGGATTGCCACCGCCGGGCCGGGCGGCCTCGCCCATATCCGCCAGAAGCTCGAAGGCAAGGACGAATACATGGACGGCGAGGCGGAGCGCATCGAACACGACGGCAACAGCGAGCGCACCCAGTTCTTCAATCGTGCGTTCGTGAAAAGCGGCCAGGACGAGGTGCGCGGCCAGTACATCGTGTACGACGCCCTGACCGAGAGCTACACCGTAACCAGCGGCCCCGGCGGCACGGTGGCCAAGCCTTCGCCGGGCCGGGACACGCGGGTGCGCGTCGTGATCCAGCCCAAGAACAAGGACGGGGCGCCCAAGAGCGAGCCGCCCGCCGCAGTGGAGGGCGGCAAGCTCAAGAGCGCACCGGAGATCGCCAACCCTCGTCAGGAGAACCGGGAATGACTTACGCCAACATCATCGCCGAAGCGCGCGGCAAGGTCGGGCTGATCACCCTCAACCGCCCCAAGGCGCTGAACGCCCTCAACGACGCCCTGGTGGATGAGGTGAGCGCCGCCCTCGACAATTTCGAAGCCGACGAGAACATCGGCGCCATCGTCATCACGGGCTCGGACAAGGCTTTCGCCGCCGGCGCCGACATCGTGGCGATGAAGGATTTCTCATACATGGACGCGTACAAGTCCAACTACATCACCCGCAACTGGGAGCGCGTCAAGACCTGCCGCAAGCCGGTGATCGCCGCGGTAGCGGGCTATGCCCTGGGCGGCGGCTGCGAGCTGGCGATGATGTGCGACATCATTCTCGCGGCCGACACCGCCCAGTTCGGCCAGCCGGAAATCAAGCTCGGCATCCTGCCCGGTGCCGGCGGCACCCAGCGCCTGCCGCGCGCCGTCAGCAAGGCCAAGGCGATGGAGATGTGCCTCACCGGGCGCATCATGGATGCGCAGGAAGCGGAACGCGCCGGACTGGTGTCGCGGGTCATACCAGCGGACAAGTTGCTGGAGGAAGCCCTCGCCACGGCAGAGAAGATCGCCGGCTTCTCGCTGCCGACGGTGATGATGGTCAAGGAATCGATCAACCGCGCCTACGAGGGCACGCTCGCCGAAGGGCTGCTGTTCGAGCGGCGCGCCTTCCACTCCACCTTTGCCCTCGAAGATCAGAAGGAAGGGATGGCGGCGTTCGTCGACAAACGCAAACCCGCCTTCAAGAACCGCTGAACGCCGGGCGCGCCGCTCACGCCCGGCGGCGCGCTCGCTTCCCCCCGCTGCTGCAGGTCTGGGCAGACCTCACGCCACGCCATCGGACCAAGCGCCCCGAGCGGTGGGGCTCAGGCAGAGAATCCGTGTCGCCGATTCCGCATTCGGGGCCGCCATTGGCGCGGAAGCTCCATAATGCATTGCACCAATCCACAACCTTTGACATCGGAAACAAACGCTTGTTCCACATCAACGTATTGATTATTATGCTGTTGTCTTACTGATCCAGGCAATTTGTGCATTGCATCAAAAAAGGCTTGACAGGGCGTCAGCAAAATCTATAATTGCGTCATGGTGCGCCGCAACATCAGCGCTCGGAACGATGCTCCGGTACTGCGCCAAAGGTTTAGTCGATACCGCATTCATCAATAAAGGAGAGGACCATGTTTGCTACCCCCGAACAACTGGCCGGCGTCAACAAAGCCACCGTCGAATCCATGCTGACCCTGGCGAACACCGCCTTCGCGAGCGCCGAGCGCCTGGCCGCGCTGAACCTGAACACCGCGCGCACCATGCTCGAGGATTCCGTTGCCAATGCCAAGGCGATGCTCGCCGTCAAGGACCTGCAGGAACTGATGAACCTGCAATCCGCGTTTGCCCAGCCGATCGTCGAAAAGGCGGTGGCCTACTCGCGCAGCGTGTATGAAATCTCCGCCCAGACCCAGGAAGAAGTGTCCAAGGTGTTCGAAGCCCAGTTCGCGGAGATGAACAAGAACGTCGCCGCCGCCCTCGACAAGGCCGCCAAATCGGCCCCGGCCGGCTCCGATGTCGCCGTCGCCGCCGTGAAGTCGGCCATCGCCGCCGCCAACTCGGCCTACGACAGCATGAACAAGGCAGCCAAACAGGTTGCGGAAATCGCCGAAGCCAACGTTGCCGCCGCGACCAACGCGACGGTGAAGGCGGTCGGCGCAGCCGCGGCCGCCCCGAAAGCGAAGAAAGCCGCATAACGGCGCTTTCTCTCTCCCAAGGAAAACCCCGGCCCCGTGCCGGGGTTTTCGCTTGTGGCACCATTTCTCTACAAGCGGCGACTCCTCCTAGGACTGCGCCTCCCACTCGATGCCGCGCCGCGACAGTTCGTCGCGCAGGTCGAGAAATCGCCGCATCCACCTGAGCGGGATCGCCGCGCACCCCCAGTTCGATGTGCGGCCGCACGCTCGTTCCCGTCGATGACGGCAGGCTGAATACCCTGATCCGATCGTATACCTGCTCGATGCGCTGCATGAGGTCGAGCAGGCGGCTCTCGCTGTTGAAGTAGACCAGCAGAGCCCGCTCCGCGCGCCGATCCGCATGGTGCAGATGGCGGTAGTGCGTGTCCAGCACCCAATCCATCATGGGCCATGCCATCTCGGGGAAGCCGGGCAGGAAATAATGGTCCCTCAGCGCGAAGCCCGGAATGCGGTTGAACGGATTCGGAACGATGCGCGCGCCTTGGGGAAACTCCCCCAGCATCAGGCGTTCCGGCGTGACATCCGCGCCGAACCTGCCTTCGATTTCCCGTCGCGCTTCGGGATGCAGTTCCAGGGTCACGCCCAGCGCCGCGGCTGCGGCCTGGCGCGTGTGGTCGTCCGGCGTGACGCCGATGCCGCCGAAGCCGAACACGATGTCGCCGGAACCGAGGCTGCGTTCGAGCAGACGCGTCAGGCGCGGCCGGTCGTCGCCGACATAGGTGCACCACGACAGTTCCAGACCGCGCTCCCCGAGACTCGCGACGATGCGCGGAAAATGCTTGTCCTGCCGCTTGCCGGAGAGGATTTCGTCACCGATGATGATTGCGCCGAATGCCATGTCGTTCCGATCGAAAAGTGGGATCGGCAGCGCGCGCCGGGTCAGGGCTTTTCGCCGCGCCGCCGCCGCAATGCGCCCAGACAATAATGCACGAAGGTCAGTCCCGAATATGCCGGCACCAGCAGATTCACCACCGGAACGTAGGCCAGCAGGCCGGACAGGATCCCGACCAGCCACAACCCGCCGCGCTGGCGCGCGATCACCTCGCGCATTTCCGCCGCGTCGGCGTGCTGCATCAGCGCATCGTAACGGTAGGCGCGCTGGTTCAGGTAGGCCGACAGCAGCACCGGCAGAACCAGCCCCATGCCCGGGAATCAGCCACAGCGGCAGCGTCGCCAACAGTCCGGCCAGATAGACCGCCAAGGCCAGCAGCGCGTTGCCGACGCTCCCGGCCACGGTTCCACCCTTGCGCTTTTCCATGTCGCGGTACTCGGCATCGCCCACCCGCTCCAGCATCAGCGGCAGTGCGATCAATGCCACCATCATCAGCGCCGTGGCGTAGACCAGCGGTACGAAGAGGAGCGCGAGAAACACATGCACCGTGGCCAGCGCCGCCACCGACAGGAACTGCGTGCTGTCCATCAGCTTGTGCAGCCACGTCCATTGCTGGAATGCGGCCAGCAGTGCGTTCGATGCGTCGTCCCAGAAGAACCACGCCAGCACCGCCCAGACGGCGATCGCCGCCAGCGTGGGCCAGATCAGATGCCACAGCATCGAAGGTCGGGACAGGCTGCGCAGCGCGCGGCCGAAGGCATTCAGTACTTCGTTCATGTTTTCATTCCTCTGTCGCGGGCGGCACGGCTCTTCGCGCCGCCGCCGCCCGCTCTGCGTGCCGATCCGTGAGAGCCGCGGCAATTCATCTCGTTCGGCTCTCCCACACCTTCTGCAGCCGCTTCACCGAAACCGGAACCGGCGTCTTCAACTCCTGCGCGAACAACTGCACCCGCAGTTCCTCCAGCAGCCAGCGGAATTCCTCCAGCTGCGGATCGGCCACACCGCTCTTCAGCCGCGCCGCACGCTCGCGTTCGAACGGTCGCGCCAGCAGCGCGAACTCGCGGGCAAAGCGCTCGTCGCGGGCCGGGTCGGCGCGCAGCTTGTCGAGGCGCAGGCTCGCCGCCTTCAGATAGCGCGGAAAATGCTGCAGGCGATCATACGGCGTCGCCATGACAAAATTCTTCGTCAATAGTTGCGCCACCTGCATACGGACGTCCTCGCCCACCCCCGGAAAGGCCTTGATCTGGGCGAGCTTCTTCTGCAGTTGGGCATGCTCGGCCAGTATCGTCGCGACCAGCCGCGCGATCTCCTGCGCCACCAGCGCGACGCGCGCCCGCGCGTCTTCCTTGCGCCGCTGGAACTCGGCGGCGTCCGCCGGCCATGGTTCGGCCATGCAGGTGCGCTCCAGCGTCGCCGCCACCAACTGCGCCTTGAGCTCGGCCTCGGTGCCGAAGGGCATGAACGCGATCGCCAGATCCCTCAGCCCCGGCAGGCTCCTTTCCACATAGCGCAACTGTTCCTTCAGCTCCAGCGCGAACAGCCGCCGCAGGCCGCCGCGGTGCGCATCCCGCGCCTTCTCCGGCGTGTCGAAGACCCGCAGCTGCACGGTATCGCCCGCGTCCACCAGACCGGGGAAGCCGACGGTGGCGCCGCCGCCGGTCTTCACCTCCAGCAGTTCGGGCAAGGCGCCGAAGGACCAGGTGGTGAATCCCGCCGCTTCGGCCTCTGGCGGCCCCGCCTGGGCGAACTTCTGCTCCACCTGCTGCGCCAGCCTGCTGCGCAGCTCGGCCAGGTTGCGCGACTGGCCCAGCACGCGGCCATGCTCGTCCACGACGCGGAAATTCATCAGCAGATGCGCCGGCAGATTCTCGCTGCGGAACGATTCCAGCGGCACCTTCAACTGCACGCGGTCCTCGATGTCGTGCTGCAGCGCGCGCAGCAGCGGCTGATCGACATCGTGCTCGCGCGCAGCGAAGTCCGCGGCGTAGTCGCTCACCGAGGACAGGCGGTGACGGATCTTCTGCGGCAGCGTACTGGCAAGCTGCTGCACCTTCTGCTCCAGCATTCCCGGCACCAGCCATTCGCAGCGCGCGGCCGGAATCTGATTGAGCATCGTCACCGGCAGGGTGAGCGTGACGCCGTCGTCGGCGGCGCCGGGCTCGTGGCGGTAGGCGAACTTCAGCCGCTGGCCGTGCAGCTCGAAGTGCGCCGGGAAGCGCGAGCTGGTGATGCCGGCCGCCTCGTGGCGCATCAACTGCTCGCGCTCCAGGAACAGCAGCCTGGGGTTGGCCCGCTCCGCCTCGCGCCGCCAGTGCTCGAAGCCGCGCACGTCGGCGACATCCTGAGGCAGCAGGCTGTCGTAGAAGTCGTGGATCAGATCCTCGTCCACCAGCACGTCGGGACGGCGCGACCTTGTGCTCCAGCGCCTCGATGTCGAGCATGAGCTTGCGGTTGTGCTGGAAGAACGGCGCGCGCCGCGCCAATTCGTCCGTCATCTCGCCATGCACCAGGGCATCGCGGATGAAGATGTCGCGGCACAGCTTGCGGATCGAAGCGGGCGTAGGCAAGCGGCCGCCGCGCGTAGAGCAGCAGGCCGTGGATGCGTGGCGCGCTCGTAGGCCATGACCTGGCCGGCGTTCTTCTCCCAGTGCGGCTCATAGACATGCGCGTTTCACGAGATGAGCGCCGACCTGCTCCAGCCACTCCGGCTCGATGCGCGCCAGGCAGCGCCCGAACAGGCGCGAAGTCTCCACCAGTTCCGCGCACACGATCCAGCTTCCCCGCCTTCTTCGCCAGCGCCGAGCCCGGATGGGGATAGAACCTGATGCCGCGCGCACCGAGATAGTGGGACTCGGCCTCGCTCTTCAGCCCGATGTTGCCGAGCAGTCCGGCCAGCAGGGCGCGATGGATCGCGTCGTAGGCCGCGGGCTTGTCGTTCTCGCTTCCAGCCGTGCTCGGCGCACAGGGCGTGCAGTTGGCCGTGGATGTCGCGCCATTCGCGCATGCGCAGGTAGGAGAGGAAATTGGAGCGGCACCAGGCGCGCTGCTTGCTGCTCGTCTGGTGCTGCCACTGTTCGTCGAAGGCGTGCCACAGCTTGAGGAAGGCGAGGAATTCGGAGCGCTCGTCCTTCCACTTGGCATGGGCCTGATCGGCGGCCGCGGCCTGCTCCAAAGGCCGCTCGCGCGGATCCTGGACCGACAGCGGCGGCGGCGATGACCAGCACCTCGGCAAGGCGCGCTCGTCGCGCGCGGCGAGGATCATGCGGCCGATGCGCGGATCCAGCGGCAGCTTCGCCAGTTCGCGGCCGATCCGCGTCAGCTCCCGCTCGTCGTCGACGGCACCCAGTTCGCCGAGCAACTGGTAGCCGTCGGCGATCATCTTCGGCTGCGGCCGGTCGATGAACGGGAACTCCTCGACCGCGCCCAGGCCGAGCGACTTCATGCGCAGGATGACGCCGGCCAGCGACGAGCGCAGGATCTCCGGATCGGTGTGGGCCGGGCGCTGCGCGAAATCGTCCTCGCCGTAGAGGCGGATGCAGATGCCGCTCGCGACCCGGCCGCAGCGCCCGGCGCGCTGCTTCGCCGCGGACTGGGACACCGGCTCGATGCGCAACTGTTCGACCTTGTTGCGGTGGGAATAGCGCTTGACCCGCGCCAGCCCCGTATCGACCACGTAGCGGATGCCGGGCACGGTGAGCGATGTCTCGGCCACATTGGTCGCCAGGACGATGCGCCGGCCCTGGTGCGGCTGGAACACCCGGCTCTGCTCCTGTGCCGATTGCCGCGCGAACAGCGGCAGGATCTCGGCCTGTCCCCTGGCTCCGGGCAGGCCGAAGTGGTGCTTGCGCAGCGCCTCCGCCGCCTCGCGAATCTCGCGTTCGCCCGGCAGGAAGACCAGCACGTCGCCCGGACCGGCGCGCTGCGCCTCGTCGACGGCGTCGACGATGGCGTCGAGGACATCGCGCCCGCGCTCGTCCGCCGCCTCCTGCACCGGCCGGTAGCGCATCTCGATGGGGTACAGGCGTCCCGACACTTCGATGACGGGCGCATCGTCGAAATGCCGGGCGAAGCGCTCCGCGTCCAGCGTCGCCGAGGTGACGATCACCTTCAGCTCCGGCCGCCGCGGCAGGAGCTGCCGCAGGTAGCCGAGCAGGAAGTCGATGTTGAGGCTGCGCTCGTGGGCCTCGTCGAGGATGATGGTGTCGTACTGCCGCAGTTCCGGGTCGCCCTGGGTTTCCGCCAGCAGGATGCCGTCGGTCATGAGCTTGATGTAGCTGTCGGCACTGCTGCGGTCGGTGAAGCGGATCTTGTAGCCGACGATGCGCCCCAGCTCGCTGTTCAGTTCCTGGGCGATGCGCGTGGCCGTCGCGCGGGCCGCGATGCGCCGCGGCTGGGTGTGTCCGATCAGGCCGGCGGCACCACGGCCGAGATCGAGGCAGATCTTCGGCAACTGGGTCGTCTTGCCGGAGCCGGTTTCGCCGCAGACGATCACCACCGGATGGGCGCAAATCGCCCGTGCAGATCTCCTCGCGCCGGCTGCTGACCGGCAGTTCCTCCGGATAATCCGGGCGCGGCCTGGACTCCTGACGCCCGGAACGGCGCTCCCGGGAGCGCACGAGTTGCTGACGCAGTGCAGGGGGCAGATCGCCTTCGCTGCGGGGCGCACGCTTCAATTCGGCCAGCGCCCGCTGCAGGCCGGGCATGTCGGCGCTCATGCAGTCGGCCAGCGCGGCGCCCAACCACTCGGCCTCGGTGCGGGGTAGTTCGGAGGAAGAAGACAACGGCAAGGATCGGAATGGAGTCGGCAGGATTGTACACCGCCGGCCGTTCCTCCCGGCCCCTGGAGGGATTGCCGAAATTCGCGCACGCAAGCCGGATTGCGCCGGATCGCCAGTATAAAATGCGGAGGAATCAGAATTCCGGCGCGTCGCCGGACGGCACCGCAGTCGAGGATTTGACTTGAACAACCCGAAACCATCCGGCAAGAACAGCGCCCCCGCCGAAAGGGCACCCATCGCGTCCAACTTCATCCGCAACATCATCGACGACGACCTCGCCGGCGGAAAGTACGCCGCGCGCACCTGGGGCGGCAAACCCGGACCGGCGGCCAGCCACGCCGGTGCGCCGTCCGATCCGGCCCGGATCCGCACGCGCTTTCCGCCGGAGCCCAACGGCTACCTGCACATCGGCCACGCCAAATCGATCTGCCTGAACTTCGGCCTGGCGCGCGACTACGGCGGCGTCTGCCACATGCGCTTCGACGACACCAACCCGACCAAGGAGGAGCAGGAGTACGTCGATTCCATCCTCGACGCCGTGCAGTGGCTCGGCTTCGACTGGGGGCCGAACCTCTACTACGCGTCGGATTACTTCGAAGCATCTCTACCGCTTCGCCGAGACGTTCATCGAGCACGGCCTCGCCTACGTGGACGACCTGTCGGCCGAGGAAATGCGCGCCTACCGCGGCACGCTGACCGAGCCCGGCCGGGACGCTCGCCCTGCCGCGACCGCCCGCCAGCGCCGAGAGCCTCGACCTGTTCCGGCGCATGCGGGCCGGCGAGTTCGCCGACGGCTCGCGCGTGCTGCGTCTGAAGATCGACATGGCCTCGCCCAACATCAACATGCGCGATCCGGTCATCTACCGCATCCGCCACGCCGAGCCATCACCGCACCGGCGACGCATGGTGCGTCTATCCGATGTACGACTACACGCATTGCATCTCGGATGCCCTGGAGAACATCACCCACTCGATCTGCACGCTGGAGTTCGAGGACCATCGCCCGCTCTACGACTGGGTGATCGAGAAGCTGGCCGACTTCGGCGCGCTCGACGCGGCCGCTGCCGCAGCAGATCGAGTTCGCGCGGCTCAATCTCACCTACACCGTGATGAGCAAGCGCAAGCTGATCCAGTTGGTGGAAGAGAAGCACGTCGACGGGCTGGGACGATCCGCGCATGCCGACCATCGTCGGCTATCGCCGGCGCGGCTACACGCCGCGAGGCGCATGCGCCTGTTCGCCGAGCGCATCGGCGTTTCCAAGGCGGATTCGCTGATCGACGTGTCGGTGCTCGAGGACTGTCTGCGCGAGGACCTCAACGAACGCGCGCCGCGCGCCAGCGCCGTGCTCGATCCGCTCAAGCTGATCATCGACAACTATCCCGCGCAGGGCAGCTCGGAGCCGTGCGAGGCGCCGGTCCATCCCGCACAAGCCGGAGTTGGGCAAGCGCAGCTCTCCCCTTCAGCCGCGAGCTGTGGATCGAGCGCGAGGACTTCATGGAACACCCCCGCCAAGGGCTACTTCCGCCTGTTTCCCGGCAACCCGGTGCGGCTGCGCTACGGCTATCGTGGTGAAGTGCAGTCGGCTGCGACAAGGATGCCGCCGGCAACATCACCGCCGTGCATTGCGAATACTTGCCGGACTCCAAGTCCGGCACGCCGGGCGCCGACACCTACAAGGTGAAGGGCAACATCCACTGGGTCAGCGCGGAGCACGCGCTCGCCGCCGAGGTGCGGCTCTACGATCGGCTGTTCAAGGTGCCCTTCCCCGGTTCGCGCAAGGACCGCGACGCCGTGCAGCAGTCGCTCGCCGCCGCCGAGCACAGCGGCGACTGGACGACGAGGATGTGGATCGCGCGCGCAGGAGCCCGAGATCCGGGAGGACTACGATTTCCGCGACGACCTCAATCCCGATTCGACCCGCGATCATCACCGCCTATCTCGAACCCGGACTGAGCGCGGCGCCAAGCCGGAGACCGCTTCCAGTTCGAGCGCCACGGCTACTTCGTCGCCGACCGCGTCGACTCCGCACCGGGCAAGACCGGTCTTCAACCGCGCCGTCACGCTGCGCGATTCGTGGGGCAAGCAGGCTTAGTCAGCCACAGGCGCAGGCGCGGACGCCAGGCGGCCTCTGCGGCGGATCGCCGGTGCGGCCTCAGTGCTTGAACTGGCCGTCCTTGCCGATCATGGTCAGTTCGACGAACGAAGATCCGTCGCACTCGTGTCGTGGAGCGGGCACGAAGCGCCGCATCGCGCAGGACATGACCATCGCATCACTGTGACAGACGTCGGAGACGGCCTCCTGTCGTCCGCAGGCGACAGGTGCAGTTCATGTTGCAGTGTGTCTTTCTCGCTTCACACAAACGTAGTAGATTGAACTCATGGCCGCGGGTCACGGTCCTACAACAAAGGAGAAAGACCATGGGTTCAAGCAAACCGATTGGAACGATTGCGGAGTGCTATGCGCACGCCGTCGCCATCGAGCGCGAAGCCGCAACGCGTTACGCGGAGTTCGCCGATTTGATGGCCGAGCGCGGCGAGGAAGCGACGGCAGAACTGTTCGGGCAACTTGCAGGATTCGACGCGCGACAAGCCGACCTGCTCGCTGCCAGCGCAGCGCGCATGACGCTGCCGCGCATCCCGTCCGTCGAGCACAGCTGGGTGGACGATGCGCCTCCCGAGGCGGTCTCGCACGAACTGTTTCATCTGATGACACCGCACGACGCACTGGACATCGCATTGCGCAACAAGCAGCGCACCAAGGCACTGTTCGAGCAGGTCGTCGCGACCAGCCACGATGCAGAAGCGAAGGAACTGGCGGCCGCGATTTCTTCTGACGAGGACGAACACATTCGCCGGCTGCGCGATGCGATTGCCAGAACACCGACGCCCCTCGTCTGGGACGAACGGATGCTCGAAGCGCTGCCGTCGCACTGACGGCAATGGCCTCAGGGCTGCGCCGGGGGCGCGGCGATGAGGCCTTCGCGCATCAATGCCTGAGTTGATTCCCGGGCGTTGCGAATCATCTGCGTCGCCCGCTCCAGCAGCGCGCCGCGCTCCAGAGCCAGCAGCGCCACGCCCTGCCGCTGTGCTTCCAGGGCGGTGGCGACGGCCACTCGCGGATAGACTTCCCATTCGTCCATGCGCGGCAGGATGCTGTCCTCGTGCGTGCCGCGCTCGGCGGCGAAAGCTGCCAGTTCGCGCGCCGCGGCGATGGCCATCTCTTCGGTGATGGCGCGGGCACGCACGTCCAGAACGCCGCGAAAGATCGCCGGAAAGCACAGGGAGTTATTCACCTGATTGGGGAAGTCGCCGCGCCCGGTGGCGACGATGCGTGCGCCCGCCTCCTGTGCCTCCCACGGCCAGATTTCCGGAATCGGATTGGCGCAGGCGAATATCACGGCGTCCCGCGCCATTTCCCTCACCCATTCCGGCTTGATCGTGGACGGATCGGGCCGGGAGAAGGCGAGGCAGACGTCGGCCCCGCGCAGGGCCTCGGCGATGCCGCCGGTGACCTTGTCGCCGTTCGATTCGCTGCAAACCCGCCACTTGTCGGGATACTGCTCGCGCGCTGCGGCGATGTCGTCCCGCCCCGCGTGCAGCACGCCGCGACTGTCGCAGGCGGTGACGTTGGCCGGCGGCACGCCCCAGGCCTTGAGCAGCCGATAGCTCGCCATGTTTGCCGCACCCATGCCGACCATCGCGATGCGGGCCCGCCGCAGATCCTTGCCGACGATGGCCAGCGCGTTGAGCAGACCGGCCAGCACCACCACCGCGGTGCCCTGCTGGTCGTCGTGCCACACCGGGATGTTCATCTGCGCGCGCAGCGCATCGAGGATGCGGAAGCACTTGGGCTGGGCGATGTCCTCCAGATTGATGGCGCCGAAGGACGGCTCCAGCAGCTTCACCGTGCGAATGAACTCGTCCGCGTCCTGCGTTCCCAGGCACAGGGCCACCGCGTCGACCCCGCCCAGGTACTTGAACAGCAGCGCCTTGCCTTCCATCACCGGCAGGCCGGCCTCCGGTCCGATGTCGCCCAGGCCCAGCACCCGCGTCCCGTCGGAGACGACGGCGATGAGGTTGCCCTTGTTGGTGTGCTCGTAGACCAGTTCCGGCTGGGCCTGGATGGCCTGGCACGGCGCCGCCACGCCCGGCGTGTACCAGACGGCGAAGTCCTTGAGGTCGCGTATGGCACACTTGGGCAAGGTCTGGATCTTGCCCTTGTAGAACGGATGCAGGCGCAGGGCGTCCTGCGACGGCTGGGCTGCCTTGGCGAGGAGTTCTTCGGGCTTGAGCATGATGCGTGTCCTCCGCAGTCAACGCGACGCAGGCGAATTGCTGCACCAGCAAAATTCTACGACTGCTGCCCGGACAAGCTCCATGCGCATTCGCAATCCGGCCGCGGAGCCAGGCCGCACCTGCTATCATTTCCTCCCGGCAAGCGTGCTGCATGCAGGTTCGCCCGTCCCACGGCGTGCGCATTGCGAAGCGCGCGACCACGCCATCGATCCGCCTTGAACACGTCCCTCCCGCATCCGCCCGCCCGACCGAGCGCCGTCAACATCGGCGCCTGGCTGCTCGCCGGCGCGGCGCTGCTGCTGGTGCTCAAGCTCCATCTGCTGGCCGCGCTGCTGGCGGGATTGCTGGTCTATGAACTCGTCCATATCGTCGCACCGTACCTCGAACGGCGCCTCTCCAGCGAGCGCGCGAAGCTGGTGGCCGTGGCCCTGCTCTCGTTCCTGGTGGTCGGTCTGTTCACGGTGGCGACCGTCGCCACCATCGCCTTCTTCCGCAGCGACGCCGGCAGCCTGCCGCGGCTGTTGCAGAAGATGGCGGAGATCCTCGAAGGCGCGCGCACGACTCTGCCGCCCTCCGTCGTAGAGCTTCTGCCGGACACGGCCGAGCGCCTGAAGACGGCGATCGTGGGCTGGCTGCGCAGCCACGCGGGAGAACTGCAGATCGCTGGCAAGGAGGCGGGCCGCGTCTTCGCCCACATCCTGGTCGGCATGGTGATCGGCGCCATGATCGCATTGCAGGAGGTGCGGCCGATCCACGGTTACAGGCCGCTGTCCCGTGCCCTCATCGAGCGCGCGATGCGCCTGGGCGAGGCCTTTCGCCGCATCGTCTTTGCCCAGGTGCGCATCTCCGTCATCAATACGATATTCACCGCGATCTATCTGGCGCTGGTGCTGCCGCTGCTGGGCGTGCATCTTCCATTCACCAAGACGATGATCGTCATAACCTTCATCGTCGGCCTGTTGCCGGTGATCGGCAATCTCATCTCCAATTCGATCATCATCATCGTGAGCCTGGCCCACTCGCCGCAGGTGGCGCTGGGATCGCTGGCTTTCCTGGTCGTGATTCACAAGCTGGAATACTTCCTGAATGCGCGCATCGTCGGCTCGCGCATCCACGCCCGGGCGTGGGAACTGCTTCTGGCCATGCTGACGATGGAGGCCATGTTCGGCATTGCCGGCGTGGTCGCCGCCCCGATCTACTACGCCTACCTCAAGGATGAACTGACGGCGCGCGACCTCGTTTGAAACCGCACGGGCGCGGCCCGCGTCTCGGGAAACGCGAGGGACGCAGCTTCCTGCGGCCTGCCCTTCGATCGAAAGGAGAGATGTCATGCATCAGCACGGATACTGGATAGCGTTGGTCGTCGCGCTCGGCCTGATCGGCTGCAGCAGGACGGAGAACCCCGTCACCGCCGAGAAGGCCAAGGAAGCGTCGCAGTCGGCCAAGGAATCGGTGGAGGCGGCCAAGGAATCCGCCAAGAAGGCAGGCGAGGCGGTGAGCGCAGCGGCCGACGCCGCCACGCAGGAAGCCAAGGATGCGATGAGCGCGGCCAAGGAAACCGGCAGCAAGGCCGTGGAGGCGACGAAGGAGGCCGCGAATCAGGCGGTGGACGCGACCAAGGACGCGGCGGCGAAGGCGGTGGACGCAACCAGGGACACTGCGGCGAAAGCCGCCGCAGCCACGAAGGACGCTGCCGCCGACGCAGCCGAGGCGACCAGGGAAGCGACGACCAAGGCAGCCGAGGCGACGAAGGAAGCGACGCGGGATCTCACCGACAAGGCCAAGGAAGCGACCAAGAACTGAGGCGCGCGTCTGCGCGGCGCAGATTCATTCCTTCGACGGACCGAGCGGCGGAACGAAGCGCATCACCTGCTCCAGAAGCTTCGCGTTCAACGTCGCCTGCGCCGCGAAGCGCCCGGCATAGGCCTGATCTTCCTGCTGCAACTCGTAGCAGTTGGAGCCGCTGATGTCCATCAGCACCGCCGGCAGGCCGGCGTCGCGAAAGGCGCGATGGCGCTTGATGAAGAAGTTGCTGCAGCACATCCCGACGTAGGCCTGCTCGCCGCCGGCGCGCATTTTGGCCAGGGTCGCGACGAGATGCTCGTAGTTGGTGATGCTGGTGACGCGCATGCCGCGCTCGCGCGCCATGCGGTACGCCTCGCCCACTTCGCACAGACCGCACTCGGTGCAGCCGTCCTCGTGGCGCCACTTGCACCAGGAGGGCTTGGCGCAGTACGGCACGAGCATGACGCTGGCCTGGCCGAGGATGGCGCGGGCCGGCAGGTCGTGGGGCGCATGCACCATGAGGGCATTGGCATCTTCCAGACTGAGGCCGATCTCGCGGCGCGCGCGGTGCTTGTCGGCCAGCAGGTGCAGCAGGCGGACCAGATCCGGCGCGCCGAAACCGATCATCGCCGCCGGCGTTCGGACGAAGAACGATTCCACACGGTGGTCCAGCGTTTCCAGTTCCGTGCCTTCGAGTTCGTGGGCGAGCCGGTCCAGCGCAGCGGCCGGCTCGAAATGGAGATCGCCTGCGAATTCGACGCGTGCCAGGCGGCTGCCGTCGGGCGACAGCCGCGCCCGGCCGCGCACTGTCCCGCCCTCGGTCTGCCACAGGGCTTCCAGCCAGTCCTCCTGCGCATCGCTCCAATCGACCGCCCTCGCCCATGCCGCCTCGTCCGATATGGCTTCGGCATCCGGCCGGATGTCCGGCTCGATTTCCGGCAGGTCGCGGAATTCCATACCCAGGACTTCGGCCAAACCGTCCTGCAGCGCCTGTCGGACGATGTGAAGCGGCGGAATCCCGCCCAGGCATTCCCCGAAAGTGACGAGGCGGTCCCGCGCCGCCGCCAGACCGTCCGGCGACAGCTTCTCGGTCGGCACGCGCAATGCTTCCAGCATGGTTCGGATGTCGGCGTCGAGGAGTACCGTGCCGTGCAGAAGCAGCGAGGACCGGTTCGCGGCGACGAAAAAGCTGGCGATCTTGCGCCCGGCGATTTCCAGGTCGTTCGGATGCGAGAACTGCGCGACGACACCCAGGCGCATCAGCCCTGCCGCAAGCGCGGCGCCGAAGCGCTCCAGCACCTGGACGAAGGAGAGGTCGGACCCCACCTGCGCGCGGTCGAGCACGAGGCTGTATCCCAACTGCTGCGGGTCGAGATAGATCGCCCCGCCGCCGCTGGGCCGGCGCACCACTTCGATGCCCCGGGCACGGCAGTAGTCGAGCCGCAGTTCGCGATCCGCGGCCTGATGGGCACCGATGCTGGCGGCGGGAGAACTGCGCCAGAAGCGCAGCAACGCCCGCTGCCGTTCGGCGACATGCTGCCGCAGCAGGGCACGGTCGCAAGCGTTGTTCAGCGCGGCGCTGTGCAAGCCGGTGTCGAGGGAAGCGATACGTTCCATGGGCGAATTAAAGCATGGATCCGCCGGCGCAGACGCCGCCAGCCGGATCACTCGGCGACGCCGCGCCAGTAGTCATCCACCCGCGCCTGGATGCGCTGCAGCGTCTCTTCGTCGCGCTGCGGCTCGAACAGGTGGCGGAAGCGCCCCTGCGTTTTCAGATACTCCTCCACCGGCAGCCGCGGATGCGGAACGCGGTTGTGAGTCACTTTCGCCATCGACATATTCCTTGAGCGGCCACATGCCGGACTTCACCGCGAGCCGGCCGATATCCACCGTGTCCTTGGGATCGTAGTCCCAGCCGGTGGGACAGGGCGCCAGCGCCAGGATCAGGCGCGGCCCCTTGAGCTGCATCGCCTTCTCCATCTTGCGCGCCAGATCGAGCGGCTCGGCGCCGATCACCGTCGCGACATAGGCGGGCTTGTGCGCCGCCCAGATCGCGAACAGATCCTTCTTCTCGCCCGCGTAACCGCGCGCTGGTGGCGGTGCGCGCGCCGTGCGGGGTGGCGCCGGAGGACTGCTGGCCGGTGTTGCCGTAGCCCTCGTTGTCGTAGCAGATGTAGAGGAAGTCGAGGCCGCGCTCGATGGCGGCGGAGGTGGCCGACAGCCCCATGCCGTAGGCTCGAGCCGTCGCCGGCGAGGACGACGGCGGTCGAGGTCCTCGTCCGCCGCCAGCCGCCTCTTGCGCAGCAGAATGTCGAGGGCATCGCGCACGCCCTGGGCGCCGGCCGGCAGCCGAGGCCATCGAGGTGTAGAGCCAGCGATCCGCGGAAGGGCGTGAACGGATAGACCGACAGCAGCGTCATGCAGCCGGCGGCGTTCACGAACACGGTCTTGCCGCCGAGCAGGTCGTAGATCTCGTGCAGCGCCTCCAGGCCGCCGCAGCCGGCGCACATCGGCGTGCCGGCACCCAGCAGATGGGCCGAGGGCAGATCCTTCAGGCTGCGGATTCCCGCTGCGTTCATGGCTTGTCTCCCACGGCACCGTCGCTCCGCCAGCGCGATCGCCTGCAGCTTGCGCACTTCCCGCAGTTCCGTTCCGCGTGTAGAGCAGGCGCGGCGGCGGCGCCGCGCCGTCCGTCACGGCCTGGCGCGCGATACGCGCCATCTCGTAGAACTCCTCGGCGCTGACGTCGCGCCCGCCGAGGCCGCCGACGAAACTCAGCAGCAGCGGCGCCCCCGGCTGGCCGTAGAGCGCCGCCGCCAGTTCGGCCTGCAGCACGCCGCCCTTGCCCATCGACAGGTTCTGGTCGATCACCGCCACGGCCGCCCGGCCCAGGAGCAGCCGCCGCAAAGCCGCTACCGGCCACGGGCCGCAGCAGCCGCGGCCGCACCAGCCCGACCCTGGCGCCGGCGTCGCGCAGGCGGTCCACCGCATCCATCGCCTTGGTGGCGAAGGCGCCGATCATGAAGAACACGATCTCCGCGTCGTCGCAGCGATAGGCCTCGCACCGCAGGATGCTGGCGCCCGAACTCGGCGCGCGAAGGCGTCGCGCGACCTCGTCGTACACGTGCGAGCGCCTGCTGCGCCGCGAGGTGCGTCTCGTAGCGGAAGTAGGAGTAGGGCGAGCCGCCCAGCACCGCCACCGCCTGGCTCACCGGCCGGCTGGCGCGGAATTCGACGCTCTCGGCATCGAAGGCGGGCAGAAAGCGCCGCACCGCTCCGGCTCCGGAATCTCGACCGGCTCGCGGGTGAAGGACAGATAGAAGCCGTCCAGGTTGACGATCACCGGCAGCCGCACGCGCGGGATGCTCGGCGAGCCGGTAGGCCATCAGCACGCTGTCGAGCACTTCCTGGCAGGTGGCGCAGTGGATCTGCAGGAAGCCCGAGTCGCGCGCCGCCAGGACGTCGGTGTGATCCGGCTCCAGGGTGATCGGGCGTCGCCAGCGCCGCGCGACACGTTGACCAGCACGAAGGGCGCGCGCCAGCCGGCCACGGTGTAGATCATCTCCATGCGCGTAGAGCAGGCCCTGGCTGGAGGTGGCGGTGAACACCCGCACGCCGGTGGCGGCGGCGGCCGCGGCGGCGGTGATCATCGAGTGCTCGGACTCCAGCGTGACCAGGCGGCCGTCCATGTCGCCGCGCTCGAACCAGGCGGCCAGCGTCTCGATGATCTCGGTCTGCGGCGTGATGGGAAAGGCCGGCACGTAGTCGACCTCGGCCAGGCGCGCGCCCCAGGCCGCGGCGCCGTTGCCGGTGAGCAGGACGCGGCTCATGTCGCCGCCTCCTGCGCCTGCGCATGCTCGGGCACGGCGCGGATCGCATGCGGCGGGCACACCGCGACGCACACCATGCAGCCCTTGCAGTGCTCGTAGTCGATGCGCGGCGTATGGTCGGCCTCCACGCGGATGGCGCTGTCCGGACAGAAGGTGCTGCAGATCCAGGAGCAGCGGTTGCAGTGCTCGTAGTCGATGACCGGCCGCAGGGTGCGCCAGAGGCCGGTGCCGACGAGTTCGCTGGTGGCGGTGGCATGGATGTCGGGCGCCGACACGCGGGCCGGATCGAAGGGCAGGTCGATCCACTGCGGCGACGCGTAGCTCTCGGCGCCGATGCCGGCGCCCGCGGCCACGACGCCGGCATGGGCGGCCATGGCGTCGAAGGCCGCCAGCGCCTGCTCCAGATTCTGCTCCACGGCGACCTCGCCGTAGCGCGCGATCTCGGCCCGGATCGCCGCCACCAGACTCTCGCGCCGTACGACGCCGACGAGTCGCGCCGCGGCGCCGGCGCAGACCGCGCCGATGAACGCGAGCGCAGCGCTGTCCGCGGCCGATCCGGCCGCGGGCAGCGTCAGCACCGTGCCGGCGAACTTGAGCCGCTGCCGCCAGGACTCCGCCGGCTCTGTACTGTTGAGGAGCAGCACCGTGTGCCCGGTCACGCCCTGCAGCACGCCGGCGGCAGGCATCGGAACCAGCGTCTCGTCGGCCACGATCACCAGATCGGGCCGGGTGATGACGCCGCGCTCCTTGATCGGCCGGCGGTCGGCGCGCACATAGGCGAAGATCGGCGCGCCGCGGCGTTCGGCGCCGTAGCGCGGGGCGTCCTGCACCTCGAAGCCTTCTACGGAAGAAGGCGGTGCCCAGGATCTGGCCGGCGGTCTTCATGCCCTGGCCGCCGCGGCCATGGAAGCGGATGCGGAACATCGCGTGCTGCCCTTCGGCCTGGGTCAAAGGATCGGGAAGCGGCGGTAGCTCATCGCCTGCTTCACCCGCTCCTTGGCGAGGCCGAGCGCCGCCTGCCGCGGCAGCGACCGCCCCCGGCCGCAGCCTTGGCCAGCACGGCCTCGGTGTTGTCGTGGATCCTCTCGGCGATGACCTCGAAGGCCGCCCCCTGCGTCGCCCCGTGGTACTCCATGGCGGCGCAGATCACCCCGCCGGCATTGGCGATGAAGTCGGGCACGACGAGCACGCCGCGCTCGTGCAGCAGCTTTCTCGGCGCCCGGCGTGAAGGGAATGTTGGCGCCCTGCAGCACCAGCTTCGTCCGGAGACGCGCGACGTTGTCCTCGCGGATGACGTCGGGCCGCGCCGCCGGAATCCAGATGTCGCACTCGACGTCGATCACCGCATCGCGATCGAGGCGCTCGCCGTCCGGATAGTCGCACACCGTCCCGCCTGCGGCCTTCAGCGCCGTCAGTTGCGCCACGTCGATGCCCTTGGGATTGCGAATGGTGCCGCGCGAATCCGCCGCGGCGACCAGGATCGCGCCCTTGGCGGCGAGGAAGCGCGCGGCGTGCCGGCCCACCGCGCCGAAGCCCTGGATCGCCACGCGCGCGCCTTCGAGGCTGAAGTCGCAGTGGCGCACCGCCACCTCGGCGGCGTGGAACAGGCCCCAGCCGGTGGCGCCGATCTCGTCCAGCGGAATGCCGCCGACCGCCGCCGGCAGGCCCACCGAGCGCCCGATCTCGTCCTTGACCCAGGCCATGCAGGTTTCGTCGGTGCCCATGTCCGGGCCGAAGATGTAGTCCTGCTCGTTCCTCAGGGCGTGGGCGAAGGCGCGGACCAGACTTTCCTTGCGTTCGCGCGGCATGCGCGGATCGCCGTAGAGCACCGACTTGCCGCCGCCGTGGGGCAGGCAGGCCGCCGCGTTCTTCAGCGTCATGGCGCGGGCGAGGCGGAAGCATTCGACGGTGCTGACGTCCGGCGCCATGCGCAGCCCGCCGATGGAGGGACCGCGGGAAACGTTGTCCACCACCAGCACGGCCTTCAGGCCGAGGGAAGGCTCATGGACATGGATGATCTTGGCGGGACCGAACTCGTCGGCGAAGCCGAATACGTCTTCCATCGTTGAACTCCGATCTGCCGCCCGCGCCGGGCGAGCGCTGCGGCTGCCGCGAGGTCAAGGTAATCACGGCGCGACGAGGGCGGCTTGACCCACGTCAACCGGTCGATTGAAGCGGCCGTCCGGCCGCCGGGGAGGGAGCAGATCCCCCGGCCGGCCCATGAGCGGGCCGGCCGGAGCGCGGAGTCAGTGCTTGCTCTTGCTGCCCTTGCCGATGAAGGCGACGGGGAACACCACCTCGGCCGCCGCCTGCTGGCGCGGCGAGTTCTGGTAGTCGGGCATGTGCGGCGTCTCGGTGCCGGAAGCCTGCATCAGTTTCTGGATCAGGAGCTGGACCTGGTCGGAGAGCCAGTCCTCCTCGAAGCGGGTGGGCATGAAGCGCAATTCCCGGACGCGCTCGGGGATTTCCTCGGCGGACATCTTCTCGTTGGCGGCATAGGCGGCGGAGAAGAACGGCCCGGCGATGAAGTGCATGTGGTAGCCGCCTTCGCCGCTCGCCGCCAGCAGGAAAATGCGCGCGCCGGCGGCCAGTTCGTGGTCCTCGTCGAACACGGGCGTCACCGCGAAGGCGGCGCCGCGGCGCCGGATCACGTACTCGACCGCATCGTCGAAGCTCATCCGGTTGTCTTCCACGGGCTGCGCCGCGTCGCTGGTGTGCTCTTGCTGTCCGGTCATGATCGGTTCTCCTCCCTGCATAGGGGCTGTTTCGAAATTGCCCAATACCCTACCATATTGGTCGGATATAGCCAAGCATTGGTCGAGTCGCCGTCTTGCGCGATGGAGCGACCGCTGCGGCGGCGAAGCCCCCCTTTCGCTCGTCTTCATTTCCACTCATTCGTCAATGAACTATTTCCACCGCACTGCTAGCATGATTCTTGGGTTGCATGGCAAGGGAGGAAAGAATGAATATCGAAAGCGTGCCCCGACCCGTTCGCCGGGTTCGGAATCTGGCCATCCTCGCGGTGGCTATCCTGTGCGCATCTGCTCTGGCGCAAGCCCAACAGTCATCAAACCTGAAACTGCGCGACCTCCTGGCCAAGGGGGCGAAGCAGCTCTCCGTCGCAGAGGTCCAGGAGATCGTGCCCGGAGCGAAGGTCACGAGCGTCAGTGTAAGTGGTGTCACCAGACGATGGGCGAATGACGCCGATGGAAAGTTCATCGCGTCGGGCTTCGATCCGACCACGACGACTCCCAGAATGCGCAGCTTCCAAGGATCCGGCAGTTGGCGCATCGGCGACAACGGGAAGTATTGCGTCACAGTGGAATGGCCGAGGGCGACCGAGCAATGGTGCCGGGTCCTCTTCAAGCTCGACGACAAGTACTACGCTGTCAAGTCTGCGGACGACGAGAACGCTGACTCGCACGAGCTGGAATTTCGCAAGTAGCGGCCGTCTCTCCGTCCGAACGAGGCCCACTTTCCATCCACCAGCAATCCCGCCACGCTGGCTGTGGCCGATCACTTTCCAAACCGACCTCGTTTTTGGCTATGTGGATAGTTCGCCTGACGGCGAAACGCGGAGCTTGCCGTGGAAATCGCTGCGCGTTTCCCACCGCGAGCCCCTTTCGCTCATACACAAACGTGGTCCGAAGGCCACTCCATGCTTGAATTGGTTATGCGGCCTGTGCGTATAATTTGAATTCGCTTTGACCGGAGCAGTCAGGCATGGGAACTGCGACAACACCCGAAGCGCTGACCCTGCGCTGGGCCGCGATCCTCAACGATCCTGCCCTTTGCAGCCTGCCTTACAAGATCGAGCTCAATGCCTGGGGGAAGATCGAGATGACACCGGAGAGCAACCGCCACGGACGGCTGCAGAGCCTCATCGCGGCAGAGCTGTTGCGTCAAGTGCCGGACGGAATCGTGGTCACCGAAGCGTCGATACTGACCGACATCGGCATCCGGGTACCCGACGTGGTCTGGGGCTCGCGGCAGTTTGCACAAGCCTACGGCGAAACGACGCCTTATCCGATGGCACCGGAGATCTGCGTCGAGATCACATCACCCTCAAACTCGGACGCCGAAATCCAGGAAAAGATTCGCGCCTTTCTCAAGGCCGGCGCACAAGAGGTCTGGATCGCTGCGGACGACGGGACGATCACCTATCACGACGCGACCGGGGAGCGAAACGCCAGCAGGTTCGCAGTATCCATTCGCCTGCCGGGGCCGATCTCCTAGTTGCCGGCGAGTCAGCTTGCAGGATAAAGGGCGCCTGACTCCGATAGTCTCCGGCGCGCCGGCAACGGTGTGCCAGCGTTGCTGTATGCCTGCCTGCTGGACCGCACGGAAGACGTGCGCATCGTCGTTCCCTCCGACGCCGTGAAAGTCGAGTCCCTGTTGCAGGCGGTGTAGGATTCAGGGGGTGAGGCACATCGAACGGTCTGGGCGGACTTGTCCTGGGCGAAAGGATGAGCCCCAAAAAGAAAGATTCGACACTGACCCCGACGACCAAGATGCAGCCACGGTCTTCCGCCGGACGGGGCAGCATCGACTGCAGCTCTAGAATGCGGGCTGAGAGAATGATCAGGAGGGTTCCGGCATGAACGCACCGCACTGTTTCGTTCCCGATCCCAGAGTCGAAGCTGCGATCGAGTTCGGCCTCAGCCTCAAGCTCGACGCCTCGTGGGAAACCAATGGACAAGGACAAATCATCATGAATCCGCCCATCGGCCTTCCCCATGCCAAACGTGCAGACCGCATCGCCGTGGCAATCCGCTCGCTCCTGAACGGCTGGCGGGTATGGCCGAAAGTCGGCGTTCACACCGCCGACGGAGTCAAGGCGCCCGATCTGGCGGTCGCGGCTCCCGACTTCACCGAGGACACGGACGCGCGAGGCTTGCTGCTCCGTGCACCGCAAATCTGCGTCGAGATCATGTCTCCTTCCAATACCTGGGAGGAGATGCGCCACAAGACGCTGCTCTACCTCGCCGCCGGAGCGCAGGAAGTGTGGGTGTGCGACGAAGGCGGCGCGGTGCATTTCTTCGATGGCACCGGCGAGCGAAGCGCATCCGCCCTGGCCAGCGGGATGATCGCCAGCGTCGGCTAGGAATGCTAGGCGGACGGTCTGCGCTGCGGCGGACCTATCGCAAGCGCAGAATCGGTGAATGCGCGAGACAGTCGAACTTGGGCCGTTTTGTTTGCCTCAACTAATGTGCACACTACTTCACCGCCGCGATCAGCGTCTGATCCGCCTCGTCAATCAGGCGCTGGGCTTCGGCCCAGATCCGAGTTAGGCCATAGGACTGCTGTATGCCACGGTTCAGGCCCCAAATGTCGGCCTTCTGTGTCGCGATGCCATACTTGTCAGCTACCCATCCCATCCTGGTCAGTTCAAGCGGTAGCCCGCCGGGATACGCGATCACGTTGTCTCGTCGAGCGAAAAACTCGACGCTGGCGTTCCAAAATTTTCCTGCGTCTTGGTAGGCAATAATAGCCTGTTCGTATAGATCGAGCGCAGAGCGCTCTTGCGGTGAGGGAGTCCCCTTGCCGAGGAGCGCCACCTCCGTCGCAAATTGCTGCACCAACGGGCCGTATTCCCGGTAACTCACGCCAACCTCCGTCGCCGCACGCAGCGCCGTGGCAGCCCGTTCTACCAGCTCGAACTTCCTGCGCTGGGATGCGACGCGCTCCCGCTGCAGTTCCTCATCTGACTTTGGCTCCGTTACCGTGGCCGCAGGCGGCGGCTCTCCACGCTCGGCGCCCTTGGACATTCTCAGGGCGGCTTCCAGGCACTGCTCGCGCTTGGAAGCCTGCTTCAGCGCCTTGCATCCGGCAATCATCACATCGAGATCGTCGACCGCTGCCTGCGGCGTACTCGCGACCACCAACATGAAGCGGCCGCGACCAATGTTGCGCCCCTCATTTGACCCTCCATTAGATCGTATTGCGCAGCAAGAACTTGTAGCACGATGGCATCGATATCAGATTGATCTGGATCACCGTTTGAGCCTTCTCATAGTGCGGCCAAAGGCGTTCGAACTATCTCAATCGACAAATTCGACGAGTCGATTATCGCGGCCAGAATCCCCGAAAGTCGAAGGACAACTGCCGGTGGTGCCGGATGGACAGGAGGTATGCGGCGACACCGATCAGTGCGTACAGAATCAAGTACTCGTCGGAGAGGTACTCCCGAATCTCGCCCCGGCCGATTCGTGCTTGCAGGCGCTCGATCGTGGCCTGCGACTGGATCGACTGAGCTTGGCGCGCAAGGAAAGGGCGCCCCGTCTTCTGGAACTGCTCCAGGTTCGGGATCACGGTTTCCAGAAGGCCGGCCAGCAAGCTGTCGTAGGCTTGCGGCGCGTCCGCCTCGATCCAGAAGTCTTCGATGACTGCCAGGTTTGACTCGAAGTTGGCAGTGAGGTTGACCGCCGTCTTCTTCGAAACCATTCGGCCTTACGCGATTTCGCGTTTGGCCTTGAGTCGACCGATGACCTGACGGGCGTCCTTCACTCGTCCTTCGGCGATGTCCGCCAACCCCTGCTCCGCTTCTTCGAGCAGCGTCAGATGGATGCGCTCCCGTTCGAGCCGATGGCAGTAGTCGAGACGGTCGGCGTCGACGAGCGCGACGTAGCTCTCGCCGTTCTTGCTGATGATCCTTTCCGCGCCAGCCTTCACCTCGTCCGCGATCTCTGACAGCACGGGAGCGCGCCTGGGTCAGCGGGATGATGCCCTTGGCAGTGATGGCCATGCAGGCACCTCTGTAGTCTGCACCGATCTGTACTGAATTCTGCGCAGACTGATTTTCCTCGGTCAAGCGCCGACAGGCGTGATCGGCCGCGCATGGATAAAATGCGTTCCTCCGCGCAACAATCCTTTCCCCTTCACGAGCATGTCAGCCGACCCCTCCGACGCCATCCGCATCCGCGGGGCGCGCCAGAACAATCTCAAGAACCTCGACCTCGACCTGCCGCTGGACGAGCTGATCGTCGTCACCGGCGTCTCCGGCTCCGGCAAGTCGTCGCTCGCCTTCGACACGCTCTACGCCGAGGGCCAGCGGCGCTACGTCGAGACCTTCTCGCCCTACGCGCGGCAGTTCCTCGACCGCATGGACAAGCCGCAGGTGGATCGCATCGACGGCATCCCGCCGGCCATCGCCATCGACCAGACCAACCCGGTGCGCACCTCGCGCTCGACGGTCGGCACCATGACGGAGCTGAACGACCACCTGAAGCTGCTGTTCGCCCGCGCCGCGCAGCTGTTCTGCCGCGGCTGCGGCCGGCCGGTGCGGCGCGACACGCCCGAGTCGATCTGCGACGAGCTGCTGCCGAGCGCGCCGCAGCCGCCGGCGATCCGCGGCTGGTCGATCGCCTTCCCGGTGCCGATCCCGCAGAACTTCAGCGAGCGGAAGTGCTGAAGCTGCTGGACGCGCAGGGCTACACGCGCCTCCACGCCCGCAGCGGCGACACGCTGGAGGTCGTGCAGGACCGCTTGCGCTGTCGCCGGCCGAGCGCGCGCGGGTGATCGAGGCGCTGGAGGCGGCGCTGCGGGTGGGCCACGGGCGCGTCGCCGTGTCACCCGCTGGACGATGCCGGCGCGCCGGCGGCGACCTGGCGCTTCTCCGCCGACCTGCACTGCCCGGACTGCGACATCGACTACGGCGATCCCACGCCCAGCCTGTTCTCCTTCAACTCGCCGGTCGGCGCCTGCGAGACCTGCCGCGGCTTCGGGCGCACCATCGGCATCGACTGGGGCCTGGTCGTCCCGGACGAGTCCAAGTCGCTGCTCGACGGCGCGATCAAGCCCTTCCAGACCGACAGCTACCGGGAATGCCAGGAGGACCTGATGGGCTTTGCCCACCGCCGCGGCATCCCGACGGACGTGCCCTGGCGCGAACTCTCGCCCGAGCGACCGCCACTGGGTGCTGGAGGGCGAGGCGAAGTGGAGAACGGAGCAAGTGGGCTGGTACGGCGTCCGCCGCTTCTTCGACTGGCTGGAGACCAAGAGCTACAAGATGCATGTCCGGGTGCTGCTCTCCCGGTACCGCTCCTACACCTCTGCGCCGCCTGCGACGGCAGCCGGCTCAAGACGAGGCGCTGGTTTGGCGGCTCGGGACGACGGACGATGCGCAGCGCGTGCTGCCTGCGCCGCAGCGCTTCCTGCCGCCTGCGGTCACGTGGCCGCGCCCGCTGCTGGACGCGCTGCCGGGCCTGACGTCCACGACCTCATGCTGCTGCCCATCGACCGCTGCCGCGACTTCTTCGCCGGCCTGCAGCTGCCCGGCGCCGCTGGACCAGGCCGACCGACCTGCTGCTGACCGAGATCCGCGCCCGCCTGCGCTACCTGTGCGAGGTCGGCCTGGGCTATCTGACCCTGGACCGCCAGTCGCGCACCCTGTCCGGCGGCGAGGTCCAGCGCATCAACCTGACCACGGCGCTGGGCACCGTCGCTGGTCAACACCCTGTTCGTGCTGGACGAGCCGAGCATCGGCCTGCACCCGCGCGACATGGACCGCGTCATCGGGGTCCTGCACCGCCTGCGCGACGCGGGCAACTCGCTGCTGGTGGTGGAGCACGACCCGCAGGTCATGCTGGCCGCGGACCGCATCCTCGACATCGGTCCCGGCCCCGGCGAGCACGGCGGCCAGGTCTGTTCCACGGGACGCCGCCGAACTGCCGCGCGCCGCCGACCCTGACCGGCGACTACCTGGCCGGGCGGCGAGCGGGCCGACGCCGGCGCCGCCCGCCGCCCGACCCGTCGCGAGCACGCCGCGCATCGAGATCCTCGGCGCCGCGCGACCACAACCTCAAGGGCATCGACGTCGAGATCCCGCTCCATCGGCTGGTGTGCGTCACCGGGGTCTCGGGCTCCGGCAAGTCCACCCTGGTGCAGGACGTGCTTCTACCGCGCCCTGCTCAAGCTCAAGGGCCATCCGACGGAGGCGCCGGGCGCCCACCGCGCCATCGACGGGGCAGGAGCTGATCGGCGACGTCGTGCTGCTGGACCAGATCGCCCATCGGCCGGACCTCGCGCTCCAACCCGGCGAGCTATGTCGGCGCCCTCGACGCCGTGCGCAAGCGCTTCGCCGGCGACGCCTCTGGCGCGGGAGCGCGGCTACACCGCCGGGACCTTCAGCTTCAATGCCGGCGGAAACGGGCGCTGCCCCACCTGCGGCGGCAACGGCTTCGAGCACGTGGAGATGCAGTTCCTCTCCGACGTCTATCTGCGCTGCCCGGACTGCGACGGCCGGCGCTACCGCGCCGAGGTGCTGGAGGTGACCCGCGACCAGACGGGGCCGGCGATGTCCATCGCCGACGTGCTCGGACCTGACGGTGACGCAGGCCTGGATTTCTTCGCGGACCAGACCGGAGCTCGCGCGCGCGCTGGAGCCCCTGACGGCGGTCGGGCCTCGGCTACCTGCGTCTGGGCCAGCCGGTGCCGACCCTGTCCGGCGGCGAGGCCCAGCGCCTGAAGCTGGCCGGGCACCTGCCCAGGGCGGGGCGTCGGCGGGCGGGGGACGGCCTCCGCGGGAAGGGGAAAGCTCGCAGCGGGCATGCTCTTCCTGATCGACGAGCCGACCACCGGCCTGCACTTCGACGACATCGCGATGCTGCTCGACGGCCTTCCGCCGGCTGATCGCCAGGGGCATTCGCTGCTGGTGATCGAGCACAACCTGGACGTGATCGCCGCCGCGGACTGGCTCATCGACCTGGGACCCGAGGGCGGGAGACGGCGGCGGCCAGATGGTATGCGTCGGCACGCCGCGGAGGTTGGCCTGCACGGATCCATACCGGCCGTGGCGCAAGGAGTATGCGGCGGCGCTGGAAAGCGACCCTGCGCCGCCAGCCCGCTCCGTCAGGCCGAGAGGAGCCAATGGCTGGTCGCGCGAACCGCCATGGCTCCCCTCTCCCCGCGCGGGCCGAGGGCGGAGCTGGGCCATCGACATCCGCCACGCCCGCGAGCACAACCTCAAGGACCTGACGTCGACATCCCCCGCGACCGCTTCACCGTCATCACCGGGGTCTCCGGCAGCGGCAAGAGCACGCTCGCCTTCGACATCCTGTTCGCCGAGGGGCAGCGGCGCTATCTGGAATCGCTCAACGCCTATGCCCGCCAGTTCGTCGCAGCCCGCCGCCCGGGCCGACGTGGACGCGATCTTCGGCATCCCGCCCACGGTGGCCATCGAGCAGCGCACCAGCCGCGGCGGGCACAAGAGCACCGTCGGCACCCTCACCGAGATCCACCACTACCTGCGGCTGCTCTACGTCAAGCTCGGCACCCAGCACTGCCCGGACTGCGACCTGCCCATCGAGCCCCAGACCCGCGACGCCATCGTCGCCCGCCTGCTGCGCGAGCACCGCGGCGAGCACATCGGCCTGCTGGCGCCGCTGGTGGTCAACCGCAAGGGCTATCTACACCGACCTCGCCAAGTGGGCGCGGGGCAAGGGCTACACCCATCTGCGGGTGGACGGCGCATTCCTGCCGACGGCCAACTGGCCGCGGCTGGACCGCTTCCGCGAGCACAGCATCGAACTGCCGGTGGCGGATATCGTCGTCTCCCGCGTGAGGAAGACGCGTTGCGCGATGCCCTGCGGCGCGCCCTCGACCACGGCAAGGGCGTGGTCCAGGTGATCTGGCCCCTCGACACACTGGTCCGCGCCATCGACAACGGCGACGGCACGCCGGTACTGCAGCAGGCGGTGTTCTCCACCCAGCGCGCCTGCCCCTCCTGCGGCAAGAGCTTCGCCGAGCCGGACCCTCGCTGTTCTCCTTCAACTCCAAGCATGGGTGGTGCGAAAGCTGCTTCGGCACCGGCCTTGCCCTGCCCGGCTTCGACCCGGAGCAGAGCGGCGAGGAGATCTGGTGGAACGAATGGTGGGAGGGCGAGGAGCATGTCTGCCCCGCCTGCGACGGCAGGCGGCTGAACCCGGTGGCCCTCGCCGTGCGCCTGCGGCAGCGCTCCATCGCCGATCTCACCGCCCTGCCGGTGTCCGAGGTGACGAAGTTCTTCGGGGCGCTGGAACTGGCGGGGCGCGACGCGGAGATCGCCCGCGACCTGCTGGCCGAACTGCGCTCGCGCCTGTCCTTCCTCGAGGATGTCGGCCTCTCTTATCTGGCGCTGGACCGCTCGGCGCCCACCCTGTCGGGGGGCGAGGCGCAGCGCATCCGGCTGGCCTCGCAACTCGGTTCGAACCTGCAGGGCGTGTGCTACATCCTGGACGAGCCCACCATCGGCCTGCACCCGCGCGACAACCGGGTCCTGCTCGACACCCTGCACCGGCTGCAGGCCAAGGGCAACACGCTGGTGGTGGTGGAGCACGACGAGGACACCATCCGCCATGCCGACCACGTACTGGATCTCGGCCCGGGCGCCGGCACCCGGGGCGGGTAGGTGGTGGCCGAGCGGCAGGGTCGAGGATCTCCTGCGCGACCCGCATTCGATCACCGGGCGCTGCCTGGCGGCGCCGCTGCGGCATCCGCTGACGCCGCGGCGTTCCGTGGAGAACGATACCGTCGCCCTGGAAATCGTCGGGGCGAATCTGCACAATTTGCGCCGCATCGATGTCCGCATCCCTCTCGGACGGCTGGTGGTGGTCACCGGCGTGTCGGGTTCCGGCAAGTCAACCCTCGCCCGCGACGTGCTGCGGGAGAACCTGCACCGGCTCGTGGCCGCCGAGCGCAGGACGGGCGAAGGGGCGGCGCCCCTCGCCGGCTGCGGGCAGATCCTCAACTGGGAGCGCATCGGCCGCGTGCTCGAAGTGGACCAGACGCC